>JBBCJV010000006.1:0-214688 GCA_037190565.1 Burkholderiaceae bacterium
CGGCAATGGCCCGGCAGGACAGGCCTTGGGCCAGAAGAGACTCAATGACCAGCCGATCGTCGGCGGTCAGCTGCTTGTAATGAGGACGCATAGGGCAACACCTTAGAGGAGGAGGTGTTGCACTTCGAGATTGAGCCGGCCCTGAGGCCTAACGTTCGAGCTAAGACGCGACCGGAGGCGGACGCCGCTTGGCCGCGGAAGGACAATCTACAACGATGCCCTGGAGCGGCCAAGCGGTGGCTGCCGTAGGGCGTCGGCGCTTGAGCGAGGGGTTAGGCCTCGATCCGTAGCGTGTAGCCGTGGGTGCTTTCGGCAACAACTCGAAAACCTAGACGTTCATAAAGTCGTCGGGCGGGATTCACCCTAAGAACGCTCAATTCGATCGGACATCCTTGAATCTTCGCATCCGCGACGAGCGCTTGAATCAACTCGCCTCCGATGCCTTTGCCCTGCCATTGGGGAAGCAACTGAATCTGAGAGAGAGTCCAGAGTTCGGGGTCCTTCAGCACTTTGAGTAATCCGATAGGTTCATCGTCTACCAGAACAACATTGGCGACTTCCCAGTCCTTCCGCACCTTGGCGTGCATTTGGTCGTCGGACTCGGGGGTTCCCGCTGCTACTCGATGAAGCGCCATGGTCTGCTGCCGGAGCGAGAGGAGAAACGAGAAGTCATCCTCCTGAGCCTTGCGCGGACGGAGCGATGTGATTCGATTGGGTGACAAAGTTCGAGGCCTAACGTTCGAGCTAAGCCGCGACCGTAGGCAGACGCCGGCTGGCCGCGGAAGGACGATAGCAAGTATGGCCTGGAGCGGCCAGACGGTGGCTGCCGTAGGGCGTCGGCGCCTTGAGCGAGGGGTTAGGCGTCATCGAAGTGCCTCGGCTCGGGCCTTAAGTGCGTTGTTCATTGCAACGAAGCCAAGCTCGGTTCTTGACTGCATAGTGCCACGCATCACCAGCGGCACGAGAAGTCCGCTGAAGGACTCTCCGTGTGTGAAGCGAACCTTCCCAAGAGAAGACTCAACCAACTGGAAGTAATGCTCCCCATCGAAGATGCCCGGAGCGAGCAGCTGACCCTTCCAGCGAAGCTCGCTGGTTGGATTGAACACCAGCAGTTTCGGCTTGAAGGACATGGATTGGCCTCCATTCGGCTGAACCGTGATGTTCAGTCGGCTGCCGACGATGGTCTCGCCACTGATGGACCGCACGAAGGGATTCCATGCGGGATATGCCATGAAGTCTGTCAGCACTTGCCAGACTATGGCCGCAGGAGCGGCAATGTCGATCTCGGTTCGGATATGTTTCAAGGTCGGTAGATACGCCGCGGGGCTTGTTTCTGTGTACGCCTAACGTTCGAGCTAAGACGCGACCGGAGGCAGACGCCGGCTGGCCGGGGAGGGACGATACCAACCTTGGCCCGGAGCGGCCAGACGGTGGCTGCCGTAGGGCGTCGGCGCCTTGAGCGAGGGGTTAGGCCTCATTGCACCGGCCTGCGCTCTTGCGCCTATAGAGCACAACCGCGGCAAGCAGCGGCGCCAGCCAAGCAGCAGCAAAGGGCTTCTTAGGGGACCAGACAGCGCCGCTCAATGCCCAGCCGATCGGATTAGCGTAGTCGGGGCAAAGAAACTGTACTTGGCACAGGCCAGCCAGGGTCAGAAAGGCCAGGAGCGGCGCCATGTAGAGGAGCGCTGCGCCAATGATTGCGGTTGCTACCAGGGCGCCGACTCGAACCCCCCTCCGCGCGATGCCAGAGGCCAGGCTCAGCAGCCAAGTACAAGCGCTGGCCGCAGCGAGATAGGAAAAGAACAAGCCGACGAAGGTTGCGACTTGCACGTCTGTGCGCATCGAGTACTGCTGGGCTTCCTGGAGTGCGGCGCGCTGAAACGCAATGGCAAGTGCGATTGCGCCGAGAACGACGGCGACGGTGGCAACGGCGCGACTCTTGTTCATGAGGCCTAACGTTCGAGCTAAGGCGACCGCGGAGGCGGACGCCGGCTGGCCGCGGAAGGACAATCTACCACCGTGGCCTGGAGCGGCCAGACGGTGGCTGCCGTAGCGGGTCGCCGCTTGAGCGAGGGGTTAGGCCCCACTACAGCACCCGGTGGACGAACAGGCCGCAGTAGCGTCGCTTGATAAGTTGCCGGATGTCGTCCAGTGTTGCGATGGCCCGGATGTCATCCATCGTGATCACAATCACTCGGATTCCCTCTTGCAGTGCGCTCCGGATCACTCCAACAGCCCCGGGCTCGTTGCCATCTCCAGTCAGAAACTGGCCGGTCACACCGCGAGCGGCAATGAATATGCCCGTCTTCAAGCTCCGGCGCCTGACTTTGGCAATGAAACTGTCGAGTGCCGGTGCACCAACAGCCGCACTCCAGTTCTTGCACTCGACCAAGACTACCGCCTCCCAGGGGCGAAGCACTTCCTCTCTTTGGGCATTCCACAAGACCAAATCAATCTCTTCGGACTGCATCAGTACGTCCTGCTCAGTGACCTCTACGCCCTCAAGATGCTCGAAGAGGTACTTGGCCAGTGACTCGAAGGTCGCGCCCTTGTCGTGTGCCGTCACAGCTGCATCGACCGCCGCGATCCGCGCGGCAAGTTGAGCGTGGTCGAACATCAGGCGTCCCCGTCATAGAGGACTTCTCTGACCTTCTGCCGAAAGACTCGAAGAAGTTGCTCGGGGGACTCGGCGAGTAAGAGATCTTCACGGTCTAGAGCGATTGCGCGAATCCCCTCATCGGTGCGAAGTCGCGAAAGCAACCGCTTGGTGTGTGGTGGATTCACCCCTGTTGTTGCAAACACAACCGCCTTCAGTCCTGCCCGACGAGCACGATGCAGGAGTTGCGATAGCAACTCGGTGTTCATCGTCTTTATCGCCTTGAGTTCTACGGCGATAGGGTTGCCGAGAGCCAGGAGGTCTGAGTCCTCTCGCGAGTTCCAGATGACTAGATCGAAGCCGTCATCCGACCTTGCGCCGCGTTCGCCCTCGATGACTTCCCAGCCAGGGACGCCCCGAGCCATGGCGGTGAACCAACGCTCAAAGCGCAGTCCCCGGGCACTTCCGGAGTAGGCGAAAAGAGATCGAAAGTCCTCAGCGTGATGCTGCGTGAATGAGTCTGAGGAGTAAGAGCGAGTCTGATCGATGGACGATCGCGGGCCTGAGAAAGGTCGATATCGACTCAGAGACTCTTCCACAGCCTCTTGCAGCCGAAAGGCAACCGTCTCAGCGGTATCGATGCGGGCATTGACTCGCAGGACACGCTGCGACGCAAGCGCAGGGGGAGGATCTGGTGCTGTCTCCTCCCCGACAACTATCACCGGTTTGCCCGCGCCATGCGCGAGACCGATCTCGTAGTAGATGTTCGATGAGCCCTTCCTGACGCTGGCAACCAGAACATCTGCTAGGTTGATGAGCCTCCAGACTGCTTGATCGAGAGCTTCCACCGTCCGGTAGTCGTCGACGCCCTCAAGCTGAATCTCGCCACGCCGCCTTAGAAGTTGCAGCGCTTCGTAGACAAGGCTTGTAGAGCCCCAATGATCAGCTAGATAACCGATTCTCGGCATGCGAAGTTCCTGAGCGTGGGACTGTGGGGCCTAACGTTCGAGCTAAGCCGACCGCGGAGGCAGGCGGCGTAAGCCTGGGTTGCGATGATGCCTCATGGGCCGCGGCCCAGGCTTACGGCGGCTGCCGTAGCGGGTCGGCGCTTGAGCGAGGGGTTAGGCCTCACTGTTCAACGCGGAACAGTTTCTTCAAGTCAATCTTGATGCCAAAGAAGCCGGGCTTCAGCTCAACCGATTCAAGCATTGCCCTAGTGATACCTTTCTCCAGCGGCACGAGTTCGACATTGGCGGATGCCAGCGCCAGAACTTTGCGCGCAACCGCTTCCGGTTCTTCGAGATTAGAGGCGTAGTAGGTTTGCTGTCGTTCACTTGATCTCAAGTGCCGCGCCACAAGTCTCTGAGTGTCCTGCGCCTCGACGGTACTGAAGAAGAGGATGGGCACCTTCTGCAGGCTCGGCCTTGACCGAATCTTTTGCGCCAACCAAATACCACCTTCGTATGGGGTGTAGTCTGGAAGCTCATCTGTTGAATCCGCTCCTCTTCTTTCGATAATGACCATATCCAGTACAAAGAGATGAGGAGGTGCGCTTTCTAGGCCATCTAGCGCCGTGACCAATGAACTCGCGCTGTCAATCAAGGTTACGTCAACGTTGACTGCAGCAAGAGCGATTTCCTTGAGGAACCTCCGCAGATGTACCAGGTTGTCGTCTACGAAGACAATATGTGCGTTCATGGATGCTCTGGCCAGGTGATTCGGATGGGCAGCGTGACTCGGCTTGACGGTGATGCCTAACGTTCGAGCTAACCGGACCGTGGAGGCAGACGCCGACTGGCCGCGGAAGGACAATTTACCGCAAGGCCTGGAGCGGCCAGGCGGTGGCTGCCGTAGCGGGTCCGGTGTTGAGCGAGGGGTTAGGCCGCACGTGATTCCGCGCAGGAGGTTGGGGAGGCAACTTCATAGAGACGTAGTCGTGCTGGGACGATCTCGTCACCAGACAGCGGGCGTACGTTGGTTAGAACCCAAGCAAAGTAGCCAGGTTTCCAGCCACTTGAGAACGCAGCGTCAACTTCGGCGTCGGTCCATGGATGCACCGCGCGACATCAACCAGAGCAACGGCTCTTCCGTCTGGATCTTCGGGCCGACGGTCGGACAGATACGACCCGTTCTCGACAATCAGGAGATTCTGCAGCGGCAACTCATCGGGTACCCAGGACCTGACCTCGATCGTTTTCAGCCCAGAGGCGATTCGTGAGCCGCTTGGACGAACTACAGACAGCGCAAGCATGGTTCAGGGAGTGTTCTGTGCCGAGGGCGGCCGCGCTGCAGCGCCTTGCCGAGAAGGGCGAAGCCGCCGCGTTGCCTGGTTGTGCGGCCTAACGTTCGAGCTAAGCCGACCGATACGGCGGACGCCGGCTGGCCGCGGAAGGACAATGTACAACGATTGCCTGGAGCGGCCAGACGGTGGCTGCCGTAGCGGGTCGGCGCTTGAGCGAGGGGTTAGGCCGCGTTGAGGACCACCGAGGTTGCGACTTGCGCCTTAACCTTGCTTGCCGGGTAGCGGGTTGGAGAACTGGTACGTGCCCGAGGTAAGGAAAAAATCAGGCGAGGCGGTTCCGAAGCGAGACGCGCCGCCGCGCAGCGGCGTTCGACAGACTGGCCACGCGCTATGCGCACCGCGCGAAGCGCGCTCCAAGAACTGACTGTGCGGCTCTCGTAGGTTGCTCGGCCGACCCGCGCGGATGCGCGCTGCTGGCCGTGAAGATAGTAGCTCCATGGGTTGAGACTGAAGCCGCTCTGACCGTAGCGCGCCGTTGCGCAGGAGCAAGCAAGGTGGAGGTCTTGCTCGGAGGGTCAGCGCGACGCGACAAGCCGCAGGGTGTCTGCGCGCTGCGCCGCCGTTCGCAGCGGCGTTCCCATGCGCGGCCTAACGTTCGAGCTAAGCGGACTGCGAAGGCGGACGCGCTTGGCCGCGGAAGGCATGATGCCACCGGCGCCTGGAGCGGCCAAGCGTGGCTGCCGTAGCGGGTCCGCGCTTGAGCGAGGGGTTAGGCCGCACCGCGTGGCCAAGCAATGGATGCAAGGTGTTCAGCAGGCTCAAGCACGATAACCGCCTTCATTGCCAGCTCACGGGCGGACCTAGTTCTTCCCTCGCCGAGCCAGCCGTTAATGGCCGCAATGAGGTTGCTGTTTGGTGGGACTGGCAAAGAGCGCCCCATCAGATCCACTCTCCGTCCGAGAAAGCCGCGTGGCGAGACCTCAGAGACTCCAAACTTCGGATCACCAAAGTCGGCGCGTTTGATGCGCTTCGCGTACCACGGACGATCTGGATGTTCGGCATAGAAAGTGTAGACGTCGAAGTCATTGAGGCCTGCACTTGGGTTCAAGTAATGAAGGGCCGCTCCTTGGCACAACGCGGTTCCGAGCACGCGGTCCGCATACTGCGCGGCCCAATCTGGATGATGCTGGAAGAAGGAAGCTCCATCGGCTCGCGCAATTTCGAGCAGGCGAAGTAGGTCGCTGCGCTCAAGAGGCAGATGCGAAACCAGGGCGGGATTTCTGTCTTTCATCGATCGGGCAGATGGCACCTAGCCTTCGTTTGTGCGGCCTAACGTTCGAGCTAAGCGGACCGTGAAGGCGGACGCGCTTGGCCGCGGAGGGCATGATGCCACTGGCGCCTGGAGCGGCCAAGCGCGGCTGCCGTAGCGGGTCCGCGCTTGAGCGAGGGGTTAGGCAGCACTGCAGTCATAGGCAAATGAAGCGTGGAGCGAGGCGGATTTATGGGGCGCGCTTGGTTGATTGCGGCGTGTCGCGGTAAGTAAGAACAGCGACTTGATTCGAGTCATACCAGCTGACCTTGCCAGGGACGCGCTTTGTTCGGCGCTCAACGATTGGGATACCCACCGATACAAGAACTTCAGACAGTTCGCGAGCCTTCTCGACGTAGTGCACGGCCTCCGCACAAAACCAGAAGCGCTCCTTTGTCAGTACGTCCGGCGCGTCAAGGTGCTAGTTGAACCAGCCGCGGAGCGCGTTGAGTTTGTTCAAGCCATCTGCCGCCAACAGGGCCTCGGCATCGCTGATGTAGCTGAAGGCGCCGTATGGTTCGTGCTCATGTTCAAAGCGCACCCACTCGGAAGTTGTTCGTGCCGGTAGCGGCGTACCGAGGTCGCGACCTAGGTTGCGTGTGAACTTCTTGCGGCGAGACATGGTGAAGCTTGAGTGAATGGCACGACGACGCCTCTTGGTGCTGCCTAACGTGTTTTAGTCGGCAACACGACGTAGTCGATGCTGGCAACATGTCTCCATTTTTAGCTCCAAGTATCCACAGATAGCCTTGTGGGTCGTCAGGGGCGTCGAGGAACAATTCGGGCCTTCAGGCCCAGGGAGACGGCGACCGACCGCCTGATGCTCCAAACTTGTTCTGTCTTATGCCACCGTCCACCAGCAGCCTTGACCGCCGCGTGAAGTGCGCTTTCTTGGGGCTTGAAGGCAAGGTCAACAGTCGGGCCAGGGCGGCGGTTGATGGCCTTTTCGGAGATGACGAGTTCGACCGTAGTCAGTCGTTTGGTGCCGCTCTCGTCCAATCTATGGCGCACGCAGACGAGTTTCGGCCCAAACTCTGCTGTGAGTCCCTTTGCGCCTCTGGCGTTAGGCGCGATCTTCTTGATGACTCTCAGTTCCGGAGACGCAGGCGGAATCTTGGTGCGCATGAGTCTGCAAGTCGGCTGCTTTCAGCAGGGAAGTCTGGAAGTCGCTTCGGGTGAGGCGTAACGTGCTATCCAAAGCGACCCAGAAGCCGGATGTGCTTGGAGGCAGGCATACGGCATGATGCCACCGGCGTCTTGAGCGGCCAAGAGCGGCTGCCTTCCCCGGTCGGTGCTTGAGCCGGATTGAGCGGCACCCGGGTGCAGTCTTGTGGCATGCCGAGAGTCCTCGTTACCGCACCGCTCAGACGTCAAAGGCACGCGGGTTTCTGCCTGTGCCAACGGCGATCAACTCGGTGGTTGCAGCATCCATCCATCCAGGCTCAGCCCGGTATGCCATGCGTGCCGCGGCGCGGCCGGCCAGTGCTCACTGCGCGGCAGCGCATCGCCTTGATGCTGCAACCACTGCGCAGCAGACAACCAGCCCCCGTGCGTGACCAGCAAACGCGCGGCGCCGGGGTCGAAACCGCGGACGCGGTCGAGCAGCGCCGTCACCGGCTCGCCACCACCCGGTGCATGGTCAGCAAAATCGGCGCACCAGGCGTCGAACTCGGCCCGCGGCACATCGGTCCAGGGCCGGCCGTCCCAGTGGCCGAAGTCCAGCTCTGACAAGGCCGGGTCCACGCGGTGCTGCCAGCCCCAGCGTGCCAGCCAGCGGCCCACGGCGCGGCTGCGTTGCAGCGGCGAGGTGATGACGATGGCCGGCAGCCCCTGGCGCCGTGCAAAGCCGCGGATGCGGTGCGCCAGGCGCTTGGCGCGGCGCGGGTCCACCGGCAGGTCGGTGCGGCCTATGCAGCGCCCTGCGGCACCTTCGGCGCGCGGGTGGCGCCAGGCGTGCAGGTCGGGTGTGCTCACAGCAGCACCAGGGCCGGCATGCCGGCGCAGAAGGCCAGCAGCACGGTGATTTCGCCGAACTGTTCGCAGGCGCCCAGCGTGTCGCCGGTGAAGCCACCCAGGCGCCGGCGCAGCCAGCGGCGCAGCAGCATCATCAGTAGCACCAGGCCAACGGCGGCGTGGACGGCGGAAGAGGCGTCGTCCGGTGGCGAGGCCAGGCTGGCTGCGGCCACCGCGAGCAGGCCCAGGCCGGCGGCCCAGGCGGCGTCGGTGCCACGCACTTCGCGCGCCAGCGGCTTGGCCTTGGCATGGGCCTCGTCGCCGGCATAGGGCAGCAAGGCCATCAGCACCACGGCGGCGGCGCGGCCAGCGGTGTGCGCGGCCACCAGGGCCGCGATGGCCAGCAGCGGGTCGCGCGCCAGCAGCGTGGCCAGCAGGCCCACACGCAGCAAGAGCGCGAGCACCAGCGTGGCGGCACCGTAGCTGCCGATGCGCGAGTCCTTCATGATCTCCAGCGCCTTCTCGCGTGGCGCGGCGCCCAGCAGCGCGTCGAAGCTGTCGGCCAGGCCGTCTTCGTGGAAGGCCACGGTGAGCCACAGCGTGGTGCCCACGGCCAGCGTGGCCGCCACCCAAGGCGGCCAGAAGAGCGAGGCGCCCCAGGCCACCGCGGCACCGGCCGCGCCGACCAGCGCGCCCACCAGCGGAAAGTGCCGCACCGCCTGGTTCAGCCAGGCGGGGTCCCAGCCCTGGCCGGCCCACGCCGGCACCGGCAGCCGTGTCAGGAACTGCAGCGCCACGAAGACCAGGCGCAGTTCGTGAACCAGCCTCTGCTTCATCGCGTGGCCCCGCTGACACCGGCCGAGCCGAAGCTGGCCATCTCGGCCAGCACGCGGCAGGCGGACTCCAGCAGCGGCCAGGCCAGCGCGGCGCCCGAGCCTTCGCCCAGGCGCAGGTCCAGGTCCAGCAGCGGCTGCACGCCCAGGTGCCGCAGCCACAGCGCGTGGCCGGTTTCCTGCGAGCGGTGCGAGAACACGCAGCGCTGCAGCAGCGCCGAGGGGCCTGTGGATTGCAAGGCAGAGGCCACCGCCACCGCGGCGGTGGTGATGAAGCCGTCGACAACGATCACGCGCCCATCGGCCGCTGCCTGTTGCACGGCGCCGACCATGGTGGCGATCTCCAGACCGCCCAGCGCCGCCAGCGCCTGCAACGGTGTGGTGGCGGCGGCGTTGATGTCCAACGCGCGTTGCAGCACGGCCCGCTTGCGGTCCAGGCCGGGGTCGTCCAGGCCCGTGCCGCGGCCCGCGCAGGCGGCCAGCGGCTCGCCGGTCAGCCGCGCCATCAGCAGCGCCGCGGCCGAGCTGTTGGCAATGCCCATCTCGCCCAGCAGCAGCGCACGCCCCGGCAACTGCGCGACGAGCTGCCGGCCTTGCAACACGGCACGCCGGCACTGCTGCTCGTTCATCGCCGGGCCCAGGCTCGCGTCGGCCGTGCCGTGTTCGGCGCCGGGCACCTTCAGCCGCAGCAGTTGCGGCTGCGGCTCGAACTCGGCGGCCACGCCGCATTCGGCCACGCTCAGCGCCAGGCCGTGCTGGCGCGCCAGCACCGACACCGCGGCGCCGCCTGCCAGGAAGTTCAGCACCATCTGGCGCGTCACCTCGGCCGGGTAGGCAGAAACACCCTGGGCCGCGATGCCGTGGTCGGCCGCGAACACCACCAGCTGGGGTTCGGTGAGCTGCGGGTGCTCGTCGCCCAGCACCAGCGCCAGTTGCAGCGCCAGCGCCTCGAGCCGGCCCAGCGCACCGCGTGGCTTGGTCTTGGCGTCGAGTGTGGCTTGCACACGCTGGCGCAGGGTTTCGTTGCCCGGCGCGGAAAGCGGCGTCAGCGGCAGGCTGGCCTGGAACGGGGCGGGGTGGTGCGATGTGCTGGGCATGGCGGGTTCGTTGGCACCTTCTCAGGCTTGCAGCAGCGCACGCAGTGTGGCCGCGCCGAGACTGTCTTCGAGCAGATCGGCCAGGCCGTCGAAACGCTCGCCCAGCGTGCGAACGCGTGTGTGAACCTGCGTTGCGAACAGCGCCTGCAGCAAGCCGGCGTCTTCGAACAGGCCGTGCGCGGCCAGGCCCATCACCTTGCCGGACTGCCAGCCCAGGGCTTGTTCATCGCCGTCGAACAGCACCGGCGTGGCCTGCTCGCCGGCGGGCTCTGTACGGCCGCAGCGGATCTCGTAGCCGCTCCAGCGCTGCCCTGCCAGCGCCTGCCACGGCCCCTGTGTGGCGCCGAAGCGCAGCAGCCCGGCGCGCAGGCGTTTCGGCGCGGCGTAGCGCGTGGCCAGCGGCAGCAGGCCCAGGCCGGCGATAGGGCCGTGGGGTTCGCCGTCCACGCCTTCGGGGTCGTCCAGCGTCTGCCCCAGCATCTGCAGGCCGCCGCAGATGCCCAGCACCGGCCCGCCGCTGCGAGCGTGCTGCACGATGGCCCGGTCCAGCCCCTGCGCACGCAGCCAGGCCAGGTCGCCGCTGACCTGCTTGGAGCCGGGCAGCACGATCCAGTCGGTGTCACCGAGCTCGGCCAGCTCGCTCGCGTGGCGCACCCAGCGCAGCCGCGACACGCCGGTCAGCTGCTGGAACTCGTCAAGGTTGCTGATGTGCGGCGTGGCGACGATGGCGATGCGCAGGCCGTGGTTCGCCGAGGCCTGCGCGCCCGGGTCGTGCAACCCGTCTTCGTCGGGCAGGCCGTGGTCGCGCCGCATCGGCAGCACGCCCAGCAGCGGCACGCCGGTCAGCGCCTGCAGCTGTTGGGGCCCCGGCGCCAGCAGCGTGGCGTCGCCGCGGAACTTGTTGAGCACGAAGCCGGCCAGCGCCGGGCGCAGGTCGTCCGGCAGCAAGGCCCAGGTGCCGTGCAGGTGGGCGAAGGCGCCACCGCGGTCGATGTCCGCCACCAGCAGCGCGCGCAGCGTGCCCAGCTCACATGCCCAGCGTGCGGTGCCCAGGTTCACGTAGTCCTGCGGCGCGAGGTTGATCTCGGCCGGCGAGCCCGCGCCCTCGATCACCAGCAGCTCGTGCCGTGCCGCCAGGCGCTCGAAGCTCTCGCGGGCGCTACGTGCGAGCACGGCGCTGCGTTCGCGCCAGGGCCGCTTCGACAGCGCGGCATCCACACGGCCTTGCACGACGACCTGGCTGGCGGTGTCGCGCTCGGGCTTGAGCAGCACCGGGTTCATGTCGGTGTGCGGCGTCACGCGTGCGGCCAGGGCCTGGAAGTACTGGGCCGAGCCGACCTCGCCGGGTTCGCCATCCGCCCCCGGCACCACACGCGCGTTGTTGCTCATGTTCTGCGCCTTGAACGGCGCCACGTCCAGGCCCTGGCGCGCGGCCCAGCGGCAGAGCGCGGTGGTGAGCAGGCTCTTGCCGGCGCCGCTGCTGGCGCCCCAGACCATCAGGGCGGCTTTCATGGGGGCGGTGCCAACCTGTCCAGCGTTTGCAGCAGCGCCTGCTGTGCCGCCGGTGGCTGGGCCGAGAGCCGCCAGCCGCCGGGCAGGCCGAAGCCGGTGGTGTCACGCACGGCCACACCCGCGGCGCGCATCGGCAAGACGGCGGCCGCCAGGGCCAGCGGCGGAACCACGACAAAAAACGGCGTGTGGCTGGGCTGCAGCGTGAAGCCGCGCGCCTGGAGCTGTTGCTGCAAGGAAGCCTTCCATGCCGCGAGTGTGGCGCGGGAGGTGGCCACCCAGGCCTGTACCTCGGCGCGGGCCCAGGCTTGCAGCAGCGCGTCGCCCTGGGTCGAGAGCGACCAGGAGGGCGCGGCGGCCTCCAGCGCAGCGCAGCAGGCGGCCAGGTCGTAGGCCAGGGCGCTGCTGGGGCGGGGTGCAATGGCATAGGCACCACGCAGCCCGCACAGGCCCAGTGCCTTGTTGGGGCTGTGCAGCACGAAGACGCTGTCCTGCGCAGCGGCGGGCCAGCGGCTGTGGCCGCTCAGGCGCAAGGGGGCGTAGACGGCGTCGAGCACGGTGGGCATTCGCCCGGCATCGGTGGCCGGCGGTGCGTCGTCCTGGCCCAGGGGGCTCGAAGGGTCGGCGTGCCAACGCAGCGTGCAGGCTTGATCATCGCGGCCCGCCACGACCACCTCGCGGCCCCAGGCCCGGGCCGCGTGCGCGTAGTCGCCGTAAGCGTGTTCAGGCACCTGCACGGCACCGGGCCAGAGCCGCCCGGTCACTGCGGTGAAGCGCTGGATGAACTCGCTGGCGCTGGCCGCCGGCAGCACCCGCCAGGGCTCCACGCCGTGCAGCCTGGCCAGTGCCTGCCGCACGGCGGTGCTCGCGGGGTCGGGGTAGCGGGTGATGTCGGCCTGGCGCACCGCCGCCAAGGCCTCAGGGCAGGGGCCGGCGGCGTTGGCGCAGATCGAAAAGTCCCAGCGGGCCGGCCCCTGGGCGGCGGGGCCGCCGTGTTCGCGTGCCGGCGGGTTCAATGCAGCCATGGCAGCGGTATGACCACGAGGGTCAGCAAGGCGATCAGCACACAGGCGATGGCGGCGCGGTGCGCGATGCACAGCGCCTGCTGCAAGGCGGTGCTGTCTGCCAGCCGCCCATCGGCATTGAGCCGGTACACCCCCGGCTTGTTCAGCTGCACCCCCAGGCGCAGCGCCATGGCGGCCATGGGCCAGCCGCCGTTGGGCGACGGTGTGCGGCGCGCTTCTGTGCGCAGCGTGCTCAGCGGCAGGCCCGGCCGCCACAGCAGCGCGGCACTCAGGCGTGCCGGCAACCAGGCCATCGCGTCGTCGGCGCGAGCGGCCCACTTGCCAGCCCATTCCCAGCGCCCGCGGTAGCCCCACAGCGCATCCAGGGTGTTGGCGGCGCGCCAGGCCCAGGCGCCGGGCAGGCCGGCGAGCAGGAAGCAGAACAACGGCGCCACCAGCGAGTCGTTGAAGTTCTCGGCCAGGGTTTCGATGGCGGTTTCGCGCACTTGTGTCGCATCGAGCTGCGACACATCGCGGCTGCACAGCCGCGCCAGCTGCGCACGGCCTTCATCGAGACTGCGCGACAGTGTGTGTTCGACGGCGCTCACTTCGTCGGTCAGCATGCGCCAGGCGAAGGCCGGCTTCAGCGCCAAGGCCAGCAGCGGCAGGGCCAGCCACGGCGGCTGGCGCAGCAACCAACTCTGCAGTGCCCAGCCGGCGGCGGCCACCGCGGCGATGGCAGCGCACCAGGCCAGCGCGCCTGCAACCAAGGCCGCGGTGGGCCGCAGGCGCAGCAGGCAGCGGCCGGGCAGCGCCATCGCACGGCCGAACCAGGCCACCGGGTGCCAGGCGTTGCGTGGCTCGCCGAAGCGGGCGTCCAGGCCCCAGGCCAGCAGCAGCGCGCCGGCGGCCACCCCGCTCAATCCTCGATGCCCCGCTGCGCCGGCACACCGGCCTGGTGGTGGTGCTTGACGAGCGCCATCTCGGTCACGGTGTCGGCCAGGGCGATCAGCTCTTCGGGTGCGTTGCGGCCGGTCAGCACCACATGCACGTGGGCGGGCCTTTCGCGCAGGCAGGCCAGCACCGGCTCCAGCGGCAGCCAGCCGTAGCGCAGCGGGTACATGACTTCGTCGAGCACGACGAGAAAGTGCGCGCCGGCGCGGATGGTGGCTTCGGCACGCGCCCAGCCGTCGCGCGCCAGCTGGGCGCTGTGTTCCAGGTCGCGGCTCTTCCAGCTGAAGCCGTCGCCCAGGCCTTCAATGGGCACGCCCAGTTGCTCGAACACGCGGTGTTCGCCGAAGCGCGCCGAAGGCACCTTCATGAACTGGTAGATCTTCACCGGCTTGCCGCGGCCGTGTGCGCGCAGTGCCAGACCGAAGGCCGCCGTGCTCTTGCCCTTGCCGTGGCCGGTGTGCACCAGCACCAGGCCGCGGCGTTCGCCGTCGGGTTTCGGGCTGGCGGCGGTGGGTGGGGCGATGAGGTCCATGGCGTTGTTGAGGCTCTTGTGGCTCAGCCCGCGTCGTCCAGCGCCAGCGCCACGCGCGGGCGTCCGGCGGCATCGGCTTCGATGCGGATGGCGCCTTCGAACACGCGCACCAGCGCGGCCTGCACGGCGGCGTCGGTGGGCGGGCCTTCGGCCTGCAGCCGGCCCTGCGCCAGCACCAGCAGGCGGTCGGCCTGCAAGGCGATGGGCAGGTCGTGCAGCACGCTGAGCACGGCGCGGGGTTGCGCCGTGTCGTGCGCCAGGCGGCGGAACAAGCGGGCCAGCGCCACCTGGTGCGGGGCATCGAGGTGGGTGGTGGGCTCGTCCAGCAGCAGCAACGGCGCCTCGGTGGCCAGCACACGGGCCAGCAGCACGCGCTGGCGCTCACCGCCCGAAAGCTCGTGCAGCCGGCGCTGCTGCCAGGCGCTGCATTCGGTGAGCGCCATGGCCTGCGCCACCGCCGCGTGGTCGGCCGCGCCGGGGGTGCCCAGCAGGCCCAGGTGCGCGATGCGGCCCAGCTCCACGGTCTCGCGCACCGTCAGCTCGCCGGTGACTTCACCTTGCTGCGCCAGCCAGGCGAGGTGGCGCGCACGCTCAGTCGGGCGCAGGCCGTGGGCGGGCTGGCCGGCCAGCCGCACGCGGCCGGCGGCCAGTGGCTGCAGGCCGGCCAGTGCGCGCAGCAGCGTGGATTTGCCGGCGCCGTTGGGGCCCACCAGGGCCGTCCAGCCGGGGCCGACCTGCAGGCTCACGCCCTGCAGCACCTCGGCCGTGCCCAGATGCACGTGCAAGGCCTCGGCGGCCAGCAGCGGGGTCGGCGATGTGTTCGCCATCACCGCACCCCCCGCTGCCGCAGCAGCCAGAACAGGTAGCAGCCGCCCAGCACGGCGGTTACCACGCCCACCGGCAGTTCTTCGGGCGCGATCAGCGCACGCGAGATCACGTCGGCCACCAGCAGCAGGGCCGCGCCCATGCCGGCGCTGGCCAGCAGCAGCCAGGCGTGCGGGCCGGGCGCGTTGCGGCGCACCAGGTGCGGCGCCACCAGGCCCACGAAGGCCACCAGGCCGGCCTGCGACACGGCCAGCGCGGTGCCCAGGCTCAGCATCAGCACCAGGGCCAGGCGCATGCGGCCCAGGTCCAGGCCCAGGCTCTGTGCGCTGTCCTCGCCCAGCGTCAGCGCGTCCAGGGCGCGGGCGTAGCGCTGCGCCAGCACGGCCAGCAGCACCAGGCCGCCGCCCATCAGCGCCAGCGCGCTCCAGCCCAGGAAGCTGGTGCTGCCCAGCATGAAGGCCTGTTTGCCGCGCAGCGCGTCGGGTGAGGCCACGGTGATGAGGTCGCTGATGGCGCCCAGCAGCACGCCCACCACCACGCCGGCCAGCAGCAGCCGCAAGGTCTGCACCGCGCCGCGCGCCAGCGTCAGCGTCATCAACACGCCGGTGAGTGCGCCGACGAAGGCGGCGCCGACCAGGCCCACGCGTTCTATCCAGGCCACGGTGGCCAGGCTGATGTAAGCGCCGCCCAAGGCCGCGGCGGCCAGCACCAGCACCACACCCAGGCCGGCGCCGGCGGCGCTGCCCAGCAGGTAGGGGTCGGCCAGCGGGTTGCGGAACAGCCCCTGCGCGATGGCGCCGGAAAGGCCCAGCAAGGCGCCCACCAGCCCGGCGCCCAGCGTGCGCGGCGCGCGGATCTGGCCCAGCAGCAGCGCGGCATCGGGGCCGTGCAGATCGACCCAGAAGCTGCCGGGCGAGAAGCCTGCCGAGCCGGTGGCCAGGCCGGCCAGCAGGCCGGCCACGATGGCCACCCCGATGCAGATGGCCAGGCGGCGACGGCGCTGCCTATCGTCCACGACAGCGTTCATCGTGGCGCCGGCGAGGCCGGGCCGGCAAAGCCCGCCAGACAGTCTGCCAGCAGCGCCGCCGCCTCGCCCATGCGCGGGCCGGGCCGCACCATCATGTCGTAGGGGCCGGACTCGAAGCCGCACAGCCGCTGCTGCTGCACCGCGGGCAGCGCGCCCCAGCCCGGGCGCCGCGCCAGGCCGGCCAGCTCGCGCTGCACACCCATGATGATCTCGGGCCGGGCACGCACCACGTACTCGGGGTTGAGCTTGGGGAAGGGGCCCAGCGCTGGCGTCACGATGTTGACCAGGCCCAGCTGCGCCAGCGTCTCGCCGATGAACGAGGTGGTGCCGGCGGCGTAAGGCCCGCCGCCGATCTCGAAGTACACGCGCTGGCCGCGCAGCGCCGGCGGCACCCGCGCAGCGGCGGCGGCCACCTCGGCCTGCAGCCGCGCCCACACGCGTTCGCCCTCGTCGGGCGTGCCCAGCAGCTGCGCCACCAGCGTGAGCGTGCGCCGCACGTCGGCATGGCTGTCGGAACGCAGCCGCACGACGGTGTAGCCCAGCACCTCCAGCCGGTCCAGCGCGCGCGCCGAGGTGGAGGCCAGCACCAGATCGGGCTTCAGTGCGGCGATGGCCTCGATCTGCGCATCGTCCAGCCCGCCCAGGTGCGGCAGCTTCTGCACGTCGGCCGGCCAGTTGGAGTAACGGTCCACGCCCACGAGCCGCGGGCCTACGCCCAGCGCCCAGGCCAGTTCGGTGAGCGAAGGCAGCAGCGTGACGATGCGCTGCGGCGGCGCCGCGAAGCGGTGTTCGAGGCCGCGGTCGTCGCGCACGACGATGGCGTCAGGGTGGAGCTGGGCCAGCGCCTGGCCGAACAGGCTGAACAGGCACAGCGCCAGCAGCAGGGGGGCGAGCAGGCGCCGCTTCATCGCAAATCCTTCACGGCCAGCTCGCAGCCGGCCACCATCAGCGTCACGCGGCGGCATTGCGCCGCCACCGCCTGGTGCAGCGCGCCCAGCGCATCGACACAGGCCCGCGCTTCGGGCGACATCGGCATCACGCCCAGGCCGATCTCGTTGGAGACCAGCACGATGGGCGAGGCGCTGTCGCGCAGCGCGGCCAGCAGTTCGTCGCGTTCCTGCGGCCATGGCCGCGCGGGCGGATGGCCGTCGGGCGGCAGCAGGCCCTGCGTGAGCCACAGCGTGAGGCAGTCCACCAGCAGCAGGTGCTGCGGCGCGGCCAGGCGGCGCAGCGTGGCGCCCAGCGCTGCCGGGGCTTCGACCGTGCCCAGCGCCGGCACCCGCGCAGCGCGGTCTTCGCGGTGGCGCTGGATGCGCGCCGCCATCTCCGCGTCGCCCGCCAGCGCGGTGGCCACCAGCGTGGCGCGATGGCCTTCGCCCGCGGCCAGCCAGGCGGCGGCGCGCGCCTCGGCGGTGCGCGACTTGCCGCTGCGCGCGCCGCCCAGGATCAGCTCGTGTGCCGCTGTTGCCATGACTGCGATGCTGCCGTATCGAAGCCCACCCGCGGCGGCACGACGGCCCTCAGGGCATGGCCCAGCGCAGCGTCAGCTGGCCCGTGCGGCCGGCGGTGCTGTAGGCGCGGGCCAGCTGGTAGTCCTTGTCGCCGGCGTTGTCGATGCGCGCCTCCAGCGTCAGGCCTGCCATCAGCTGCTTGGCGACGAACAGGTTCAGCAGCGCATAGCCGCCCAGGCGTTGTGTGTTGGCAGCGTTTTCCCAGCGCTCGCCGGCCGCTTGCAGCTCGGTGCCCAAGGTCCAGCCGGCCAGTTGCGTTTCGGCCCCAACCGTGGCGAAGCGCTTGGCGCGGCGCGGCAACTGCAGGCCGGTGTCGGCATTCTTGGGCTTGTGCCAGTCCAGCGAGCCGCGCAGCGTGACACCGGCCAGCTGCGTGCGGCCGGCCAGCGTGGTGCCGGTGAGCTCTGCGCGGCCCACGTTGACGTAGCAGCCGAAACCATCGGCGCAGGGGCCGGGCGGGCCGAATGCGATCAGGTTGCTGACCTTGTTGCGCCAGGTCGTGAGGCTGGCTTCGCTGCCGGCGGCGGCCCAGCGCAGGCCCAGTTCGACATTGCGGCCGCTTTCGGGCACCAGGTCGGGGTTGCCGTAGGCGCTGAAGCGCTGGTACAGCGTGGGCACGCGGAACGAGCTCGCGGCCGAGACGGTGGCGCGCCACTGCGGCGTGAAGGCCCAGCCCCAGGCCAGGCTGCCGGTGCTCTTGCCGCCGAACTCGCTGTCCTTGTCGTGGCGCACATGGGCTTGCAGGCCGTGTTCGCCGCGCGCGCCGAAGTCGCTGCGCCAGCCCAGGCCGATGGCGTTCTGGTGACGTTGTCCTTCCAGTGTCGGGTTCCAGGCGTCGGCCGGGTTCACCAGCTTGTCTTCGCGCCGCTCGGCCAGCAGCGTCAGCACCTGGTGGCCCAGGCGTTGCTCGTGCTGCAAGGTGTAGTCGCGCAGCGTGGTCTCGGTGCGGTAGTAGTCGGGCTGCGTCTCGTAGGTACTCTCGGTCTGGCCGATCTGCAGCCGCGTGGTGGCGTCGTCGCTCCAGCGGCCCTGCCAGGCCAGGCGGCCGGTCTGCAGGCTGTGGTGGCTCCAGTCGTCGAAGCCGGGCGTGAAGCCGTCGTACTGCGACTTGAGCTTGCTGGCCAGCAGCGAGGCGTCCAGCCGGTGCACGGGGTCGACCTGGTAGCCCACACGCGCTTGCACGGCGCGGCGGCGCCAGCCGTCCCTGTCGGGGTTGTGGCCGACGGCGGCCTCGGTGCGTGCGTCCATGCCATCGCTGCGGCCATCCGAGGCCGACAGCGAGTAGTTCAGCGCATCGGCCGAGCCGCTGACACCGGCCTGCACCTGCCGCGTGCCTTGCGAACCGACGGTGACCGAGGCCGTGGGCCTGGGCGCGCCGTTGCCACGCTTGGTGAACAACTGCACCACGCCGGCCACGGCGTCGGAGCCGTAGACCGCAGCGGCCGGGCCGCGCAGCACTTCGATGCGCTCGATCTGGTCCAGCGGCATCTGCTCCCACAGCGCGCCGGCGGTGGTCTGCGAGTCGACCCGCACGCCGTCGATGTAGACGGCGGTGTGGCGGCCTTCGGCGCCGCGTATGAAGACGCTGGTGGTGCCGCCCGGCCCGCCGGTGCGCGTGAACTGCACGCCGGGCAGGCGTGCCAGCAGGTCGGCCACGGCGCTGACGCCGCTGCGCTCTATGGCCGTGCGGTCCAGCACCGAGACATCGGCCAGCACGGACGACAGCGGCTGCGGTGTGCGCGTGGCGGTGACGACCACGGTTTCGGTGTCGGCGGCGGGCTGTGTCTGGGCGAGCGCACCGGAGAAGGAGAACAAGGGAACGAGCGGCGTCAACGCGGCAAGGGCGCGGCCGATGGAGGACGGAGTCATGGTGATGAACGGATAGCGAACGCGCCCCTGCCGCTTCCCCGCGGACTGGCGCCTCACGGCACACCGCTTGCGCGATGCACCACCTCGTTGGCCGGTATCCGGGCTGACGGAGATCACCCGTGACGCCTTCCCAGAGCCATCGCCCATGAGCGATGGCTGTCCAGTGGCTGTGTGTCACGGGCCGGGAAACCACTTCAGAGGTGGCTTCCCATCCGCTTACCGTTGCGGGGGCAGCTCAGGTTGGAGACGGGCCCGGTGGGGCTGCCTCGTCCTGATTCCCGTTGAACTGTCTCGGCCGAACGCCTCGACGAGCACCAACGGCCCAGATCATAGCGCCGGCGCGTGGCAGGCCCGCCCGCCCACCGGCATTGCGCAAGACGCACCGCGCCGCCAGCCGCGCCAGTTACATGTCACACCTTGGGCTGCAGGAACGTGACTCGTTCACGGCGCGCCGGGCCCGGCCCCCTCAGCCCGGGCGATGTGAACCAGCCGGGCGCTGGCGAAGATCACCGCATCGACTTGTGGACCTTGCGCCATGAACCTCACCGAAGCCGCCAACGACTCGCACATCCGCAGCCCGGGCATGCGCCCAGCGGAAGAATGCCTGCAGACCACCGAGCACTTCTTCAACATCCCCAAGGGTCATGTCGGCCCGGTGTTGTTGTCCGAAACCGGGCGCACCGTGTGGTGGACCGGGCGTGTGGCCATAGGCCTGCGCTACGAGCCGCCCAGCCGGGCCGAGCCCTGTGGCCAGTCGGCGCTGTGGGTGCAGCAGATGCTGCTCAAATGCGGCTGACAAATGTGGCTGATTAGTGCGGCTGAAATCAAGACCGCAGCGCGTGTGGGCATCGTGCCCACCGCCGCTGGCCTGAACGGGGCGTCCTCCTACAGCGCCACGGCCCGCCGGACTATGGGTCCGCGCCGGCAGCGCGCGAACAATGGTTTGCACCGTCATCGCCCAAGGCGTTGATGTGTCCCCGCCGCGCGGCCGGCCCCAGCCGGGTTGCGCACGGGCCCGCAACCGATTCAGGAGATGCGCATGACCCCGCAAACCAGCAACCCCGTCATTTCTTCCGACAAGGTGCACGGCACCGCCGTCTACAACGGCGCCGGCGACAAGCTCGGCTCCATAGACGACCTGATGATCGACAAGCGCTCCGGCCATGTCCGCTACGCGGTGATGGAGTTCGGCGGCTTCCTGGGCCTGGGCAAGGACCGCTACCCGCTGCCCTGGAACATGCTGAAGTACGACACCGAGAAGGACGGCTACGTCGTGCCGCTGACGCAGGTGCAGATCGAGAAGGCCCCGCGTTACGAGCAAGGCCGGCCGCCGGCCTACAACGACGAGTACGGCCGCCGCGTGCACGATTACTACGGCGTGCCGTGGATTTGATGCCCTGAAACGGGCCGGCGTGGCCGTTGCGGGCCGCGCGGGCTTCAGATCGTCCCGCGCGTGCCGACAAGGTGAGGGTGCAGACAGCAGTACACCTGACCGGCACGCCCGCGGCGTGCGCCGCCGATTCACCGGAACCGGCACAACGCTTGCAGGCCTGCCTGGCGCTGGCCGGGCGCGGCAGCACCGCCTTGCCCGGCGAGGCGCTGGCCGCCGCCAGCGAGGCAGCCACGCTGGCGCGGCAACTGGACCGCCCGCTGGACTGCGGCCGTGCGCTGGAGCTGTGTTCGCTGCACCTAGGCCGCCTGGGGCGCTACCCCGAGGCGGTGGCCGCGGCTGACGAAGCGCTGCCCTGGCTGCAGGTGCCCGAGTTGCTGGCCGAGCGCTGCACCGCCTTGCGCACCAAAGCGCTGGCGGCCAGCGAGGCCAATGTGTTCGATGCTGCCATCGCCGCGGCCAACGAACTGGTGCAGCTCACACGCAGTGGCGACGCCACCATCGCGCTGGACGCCGCGTTTGCGCTGGCCGCCTGTTTTGAGCGCATGGGCGACGCCTGGCAGGCCGAGCGTGTCATGACCTCGGCCCTGGCCGACCATGGCCCGCGCGCCAGCGCCGCTTCGCAACTGGCGGCCTACAACTGCCTCAGCGTCATCGGCATAGGCATGATGCACCGCCTGCTGGACAGCCGGCAGGAAGGCGCCGAACTGCAGGCGCTGCTGCAGCGCACCCGCGCCGCTGCTGAACGCTCGCGGGCCCTGGCGGCGCAGCTGCCCGACCCGGCCTACCACGCCCCGGTGATGGGCAACTTGGCCGAGCTGATGCTGCACCAGGGCGAGCTGGCCGAGTCCACCGTGCTGCTGCACCAGGCCCTGGCCAGCGCCCAGTTGCGCGGCCAGCGCAGTTATGTCTGGCGCCTGCGCATCACGCTGGCCGACTGGCACCTGGCCAACCAGGACCCGGCGGCGGCGCTGGCGCTGGCCTGCGGCGTGCTGGACGAGATGGGCGACCACCCGCACCCGCCGGCCACGATACGCGGCCACCGCTCGGCCTACCGGGCCTGCCGGCTGCTGGGCCGTTTTGAGGAGGCCTTGCAGCACCTGGAAGTGGCCCAGTGCCACGAGCTGCGCGACGTGGGCCTGAAGATGCAGGCCCAGTCGGCGCTGTTTGTTTCGCGCGCCGAGGCGCAGCACGTGCAATGGCAGGCCGAGCAGGCGATGCAGGAAGCCCAGCAGCAGCGTGAGCGCGCGGCCGAGGCGGCGGCCACCGCCGAGCGCGACGCGCTCACCGGCCTGGGCAACCGCCGCCACCTGGAGCGCCGCTGCCGCGAGCTGCTGCCCGAGCTGCAGCGCGGCGGCCGGCCGCTGGTGCTGGCGCAGATAGACATAGACCGCTTCAAGCTCATCAACGACAGCTGCGGGCACGCCACCGGCGACCGTGTGCTGGTGGTGATGGCGCAGCTGCTGCACGAGAACATGCGCGCCACCGACGTGCTGGCACGCCAGGGCGGCGAAGAGTTCATCGTGGTGCTGCCCGACACCGACCTGGACGCCGCCACCGACGCGCTGGAACGCCTGCGCGAGCGGGTGGCCAGCCACCCCTGGGCGCAGCTGGGCGGGCCGGCCTGGGCGGTGACGGTCAGCATTGGCGTGGCCAACGCCCCGCCCTACGATTTGCCGACCCTGCTGGAACACGCCGACGCGGCCATGTACCGCGCCAAGCGCAGCGGCCGCAACCGGCTGTGCCGGTAGCGGCGGTAGCCGCGGTGGTTCAGCCCGCCGTCAGGCGGCGGCGGTCAGGGCCTGCTGGCGCGCGGCGCGCCTGAACAGCGCCGCCGACACCAGCCACAACATCACGAAGAAGGCCGTGCCCAGCAGGCTGGGCAGCCAGCCGGCCGGCGCGGTGAACGCCAAGGCCAGCAGCGTCACCAGCGCCTGGGCGGCGGCCACCAGCACCAAGGTGTGCGCCAGGCCTTGCGGCCGGCCGCGCGTGACAAGGGCGCCGGCCACACCCAGCGCGAGCACCAGCACCAACAGGGCATTGGCCGGGTGGCCTTCGCTGCCTACCAGGCCCACCGCGCCGTTGGCCCACAGCAGCAGGAAGGCGCCGGCCACCGCCACGCCGGCGGCGGCGCGGTAGCTGTGGCTGCGCGCCACCCGAGCCGCCCACTGGTAGGCGGCCACCGCGGCGGCCAGCAGCGCGCCGAAGACCACAAAGTCGCGGGCCGTCCAGGCCACCTCGTCGGTGAACTGCATGGCCACGGCGGGCAGCAGCCACAGCAACGCCGCGGCACACCACAAGGCCCAGCGGCCGGCTGGACGGCGGAGCACCGGGGCGTCACGGGGCGGCTGCGGCATGGTGTGCCTTTCGGGCAGGGCGGTGGCGGCAGTCTAGCGCCGGCGCCGGGCCGGCGCCGGCCTTGCGCGCCCTCAGGTCTTGCAGGCCGCAGGCCCGCGACTGCCGCTCAGGCTGGCGGCGAGAACAGGGCGTGCAGGTTGCCGAAGCGGCCGTCGAAGCTTTCGGCGCCTTCTTCCACCTGCAGCGTCAGCCCCACGGGCCGGCGGGCCAGCAACGGCGCCAGCTGCTCGCGCGCCGCCACCACCAGGGCCTGGCCAATGCGCTGGCGCACGGCCTCGCTGCGGCCGCGGGCCATGCGCAGGTGAAAGTAGGCGAAGGCGTGGTCGCCGCTGCCGTCGGCCACGGCGTGGTGCGCCGCGGGGTAGGCCAGCACCCGTATGCCGCCCACGGGGAACACCGGACGGCCCTCGTCGTCGCGCTGGGCCAGCATGGTGTCGGCCAGGCGGCGGCACAGGGCGCCCATGTCGGTTTCGCCGTCCAGCTGCGGCGTGTACAGGATCACCAGGTGGGGCATGGCCGCATCAGCCCTTTACTTGTGGATGTCGCCCAGGCACAGGTACTTCAGCTCCACGTAGTCGTCCATGCCCTGGCGCGCACCCTCGCGGCCCAGGCCGCTTTGTTTGACGCCGCCGAAGGGTACCTCGGCCGTGGAGATCAGCCCGGTGTTGATGCCCACCATGCCGTACTCCAGCGCCTCGGCCACGCGGAAGATGCGGCCCACGTCGCGGCTGTAGAAGTAGCTGGCCAGGCCGAACTCGGTGGCGTTGGCCAGGGCCACGCCTTCTTCCTCGGTGTCGAAGCAGAACACCGGCGCCACCGGGCCGAAGGTTTCCTCCTTGGCGCACAGCATCTGCGCGTTGGCGTCGGCGATGACGGTGGGCGCAAAGAAGCGCTCGCCCAGCGCCGGCAGGGCCTGGCCGCCGGCGAGCAGCCGGCCGCCGTGGGCCAGCGCGTCGGCCACGTGGGCGGCCACCTTGACCATGGCGTCGTCATCGATCAGCGGGCCCAGCTGCACCTCGGGTGCAAAACCGTTGCCCACCCGCAGGGCCTGGGCCTTGTCGGCCAGCCGCGCGACAAAGGCTTCGTAGATACCGGCCTGGGCGTACAGGCGGTTGGCACACACGCAGGTCTGGCCGGCGTTGCGGTACTTGCTGGCCAGGGCGCCTTCGACGGCGCTGTCCAGGTCGGCGTCGTCGAACACGATGAACGGCGCGTTGCCGCCCAGCTCCAGGCTGAGCTTCTTCACCGTGGGTGCACACTGCGCCGCCAGGATGCGGCCTACCTCGGTGCTGCCGGTGAACGACAGGTGGCGCACCACGTCGCTGGTGCACAGCACCTTGCCGATCTCCACGCTGTTGGCGCTGTCGGCCGGCAGCACGTTGAACACACCGCTGGGCATGCCGGCGCGCTGGGCCAGCTCGGCCAGGGCCAGCGCCGACAGCGGCGTCTGCTCGGCCGGCTTGATGATCACCGGGCAGCCGGCAGCCAGCGCCGGCGCCACCTTGCGCGTGATCATCGCGATGGGGAAGTTCCAGGGCGTGATGGCGGCGCACACGCCTATGGGCTGGCGCAGCACCAGGTAACGCTTGTGGTTGTCGGTGGTGGGGATGGTTTCGCCGTAGACACGCCGGCCTTCCTCGGCAAACCACTCGATGAAGCTGGCGCCGTAGGCCACTTCGCCGCGGGCTTCGGCCTGCGGCTTGCCCTGCTCGGCGGTCATCAGCTGGGCCAGGTCCTCGGCGTGCTGCTGTATCAGCGCAAACCACTTCATCATCACCGCGGCGCGTTCCTTGGCGGTGCGGGCGCGCCAGTGCGGCCAGGCGCGCTGCGCCGCAGCGATGGCTGCGGCGCAGTCCACCGGCCCCAGGTTGGCCACCTGCGCCAGTTCGGCGCCGGTGGCCGGGTCGTGCACCGCGAAGCGCGTCTGGCCGGCCTGGGCGGGCAGCCACTGGCCGTCTATCAAGGCCTCGGTCTTCAGCAGGCCGGGGTCGCGCAGCGCGCTCAGCGGGGAGGGGGTGTCATCGCTCATCAGGCGGCTCCGGATGCGGCGCGTGGCCACGGCACGGTGGGGCGGGCCCGCATCCTAGCGGTACCCTGGGGGCAGGGTGTGACCGCTATAATCACAAGTTCGCCAAAAGTGTTTGTAAATCAAACACTTGCGCACAAGCTGCTGGCGATGTTTCACTCGATCGCACCCCAACAGCACCCGCGGGCCCTGCAGCCCGCCTACGGCCCGCCGGCTGTGAAAGCGCCCCATGAAAGCGTCCGACATCCGATCCACGTTCCTGAAGTTCTTCGAGTCCAAGGGCCACACCGTGGTGGCCAGCAGCCCGGTGGTGCCGGGCGACGACCCGACCCTGCTGTTCACCAACGCCGGGATGAACCAGTTCAAGGACGTGTTTCTGGGCTTCGACAAGCGGCCCTACAGCCGCGCCGCCACCAGCCAGAAGTGCATACGCGCCGGCGGCAAGCACAACGACCTGGAAAACGTGGGCTACACGGCGCGCCACCACACGTTCTTCGAGATGCTGGGCAACTTCAGCTTCGGCGACTATTTCAAGCGCGACGCCATCAGCTTCGCCTGGGAGCTGCTGACCGAACACTTCAAGTTGCCCAAGGACAAGCTGTGGGCCACGGTGTACGCCGAGGACGACGAGGCCTACGACATCTGGAAGAACGTGATCGGCCTGCCCGCCGAGCGCATCGTGCGCATAGGCGACAACAAGGGCGGTCGCTACATGAGCGACAACTTCTGGATGATGGGCGACACCGGCCCCTGCGGCCCGTGCAGCGAGATCTTCTACGACCACGGCCCCGAGATCGCCGGCGGGCCGCCCGGCAGCCCGGAGGAAGACGGCGACCGCTACATAGAGATCTGGAACAACGTCTTCATGCAGTTCAACCGCACCGAAGACGGTGCGATGCACCTGCTGCCCAAGCCCAGCGTGGACACCGGCATGGGTCTGGAGCGCCTGGCCGCGGTGCTGCAGCATGTGCACAGCAACTACGAGATCGACCTCTTCGTGCACCTGCTGGCCGCGGCCAAGGCGACGGTGGAGCGTGCCGGCGGCGAGGGCGTGGACGCCGCCTCGCCTTCGCTGAAGGTGCTGGCCGACCACATACGCGCCTGCGCCTTCACCATTACCGACGGCGTGATCCCGGGCAACGAGGGCCGCGGCTACGTGCTGCGCCGCATCACGCGGCGTGCCATACGCCACGGCTACAAGCTGGGTGCGCGCAAGCCCTTCTTCCACACCCTGGTGGCGCCGCTGGTGGAGCAGATGGGCGAGGCCTACCCCGAGCTGGCGCGCGACGCGGCGCGCACCACCGACGTGCTGCGCCAGGAGGAAGAGCGTTTCTTCCAGACCATCGCCAACGGCATGGAGATTTTGGAAGCGGCGCTGGCCAAGACCAGCGGCACGCTGGACGGCGAAACCGCCTTCAAGCTGCACGACACCTTCGGCTTCCCGCTGGACCTGACGGCCGACGTGTGCCGCGAGCGGGGCCTGGCGGTGGACGAGGCCGGCTTCAAGGCCGCCATGCAGCGCCAGCGGGAGCAGGCGCGCGCCGCCGCCAAGTTCAAGATGGCCGCGGGCCTGGAGTACCACGGCGTGGACACCAGCTTCCAGGGCTATGAGCACCTGGCCATAGACGACGCCATCGTCAGCGCCATCTACGTGGACGGCAGCTCGGTGGCCAAGGCCGGTGCCGGCGACGACGTGGTCATCGTGCTGGACCGCACGCCCTTCTACGCCGAGAGCGGCGGCCAGGTGGGCGACGCCGGCGAGCTGCGCAACCAGCGCGCGCGCGTGCTGGTGGAAGACACGGTGAAGATCCAGGCCGCGGTGCACGGCCACCAGGGCCGCATCGTCGAAGGCGAGGTCGAGGTGGGCGACCGCATCGCCGCGCGCGTGGACGCCGACCGCCGCGCCAAGACCGTGCGCAACCACAGCGTCACGCACCTGATGCACAAGGCGCTGCGCGAGGTGCTGGGTGCGCACGTGCAGCAAAAGGGCAGCCTGGTCACGCCCGAGCGCACCCGCTTCGACTTCAGCCACAACGCGCCCATGACGCCGGCGCAGGTGGCGCAGGTGGAGGCCCTGGTCAATGCCGAGATCCTGGCCAACGCCGCCACGCAGGCGCGTGTGCTGCCCATGGACGAGGCGCAGAAGCTGGGCGCGGTGATGCTGTTCGGCGAGAAGTACGGCGACAGCGTGCGCGTGCTGGACATAGGCACGAGCCGCGAACTGTGCGGCGGCACGCACGTGCAGCGCACCGGCGACATCGGCGTGTTCAAGATCGTGGCCGAAGGAGGCATCGCCGCCGGCATACGGCGTGTGGAAGCCATCACCGGCGACAACGCGCTGGCCTACCTGCAGCAGTTGGAGGGCACGGTGGACCGCATGGCCGCTGCGCTGAAGGTCACGCCGGGCGAGGTGGGCGAGCGTGTGGGCGGCCTGCTGGAACAGCTGCGTGCGCTGGACAAGGAAGTGGCGGCGCTCAAGGGCAAGCTGGCCAGCGCCCAGGGCGACGAGCTGCTGGGCCAGGCCGTGGATGTCAAGGGCCTCAAGGTGCTGGCCGTTACGCTGCCCGGCGCCGACGCCAAGGCACTGCGCGAGGCCATGGACAAGCTCAAGGACAAGCTCAAGACCGCCGCCATCGTGCTGGCCGCTGTAGAAGGCGGCAAGGTGCAGCTGGCCGCCGGTGTCACCAGCGACAGCACCGGCCGTGTCAAGGCCGGCGAGCTGGTGAACTTCGTCGCGCAGCAGATCGGTGGCAAGGGCGGCGGCAAGCCCGACCTGGCCATGGCCGGCGGCAGCGACGCCGCGGCCTTGCCCCAGGCCCTGGCCAGCGTGCCGGCCTGGGTGGCCGAGCGCGTCTGAGCCGGGTTGCGAGAGCCCGCCATGCAAGCACCACGCCGCCCCACCGAAGCCGAGCTGGACGCCTTCGAGGCCACTTGCGCGCGCCTGTCCGGCTTCGACCCTGGCTTGAGTTTCGAGTGGGTGGACGGCTGGCTGACCGCGCTGGCGCTGCTGCCCGAGGCGGCCGCGCCGGCCGACTGGCTCGCGCTGCTCACCGGCGACGCCTTCGAGCGGGCCTTCGGCGACCCCGAAGACCAGGCCGCCCACCGGCAGGTGCTGGAAAACCGCCTGGCCATCCTGCGCGACCAGCTGGGCGCCGAGCGCCTGGACGAATCACCCGACCAGCTGTGGCTGAACCCGCTGTTGGCCGAGTGGACCGACGAGGGCCGTGCCGAGATCCTGGCCGCCGGCGAAGTGCCGGCTGAGGAGGTGGCGCGCCTGCAGAACGGCGCGCTGTGGGCCGAGGCCTTGATCGTGGCGCTGGAGACCTTGCAGCAGCACTGGCAGGGGCCGCGGCCGGCGGCTGACGACGAGGCCCGCGACCAGGCGCAGGAGCTGCTGCGCCACGTGAGCGTGCTGACCCTGGGCCACAGCGAGCCCGGCTGGGCCGAGCACCTGGTGCAGTTCTACGAAGGCCGCGACCCGCCCGCCCGCGACGAGCTGGTGGACAACGCCTGCTTTGCGCTGCAAGACCTGCGCCTGTGGTTTGTGGACCATGCGCCGCGCACCGAGCCGCGGCGTGTGGACAAGGCACCCGGGCGCAACGACCCTTGCCACTGCGGCAGCGGCCTCAAGTACAAGAAGTGCCACGGCGCCTTGGCCTGACGGCCGCGTGCCTGTGCCCGCGCTGCTAGAGTCCGGCGCTATCATGAGCGACACCTTGCAGCCTTTGACATTGGCCGGCGACCTGCCCCTGAAGGGCCGGCACCTGCTGCTGGGCCTGAGCGGCGGCGTGGCCTGCTACAAGGCGGCCGAGCTGCTGCGCGAACTCACGCGTGCCGGCGCCACGGTGCAGGTGGTGATGACCGATGCGGCGCAGCAGTTCGTCACGCCGGTCACCATGCAGGCGCTGTCCGGCCGCGCTGTGGTCACCAGCCAGTGGGACGCCTCGGTACCCAACAACATGGCGCACATCGAGCTGTCGCGCCAGGCCGATGCCATCGTGGTGGCGCCGGCCAGTGCCGACTTCATCGCCCAGCTGGTGCAGGGCCGTGCCGGCGAGCTGCTGCCGCTGTTGTGTCTGGCGCGCCCCATCGAGCGCTGCCCGCTGCTGCTGGCGCCGGCCATGAACCGCGAGATGTGGGCCCACCCGGCCACACGCCGCAACATGGCGCAGGTGGTGGCCGATGGCGCTGTGCTGCTGGGCCCCGGCAGCGGCGACCAGGCCTGCGGCGAGGTGGGCGACGGCCGCATGCTGGAGCCGCTGCAACTGCGCGACGACATTGTCGCCTTCTTCCAGCCCAAGCTGCTGGCCGGGCGTTCGGTGCTGGTCACTGCCGGACCCACCTTCGAGGCGCTGGACCCGGTGCGCGGCATCACCAACCACAGCAGCGGCAAGATGGGGTTTGCCATCGCGCGGGCCGCCGCCGAGGCCGGTGCGCAGGTCACGCTGGTGGCCGGGCCGGTGCACCTGCCCACGCCGCGCGGCGTGCGCCGCATCAACGTCACCAGCGCGCAGCAGATGCTGGACGCGGTGCTGCCCGAAGCGCCACTGCACCAGGTGTTTGTCGCCACCGCCGCGGTGGCCGACTGGCGGCCGGCGCAGGTGGCCGAGCACAAGCTCAAGAAGGACGGCAGCGGCCGGCCGCCGCCCATCAGCTTCGTCGAGAACCCGGACATCCTGGCCACCGTGGCGCGCCTGCCGGCGGCGCAGCGGCCCTGGTGTGTGGGCTTCGCCGCCGAAAGCCGCGACATGGTGGCCCATGCACGCGAGAAGCTGGCGCGCAAGGGCGTGCCCATGGTGGTGGCCAACCTGGGCCCGGCCACTTTCGGCCGCGACGACAACGAATGTGTGGTGGTGGAGGCCTCGGGCGAAACCATGCTGCCGCGCAGCGACAAGTTGACGCTGGCGCGCACGCTGGTGGCGCTGGTGGCCCGGCGGCTGAGCGAGAAACCCGCATGAGCGCGCCGGGCCGTCCCAAGGGCGAATACCGGAGTGCGCAGCACGAAGGCACCCCAATGAGCGTTCAAGTGGATGTGCGGGTGCTGGACGTCCGCATGGCCGGCCAGCTGCCGGCCTACGCCACCCCCGGCAGCGCCGGGCTGGACCTGCGCGCCTGCCTGGATGCGCCGCTGGTGCTGGCGCCGGGCGATGCGGCGCTCATCCCCACCGGCCTGGCGGTGCACATCGCCGACCCGGGGCTGGCGGCGATGATCCTGCCGCGCTCGGGCCTGGGCCACAAACACGGCATCGTGCTGGGCAACCTGGTGGGCCTGATCGACAGCGACTACCAGGGCCCGCTGATGGTGAGCTGCTGGAACCGCGGGCGCGAGCCCTTCACGGTGCAGCCGCTGGAACGCATCGCGCAGATGGTCATCGTGCCGGTGGTGCAGGCGGCCTTCCGCGTGGTCGACAACTTCGACGCCTCGGCACGCGGCGAGGGCGGGTTCGGGTCCACCGGGCGCGGCTGAAGCGCTGCCCCGGCGCGCGATGCGCCGAGTTCAGTCGCGTTCAGCCACTTTCAGTGCACCGTGTTGCCGCGCCCCGGTGTGCTGCCGCTGCCCAGCACCGTCACCGGCGAGCCGCCTACGCTGCGCGCTTCTGTTTCCTGCTCGCTGGCGGCGCGCACGGCGCGCACCTGCATCTTCAGGCGCAGCGCCATGCCGGCCAGCGGGTGGTTGCCGTCCAGCACCACGTGCGAGGGGTAGATCTCGGTGACGATGTAGATGGCGTCGGCCGGCATGTCCGGCGTCTTGGCGCCGGGCGGCAGGCCTTCCCAGGCCATGCCGGTTTCCAGCGTCTCGGGGAACAGCGCGCGGTCTTCAAAACACACCAGCTCGGGCTTGTAGTCGCCGAAGGCGTCGGCCGGCTCCAGGTGCAGGTGCAGCTCGTCGCCGGCTTCGTGCCCGGCCAGGGCTTCTTCCACCTTGGCCAGCAGGTCGTCGCCACCGTAGAAGAACTCCACCGGCTGCGCCAGCTCGTCTATGGGGCGGTTCTGGCCGTCGCTGAGTTGCCAGGTCAGGCTGACCACGCAAGGGTCTTCAATGTGCATGCGCGGGATGATCGCACAGCGGGTCGGCGCGCCGGCGCTGCGACAGAATGCGGCCATGTTGCTGGATGCTCCCTTGCCGCTGCTGGGCGGCTTGTCGCCCACGGTCTTCATGCGCCGCCACTGGCAACGCCGGCCGCTGCTGGTGCGCGGTGCCTGGCCCGGCGTGACCGCACCGCTGCGCCGGGCCGACTTGTTTGCGCTGGCCGCCAGCGAGCAGGTGGAGTCGCGCCTGGTGCGTTTTGAGCACCCCCACGGCCGCTGGCAGGTGCGGCACGGGCCGCTGTCGCGGCGCAGCCTGCCGCCGGTGTCGCGCCCCGGCTGGACGCTGCTGGTGCAGGGCCTGGACCTGCATGTGCCGGCGGCGCACCAGATGCTGCAGCGTTTTCGTTTTGTGCCCGACGCGCGCCTGGACGACCTGATGGTTTCCTGGGCCAGCCCGGGTGGCGGCGTGGGCCCGCACCTGGACAGCTACGACGTGTTCTTGCTGCAGTTGCAGGGGCGCCGGCGCTGGCGCGTGGGCCGCGTGCGCGACGACCGCCTGGTGGAGGGTGCGCCGCTGAAGCTGCTGGCGGCGTTCGAGCCCGAGCAGGAATGGCTGCTGGAGCCCGGCGACCTGCTGTACCTGCCGCCGCGCTGGGGCCACGACGGTGTGGCCGACGACGCGGGCGACTGCATGACGGCGTCCATAGGTTTTCGTGCCCCGGCGGCCGACGAGCTGGCCGGCGACCTGCTGCAACGCCTGGCCGACGAGGCCTTCGAAGACGCCCGCGAACAGGCCGCCGTGCTGTACCGCGACGCCGGCCAGCCGGCCACCGACACGCCGGCCTTGCTGCCGCCGGCGCTGCTGGCCTTTGCCCAGCGTGCCTTGCAAGACCGGCTGGACGACCCCCACGCGCTGGCGCGTGTGCTGGGCGAGGCGATCAGCGAACCCAAGCCGTCGGTGTGGTTCCAGGCCGCGGGCCGCTCGCTGGCCGCCTGGCCGCCGGCCCACGCGGTGCGGCTGGACGCTTGCACCCGAATGCTGTACGACGCGCAGCATGTCTTCATCAACGGCCAGGGTTTCCGTGCCGCGGGGCGCGATGCCACGTTGATGCAGCGCCTGGCCAACCACCGCCACCTGCCGGCTGCGCAGCAGGCGCGGCTGTCGGCCCCCGCGCAGGCCTTGTTGTGCGAGTGGCAGGCCGCCGGCTGGCTGCATGCCGAACCCGAGGAGCCGAGATGAACGCCTCCGTTCCGGAAACGCCACCGCCAGCCCTGGGCTCGCGCACCGCCTTTGCCGACGCCATAGGCTGGGGGCTGCACAGCGCTGCTGATCGCGGGGCCCGCCAGATCACGCTTGCCGACCCGGACTTTGCCGAGTGGCCCCTGGGCGATGCGGGCGTGCTGCAAGTGCTGACGGGCTGGCTGCGTCGCCCCGGGCGGCGGCTGGTGTTGCTGGCGGCCGGCTACGACCAGGTGCCGCGCCGCCACCCGCGCTTCGTGAGCTGGCGGCGCGACTGGTCGCACGCCATCGAACCGCGCCAGCCCGATGCCGACCTGGCGCCGGAAGTGCCCACGCTGCTGCTGGACGACACCGGGGTGTTGGTGCACCTGATGGACGCGCTGCAATGGCGCGGGCAGGCCACCGTGGACACGCGCGCGGCCCTGTTGTGGCGCGAGCGCCTGGACGGGCTGCTGCAACGCAGCGAACCGGCGTTTCCGGTGCAGACCCTGGGCTTGTGAGCCACGGTTGCGAAACCGCCACACCGCACCGCGCCATGTCATAGCACATGAAAGGGTAATCCCTAGGTCGGCCTAGAATCCGCGCCGGCGGTCGGGGCTTGGCCCGAAGGTTCGGGTGTGTTTGCTGCCCTCGATCGTCGTCTCATAACACCTGAGGATTGCTAGACATGAATAAGTCTCTCGTTGTCGCGTCGCTGCTGGCTGCCCTGACGCTGGCAGCTTGCGGCAAGAACGAACCCGCTGCCCAAGCCCCCGCCCCGGCACCGGTGGTGGAAGCGGCCAAGGAGGCGGCGCAGGACGCCGCTTCGGCAGCGGCTGCCGCCACCGAAGCCACCGTGGACGCGGCCAAGGCCGCCGGCGAGGCGGTCAAGGAAGCCACCAGCGCCGCGGTGCAGGACGCCAAGGAAGTGGCGCAGGACGCAGCTTCCGCCGCCAAGGACGCCGTGGCAGCGGCCAAGGACGCGGCTGCCGAAGCCGTGGACAAGGCCAAGAAGTAATCCTGTTGCCGTGTCGGCTGCGCCGCCAGGCGCTGCCGAAACGACAAGAGCCGCCCGAGGGCGGCTCTTGTTCTTGTGGGCGCCTTCGCCGCTGCGGCGGCGGGCCTGGCGGCTTCAGCGCAGCTCGGTCACCAGGCGTTCGGCGATGCGCTGGCCGTTTTCGCCCACCTCGCTGCCGCCGCTGGAGGTGAGCACCGCCACGGTGGACTTGTCGCCCTCGGCCTTGACGGCGATGCGGTAGCGCACCGGCACGGTGGGGTCGTCGGTTCGACCGAAGACGCGGGCCCACCAGCCCGGGCCTTCACGGCCGGCGGAGCGCGGGTCCACGTAGCGCACGTAGAACAGGCCGGCGTTGCGGTCGCGGTCTTCGACGGTGAAGCCGCCGCGGTCCAGCGCCAGGCCCACGCGGCGCCAGGCGCGGTCGAAGCTGTCGTCCACCTCCAGCGAGGTGGCGCCGGCGCCGCCTATCAGGCGCGCCTTGGCCGGCACCTCGGGGGCGCTGGCCACGGCCGCGCGTGCCGGCTCTTCCTGGCTGCCCAGGGCCACCATCAGCCGCGCCAGCATCTCGGCTTCCAGCGACGGGTCGGCGTTACGGGTGCGCCAGGTGGTGTTGGTGTTGCGCTCGTCGGCAAACACCTCTTCGATGCCGCGGTGGCTGATGAAGATCTCGCTGCCTTCGGCGGTGCGGTCTATGCGGGTGCGGAACATGTCGCGCTCGCCGGTGTCGTACAGCCGGTTCAGCAGGCCGCCCAGGGTGTTGCGCACCACATCCTGCGGCAGCTTGGCGCGGTTTTCGGACCAGCCGGTTTCCAGCACGCCGGCCTGCTGGTTCTCAACGCCTATGGTGAAGCCGGCCTGTTCCCAGAACGAGCGCACCTGCGTCCACAGCTGCTCCGGCGGCCGGGACACCACCAGCCAGCGGAACTCGCCCTGGCGCTCCACGCGGATGTCGCCGCTGCGCGAGAGCGCCACACCCGGCACCGCCGAGGCGACGGCCGCACCCGGTGCCGCCGCGGCCGAGGCGCTGACCACGCCCGTCTGCTGCGGCTGGAAGCGGGCGTCGCGTGCCAGTTGCGACAGGTCCGGCGGCACGTCCAGCGGCTTGTTGGGTGCTGCGGTGCTGCGGTAGTCCACCGAGCCGCGCGAGCTGGTGTCTATGGTGCAGGCGCCCAGCAGGGCGGCCAGGCTCAGCAGGGCCACGGTGGTCTGCAGGCGGTGGGAGGCGGGGAAGCGGGTCACGTCTTGGGGTCTCCATGCCGGGCCGCCATGCGGCACGTGGCTTGATGGGGCTGGGCGCGGTGCCCGTGGGTCAGGACAGCACGCCGGCGCTGCGCAGGGCATCGCGCACCGCGGCCTGGCCGGTTTCGGTCAGCGGCAGTATGGGCAGGCGCACCTGGGCGCTGCAGCGGCCCAGTTGTGCCAGGGCCCACTTGGCCGGCGCCGGGCTGGGTTCGCAGAACAAGGCCTTGTGCAGCGGCAGCAGTTGCAGGTGCAGCGCGCTGGCGCGACGGGTGTCGCCTTCCAGCGCCGCCACGCACAGCTCGTGCATCAGCCGCGGCGCCACGTTGGCAGTGACGCTGACGTTGCCGTGGCCGCCCAGCAGCATCAGTGCCACCGCGGTGGCGTCGTCGCCGGAGTAGATGGAAAAGCCGCGCGGCGCCTCGCGTATCAGCGTGCAGGCGCGCTCTATGTTGCCGGTGGCTTCCTTGATGCCCACGATGCCGGGCACCTGGGCCAGCCTCAGCACCGTCTCGGGCAGCATGTCGGCCACCGTGCGGCCGGGCACGTTGTACAGCACCATGGGCAGGTCCACGGCCTCGGCCACGGCGCGGAAGTGGCGGTAAATGCCTTCCTGCGACGGCCGGTTGTAGTAGGGCACCACGGACAGCGAGCAGTCGGCACCCACCTGCTGGGCGTAGCGCGCCAGCTCTATGGCTTCGCTGGTGGCGTTGCCGCCGGTGCCGGCCATGACGGGCACCCGCCCGGCGGCATGCTGCACCGTCACGCGTATGACTTCGCAATGCTCCTGCACCGAGACGGTGGGTGACTCGCCGGTGGTGCCGACCACGCCCAGGCAGTCGGTGCCTTCGGCGATGTGCCAGTCGATCAGGCGGCGCAGCGCGTCGTAGTCGACGCTGCCGTCTTCCTGCATAGGCGTCACCAGCGCGACGATGCTGCCTGCTATGGGTTTCATGCGCATGCGGGGCGGGCCAGGGCCACTGGGTCGTAGAAAAGGGCGAAGAACGGGAAGCCGAGGCGGCGAATGACGGATTTTAGCCGGCCGCCGCCACCGGCCCGCCCAGCCCGTAACGCACCGCGCCGGGCGGCGTGCCGGGGCCCGGCGGCGCCTCGGCCACGGCCGCCAGGCGCTGCACGTAGCGGGGTGCTGCCGCGTCGAAGCCGTCTTCAAAAGCCACGGTGCGCAGACCCGCAAAGGTGCGCAGCAGTTCCCCGGGCGCCAGCAGAAAGTCTGCCCGCGCCGGCCGGCCTATGGTTTCCTGCCCCTGGGCAAAGGTTTCGTAGATCAGCACGCCGCCCGGGGCCAGCAGGCCGGCCAGTTGCGGCAGCAGCGGGCGCCACAGGTAGTTGGTGACCACCACGCCGTCGAACCGGCGGCCGGCCAGCGGCCAGGGGCCGGCTTCCAGGTCGGCAACGATGATTTCGGCCAGGCTGCGCAGCGGCGCCAGTGCGGCTTCGTCGCGGTCCACGCCGGTGACGGCCAGGCCTTGCGCCGCCAGCCAGCGCACATGGCGGCCGCTGCCGCAGGCCAGGTCCAGCACGCGGCCGCCGGGGCGCAGCAGCGGCGTGAAACGCTGCACCCAGGGCGACGCCGTGCCGCCGGCAGAGGCTAGAAACAAGCCGCCCACCAGTCGGCCAGGTCGCGCGCCAGGTGCGGGTTCAGGTAAAGCGTGAACACGGCGCCCAGCGCGGCGGCGGCCAGCAGCCAGGCCGTGGCGCGCCACCAGGGGGCCGCGTTCTTCATGCCGGCTGCGCCGCCGGGCGCGGGATGGCGGTTTCGCGCACCGGCAGGTTCACCAGCGCCGCGAACACGCCCAGCGCAATGGCGATCCACCACACCACGTCGTAGCTGCCGGTGCGGTCGTACAGCACGCCGCCCAGCCACACGCCCAGGAAGGAGCCCACCTGGTGGCTGAGGAAGACGAAGCCGCCCAGCATGCTCATGTACTGCACGCCGAAGATCTGCGCCACGATGGCGTTGGTGGGCGGCACCGTGGACAGCCACAGAAAGCCCATCACCGAGGCGAAGATGTACACGCTCCACGGCGACAGCGGTGCCGCCAGGAACACCACGATGGCCACCGCGCGCAGGAAGTAGATGGCCGCCAGGATGTGACGCTTGGCCATGCGCTGGCCCAGGCTGCCGGCGGTGTAGGTGCCCAGCACGTTGAACAGGCCGATCAACGCCAGCGCCGTAGTGGCCACGCCGGGCGACAAGCCTTCGTCCTTCAGGTAGCTGGGCAGGTGCACGCCTATGAACACCACCTGGAAGCCGCAGACGAAGTAGCCGGCCATCAGCAGGCGGAAGCTGGGGTAGGCGAAGGCCTCGCGCAGCGCCGCGCCCACGCTTTGGCGGAACTGGCCGGCGGTGGCCTGCGCCTTCGGCTCGCGCAGGCCCAGGGCCAGCGGCGCGATCACCAGCGCCAGGCAACCCAGGACAAACAGCGCGTTCTGCCAGCCCCAGCCGCCTATCAGCCAGTTTTCCACCGGCACCATCAGGAACTGGCCGAAGGAGCCGGCCGCCGCCGCCACGCCCATGGCCCAGGAACGTTTGGCCGGGTCCACCTGGCGCGCGATGACGCCGTAGACCACGGCGTAGGTGGTGCCGGCCTGCGCCATGCCCAGCAGCACGCCGGCGCTGCCGGTGAAGGCCAGGCCCGAGGTGGCCAGGCCCATCAGCACCAGGCCCACGGCGTACAGCAGGCTGCCTACGACCAGCACGCGGAAGGCGCCGTACTTGTCGGCCAGCATGCCCGCCAGCGGGCCGGCCAGGCCCCAGGCCAGGTTCTGCACCGCCAGGGCGAAAGCGAAGGTTTCGCGGGTCCAGCCGCGGTCCATGGTGATGGGCTGCAGCCATAGGCCGAAGCCGTGGCGTATGCCCATGCTGATGGTGACGATCATGGCTCCGCACAGTAGCACCTGCTTCATGGACAGGCGTTGAGGCGGCGCGGTCGTGGACATGGCAGGGATTGTCCGGCAAATGGGTCAACCCCGTCGGCGGCGGCCGCGTGAGGGAAAATCTGCCTGCAAGCCGGTCACCCGGGTGTGACACTGGCGCTTGTACAGGCGTCGCCCGACGCCACCCAAAGGGAGAGAACGATGTTGCTGTCCATCAACCGCTGGCCCAGGGCCCTGGCCGTTGCCGGGCTGGGCTGGTTCACGGCCTTGCTGGCCGGTGTGGCTTCGGCGTCCACCGCCCCGGGCACCGAACCCGCACTGCCCATCGCCAGCTTCGTGCAGAAGGCCAACCTGTCCGGCGTCAGCCTCTCGCCTTCGGGCAAGCGCCTGGCGATGTTGATGCGAACCCCGGAGAACCGCATCGCGCTGGCGGTGCTGGACCTGCCCCGCACATCGCCGGCGCGTTTTGTCGCGCGCTTCCGCGAAGCCGATGTGCAGGACTACTTCTGGGCCACCGACGACCGTCTGGTTTACAGCGCTTACCGCGACGGGGTGGAGCTGTTTGAAGGCGAGGGTGGCACCTTTGCCGTGAACCATGACGGCAGCGCCATGCGCACCCTGGTGGCCGTGGTCGAGAAGGCCGGCAGCAACACGGGCAGCCGCATTTCGCAGAATGTGCTGCCCTTCAACTGGCACATCGCCGGGCCCATACGCGACGGCAGCGGGGACGTGGTGGCGCTGGACATGCATGAACGGGCGGACGGTGACACCTACGTGCGCACCGTGGCGCGCTTGAACACCCAGACCGGCCGCAGCACATCGCTCAGTCTGGGCCTGCCGGCGATGCCCTCGCGGGTGCTGCTGGATGCCCGGGGCGAGCCCAAGGTGGTGGTGGTGGTGCGCGACGGCCGGCACCGCGTGCACTTGCGCAGCGATGACGGCAAGACCTGGGAGCAGATTGTTGACCAGGGCTACCTGGACGCCACCACCTGGGAGCCGGTGTTGCTGGAGGGCAAGGACCAGTTGGTCGTCGCCACTTACGGCGGCAGCGGCAGCTACGGCTACTACCTCTACGACCTGAGCAAACGCCAGCTCGACAAGGACGCCCTGGTGGCGGTCAAGGGCTACGACCTCGGCGCCCCGGTCGTGGACTGGCAGAGACGGGAGTTGATGGGTGTGCGTCTGGTGACCGATGCGCCGCAGACCGTGTGGCTGGACGAGCGTCTGCAGCAGGTGCAGAAGGCGCTGGACGCCGCCTTGCCTGCGGGGCGTTTCAACACCATCTTGTGCCAGAACTGTGGTTCGGCGCAGCAGTTTGTGGTGCTGTCGCAGTCCGACCGGCAGCCGGGCGAGTACCTGCTGTTCGACAGGGCCAAGGGCACGCTGGAGTCCTTGGGCAGGGAGGCCCCTCAACTGGAAGAGGCGCGTCAGGGGCGCCGCAGCTTCCACCGTGTCGAGGCGCGTGACGGGCTTTCCATCCCGGTGGTGGTGACGCACCCGCCGGGTGCCCGCGATGACGAAAAGCTGCCGGCGGTGCTGGTGGTGCACGGCGGGCCTTATATGCGAGGCGGTGACAGGCGGTGGGAAAAGGAGGCGCAGTTCCTGGCCAGCCGCGGTTACCGTGTGCTGGAGCCCGAGTTCCGCGGCAGCACCGGCTTTGGCCTCCAGCATCAGGAAGCCGGGCACCGGCAATGGGGCCTGGCCATGCAGGACGACCTGGCCGACACCGTGGCCTGGGCCGCAAAGCAGGGGCTGATCGATGACCAGCGTGTGTGCATCTACGGGGCCAGCTATGGCGGCTACGCGGCCCTGATGGCGCCCATCACCCACCCTGGCGTGTTTCGCTGCTCGGCCAGTTACGCCGGTGTCACCGACATCCGCCTGCTGATCACCGGCAGCCGCAGCGACATGTCGCCCCAGGGGCGCAACTACTTCGTGCGTGACCTGATTGGCGACCCTGTGGCCGACCGTGAACGCCTGGACCGCACCTCGCCATTGCTGCGCGTGGCCGAGATCAAGGTGCCGGTGTTGCTGGCACATGGCGACATGGACCGGCGTGTGACGCCGGAACACGCGCAACGCTTCGTGCGCGCGGCGCGTGATGCGGGCGTGGATATCGAGCAGGTCCGCTACCCGCGGGAAGGCCACGCATGGGCGGACCAGGACAGCCACGAAAACTTTCTCGGGCGTCTGGAGCGCTTTCTTGCGAAGTCGCTGAAGCGATAGTTGGCCGAGGCGGCGTGCTTGTGCAGAAGTGGGTTCGGTAGGCGGCACAGGTCCGTCGCTGCCGCGGTGTCATCGACAGGCGTTGTGACACCGCGGTGAGAGGCCCCATGCCATGGTTTCCGGTTGCCCAGGGAGGGCCCTCATTCATGTCTGGCATCAACCTCTTCTTCGCCCGCAGTGTGGCGCTGGCCTGTCTGGGCTGGCTGGTGGTGACGGCTGCGGCGGCGAGCGGGGCCGCTCGTACGGCGCCCCTGCCGGCGCAGAGTTTTGTCGGCAGTCCGGCCATAGACCGGGTCGTGATCTCGCCTTCCGGCAAGCACCTGGCGATGGTGGTGCGCAGCGACAACGGCCGCCTGGTGCTGGCCACCATGGAACTGCCGCGCGCGGGACCGCCCCGGGTGATCGCCGGGTTCAGCAACGCCGATGTGCGCGCCGTGTTCTGGGTCAATGACGACCGGCTGGTCTACCAGGGCTATGAGGACGGCTTTTATGTCGCCGATGGCGGAGGCGGCACGTTTGCGATCAACCACGACGGTAGCGGCATGCAGCCGCTGATCGTGTGGTCCCGGGTGGTGACCGGCGGTCGCTGGCAGTCTGTACAGCTCCACAACCGCGTGTTGCCGTACGGGTGGCATGTCATGGGTCCGGTGGGCGATGGCAGTGCCGAAGTGCTCGCGGTCCACATGAGCGAGCATGCAGACCGCTCGCAGTACATCACGGACGTGGTGCACCTGGACACCGTCAGCGGCAACACACGCTCGCAACGGCTGGGCATGCCGCCCCAACCCAGCAGCCTGGTGTTCGATGCACAAGGCCTGGCGCGCGTCGTGTCCGTGTTTACAGGTGGGCGCCACCGCGTGTTGGTGCGGCAGCAGCGCGGCTCGCATTGGGAGCAGCTCCTGAATCTGCCGCTCTTCGACCCGGCCGCCTGGACCCCCATCGCCCTCGAAGGCGAAGACCAGTTGCTGGTGTATGGCAACCAGGGCCGGGACACCGCAGGCTACTACCTGTACGACCTCAAGAAGCGGCGGCTGGACACGGAGCCGCTGGTGGCGGTCAACCGCTTCGACATCGGCGGCCTGGCGCAGGATCGGCGCAGCCGCCGGGCAATGGGCGTGTCGCTGATGGCCGACCGACCCATGTCCGTATGGTTCGACCAGCGCCTGGACGGTATACAGAAGAGTGTGGACGCTGCCTTGCCGCCCGGGCGTTTCAACACCTTGTCCTGCAGCCGCTGCGAAACCACGCAGCAGTTTGTCGTGTTGTCCGAGTCCGACCGACATCCGGGCGAGTTCTACCTCTACGACCACGCCGCCCGCAAGCTGGAGCCGCTGGGCTCGCGGCGGCCCGAGATCGATGAAGCCTCGCAAGGGCGGCGCAGCTTCCACTGGGTCAAGGCGCGCGACGGCCTGGAGATGCCGGTGGTGGTGACGCATCCAGCCGGCAGCCAGGCGGATGAGAAGCTGCCTGCGGTTCTGCTGGTGCATGGCGGGCCTTGGGTGCGTGGCGCCGATGTGCGTTGGCACGCCGAGGCGCAGTTCCTGGCCAGCCGCGGCTACCGTGTGCTGCAGCCGGACTTCCGTGGCAGCACCGGCCTGGGGTACCGGCACTTCCAGGCGGGTTTCAAGCAGTGGGGCCTGGCCATGCAGGACGATCTCGCCGACACGGTGGCCTGGGCGGCAGATCAGGGCCTGGTCGACGCCGACCGCGTATGCATCTACGGCGGCAGCTACGGAGGCTATGCGGCGCTGATGGGGCCGATCAGGCATCCCGGCGTTTACCGATGCGCCATCAGTTATGCCGGGGTGACCGACATAGGATTGCACTTCAGTACCTTGCGCAGCGACATGGGGCCGCAAACCAGGCGCTACTCCTTGCCGCAACTGGTCGGCGACCCGGTAGCCGACCGCGAGCAGTTCGAGCGCACCTCGCCGCTCAAGCGTGTGGCAGAGATCAAGGTGCCGGTGCTGCTGGCGCACGGTGCGGACGACATCCGTGTGACGCGAGAGCATGCCGACCAGTTTGTGCGCGCGGCGCGCGCCGCCGGCGTGCGCATCGAAAACGTCAGCTACGGCCGTGACGGCCACGGTTGGAACTTCGTGGAGAACCACCTGGACTTTCTGACGCGCATGGAACAGTTCCTGTCGCGCACACTATCGTCTGAAAAACGCTGAAGCAGTGTCATGAAAGTCCTGGTTCTCGGCAGCGGCGTCATCGGCACCAGCTGTGCCTACTTTCTGGCGCGCGCCGGCCACGAGGTGGAGGTGGTGGACCGGCAAAGCGGCCCGGCGCTGGAAACCAGCTTTGCCAACGCCGGCGAGGTCAGCCCCGGCTACAGCGCGCCCTGGGCCGGGCCGGGGGTGCCGGTCAAGGCCATCAAGTGGATGCTGATGCAGCACAGCCCGCTGGTCATCTGGCCGCTGCTGGACCCGGCCATGTGGCGCTGGGGTGCGGCCATGCTGGCCAACTGCACGGCCCGTGCCTATGCGCTGAACAAGAGCCGCATGGTGCCCATCGCCGAGTACAGCCGCGACGTGCTCAAGGCGCTGCGCGACGAAACCGGCATCGCCTACGACGACCGCGCCCAGGGCACCCTGCAGCTGTTTCGCACCCAGAAGCAACTGGACGGCATCGCCGGCGACGTGGAGGTGCTCCAACAGTACGGCGTGCCCTTCGAGGTGCTGGACCGCGCGGGCTTTTGCCGGGCCGAACCGGCCCTGAAACTCACGCAGGAGAAGTTCGTCGGTGCCTTGCGCCTGCCGGGCGACGAGACCGGCGACTGTTTCCAGTTCACCAACCGCCTGGCCGAGATGGCGCAGGCGCTGGGGGTGCGCTTCCGCTTCGGCACCACCATCCAACAGTTGCAGGCCGAAGGCGGTGCGCTGAAGGCGGTGCACACCAGTGACGGCGTGCTGCGCGCCGACCGCGTGGTGCTGGCGCTGGGCAGCTACAGCCCGCTGCTGCTCAAGCCGCTGGGCCTGCGCATCCCGGTGTACCCGGTGAAGGGCTACTCCATCACGGTGCCCATCACCGACCCGGCCGGCGCGCCGGAGAGCACCATCATGGACGAGACGCACAAGGTGGCGGTGACGCGCCTGGGCGACCGCATACGCGTAGGCGGCACGGCCGAGCTGGCCGGCTACAGCCTGAACCTGCGCGAGGCGCGGCGCGGCACGCTGGAACATGTGGTGACCGACTTGTTCCCCCGCGGCGGCGATGTCAGCCGGGCCAGCTTCTGGTGCGGCCTGCGGCCCATGACGCCCGACGGCACGCCCATCGTGGGCGAGACACCGGTGGCCGGGCTGCTGCTGGCCACCGGCCACGGCACCCTGGGCTGGACCATGGCCTGCGGTACCGGGCGCGTGATTGCCGACCTGGTCAGCGGCCGTGCGCCGGACATCGACGTGCGCGCCCTGGGCATGGCCCGTTACGCACGAGCCTGAGCGCGTCTAGCGCGTGGCGGGCTGCGCCCGCAGCGCGGCCAGTGCCGGCGTGAGCGCCTGCCGTTCACCGTCTGCCGGCCAGCCGTTTCGTTGCGCCAGCGCGCTGAGGCTGGCGATGCGCTCGTCCGACAAGGGGTGGGTGGACAACATGCCCACACGGCCTTGTTCACGCTCGCGCGAGGCCTGGGCCAGCACGCCGAACAGGTCTTGGGCGCCGCCCACGTGGCCGTACAGCTGATGCAAGGCCTGCAGGGCCTCGGCATCGGCTTCGCGCTCCTGCCCGCGCGAAAAGGTCAGCAGCGTCATGCCGCCGGCGCTGCCCAGCACGTGGCCGGCGGCGCCTTGGCCGCTGCCCACGCCGACGACCGACAACACCACCGCCGCCGCCACGCCCCGCCCCATGGCGCGTACCGGGTGGCGCAGCTTCACGTGTGCGATCTCGTGCGCCATCACCATGGCCAGGGTGTTCTCATCGGGCAGCTGGGTCAGCAGGCCGCGGTACATCACGATGTGCGCGCCCAGCGTGGCGTAGGCGTTCACCGTCTTGCCCTCGTTGTAGTGCACGGTCAGCAGCATGTCATCAGGCAGTGCCATGTGCTGGGCCAGCCGGCGCGCCAGCACGTTGAGCTCCTGCTCCACGGCCAGGGCCTCGGGCCGGGTGTGGGGCTTGGCCAGCTGTTCGCTCAGGCTGCGCGCAAACTCGTGCTCGTAGCGGTAGGGCAGCCAGGCGGCCACCTGGCCGGCGAACCAGCCCAGCAGCGCGGTGGCCAGCACGATGAGCACCAGCGCGCCGCCCAGCAGCCAGGCGAACTCCTTGAGCGGGTGCTCGACCGCGTAGTTGACCCGCTCGTCGGGCTCGCGGTTGCGCAGCTCCATGGCTGCCGTCAAACCAGCCGGTCAGGGAAGCGAGGCTTGGCCGGCCGCAGCGCCGTGCCGTAGGCCATCACCTCGAAGGCGGGCATGCCGGGCTGGTTGCCGCCGCCGGCGATGTTGGTGGTCTCGAACTTGACGTTGACGATGAGCCCATAGCCGGCGCGGCGCGCTTCGTCCTTCATGCGCAGCACCGCCTCGCGGCGTGCGCGGTCCAGCAGGGTTTCGTAGCTGCGAAAGCGCCCGCCGAACAGCTTGCGCAGGCCGGCCACAAACTGCTTGAAGTAGTCCGACGAGATGACCACCGCACCGCTCACCAGGCGGCAGTCCTGCGGCTGCTCGCGGTTGGGCGGAAAGCGCATGGTGAACACCAGCACGTCGGCGCCGGCCTTTTCGCGCTGGCGTATGGAAGCGTAGTGGCGCGCCTCCAACCAGCGGCCCACGGTGAAGCCTATGGTCAGCAGGCCCAGCGCCAAGAACAGCGCGAAGAACTCGATGAAGACGCTCATGGCGCCCTCAGGCCAGCACCACCGCGGTGCCGTAGGCCAGGATCTCGGCCGCGCCGGCGGTGACGGATGTGGTGGCGTAGCGCACGTTGAGCACGCCGTTGGCGCCTATGGAGCGCGCCTGCTCCACCATGCGGGCGGTGGCTTCCTCGCGCGCTTCCTGCATCAGCTCGGTGTAGGCCTTCAGTTCGCCGCCCACGATGTTCTTCAGCCCGGCCAGGATGTCCTTGCCGGCGTGCTTGGCGCGCACGGTGCTGCCCTGCACCAGGCCCAGGTGGGTTTGCACCTGGCGGCCGGGCACGACTTCCAGGTTGGAAACGAGGATGGACGACATGACAAGGCTCCCTGAAGTTCTTGGCAAAGTATGGACCGGACCGCCTTACAGCGGGCTCAGCACACCGGCGTACAACAGCCCGAACACCACCCCACCCAGCACGATGCGGTACACGACAAAGGGCATGAAGCTGCGTGTGCTGACCAGCTTGAGGAACCCGACGATCACGCCATAGCCCACCACAAAGGCCACCAGCGTGGCCAGTGCCGTGGGGCCGGGTGCCACCGGCCCGGCCACGCCCCAGCTGCGGTACAGCTGGTAGAAGCCCGAGGCAAACACCGCCGGCACCGCCAGCAGGAACGAGTAGCGCGCGCAGGCCTCGCGCGTGTAGCCCATCAGCAGCCCGGCAGTGATGGTGCCGCCGGAACGCGACACGCCGGGAATCAGCGCCATGGCCTGGGCAAAGCCGAACAGCAGGCCGTGGGTCCAGGTGAGTTTCTGCAAGGGGCGTTGCTTGGGGCCCCAGCGGTCGGCGGCGCCCAGGATGAGCGCAAACACGATCAACACCGTGGCCGTGAGGTACAGGTTGCGCAAGTGGGTTTCTATGGCGTCCTTGAACACCAGGCCCAGCACGGCGATGGGCAGGGTGCCGATGAGGATGAGCCAGCCCATGCGGGCGTGGTCGTCGGTGTCGCGGCCCCCGCTCAGCAGCGAGGCGAACCAGCTGCGCGTGATCTGCAGCAGCTCGCGGCGAAAGTAGATCAGCACCGCCAGCTCGGTGCCAATCTGCGTGATGGCGGTGAAGGCCGCGCCGGGGTCGCCGCCCGAAGGCAGCAGCGGCCCCAGGATGCGCAGGTGGGCGCTGGAGGAGATGGGCAGAAACTCGGTCAGGCCCTGGATCAGGCCCAGGAAGGCGGCTTCGGCCCAGCCGACGGTGTGGCTCATGGGGTGGTGGTGCGGGGCGCCGGCTCACCCCGCCGGCACCCGGTGTTCGGCACCAGGTGTTCAGGGGGCGGGCCGGGCAGCCGCGGCAATGGCGTTGAAGACGGTGCCGCGGTGCGGCGCCAGGCCGCGCCTTGCAGCGCTGGCGGCCATTATGGAAGCTGCGCCTGCCGCCGGGCCGTGCGCATGCCGCAATCCGGCCGGTCGCGGCGGCCACCTCATTGCCGCGGTGCCACCCGCGCTTCCAGCGGCGGCGGCTGGTAGTCCGGCAACAGCCGGCAGCCGGGGCCGAACTGGGCCTCCATGCGCAGGCAGGCCTGGGCCAGGCCGGCGGGCGTGGGCTTGTCGCCGCGCTCCACCCATTGCAGCAAGGCGGCCCACAGCGTGGGGTAGGTGGGGTCGCTGAGGTAGCTGTGCTCGCTGTGGTCGCTGTACACCTGCACCAGGCGCTGCGCGCTGCCGCCGCGCTGCATGGTCTCGCGGAAGGCCGATTGCAGCTCGACGAAGGCCGTGGGGTCGTGTATGCCGTGCACCGTCAGCACGGGGATGCCGATGCGGCCGCTCAGGTCGGTGTCTTCGCCGAAGCGCGCCACCGCACGCGGGTCAGCGCGGTAGCGGGCCACGCCGGTGTTCAGTGCTGCATCGTCGGCCGAGCCGGTGTAGCGCACCTGCGCGTTGTCAAAGGTGTTCAGGCCGCCGGTGCGGTTCTGGGCAATGTCCTGAAAGTGCCAGGTGGCCCAGTTCAGGTGGGCCAGCACCGACGATTCGGGGATGCGGATCACGTCCACGATGGTCTTGAGCTTGTAGGCCTGCTCAGCGCTGCGCTGGGCCGCCGGCTGGCGCAGGCCCAGGCAGTCGTTGGCGCGGCTGGCCAGCTCGGCGCGCGTCAGCGTGCTGCCCGCCGGCAGGCCCATCCACAGCGGGTAGGCGGGTTCGTCCGGCCGCGGGTGGTTGTTGCACAGGAACTGGTAGACCACGCGCAGGTCCAGGCGGAAGTCGTACGAGCGGGTGCCGCCGGCCAACACGCCGCTGGTCAGCAGCACGCCGTCGTAAGGCGACCGCATGCCCGGCGCCGCGTACATCTCGGCCGCCTTGGCCGCCACGCTGGCGCCCCAGGACTGCCCGTGCAGCAGGGTGCGCCGCGGCTGCGCCACGTGCTGCACAAAGATGCGGCGCACACGCTCGGTGTCCTCGGCCGCCGAGCGCACCGCCACGCCGCCCTGGCGGAACACCGAGGCCGCCCAGGCGTAGCCGGCCTTCACGGTGATGCCCCAGCGGGCGATGTCTTCGTCGGCCCGGCTGGCGCGCGGCTCGCCCAGCGTAGGCCCGCCGTGGGCGTGCACCACCAGCACCTGGTTCCACTGCGCCGGCATCACGATGAGGTAGTGCGCGCCGGCGCTGTCCTGCCCGCGCAGGCAGCGCGCGCCCTCGGGCGCGCCCGCAGGGCAGGGTGCCGTGGCTGGCGCGGCTTCCTGGGAGGCCTGCGCTGCAGGCTGCGCCGGTGGCTGGGCGCAGCCGCCCAGCAAGGCCAGACCGGCCAGTACAAGAAGAGGCCGCAGCAACTGGGTCATGCCTGTCTCCGTCGGTCAAGGGGCCGGCGCCTCGCCGGGCGCTTGCGCACAACGGTAGCCGGCGCCGGCCCGGCCGGTCAAGCGCCGTGCGTAACCGCACGCCGCGGGGTGTTGCAGCGGCGCTTTCCTAGAATCCCCCTCCTATGGCAAACAAAGCTGGCAGCTACGGCGAAGCCTCCATACGCGTGCTCAAGGGCCTGGAGCCCGTGAAGCAGCGGCCGGGCATGTACACCCGCACCGACAACCCGCTGCACATCGTGCAGGAGGTGATAGACAACGCCGCCGACGAGGCCCTGGCCGGGCACGGCAAGCGCATCGCCGTCACCTTGCACGCCGACGGCAGCGTGAGCGTGGACGACGACGGCCGCGGCATCCCCTTCGGCCTGCACCCGGAAGAAGGCGTGCCGGTGCTGGAGATCGTCTACACCCGCCTGCACGCCGGCGGCAAGTTCGACAAGGGCGCCGGCGGCGCCTACAGCTTCAGCGGCGGCCTGCACGGCGTGGGCGTGAGCGTGACCAATGCGCTGGCGCGCCGGCTGCAGGTGACGGTGTGGCGCGAAGGCCAGGTGGCCACGCTGGCGTTTTCCGGTGGCGACGTGGCCGAAAGCCTGGCCGTGCGCAAGGCCGGCAGCGGCGACCGCCGACACGGCACCAGCGTGCGGGTGTGGCCCGACGCCAAGTACTTCGAAAGTGCCGAGCTGCCGCGCCACGAGCTGGTGCACCTGCTGCGCAGCAAGGCGGTGCTGATGCCTGGCGTCACCGTCACGCTCACCACGGAGAAGGCCGGCGGCAAGGACAAGGACACGCAGACCTGGGTCTACCAGGGCGGCCTGCGCGACTACCTGCAGCAGAACCTGCCGGCCGACCCGCTGATCCCCTTGTTTGAAGGCGAGCAGTTTGCCGGCGAAGGCGAAACCGACAACTTCGCCGAAGGCGAGGGCGCCACCTGGTGCGTGGCCTTCACCGACGAAGGCACGCTGCTGCGCGAGAGCTACGTCAACCTCATCCCCACGGTGGCCGGTGGTACCCACGAAAGCGGCCTGAAGGACGGCCTGTTCGCCGCCGTGAAGGGCTTCATAGAACTGCACGCGCTGCTGCCCAAGGGCGTGAAGCTGATGCCCGAGGACGTGTTCTCGCGCGCCAGCTTCGTGCTCAGCGCCAAGGTGCTGGACCCGCAGTTCCAGGGTCAGATCAAGGAGCGGCTGAACAGCCGCGACGCGCTGCGCCTGGTCTCCAACTACGTGCGCCCGGCGCTGGAGCTGTGGCTGAACCAGCACGTGGAGTGGGGCAGGAAGCTCGCCGAGCTGGTGATACGCCAGGCGCAGACGCGCCAGCGTGCCTCGCAGAAGGTGGAGAAGAAGAAGGGCAGCGGCGTGGCCGTGCTGCCCGGCAAGCTGACCGACTGCGAAAGCCGCGACCTGAACCTCAACGAGGTGTTCCTGGTGGAAGGCGACAGCGCCGGCGGCAGCGCCAAGATGGGCCGCGACAAGGAAACCCAGGCCGTGCTGCCGCTGCGCGGCAAGGTGCTCAACACCTGGGAGGTGGATCGCGACCGCCTGTTTGCCAACACCGAGGTGCACGACATCGCGGTGGCCATTGGCGTGGACCCGCACGGGCCCAATGACGAGCCCGACCTCTCGGGTCTGCGCTACGGCAAGGTGTGCATCCTGAGCGACGCCGACGTGGACGGCTCACACATCCAGGTGCTGCTGCTCACGCTGTTCTTCCGCCACTTCCCCAGGCTGGTGGAGCGCGGTCATGTCTACGTGGCGCGCCCGCCGCTGTACCGCGTGGATGCGCCGGCGCGCGGCAAGCGCCCACCGGCCAAGATCTACGCGCTGGACGACGGCGAGCTGAGCGCCGCGCTGGACAAGCTGCGCAAGGAAGGCGCGCGCGAGAACAGCTGGAGCATAGGCCGCTTCAAGGGCCTGGGCGAGATGAACGCCGAGCAGCTGTGGGAAACCACGCTGAACCCCGAGACACGCCGGCTGCTGCCGGTGAGCTTCGGCAGCGAGTTTGCCGCCACGGCGGCGGTGTTCACACGCCTGATGGGCAAGGGCGAGGCCGCGGCGCGGCGCGAGCTGATGGAGTTGCACGGCGACGCGGTGGAGGTGGATGTCTGACACCATGCCGCTGCGCCTGCGGCCCACTCTGCTGTCGGACCTGGACCATGTGATCTCGGTGGAGCAGGACACGCGCAACCGCCCCTTCATCACACCCTGGGACCGCACGCAGCACGAGGGCGCGGTGCGCTTCCCCGACTTCCGCCACTTCATCGTGGAAGCCGGCGGGCAGGCCGAAGGCTTTGTCATCCTGCAGGGCTGCCGCAACCCGCACGCCAGCGTGGAGCTCAAGCGCCTGGTGCTCTCGCGCCATGGCAGCGGCCTGGGACGGCGCTGCGTGCGCCTGCTCAAGGCCATGGCCTTCGAAGACCTGGGCGCCCACCGGTTCTGGCTGGACGTGAAGTTGATGAACACCCGCGCCCTGGCCTTGTACGCCAGCGAGGGGTTTGTCGAGGAAGGGCGGCTGCGCGAGAGTGTGCGCATGGCCACCGACGACGGCTCGCCGGCCTGGGATTCCCTGGTGGTGATGAGCCTGCTGGAAGCCGAGTGGCGGGACAGGGTGGCCCAAGGCCTGGAGGCCCCGCGCTGACACCCGGCTCGCGCTGAGCGCAGCGACTGGTCAGGCCGCCATAGGCACCAGGAAGTCGCGGCTGATGCCCACGCCCAGGTCGCCGACACGGTCCAGGAACTGCGTCAGGTAGGCGTGCAGGCCGGTGGCCAGGATCTCGTCTATGCGGCCGTACTGCAGGTCGGCGCGCAGGCGGCCGGCGCGGCGCAGCGTGTCGGCGCTGTGCTCGTTGGCCACCGGCTGCAGGTTGGCCACCATGTCGTTGATGCAGGCGGCCAGGCTGCGTGGCATGTCGGGCCGCAGGATCAGCAGCTCGGCCACCTTTTCGGGGCGTATCACGTCGCGGTAGACACGCCGGTAGATCTCGAAGCCGGACACCGAGCGCAGGATGGCGCTCCAGTGGTAGAAGTCCACCTCCTGGCCTTCCTTGGCCGCCGAGGGGCCGAAATAGTCGCCGCCGGCCAGGGCCTGGAACTTCACGTCCAGCAGCCGCGCGGTGTTGTCGGCGCGTTCCAGGAAGGTGCCTATGCGCAGGAAGTGCAAGGCCTCGTCCTGCAGCATGGTGCCCAGCGTGACGCCGCGGCTCAGGTGGCTGCGGAACTTCACCCACTCGAAGAAGGTGCCCGGGTCGCGTTCGAACTCGCGGGCGCGCAGCAGGCGGTTGAACTCCAGCCAGGTCTGGTTGGTGGTTTCCCAGACCTCGGTGGTGAGCGTGCCGCGCACCGCGCGCGCGTTTTCGCGCGCCGCGCGCAGGCAGCACACGATGCTGGACGGGTTGGTCTCGTCGCGCACCATGAAGTCCATGACGCTGCCGGCGTCCACGCTGCTGTACTTCTGCGAAAACCCCCACGTCAGCTCGCTGATGGACAACAGCCCGCGCCAGCCCTGCTCGGCCATGTCGGCGCTTTGCGGCAGCAGGCTGGTCTGGTAGTTCACGTCCAGCATGCGGGCGGTGTTCTCGGCGCGCTCCATGTAGCGGGCCATCCAGAACAGGTGGTCAGCAGTTCTGGAAAGCATGGCGATACTCCTTGTGATCAAAGTCGCTGCAGCGTGTGGCAGACCACGACGGCAACCCAGCGACCGCCGCGGATCCGGCTTCGCCGGTCCGCCGGCGGTGCCCCCTTGAGGGGGCGCGCGAAGCGCGTAGGGGGTGGGCCATCATCCTTCGAGAACCCAGGTGTCCTTGGTGCCACCGCCCTGCGACGAGTTGACGACCAGCGAGCCTTCCTTCAGCGCCACGCGGGTCAGGCCGCCGGGCACCATCTGCACCTCCTTGCCCGAAAGCACAAAGGGCCGCAGGTCGATGTGGCGCGGCGCGATGCCGCTGGCCACGAAGGTGGGGCAGGTGGACAGCGCCAGCGTGGGCTGGGCGATGTAGTTGCTGGGGTTGGCCTTGAGTGCGGCGCGGAAGGCCTCGATCTCGGCCTTGCTGGCGGCCGGGCCCACCAGCATGCCGTAGCCGCCGGCGCCGTGCACTTCCTTGACCACCAGCTCGCCCAGGTGGTCCAGCACGTACTGCAGGTCGCCGGCCTCGCGGCACAGCCAGGTGGGCACGTTCTCCAGAATGGGCTTTTCGCCCAGGTAGAACTCCACCATCTTGGGCACGTAGGGGTAGATGCTCTTGTCGTCGGCGATGCCGGTGCCGATGGCGTTGGACAGGCTGATGTTGCCGGCGCGGTACACGTCCAGCAGCCCGGCGCAGCCCAGCGTGCTGTCGGGTCGGAAGGCCTTGGGGTCCAGGAAGTCGTCGTCCACGCGCCGGTAGATCACGTCCACGCGCTTGGGCCCTTGCGTGGTGCGCATGTAGACGAAGCCGTCGCGCACGAAGAGGTCGCTGCCCTCCACCAGTTCCACGCCCATCTGCTGGGCCAGGAAGGCGTGCTCGAAGTAGGCGCTGTTGTACATGCCGGGCGTCAGCACCACCACCGTGGGCTCGTTGACGCCGGCCGGCGCCACCGCGCGCAGGGTTTCCAGCAGCAGGTCGGGGTAGTGCGCCACCGGGGCGATGCGGTGCATCGCAAACAACTCGGGGAACAGGCGCATCATCATCTTGCGGTTCTCGAGCATGTAGCTCACACCGCTGGGCACGCGCAGGTTGTCTTCCAGCACGTAGTAGGTGCCGCTGCCGTCGGGCGCGGCGGCGCGCACGATGTCTATGCCCGAGATGTGCGAGTACACGTTGCCCGGCAGCGTCACGCCCATCATTTCCTTGCGGAACTGGCTGTTGTTCAGCACCTGCTCGGCGGGCACGATGCCGGCCTTGAGGATCTCCTGGTCGTGGTAGACGTCGTGCAGGAAGTGGTTCAGCGCATTCACGCGCTGCACCAGGCCGGCTTCCATGGACGCCCACTCGTCGCCGGGGATCACGCGCGGGATCAGGTCGAAGGGGATGAGCCGCTCGGTGCCCGAGCCGTCCTCGTCCTTCTCGCCGTAGACGGCGAAGGTGATGCCTACGCGGCGGAAGATGACTTCCGCTTCCTCGCGCCGGGCGGCCATCACCTCCGGGCTCTGGCGGGCCAGCCAGGCGGCGTAGGTGCGGCAGTGTTCGCGCACCTCGCCAGGTGCGATGTTCATTTCGTCGAAGGCCGGCTTCATGACAGGGAGTTCTCCAGGGGCTGCTCCAAGCAAGGCGCGGGCCGGGTTGGCAGCACGCGCGTGTGCACCGCCACCGCCAGGCGGTGCCGTGCGCCGCCGCCGCGTATCACGCCGCGCAGCGGGGCCACGTCGCCGTAGTCGCGGCCCACGGCCACGCGCACGTGGCCGGCGCCGGGCACGACGCGGTTGGTGGGGTCCAGGTCCAGCCAGCCATCGGCCGGCACGCCGGGGGTGCCGGGGCACCACACCTGCACCCAGGCGTGCGAGGCGTCGGCACCCAGCATCTGGGCGCCATCCTCGGGCGAGCGGGTGAGCAGGTAGCCGCTGACGTAACGCGCCGGCAGCCCGTGCACGCGCAGCGCACCGGCCATCAGGTGGGCAAAGTCCTGGCACACGCCGCGGCGGTGCTCCAGCACCTGGCGCAGAGGGGTGTCGACCTCGGTGCTGGCGGCCACGTAGGCGAATTCGTCGTGTATGTGTTCCATCAAGGCCAGCGCCACCTGCGCCACCGGCCGGCCGGGCGTGAGCAGCGGCGCGGCCAGCGCGCGCAGGCCCGGCAGGCGCGGCACGTAGGGCGAGGGTTGCCCGTACTCCACTTCGGGCAGGTAGGGCGCGCGGGCCACGTAGCGCAAGTCTTGCACCACCTGCTCCCAGGGCGGGGCGGCGGCGGCGTCCAGGGCGTCGAAGCGCGGCGCCACCTCGACCACGCTGTGCGCCACCACGCGCAGCGACTCGTGCGCCTGCGCCAGCGTGAAGTGGTGCTGGCGGTTGCCGGCGGCGTCGCGGCTTTCGCGCGACGCGGCCGTCGGGGCCGGCTCCACCTGCAGCTCGAAGCTGCGCAACCGCTGGTGCGTGTCCTGCAGCGGCACCAGGTGCGCCAGGTGGTGCGCCAGCGTCACCGGGGCGGTGTAGGCGTAGTGGGTCTCGTGGACGATGTCCAGCAGCAGCGTCATGGTGTCCGCCGTGCGGGCAGGCGGGCGAGGGTGGGCCGTGTGGTCACCGTCTTCACCTCACCGTGAAAAAACGGCCGCCGACTTGCTCGGCCAGCAGGCTGGCGGTGTCGGCCAGGTGCTCGGCCAGGCGGCCCACGGCGGCGGCGATGGCGGTGTCGTCGGCGCCGCGCAGCGCTTCCAGCGTCAGCCCCGGGCCGTCCAGCGGCAGCAGGGCCAGCAGCCGCTGGCGCGTGTCGTCGTCGCCGGGCAGCTTGCCGATCTCGGTGCGCAGCCGGCGCAGCACACCGGCCAGCGAACGCGGGTCGTCGCGGTCCAGCACCAGCAGCTCGGTCAGCGCCAGCAGGTCGTCGTTGCGCTGGTAGCGGGCGCGGAAGGTGATGGCGCTGTCGAACAAGTCCAGCAGCAGGTCCACGCCGGCGGCGCTGCCCAGGGCGCGGTGCTCGACGAAGGCCGAAAGCCGCGTGGCCAGGCCTATCAGCCGCTCCAGCAGCCGGCCCACGGTGAGCAGCCGCCAGCCGTGGTCGCGGGTCATGCGGTCGGTCTGCGCGCCGGTGTTGGCCACCAGCTCCAGCGCCAGGCGGTCCAGCGCCGGCAGCACCTGGGCCGGCGTGGGCAGCTCGCCAGCGGGTGCCGCCAGCGCGGCGGCAAAACCTTCGCCCATGTTGCGCACCAGGCCCCACTGCTCGGCCGACAGGCGCTCGCGCAGTGCCATGGCGGCGCGTTCCAGCGCGGCCAGGTTGAAGGCGATGCTGTGGGCGTCGGTGGCGTCGGTCAGCGCCGAGAGCAGCGCCCGCTCGAAGAGGTGCGGTGCCTGCACCAGCGTAGGCACGCCCGGCGGCGCCAGGCCGCAGCTCACCGCCAGCGCGGAGACGGCCTGCAGCGCGGGGGCGGGGGCGTCGCTGTCGGCATCTATCAGCAGCAGGGCGGCGCGCGCCAGGCGCACCAGTTGTTCGGTGCGCTCGGTGTAGCGGCCCAGCCAGAACAGGTTCTCGGCGGTGCGGCTGGCCACCGGCCGGCGGCGATGGGCGATGTCGTCCACCTGCAGGCGCCGCGGCAGCATGGAGAAGGTGTCCACCGGGCCGTCGGTGAGCACCCAGGTGTCCAGGCTGGAGCCGCCGCGCTGCATGGAGACGCTGGCGTCCTCGCGCCGTGCCACGCGGGTCATGCCGCCGGGCAGCACATGCCAGCGCCCGCCGCCGTCGGCGATGGCGTAGACGCGCACCATGGCGGGGCGCGGGTTGAGTGCGCCGCCGCCCCAGATGGGGGCGCGCGAGAAGCGCAGCCGGCCTTGCACCGTCCAGGCGTCGGGGTCGTCCAGCACGGTGGCGACGCGGCCCTCGCGGCCCGGCAGCAGCTGCGACGTCCGGCCGCCGCGCGGGTAGGTGCTGCGCACGACCTTGTCGGCCAGTTGCCCGCGCACGTTGTCCCAGGCCGCCGGCTCGCCGCACCACCAGGTGGGCAGCGAAGGCAGCCGCAAGGGCTGGCCGGTCAGCCGCTGGGCGATGGCCGGCAGGAAGCCCTGCACCGCGGGCGATTCCAGGAAGGCGCTGCCCAGCGCATTGGCCATCACCACGGTGCCGGCACGCGCCGCCTGCAGCAGGCCGGGCACGCCCAGCGCGGAGTCGGCGCGCAGCTCCAGCGGGTCGCACCAGTCGTCGTCTATGCGGCGCAGCACGCCGTGCACCGGCTCCAGGCCGTCCACGGTTTTCAGGAACAGCAGTTCGTCGCGCACCGTGAGGTCGCCGCCTTCCACCAGCGGCAGGCCCAGGTAGCGCGCCAGGTAGGTGTGCTCGAAGTAGGTTTCGCTGTAGGGCCCGGGCGTGAGCAGCACCACGCGCGGCGGGTGGCCGCCGGCCAGCGGGCGGGCCGCGGCCTCCAGCGTGTCCAGCAGGCGGCGGTAGCTGCTGGCGATGTGCTGCACGCGCAGTTCGCGGAAGGCGTCCGGGAACTGCCGCGAGATGAGCATGCGGTTGTGCAGCACATAGCCCAGGCCGGACGGGCCCTGGGTGCGCTGCGCCACCAGCCACCAGGTGCCGTCAGGGCCGCGCGCCAGGTCGAAGGCCACGATGAACAGGCGCTGCCCGCCGGCCGGCGCCACGCCCTGCATGGGCCGCAGCCAGCCGGGGTGGCGCAGCAGCAGCGCCGGCGGCAGCAGGCCTTCGTGCAGCAGCGTCTGCGGGCCGTACAAGTCGGCCAGCAACTGCTCCAGCACCTCGGCGCGCTGGGTGACGCCGGCTTCTATGGCGGCCCACTCGGCCGGCTCGATGATCAGCGGCAACAGCTCCAGCGACCACGGCCGGCTGGCCGTGGCGCCGTCGGTGAACACGTTGTGCGTGACGCCGTCCAGCCGCAGGCGCTGCGCCACCTGGCCGACGCGGGCGTCCAGCTCGGCGGTGGGGCTGCGCCCGGCGGCGGGAGGCGGCAGCTGCTGCGCGAAGCGCGCCCAGGCCGGGCGCAGGGCGCCGGCGGGCGTGCGCAACTCGTCCCACACCCCCGGCTCGGCCGGCAGCGCTGCCGCCAGCAGCGTCTGCCCGGCGCCCGGTGCGGGCACCGGCTCGAAGGGCAGCGGGGTTTGTGACGACATGCGGCCGATTGTCAGTGCATCAGGGCCGGCGCATATCCAGGGTCAACGGCAGTTCCAGGCTGGGTGCGGCAGGGTGTACGTCCATGCGGCCCGGCGTGTGGCCGCTGCGGAAGAAGCGCGCCAGGCGCCGGCTTTCGGCCTCGTAGGCGTTGACCGGGAAGGTGTCGTAGTTGCGCCCGCCGGGGTGGGCCACGTGGTAGCGGCAGCCGCCCAGCGAGCGGCTGAGCCAGCGGTCCACCAGCTCCACCGTCAGCGGGGCGTGCACGCCTATGGTGGGGTGCAGGGCCGAAGGCGGCTGCCAGGCGCGGTAGCGCACGCCGCAGACGAACTCGCCCACCCGGCCGGTGGGCTGCAGCGGCAGCGCGCGACCGTTCACGGTGACCACGTGCCGGTTGCCGTTGAGCCCCGTCACGCGTACCTCCAGCCGCTCTAGCGACGAATCGACATAGCGCACCGTGCCGCCGGGCGTCCCTTCTTCGCCCATCACGTGCCAGGGCTCCAGCGCATTGCGCAGCGTCAGTTGCACGCCCATGGCGTTGACTTCGCCCACCATGGGGAAGCGGAAGGCGAAGTGCGGCGCAAACCAGGCGGCGTCAAAGGCAAAGCCGGCGGCACGCAGCTCGGCGATGACGTCGTCGAAGTCCATCTGCACGAAGCTGGGCAGCATGAAGCGGTCGTGCAGGCCGGTGCCCCAGCGCGTGAGGCGCGTGGCGCCACGGCCGCGGTAGGGTTCGCGCCAGAACCAGGCGACGAGCGCGCGCATCAGCAGCTGCTGCGCCAGGCTCATGCGCGCATGCGGCGGCATTTCGAAGGCGCGCAGCTCCAGCAGGCCCAGGCGGCCGGTGGGGCCGTCGGGCGAGTACAGCTTGTCTATGCAGAACTCGGTGCGGTGGGTGTTGCCGGTGACGTCGATCAGCACGTTGCGCAGCAGGCGGTCCACCAGCCAGGGCGGGGTGTTGCCCGGGCCATGGACCTTCGTCTGCCGCTCCAGCTCGGCCAGCGCGATCTCCACCTCGTAGGCCTGGTCGCCGCGCGCCTCGTCAAAGCGCGGGTGCTGGCTGGTGGGGCCAATGAACAGGCCGCTGAACAGGTAGCTCAGCGAGGGGTGGTTGTGCCAGTAGGTGAGCAGGCTGGCCAGCAGGTCGGGCCGGCGCAGGAAGGGGCTGTCGGCCGGCGTGGCGCCGCCCAGCACGAAGTGGTTGCCGCCGCCGGTGCCGGTGTGGCGGCCGTCCAGCATGAACTTCTCGGTGGACAGCCGGGTCTGGTGCGCCGCCTCGTAGAGGAACTCGGTGTGGTCGACCAGCTCTTCCCAGTTGGCAGCGGGGTGGATGTTGACCTCGATGACGCCCGGGTCGGGGGTCACCGACAGCTGTTTCAGGCGCGGGTCGCGCGGCGGCGGGTAGCCTTCCAGCACCACCTGCAGGCCCAGCTCGGCGGTGGTGGCTTCCACGGCCGCCAGCAGCTCCAGGTAGTCCTCCAGATAGCGCAGCGGCGGCATGAAGACGTACAGCACGCCGCTCTCACCACCGTGGGCCACCTCGGCCTTGGGGCCGTTGGCGCGCTGCGGGTCGCGCACCTCCACGCACAGCGCGGTGCGCACGACATCGCCGGCGGACTCGAAGCGCGAGGGCGTGCGCAGCGGGTCGCGCGCAAAGGCCGTCTCGGGCTCGTGGCCGGTGGCCATGCGTTCGTCGCCCGGGCCGCCGCCGGCCACGGTGCCGTCGCCGCGCCAGGCGGGGTCGTCTGTGCCGCGGCCGGCCAGGCCACCGAAGTCGCTCAGGCCCGTTTCGCCGGCGCCGATGGCGGTGTCTGCTTCGTTGCCGGTTGCCGTGTCTTCATTCGCAGCGCCCGTGTCGGGGTCGCCCGCGGCGGCAGATGCCTGGGCCGGCAGGTCGTGCAAGGCCTGCTGCATGCGCAGCGCGGCCGGCGAAGGCAGCGGCGCCTGCGGCGCAAACGGGTCGCTGGCCAGCGTCCAGGGCCGGTCGGCGGTGCTGGCCCAGGGTAGGGAGTCCAGCGGCAGCCGGTAGCCCATGGGCGAATCGCCGGGCACCAGGTACAGGCGTTCGTCGCGCAGGAACCAGGGTCCGGTCACCCAGGCGGGGCCGGCGGTGCCCACGCGCCATTCGCGCTTGAGCGGCAGCAGCCAGCCCACGGTGGTTTGCAGGCCTTGCTGGAACACCCGGCGCAGGCGCACACGCTCCAGCTCGTCGTCCAGGCGGGCGTCGAAGGGGTCCACGTTCACCGGCAGCCGGCGCTCGCGCCAGAGGTAGTACCAGGTGTCCTCGTAGCCGGGCTGCAGGAAGCGGGTGTCCAGGCCCAGGCGGCGTGTGAGCGTGTGTATGAAACGCTCCGCGTCCGCGGCGGTGTGGCGCTGGGGCTGGCGCTCGTCGGCAAACAGCGAAGGGTCTTGCCAGCAGGGCTGGCCGTCGGCGCGCCAGTGTATGGACAAGGCCCAGCGCGGCAGTTGTTCGCCCGGGTACCACTTGCCCTGGCCGAAGTGCAGGAAGCCGCCGGCACCGTAGCGCGCGCGCAGCTTGTGCACCAGCCCGGTGGCCAGGCCGCGCTTGGTGGGGCCCAGCGCGTCGGTGTTCCACTCCGCCGCGTCGCGGTTGTCCACGGCCACGAAGGTGGGCTCGCCGCCCATGGTCAGGCGCACGTCCTGCTGCTGCAGCTGGCGGTCCACCGCATGGCCCAGCGCCAGGATGGCCGACCACTGTTGCTCGCTGTAGGGCAGGGTGACGCGCGGGCTTTCGTAGATGCGCGTGACCTGCATGTGGTGGCTGAACGTGACCTCGCTTTCGTCCACCGCGCCGGAGATGGGTGCGGCGGTGCTGGGCTCGGGCGTGCAGGCCACCGGGATGTGGCCTTCGCCGGCCATCAGGCCGCTGGTCGGGTCCAGGCCTATCCAGCCGGCGCCGGGCAGGTAGACCTCGCACCAGGCGTGCAGGTCGGTGAAGTCCTGCTCGGCGCCGCTGGGGCCGTCCAGCGCCTTGACGTCGGGCTTGAGCTGTATGAGGTAGCCGCTGACGAAACGCGCCGCCAGCCCACAGTGGCGCAGCGCCTGCACCAGCAGCCAGCCGGTGTCGCGGCAGGAGCCGGAGGCCTGGGTCAGCGTTTCCTCCGGCGTCTGCACGCCGGGCTCCATGCGCACCAGGTAGCGTATGTCGCGCTGCAGGCGCTGGTTCAGCGCCACCAGGAAGTCGATGGTGCGCACCTGGTCGCGCGGGATGCTGTCGACAAACGCCTTGAAGCGCGGTGTCAGTTCGCCGGCGGCCAGGTAGGGCAGCAGGTCTTGCTTGAGCTCGGGTGCGTACTGGAAGGGGAAGTGTTCGGCCTCGGGCTCCAGGAAGAAGTCGAAGGGGTTGAACACCGCCATCTCGGCCACCAGGTCCACGGTGACCTTGAACTCGGTGGTCTTCTCCGGGAACACCAGCCGCGCCAGGTGGTTGGCAAACGGGTCCTGCTGCCAGTTGATGAAGTGCTGGGCGGGTTCCACGCGCAGCGAGTAGCTCAGCACGCGCGTGCGGCTGTGCGGGGCCGGGCGCAGCCGCACGATCTGCGGCGAGAGCTGCACACGCCGGTCGTAGCGGTAGTGCGTGACGTGGTTCAGCGCGACATGGATGGACACGGGGCAGGCTCCGGTGCGGCGGACAAGGACGGGCTGCCGGATGCAAGCGCCGGGCCAGCACCGGCGAAGCCGGGGCTAGCGCGCGGCGGCGCGGCCATCCTCCACCATGCCCGGATGATGCCAGTAGCGCCGCGTCGCCTCCCGCTCGCATCGCGGCGGGCTGCCCGGCTGCCAGGTGAAGGCGCCGCAGCGGTCGCTGCGCACCAGCTCGGCGCCCTGGCGCTGGTAGCGCGCCACCACCTCCGGCGCCGGGTGGCCGTAGCGGCTGCGGTGGGCTGCCTGCACCACGGCCCAGCGGGGCTGCACCGCGGCGATGAAGGCCGGGCTGCTGGAGCCGCGGCTGCCGTGGTGCGGCACCAGCAGCAGCTCGCTGGCCAGGGCGCTGCCGGCGCGCTGCACCAGGGCCCATTCCTGCGCCGTGCCTATGTCGCCGGCCAGCAGGGCGCTGCCTTGCGCTCCCTGCACGCGCAGCACGCAGCTCTGGGCGTTGGCCTGGCGTGAAGGGGCTTCGCCGGGCAGCGGGTGCAGAAACTCGAATTGCACGCCGTCCCAGGCCCAGCGCTGGCCGGCGGCGCAGGGCTGGTGGCGCTGGCCGGCGAGCAGGTCGTGGCCGGCTGGCAGAGAGCTGCTGATGGCTTCCACCGGCAGCGCGGCCAGCAGGGTGGCGGCGCCGCCGATGTGGTCGCTGTCGCCGTGGCTGAGCGCCAGCCGGTGGATGCGGCGCTCGCCACGGGCGCGCAGCAGCGGCAGCAGCACACGGCCGCCGGCATCGGCTTCGGGCGAGTAACGCGGGCCGGCGTCGTACAGCAGCAGGTGGTGGCGGGTGCGCACCAGCACCGCATTGCCCTGGCCCACGTCGGCGGCCAGCAGTTCGAACTGGCCTTCTGCCGGGCGCGGCACCGGCGGCGCCAGCAGCGGCAGCATCAGCGGCAAGGCCAGCCAGCGCAGGCGCGGTGGCAAGGGCATCACCGCCAAGGCGGCGCCCAGCAGCGCGGCGGCCACCAGCCAGGCCGGCGCCGCTGCCGCATGCCACACCGCCCAAGGCCAGGCGGCCAGCACCTGCAGCAGCGTGCCCAGCGCCTGCACCAATGCCGCCCCGGCGGCCCACAGCGGCGCCCAGAACGCCCCCAGCAGCGCCAGCGGCGTGATGGCCAGCGTGACCAGCGGGATGGCCACCAGGTTGGCGGCAAAACCCACCAGCGACACCTGCTGGAAGAACAGCAAGGTGAGCGGCGCCAGGCCGACCGTGGCCACGGCCTGGGTGCGCAGGCCGCTGCGCAAGCTGGCGCGCAGGCGCGGCCACCCGCCCGCGGCTGTCGGCACCGCCGGTCGCACCGGCTCGGAGCCGAACAGTAGCGCCACGGCGATGAACGACAGCCAGAAGCCCGGCTGCATCAGCGCCCAGGGGTCCATCACCACCACCGCCAGTGCCGCCGCCAGCAGCACCAGCGGCGCCGGCCAGCGTGTGCCCAGGCTGCGCAGCGCCACCACGGTGGCGATCATCAACACCGTGCGCTGCGCCGGCACCGCCCAGCCGGCCAGCAGCGCGTAGGCCGCCGCCAGCGCCAGGCCGCCCCAGCGCGCCGCCGCCGGCGCCGGCCAGGCCCGCATCAAGCGCGGCGAGCAGCGCCACAGACGGCCCACCACCGCCGCTGCCAGCCAGGCGAACATGGTGACGTGCAGGCCGGAGATGGCCACCAGGTGCGCCACGCCGGTGGCGCGGAACACGTCCCAGTCCTCGCGCACGATGGCGGCCTGGTCGCCCACCGCCAGTGCGGCCAGCACGCCGGCGGCGGCCGGGTCGGGCACGTGCAGGAAGATGGCATCGCGCAGCCGCTGGCGCAGCGCTTGCACACGCTGCAGCGGCGAGCCGCCGTCTGCCAGGCGCTGGGCCCAGGCACCGGGGCGCGAGCGCACCGAGCCGCTGGCGCGCAGGTTCTGCTCCCACAGCCACAGCTCCAGGTCAAAGCCGTGCGGGTTGATCGCGCCGTGCGGCTGCTGCAAGCGCACCGGCAACTGCCAGCGCTGGCCGGCGCGCAGGTCTGCCGCCGGGCCGCCCAGCAGGGCGTCGTCGTCCACACCGCGCCACCAGCCCAGCCAGACGCGGGCCGGCACCGTCACGGCCTGGCCGTCCAGCGTGGCCGACTCGACCTGGAAGACAAACCGTGTGCCCACCAGGCCCAGGCGGGGCAGGCTGTCTATGCGGCCTTGCAGCAGCAGGTCCTGGCCTTCCAGCGCCGGGGGCAGGGCCTGGGCGGCGCGGTGCAGGGCACGGGCACCGGTGGTGGCGAAGGCCAGTGCGATGAAAGCGACTGCTGCCAGCGCCAGCGCGACACCACCGTGCCGCCGCCTGACCCAGGCGGCCAGCGCCAGCGCGACCACCGCCGACGCGGCCAGGCCGCCGTAAGCGGCCGCCGGCCACAGCGCCGGCTGCTGCAGTTGCAGCGCACTGCCGGCGATCCAGGCCAGGGCCAGCGCTGCCGCGGCGGTGATGCCGGCAGGGCCGGCGGCTGCTCCCATGGCGGGCCAGTGTAGGATTCCCTGCACACCGCGCCGTCCCCTCCGCAGAGGGTTTGGCGGGGGGAGTGTAAAGCCGCTGTCCGCCACCCGACCTGCCCCGCCCAAGGCCCTCTTCCGGGCGGGCTACGCCAAGGAAAACCTCCATGAGCACCTCTGTCCAGCAGCGCCTGCAGGCGCTGGGCATCACCTTGCCGCCCGTGGCCGTGCCGGCCGCGGCCTACGTGCCCTTTGTGCGCAGCGGCTCGCTGGTGTTCTTGTCGGGCCACATCGCCAAGCGCGACGGCAAGCCCTGGGTGGGCCAACTGGGCCTGACCATGGCGGTGGAAGAAGGCCAGGCCGCGGCGCGCGCCATCGCGGTGGACCTGCTGGGCACGCTGCAGGCGGCGGTGGGCGACTTGAGCCAGGTGCGGCGCATCGTCAAGCTGCTGAGCCTGGTCAACAGCACGCCCACCTTCACCGACCACCACCTGGTGACCAACGGCGCCAGCCAACTGGTGATGGACGTGTTCGGCGCCGAGGTCGGCGCCCACGCCCGCAGCGCCTTCGGCGTGGCCCAGCTGCCCATGGGGGCCTGTGTCGAAATCGAACTGATTGCCGAGGTCGCGTGAGCCGCCTGCGTTCACAGCGGCTGTGGCTGCTCACCTTCGTGCTGCCGCTGCTGGCGGTGGCGGCGGCGCTGGTGTCGCAGCACGCCTTCGACATGCTGCCCTGCCCCTGGTGCATTCTGCAGCGGGTGATCTTCGTGGCCATCGCGCTGGCCGCCTTGCCGGGGCTGCTGTTGCGGCAGGCCGTCGTGCGCCGCCTGTCGGCGGCGGCCGTGCTGCTGTTGTCGGCCTGCGGCGTGGCGGCGGCGCTGTGGCAGCACTTCGTCTCGGCTGCCAGTGCCTCGTGCGACCTCACGCTGGCCGACCGCATCGTCGGCAGCCTGGGGCTGGACGGGCTGGCGCCGGACGTGTTTGCCGCCTGGGCCAGTTGTGCCGATGCGGCGGTGAACCTGCTGGGCCTGCCCTACGAGTTCTACAGCTTTGCGTTGTTCATCGTGCTGGGCGTTGTGGGCGTGCTGCTGCTGCGGCGCCCGGTCTGAGCGTGTGAGCGGCGCGCAGCGCCGGAAATGAAAAAGGCCGGTGCATGCACCGGCCTTTTCGCTGCCTGAAGGGCTGTGCGCCTGTCAGGCCTTGCGGCGGCGTGCAGCCACCAGGCCGGCCAGCGCCAGGCCCACCAGCGGCAGCGTGGCAGGCACCGGCACGTGGTTGTCCTGGCGCTCGCGCAGCAGCAGGAAGTCTTGCGAGCCCGCCTTTTCCAGGGCGAACACGTCGTATCGGCTCTCGCTGACGCTGCCCATGCCGGCCAGCAGCGTGTTGGCATACGGGGCGTAGGTGCCGGAAGCGCGGAACAGGCCGCCGGCGTTGACCGTCAGGTCGGTGTCGTACACCAGTTCCCAGATGGCGATCTGCAGCGAGGACGACTGCGCCGCAGTGCTGACCAGCAGGGGGTTGTCGGAGACGTAGGTCATCAGCCGGCCCAGGCGCTCGGCGATGGTGGCGTCGCCGCGGCGCAGGCCGAAGTAGGCGCCGCCGTCTATCACCGAGTAGCCGGTCATGGCCGAGGCACCCAGCGTGAAGACTTCTTCAATCTCTATGCAGTAGGTCAGGAAGGGGTCGGCATCGTGTTCGCCGGCGCCGGTGAGGGTGCCGATGAACCCGCCGGCCGGGCCGTTGTGGCCGCTGACGCTGACGGTGGGGCCGCTGCCGTAGGCCCAGCCGGTGAGGGTGACGGTGGCGGCTTGTGCAGGCAGCGCGGCGGCCAGCACCAGGCCGGCGGCGGCCAGGGAATGTTGCAGTTTCAGCAGGGCAGACATGGCGTTCGTCGTCTTCGTTCTTGGGTCTGGGGGACGGGCACTGGCGTGCGCTGCCCCGATGTGTGAAGACTACGGGCCGGGCCGCGGCGGCGCATCCCCGGTCCCGGGTGCCGCGGCGGCGGTTCGTGGCACCCGTCGGTGACTTCCGTCACAGCCGGCGGCCTGCAGCTGTAACTGCCTCGGTTGGCCGGCCCGCCGGCCCCCTGTTCAGGGGGGCAGGACCGCGCGGGCACGGCGGGCTTCAGCGCAGCGAGGCGTTGATCTTGTCCAGCGCCTGCGAACCGGGCACCAGGCTGCTCTCGTCCAGCCGGTTCAGCGGCGTGGCCACGGTGTTCAGCGCCTGGTGCAGGTCACCGGCCGTGGGGTCCACGTACAGCAGCCCGGTGGCCACCTCGCCGGCGGCGGCCAGGGCCTGCACCTGCGTGAGCGCGGCCACGCGGTCGGTGGGGTCGAAGCCTGCGTGCAGCTTGCGCAGACGCAACTGGCTGCCGTCGGCCTGCGGCAGGCTCAGCAACTCGCCGGGCGCGGGCCCGGCCGTCACCTCGGCGGCCAGGTCTATGAAGTCGATGCGGTTGACGGCTTCGTTGTGTTCACGCACGTGGTCGTAGCTGCGCGTGCTGCCGGCGTGGTTGTTGAAGGCCACGCAGGGGCTGATGACGTCTATGAAGGCTGCGCCGCCGTGGCGTATGGCGCCTTCGATCAGCGGCACCAGTTGCGCCTTGTCGCCGGAGAAGCCGCGCGCCACGTAGGTGGCACCCAGCTGCAGCGCCAACTGCGCCAGGTCTATGCCGGCGTCGGCGTTGACCGCGCCCTTCTTGCTCTTGCTGCCGCGGTCGGCGGTGGCGCTGAACTGGCCCTTGGTGAGGCCGTAGACGCCGTTGTTTTCCACGATGTAGACCATGCGCACACCGCGCCGCAGTGCGTGCGCAAACTGGCCGAAGCCTATGCTGGCGCTGTCGCCGTCGCCGCTGATGCCCAGGTACAGCAGCTCGCGGTTGGCCAGGTTGGCGCCGGTCAGCACGCTGGGCATGCGGCCGTGCACGGTGTTGAAGCCGTGGCTGGCGCCCAGGAAGTAGTCCGGCGTCTTGCTGCTGCAGCCTATGCCGCTGAGCTTGGCCACGCGGTGCGGTTGAATGTTCAGCTGCCAGCAGGCCTGCACGATGGCGGCCGACACCGAGTCGTGCCCGCAGCCGGCGCACAGGGTGCTGACCTTGCCTTCGTAGTCGCGCCGCGTGTAGCCGACGGCGTTTTTCTGCAGCGTGGGGTGGCGCAGCCGGGGCTTGGCGATCCAGGTCATGGGTGGGTCTCCTGCGCGGCACCGGTGAGCGGCTCCACCGCCAGGCGGTGCACCTGCTGTGTGATGGCCTGGGTGATGAAACGCGCGGTGATGGGCGTGCCGTCGTAGTGCAGCACCGCGATCAGGCGCGCCGGGTCCACCAGCAGCTCGTTGATCAGCAGCTGCCGCATCTGGCCGTCGCGGTTTTGCTCCACCACGAACACGCGGTCGTGCGCGGCGATGAACTCTGCCACCACGGCGGCAAACGGGAAGGCGCGCAGCCGCATCGCGTCCAGGTGGATGTGGGCCTGCGCCAGGGCTTCCAGCGCTTCGTCCATGGCCGGCGCGGTGGAGCCGAAGTGCATCACGCCCAGGCGCGACTTGCGCGCGGCGGCCCGCACCTGCGGCGCCGGCACCAGCGTGGCCGCGGTGGCCCACTTCTGCTGCAGGCGCTGCATGTTGTAGACGTAGTCCGGCCCTGCCTCGGAGTAGCGGGCGTAGGCGTCGCGCGTGGTGCCGCGGGTGAAGTAGGCGCCACGGCTGGGGTGGCCGCCCGGCAGCGTGCGCCAGGGGATGCCGTCGCCGTCCACGTCCTTGTAGCGGCCGAAGTCCACGCCGGCTTCCAGCTGCTCGGCGCTGAGCAGCTTGCCGCGGTCCAGGCGGCGGCTGTCGTCCCAGGCGAAGGGCTCGCACAGGCGCTGGTTCATGCCTATGTCCAGGTCGGTCATCACGAACACCGGGGTCTGCAGGCGGTCGGCCAGGTCCAGCGCCGTGGCGGAAAACTCGAAACACTCGCCCGGGTCCTGCGGCAGCAGCATCGGGTGTTTGGTGTCGCCGTGCGAGGCGTAGGCGGCGGCGATCAGGTCGGCCTGCTGGGTGCGCGTGGGCATGCCGGTGGAAGGCCCACCGCGTTGCACGTCGATGATGGTGACCGGGATCTCGGCAAAGTAGGCCAGGCCTATGAACTCCGTCATCAGCGAGATGCCGGGGCCGGAGGTGGCGGTGAAGGCGCGCGCGCCGTTCCAGCCGGCGCCCACCACCATGCCCACCGAGGCGATCTCGTCCTCGGCCTGCACGATGGCGTAGCGCGCCTGGCCGGTGGCCGGGTCGTGGCGCAGCTTCTTGCACCAGGCCTGGAAGGCCTCGGCCAGCGAGCTGCTGGGCGTGATGGGGTACCAGGCGCACACCGAGGCACCGCCGTACACGCAGCCCAGGGCTGCGGCGTTGTTGCCTTCGACGAAGATGCGCTGGCCCACCGCGTCGGCCCGCCGTACCTGCAGGCCCACGCCCGGGTGGCGGGGCGCGCTCAGGTATTCGCGCACAAAGCTGCCGCCGGCGTGCAGCGCGCGCACATTGCTGTCCAGCAGGCGCTCCTTGCCCTTGTACTGCTCGGAGAACAAGGCCTCGATGACCGCGGCGTCCACGCCCATCAGCTGCGCCAGCGCGCCCAGCACCATGATGTTCTTGAACAGCGTGCGCTGGCGCGGGTCTTCGTAGGTGGCGTTGCAGATGGCGGTGACCGGCATGCCGACGACCGTGATGTCGTCGCGAAGGTCCTGCGGCGGCACGGGGCGGGTGCTGTCGTAGAACAGGTAGCCGCCGGGTTCGATCTCGCGCAGGTCCTGGGCCCAGGTCTGCGGGTTCATGGCGACCATCATGTCCACGCCGCCGCGCCGGCCCAGCCAGCCCTGTTCGCTGACCCGCACCTCGTACCAGGTGGGCAGGCCCTGGATGTTGCTGGGGAAGATGTTGCGCGGCGCCACCGGCACGCCCATGCGCAATATGGCCTTGGCAAACAGCTCGTTGGCCGAGGCCGAGCCCGAGCCGTTGACGTTGGCGAACTTGACGACAAAGTCGTTCACCGCCTCAATGCGTTGAAGGCTCACTGGACGACCCTCCGCGCTGCGCGCTGCGGGATGAGCGCTTGGGAGCGGCCCGGCGCGCTCATGCCGCCACCCCCACGCGCTGGTTCTCCGGCGTGCCGTCGCGGCAGCTGGGGCCGGCCTTGGTGGTGATGAGCAGGAACTTCTGCATGTCCCAGGCGCCGGTGGGGCAGCGCTCGGCGCACAGGCCGCAGTGCAGGCACACGTCTTCGTCCTTGACCATCACGCGCTGCGTCTTCAGCAGCTCGCTCACGGTCAGCGGCTGTTCGCGGTTCAGCGCCGGAGCGCTCAGCCGCTCACGCAGCTCGTCTTCTTCGCCGTTGTGTGTGAAGGTGATGCAGTCGGTGGGGCAGATGTCCACGCAGGCGTCGCACTCTATGCACAGCTTTTCGCTGAACACGGTCTGCACGTCGCAGTTCAGGCAGCGCTCGGCCTCCTGCACGGCGGTGCGTGGGTCGAAGCCCAGTTCCACCTCCACTCGGATGCTGGCCAGCGCTTTCTCAGCCGCCGCCCAGGGCACCTTGTAGCGTGCGTCGTTGGTGGGCGCGTTGGCGTAGCTCCACTCGTGGATGCCCATCTTCTGCGACACCAGGTTCACGTGCGGCGGCGGGCGCTGGGTGGGGTCTTCGCCGTGCAGGAAACGGTCTATGGACACCGCCGCTTCGTGGCCGTGCGCCACCGCGGTGATGATGTTCTTGGGCCCGAAGGCGGCATCGCCGCCGAAGAACACATGCGGCAGAGACGACTGCAAGGTGCTTTCGTTCAGCACCGGCAGCCCCCAACGGTCGAAGCTGATGCCGGCGTCGCGCTCTATCCAGGGGAAGGCGTTTTCCTGGCCTATGGCCACCAGCACGTCGTCGCACTCGAACACGGCGTCGGGCTCGCCGGTGGGTACCAGCTTGCGCCTGCCCTCGGCGTCCCGTTCGGCGCGCACGATCTCGAAGCTCATGCCTTTGATCTGCCCGCCCTCGTGCAGCACGGCCTTGGGCACATGCCAGTTGATGATGGGGATGCCCTCGTGCATGGCATCTTCCTTCTCCCAGGGCGAGGCCTTCATCTCCTCGAAGCCCGAGCGCACGATGACCTTCACATCGCTGGCGCCCAGCCGGCGCGCGCTGCGGCAGCAGTCCATGGCCGTGTTGCCGCCGCCCAGCACGATGACGCGGCGGCCTATCTGCGTGGTGTGACCGAAGGAGACGGAGGCCAGCCAGTCGATGCCGACATGGACGTGCGCCGCCGCTTCAACGCGGCCCGGCACGTCCAGGTCGCGCCCGCGCGGCGCGCCGCAGCCCACAAAGACCGCGTCCCAGGGTTCGGCCAGCAGCGCCTTCATGGAGCCCACGTTCTGGTTGGCGCGCAGTTCCACACCCAGGTTCAGGATCTGGCCCACCTCTTCGTCTATCACCCGCTCGGGCAGGCGAAAACGCGGAATCTGCGTCCACATGAAGCCGCCGGCCTGGCGCTCGCCTTCGAACACCGTCACCTCGTAGCCTTGCAGCGCCAGGTCGCGCGCCACCGTCAGCGAAGCCGGGCCGCCGCCCACGCAGGCCACGCGCTGGCCGTTGCGCGGCAGCGGGCGCGGAATCATGGCCCGCACCTCGTCGCTCTTGAAGTCTGCCGCCACGCGCTTGAGCCGGCAGATGGCCACCGGCTCGGGCTTGGCCAGGTTTTCTTCCTCCGCCCGGCCGCGCCGGCAGGCGGGTTCGCAAGGGCGGTCGCAGGTGCGGCCCAGTATGCCCGGGAACACGTTGCTGACCCAGTTGACCATGTAGGCCTCGTCGTACCGCCCCTGGGCGATGAGGCGTATGTACTCCGGCACCGGGGTGTGGGCCGGGCAGGCCCATTGGCAATCGACGATACGGTGGTAGGTCGACGGGTCGCGCGTGTCTGTGGGCCGCACTGCTGGTCTCCTTGCGGGCCGCTCTTGGGCGCTGTGCACCGGGCGGTGCGCAGCGGCGCATAGGCGGCCTTGCTGCTGGGTCGGGCCAGTCTACGCCTGCTGCCGCACCGCTCGCAATGCGGCAGAGTCCCGAGACGGGCGCGCGGGCCGGCGTTGCCGTGCACACCGCCGGGCGTGCCGTGCGCACCGCCGGGCGGTGCTGCGCTATGCTGGGCCGGTCCTCCAAAGCGGGAACCGCCGCCGTGCGCAACAAGCTGCCTGCCTCGCCCACGGCCGTCGTCAAGGCCGGTTCGCTGGGTTACGAACTCGAAGGCCACGCCGTGGAGCGGGCCAACCACTTCTTCTTTTATGTGGTGACCATGAAGTTGGTGGTCGAGACGCTCAACCGCCTGGGTGTCAAGGGCGCGCCGTTCAAGGGCTCTCACTTCGTCGAGGTGAAGGCCACCGACCAGATAGGCACCGGCCACCGCGCCAGCGCCACCGACTACCGCAGCTTCGTCGAAACCGACGCCGGCGTGGTGGACCTGCCCACCACGCAGTTCAACAACATGGACGCGGCGCATTTCTGCAACCTGGGCCTGAAGCTGGGCCTGGACGCGGCCTGCAAGGGCGACCCGTTCACCTTCGACTGCTACGAAAGCCTGAAGGCACTGGCCGGCAACACCATGCTGCTGCCGCAGAAGATCAACATCGGGCCGGACCGCAAGCTGGACATCCTGCACGGCAAGCTGGCGCTGGAGATGCTGGACGACGGCCAGGTCATCTTCTCGCGCGACCGCGTGACCGAGTACCGCGACCGCGCCCACGCCGCGCTGGGCGACTATGCCGAGGAGCAGGACGACCGCGGCCTGCTGGGCCTGTCGGCCTGCGCCAGCCACTACCGCATGGCCTACAGCGACAGCGACTTCGTCGGGCGGGTGTACCGGCGTGTCTACCCGGAGATCATCGCGCGTGCCGAGAGCTCACAGCACTTTCGCGGGCAGCAGCGGCTGTTTCTGGTTTAAGCGCTGCCGCCGCACCGGTTCTTGCCGGGCGGCGCCTTCAGCGAGCAGCGGCGCGGTTCAGTTCCAGCTGCGCAAACATGTGTTCGCGAAAGGGCAGGGCCTGCTGTTCCAGCGTGAGCCGGTACCAGCGCTGGGCCTCCTGCGCACGGCCCTGTGAGCTCAGCTGGCGGCCTATGAAGTAGTAGGCTTCCGCCAGGTTCAGACGCTGCATGTCGGGTTTGGCGCGGGCCTGCGCCACCAGGGCATCGCGTGTCAGCCGGCCGGTGAAGTAGCGCAGCAGCGCGCCGGTGAGCTTGTCGGCCTCGACGCTGTCCACCTGCGCGGCCACGGCCTCCTGGCCGGCGCCACGGGCTTCCGCCGTCAGGTACAGCCACAGCAGCGTGAACTCGCGGCCTTCGCCCTGCGCACGCTCCAGTGCTTCCTGCAGCAGGGTCTCCGCTTCGGCGGGGCGGCCCAGCAGCAACTCCAGCGAGCCGGCCCACGACAGCCAATCCGCCTTGCGCTCCTGCTGCAGCAGCTTCTGGAACTGCTGCAGCGCTTCCTCGGCGCGGCCCAGGCCGGTCAGCGCCACGGCGCGCGTTTCGCCGGCGTCCGCCATGTCGGGTTGGCTGGCCAGCGCCAGCTCGGCATCGGCCAGCGCGGCCTCGTGCTGCCCCAGCAGGTTCTGCGCCGAAGCGCGGTCGGCCAGCACCAAGGCGGCGAGCTTGCTGCCCGGTTCGACTTGCGGCAGCACCTGGGTGGCCACGAGCTTTCCCATCTCGTTGCGCGCCAGGATCTCGCCCAGGGCGTCGTTGCGCCAGCCGCGCGAGGCGCGAAGACGGCGCTCGGTGAGCTGGGCCGCAGCGCTGACGGCCTGGGCGTCGAACAAGCTCAGACGGGCGCGTGAAAAGGCCTGCTGGCGCGCACGCAGCACGTTGTCGCGGAAGGCGGCGAGGTCGGCAGGCAGCACCTCGTCGGCACGGAGCTGCACCCGGCGTTCCATGCGCAGCGACGAGCCGTCGATGGTGGTCTGCGCCGCGTAGCGGAAGTGTTTGTCCTGCACTTCCTGGGGCGGGGGCGGGCGCAGCCCGAGGGGCCGCGGTGTGGTGACGTTCAGGCGGCTGACCGCCTCCGCCGGCTGCGACAACAGGAAGGCGTGGCGGCGGCGGGCTTCCTGCGGGCCTATCAGGTGGTCCATCAGCTCGATGGCGCCGAACTCCACCTCCAGTGCACCGCGGCTGTACTGGCCGAAGTCGGCCACGGTGAAGCTTTGCCGCAGCTCCACGGTGTTGGCTTCGCGGTCGTCGTGCAACTCGGCCGGCCCGCTGCTCTGCAAGCCGGGGTACACACGCATGTAGGCGCCGGCATACGCATCGGCGACACGCTCGGTGCCGCCCGCCGACAGCGCGGCGCGCCAGTGTTCCGCCAGCAGGCCCTCCACCCGCACCCGGGTCTGCAGCTGGGCGTCGCGGCCGGGACGGGACAAGTCCCACCGCTGTTCGTACTCGGCGTGGTTGCGCGCCTGCGGTGGCAGCACCACAGCTTGCGGGCCGCTGCCGCTGCCCACCACCAGCGCCTGGCCGTAGGCCATGTGGCCGCGGCCAGCCAGCGTCAGGCCTTGCCCCTGGATGGTGGCGTCCAGGTACCAGACCTGGCCGTCCAGCACCAGGTGCGTGACCACGTGGTCGAACACGTTGTGGCCTGCCAGCATGCCGGCCAGCGCGCGGCCGTGGCGCATGGACACCAGGGCCGGCCGCGGCTCAAAACCCAGTTCGCGCAGCAGCGCGTTGAGCAGCAGCACCTTGTCCTTGCAGTCGCCCAGGCGCTCGGACAGCGTCTGCTCAGGCGGCTTGGGACGGTGCGAGCTTTCGCCCAGGCTGGTGCTGAAGTAGCGCACCTCGTCCTGCACAAAACGCAGTGCCGCGGCCACCAGGGCCGCGCCGGTGGCGCCGGTGGCGCGCAACGCCGCCGCCTGCTCGGCCACGGCGGCTGAGGTGGTCGCAGGCAGGGCAAACAGGCGCTCGGCCCAGGCATCCACCTCGCGCCAGTCGGCATAGTCGCTGAACTGCCAGGCCGGCACCGGGAAGGCCCAGGGCGGCACGTTGGGCTCCGGTGCGGTACCGGACACCTGGTGGCGCACCACACGCAGCACCTGCAGGCCTTCGTGTTGCAGGCTCTCCGGCGTGATGTCGCCGGCCAGGCTGCGCCACTGCACCGCGCGGCCCGCCGGCAGCAGCACCCGCTGGTGCACCAGGTCGGTGGGCGTGGACCAGCCCAGCGACAGCAGTTGCGCGTGGCGCCCTTCGAAGATGGGGTTGTCGCCCTCGACGGTGTAGGCCACCTCCACGGCTTCGCCCACTTGCACGTCGGGCACCACCACCAGCAAGGTCTCGTTGCCGTCTATGACCTGCTGTTCCAGCCGCTGCTCGCGGCGCATGATCTCGAAGCGTGCATCGGCGATGCGGTCCAGCCGCTGCCCGCCGCGCAGCACCGACAGTGTGTGCACCGCCACCGTCTGGTAGGCGGGGTTGAAGTCGATCTGCGGCTGCGACACCGAGCCCAGGGCCGACGCATCCAGTGCCACGTTGCGCAGCCGCACATAGGTTTGCGGCTTGGGCAGGGCGCGGTGGATCTGGAAGTCCACCAGGAGCTCGCGGCGCGCGCCGGTGGCCGGCGCCGGCGTCGCGGCAGGGTCGGCAGCCGGCGGCTCCACCACCCAGGCGGGTGCGGGCGCCACGCGCCAGCCGGGGCCGGCGGGCAGCGGCGCCGCAGAGGGCGGGGGCGTCTTGGGCGGTGCCTTGGCGGGTGTCCTGGCCGGCGCCTGCACCGGGCGCGTCACGGCGGTGCCGGGCTGGGGCGGCGGTGGCGGCTTCTGCGCCAGCACGCAGGCGGCACTGCCGAGCAGGGCGCAAGCCAGCAGGTGGCGCAGGAAGAGCTGGCGCAAGATGGGGCGGCGCAGGGCGCCACCGGACGGCACGGCTTGCATGTCGTTGTTCCCGGTGTCAGCCCGGGCCTCCTCTGAATCTTCAGTCTAGGGCAAGGGCCAGCAGCCGGAGCGCGCCGGCGCCCTGCCTTGCGGCATGCGTCACGGCGCCGCCAGCAGCTTCTCCATCTCGTCCAGCAGCCGGTCCATGCGGTTGACCAGCGTGCGGTAGGGCAGCGGCGACTCCATGTCCAGCCCCGCGGCCCGCAGCAGCGGCACCGGGTGGCGCGAACCGCCGGAGCGCAGGATGTCCAGGTAGTTCTCTCGCTCCTTCTCGCCACCGCCCAGCACCTGGGCCGAGAAGTGGCTGGCCGCGGCCATGGCCGTGGCGTACTGGTACACGTAGAACGGGCGGTGGAAGTGCGAGATGTAGGCCCACTCGCTGCACACCACCGGGTCTATCTTCATCACGCCTTCGGCCTCGCCGTGGTAGCGGCGCAGCAGCTCGCAGTACAGCTGCGTCATGCGCCGGCCGGTGAGCGCCTCGCCGCGTTGCACCGCGTCGTGCGTGGCCAGTTCGAACTCGGCGAACATGGCCTGGCGGAAGAAGGCGCCGCGCAGGTGCTCCAGCGCTTCGCCCAGCACCAGCGCGCGTTCGTCGCGCGTGGCGGCGCTCTTCAGCAGATGGTCCTGGAACAGGAACTCGTGCGTGAACGAGGCGATCTCCGCCAGGAACAGCGGGTAGCGTGCCGTCTCGAAGGGCTGCGCGCGGTTGGCCAGCAGGGTGTGCATGCCGTGGCCCCACTCGTGCGTGAAGGTGCCGGCGCTGCTGAGGTTGTCCTGGTGGTTCAAAAAGATCAGCGGCGTCTGGCCGTAGATGCCGCTTTGGTAGGCGCCGGAGCTCTTGCCCTGAGCCGGGTACACGTGCATGGTGTTGGCGCCGTAGGCTTCGCGCAGCAAGGCCTGGTACGGCGCACCCAGCGGCGCCACGGAGGCCAGCGTCAGCGCAGCCGAGTCGGCCAGCGTGAAGCGCCGGTCTGACGGCACCAGGGACGGGTAGATGTCGTGGTAGCCCAGGTCCGGCAGGTCCAGCAGGCGCTGGCGCAGCCGGAAGTAGCGGTGCAGCGTGGGCAGGCCGCGGTTCACCTCGGCCACCAGCGTGCGGTACACGCCTTCGGGGATGTCGTTGTCGGCCAGGCTGGCCGCCACGGCCGAGGGGTGGCCGCGCAGGCGGGCGTCTATGACCCCTTGCTCCACGCGCTGCGCCAGTGCCGCGCCCAGGGTGTTGCTGTAGCGGCCGTAGGTCTCGAAGAAGGTCTTGAAGACCTGGGCGCGCACGGCGCGGTCCGGGTGTTCGCGCAAGCGGGTGTAGCCGGTGTCGTTCAGGCGCTGGGCCTGGCCGTCCACCCGCACTTCGGGCCAGGGGATGTCGGCATTGATCAGCAGCGAGCGGGTGTTGCCGGGCCCGCCGAAGGCCGGGGCCATGGCGGCCAGCGCGGCCTCGGCTTCCGGGTGCAGCTGGTGCTTGGCCAGGCGCAGCACCTCGCGCAGCTGCACCGCGTGGCGGGCCAGGCCGGGGTCGGCACGCAGGTAGGCCTCTATCCTCTCGGGCCCCAGTGCACGCAGGGCGCCGGGCACCCAGCTGGTGGCGGCGTTGATCTGCCCGCTGGCAGCACGCAGCAAGGCCATGCGCTCCTGGTTGCGCGCATCGCGGTTGTCGGTGGAGTTGCTGGCGCTGGCGTACACCCAGGCGCGGCTCACGCGCTGGCGCAGCTGCGACAAGCGGTCCAGGGCCTGGCGCAGCGCGGCGGCGTCGCGGCCAAAGCCTTCGCGCAGTGCACGCAGCGCCGGCAGCTCGGCCAGCAGGGCGCGGCGTTCCGCCTCCCAGGCTTCATCGCTGGCGAACAGGGTGCTCAGGTCCCAGGTGGCGCGCAGCTCGGGCAGCGGCGCCGAAGCGCCGGCTTGGGCCAGCGGCTGGGCTGCGGCGGGGCCGGCAGCCGCGCAGGCCAGGGTGGTGGTCAGTGCGAGGGTCAGCGCACTGCGGCGCAAGACGGCGGGCAAAAACGGGGGCACGGGCTTCTCCTGGGCGGCCGGTGCGGCATTGTCGCCGCCCGCAGCCGGCATCCACAGGCCCGTGCCGGGGGTTCAGCCTGCGAGCACGCGCAGCAGCTTGACAAAACCTTCGGCCTTGCGCCCCTTGCGCGCCCGCTTGCCGACATGGGCTTCCAGCGCCGTGCGGCGCAGCAGCTCCTCGCGCGGCTTGGCGCCGCGGCCGGTGCCTTGCAGCTGCAAGGCCTCGGCACAACTGGCCACCGAAACCAGCGGCGTCTTGGCGTCCACGTCCATCAGCGTCAGCCCGCGCCCGCCGCCGGGCTGCAGTTTCAGCTCGGCCAGCGCAAACACCAGCAGCCGGCCGTCCAGGGCCAGCGTGGCCACCTTGTCGTGCGCGGGGGCCACGGCCACCGGCGGCAGCACACGCTCGCCATCGGCCAGTGTGAGGAAGCTGCGGCCGCCGCGGTTGCGGCCCACCATGTCGCCGGCACGCGCCAGCAAGCCATAGCCGCCGGTGTTGGCCAGCAGCAGCGTGGTGTCGGCGGCGCCGGCGAAGTAGTGCACCGGCTGGGTGCCGGAAGCCAGGTCGATCAGCGTGGTGATGGGCACGCCGTCGCCGCGGCCGCCCGGCAGCGTGCTGGCGGCCACGCTGTACACGCGCCCGTTGCTGCCGAAGACCAGCAACGTGTCCACGCTGCGGCAGGGGAAGCTGCCGTACAGGCCGTCGCCGGCCTTGAAGGCGAGGGCGCCGGTCTCCACCTCGTGGCCCTTGAGCGCGCGCACCCAGCCCTTGAGGCTGACCACCACGGTGACCGGCTCGTCCACCACGCGCAGCTCCACGGTGGCGCGCTTTTCTTCCTGCACCAGCGTGCGGCGGTCGTCGCCGAAGGCCTTGGCATCGGCTTCTATCTCACGCACCACCGTGCGCTTCAGCGTGGCCGGGCTGCCCAGGATGTCGGCCAGCTTGCCCTGCTGCTCGCGCAGCTCCTTCAGTTCCTGCTCGATCTTGATCGCTTCCAGCCGCGCCAGCTGGCGCAGCCGGATTTCCAGGATGTCCTCGGCCTGGCGGTCGCTGAGCTGGAAGCGGGCGATCAGCGCCGACTTGGGTTCGTCGGCGTTGCGGATGATGCGTATGACTTCGTCTATGTTCAGCAGCACCAGCTGCCGGCCTTCCAGCACGTGGATGCGGTCCAGCACCTTGTCCAGGCGGTGCTGGGTGCGCCGCTGCACGGTGGCCAGGCGAAAGCCTATCCACTCCTGCAGCATGCGGCGCAGCGGCTTGGCGGTGGGGCGGCCGTCGGCGCCTATCACCGTCAGGTTCATGGGCACGCTGCCTTCCAGGCCGGTGTGGGCCAGCAGGGTGCGCACCAGTTCGGTCTGTTCGATGCTGCGGCTGCGCGGCTCGAAGACCAGGCGCACCGGGGCGTCCTTGCTGCTTTCGTCGCGCACCGCGTCCAGCACCGCCAGCACGGTCTGCTTGAGCTGCACCTGCTCCTGCAGCAGCGCCTTCTTGCCCGGGCGCAGCTTGGGGTTGGTGAGCTCTTCTATCTCTTCCAGCACCTTCTGCGCGCTGGTGCCCGGCGGCAGCTCGGTCACCACCAACTGCCACTGGCCGCGGGCCAGGTCTTCGATGACCCAGCGGGCACGCACCTTCAGGCTGCCGCGGCCACTGCGGTAGGCGTCCTGTATGTCGGTCGCGGCACTGATGATCTGGCCGCCACCGGGGAAGTCTGGCGCCGGCAGCAGCTTGAACAAGTCCTCGTCGGAGAGTTGTTCGTCCTTGATCAGCGCCACCGTGGCGGCGGCCACTTCGCGCAGGTTGTGCGGCGGCACCTCGGTGGCCAGGCCCACGGCGATGCCGGAAGCGCCGTTGAGCAGCACAAAGGGCAGGCGCGCCGGCAGTTGGCGCGGCTCTTCGGTGCTGCCGTCGTAGTTGGGCTGGAACTCGACCGTGCCTTCGTCCAGCTCGTCCATCAGCAGCCGCGCAATGGGCGCCAGCCGCGCTTCGGTGTAGCGCATGGCCGCGGCGCCGTCACCGTCGCGGCTGCCGAAGTTGCCCTGGCCATCTATCAGCGGGTAACGCTGGCTGAAGTTCTGCGCCATGCGCACCAGCGCGTCGTAGGCGGCCTGGTCGCCGTGCGGGTGGAAGCGGCCCAGCACATCGCCCACCACGCGCGCACTCTTGACCGGCCGCGCGCCCTGGGCGCCGGTGAAGGCCAGGCCCATGCGGTGCATGGCGTACAGGATGCGCCGCTGCACCGGCTTGGCGCCGTCGCACACGTCCGGCAGCGCACGGCCCTTGACCACCGACAGCGCGTACTCCAGGTAGGCACGCTGGGCGTAGTCGGCCAGCGCCAGCGTGTCGCCGGGTTCGGCCGGTGCGGCGGGGTCAAACAGGTCGGGCGTGTCGGTGGGGTCGGACATCAGGGCGGGGCCTTGGCGCGGGAAACCCCTGATTTTGATTCATGGGCGAGGTGGGCTTTGGCGTCCCGGGGTGGGTGCCTCTGTGGGTGGATGTGTCTGCGCAGGGTGATCAGGGGGTGGGCCGGTCTGCGCGCCGCCCGATATCGGTGCTCGACCGGCCCACCCCCTGCTCACCCCGGACACGCCGCGTGCGGACCGCTCAAGCGCCACCTTTGTGTCCAGGCGGGTATCGGGCCGGCCCGGCGAGCACCGATATCGGGCGGCGCGCAGCCGGGCCTGCCCGATGACCGCTGCGCGCCAATGCGGAAAGCCCAGCGCGCGGCGGGTTCACCTAGATATCGAAGTCGTCGCCCGCCTCGCTGGCCAGCGCCTGCTGCACCACGGCGCGGGTGAGCGTGGGGGCAAAGGTTTCCACGAACTCCAGCACATAGCCCCGCGGCAACGCGCCGCGCTTGAGCGCCACGCGGGTGGTGTTGGTGGCAAACAGGTGCCGCACGTCCAGCGCCACCAGGCCACGGTCGCGTTCTTCGTCGAAGGCCATGGAGGCGATCAGGCCCACGCCCAGGCCCAGCTCCACGTAGGTCTTGATGACGTCGGCGTCCATGGCCGACAACACCACGTCCACCGCCACACCGGCCTGCTGGAAGGCCTGGTCTATGCGACGGCGGCCGGTGTAGCCCGGTTCGTAGGTGATCAGCGGCCATTGCGCCAGGCGCTGCAGCGTCACGGCCTGGCCTTGCGCGGCGTCCAGCGCCAGCGCATGGCCTTGCGGCACCACCACCACGTGGGTCCAGCGGTAGCAGGGCAGGGCCACCAGTTCCGGGTGCTCGGCCAGTGATTCGGTGGCCACGCCCAGGTCGGCCTGGCCGTTCAGCACCCACTGCGCCACCTGCTCCGGCGAGCCTTGTTGCAGGTGCAGCGCCACGCCCGGGCGCAGCGCACGGAAGTCGCGCACGGCGGTGGGCAGCGCATAGCGGGCCTGTGTGTGGGTGGCGGCCACCGTCAGCACCCCATGGTCGGCACGCGCCCAGTCGGCGCCGGCGTGCTTGAGGTTGTCGGCCTCCTGCAGCAGCCGCTCCAGGATGGGCATCAGCGCCGCGCCGGGCGGGGTGAGGCCGGTCAGGCGCTTGCCGGCGCGCACGAAGATGTCCACGCCCAGCTCGTCCTCAAGCTCGCGGATTTGCCGGCTGACACCCGGTTGAGAGGTGTGCAGCGCGTCGGCCGCTGCCGTCAGGTGAAAGCCCTGGCGTACGGCTTCGCGCACGGCGCGCAGTTGCTGGAAGTTCACGGCGTGGCCGCGCAGGGCAGGGTGCGCATGGGCCGGATTATCGGTGCCTGCGGCACCGCTTGCGCCCGCCGGGCGGCGTCAGCGGAACAGGCCCAGGCGCTGCGCTTCCAGCGCCGCCTCGGCGCGCGAGCTCACGTTGAGCTTGCGGTAGATCTGCTTGACGTAGTCGGCGATGGTGTGGCGCGACAGGCCCAGCTGCACGCCGATCTCGGGCAGGGTGTAGCCCTTGGCCACGCGCAACAGCACCTCGCTCTCGCGGTCGGTGAGGTTGACGTTGGGCATGGGGTGGGCCGACGTCGGCTGCGGCTTGGCCTTGGCGCTGAAGTAGGCCATCACGCGGCGCGCGATGCTTGGGCTCAGCGGCGGTTCGCCCTGGCTGATGCGCTGCAGTTGCTCGGTGATGAGTTCACGCGCCTGTTCCTTGAGGATATAGCCGAAGGCACCGGCCTGCAGCGCGGGGAACAGGTGCTCGTCGTCGTCGTGGATGGTGACGACCACGCTCTGCGTCTCGGGTTGCACGTCGCGCAGGCGCGTGACCACGTCCACGCCGCTGCCGTCGGGCAGGCCCAGGTCTATCAGGGCCAGGTCGAACTTCACCGCGTCGACCAGGTCCACCGCATCGTGCACGCGAGCACTTTCGGAGATGGTCGCACCGGGAAAGACCTGCAGCACCAGCTTGCGCATCCAGGCGCGTATCTCGGGCAGGTCTTCGAGCAGCAGGATGGTCTTCATCGCGGGTTCGCGCCGTGGTTCGACTCGATCTTATCGGCGGGGAGCCGCCCTTCACGAGGGTTCGATTGCACGATCCAAGGGGACCGTGAGCCGTATCACGGTTCCGTAGCCGGGGCTGGACTCGACCAGGCACTGCCCCTGCAATTGCTTGGCCCGGTGCTTCATGCCGGCCAGGCCGTGGCCGCGGTCCAGGCGCGAGTCCACCAGGTCCAGCGCGATGCCGTCGCCGTCGTCCTGCACGATGAGCTGGAAGTCGCCGTCGGCGATGTTGGCGCGCACCGAGCAGTGCGAGGCGCCGCTGTGCTTGATGACGTTGCTGGTGGCCTCGCGCAGTATGCGTGTGGTCTGCACGTAGGCCCGCGCCGACAGGCGTTGCGGCAGGTCTTCCGGCGCTTCCCAATCGCAGGCGATGCCGGCCTGTGCCAGCCGCGACACCACCTCGGCCCGCCAGTCGCCCAGCGCGTCGGCCAGCAGCACGCTGCGCCCGGTGAGCCCGCGCACCGACAGGCGCATCTCTTCCAGCGCCTCGCGCGCCAGCGTGCTGATGCGCTCGCTTTCGCTGGTGTGCACGATGGTCAGCAGCTTGGCACCCAGGTCGTCGTGCAGGTCGGCCGCGATGCGCTTGCGCTCGCGCTCGGTCACCTGCTCCACACGCAGCTCGGCCAGTTGGCGGAAGTTGCGTTCGATTTCGGCGGTGGCTTCGCGCACGCGCTGCTCCAGCTGGCGCCGGCCTTGTTCCGACTGCGCCAGCGCCTGCCCGTGCTGCTGCACCAGCCGCAGGCCCACCAGCACAAAGCTCACCGGCATGACGAGCTGCGCCGCCTGCACCACCAGCGGGCGCACGCCGGTCCACTGCGCCGCGAACTCGATGGCCGAGGCCACGGTGACCGCGGCCATCAGCACCGCCATGGGCCACATGTTGCGTGTGTCGTGCGTGCGCTGCAGGTGCCACACCGCGGCGATGGCCACTTCCACGCCCAGCACCAGGTACCAGAACAAGGCCATGCCGTTGAGCCGCTGCGGCCCGGCCAGCATCAGCGAGATCACGATCAGCGCGCACTGCACCGGCATCCACAGGTCCAGCTGGCGCCGCCGCACACCGGCGTAGCGCAGCAGGAACTGCACCGCCGCCCAGGCCACAAAACCCATCATCGCGACGGTGAGGAACTCGGCCGCTGCATGGCCCATGGGCACCGAGCGAATCCAGTTGCGCGCGTCTATGACGGCCCAGCCCACGGCCAGTGCACCGAAGTAGGCCAGGTGGCTTTCGCTGCGGTTGATGAAACCCAGCACGAACATGAAGCCGCCCATCAGCAGCAGCGTGGCGCCCACGGCCTGGCGCGCCGTGACCTGCAGGGCCAGGCGCTGGGCCTGGCGCGTCGCGAGTTCGCTCTGGCGGCCTATCACCAGCGTGGACAGGCTGCCGGCGCGCTGGCGCGAACCCACTTCCGACAAGGCGTGGCCGGCCACGCGCACGTCCAGCCGGTTCTCGCCGGTCTCCAGCAGCGAAGAAGGCAGGGCCACCAGTTGCGGGTAGGCGCAGTTGTTGGTCAGCGGCGGTGTCATGCGCCCGCCGCTGTGCAGCAGCTTGCCGTTGAGGTGCACCTCCAGGTTGCTGCACACCTCGCCGATGTACACCGCCAGCAGGTCGCCGCGTTCCAGCTCGCCGAAGGCGCGGAAGGTGATGCGGTACCAGCGCGGCGTGTTGTCGTCGGGCCGCGAGCGCGCCCAGTCGTCGGGCAGGGCAACGCGCCGCGCCAGCGCCGTTTCGGGGAACTCGTTGCCGCCGCCGTCCACCACCAGGGCCGAGCGGAACACCAGCGTCTGCGCGGCGGCCGGCCAGGCCAGCAGCACGAGCAGGCCGGCGGCCAGCCAGACCAGCCAGCGGGCGCAGAACAGAGGAGCCTGACGTTGCATCGGGGCGCGATTCTGCCGGAGCGCCCGGCCGCGCGGTGGCGCTGCGACAATCGCCGCCGTGCGATCCTGCCGCCGGGCGAAGGCCCGGTGCCCACCCGTTGCCGCCGCTACCGTGATCCGACGCCACCGTTTTGAAGAACCCGACAACCGCCGCCTGGCCCACTTGTGCGGCCCGCTGGACGCTCACCTGCGCGCCATCGAAGCCGCGCTGGGGGTGACGCTGACGCGCCGCGACGCCGACTTCCGCCTAGAAGGCCCGCGCGACGCGGTGCAGCGCGGTGCAGCATTGCTGGACCGCCTGTACGCCATGGCGGAGGCGCCCATCGCCGAGCCGGCGCTGCAGGCCGCGCTGGCCCAGGCCAGCGGGCCGGCGCCGGCGGGTGGGGACGAGGCGCCAGACGACGAGCCCGTGGTGCTGCACACCCGCCATGCCGACCTGGCGGGCCGCACCACCAACCAGGCGCGCTACCTGCGGCAGATGCTCAGCCACGACATCACCTTCGGCGTGGGCCCGGCGGGTACCGGCAAGACCTTTCTGGCGGTGGCCTGCGCCGTGGACGCGCTGGAGCGCCACGGCGTGCAGCGCATCGTGCTCACGCGCCCGGCGGTGGAAGCCGGCGAACGCCTGGGCTTCCTGCCCGGCGACCTGGCGCAGAAGGTGGACCCCTACCTGCGCCCGCTGTACGACGCCCTGTACGACCTGATGGGCTTCGACCGCGTGGGCCGGGCCTTCGAGAAGGGCCTGATAGAGATCGCGCCGCTGGCCTTCATGCGCGGCCGCACGCTGAACCACGCCTTCGTCATCCTGGACGAGGCGCAGAACACCACGCGCGAGCAGATGAAGATGTTCCTCACACGCATGGGCTTCGGCAGCCGCTGCGTGGTGACCGGCGACACCAGCCAGATCGACCTGCCCAAGGGCCAGGGCAGTGGCCTGGTGGACGCGCAGCAGGTGCTGCGCGGCGTGGACGGCGTGGCCTTCACGCACTTCACCGCTGCCGACGTGGTGCGCCACCCGCTGGTGGCGCGCATCGTGGAAGCCTACGAGCGCAGCCCGGGCCATGCTGCGCCGGCCGGCCCCGACGGGCCTGCGGGTGAGGGCGATGGCACGCGCTGAACCGGCTGCGGTAGCGGCGCCCATCTCGGCGCCGGCTTTGCAGCTGTCGCTGCAGTTTGCCGACGCCCGCCACCGGGCGCTGCTGCCGCGGCACCGCGTCGCGCGCTGGCTGCGCGCCGCGCTGCAGGCGCCGGCGCAACTGGCGGTGCGCATCGTCGACGAGGCAGAAGGCCACGCGCTGAACCGCGACTACCGCCGCCGCGACTACGCCACCAACGTGCTCACCTTCGCCTACGCGCAGGAGCCGCTGGTGGTGGCCGACCTGGTGCTGTGCGCGCCGGTGATGGAGCGCGAGGCCCAGGAGCGCGGCTTGCCGCTGCCGGCGCACTACGCCCACCTGCTGGTGCATGGCGCGCTGCATGCCCAGGGCTGGGACCACGAGCGCGTGCGCGATGCGCGCGCCATGCAGGCGCGCGAAACCGCCCTCCTGCAGCAGCTGGGTTTTGCCGACCCCTGGGCCGACTCCCCAGGCCCTCCTTGAACGGTGCAGCACGCGCGCGTTTGACCTGCCAGGTCATGGACGCGGTGTTGGGCGCGGCGCAGCATGGCGCCATGTCCACCACCGGAGAAACATCGTGAACGGCATAGACCTGCTGCCCCTGGCCGTGGGCCACCTGATAGGCCTGGGCGCCGTCGGCTCCTGCCTGGGCGTCGGCTTGCTGGCCAGCCGCTACGTGGAGGCCAGCGCGCGCCAGCCCGAGCTGATGGAACCGCTGCAAAGCAAGGTGTTCCTGCTGGTGGGCGTGCTGGACGGAGCATTCATCATCGCCACCGGCATAGGCCTGTGGTTCGCGACGGCGAACCCGTTTCGCGCGGGCTGAACGGCGGTCGCGGCGCGAGCTGAGCGCGGTTCAGGCGCGCCCCGCCGGCGGGGCTTCGTCACTGTCGGTGTGCAGCTGCACCCGGTGGCCGCCGGCGGCCTTGGCGGCGTACATCGCGCCGTCGGCGTGGCGCATCAGCGTGTTGACGTCGGCGCCGTGGGCGGGGAACAGCGCCACGCCTATCGAAGCGCCTATGTGCAGTTGCAGCCCGTCCATCTGCAGCGGCTGGCGTATGGCCTGCAGCAGCCGACGGCCCAGCCCCAGCGCCGCCTCGGGCCGCACGGTGCGGCGCTGCATCACCGCAAACTCGTCGCCGCCCATGCGGGCGACGATGTCGGCGTCGCGCGCCCCGCTGCGCATGCGCGCCGCGGTGGCGGCCAGCACGCGGTCACCCACGGCGTGGCCGTGGCGGTCGTTGACGGGCTTGAAGTCGTCCAGGTCTATGAAGTGCACCGCAAAGCCGTCACCCTCGCGGCGTGCACGTTCCAGCTGCGCGGTGATGGCTTCCAGAAAGGCGTCGCGGTTGATCAGCGTGGTCAGCCCGTCGTGGCGCGCGACATGGCGCATGCGCTCCTCGGCCTGCTTGCGCTCGGTGATGTCGGTGTAGGTGCGCAGCACGCCGCCGCCATCTATGGGCACGCTCTGCACTTCCACCACGCGGCCGTTGGGGCGCACACGGTCGTAGCGCTGCGGGGTGTCCAGGATGCCGCCGCTGCGCACGAAATCCTTGATGTCGTCGGGCGTGTGCACAAACTCGTCGGTCTGCCACTGGAAGCGCAGCACCTCCTCGAAGTGGGGCTGGCGCGCCATCAGCTCCGGCGGCAGGCCCAGCAGCTCCACGGCGCGTGCGTTGCAGACTTCGACGATGCGCTCGGCGTTGACCATGATCACGCCCTGGTCCATGCGCTGCAGCGTGGCTTCCAGCAGGGCCGACTTGGCGGCCAGCCGGGCCTCGGCCTGGCGCAGCTCCAGCTGCTGGCGCTTGAGCTGGGTGATGTCCACGTGGGCGTGCACCAACAGCCCGGTGGGGCCGCGCTGCGCGATCACGCGGGTGTAGCGCCCGCCGGGCAGCGGCAGCTCTATGGGGTTGCCGGCAAAGCGAATCTGGTCGGGCAGCGCGGCCAGCGCGTCGTCCAGCGGCGTGGCGCTTTCCTCGACGCCGGCCCAGGCGCGGCGGTATAGCGCCTCGAAGCGCATGCCGGCGGCCTCGCGCGCATGCACCAGGCCGTACATGCGCGCAAACGGGTCGTTGACCCAGCGTATGACGCCGGCACGGCTGCACACCATCAGGGCATCAGGCAGCTGCTGCACGATGGCGGCCACTTCCGCCGGCGGCAGCGGCTCGTCGCCCGCCGGCCCACCGGCCCGCGCCTGGGCCTGCCAGATGCGCAGCCGCGCACCACCGGGCAGCGCCAGCGAGGCAGCGTCCAGGCGCTGGCCGTGGTGCTCGAAGCTGTAGGCGCGCTGCTGGGTGCGGTGGCGCGCCAGGCCCTCGTCCATGTAGCGCTCCAGCCAGGGCAGGTCGTCCGGGCCCAGGCGCTGCTGGTAGAAGCGGCGCAGGTTTTCGCGGTAGGGCTCGCCCACGTGCACCGCGCCGGCGTGTTCGGGGAACAGGTGCAGAAAACTGCGGTTCCACAGCTGTGTGCAGTCTTGTGCGTCGAACACGCACAGCGCCAGACCCAGGTCGTCCAGCGTCTCGCCCAACTGCCGCAACAGCGTGTCCTGCGCTTGTTCCATCGACTCTCCGCCCCTGGCCGCCTGTGTGGGGTGCGGCGGCTCGCGCGCATTGTCCACGTTGTCGCCCACGGCGAAAGCGTCTTCAGGGGCCGCCGGCTTGCAGGGCGCGCAGGCGCTGCGCGGTTTCGGCGTCGGCCGGCAGCAGGGTCTCGACGGCCAGCTCGGCCAGCGTCACCTCGTGCGGGGCGCCGAAGGTGGTGACGGTGGTGATGAAGGCCAGCCGGCCGAAGGGCGTGCGCAAGGCCAGCGGGGCCACCAGGCCGTCGTTGGCGGGCTGCTCGGCGCCGTGGCCGGCTTCGCAGCCGGGCGGCATGGGCAAGGCCTGCAGTTCGGCCTGCAAGGCGGCCAGCACCGGGTCGGCGCTGCTGGCCACCTGGCGTGCCAGCCGGGCCAGCACATGGGCGCGCCAGGCCGGCAGGTTCTCGATCATGGGTGCCAGGCCCTGCGGGTGCAGCGACAGGCGCAGCACGTTGACCGGCGGCCGCAGCAGCGCCGGCGGCAGCACGCTCAACAGCCGCGGCACGATGCGGTTGGCCAGCACCAGGTTCCAGTGCCGGTCCACCGCCATCGCCGGCGCCGGCTCGTGGGCCACCAGCAACTGCTGCAAGGCCTCGCGGGCGGGGGTCAGCGCCGGGTCGGCCAGCGGGCGCTCGCGGTACAGCGCCGCGTAGCCGGCGGCCTGCAGCAGCGCATTGCGCTCGCGCAGCGGCACGTCCAACTGCTCGGCCAGCCGCAGCACCATGGCGCGGCTGGGTTCGGCCTTGCCCGATTCCAGCCAGCTGAGGTGGCGCGCCGACACCTCGGACTGCAGCGACAAGGCCAGCTGCGTCAACCCGCGCTGCTGCCGCCACTGCCGCAGCAGGCGGCCGAAAGGTGCCACAGGCTGGTCCATGCCGGGGCCCTGGGCCGAAACCTCTTACAGCAGCACGCCGCCGCCGTCCACCGGCAGCGGCGGCAGGCTGGGCGCCAGGGCCTGCAGCGCGGCGCCCAGCAGCAGCGCCGGCGCGGCGGTGCTGGCCAGCCGCTGTTGCAGTGCGGCGCCCAGTTCGTCCAGCAGCGCCAGCGCCAGCGCCCGGCCTTCGACCACCCAGTCGTCGCTGGGCTGGGCCCGGGCCGCCGTGTTGCGCTCGTGGCGCGGCACGATGACCTCGGCCTGCAGCAGCAGCGCCAGCGCGTCCACGCCCAGCGGCAGCGGCAGTTGCTCCAGGCCGTGCATCGCCACGCCGGCGCGGCGCAGGGGTTCGACCAGCGACCAGGCCAGCAGCAGCGTCGGGCGGTGCAGCGGCACGAAGCCGGCGGTGGTGATGTCGCGCTGGCCCTGGCCGTTGGCAGCGCCGGCCCAGCGGTGCGGCCACACGTCGCCGGCGGGCAGGCCTTGCACCTGGCCGCCGCGCCACACGCCGCCCAGCAGGCGCAGCACCTCGGCAAACAGGGCGCCGGCGTCCAGGCTGCCGGCCGTGGCGTGGCCGGCCAGGCGGTCGAACAGCAAGCCGGGCCGCGAAGGCAGGCCGTGCCGGGCGGCGCCGGCCGCCACGGCCTCGCCCAGGCGCGCCAGCAACGCGGCGCGGGCCTCCAGGCCTTGCACCGGGTTGGACGCGGTGGACTGCAGCATGGCGCGCAGCGCCGTGGCATCCACGCCTTTCAAGGCGGCGGCATCGGCGCGCAAGGGGGCCTGGGCGGTGGCAGAAAAACCACCGGCCACAAAGGCCCGCAGCGCCGCCACCGCCAGGCCCGGCGGGCCTTGCAGCAGGGTTGGCGTGGCGGCGGTCTGCGGGGCGGCGCCGGCTTCCGGCGGGGCCAGCGCGGCTGCGGCCTTGTCGGGCTCGCCGTCTGTGGGGGGCGTGGCGGCGCTGTCCACGGCCTCGGGAGCTGGGGCGGCGTCTTCCGCCGGCCCGGCAGTGACGGCGGGCTCTGTGGAGGTGGCCGGCTCGGCGGGGGCGGTGGGGACGCCGTCAACCGCGGGCGGGGCCTTCGCGGCCGGCTGTTCGGCGGAGACCGGGGCCGAGGCCGAGTGCGGTTTGGCGCCCACGCGGTCCAGCAAGGCCAGCAGCTCGTCGCTGCCGCGCTGCTGCAGGGGCAGCGCCATGCGGTCTATGCCTTCGCCGTCGCGGTAGCGCCAGCGTGCGCCGGGGTCGGCCGACAGCAGCGTGGCCACCACCGCCAGGTCGAAGCGCGTGCGGGCCGCGTCTTCGCGGCTCTGGTGGGCCAGCAGCAGGTCGATCTCGGCAGCGCGGTCCACCCCGCCGGCACCGAAGGCCGCCCAGCAGCCGGGCAGGGGCAGGGCGCTCAGGTCGGCCGGCAGCGCCGCTGCCAGGCGGTCGGCCAGCGCCGGCAGGCGCTCGCGGTCGACGCGGAACCACAGGCTGACGTTGTCCTCGGCGGCGCGCAGCACGGCGGCGGCGCGGGCGCGCAGGGTGGCCAGGTCGTGCAGGGCGGCCAACGGGTGGCGCGTCGGTGTGGCCGCTTCGGTGGCGGCTGCTTCGGCGTTGGGGGCAGGTTGGTCCATGGCAGCGGCATTGTCGCGCGGCTGGGGCGCGGCCTGCGGGCATAGACTTCCCGGGCCATGCAGGTGCTGACCCTGGGCCGCCGCCCCTACGCCGAAACCGAGACCGCGATGCGCGACTTCACGCACGCCCGCGAGGGCCGCGCGCCGGGCGACGACGTCGAAGACCAGCTGTGGCTGGTGGAGCACGGGCCGGTGTTCACCCAGGGCTTGGCCGGGCGCGACGAGCACGTGCTGGCGGGCGGCGACATCCCGGTGCAACGCACCGACCGCGGCGGCCAGGTCACTTACCACGGCCCCGGGCAGGTGGTGGCCTACCCGCTGGTGAACCTGCACCGGCTGGGCATCTACGTCAAGGAGTACGTGTTCCGCATCGAGGAGGCGGTGCTGGAGACGCTGGCGGCCTACGGCGTCACCGGCCACCGCGTGGCGGCGGCGCCGGGCATCTACGTGCGGCCCGACGACCCGTTTTCGCACCGGCGCCTGGCCGCCGCGCCGGCGGGCGACGGCAACGACGACGCCCAGCGTTTTGCCGGTCTGGCCAAGATCGCGGCCCTGGGCATCAAGGTCACGCGCGGCCGCAGCTACCACGGCGTGGCGCTGAACGTGGCCATGGACCTGGAACCCTTCGGGCGCATCAACCCCTGCGGCTACCCCGGGCTGGTAACCACCGACCTGCGCGCGCTGGGCGTGCAGGTGAGCTGGCAAGAGGCCGCACAGCGCCTGGCGGCGGCCTTGCAGCGCCGCCTGGTCTGAGAAGGGCTGAGAAGGGGTGACCGGGGCCTTCAGCGCCGGTAAGCCGCCACCGCCGTGTCGTCCAGCCCCACCCGCGCCAGCAGCAGCGGGTAGCGCGGGTCGGTGCGCAGCGCCTGCAGGCGCGGGTCCTGGCGCAGGAACATCAGGCAGTTGGAGCGTTTGGCCACGGCTTCGTCCAGCAGCGTGATGGCGCGTTCCTGCTCGCCCAGGGTCAGCCAGGCGGCGGCGGATTCATAGGGGCAGACGTAGGTGCCCGCGGCGGCGGCCTGCTGCAGCAGCGGCAGCACCCGGTCGGCTTGGCCGGCCTGGCCATGGGCCTGCGCCAGCAGGATGAGCGCCAGCGGCGAGCCGTCGATCTCGGCGCCGCGCTGGGCGAGCTGCACAGCGCGCGCGTGGTCGCCGGCGATGGACGCGCCCACGCCGGCGCCGGAGTACACCGGGCCTATTTCCGGGTGCTGGCGCATCTTCTGGTCGGCCCAGGCCCGAGCGGCCTCGTGTTCGCCCACCATGAACAAGGCCCAGGTGCCCCAGTCAGCCATCTCGGCGTTCAGCGGGTCCAGCTGGTTGGCGCTGGCCAGCGCCGCCTTGACCTTCTGCGCCTCGCCCAGGCCGGCGTAGTACAGCGCGAAGCCCAGCTCGGTCTGCGCCAGCGTGGGGTCGCGCCGCTTGGCGGCGCTGAGCGCCGTCCAGGCGTCCTTCCAGCGCCAGGCCATCACGTAGGTCAGGCCCAGCGACGACCAGACCTCGGCCGAATCGGGCCGCAGCTTCTGCGCCTGGGCCAGCGAATCCACCACCGACTGCAGCATGCTCACCGGCGGCTCGAAGTAGCCGAACAGCTGGCGGTAGGCCTCGCTGCGCGCCACGTAGGCGTCGAAGAACTGCGGGTCCAGCGCGATGGCCTCATCGAACAACTGCACCGCACGCGGCAGCGACTCGTGGCTGAAGCGGTCCAGCTCGTAGCGGCCGGCGGCGTACAGCGTGTAGGCCTGCAGGTTGCCGGTGGGCAGCTCGTCCAGCGCGCGCCGCTCCTCGGCGCGCAGCGCCACCTGCAACGCGCCGGACACCGCGGTGGCGATCTGTGCCTGCAGCGCAAACAGGTCGGTGTCGTCGTCGCGGCCTTGCAGCTCGTGGCCCCACAGCACCCGGCGCTGGGCCAGGTCTTCCAGCCCGGCGCTGATGTGCAGCCGCCGGTCGCTGCCGGCGCTGACCGTGCCGTCCAGCAGGTAGCGCACCTCGGGCAGCTGGGCGCGTATGTGTTCCCGCGCCTTGTTGCCCTTGAACGTGAAGGCGGAAGGAATGGGCACCACGCGCAGGCCGGAGATCTTGCGCAGGTTGGCGATCAGCTCGCGGGTGATCTGGTCGGCCTGGGGTTCGCCGGCGCCGGCAGCGGCGTCGAAGGGCACCACCAGCACGTAGGGGCGGGTGTCGCCCGCCGCCGCCGGCGGCGCGAAGCTGTGCCACCCCAGCGCCAGGCCCAGGCCCAGCAGCAGGGCCAGCGCTGCCAGGGCCACGCCCCAGGCGCGCCGGGGCGGGGCGGCCGGGGCGGGGGCCGGCGTGACGGGTTCGGTGGTCACGGCAGGGGTGGGCAGCGGGGCGGCGGCCAGGGCCTCGGCGGGCGGCGGCGCCACGTCCGGGACTTCCCGCACTTCCGCGATGAACTGGTAGCCGCGGCCGCGCACTGTCTGGATGGTCTGCTGCAACTCGCCGTTGTCGCCCAGCAGGCGGCGCGCGCTCTTGATGTGGTTGCTGAGCGTGGCGTCGGACACCTCGCGCCCGTCCCACACGGCCGCGAACAGCTCCTCGCGCGTGAGCACGCGCCGGCGGTGGCGGATCAGGTGGACCAGCAGGTCGAAGACCTTGGGCTCGACCGGCACCGGTGTGCCGCCGGCCGTGACCCGGAACTGCTCGGTATCGACGATGTACTCGGCGATCTCGTACTTCACGGCTTCCCCTGCCCCCTTCCAGCACCCAGCGGCCGGTTTCTGCAACGAGCGCCGGGGGGCTGGGCCGTCCCTGGGCCATCCCTTGGCCATTCGTTAGCGAGCGATTGCGCAAACGTTATGCAGCGCTCAAGCAGCCGGCGCCTCGGCGCACGAGCATTTTGCACGGCTTGCCGCTGCGGGCTCCCACCCCTGGCGCAACGCCCGAGTTCCGACTCTGGAGGTTACCCAATGAATGCTTCTCGGTCTGCTGGGCTTGGCTGGGTCCATGCCGCCGTTGTCGCCCTGTGCGCCCTGGGCGCCGCACCGCTGGCCCTGGTGCACGCGGCCGCCGTCAACCTGGGGGTCACCCCCGCCTTCGCCTGCGCCGACAGCACGCCGGCGAACGGCGGCACGGTCCACTGGGGCGACATGGCCGCGCTGACGCCGTTGTTCTCGCAACTCGGCGGCAGCGTCAACAAGCTGGGCTGCGTGCAAAGCCAGGCGGGCGACCAGTTCATCACCGTGGCGGCGCGCAAGTCCGGCGAGGGGCAGCAGGACTTCCTCAGCGTGACCTTGCCCGATGTTGCAGGCGCCTCGTCCGGCTGGGTCGGCGAAGGTGCCCATGTCAACTTCAGCCAGGTGCTGGGCAACGACGGGGCCTGGGTCAACACCTGGAACGTCCTGGCCGACTTCTACGACAGCCTCACCGAACGCACCGAGACCTTCTTCATCGGCTTCGAACTGAACACCCGCAGCCCGTTCGTCGGCGATTGGGACATCGGCTACAGGTTCAGCGAAAACGCCCAGAGCTTGTCGCTGTACTTCAGCGCCGCGCTCCAAGCCGAAGAAGCCGTGCTCTCGCTGCTCTCCAGTCCGGGCACCGCGGTCGACATCCCCGAGCCCGCCACGCTGGCGCTGGTCGGCACCGGGTTGCTGGGCGCGGCGGCTGCGCGCCGGCGCCGCCGCCGCGGCAGGTAGCCCCCGTCAGCGAGCGATTGCGCAAACCCTGCGCAGCGCTCAAGCGACACCAGGCGCCGCTGGCAAAGCCGGGCGCCACCCCCCCACCCCTTCAGGAGAGGCACATGCCCAGCCCGCTGGAAATCCTGCTCGACCCCGTTTCGCTGACCGTCCTGGCCTTGTACGCCGCGCTGATCGCGCTGGAGGCCTTGTTCCCGGCGCGCGCGCTGCCGCGCATCCCGTGGTGGCGGACCCGGGCGCTGGCGGTTTTTGCCGTTTACTTTTTCCTGGCTTCCTACCTGCCGCTGCTGTGGGGCGAGGCGCTGGCCGGCTACCAGCTGCTGGACCTGCAAGGCCTGCACCCGGCCGTGGCCACCGGCATCGCGGTGCTGGTCTACGAGCTGGGCGTGTACGGCTGGCACCGCGCCATGCACGGCTCGCGGCTGCTGTGGCGGGGCTTTCACCAGATGCACCACAGCGCCGAGCGGGTGGACAGCTTCGGCGCCTTCTACTTCAGCCCGCTGGACACCTTCGGCTGGGTGGTGGTGGGCAGCCTGTCGCTGATGGTGGTGGGCCTGGGCGCCCAGGCGGCGACCTGGTTTCTGTACGTGACCACGCTGATGGCCGTGTTCCAGCACACCAATGTGCGCACGCCGCGCTGGTTGGGCTACATCGTGCAGCGCCCCGAGAGCCACAGCGTGCACCACCAGCGCGGCGTGCACCGCTGGAACTACAGCGACCTGCCGCTGTGGGACCTGGTCTTCGGCACCTTCCGCAACCCCCGGGACTTCGCGCCCCAGGCCGGCTTCTGGGACGGCGCCTCGGCGCGCATCCCGCAGATGCTGGCCTTCCAGGACGTGGACCAGGACCGGCGCGAGCCCGCCGCCTCGGCCCCCGCACTTTGAACCCTGCAACGAGGAACCACCCCATGAACAACGTGTTTCGCCATCTCGTGTTGCGCCACCTGGCTGCCTTGACGGCGGCAACGGCCGTGCTGCTGACCAGCGCCTGCGGCTTCGGCGACGACAAAGAAACCCCGCCTGTCGTGAGCGTCTACGCCAGCGGCCTGACCAACCCGCGCGGCCTGACCTTCGGCCCGGACGGCCATCTCTACGTGGCCGAGGCCGGCACCGGCGGCGACCAGCTCGCCACCGACACGGCCGACTGCCCGGCGCTGTTCAACATCTACGGGCCTTACAGCGGCGGCTACAGCGGCCGCGTGCTGCGGGTGCTGGCCAACGGCAGCAAGCAGGTGGTGGCCGAAGGCCTGCCCAGCACCAGCGACGCCTACGGCGGCAGCTTCGGCCCCACCGACCTGGCCTTTGTGGGCGGCACGCTGTACGTGCTGACGGAAATGGGCGGCTGCGAACACGGCCTGCCCGGCGAGACGGCTGCGGTGCGGCGCGTCAACGCCGACGGTTCCACCACCGTGGTGGCCGATCTCAGCGCCTGGCTGGCGGCCAACCCGCCGCACTTCATCAAGGACACCGACCCCGCCACCACCGACCTGGAACCTGGCGGCGTGTTCCATTCCATGATCGCCGTGAACGGCCTGCTGTACGTGGTGGAGACCAACCGCGGCTTCGTGCTGCGTGTGGACCCGGCCAGCGGGCGGGTGGACAAGCTCTACGACATGTCCCTGGACCAGCAGGAGCACAACCCGGTGGTCATCGCGCACCGGGGCGGGGCCTTCTACGTGGGCACCTTCGGCGAGGACGAAGGCCCGGCCGAGCTGGCGGTGTTCGGCGCCGGCTTCAACGGCTACACGCTGCCGTTTGCCTCGCTGCACCCGCTGGTGGGCCTGGCCTGGCACGACGACGGGCTGCTGTACGGCGTGGAGATCTTCCCGCACGACGACCCCTGGACCACGGACAGCGCCAAGCTCGTCAGCTTCAACCCGCAGACCGGCCAGCGCCGGGAGCTGCTGAGCGGCTTCGCCAGCCTGCCCAACGGCCTGGTGCGCGGGCCCGACGGCGCGCTGTACACGTCGAACTGGGGCATGAGCTTCACCGGCGACGGCGACGGCCAGATCCTGCGCGTGCAGCCGTAGCCGGGCGCGGCCGAGAACGGGCGGGGGGGCGGGGAGCGGTCTGCGGCAACCCTGGGCGCGACGCAGGCAGGCGCGGCGCGCTAACATCCCCGCCCTGATGAACACGCACGCTGCCCCCGCTGGTGAAGCTGCGGCCTACGACCCCAGCGCCAAGCAGAAGTCGCAGGCCAAGACCTCGCGCATCCCGATCAAGATCGTGCCGGCCGAGGTGCTGAAAAAGCCCGACTGGATACGCGTCAAGGCCGGCAGCCCCAGCACACGCTTCTACGAGATCAAGCAGATCCTGCGTGAGCACAAGCTGCACACGGTGTGCGAAGAGGCCTCCTGCCCCAACATCGGCGAGTGTTTCGGCAAGGGCACGGCCACGTTCATGATCATGGGCGACAAGTGCACACGCCGCTGCCCCTTTTGCGACGTGGGCCACGGCCGGCCCGACCCGCTGGACGCCGACGAGCCGCTGAACCTGGCGCGCACCATCGCCGCGCTGAAGCTCAAGTACGTGGTCATCACCAGCGTGGACCGCGATGACCTGCGCGACGGCGGCGCGGCCCACTTCGTGGAGTGCATACGCCAGACGCGCGCTCTAAGCCCGGCCACGCAGATCGAGGTGCTGGTGCCCGACTTCCGCGGCCGCGACGACCGCGCGCTGTCCATACTGCGCGAGGCGCCGCCGGACGTGATGAACCACAACCTGGAAACCGCACCCCGCCTGTACAAGGAAGCGCGCCCGGGCAGCGACTACCAGTTCAGCCTGAACCTGCTGAAGAAGTTCAAGGCCCTGCATCCCGGCGTGCCCACCAAGAGCGGGCTGATGGTGGGCCTGGGCGAAACCGACGAAGAAATCCTGCAGGTGATGCGCGACATGCGCGCGCATCACATCGACATGCTCACCATAGGCCAGTACCTGGCCCCCAGCGGCCACCACCTGCCGGTGCGGCGCTACGTGCACCCGGACACCTTTGCGATGTTCGAGCGCGAGGCCTACGCCATGGGCTTCACCCACGCCGCCGTGGGTGCCATGGTGCGCAGCAGCTACCACGCTGATGAGCAGGCCCACGCCGCCGGGGTGGTGCCGGCCGCAGCCGGCGGCTGAGCGCACAGCCGGCTGAGGCCGGCCCGGCCTGCCACAAGCCGGCCCGGCGTGCACAGCCTGCCGGCGAAGCAGCGTCGGCAACAGGGCGGGCACCGGGCCATCGCTGCCCACAGTGCGGGCTTTGACTAAGCTGCGCGGCAGTTTTGTCTTCTGCCCGCACGCGGCGCCTGCCATGCCCACCTTGTTCGACCCCGCCCGCTTCGGCGACATCCCCCTGGCCAACCGCGTCGTGATGGCGCCGCTCACGCGCAACCGCGCGCCCGGCCAGCAGCCGCGGGCGTTGATGGCCACCTACTACGCCCAGCGCGCCAGCGCCGGGCTCCTGATCACCGAGGCCACGCCGGTCAGCCCGCTGGGCCATGGCTATGCCGACACGCCGGGCCTGCACGCCGAGCAGCAGGCCGAAGGCTGGCGCCAGGTCACCGACGCGGTGCACGCCGCTGGCGGGCGCATCGTGGTGCAGTTGTGGCATGTAGGGCGCATCTCGCACAGCAGCCTGCTGCCCGCCGGCGAGGTGCCGGTGTCGTCCACCACCACGCCTTCGGGCGTGCGCACGCTGGTGCACCAGCCCGACGGCAGCCTGGGCATGGCCCCGTGCACGCCGCCGCGCGCGCTGCGCACCGAGGAACTGGCCGGCGTGGTGGCCGACTTCGGCCGCGCCGCCCGCCTGGCCAAGCAGGCCGGTTTCGACGGCGTGGAGATACACGGCGCCAACGGCTACCTGCTGGAGCAGTTCCTGCGCGCCAGCATCAACGACCGCAGCGATGCCTACGGCGGCGACGTGACGGGCCGCACGCGCCTGGTGCGCGAGGTGCTGGACGCGGTGGCGGCCGAGATGGGCGCAGGCCGCACCGGCATACGCCTGAGCCCCGTGACGCCGGCCAACGGCGCGCCGCAAGATCCCGGCGCCCAGGCCACCTACGAAGCGGTGGCGCAGCACGCGCGCCAGCTGGGCCTGGCCTTCATGGAGGTGGTGGAAGGCGCCACCGGCGGCGCGCGCGACCACGCACCCTTCGACTACGCGGCGCTGAAGGCGGCGTTCGGCGGGCCCTGGATCGTCAACAACGGCTACACGCGCGAGATGGCCTTGCAGGCCGTGGCCAGCGGCGCGGCCGACGCCGTGGCCTTCGGCCGGCCCTTCATTGCCAACCCCGACCTGGTTCGCCGCCTGCGCGACGACCTGCCCTGGGCCACCTACGACCGCGCCACCTGCTATGGCGGCGAAGCCCTGGGCTACACGCTGTACCCGCCGTACGACGAGGCCGTGCCCGTGCCCGTGTGACGGGCCAGGCGCCGGGCCGGGCCATCGCCGCCTGGCCCGCCGCCGTGGTGACACGTTGTCATGCCGGGGTCATGCACTTCTGCCAAGCTCAGGCCTGCGCCACCGTGCCTGTCACACCATGCCCGACGACCGCCCCCCCATCGACCACGACGAGCTGCTGCGCCGTCTGGAAGCCGACCTGATCGACGGCTTCGACGAAGAACTGGAGCTGGAAGCCGAGGACCGCGCACTGTCCGTATTCCAGGAAGGCGGCAGCCAGGAAGATGCCGCGGCGCGGCAGGCCCGCCAGCACTACTTTCGCGAGCTGTTCCGCCTGCAGGGCGAACTGGTCAAGCTGCAGGACTGGGTGGCCCACAGCCGCCACAAGGTGGTCATCCTGTTCGAAGGCCGCGACGCCGCCGGCAAGGGCGGTGTCATCAAGCGCATCACGCAACGCCTGAACCCGCGGGTGGCGCGGGTGGTAGCGCTGCCGGCACCCAGCGACCGCGAGCGCACGCAGTGGTACTTTCAGCGCTACGTGGCGCACCTGCCGGCGGCCGGCGAGATGGTGTTGTTCGACCGCAGTTGGTACAACCGCGCCGGCGTCGAACGCGTGATGGGCTTTTGCAGCGAAGCCGAGGTGGAGGAGTTCTTCCGCTCGGTGCCGGAGTTCGAGCGCATGCTGGTGCGCAGCGGCGTGCAGCTCATCAAGTACTGGTTCTCCATCACCGACGACGAGCAGCACCTGCGCTTTCTGGCGCGCATGCACGACCCGCTGAAGCAGTGGAAGCTCAGCCCCATGGACCTGGAAAGCCGCCGCCGCTGGGAGGCCTACACCAAGGCCAAGGAAGTGATGCTGGAGCGTACCCACATTGCCGAGGCGCCGTGGTGGGTGGTGCAGGCGGTGGACAAGAAGAAGGCGCGCCTGAACTGCATACACCACCTGCTGCAGCAGATGCCGTATGTGGAGTTTCCGCGCCCGCACATCGACTTGCCGCAACGTGAGCGCCATGCGGACTATCACCGCCAGCCGGTGCCGGCTTCGATGATGGTGCCGGAGGTGTACTGAAGAAGCGATCCCCTGGCGTCTGCTTGTTCAGCGCGCGTCGATCATGGGCAGGGCCGGGCTGCGCGCCGCCCGATATCGGTGCTCGCCCGGCCCTGCCCATGCTCGCCGTGGACATGCCGAGGGTGCGGACCAGGGCCTGCGGCGGCAGGGCATTGGCAAGTGCGCCGCAAAAGGTTCCGGGCGGGTACCGGGCAGGCCCGGTGAGCACCGATATCGGGCGGCGCGCAGCCGGGCCTGCCCGGTGCCCGCCACGCGCCCAAGCATGGGCGCGCAAGGCCGAACGATGTCAACCCCCCGCCGCCGGCACCCCGGCCGCCGCCAGCACCCGCCGGACGCGGTCCCGCGTTCCGCGCGGCACATCGCCGCTCACCGCCACGCTCAAGCCGCTTTGCAACCCGCGCGCAAAGGCATCACGCACCGCCGAAGCATCCACCGACTGCAAGGCCTGCACCCGCTCGGAAAGCGTGCGCACGCGGCCGAAGGTGAACAGGTCCAGCGCCGCGCTCTCCAGCCGGCGCATGGGCCGCTCATGCGCCTGCAGCAAACGCACCACCAGCTGCTGACGGGCGCGTTCCAGGTCCACGGCCTCCACCCGTTCGGCCAGCCTGGCGAGCAGCCCGGCCACCTCGCCCAGCGCCTGCTCGAAGCTCTCGGGTGCCGTGCTGGCCTCCACCACGAACTGGCCGCACACCGCCAGCACATCGGCAGAAGCGGCCGCGTGGTAGGCCAGGCCCTGGCGCTCGCGCAGCGCCTGCAGCAGCGGCGAGCTCATGCCTTCGCCCAGCACCGCGGCGGCCACGGTGCTGCCCACGTCCTCCTGCGCCAGGGGCGGCAGACCGAAGCCCAGCACCAGGTGGGTCTGGCTGCTGCCGTCGCTGCGCTGTGAGCTGATGCCACCTTCGTAAGCCGGCACCGCCACGGTATGCGGCGTGCCCGCCGGCAGCGCACCCAGGGCGGCGTCGGCCGCGGCCAGCATGCGTGCCGGGTCCAGCGGGCCGGCCACGCCCAGCACCACGTTGTGGCCGCTCACCTGGCGCTGCACCCATTGCAGCAACTGCTGGCGGGTGAAGCGCTGTACGTTGGCGCGCGGACCTATCACCGGCTGCGCCGCCGGGTGGCGGCCGAAGCAGGCGCGGTCGAAGAGCCGGAAGCCTGCGCCCACGGGGTCGTCCATGTCCTCGGCGTGCTCCTGCAGCAGCACCGCCCGCTCGCGCTCCAGCTCTTCGGCCGGAAAGCGGCTGTCGCACAGCAGTTCGGCCAGCTGCTGCACCAGGCTCTGGGCATCGGCTGCCAGGCCGCGCATGTGCAGCGCCGTGTGGTCCTTGTCGGTGTGGGCGTTGACCTCGGCGCCCAGGCGCTCGGCGTCCAGGTTGATCTGCGCCGCATCGCGCCGCGAGGTGCCCTTGAACAGCATGTGCTCCACGAAGTGGCTGATGCCCGACTCGGCCGGCCGCTCGTGCGCACTGCCGCTGGCCAGGAACACGCAGGCGGTGGCCGTGGCCAGGTGCGGCTGGCGCAGCGTGAGCACACGCACGCCGTTGGCCAGCGTCGCGAGGTGGGCATCGTCTTCAGGGGGCAGCGGGCTCATCGCTACAGTGTAGGCAGGCCACCGACGGCCCGGAGACCGCCATGACCACCGCCGAGCTGAGCGCGCTGCTGCGCCGCATGCCCAAGGCCGAGCTGCACATGCACATCGAGGGTTCGCTGGAGCCGGAGTTGATCTTCCGCCTCGCGCAGCGCCACGGCGTGCAGCTGCCTTACGCCGATGTGGAGGCGCTGCGAAAGGCCTACGCCTTCACCGACCTGCAGAGTTTTCTGGACATCTACTACGCCGGCGCCGGCGTGTTGCGCGAAGAGGCCGATTTCTTCGAGATGGCCTGGGCCTACTTCCAGCGCGCCGCTGCCGACAACGTGCGCCACGCCGAGCTGTTCTTCGACCCGCAGACCCACACCGCGCGCGGCGTGCCCATGGCCGCGGTGATCCTGGGCCTGTCGCACGCCTGCCGGCGCGCGCATGCCGAACTGGGCCTGAGTGCCCAGCTCATCCTGTGCTTCCTGCGCCACTTGAGCGAAGACGAAGCCCTGGCGACGCTGGAGGAAGCGCTGCCGTTTCGCCAGCACTTCACAGGCGTGGGCCTGGACAGCAGCGAGCGGGGCCACCCGCCGGCCAAGTTCCAGCGTGTGTTTTCGCAGGCGCGGGCAGGGGGTCTGCACGTGGTGGCCCATGCCGGGGAGGAAGGGCCGCCGGCCTACATAGAACAGGCGCTGGATGTGCTGAAGGTGCAGCGCATAGACCACGGCGTGCGCTGCCTGGAAGACCCGGCGCTGGTGCAGCGCCTGGCGCGCGAGCAGGTGCCGCTGACGGTGTGCCCGCTGTCCAATGTGCGGCTGGCCGTGGTGCCCACGCTGGCGCAGCACCCGCTGCCGGCGCTGCTGGCGGCCGGGCTGAAGGTGACGATCAACAGCGACGACCCGGCCTACTTCGGCGGCTACGTGGCCGACAATTACGTGCAGACCTTTGCCGCGCTGCCGCAGCTGGGCCGCGAGCACGCCTACCGGCTGGCGCGCAACAGCTTCGAGGCCAGTTTTGCCAGCGAGGCCGACAAGGCGCGCTGGATCAACGAGCTGGACGCTGTGTTCGCCGACGCCGGCTGAGACGCCGGCTGAATCCGCTGCAGGCCCTCTCAAGCCGCCGCGGGCAGCGGTTCCGCCAGCGCGGCCGCGCCTGGGCCGAAGGCATAGATGTCCATGCCCAGGTCGCCGTAGGTCAGGCTGGCGTGTATGCGCTGCGCCGGCGCACCGGGTTCGCCCAGGCCGCCGGCACCGGCGGCCACGAAAAACGGCAGCAGGTGCTCGTCGGTGGGGTGCATCAGCGCGGCGTGCGGCGCCTGCGCCGCCCAGTCCAGCAGCGCGGTGCGGTCGCCGGCGGCGGTGCGGGCGGCAAACCAGTCGCGGAAAGCGGTGCTTTCCGGCGTGGCCGGTACATCCGCGCGCGGCAGCAGGCCGCCGGCAAACACCCGGCGCAGGTTGTGCGTGATGCTGCCGCTGCCCACCACCAGCACGCCTTCGTCGCGCAGCGGGGCCAGGGCGCGGCCCAGGTCGAACAGGCGCGCCGCGTCCCACTGGGGCGGCCAGGCCAGCGGCAGCACCGGCAGGTCAGCGTCCGGCAGCAGGTAGCGCAGCGGGGTCCAGATGCCGTGGTCCAGGCCGCCTTCGTCCAGCACATGGGCCGGCAGGCCGGCGCCGTGCAGCAGCGTGGCCACGCGCTGCGCCAGCGCCGGCGCGCCGGGGGCGTCGTAGCGCAGCGTGAACAGGCGCGGGTCGAAGTTGCCGAAGTCGTACACGGCATGTTGCCGGGCGGCGGCCAGCAGCACCGGCTCGCGCGTCAGGCTGTGGGCCGAGACGGCCAGCACCGCCTTGGGGCGGCCAAAGGCGGCTTGCAGGCGCGGCGCCAGCGTTTGCAGAAAGGCCCCCATCTCGCGCGGCTCCAGGGCCGTCATGGGCGAGCCGTGGGAGATGAAGAGCGTGGGCAGGGCGGTGTTCATGCCTGCATTGAAGCACCGGCCTGCCTGCCGATGGTTCAGTGCGCTTGCACGCTCAATTCAGCCCCATGCGCCGTGGTTTGAGGGTTTCCGCTAGTCTCTCGCCCCATGTCCAGCGCCCTGCCCACTTCCGCCGCCCCCCAGGGCGCCGTGCCCTCCACGCCTGCGGCCCGCCCGCCTTCGGTGGTGGCCCTGGCCTGGCGCCAGACGCTGCGCGACTTCCGCGCCGGCGAATTGCGCCTGCTGGCGGTGGCGGTGATGCTGGCGGTGGCGGCGCTCACGGCGGTGGGCTTTTTTGCCGACCGCCTGTCCGGCGGCCTGGAGCGCAATGCGCGCCAGCTGCTGGGCGGCGACGCCGTGGTGGTGAGCGACCAGCCGGCGCCGGCGGAGTTGCGCCAGCACGCCTTGTCGCTGGGCCTGCGCGTGGCGGGCAACGCCACCTTCCCGAGCATGGCCCGCGCCGCCGACGAGCAGGGCGGCGCCACGCGCCTGGTGGCCGTCAAGGCGGTGGAGCCGGGCTACCCGCTGCGCGGCGAGCTGCAGCTGCGCGACGGTGAGCAGGCCGCCGTGGTCGCCGAGGCGGCTTCGCCCCTGCCCGGCACCGCCTGGGTGGACAAGGGCCTGCTGGACGCGCTGCAGCTGAAGGTGGGCGACCCGCTGATGCTGGGCGACGCCTCGCTGAAGATCGCCCGCATCATCGTCACCGAACCCGACCGCGGCGCCGGCTTCGCCAGCTTTGCGCCGCGGGTGATGCTGGCGGCGCAAGACCTGCCCGGCACCGGGCTGATCCAGCCGGCCAGCCGCGTGAGCTATCGCCTGGCGGTAGCGGCGCCCGATGCCCTGGGCCCGGTGCGCGGCGACGCGGTGGTGGCCAACTTCGTGCGCCACGCCGAGCAGCGCATCCATGCCGCGCCCCTGCGCGGCGTGCAGGTGGAGTCGCTGGAAGGCGGCCGGCCGGAAATGCGCCAGACGCTGGACCGCGCCGAGAAGTTCCTGAACCTGGTGGCGCTGCTGTCGGCGCTGCTGGCCGCGGTGGCGGTGGGCATTGCGGCGCGCGACTTTGCGCAGCGCCACCTGGACGACTGCGCCATGCTGCGCGTGCTGGGCCTGGGCCAGCGGCGCATCGCCAGCGCCTACGCGCTGGAGTTCGGCCTGGTGGGCCTGCTGGCCAGCCTGGCCGGCGTGCTGGTGGGCCTGCTGGTGCACAACGTGTTTGTGTGGCTGCTGGCCGGGCTGGTGGAAAGTGCTCTGCCGCCGCCGGGCCTGTGGCCGGCGCTGTTCGGCCTGGGCGTGGGCATGACGCTGCTGCTGGGCTTTGGCCTGCCGCCGGTGCTGCAACTGGCCAGGGTGCCGCCGCTGCGCGTGATACGGCGCGACGTGGGCAGCATCAAGGCCTCGTCGCTGGGCGTGCTGCTGGCCGGCGCGGGGGGCTTTGTGGCGCTGCTGATGGCGGTGTCGTCCGACCTGAAGCTGGGCCTGATCGCGGTGGGCGGCTTTGCCGCGGCGGTGGCCTTGTTTGCCGCGCTGTCCTGGGTGGCGGTGTGGGTGCTGAGGCGCGCGGTGCCGGAGGCGCGGGCGCCGCGCTGGCTGGTGCTGGCCACACGCCAGATCGCCGCGCGCCCGGCCTTTGCGGTGCTGCAGGTCTCGGCGCTGGCGGTGGGCCTGCTGGCGCTGGTGCTGCTGGTGCTGTTGCGCACCGACCTCATCGCCAGCTGGCGCCAGGCCACGCCGCCGGACGCACCCAACCGTTTCATCATCAACCTGCAGCCGGAGCAGGGCGAGGCCTTCCGCCAGGCGCTGGAGGGCGCCGGCGTCACCCGCTACGACTGGTACCCCATGATCCGCGGCCGGCTGGTGGCCATCAACGGCCGCAGCGTCAGCGGCGACAGCTTCGAGGCCGACCGGGCGCGCCGTCTGGTGGAGCGCGAGTTCAACCTCAGCCACAGCGCCAGCAACCCGGCACACAACGAGGTGGTGGCCGGGCGCTGGGTGGCCGACGAGCCGGGCGCCATCTCGGTGGAAGAAAGCCTGGCCCAGGAGCTGGGCCTGAAGCTGGGCGACCGCATGAGCTTCGACATCGCCGGCCAGGTGCACGAAGGCCGCATCACCAGCCTGCGCCGGGTGGACTGGGGCTCCATGCGCGTCAACTTCTTCGTGCTGTTTCCGCAGGCGCAGATGGAAGGCCTGCCCATCACCTACATCAGCGCCTTCCAGGCGCCGGCGGAGCCGGGCTTCGACAACCGCCTGAGCCGCGAGTTTCCGAACATCACCAACGTGGATGTCTCGGCCTCGGTGGCGCAGGTGCAGCGCGTGCTGGACCAGGTGATACGCGCCATCGAGTTCCTGTTCGGCTTCACGCTGGTGGCCGGGCTGGTGGTGTTGTTCGCCGCCATCACCGCCACGCGCGAAACGCGTGCGCGCGAGTTCGCCATCATGCGTGCCATGGGCGCCGGGGGCCGCCTGCTCACGCAGGTGCAGCGTGCCGAGTTGCTGGGGGTGGGGGCGCTGGCCGGCCTGCTGGCGTCGCTGGCGGCGGCGGCCGTGGGCTGGGCGCTGGCGCGCTACGCCTTCGAGTTTGTGTGGAACCCGTCGCCCTGGGTGCCGGTGGCCGGCGCCGTGGCCGGCGCGCTGCTGGCGCTGGCCGCCGGCTGGTGGGGCCTGCGCGAGGTGCTGCGCCGCCCGGTGCTGCAGACGCTGCGCAGCGTGGGCGCGGTGTAGCCGGTCTTCGCGGCGGCGGTTCTGCCCGCCGCCCGCCGGCGGGCGGTCAGTGGCTGATCAGCCCCATGTCGGCGCTGGACATCAGGCCTTCGATGTCCATCAGGATGAGCATGCGCTCGCCGCTGCCTTCTTCCTGCTGGCCTTGCTTGACGGTGCCGATGCCGGTGATGAACGAGGCATCCACCGCCGAGCTCAGCTCGGGGGCGGGCTTGATCTGGTCCTTGGTCAGTTCCAGCACGTCGGAAACCGAGTCCACCACCGCGCCGACCACGCGGCCGCGCACGTTGAGCACCACCACCACGGTGAAGGCGTTGTATTCCACGTTGGCGCAGCCCAGCTTCACGCGCAGGTCGATGATGGGCACGATCACGCCGCGCAGGTTGACCACGCCCTTGATGAACGAGGGCGCGTTGGCGATGCGGGTGGGCGGCTCGTAGGAGCGGATCTCCTGCACGCGCAGGATGTCGATGCCGTATTCCTCGTCGCCCAGGCGGAAGGTGAGGAACTCGCCGCCTTGTGAGGTGCGGGCGGCCGCCGCGCTGGCAGGCCCGGCGCCGCGCTCGGCGGCCTGGCGGGCGATGTGGCTGGCTTCGGCGATCATGTCCATCTCGGGTCTCCTTGGCTGGGCAGGTTTCAGGCCTGTTGAGCGCTGTTATCGGCGCGGAGCGGGGCAACTGCAGGGGCGGGGGCGGGGCGCGGTGTCAAAAAGTCTGCCAGTCGTCGTCGGCCAGCGCGCTGGTGGCCGGGCCGCTGACGGGTTTTGCAGCGGCAGCGGCGGTGACGGTGGCCGGGGCCGGGGCCGCGGCCGGCAGGGCAGCCCGCGCCGCGGGGGCCTTGGCCGGCCTGGCGGTGCGGGGTGCGGCGCCGGGCTTGCTGGGCGGCGCGGTGCGGGCGCGCTGGATGGTGTGGGCGGCCAAACGGGCCGGTGCGGCGGTGGCCGCCGGGGCCGGGGCCGCGGCAGGCGTGTCGTGCCCGGTGCGGAAGCTGGCCACCAGGCTGGTCAGGCGCTGCGACTGGTCGGCCATGGCCTGCGCGGCGGCCGCGCTTTCCTCCACCAGCGCGGCGTTCTGCTGCGTCATGCGGTCCAGGTTGGCCACCGCATCGTTCACCTGTTTGAGGCCCGTGCTCTGTTCGGCGGTGGCGGCGCTGATCTCGCCTATCACGTCGCCCACGCGCTGCACGCTGGCCACCAGGCTGTTCATGGTGTCGCCGGCTTCGGCCACCAGGCGGCTGCCGGCTTCCACGTCCTGCACGCTGGCCTGGATCAGGCCCTTGATCTCGCGGGCGGCCTCGGCGCTGCGCTGCGCCAGGTTGCGCACCTCGCCGGCCACCACGGCGAAGCCGCGGCCTTGTTCACCGGCGCGCGCCGCTTCCACCGCGGCGTTCAGCGCCAGGATGTTGGTCTGGAAGGCGATGCCGTCTATGGTGCCGATGATGTCGGCGATGCGGCTGCTGCTGCCGTTGATGGCCTGCATGGTCTGCACCACCTGGCCCACCACCGTGCCGCCGCGTTGCGCCGCGGTGGTGGCCGACAGGGCCAGCTGGTTGGCGGTGCGTGCACTGTCCGCCGTCTGGCCCACGGTGCCGGTGAGCTGCTCCAGCGAAGAGGCGGTTTCCTGCAGCGCGCTGGCGGTTTGCTCGGTGCGCGAGGACAAGTCCTGGTTGCCGGTGGCGATCTGCACGCTGGCGGTGGCGATGGAGTCGCTGCCCATGCGCACCTCGCCGACCAGCCGGCGCAGCGCCGTCTGCATGCGGTCCAGCGAACGCAGCACTTCCGCCGCCTCGTCGCGGCCCTGGGCCTGCACCGGCTCGGCCAGGTTGCCGCCGGCGATGCGTTCGGTGTGGCCCACCACCACCTGCAGCGGCGCGGTGATGGAACGTGTGATGACGCGCCCCAGCCAGCCGGCCAGCAGGGCGGCGACGGCCGTCAGCCCCAGCACCAGCCAGCCGGCCTGCTGCACCTGGTCGTGCAGCTGCGTGTTGGCGGCGTCCGACAACTGGGTTTCGTACTGGGCCAGCGCGCCTATCGAGGCGACGTAGGCTTCCGAGGCCGGCAGCATGCGGCCTTGCAGCGCCGACTGCGCCGCCAGCGCGTCACCGGCGCGTATGGCGTTCAGCACCACTTGGCGGTCGGCGATGTAGGCGCTGCGCCGCTCGGCAATGGTGGCCAGCAGCTTGCGCTCCTGCTCGGAGGTGACCAGCTGGCTCAGCTCCTTCTGGATAGCGCTGATGGTTTCGGTGGTGGCCCGCATCTGCGGGTCGAAGTGGCTGGTGATCTGCTCGGAAGCGCTGGCCTTCACGATGGCCAGTGCGCGGCTGGCGTTGAGATGCGTGTGCGCCCGCCAGCTTTCCGCCAGGCCGGCGCGGCGCTGCAACTCCACCACCTGCTGGGAGCTGGCATCCAGCTGTTTGAAGCGCTCGAAGGCCACGCCGGCGGCGATGAACATCAGCGCGACGATGGCGCCGAAGGCCAGGGCCAGGCGGCGGCCTATGCGGAGTTGGTGCAGGCTCATGGGGTGCTGAACGGGACAGCCGGGGACGGGCCGGTGGGACTCAGGCCTGTTGCAGGCGGAAGGTGCCCACCACCTGGGCCAGGCGGTGCGCCTGGTCCTTCAGGCTTTCGGCGGCGGCGGCGGACTGCTCCACCAGCGCGGCGTTCTGCTGGGTCATGCGGTCCAGGTCGGTGACTGCGCCGTTGACCTCGCCTATGCCGCTGCTCTGCTCGCTGGCTGCGGCGCTGATCTCGCCGATGATGTCGCGCACACGCTGCACCGAGCTGACGATCTCGGTCATGGTGGTGCCGGCATCGGCCACCAGGCGCGAGCCGTTGTCCACCTTCTGCACGCTGGCCTGTATCAGGCTCTTGATCTCGCGCGCGGCCTCGGCGCTGCGCTGCGCAAGGCTGCGCACTTCGCCGGCCACCACCGCGAAGCCGCGGCCCTGTTCGCCGGCACGGGCGGCTTCCACCGCGGCGTTCAGCGCCAGGATGTTGGTCTGGAAGGCGATGCCGTCGATGACCGCGATGATGTCGGCAATCTTCTTGGACGCGGCATGGATCTCGTCCATGGTGGAGACCACCTGCGACACCACGCTGCCGCCGCGCTGGGCTACATCCGCCGCCGACGAGGCCAGCTGGCTGGCGGCGCGCGCCGAGTCGGCGGTGGAGCCCACGGTGCCCGTCAGCTGTTCCAGCGAGCTGGCAGCCTGCTGCAGGTTGGACGCGGTCTGCTCGGTGCGCGACGACAGGTCGGCGTTGCCGGTGGCCACCTCCGAGCTGGCCAGCTGTATGTTCTGCGACGACTCGTGCACCCGGCCCACCACGCCGCGCAGGCTGTCCTGCATGCGTTGCAGCGAGCTCAGCAGCGCCGCGGTCTCGTCGTTGCCCTGCACGTTGATGGGCCGGCTGAGGTCGCCGCCGGCGATGCGCTCGGCTGCGCTCACGGCATAGGCAATGGGCTGGGTGATGGAGATGGAGTTGGCCAGCGTGGTCGGCACCACCACCACGCCTATGACCACCAGCACGACACCGAACACCAGCACGCCGCGCTCCAGCATGGACTGCAGTGCCAGGCGCGTTTGTGTGGCTTCGGTGGCCACGATGCCGGCGATCTGCTCCACACGCTCTTCGGCCACCGCCACCTCTTCCTTGGCGCGGCCCAGCATGCGGTCGGCGACGCGGGCGTTGTCGTAGGCGCCGCCCTGTATGCTGTTGAGCACCGGGTTGGACCGTTCGGCGTAGGCGTCCAGGCGTGCGATGGCTTCGCGTGCCAGCGCGTTGTCGGCATCCTCGCTGCCTTCGAACAGCACCGACAGCGAGGCCTTGGTGGCGTTGATCTCCGCCAGCCAGGCCTGGCGGTGGCGGCCGACGGCGTCGCTGTCCTCGTAGTCCAGCACCATCTGCTTTTCCAGCATGCGCACGGTGGCCAGGTGCTGGCGCACCTTGGACACCGTTTCCAGCTCCTGCACCGCATGGCCCATGAAGTCGTTGGTCATGCTGCGTATCTGCAGGCCGCCGGCCACGCCCATCAGGCCGATCAGGCCGAACATGGCCAGCACGACGCCCACGGCGCCCAGCATGCGCAGGCGGATGTTGAAACGCCGCAGCGGCGTGATCAGGAAGTCGATCATGGGGGGTTCCTCCTTGTTGTCAGTGGCGCGAACGGCGCACCAGCGAGCCGATGTCCAGAATCAGGGCGACGCGGCCGTCGCCCAGGATGGTCGCGCCGGAAACGTCGTCGACCTTGCGGTAGTTGGCCTCGAGGTTCTTGACCACCACCTGCTGCTGGCCCAGCAGTTCGTCGACCAGCAGCGCCACGCGGCCGCCTTCGGCTTCCACCACCACCATGATGTGGCTCTGGTGTTCGAAGTCGAAACGCGGCACCTCGAAGATCTTCTCCAGGTCTATGACCGGCATGAACTCGTCGCGCACCTCGACCACGCGGCCGCTGCCGCCTATGGTGCGGATCATTCCGGGCTGCACCTGGAACGACTCCACCACGCTGGACAGCGGCAGGATGTAGCACTCCTCGCCCACGCCCACGCTCATGCCGTCCATGATGGCCAGCGTCAGCGGCAGCCGCACACGCACCGTCATGCCGTAGCCTTCGGCGGAGTCGATCTCCACCGTGCCGCCCAGCGCGGTGATGTTCTTCTTGACCACGTCCATGCCCACGCCGCGGCCGGAGACGTCGGTCACCTGCTCGGCGGTGGAAAAGCCCGGCGCGAAGATCAGGCCGTAGACCTCCTGGTCGCTCAGGCTGTCCGGCGCTTCGATGCCGCGCTCGCGGGCCTTCTTCAGCAGCTTGGCGCGGTTCAGGCCGCGGCCGTCGTCGCGCACCTCGATGACGATGCTGCCGCCCTGGTGGCTGGCCACCAGCGTGATGCTGCCGTGCTCGGGCTTGCCGCGCGCCAGGCGCTCGGCCGGCAGTTCGATGCCGTGGTCGCAGCTGTTGCGCACCAGGTGGGTCAGCGGGTCGGTGATCTTCTCCACCAGGCCCTTGTCCAGCTCGGTGGCCTCGCCCTGCGTGACCAGCTCCACCTTCTTGCCCAGCTTGCCGGCCAGGTCGCGCAGCATGCGCGGGAAGCGGCTGAACACCAGGCTCATGGGGATCATGCGTATGCCCATGACCGCTTCCTGCAGGTCGCGGGTGTTGCGCTCCAGGTCGGCCAGGCCGCTGGACAGCTGCTGGTACAGCGCCGCGTCCACGCCCTTGCCGGTCTGCGCCAGCATGGCCTGCGTGATCACCAGTTCACCGACCAGGTTGATGAGCTGGTCCACCTTCTCCACCGACACGCGCAGCGTGCTGGACTCCGGCGCGGCGGCGGCCTTGGCGTCGGCCCGCGCGGCGGCACGGGCGCCGGGCACCGCGGGCTGCGGCACCGGCGGCGGGGGGGCGGTGTCGCCGGCGGCCGCCTCGCTGCCCGGGGCCCCCGGTGCGGCGTCGAAGAAGCCGTAGCCGGGGTCGTTGTCGATCACCGGCTCCGGCGCGCCCGGCGCGCCTTCGTGGAAGCCGTAGCCCAGCCCCAGCACGGTCAGGCGCACCTGCTCGCGCGAGACGTGGAAGCTGAACAAGTCCACCAGGTCGGCGTCGCTGGAAGCGGTCAGCACCTTGAAGCGGCGCATGCCGTCGGCGGCGCGGCCGGCGTCCAGCGGTTCTATGCTGCCCAGGCCCGGGATCTCGGTGAACAGCTCGGCCAGTTGGTCGGCGTGGGCCGGGTTGTCCAGCGGGCCCACCGTCAGCTCCAGCAGGCGGGCCGTGCTCGCAGGGGCGGGGCTGGCCGGTACAGCGGCTTGGGCCGGCGCTGCGGCCGGTGCAAGCGGCCGTGGGATGGCCGCCTGAACCGCCGGTTGACCGTCGGCCAGGCTGCGTATGCAAGCCAGCAGTTCAGAGGTGTCCAGCGCCTCGCCGCCGCCGCCCTGGTGGCGCGCCAGTTGGGCCTTGAGTGCGTCGCCGCTGGCCAGCAGCACGTCCACCATGGCCGCGGTGGGCTGCAGCTCGTGCCGGCGCAGCTTGTCCAGCAGCGTTTCCATCTGGTGCGTCAGCTCGGCCACATCGGCAAAGCCGAAGGTCGCCGCGCCGCCCTTGACAGAATGGGCGCAGCGGAAGATGGCGTTGAGCTCCTCGTCGTCGGCGCGGTCGACGTCCAGGCCCAGCAGCCTTTGCTCCATCTGCTCCAGGTTCTCTGCGGCCTCCTCGAAGAAGACCTGGTAGAACTGGCTGAGGTCTATGCCGGCCGCCGCCGAGGCGTTTTGGGTATGGGTGTCCGCCATCGCGGTCTCCTGCTCTTGTGCTGGGGGCCGCTCAGCGAATGACCTTGCCTATGACCTCGATCAGCTTGGCCGGGTCGAAGGGCTTGACCAGCCAGCCGGTGGCACCGGCGGCGCGGCCGGCCTGCTTCATCTGGTCGCTGCTCTCGGTGGTCAGGATCAGGATGGGCGTGGCCTTGAACTTCGGGTTCTCGCGCAGCTTCCGGGTCAGGCCTATGCCGTCCAGGCGCGGCATGTTCTGGTCGGTCAGCACCAGGTTGAAGTCGTGCCGGCCGGCCTTTTCCCAGGCGTCCTGCCCGTCCACGGCCTCGACGACGTTGAAGCCGGCGTTCTTCAGCGTGAAGCTGACCATCTGGCGCATCGAGGCGCTGTCATCAACGGCAAGAATCGAATGCATCGTGAGTCTCCAGGCGGGTATGTCGTGGGGTGCGGCGGACGGGTTCAGAACAGCTCGATGGAGCCGGCGTCCATCTCGTCCTGGGTGACAGGGTTGGGGCGCAGCGGCGCCTCTTCGACGACGGCCACGCCGTCTTCGTCGTCAGCCAGCGTTTCGGCGGCCAGCCGGTCGGCGCAGTTGCGCAGGCGGCGTGTGGTGTGGGCGATCAGCTGGCTGGCCATGTCCTGGAACTGCAGCGCAGTGATGGCGTTGCCTATGGCGTGCCGGGCCTGGTGCAGGCTGCCGGTCTCGACATGGCTGTTGGCCTGGGTGAAGCAGCCCATCAGGGCCTGGCTGGCGTCGTCCAGCAGGCGCTGCAGGCGCTCCAGGTCGTTGCTGGCCACCATCAGGTGGTCTTGCAGGTCGGCCGCGGCCAGCAGCGGCAGGCCTGGGCCCGCCGGCGGTGGGGTGGCATCGTTTGCAAGCATCCGGTCTCCGTCGGCTGGGTCGGGTTGTTGTCGAGGTGGGGCCAGGGCTCTGGCGCGGCCTTGCAAGCGGCCGGGGCCGGCGCCTGCCACGGACACAACGGCGCCAGACCAGCCTCTGGGCTCGTCTTCCAGTGGCTTTTCGGCAGGCCTGGGCCGGGGATTGAGGACGAAATGGCCCGTGATTGGCCACATGCGGGCACATTTCCGCCGTTGCCAGCGGCCGCCGCAGGCCCGGCAGCCGGGGCGGCGCGGCGGGCAGGGGTGCATGCTTTGTCATACTGCACGGCATGAACGGGCCCACGCTGTCCGCACCGGCCGATGCGGCGCCCAAGCCGATACGCCTGCTGCACCTGGAGGACTCCGAGCCGGACCACGCGCTGGCGATGGCCTACCTGTCGCGCTCGTCCCTGCGGCTGGAGGCGCGCCGGGTGGAGACCCGCGCCGAGTTCGAGGCCGCGCTGGAGCAGACCTGGGACCTGGTGCTGTCGGACTACCACCTGCCCGGTTTCACCGGCCTGCAGGCGCTGGCCCTGCTGCGCGAGCGCAACGACACGCTGCCCTTCATCCTGGTGTCGGGCCAGATCGGCGAGGACACCGCGGTGGAGGCCATGCGCAACGGCGCCGCCGACTACCTGCTGAAGAACAACCTGGCGCGGCTGGTGCCGGCGGTGGAACACGCCATCGCCGCGGCCGAGATGCAGCGCGCCCGCGTCGAGGCCGACCGCGAACTGCAGGCTTCGCGCCGGCGCCTGTCGGAGCTGGCCCAGCACCTGCAGACCAGCGTGGAGGCCGAGCGCCACGCCATCGCGCGCGAGATCCACGACGACGTGGGCGGCTCGCTGACGGCGCTGAAGTTCGAGCTGGACTGGATACGCCGCCACGCGCCCACGCCGCAGGTGCAGCAGCGCGTGGCCTCGGCGCTGGAAACCGTGAGCTATGCCATAGAAGCCAGCCAGCGCATCATGCAGAACCTGCGCCCGGCCATCCTGGAGCAGGGCCTGGTGGCGGCCCTGCAGTGGATGTGCAGCCGCTTCGAGAAGCGTACCGGCGTGGCCTGCGAGTTCCGCGCCGACCCGGCCCGTGTGCACGAGACGCTGCGCCTGCCGGCCGGCGTGCCGCTGGTGGCCTACCGCACGGCGCAGGAGGCCCTGACCAACATCAGCAAACACGCCCAGGCCACGCGCGTGGTGGTGGACTTGTCGCTGACCGGCGGCGTGCTGTCGCTGGAGATCAGCGACAACGGCCGCGGCCTGTCGGTGGCCGACCTGGCCAAGGCGCGCAGCTTCGGCATACGCGGGCTGCACGAGCGCGCCTCCACAGTGGGTGGCTGGGTGGACTTGAGCAGCCGAGGTGCCGGCACGACCTTGATCCTGTCGGTGCCATGGAGTGAAGACGACGCGCTGCGGGGCGTGTCCGTGGAGGGGAGCAACGGAGGACCGGGAAGTTGATCGATGTCATCCTGTGTGACGACCATGCGCTGATACGGCGCGGCATACGCGACACGCTGTCCGACGCGGCCGACATCCGCGTCGTGGGCGAAGCCGGCGACTACGGCGAGCTGCGCACGCTGATGCGCACGCTGCAGGCCAGCCCGCCGGCGCCCGGTGGCGCCCCGCGCAGTGGGCCCTGCGACGTGCTGGTGCTGGACATCAACCTGCCCGGCCGCAGCGGGCTGGACGCGCTGCACGCGCTCAAGGACGAGGGCTCGCCGGTCAAGGTGCTGGTGGTCAGCATGTACCCGGAGGACCAGTACGCGATACGCGCGCTGCGTGCCGGCGCCTTCGGCTACGTCAACAAGGGCGGCGACCCGCAGCTCATCGTGCAGGCGGTGCGCACGGTGTCGCAGGGGCGCAAGTACGTCACGCCGGAGATCGCGCAGATGCTGGTGGAAAGCCTCACCGCGCCTGCCACCGAACACCCGCACCAGAAGCTCTCCGACCGCGAGCTGCAGACGCTGGTGATGATCGCCAGCGGCAAGCGGCTGTCGGACATTGCCGAAGAGCTGATGCTCAGCCCCAAGACCGTGTCGGTGTACCGCGCCCGCGTGCTGGAAAAGCTGGGCCTGGCCAACAACTCCGAGCTGACGGTGTACGCCATACGCAACGGGCTGGTCGGGCAGTAGCGCTGCGATGCGAGCGCCGGCGCTGGACGACCCGCAGGCCATGCGCCATGCCGGGCGCGACCTGCTGTCGCTGGCCCTGATAGACAGCCGCAACGTGCTGCTGGCGCGTCTGGCGCAGGACGAGTCGCCGCCGGCGCTGCGCATCGCCCTGCGTGCCGGCGTGCACCAGGAGTGGTGGATCTCGCGCCACGTGCAACGTGCCCGCGGCGAACGGGGTGATGCGGACGCGCCCCGCCTGGCCGGCGTGGCGCCGCAGGTGGACGACTGGCTGCGCACCCCCGGCGAGCTGCCGACGCCCGCCACCGTGCGCGGCTACCTGGCGCAGACGCTGGAGATCACGCTGGACCTGCTGGCCGGCACGCCGGAGGAAGACGCGCCGTTGCATGTGTACCGCCAGGCCCTGCTGCACGAAGACCGCCTGGGCCACGCGCTGGCCGAGCGCCTGGACGACGGCGCGCCGCCGGCGCGTGCGCTGCGCGAGGCGCTGTGGCTGCCGGCGCGGCGCTGGCTGCTGGGTTCCGCGCCCGGCGGTTTTGTGCCGCACAACGAACGCTGGGCCCACGAGGTGGCGGTGCCCGAGTTCGAGATCGACGCCCAGGCTGTGAACTGGGCCCAGTTCAGCGAGTTTGCGGCCGACGGCGGCTACGACCGGCGCGAATGCTGGAGCGAAGCCGGCTGGGCCTGGCTGCAGCAGCAGGGCCGGCGGGCGCCGCGGGGCGTGGAGCAACTGGCCGGCGGCGTGGTGATGCAGCGCGGCCTGGCCGGCGCCCTGCGGCGCGCTGCCGGCGGCCAGCCGGTCTGGCACCTGAGCCGGCACGAGGCCCAGGCCTGGTGCCAGTGGGCCGGCCGACGCCTGCCGACCGAGCCCGAGTGGGAGCTGGCCGCGGCCACCGCCGCCAGCCGTGGTTTTGTCTGGGGCGATGTCTTCGAATGGGTGGCCGGCAGTGCACGCGCCTGGCCCGGGGCCGGGCCGGCGACGCCGGGGGCGCTGGACCGCATCCCGCCGCCCGGCACGGCGGGTGTGCTGCGCGGCGCCTCGTTCGCCACGCTGCCGCGCTGCCGCCATGCGCGGGCCCGGCGTTTTGCGGCGCCCGAGCGCGATACGATGTTTGCCGGCTTCAGAAGCTGCGCGCTGTGAACACCGTGGGGGAAGGAACCCGATGCCGCTGGTGCAATTGAAGGTCAATGGCCGCGACAGGCAGGCCCAGGTGGAGCCGGCGAGCCTGCTGGTCGAACTGCTGCGCGGCCCCTTGGGCCTGACCGGCACGCACGTGGGCTGCGACACCGCGCAATGCGGCTGCTGCACCGTGCTGCTGGACGGCGACGCCGTCAAGGCCTGCAGCGTGCTGGCGGTGCAGGCCGCCGGCCGCACCGTGCAGACGGTGGAGGGCCTGGCCCGGGCCGACGGCACGCTCAACCCGCTGCAGGAGGCCTTTGTCGCCTGCCACGGCCTGCAGTGCGGCTTCTGCACGCCGGGCATGCTGATGTCGGCCACCGCGTTGCTGCAGGCGCAGCCGCCTGGGTGTGTGCCGGGCGAGGCCGAGATCGTGCAGGCGCTGGAAGGCAACCTGTGCCGCTGCACCGGCTACGTGAACATCGTCAGCGCGGTGCAGCAGGCGGCCGCCGCCCCCGCCGGGGGCCCGCCGTGAGTGCCGTGCCGCAAGCCGTGGGCCGCTTCGGCAGCGGCCACGCGGTGCGCCGTGTGGAAGACCCGGCGCTGGTGCGCGGTGAGGGCCTGTTCACCGACGACCAGGTGCTGCCGCAGCAGGCCTGGCTGGCCTTTGTGCGCAGCGACCGCGCGCACGCGCGCCTGAGGGCCCTGGACACGGCCGCTGCGCAAGCCTTGCCCGGTGTGCTGGCCGTGTTCACCGGCGCCGACCTGGTGGCCGCCGGCGTCAAGCCCCTGCTGCTGGCCGTGCCCTTCAAGCGGCCCGACGGCCAGCCGGCCAGTGCGCCGCCGCGCCGCGCGCTGGCGCATGAGGTGGTGCGTTTCGTGGGCGAAGCCGTGGCTGCGGTGGTGGCCGACAGCGCCGCTGCTGCACGCGCCGCTGCCGATGCGGTGCAGGTGGACTACGAAGACCTGCCGGCCGCCGCCGATGTGTTGCGGGCCTTGCAGCCCGGCGCCGCCCCGGTGTGGGACGCCGCCCCCGGCAATGTGCTGGCCGAGGCCCGCCATGGCGACGCGGCCGCCGCCGAAGCCGCCTTCGCCGGCGCCGCGCACCGGGTGGCGCTGACGCTGGTGAACCAGCGCCTGGCGCCCAGCCCCATGGAGCCGCGCAGCGTTTCGGCCTGGGTGGACGACGGCCGGTTGACGCTGCGCATGAGCAGCCAGATGCCCACCGCGGTGCGCAACACGCTGGCCGACGTGCTGCCCGGGCGCAGCCAGGACACGGTGCGTGTGCTGGTGGGTGACGTGGGCGGCGGCTTCGGCATGAAGACCGGCGTCTACCCCGAGGACATTGCCGTGGCCTGGGCCGCGCTGGTCACCGGCCGCCCGGTGAAGTGGCAGGCCAGCCGGCTGGAAGACTTTCTGGCCGCCGTGCACGGCCGCGACCAGGTCAGCCAGGCCGAGCTGGCGCTGGACGCTCGCGGCCGCGCGCTGGCGCTGCGTGTGCGCACCGTGGCCGGTGTGGGGGCCTGCCCGGCCAACAGCTCGGTGATGATTCCGCTGCTGGTGGGGCCCTGGGTCAGCACCAGCATCTACGACATTCCGGTGGTGGACCTGCACCTGCGTGCGGTGCTGACGAACAACGCCCCCACCGGCGCCTACCGCGGCGCCGGGCGGCCCGAGGCCATCTACATCATCGAAAGGCTGATGGACGCCGCCGCGCGCGAGATGGGCCTGGACCCGGCCGAGCTGCGCCGGCGCAACATGATCCGCCCCGAGCAGATGCCTTACCGCAATGCCATGGCGCAGACCTACGACAGCGGCTGCTTCGAGCAGATCCTGCAGCAGGGCCTGGCCCTGGCCGACTGGGACGGGTTTGCCGCGCGGCGCGAGGCCTCGGCCGCCCGCGGGCGGCTGCGCGGGCGCGGCATCGCCACCTTTCTGGAATGGACCGGCGGCAACGCGCTGGAGGAAAACGTGCAGGTGGCCGTCACCGCCGACGGCATGGTGGAGCTGACGCTGGCCACCCTGCCCATGGGGCAGGGCATCGCCACCAGCTACGTGCAGTTGGCGCACGACGTGTTCGGCGTGCCGCTGGAACGCATACGCGTGCTCACCGGCGACACCGACCGCGCCAACGGCTTTGGCAGTGCCGGCAGCCGCAGCCTGTTCACCGCCGGCTCGGCGCTGCGTGTGGCCGCCCAGCAAACGCTGGACGACGCCCGCCAGCACGCGGCCGATGCGCTGGAAGCGCCGGCCGGCGACATCGAGTACCAGGCCGGCCGCTTCACCGTGGCCGGCACCGATCTGGGCATAGGCTTGTTCGAGCTGGCGGCGCGCCAGCCCGGCGCGCGCCTGGTGGGCAGCGGCGGCGCCAAGGCCGGCGGGCCCAGCTGGCCCAACGGCTGCCACATCACCGAGGTGGAAATCGACCCCGCCACCGGCGAGGTGCAGGTGGTGGCCTACGCCTCGGTCAACGACATAGGCCGCATCGTCAGCCCCGCCATCGTGCGCGGGCAGATCGAGGGCGGGGCGGTGCAGGGCCTGGGCCAGGCCCTGTGCGAGCGTGTGGCCTACGACGCCGACAGCGCGCAGATGCTGTCGGCGAGCTTCATGGACTACGCCTTGCCGCGGGTGGATGGCTTTCGCGGTTTCCAGACCGCCTTCGACCAGCGCATTCCCTGCCTGACCAACGGCCTGGGCGCCAAGGGCGTGGGCGAACTGGGCACCATAGGCGCCACGCCGGCGGTGGTCAATGCCGTGGTGGACGCACTGGACCACGCCGGCCTGGGCCGCGATGCCGAGAAGGTGCAGATGCCGCTGACCGCCGAGACGGTGTGGCGCGCGCTGCACCGCGACTTCGGGCCGGCGATCGCCTTCTGAGCGCCCCCAGGCCGGCCGGGGCCGGCCGTCCCCCGCGGGGATCCAGGAAAGTGGCGAAGCCCCACTTCCTGGAGAGCGGCTGCGCGGCCGCTGTGGTCAGCCCGCCTGCAAGGCGGCCAGGCGCTGGCGGCAGTCGGCGGCGTGCGGGCCGTTGCCGTCCAGTTCCAGCGCGCGCTGCAAGGCGCCGCGGGCGCCCTGGTGGTGGCGGCGCTCGGCCAGCACCACCCCCAGGTGGTAGTGGTAGCCGGCCACGCCGGGCTCCAGCTCGATGGCGCGGCGCAGGCTGGCCTCGGCCGCGGCCAGGTCGCCGGCGGCCCGCTGGGCCCAGCCCAGGGTGTCGTGCAGCGGCGAGGAGCGCGGCGACAGCGTCACCGCCTGCTGGGCCAAGCTCACGGCGCGTGCGGCGTCGCCGCCCTGCGCCACGATCAGCCAGGCCAGGTTGTTGTAGGCCACCGGGTGCTGGGGCGCCAGCGTGATGGCCTTCAGGTAGTGCGGCTCGGCGTCGGCGGGCCGCTGGGCGGCCTGCAGCACGTCGCCGAACTTGAGCTGCAGCTCGGGCAGCCGCGGGGCCCGCTGCTCGGCGGCCTGCAGCTGCGACACCGCCTCGTCCCAGCGCGCCAGGGCGGCCAGCGCGTCCACGCGGTCCAGCATCAGCGGCAGGAACTCCGGCTGCCGGCGCAGGCCTTCGTCGAAACTCTGCAGCGCCAGCGCGGCGGCGCCGGCCTCCAGGTGCAGCCGGCCGGCGGCGCGCAGCGGGGCCGGGTCGCCCGGCACCATCTCGGCGGCACGCGCCAGCGACTGCAAGGCGTCGTCGCGGCGGCCGGCCGCTGCATAGGCCACGCCCAGGCCGTAGTGCACATGCGGGCTGTCCGGGGCGATGCGCGCAGCGGTGCTGAAGGCGCGCAGCGCGTCGTTGGTGCGGCCCGGGGCGCGCAGGTACAGGTCGCCCAGCTCCAGCAGCGGCGGCACGGTGGCGGGCGCCAGTTCGTGGGCCTTGTTCAGTGAGCGCTCGGCGCGGTCGAACTGCCCGTTGGCGGCGTGGTGGCGGCCCCAGGCCAGATGCACCAGCGGCGACCGGGCGTCGGTGCTCTCGGCGCTGCGCAGCCAGCGTTCGGTGTCGGAACGGCGGCCTTCGGCTTGGGCCAGCGCGGCCAGACCCAGCATGGCCTGCACCTGGCGCGGCTCCAGCTTCAAGGTGGCCTCGAAGTGGCGGCGGGCGGTGGCGAGGTCGCCGCGCAACTGGGCCTGCAGGCCGGCACGCAGCTCCCGCTCGGCGGCGGTTTCGCCCGAGGCCGGCGCACGCGTGAACGCGCCGCCCCCGGCACTCAATGGCGCCGCAGAGGCGGCCAGCGGCATCAGCAGCGCCGCCGCGAGCACCAGCAGCCGGGTTGCATGGGCGTGGGGCCGGGGCGCGGTGCCGGGCGTGTGCGGACGTATGGGCATGGGCGGGAGTGGGGCGCCGGGGCGGCTGCGGAACGACAGAACAACCCGACTTTAGCCAGTGCGCTGGGCTGCGGCCAAGGTGATGTTTCGCGCTTTGGGGGCTACAGGGGGCTGCAGACACCGTCAGCGAGGGCTTTGCACTGTCGGCTGGCTTTACAGCGTGTGCGCCAAAAGTGGTCTGTGCCATCAAAAGATCGCATGGTGACGGACGCAAGTTGCTGTCAGCATTGATTTTCCCAGGGTTGAGGGGGTATTGCGGCATGTTCGCTGCATGCATATGGCTTGAACAGAGGCGAGGCTCGGGTCCACCAGGCAGGCTGGTGGCGTCGACGGGGTCGGCCTTGACAGGAGTACAGGCATGATGAAGATGCGCCCCACACGGGTTCTCGCCGCCGCTGCGGCCGTCTGCGCGTTGGGCATGGCCGGCAGTGCTCACGCAGCGCTGACCACGTTCCAGTCCTTCGTCGGGAACTATGCGGTGTCCAGCGATGGCTGGGGTTCGACCACCCAGCAGGGCACCATCCAGGCCTTCGTGCCGGCCGGCGCCACGGTGACCGCGGCCTACCTGTACACCTCCACCGCCAACAACGGCTCACTGGCCGGTGTGGGCGGTACGCTGGCTGGTAACACGGTGAGCTACTCCAGCCTGGGCACCATCCCTTCGCCTACCTGCTGCAGCCTGACGGCGGCGCGGGCTGACGTCACCAGCATCATCAAGCCGCTGATCGATGGCGGCGCGGGCGGTACCTACAACTTCAACATCACCGAGACCAGCAGCTCGCAAGACGGCTCGGCGCTGGTGGTGGTGTACCAGCACGCTTCGCTGGGCCTGTCCACCGTGGCCATCATGGACGGCTACGCCCGTACCGAAGGCGATGTCGCCACGCTGAACTTCGCGCAGCCGCTGGACCCCAGCGCCGCCGGCTTCTTCGCCGAAATGCGCCTGGGCATTGGTTTCAGCTGCGGCGTCGTCAACGGCTGCGCCGATCAAGCTTCCACGGTGCATGTCAACGGCGCGCTGCTGACCGACACGGCCGGTGGTATCGACGACTCCGATGTAGGTCCTCTGGGCGCGGCGGCCAACGGCCGTCTCATCACCGTGGGTGGCGACAACGACCCGTTCTCCAATGGCCTGAGCTACGCCGAGAACCGTGAGCGTTACGACCTGGTGCCGTTCGTGAGTGGCGGTGACACCTCGCTGGAGATTCGCACCACCAATGCCTCTCGCGACGACAACATCTTCCTCGCCATCTTCCACGTCTCCGGCGAAGCAGCGGTGTGCGATCCCAACTGCCCGCCCAACGGCGTGCCCGAGCCCTTCACGCCGGCCCTGATCGGCACCGCGCTGCTGGGCCTGGCGCTGCAGCGCCGCTACGGTAAGAAGGCGGCCTGAGCCGCTGCTGCGGCCGCTGTACACGGGCCACGCTGAAAACGCCCACCGGGCCGACCGGTGGGCGTTTTGCTTTGTGCGGCCGGCGGCGGGCAGGGCCGCGGGGCTGCCCGGCTTCGGAAGCCGGCACAAGTTCACAACGCCCGCCGGGGCGGCGCGGGCGGCGGGTCCGTACACTGGGCCCAACTGAAACGGCACCCCCGCGCGAAAGCCGGGTCCGCAAAGTCTCCGGTCTACAGGCCCCTCCAGGGCCCATGACGGCGGGACCGCCACGTACCGGGCTGGCTTGTCAAGCCGCTGCCGTCTCAGCCGTGAACCCACGCCGCCGAGACCTTGAGCCCCCTGCTGGAACCGCCCGTCACTGCCGCAGCCGCGCCTGTCTCGGCCAAGCCTATCGCGGCCACAGGCCTGAGCCTGGTCGTGGGTGCAGTGGACATCGCCGTCAAGGACAGGCTGGTGCTGCAATCGCTCACCCGCCTGTTGAACCAACACGGCGGCCTGCAGCTGCGCTACGCCGAGCAGGCCTCGGAGTGCAATGTGCTGTTCGTGCCCGACCAGTGGTCGCGGCGCGCGCCGCCGGGTTGTGTGGCGGTGCACCTGCTGCCGGCCGGTGCAGCCTGCGACGGCGCCGCCCCGGGCCTGCAGGTGAGCTCGCCGCTGCGCATGACCGGCGTGATGGCGGTGTTCACCGCGGCGGCCGGGCTGCTGCGCGCCGGCGCCGGCGAACACGCCGGCCCGCTGGCGCTGCTGTTTCGCATCATCGTGGACCACTGCCTGATCCGCGAGCGGCGCACCGTCAGCGTGGCGCTGGCCGACGGCCGCTCGCTGGTCATCGACTGCGCCGCCGAGCGCCTGTCGTCGCCGCCCTCGCGCGTGGAACTGCTGGCCCACTGCCCGGCGGTGGGCGCGGTGCGCCGCGCGTCGCCATCGGAGATCGAAGCCCTGCGCGCCGGCCCGGCCGGCGACTTGCGCAGCTTCATCTGGGCCGCCGCGCGCCGGCTGGGTGAAACCGGCGAGCCCATGGCCCCGCCCCAGGGCCGCTACCGCCTCAAGCGCTGGCCCGAGGCCGCGGCGCTGGCTGCGCCCGGCATGCCGCGCCTGGTCGCGGCCTGGACCCGCCAGCATCTGACGGCCGCTGAGGCGGCGCAACTGGCCGGCCGGCCGCTGGGCGCCGTGGCCTGGTTCCTGACGGCCTGCATGGCGCTGGGCCTGACCGAAATGGCCGACACGGTGCCCGAGGCCGCGCTCAACCCGCTGGCCGGCGCCCCGGTTGACGTGCCGCCGGCGCCGCCGCGCGGCCTGGTGGCGCGGCTGCGTGAGCGGCTGCGTCTGTGGTGAGGAGCCTGGTTTGAGCACCGAGTTGAAGATCGTCTTCACCGGCCCCATGGGTGCCGGCAAGACCACGGCCATCGCAGCCATCAGCGACCGGCCGTCGCTGTCCACCGAAGTGCCCATGTCCGAGGGTGCGCGCGGCGACAAGCGCCACACCACCGTGGGCCTGGACTACGGCGAGTGTGCGCTGGGCGACGGCCTGACGCTCAAGCTGTTCGGCACCCCCGGGCAGGAGCGGTTCCGGCTGATGTGGGACGTGCTGGGCCAGAACGCCTTCGGCCTGGTGGTGCTGGTGGACGACAGCCAGCCCGACCCGCTGCAGGACGCCGAAAACTACCTGCGCGCCTTTGCCGACCATGTGCCCGCGCAGCGCATGGTGGTGGGCGTGGGCCGCATGGCCGGCCCGGTGGGGCGGCGCCTGGACGCCTACTGCGCGCGCCTGCGGACGGCGGGTTTTGACGTGCCGGTGCTGGATGTGGACGTGCGCCGCGCCGACGACGTGCGCTTGCTGTTGTCGGCGCTGGTGGGCATGGCCGAGGTGGCCCATGGCTGAAACCGCCTGGGCCGGCGTGTCGCAGCCGCGGCTGAGCCTGGTGGCGCGTTGCGCCGAGGTGCTCGCCGATCTGCGCAGCAGCGCACCCGGCGTGGTCAGCGCCAGCGTGGCCACGGTGGACGGGCTCAACGTGGCCTCCACGCTGGCCGAGCGCAGCGAGGTAGACCGCATGGCCGCGGTCAGCGGCTCGCTGGGCGGCCTGGTGGGCGCGCTGGCGCGCGAGGTCGGCCACGGCCAGGTGCGCCGTGTGGTGCTGGACGCCGAGCACGGGCGCATCGTGGCCTTCGAGGTGCCCGACACCGCGCCGGCGCTGGTGCTGACGGTGGTGGCCGACACCACGGCCGTGCTGGGCACGCTGCTGTGGGCCGGGCGCCAGGCCGTTGAACGTTTGTCCGACGCGTCGCGGGCCTCGGCCTGAGGACTTGCCGTCTTGTTTTTCCTGCCCTCGCAACGCGCCGTCGCGAGCGCCCTTTTTCGGTCCGCAGTGACCGTTTTCACCCGGAGATCACCATGGCGATGAACCCCAAGGAACTTCTGAACAGCCTGATGCAGCAGGAGGGCGCGATGTGCGCCGCGCTGGTGGACTACGAAAGCGGCATGCTGCTGGAGTCCGTGGGCTCCGGCGTGGACCTGGAGATGGCCGCCGCCGGCAACACCGAGGTGGTGCGTGCCAAGCTCAAGACCATGAAGATGCTGGGCCTGAGCGACAGCATAGAAGACATCCTGATCTCGCTGGGCAGCCAGTACCACATCATCCGCCCGGTCGAGAAGCACAGCGGCCTGTTCATCTACTACGTGCTGGACCGCAGCCGCGCCAACCTGGCCATGGCACGCCGCAAGGTGCTGGAGGCCGAGGCCCTGGCCGCTGTCTAGGCGCTGAGCGGCGGCGCGCCGACACGGCCGGCGGCCAGGGCGGGCCGGCGCGGGGCTTGGCCCAGCACGCGGGCCAGGTCGGCCAGGCTGTCCAGGTTGTGCGCCGGCAGGAAGTGGTCCACGTGCGGCAGCATGGCCCGTATGCCGGCGGCGCGCGGCTGGAAGGCGGCAAAGCGCAGCAGCGGGTTCAGCCACAGCAAGCGCCTGCAGCTCTTGTGCAGGCGCTCCATCTCGAAGCGCAGGCGCTCGCAGCGCGGGTCGTCCGGCGTGCCGTGCTCCAGGCCGTCGGAGATCAGCAGCAGCGTGGCGCGGCCCGACAGCGTGCGCCGCGCCCAGTCGCGGTTGAAGCGGTGCAGGCACTCGCTGATGCGGGTGCCGCCGGCCCAGTCCTGCACCTCGCGCACCACGCTGGCCACCGCGATGTCGGGGTCGCGCTGGCGCAGCGCACGCGTGGTGCGCGTGAGCCGGGTGCCGAAGACGAAGCTCTCCACGCGCAAGTCGGCGCGCGCCAGCGTGTGCACGAAGTGCAGCAGCATGCGCGAGTAGCGGCTCATGGAGCCGGAGATATCGGCCAGCACCACCAGCGGCGCCGGTCGCTGCGCGGCGCGGCGCCAGCGCATCTCCCACCAGTCGCCGCCGTGGCGCGCCATGGCCTGCAGCGTGGCGCGGCCGTCCGGGCGCCCGGGCCGCGCGGCGCGTTCGCTGCGCCGTGTGGCCACCGGCTCGAACAGCGGCGCCATCTGCCGCAGCAGCCGCTGCGCCTGCTGCCATTCCTCGGCGCTCATGGTGTCGAAGTCGGTCTTGCGCAGCAGCTCGCGTTCGCTGAAGGTCAAGGTGGCGTCCACCTCCACTTCCTGCGGTGCCTGCGCCGGCTCCGGCGCCTGCGGCGGGTGCGGGAACAGCGCGTCGGCCAGACGACGGTTCTCCGGCGGCGCCGGGGCTTCGGCGCGGGCCTGTATGCGCGGCAGCAGCATCGCCATCATGCGGCCGGCGATGTCGGGGTCGCGCCAGAACAGCACAAAGGCCTGGTCGAACAGCTCGCGGTGTTCCACACGGTCTATGAAGCAGGCTGCCAGCGTGTCGCGGAAGTCGCGCCGGCTCTCCAGGCCGGCCACCTGCAAGGCCTGCAGCGCCAGCTGTATGCGGTCGCTGCCCACCGGCAGCCCGGCCTGGCGCAGCACGCGGCCGAAGTGCAGAACGTTGTCGGCCAAATGCCCCGGCAGATGACCAGGCAGATGACCAGGCATCTGGCCGGGCAAGGCGGTGCTGGCCACGGCCGTCAACCCGCGTCGCTCAGCGCCCGGACAAGGCCTCGGTGTCGCGGCGCACCTGCTCCAACAGGTGCGCCGCCTCCGAGCCCTGCACGCGCGCAATGTCGTCTTGGTACTTCAGCAGCACGCCCAGGGTGTGGTTCACGGTCTGCGGGTCCAGCACCAGCGCGTCCAGCTGCATCAGCGCGCGTGTCCATTCGATGGTCTCGGCGATGCCCGGCAGCTTGTACAGCTCCAGTTCGCGCAGGCGCTGCACGAAGGCAACGATTTGCGCCGACAGCGCCGCCGGCGCGCCGGGCACACGCCGCGCCAGGATCTGCGCCTCGCGCGCCGCGTCGGGAAAGCCCACCCAGTGGTACAGGCAGCGGCGCTTCACGGCGTCGTGGATCTCGCGGGTGCGGTTGCTGGTGAGCACCACCACGGGCGGCTCGCTGGCCTTCACGGTGCCGAACTCGGGCACGGTGATCTGGAAGTCCGACAGCACCTCCAGCAAAAACGCTTCAAAGGGCTCGTCGGCGCGGTCCAGCTCGTCGATCAGCAGCACCGGCGCCACCGCGTTGGCCGGGTCTATGGCCTGCAGCAGCGCACGCTTGACGAGAAAACGTTCGCTGAACAGGCTTTGCGCCAGCTGTTCGCGCGTGCCGTCGCCGGCCTGGTGCGCGGCTTCGGCCAGCCGTATCTCCAGCATCTGCCGCGCATAGTTCCACTCGTAGGCAGCGCCGGCCAGGTCCAGGCCTTCGTGGCATTGCAGGCGTATCAGCGGGCGGCCCAGCAGGGCTGCCAGCGTCTTGGCGATCTCGGTCTTGCCGGTGCCGGGTTCACCTTCCAGGAACAGCGGGCGCTGCAGGCGCAGCGCGAGAAACACGGTGGTGGCCAGCGCCCGCTCGGGCACGTAGTCCAGCGCCAGCAGGCGCTGTTCGGTGTCGTCTATGCTGGCCGGCAGGCCGGGCAGGGGGGTGGTGGCGTTCACGGCGGCATTGTGAGGCTTCGTCGCAGGGATGTGTCTGTGCTGGACGTTGGCGCCGCAAGCTGGTACACGGTCAAGCCATGCAGCACATCAGGCAGGTCGACGGATGGGGGTGGGGGCTTCGGCGTGCAACAGCGTGTGTCGTCGCTGCGCTTGCCATGGCCTGCATGGCCGGCGCCGGTGCCGCGCGGGCCCAGGTCGGTGACCCCGCGGCGGCCGGCACGGCCCCGCCGCCCGAAGGCGCGGCCTCGGCGCCGGCGGCCGACCTGGGGGAGGTGGCCGAGGCCACGCGCGAGGCGGTGCGCGACACGGCGCACTGGCTGGCCCGCAGCATAGACAGCTGGTTTGGCGACCTGCGCTTTGACGACGGCGGGGGTGTCTACGATGGCCGGCTCTCGCTGTCGCTGCTCAAGCGCGAAGGCGAAACGCTGGACCACCGCCTGCGCGTGGATGCGCGCTGGCGCCTGCCCAATATCGAACGCCGGGCCTACCTGTTTGTAGGCCGCGACGACGAACGCGACGCCATCAGCGACCGCCCGTCCTCGGTGCGCGACCGCGAAGGCCTGCGGCCAGGCACCGCGGCGCGCGAGGACAGCTTCTTCGGCGGCCTGGGCGTGACGCTGCGCGACCTGCTGGACTTTCGCATAGGCCTGCGCAGCCGCGCTCGCGTGTACGCCCAGGTGCGCATGCGCGGGGCTTTCGACGTCTGGGACGGCGGCGTGCTGGGCCTGAGCCAGACCGTGTTCTGGACCCGCGACGACCTGCTGGGCACCACCTCCGCGGCGTCGCTGGAGCACCAGCTGTCGCGGCGCTTCACGCTGCGCTGGCTGTTGTCGGCCACCGCCACGCAGCGCGAGCGCCAGGCCGAGTGGACAAGCGTCGCCGGCCTGTGGTGGACGCTGCCGCGGCAGCGCACGGCGGCGCTGGAGCTGCTGGTGCACGGCAAGGACGACAGCGGCCTGGGGGCTGCCGAGATAGGCACCCGCGTGCGCTGGGAGCAGCTGGTGTACCGCGACTGGCTGTTCGGCGAGCTGCTGGTGGGCCACTACCACCTGCGCTACGAGGTGGGTGCGCCGCGCGTGCAGGCCTGGGCGCTGGGCGCCGGCCTGCGCTTGCACTTCTAGCGGCGCGCCCGCGCTCGCACCGCTGCTGCCCGCCCGTTCTTCGCGGGCTCAGCCCACGGCGCGCCCCGCCAGCACCGGGATCAGCGCGGCGCGGTACTCGGCTGAGCCGTGCAGGTCGCTGACCAGCTCGTCGGCGTCTACCGTCACACCCTGCACGGCCGCCGCCGACCAGTTGGCGGTCAGCTTGGCTTCCAGCGCGGGCACGCGGAACACGCCGTTCGCGCCGGCGCCGGTGACGGCCACGCGCACGCCGGCCGGCCCCTGGCTGACGAACACGCCCACCAGGCTGAAACGGCTGGCCGGTTGCTTGAACTTCTGCCAGCCGGCCTTCTGGGGAATGGGGAAGCTCACCGCGGTGATGACCTCGCTCTCATCCAGCGCGGTGGTGAACACGGCGACGAAGAAGTCGTCGGCCGCGATGTCGCGCCGGTTGGTGTGTATGGTGGCGCCCAGGCCCAGCGCCGCGGCGGGGTAGCAGGCGGCGGGGTCGTTGTTGGCCAGGCTGCCGCCCAGGGTGCCGCGGTTGCGCACCTGGCGGTCGCCTATGTGGCCGGCCAGATCGGCCAATGCGGGAATGGCTTGCTGCACCTCCTTGGACGCCGCCACGGCAGCGTGGGTGGTGCCGGCGCCTATCTTGACCGCGCCTGCGGACACGGCGATGCCCTTGAGCTCGGCGATGGCGCCCAGGTCCACCAGCGCCGAGGGCGCGGCCAGGCCCAGCTTCATGGACTGCAGCAGCGTCTGGCCGCCGGCGATCATGCGGGCGTCCTCGGCGCCGGCCAGCCGGGCCGCGTCGGCCACGGTGCCGGGCGTGTGGTATTCGAAGTTCTGCATACGGGGGTCTCCTTGTGCCGCAACGCCTTCAGGCGCTGTGCGCGGCTTTCCAGACGTTGTAGGGCGAGGCGGGCATGGGCATGTCCTTGATGCCCAGCGCGTGGCAGATGGCGTTGATCAGCGCCGGCGGGCTGCCTATGGCCCCGGCCTCGCCGCAGCCCTTCACGCCCAGCGGGTTGTGCGTGCAGGGCGTGCCCTTCACCGTTTCCACCTGGAAGTGGCAGAAATCGTCGGCGCGCGGCATGGCGTAGTCCATGAAGCTGCCGGACAGCAGCTGGCCGCTGTCGGGGTCGTACACGCAGTTCTCCAGCAGCGCCTGGCCCAGGCCCTGCACCAGCCCGCCGTGCACCTGGCCCTCGACGATCATGGGGTTGATGACGTTGCCGAAGTCGTCGCAGGCGGTGAAGCGGTCTATCTTGACGGTGCCGGTGGCCGGGTCGACCTCCACCTCGCACACGTAGGCGCCAGCGGGGTAGGTGAAGTTGCTGGGGTCGTAGAAGGCGTTTTCGTTCAGCCCCGGTTCCAGCTTGTCATGCGGGAAGTTGTGCGGCACGTAGGCGGTGAGCGCCACGCTGGCAAAGGGCACGTTCTTGTCGGTGCCGGCCACCTTGAACACGCCGTCCTCGAAGACCACGTCGCTGTCGCTGGCCTCCATCAGGTGGGCGGCGATCTTCTTGCCCTTGGCGACGACCTTGTCCAGCGCCTTGACGATGGCGGTGCCGCCCACGGCCAGGCTGCGGCTGCCATAGGTGCCCATGCCGAAGAGGACCTTGCCGGTGTCCCCGTGCTGTATGTCCACGTCTTCCAGAGGTATGCCCAGCTTGTCGGCCACCACCTGGGCGAAGGTGGTCTCGTGGCCCTGGCCGTGGCTGTGGCTGCCGGTGAACACGGTGACCTTGCCGGTGGGGTGCACACGCACCTCGCCGGCCTCGAACAGGCCGGCACGCGCGCCCAGCGCACCCGCCACCGAGCTGGGCGCGATGCCGCAGGCCTCGATGTAGGCGCTGTAGCCCAGGCCGCGCTTCAGGCCCTGGGCCTCGGACGCCTGGCGGCGCGCCTCGAAGCCGGCCACGTCGGCCAGCTGCACGGCGCGGTTGAGCGTGGCGTCGTAGTCGCCGGTGTCGTAGGTCAGGCCCACCGGCGTGGCGTAGGGGAAGCTGCGTATGAAGTTGCGCCGGCGCAGCTCGGCCGGGTCCAGGCCCAGCTCGCGCGCCGCGGTCTCCACGATGCGCTCCACCACGTAGGTGGCCTCGGGCCGGCCGGCGCCGCGGTAGGCGTCCACCGGCGAGGTGTTGGTGAACACCGCGTCCACCGTGGCCACGATCTTGGGCGTGGTGTACTGCCCGGCCAGCAGCGTGGCGTACAGGATGGTGGGCACCGCGCTGGCGAATGTGCTGAGGTAGGCGCCCAGGTTGGCCACCGTGTCCACCCGCATCGCGAGGAACTTGCCGTGGTTGTCCAGCGCCAGCTCCACCGTGGTCTGGTGGTCGCGGCCGTGGGCGTCGGACAAGAAGGCCTCGGAGCGCTCGGCCGTCCACTTGATGGGCCGCTTGACCTGCTTGCTGGCCCACACCAGCGCGGTCTCTTCGCCGTACAGGAAGATCTTGCTGCCGAAGCCGCCGCCCACGTCGGGCGCCACCACGCGCATCTTGTGCTCGGGGATGCCCAGCACAAAGGCGCACATCAGCAGGCGCTCCACGTGCGGGTTCTGGTTGGCCACGTACAGCGTGTAGTCGTCGCTGGCCGGGTTGTAGTGGGCGTTGGCGGCGCGCGGTTCTATGGCGTTGGGCGCCAGCCGGTTGTTGTGGAAGCTCAGGCGGCTGACATGCGCAGCGCCCTGGAAGGCGGCGTCCACGCCGTCCTTGTCGCCTATGCGCCACTGGTAGCAGCGGTTGTCCGGCGCTTCGTCGTGCACGGCGGCGCCGGCGGCGTGCACCGTGGCCAGGTTGATGACCGCCGGCAGCACCTCGTAGTCCACCTCGATCAGGTCGCGCGCCGCCTGGGCCTGGGCCAGGGTTTCGGCCACCACCAGGGCCACGCGGTCGCCCACGTAGCGCACCTTGCCGTCGGCCAGCACCGGGTGCTTGGGCTCCTTCATGGGGCTGCCGTCTATGCTGTTGATCAGCCAGCCGCAGGGCAGGCCGCCCACGGCCTTGAAGTGCTCGCCGGTGAAGATGCCCAGCACGCCCGCCGCCTTCTCCGCCGCGGTGGTGGACAGCGACTTGATGCGCGCATGCGCATGCGGGCTGCGCAGGAAGACCCCGTAGGTCTGCCCCGGCAGCACGATGTCGTCGGTGTACTGCCCGCGGCCGGTGAGGAAGCGCCCGTCTTCGCGGCGGGCCACGCTCTGGCCGATGAAACCTTGTCTGGCGTTCATGTGCGGCTCCTGTTCAAGCCATGGCCTTGGCGCCCTGCTGGACGGCCTTGACGATGTTCTGGTAGCCGGTGCAGCGGCACAGGTTGCCTTCCAGGCCCTCGCGCAACCGCGCCTCGTTGCTGCAGTCGTGGTGCTGCACCAGGTCGATGGCGCTCATCACCATGCCCGGGGTGCAGAAGCCGCATTGCAGGCCGTGGCACTGGTTGAAGGCGGTCTGCATGGGGTGCAGCGTGCCGTCGGCCGCGGCAATGCCCTCGATGGTGGTGACGCTGCGCCCGGCGGCCTGCATCGCCAGCATGGAGCAGGCCTTCACCGCGTGGCCGTCCACGTGCACGGTGCAGGCGCCGCACTGGCCGGTGTCGCAGCCCACGTGGGTGCCGGTCAGGCGCAGGCCCTCGCGCAGGAAGGTCACCAGCAGGGTGGCGGGTTCAACATCGCGGGTCACGGCCTGGCCGTTGACCGTCAGCGTCAGGGTGCTCATCTCCTTCTTTCTCCTTTGGCTACGTCTTGCGTGGCTGGCAGGCCGGCTGGGGGCCTGCGCGGTTGCACAGGGCATGCTAGGCATGGCCTCCCGGCTTGACTCCCTGCGGCAAACCCTGATGAGCGGCCGTGTCGGCGCGAAGCTTGCATTCGGCTGCCGCTAGACTGCGCCGCGGCGCGGCCCATCCCGGCTTGGCGGCCTGCTCAGCTGCATCACCATGACACCCTGGACTTTCTGGCTCCTGCCGGCCTTGATGTGGGCGGCGGCGGTTCCCGCGGCGCAGGCCCAGGCCGGCGCTGCCGACTGCGTGGCCCTGGCCGACGCCAGCGAACGCCTGGCTTGTTACGACCGCTTGCATGGCCGGGTGGCGACCCTGCCGCCGGCCCCGGTGCCGGCGGCGGCTGCCGCACCCGCATCCGCGCCGGCCGAAACCCCGGTTTCGGCCAGCGACGGCGACAGCGTGCGGTCCCACCTGGGCTGGCGCTGGGACCTGGACGGCCAGCAGGCCACGCTGTTCGCGCCGCGGGCCTACCGGCCGGTGTACCTGCTGCCGGCCACCTGGGCCGACCGTGTCAACCAGCGGCCCGGCAGCCCGTCGCCCGAACACTCGGTGCCGGCCGACCTGGGCCTGCGCTCGGCCGAGGTGAAGTACCAGCTCAGCCTGAAGGCCAAGCTGGGCGACCAGCTGTTCGGCACGCCGCTCAGCCTGTGGGGCGGCTACACCCAGTCTTCACGCTGGCAGGTGTACAACGGCGCGCTGTCGCGGCCGTTCCGGGAAACCAACTACGAACCCGAGCTGATGATGGTGTGGCCGCTGCAGGCCGAAGTGCTGGGCTGGCAGGTGCGCATGGCCTCGCTGTCGCTGAACCACCAGTCCAACGGCCGTTCGCTGCCCTTGTCGCGCAGCTGGAACCGCGTGATCGCCACGCTGGCCGCGGAGCGCGACGACTGGATGCTGGAGTTGCGGCCCTGGCTGCGCCTGCGCGAAAGCGCCGGCAGCGACGACAACGCCGACATCACCGACTACATGGGCCGCGGCGAGCTGCGGCTGACGCACTTTCGCGAACGCCATGCCTTTGCGTTGCAGCTGCGGCACTCGCTGCGTGGCGGCAGCGCCTCGCGCGGCTCGGTGGAGCTGGACTGGGTGTTCCCGCTCGCCGGTGCGCTGCACGGCTACCTGCAGGTGTTCAGCGGCTACGGCGAGAGCCTGATCGACTACAACTTCCGCCAGACCAAGGTGGGGCTGGGCATCACCATCGCCGGTTGGCGGTGACTCTCCCACCCCCGTAGCGCCTGCGGCGCGCCGGGGGCTCAGGAGTTGGCCCGCACTTCCTCGATGGTGGTGACGCCGGCCAGCACCTTTTCTATGCCGTCCTGGCGCAGCGTGCGCATGCCGTCGGCCAGGGCCTGGCGCTGCAGGTCGTCCACGCGGGCGCCGGTCTGCAGCAGGCGGCGCAGATCGCGCGACACGGTCATCAGCTCGTGGATGCCGGCGCGGCCGCGCCAGCCGCTGTGGTCGCACTTGTCGCAGCCCACCGGGCGGTACAGGCGCAGCCGGCCTTCGTGTTCGGCGGCGCCGAAGCGCTGCTGCCATTGCGCCATCAGCGCCTCGGGCGCCGGGGCGCCCTGTTCGGCGCTCAGGCCGTGCAGGGCGTGCAACCAGTCGTCCTGCAGCTCCTGCAGTTCTTCGGGCGTGGCGTCGTGGCCTTCGCGGCAGGCGGTGCACAGGCGGCGCACCAGGCGCTGCGCCAGCACACCCAGCAAGGCATCGCCGAAGTTGAAGGGGTCCATGCCCATGTCCAGCAGGCGTGTCACGGTCTCGGGCGCGCTGTTGGTGTGCAGCGTGGACAGCAGCAGGTGGCCTGTGAGGCTGGCTTCTATGGCCACCTGCGCGGTTTCCTGATCGCGGATCTCGCCCACCATCACCACGTCGGGGTCGGCGCGCAGAAAGGCGCGCAGGGCCTTGGCGAAGGTGAGGTCTATCTTGGGGTTGACCTGCATCTGGCGCAGCCCCGTCTGGGTGATTTCCACCGGGTCTTCGGCCGTCCAGATCTTGCGCTCCGGCGTGTTGATGTGGCCCAGCACCGAGTGCAGCGTGGTGGTCTTGCCGCTGCCGGTGGGGCCCACGCACAGGATCATGCCGTAGGGCCGCTGCACCAGCGCCTCGAAGCGCTGCAGGTTCTGCGGGCTCAGGCCCAGCTTGGCCAGCGGTATGGGCTTGCTGGATGCCAGCAGGCGCAGCACCGCGTCTTCCTGGTTGGCGGTGGTGGGGATGGTCGCCACGCGCAGCTCCAGCTTCACGCCCTGCACGAACTTGGCGAAGTTGATCTTGCCGTCCTGGGGCTTGCGGCGTTCGCTGATGTCCAGGTCGCACATGATCTTCAGGCGGGCGATCATGGCGGCGCGGTAGGTGTGCGGCAGCTCCAGGTAGGGGCGCAGCTGGCCGTCCTTGCGAAAGCGTATGCGCAGCTTCTCGCGCCCGCCGGGGCATTCGACGTGGATGTCGGACACACCCTGCGCGTGGGCTTCCAGGATCATCTGGTTGATCAGCCGCACCAGCGAGTTGTCGCTTTGTTCTATGGACGACTCCTCGTCGTCGTCCGGCCGGCCGTCGCCCTTTTCCAGCGAGGCGGCCAGGTTCTTGGCGTCGGTGGTGTCGAATTCGATGCTGCCGTCGCTGGGCAGGCGCAGCGCAAACGTGGCGGCGCCGATCTTTTCGTAGGCGCGATCCACGGCGCCCAGCAGCACGCCGGCGCGCGCCAGCACCGGCAGCACCTTGCACTGCGCGGCGAACTCCAGCTGGTCGATCATGCCGCGGTGCGACGGGTCTTCCAGTGCCACCACCAGGCGGCCGCCGCGCAGCATCAGCGGCAACGCCGGCAGCTTGGACGCCATGGCGTAGGGCAGCCGGCCCACGGCGTCGGAATCTGCCGGGAACTGCACCACGTCCACCAACGGGTAGCCCATCTTGCGCGCCAGCGCCGTCTGCAGGTCGGCGCGCGAGATGCTGCCCTTGCGCACCAGCAGCTCGCCCAGCGGCACGCTGCGGTCCCGGTGCTGCTGCAGCAGCGCGTCTTCCAGCTGCTGCTCGGTGATGAAGCCCAGTGCCGTCAAGGCCTCGCCTATGCGCACCATGGGCATGCGGGCCTGCTGGTCTATGGCCTCGTTCAGCTCTTCGGACGTGACGATCTGCCGTACCAGCAGCAAGTCGCCCAGCTTGCGCTGGCGCAGCGCCTGCTGCTCCTGCAGGGCGTTCTCCACCTGCGCGGGCGTGGCCAGTTCGTCTTCCACCAGCACTTCGCCCAGGCGCGGGCCGACCTCGGCCGCCTCGTAGGCCAGCCGCGGCACGAAGCTGCGGCGCAGTGCGCCGTCGGTGCCCAGGGGTTCAAACAGGAACAGGCCCCAGGGCACTTCGGTGTGCCCCACGGTGCGGCCTTCCCAGGCGCCGCCGGTCACCATCTGCAGGCGAAAGGGCTGCGGCTCGGGGCGGGGCAGGGCGTCCAGGCCGCTGGTCGGCAGGGCCAGCAGCGGGTCTTGCAGACGCAGACGGCGGAACTGGTCGAAGCGCAGCTTGACCGGCGCGCGCGAGCCGGAAACCCGCAGCTTGATGTGGCGGTGCAGGGCGTCGAAGTCGTCCAGCCGGCCGCCCATGATCTGCCCATTGAGCCCCTCCACCTCGCAAGCGGGCGGGGTGACCGGGACGGCGGGCGCGGGGTATTGCGGCAGCGCCGGGGTGGGCCAGGCAAAGCCCTGGTCTTCGGTGGGGAGCAGCGCCAGCGGCGGATGGGACAGATCGGACATCGAAACTCCTGAAGCGGCCGCGGGCGCGCACGCTCGCGGGGGCGGTTTCGATGCTAGGCGGGGGCGGCCGCGGCAAGCGGCGGATAAGCGGTGGCCCGGCCGGTCAGTTCGGCGGCGGGGGTGGGCGGCAGCCTAGCGCCGCATCTGCTGCGGCAGCCAGCTCACCAGTTCGGGGAACAGGTAGATCAGCGCCACCGCGGCGATCATCAGGAAGAAGAAGGGCAGCGTGACCTTGGCGATCCACAGCAGGTCGCGCCCGGTCATGCCCTGCAGCACGAACAGGTTGAAGCCCACCGGCGGCGTGATCTGCGCCATCTCCACCACCAGCACGATGAAGATGCCGAACCACAGCAGGTCGATGCCGGCCGCCTGCACCGTGGGCAGAATCACGCCCATGGTCAGCACCACCATGGAAATGCCGTCCAGGAAGCAGCCCAGCAGGATGTAGAAGACCATCAGCGCCAGCAGCAGCTGCCACTGCGCCAGGCCCAGGGAGGCGATCCATTCCGCCAGGTGGCGCGGCAGGCCGATGTAGCCCATGCTCAGCGTCAGGAAGGCGGCACCGGCCAGGATCAGCGCGATCATGCAGTACAGGCGTGTACCGCCCAGCAGCGACTCCTTGAAGGTCTGCCAGCTCAGCGAGCCCTGGGCCGCAGAGATGATGAGCGAGCCCACCACACCCAGCGCCGCGGCCTCGGTGGCGGTGGCGATGCCGGCGTAGATGCTGCCCAGCACCGCGGCGATGAGCAGCACGATGGGGATGAGGTGGCGCGACTCCTTGAGCTTCTGCGCGAAGCTCAGGTGCTCGTCGCGCGGCGGCACCTTCTCGGGGTTGCGCCAGGCCCAGAACACCAGGTAGCCGGAGAACAACAGCGCCAGCATGATGCCCGGCAACACCCCGGCGATGAACAGCTGCGCGATCGACACCTCGGCGCTGACGCCGTAGACGATCATGATGATGGACGGCGGAATCAACAGCCCCAGCGTGCCGGCGCCGGCCAGCGAACCAATGCTGATGCCGTCGGGGTAGCCGCGCTTCTTGAGCTCCGGCAGGCTCATCTTGCCTATGGTGGCGCAGGTGGCGGCGCTGGAGCCTGAGACGGCGGCGAAGATGGCGCAGCCGAACACGTTCACATGCAGCAGCCGCCCGGGCAGGGCCTGCATCCACGGCGCCAGGCCGCGGAACATGTCCTGGCTGAGCCGGGTCCTGAACAGGATCTCGCCCATCCACACAAACAGCGGCAGTGCGGTGAGGGTCCAGCTGGAGGCCGAGCCCCACACCGTGACCGCCATGGCGTCGCCGGCGGGGCGTGCGCTGAACAGCTGCATGCCTATCCAGGCCACGCCCATCAGCGTGAGGCCTATCCACACGCCGCTGCCCAGGATGGCAAACAGCGCCAGCACCAGGACCAGGGTGATGCCGATGTCGCTCATGCGCTGTTCGTCATTCGTTGTGCGTGGCTTCGCCGGTCGCGGCAGCCTGGCGGCGGCCGCGCAGCTCCTGCACCAGTTCGTCGACGAAGGCCACGGCGAGGATCACCGAGCCCACCGCCATGCCCAGCTGCGGTATCCACAGCGGCGTGGCGTCGTTGCTGGTGGAGATGTCGTGGAACAGGTGTGACTGCCACGACAGCCGGCAGGCGTAGAACGCCGTCAGCACCGCCAGCAAGGTGGCCGCGGCCAGGGCCCAGATCTCCATGCCGCGCCGCCAGCGCCCGCGCAGCATGGACAGCAGCAACGTCACGCGTATGTGTTCGCCGCGCTTGAGCGTGTGGGCCAGGGCCATGAAACCGGCGCCGGCCATCAGGTAGCCGGCGTAGGCGTCGGTGCCCGGCACGTGGAAGTTCAGCTGCCGGCTCACGATGGACAGCAGCACCATGCCCAGGAGGCCGACCATGCACAGGGCCGCCAGCCAGGCGGCCCCGTCGTACACGGCGTCAAGAAGGCGGCGCACGCGCTGGCAGGCCTGCGCGGCGTTCAGCGCTTGAAGGCGTCGACCAGCTGCTGGCCTTCAGGGCCGGCCTTTTCCAGCCATTCCTTGAGCATGGTTTCGCCCACCTTCTGCATGTCGGCCTTGAGCTGCGGAGGCGGCGGCAGGATCTCCATGCCGTTGGCCTTGAGCTTGTCCAGGCTGTCGGTGTTGGTCTTCTTGCTGGCTTCCAGGCCGCGCGCCTGGGCGTCGGCCGCGGCCTTCAGCACGGCGTCCTGCGTGGGCTTGTCCAGCGCGTCGAAGGCCCGCTTGTTGACGATGACCGCGTTCTTGGGCAGCCAGGCCTGGGTGTCGTACCAGTACTTGATGTGCTCGTAGGTCTTGGTGTCGAAGCCGGTGGAGCCGCTGGACATGTAGCTTTGCACCACGCCGGTGGCCATGGCCTGGCTCAGCTCGGCGGCCTGCACGGTGACCGGCTGGGCGCCCACCAGCTCGGCGATGCGCGCGGTGGCCGGGCTGTAGGCGCGCCACTTCACGCCGCGCAGGTCGGCCGCGCTGCTGATGGGCTTGTTGACGTAGATGCCCTGCGGCGGCCACGGCACCGCGTACAGCAGCATCATGCCCTGCTCGCCCAGCTTCTTGTCCAGGAACGGCTTCTGCGCCGCGTACAGCTTCATCGCGCTGTCGTAGCTGTCGGCCAGGAAGGGCAGGCCGTCCACGCCGAACAGCTGCCACTCGTTCTGGTAGTTCACGAGCAGGATCTCGCCGATCTGCGCCTGCCCGCCCTGCACCGCGCGTTTGATCTCGGGCGCCTTGAACAGCGAGGCGTTGGCGTGCACGGTGATCTTGAGCTTGCCGCCGCTGGCCTTGTCCACGTCGTCGGCGAACTGCTGCAGGTTCACGCTGTGGAAGTTGGTGGCCGGGTAGGCGGCCGGCAGGTCCCAGCGCGTCTGCGACTGGGCCGCACCGCCGGCCAATGCCAGGGCCGCAGCGGCAGCCAGGGTAGCAAGCATGTGACGCATGGTCTCTCCAGGGTGAACAATGCCGAAGTTGTAGAGCATAGGTCGTGCCTGCCTTGCCGGCTTCCGGGCTTCCCCGCAGCCAGGGCGGCGCAGAATCGGTGTCGTGGAGCCTGCTTTCCTGGGTATCTTGATGCTGCAGACGCGGTTTCCGCGTCTGCCCGGCGACGTGGGCCACCCGGCAACCTTCACCATGCCGGTGCGCAGGCAGGTCGTGCAAGGTGCGACGCCGCAGCGTGTGGTGCGCGAGGGCGACGCCCGCCTGCTGCGGCCCTTCATCGCCGCGGCGCAGGCCTTGGTGGACGAAGGTGCGGCGGCCATCACCACCAGCTGCGGCTTCCTGGCGCGCTGGCAGCGCGAGCTGCAGGCGGCCGTGCCGGTGCCGGTGTGGAGTTCCAGCCTGCTGGCACTGCCCGGGCTGCCGCGGCCCGGCGTCATCACGGTGGACGCGGTGGCGCTGGACGCCCAGGTGCTGGCCGGTGTCGGAGCCGACCCGGCGACGTCGGTACAGGGGCTGGACCCCGGCAGCGCCCTGGTGCGCAGCTTGCTGGAAGACCGCGAGACGCTGGACCCGGTGGCGGCCCAGGCCACGGTGCTGCAGGCGGCGCGGGCCTTGCTGGCGCGTGCGCCGGGCCTGCAGACGCTGGTGCTGGAGTGCACCAACCTGCCCCCGTACGCCGCCGCCGTGCAGGCCTCCACGGGGCTGCCGGTGGTGCACCTGCCGGCGCTGGTGGAACAGCGCTGGGCGATGTTGCGCGAGCCGGGTTGAGCGGGCTGCGCCGAGCGGCGCGGCGCCAGCCGGCCTATGCTTGCGCTTCTTGTGTAGTGGACCGGAGCTGCAAACCCATGACCTCTGCTCGCTGGCAGTTCTGGATAGACCGTGGCGGCACCTTCACCGACGTCGTCGGCCGCCGTCCGGACGGCGAGCTGGTGACGCTGAAGCTGCTGTCCGAGAACCCCGAGGCCTACCGCGACGCCGCGGTGGAGGGCATGCGCCGGCTGCTGGGCCTTCGGGCCGGCGAAGCCATCACGCCGGACCGCGTCGAGTGCGTGAAGATGGGCACCACGGTGGCCACCAATGCGCTGCTGGAACGCAAGGGCGACCGCACGCTGCTGGTCACCACGCGGGGTTTTGCCGATGCGCTGCGCATCGCCTACCAGGCGCGGCCGCGCCTCTTCGACCGCCAGGTGCTGCTGCCCGAGCTGTTGTACGAGCGGGTGGTGGAGGCCGACGAACGGGTGGGTGCCGAAGGCGAAGTGCTGCAGCCGCTGGACGAGGCCGCGCTGGCCGCGGCCCTGCACCAGGCGCGGGCCGACGGCATCGCCAGCGTGGCCATCGTCTTCATGCACGGCTGGCGCCATACGGCGCACGAACAGGCCGCGGCGACGCTGGCACGCGCCGCGGGCTTCACGCAGGTCAGCGTCAGCCACGAGGTCAGCCCGCTGATGAAGCTGGTCTCGCGCGGCGACACCACCGTGGTGGACGCCTACCTCAGCCCCATACTGCGCCGCTATGTGGAGCAGGTGGCCGGCCAGATGCCCGGCGTGCGCCTGTTTTTCATGCAAAGCAGCGGCGGGCTGACCGAGGCCCACCACTTCCAGGGCAAGGACGCCATCCTCTCGGGCCCGGCCGGCGGCATCGTGGGCATGGTGCGCACCGCGGTGGCGGGCGGGCATGCCAAGGTCATAGGCTTCGACATGGGCGGCACCAGCACCGATGTCAGCCACTATGCCGGCGAGTTCGAGCGCGCCTTCGAAACCCAGGTGGCCGGCGTGCGCATGCGCGCGCCCATGATGAGCATCCACACTGTGGCTGCCGGCGGTGGCAGCGTGCTGCACTTCGATGGCGCGCGCCTGCGCGTAGGCCCGCACAGCGCCGGCGCCAACCCCGGCCCGGCCAGCTACCGCCGCGGCGGGCCGCTGGCCGTGACCGACGCCAACGTGATGCTGGGCCGCCTGCAGCCGGCGCACTTTCCGAACGTCTTCGGCCCCGGCGGGGACCAGGCGCTGGACCGCGCCGTGGTGGCCGAGAAGTTTGCGCTGCTGGCCGGCGAGGTGCAGGAGGCCACGGGCCGCGACACCCGCCCCGAGCAACTGGCCGAGGGCTACCTGCAGATCGCGGTGCAGAACATGGCCGGCGCCATCAAGCGCATCTCGGTGGCGCGCGGTTACGACGTCACGCAGTACACGCTGCAGTGTTTTGGCGGTGCCGGCGGCCAGCATGCCTGTGCGGTGGCCGACGCGCTGGGCATGGCCCGGGTGTTCGTGCACCCGCTGGCCGGTGTGCTCAGCGCCTACGGCATGGGCCTGGCCGACCAGATCGCGATGCGCGAGGCCTCGCTGGAGCAGCCGCTGGACGAGGCCGGCCTGGCCGCTGCGCGCGCGCGCCTGCAGGCCCTGGGTGATGCGGCACGCGACGAACTCACCGCGCAAGGGGTGGACGCCTCCGCGGTGCGCCTGCGGCCCCAGGTGCACCTGCGCTACCAGGGCACCGACACCGCGCTGGTGGTGCCGCTGGGCGATGTGGCGGCACTGCGCGCGGGTTTCGAGGCGGCGTACCGCCAGCGTTTTGCCTTCCTGATGCCGGGCCGTGCGCTGGTCATAGAAGCCGTGTCGGTGGAGGCCGTCGCCGCCGGCGAGGGCCACACCGTGGAGGAGGGCGGTACCGAGCCCGCACCCCACCACCCGGCGCCCGACGCCACCGTGCGCCTGCATGCCGACACCTGGCTGGACGCCGCGCTGCATGTGCGCGAAACCCTGGCATCAGGGGCGCTGATCAACGGCCCGGCCATCATTGCCGAGCGCAACGCCACCACCGTGGTGGAGCCCGGCTGGCAGGCCCGGCTCACGGCCGCCGGCGCGCTGGAGATGCGCCGGGTGCAGGCGCGCGCCACACGCCACGCCCTGGGCACCGAGGCCGACCCGGTGATGCTGGAGGTGTTCAACAACCTGTTCATGAACATCGCCGAGCAGATGGGCCTGCGCCTGCAGAACACGGCGCACAGCGTGAACATCAAGGAGCGGCTGGACTTCAGCTGCGCGCTGTTCAGCGCCGCCGGCGAGTTGATCGCCAATGCGCCGCACATGCCGGTGCACCTGGGCAGCATGAGCGAGTCCATCAAGACCGTGATCGCGCGCAACCCGCAGATGCAACCGGGCGACGTGTACGTGCTCAACGACCCCTACCACGGCGGCACGCACCTGCCGGACGTGACGGTGGTGACGCCGGTGTATCTCGAGGAGAAGGACAGGCAGCCCGCCTTCTACGTCGCCAGCCGCGGCCACCATGCCGACATAGGCGGCATCACGCCGGGTTCCATGCCGCCCTTCAGCACCACCATAGCCGAAGAAGGCGTGCTGTTCGACAACTTCCTGCTGGTGCGGGGCGGTGCCTTGCAGGAGGAGGCCTTGCGCCGGCAACTGGGCACAGGCGCTTATCCGGCGCGCAACCCCGAGCAGACCATCGCCGACCTGCGCGCGCAGATCGCTGCCAACGAAAAGGGCGTGCAGGAACTGCGCGCCATGGTGGCGCAGTACGGCCACGCCACGGTGGCGGCCTACATGCAGCATGTGCAGGACAACGCCGAAGAGTCGGTGCGGCGGGTCATCACCGCGTTGAGACTGGAGCCCCCAGGCTCGCTCGAAGGCTCACCACCCCCCGAGGGGGCTGGCCCGGCTTGGGGCGGCCCGGCGCCGGGCCACGGCCGTTTCACGCTGCCGCTGGACAACGGCGCGCAGATCAGCGTCACCGTGAGCGTGGACACCCGCCGGCGCGAAGCCACGATCGACTTCACCGGCACCAGCGAACAACTGCCCAACAACTTCAACGCCCCCAAGGCGGTGACCATGGCGGCGGTGCTGTATGTCTTCCGCACGCTGGTGGACGACGACATCCCGCTCAACGCCGGCTGCCTGAAGCCGCTGACCGTGATCGTGCCCGAGGGCTGCATGCTCAACCCGCGGCCGCCGGCGGCGGTGGTGGCCGGCAACGTCGAGACCTCGCAGTGCGTGACGAACGCGCTGTACGGCGCGCTGGGCGTGATGGCCAGCGGGCCGTGCACGATGAACAACTTCACCTTCGGCAACGCCCGCCATCAGTACTACGAAACCATCAGCGGCGGCAGCGGCGCCGGCCCGGGCTTTGACGGCACGGCCGTGGTGCAGACCCACATGACCAACTCGCGCCTCACCGACCCCGAGGTGCTGGAGTTCCGCTTCCCGGTGCGGCTGGAAAGCTACGCCCTGCGCCGCGGCTCCGGCGGCGCCGGCACCTGGCGCGGCGGCGACGGCGGCGTGCGGCGTGTGCGTTTCCTGGAGGCCATGACCGCATCCATCCTGTCCAACGGGCGCGTGGTGCCGGCCTTCGGCCTGGCCGGCGGCGCGCCGGGGGCCTTAGGCATCAACCTCCTAGAACGGGCCGACGGCCGGGTGGAGCCGCTGCAGCACATAGGTTCGGCCGAGATGGCGCCTGGCGACGTGTTCGTGATCGAGACCCCGGGTGGCGGCGGCTACGGCCCGCCGGCCGATGACGTGGCGACACCCGGCTAGCATTGCCGCGTGAAGCAGGTACTCCTCACCGGGTTCGAACCCTTTGGCGGCGATACGCTGAACCCCTCGCGCGAGGTGGCGCTGCGCCTGCATGGCGAAGTCATCGCCGGCGCTCAGGTGCAGGCGCTGGAGTTGCCCTGTGTCTTCGGGGCGGCGGCAGAGCGCCTGCGCGAAGCCTTGTCCGCGTTGCAGCCGGCACTGGTGCTCTGCCTGGGCCTGGCCACGCAGCGCAGCGAGGTGTCGGTGGAGCGCGTGGCCCTGAACCTGGACGACGCGCGCATCGCCGACAACGCCGGCGCGCAGCCGGTGGACACACCGGTGGTGGCCGGCGCGCCGGCGGCCTACTTCGCCCGCCTGCCGGTCAAGGCCATGGTGGCGGCCGTGCAGGCGCAAGGCCTGCCGGCCGGCCTGTCCTTCAGCGCCGGCAGCTTCGTGTGCAACCACGTCTTCTTCGCGCTGATGCACGAGCTGGCCAGCCAGCCGGTGCTTTCCGGCACGCGGGGCGGCTTTGTGCACCTGCCGCCGCTGCCCGAGCAACCGGTGCAGCCCGGCAGCGGCACACCGCTGGCGCTGGACGAGCAGGTGCGCGCGCTGCGCCTGGCCGTGGCCGTAGCGTTGACGCAAGGCGACGACCTGCACCTGCCCGCCGGCAACATCGCCTGACGCCGGCATGGCTGTTTCGCGCATGACGCCGGGGGCTTTTGCGACGCTGCTGCTGTTGTCGTGCATGTTCGCCGGCAACCACGTGGCGGCCCGGGTGGCCATGGACCACGGTGTGGACGTCATCACCGCGGTGGCGGTGCGCAGCCTGGCGGCGGCACTGGTGCTGGGCGTGCTGGTGGCCTGGCGGCGCCACGGCGGCTGGCGCCAGGCGGCGCTGCTGCCGCGTCAGCGTGGGGTGATGCTGGTGCTGGGTGGGCTGGTGGCGGTGCAAAGCGCCTGCCTGTACGCCGCGGTGGCACGCCTGCCGGTGGGCCTGGCGCTGCTGGTGTTCAACACCTTCCCCTTGTGGGCCACCGGGGCCGCCTGGCTGCTGTACCGCAGCCGGCCGGAGCGCGCGGTGCTGATGGCCATGCCGGTCATCCTGGCCGGGCTGGCGCTGGCGCTCGGCATGGTGGGCGGCGGTGGCGGTGGTGGCGCGTCGCTGGCGCAGCAGTGGTCCGGCATGGCATCCGGCGTGGCCTTCGGCCTGAGCGCGGCGGCGGCCTTCGGCCTGGTGCTGGCGCTGACCCAGCACGAGGTGGCGGCGCTGGACGGCCAATGGCGCAGCTTTGTCACGCTGGCCATCGTGGGCGGGCTGGCCCTGGGGGTGGCGCTGGGTGGCGGCGGCTTGCGCTGGCCCGACGCCGCCGCCGGCTGGTGGGGTCTGGCGCTGCTCAGCCTGTTGTACGGCAGCGCTTTCACCATGGTGTTCACGCTGCTGCCGCGCCTGGGCGCGGTGGGCAACTCGCCCATACTGAACTTCGAGCCGGTGGCGGCCTTGCTGATGGGCTGGCTGCTGTTGGGCCAGGCCGTGGCGCCGGTGCAGTGGCTGGGGGCCTTGCTGGTGGTGGGCGCGGTGATGGCCCTGGGCTTGCGCCGGCGGCGCTGAGGCCGCGGCCCTGCGGGGCTGCGGCGCCGCGCTTCAGCGCCGCGGCGGGCGCTGCGGGGCCGGCACGGCCACGGGTTGCAGCAGGTCGTCGCCGGTCAGGTCCTTGGCGTCGGCAAACACCGCGCGCCAGCGGTCGCGCAGGCCATTGCCTTCCAGCGACACCTCGCTTTCGAAGGCGAAGTGCTGGCCGGTGATGGTGTAGCCGCTGCCCCGGCAGGTGCCCCGGCCCTGGGCCAGCATGCACTGCGCCGACCAGGCCGATGCTTCGTCCTTGCCTTGCAGCATCAGGTGTTTGGGGAACTGCTTGATCAGCGTCACCGCGCCGGGCTTGGCCCACACGCCTTCGAAGCGCGGGCCGGCGTCGCCGGCGGCCTGCGCCCAGGCACTGCCGGCAAGGGACAAGGCCAGCGCGGCGGTGACACGCATGAAGCTCAATCGGCTCATCTTGGCTCCCCACAAGGTCGGTGGTCGGGCGGCCGGCTGCCGCCGGTCTTGCTGGTTCAGGCCTGAACCTTCGGCGCGGGCCGCACGAACTGTAGCGCGCACGGTGGCGGCGGCGTGTCAACGGCCGCGAAACTGCGGCGCACGGCCTTGGGCCTGCGCCGCCAGGCCTTCGCGCAGGTCTTCGCTGGCGGCGCAGCGTGCGCTGCGGGCCTGCAACTGCGCCGGTTCGGCTTCACCGCGGGCGATCTCGGCCAGCGACTGCTTCATGGTGGTCACGGCCAGCGGTGCGCCGGCCAGCAGCGCCTGCAGCCAGGTGGCCACCTGCTGGTCCAGCGCGTCGGGCGGCACCAGCGCGTCCAGGTAGCCCAGGCGCAGCAGTTCGTCGGCGGGCACCGTTTCGGCCAGCAGGAACAGCCGGCGCGCCGCCGCCAGGCCCAGCGTGGCCACAAACCGCTGCAGGCCGCTGCTGTAGTAGTGCAGCCCCAGGCGCGCGGCCGGCATGCGCAGCGCCATGCCCTGCACCCCCACGCGAAAGTCGCAGGCCAGCGCCAGGTCGGTGGCGCCGCCGTACACGCCGCCGTTCAGGCGGGCGATGCTGGGCAGCGGCAGTTGCTGCAAGGCCTGCACCACCTGCTCGAAGGCCAGCGGGTCGCCGGCGGCCTGCGCCGCGTCGGCCGCACTGCCGAACTCGCCCAGATGGAAGCCGGCGCAGAAGTGCCGGCCCTGGCCGGTGAGCACCAGCGCACGGGCGGCGGGGGTGCGCGCCAGGGTCTCGAAGTGCTTGCGCAGCGTGGCCAGGTCTTCGCGGTGCAGGCGGTTGGCATGGCGCGGCCGGCGCAGCGTGACCGTGGCCACGCCTTGTGCGTCCAGCACCAGTGCGGGTGGGGCGCCAGCGTCGTCCAGCGGTTGTTCGTTCACCACCGCATTCACCGTCGGTTCAGCGCTGCGGCAGCTCGCGCACCGCCAACACGCCGGCGATGCCGCGCAGCGCGCTCAACACGCCGGGGGAGACGGGGCTGTCCACGTCCACCAGCGTGTAGGCCATCTCGCCGCGCGACTTGTTGACCATGTTGTGTATGTTCAGCCCGGCCTGGGCCATGGTGGTGCTGATCTGCCCCAGCATGTTGGGCACGTTGGCGTTGGCGATGCCCACGCGCCAGGCCGACTCGCGCGCCATCTGCACGGCCGGGAAGTTGACGGCGTTGACGATCTCGCCGTCCTCCAGGTAGGCACGCAGCTGGCGCAGCACCATCAGCGCACACTGCTCCTCGGCCTCGGCGGTACTGGCGCCCAGGTGGGGCAGGGCCAACACCTGGGGCTGGCCCTGCAGCGCCGGGGTAGGGAAGTCGCAGGCGTAGCCGCCCAGCCGGCCGTCTTGCAGGGCTTGCAGCACCGCGCTGTCGTCCACCACGCCCTGGCGGCTGAAGTTCAGCAGCAGGGCGCCCGGGCGCATCAGCCCCAGGTTGGCCAGGCCCACGATGCCGCGTGTGGCCGGCAGCAGCGGCACGTGCAGCGTCACCGCATGCGAACCCTTGAGCACCTCGGCCACGCTGCCTGCGCGCTTCACCTGGGACGGCAGGCTCCAGGCGGCGTCCACGGTGATGTCGGGGTCGAAGCCCAGCACCTCCATGCCCAGGTGGATGGCGGCGTCGGCCACCAGGCAGCCTATGCGGCCCAGGCCTATGACACCCAGTGTGCGGCCAGCCAGCTCCTGGCCCGCGAAGGCCTTCTTGCCGGCTTCCATGCGGGCCTCGAAGTCGTCCGCGGCCGGGTCCAGGGTCTGCACGAACTGCAGCGCCGCGGGCAGGCGGCGCAGGCTCATCAGCAAGGCCGCCAGCACCAGCTCCTTGACCGCGTTGGCGTTGCCGCCGGGTGCGTTGAACACCGGCACACCGCGGGCGCTGAGCTGCTGCACCGGCACGTTGTCGGTGCCGGCACCGGCCCGCGCCACCGCCAGCAGGCTGGCCGGCAGCGGTCGGGCGTGCAGGTCGGTGCTGCGCAGCACGATGGCGTCGGGCTGGTCCATGTCCGCACCCAGCTCGTAACGTTCGGCCGGCAGCAGGGCCAGGCCGGCCGGGGCGATGCTGCCCAGCACCAGCACCCGCTGGCGGCGCGCAGCCTCAGCCATGGCGGCGCTCGAAGTCCTTCATGTGCTGCACCAGCGCCTGCACACCCGCCAGCGGCATGGCGTTGTAGATGGAAGCGCGCATGCCGCCCACCGAGCGGTGACCCTTGAGCTGCACCAGGCCACGCGCCTCGGCTTCCTTCAGGAAGGCGGCGTCCAGGCTGTCGTCGGCCAGCTTGAAGGGCACGTTCATGCGCGAGCGGCTGCCGGCTTGCACCGGGCAGCCGTAGAACGGCGTGCTGTCCAGGTAGCCGTACAGCAGGTCGGCCTTGGCCTGGTTGTGCGTGGCCATGGCCACCAGGCCGCCTTGCTGCTCTATCCAGCGGAACACCAGGCCGGCGATGTAGATGGCCCAGGTCGGCGGCGTGTTGTACATGGAGTCGTTGTCGGCCACGGTCTTGTAGTCGAAGGCCGACGGGGTTTCGGGCAGCGCGCGGCCCAGCAGGTCGTCGCGCACGATGACGATGGTCAGGCCCGCCGGGCCTATGTTCTTCTGCGCGCCGCCGTAGATCAGCCCGTAGCGGCTGACGTCCATGGGCCGGCTGAGGATGTTGCTGGACACATCGGCCACCAGCGGCACGCTGCCCACGTCGGGGTCGAAGTGGTACTCCACGCCGCCTATGGTTTCGTTGGCGCAGATGTGCACGTAGGCGGCGTCGGCGCTGAGCTGCCAGCTGTCGCGCGGCGGCACGCCGGTTGCGCTGCTGGCGGCGACGTTGACCTGGCCGTACTTGCGCGCTTCCTTCAGCGACTTCTTGGACCACTCGCCGGTGTCCACGTAGTCGGCCTTGCGCTGGCCCGCGGCCTGCGCACCCAGCAGGTTCATGGGCACGATGGCGTTTTCGGCGATGGCGCCGCCTTGCATGAACAGCGTGCGGTAGTTGCCGGGCACGCCCAGCAGGCGGCGCAGCAGTGTCTGCGCCTCGGCGTGTATGGCCATGAACTCCGGGCCGCGGTGGCTCATCTCCATGACCGACATGCCCGAGCCCTGCCAGTCCAGCATCTCTTCGGCGGCCTGGCGCAGCACCGGCTCGGGCAGCGCGGCCGGGCCGGCGCTGAAGTTGAACACGCGCGACATCGAGGCGGTCTCCTGTGGGGGCCTGAAGGGGTGGAGAGGCATTATCGAGGCGGCGGCCCTTCGTCGCCCGGGCCGGCGGACTGCCCCGGCACGACAAACCGCCCCCAGCGCCGCGGCTCCACGCGGTAGCGGCCCTGGCGCAAGGCCTTGTGCAGCGAGCTGCCGGGTACTTGCAACAGCGGCGGCAGCTCTTCACCCGGCGCCCAGGTGTCGCCCGCGCGGTACCAGAACCGGCACGGCGCCCAGTCGGGCCTGCGCAGGTCGCACAACAGGTGCTCGGGGCTGCCGTCGCCGTCCAGGTCGGGCGTGAGCAGCACGCAGGCCTGGGGCTGTTCGGCGCAGGCGCCGCCCCAGGCCGGCAAGGCCAGGGCCAGCCAGGCGTCGTCGGGCGGTGCCACGCCCGGCGCCAACTGCAGATGCTGGCGCAGTTGCTCTGCCGTGCGTGTGCCGGTGGGGCGGTCCACGCGCTGGCCGGGCAGCGGCTGCGCCAGCGTGGTCTGCAAGGCTTGCTGCAGGGCGCCGGCATCGGCCAGGGCCGGGTCGTCTTGCAGCGCCTGCAGGGCTTGCACGCCGCGCCGGCCGCTTTCAAAGCGCAGGTGTTGCAGGTCCAGCGTCTCGGGACGCGACGGGTCCAGGCGGGCCAGCTGGCTGGTGACGCTGAGCCGGTGCGGGTCCAGCAGCGGCGAGTTGGAGGCGACGGCCAGCGCCACCACCGCGAGCGACATCACAACGTTGGTGCGCGGCAGGCCCGGCAGCCAGGCCGTGCCTCGGCGCAGCACGGCCACGGCGTAGCCCAGGGCGTGGCCCAGCAGCACCAGCGCCACCAGCACGGCCCAGTAGCGGCTTTGTGTCCAGCCGTACTGGGCGATGCGCAGCCACAGGGCGTACAACGCGATCAGCGCAAACAGCGGCATCAGCAGCAGCGCGCCTTCCACCACGCGCCGCACCGGCAGTGGATAGGGCCGCGCGCCCAGGCCGTCCTGGAAGACTGCATTGGCAAACACCAGCAGCATCAGCAGCAGCATGAACAGCGTCATGCTGGCGTGGCGGGTGTCCCACAGCGGCTGCAAGCCGGTGAACGGCAGGGCCAGCGCAAACAGCACCGCGATGCAGGCCAGCAGCGGCAGGATGCCCTTGAAGATGGCCAGCAGAATCTGCCGTGCCACCCGCACCGCCTGCGGCTGGCTGCGCGTGACCAGGATGCCCAGGCCCACCATGGTCCCGGTGGCCAGGTAGACAAAGGCCCGCTCGCTGAACAGGTCGCTGAAGAACGTGATGCCTATCAGTTTGAACAGGCCGGCGCACAGCCACAGCACGGCCCAGCACAGGCCGGTGAACACCGCGGTCAGTGCCAGCGTCAGCGTGTTCTGCCAGGCCCATTCAAACAGCTCCGGGTAGGGCGCGCACCAGCGGCCGTGCACCTGGCGGCACTGCAGGTAGGGCAGGGTGATGAACAAGGCCAGGGCCAGGCTGCAGCCGAAGGGCCCCAGCACCGCCTGCGCCGATACCGTCGGCGTGCCGCCGGCGCTCCAGGCCGCCCAGGCCGACAGCAGCACAAACACCAGCGTGGCGCCCAGCACGTGCTGCCAGAAGCGTTGGTCGTCCAGCCGCACCACGGTGAGCGTGGCCAGCGTGGGCACCGACAACACCAACGCGTACCAGCCCACACGCCCACCCAGTGTGGACAGGGGCCACCAGCCCTGCTCCAGCGCGGTCTGCGCACCGTACAGCAGCAGGCCTTGCAGCAAGGCCACCAGCACGATGAACAGGCGGGCCTGCGGGCTGGGGGTGGGCAGGGTGTCGGGCATGGCGCGCGGGGCCGGTGAAGCGGTGGGCCATGGTACGGCCCACGGGCGTCAGAGCAGGTTGCCCACGTTCAGCAACGTCAACACGCCCAGCACCACAAACACCGCCGCGGCCACGCCGTGCACCAGGCGCATGGGCACACGCCGCGCCAGGCGGTCGCCCAGCCACAGCACCGGCACGTTGGCAAGCATCAGGCCCAGTGTGCTGCCGGCGACGACCCAGAAGAAGTCGGCATACCGCGCGGCCAGCGCCACGGTGGCGATCTGCGTCTTGTCGCCCATCTCGGCCAGAAAGAAGGCCAGCACCGTGGCGCCGAACACGCCCAGGCCGTGGCGGGTGGCCGCGGCGCCGTCGTCTTCGTCCAGCGTGTCGGGCTTGAGCATCCAGGCCGCCATCACGATGAACGACAGGCCCAGGCCCCAGCGCAGAACGTCCGGCCCCAACGCGCGCGCCACGCCTTCGCCCACCGCGCCGGCCAGCGCATGGTTGAGCAGGGTGGCCAACAGGATGCCGGCGGCAATGGTCCAGGGCCGGCGGTAGCGCGCCGCCAGCATCATCGCCAGCAGCTGGGTCTTGTCGCCGATTTCACCGAGCGCAACCACGCCGGTGGAGACAAAAAAAGCTTCCAAGGTAGACAGTCCACGGGCCGGTGGCAACCACAGACCACGACACCTTCCCGGCCCTGAGCGGAAGATGAAGTGGTCAGCGGTCTGGCCAGGCCTGGTGGGCTGCGCGCGCCATGGCCCTGGGTGGTGCCTACGGGCACGGCCTGGGAACCAAGTCTGTTGACGCGCGCCCTCGCCGGGTGGCGAGGCGGCTACTCCCCGATGACGGAGGCTGTCAGTGTAAGCGAGCCGGCAGATCGTTGCAGGCCCCGGGTTTCAACCACAGGCCGGGCCTCGCCAGGCTTGCACCCTAGTCGTTCGGCCGGAACGTGATGATCAACACCGCCGGCACGCGCCCGTCGGTATCGCGCGGGATGCTGCCGGCGCGGTCTATGGCGCGCAGCACGGCTTCGTCCCACTCGGGGTGGCCGCTGGAGCGCACCAGGCGGCGGGCGATGACCTCGCCGCCGGGGGAGGCGCGCACCTCCACCTCGGCCGCCGGGTTGCCGGGCACCTGGCCGGTGAAGACGATGTGGCGGCGTATGTGGGCCACCAGGCGGCCGGCGTAGCTGGCCGATGGGGCGGCGTCGCGCGCTGCGGTACCGCTGCCGCCGGTGGCGCTGCCGGCCTGGCCCATGATGCGGCGCAGGTTTTCCTCGCGCATCTGCGCCAGGCGCTGTTCTTCCGCTGCGCGTTCGCGGGCCTGGCGTTGCTGTTCCTGCTGCTGGCGGCGGCGCTCGGCTTCCTGCTGCTGGCGCTCACGCTGCTGGCGCTCGGCCTGTTCACGTTGTTGGCGCTGCTGGCGCTCGCGTTCCTCGGCTTCGCGCTGGCGCTGGCGTTCACGCTCGCGTTCTATGGCGATGTCGGCTTCGGCGGGCTGCGTGACCTGGGGTGCCGGCGCGGGCGGCGGTGCGGGCGGTGGTGCCGGCGTGGGTTCCGGCGCCGGCTGCGGCTCGGCACGCGGCGCGGCCATCTGCGGCACCGCGGCCCACAGCTCGGCGGCCACCACCTCCGGCGCATGCGTGCGCCAGTCCACGCCCAGCGTCAGCGCCGCGATCAGCACGCCGTGCGCCAGCAATGCCAGCGTGACGCCGGCGCCGTGCCCGTCGGTGGGGCGGGGCGCCAGCTCGGCGGCCCGCAGGCCGCCGGACGGGGGCAAGGCGGCAGCGCTCATGGCTGTTCTAGTTGGCTCCCTGGCGCACCGACAGGCCCACGCGCCGCACGCCGGCGCGCTGCAGGGTGTCCATCACGCGCACCACCTGTTCGTAGCGCACGGTGCGGTCGGCACTGATGATGACCGGCGTGTCGGCGTTGCCCTGCTGCAGCTCGCTCACACGCGCCACCAGCTGCGGCAGCTGCACGTTCTGCGGCTCCTGCTGGTCCACGCGCAGGCGCAGGCGCTCGTCGGTGCCCACGATGATCTCCACCACCTGCGCCGGGCGTTGCTGGCTGCGGCCCACCGAGGGCAGTTCCACCACGCCGGTGGTGATCAGCGGGGCGGTGACCATGAAGATGATCAGCAGCACCAGCATCACGTCTATGAACGGGACCATGTTGATCTCGTTCATGGAGCGGCGCCGGCGCGAGCCGCCGCGGTCGCTGACCGCCGGCATCAGCGCACCTGGGCCGCCGTGACCGTGGTCGCGACGGGCTGGCTGGCGTTGCGCTGCAGGATGTTGGAGAACTCTTCGATGAAGGTCTCCAGGCGTATCGCGATGCGGTCTATGTCGCGCGCGAAGCGGTTGTAGGCCACCACCGCCGGGATGGCGGCGAACAGGCCGATGGCGGTGGCCACCAGCGCCTCGGCGATGCCCGGCGCCACGCTGGCCAGCGTCACCTGCTGCAGGTTGGACAGGCCCACGAAGGCGTGCATGATCCCCCACACGGTGCCGAACAGGCCCACATAGGGGCTGACCGAGCCCACGCTGGCCAGGAAGCTGAGGTTGCTTTCTATGACATCCAGCTCGCGCTGGAAGCTGGCGCGCATGGCGCGGCGCGCGCCGTCCAGCTGGGCGCTGGCGTCCAGCCGGCGTTCGCGCAGCTTCAGGAACTCGCGCATGCCGCTGGCGAAGATGCGTTCCATGGGCGCGGTGTCGGTCTTGCTGGTCGCCGCCTGGTTCAGCTCAGTCAGGCTGCGGCCGGACCAGAACTCGCGTTCGAACTCTTCGTTGCTGTTGCGTATGCGGCGCAGGCCGAACAGCTTGCCGAAGATCACCGTCCAGCTGGCCAGGGAAGTGAGCACCAGGCCCGCCATCACGATCTGCACGACCAGGCTGGCCTGCATGACGAGGGCGGTGATGGACATGTCTTGGGTCATGGGCTCTCTTCTTGGGGCGGCAGGCCCACGGCCTGGGCAAGTTCGTTCGGAATGCGGCGCGGTCGCAGAGTTCCGTCGTCCACGCAGCCTATGCGCACCTCGCCATCAGCAAGCAGCGTGCCGCCGCGCCAGGCCTGCTGCGCCAGCGTCAGCGCCGCCTTGCCGGCGTGGCGCAGCGTCACGGTGACCTGCAGCTCGTCGTCCAGCCGCGCCGGCGCGCGGTAGCGCACACGGGTTTCGATGACGACGAACATCGTGCCGCAGCGTTCGCGCAAGGCCTGCTGCCCGAAGCCCAGCGCGCGCAGCCATTCGGTGCGTGCGCGCTCGAAGTACTTCAGGTAGTTGGCGTAGAAGACGATGCCGCCGGCGTCGGTGTCTTCCCAGTACACCCGCACGGGGTGGCGGAAGGCTGGTGGCGTGGCCTGGGCAGCGGCATCGTTCATCAATGCCGGCCATGATAGCGGCGGCGGGCCCGCCGCTTGTCCCTTGCAGCCTGTCGTCTGCTGCCGCTTGTATCAGCGCTGTTTCAGCACAGTTTCAGGGTGTTCAGGGCCTTCACGGCAGCACGCGCCGGTACACCGGCCCCCACAGCGGGTGGCCGGCCTCCGAACGGCTGAGCGTGAAACCCGGGTCGGCCGCGCGTGCCGCCAGGAAGGCGGCCTCGCAGGCCGGCACCCTTTCGCTGGTGCAGGTGATGAAGGCCAGCAGCTTGTGCGCCACGGCTTGGTCGCGCCCGCTGCGCAGGCCGCCTTCCAGCGCGCGGCGCAGCGCGGTCTCGGCCGGGCCGTACTGGCCGTCGTCGTAGGCGCGCATGCCGTCGAACAGCGCCCGCTCGGCCGGTTGTTCCAGCAGGTCGGCCAGGCCCGGCGGCGGGGGCGGTGGTGCCGGGGGCGCGGTGACGCAGGCCGACAGCAGGGCGGCCAGCAGCAGGGCCGCCGCGGTGCGCGCGACAGGGGGGCAGGGCAGACGCGGTGTGTTCATGGCCCGAAACGATGGCGTACCGTGACCGGCCTGTCGCTCTGGACCTGTACGGAAACGGTGTACGGCGGAAAGTCTTCGTTGCGAATCGTCACGCGGTGCAGGCCTTCGCGCAGTTCCAGCTGGGTCAGCGGCGGCGTGGTGCCCACGGCGCGGCCGTCCACCTCGACCTGGCCCCAGGGGCTGATGGCCAGTTGCAGGCGGCCGGTGGCCACCGCGGCGGCGGGCGCGCTGCTGTGGCGCGCCGGCGCTGTGCCGGGTGCCGGCGTGTTGCGCGGTCGTGGCGCGGGGGCCGGCGCGCGGCGTGGTGTGGCGGCGGCGGGCGCCGCGTTGTCGGCCGATGCCACGGTGGCGCCGGGTTCGGTGGCTGCGGGTTCCGGCGCCGGGGCGTCCGTGGCGCTTGCCGCGGCAGGTGCTGCGGTAGTGCTCGCAGCCACCGGGGCGACGGAGCTTGAGGCCGCCGTGGCAGGCGCCGGCGCACTGCCGCGCGGCCGCACGGCCAGGGCCACGGCGGCGCCGGTGGCCAGCAGCAGCGAACCCAGCAGCCAGCTGCGGCGCAGCGCCAGGGGCCGGCGCGTTGCGTTGCGTGCGCCCGATGCGCCGGCTTCGCCGCCGCGCTCGGCCTGCTTGTCGGCTTGTCGGTCGGCCCAGCGGCGCAGCTCGCCGGCCAGGTCGGCGGCCTGGGCGTAGCGCGTGGCCGGGTCGCGCGACATGGCCTTGGCCGCGATGCCGGAGAGCGTGCGCGACACGCCGGGTCGCAGCTCGTGCGCCGGCGCCGGGTGGTTGTTCAACACCGCGCTGGTGATCTGCTCCACCGAGTCGCCGGCAAAGGCGCGGCGGCCCGACAGCAGCTCGTAGAACACCACGCCCAGCGAGTAGATGTCGGTGCGCGCGTCTATGGCGCCGCCTTGCAGCTGCTCGGGGGCCAGGTAGTGGGGCGAGCCGACCACCCAGCCATCCAGCGCCGGCCGGCCCTTGCCGTGGGCCACCCGGGCGATGCCGAAGTCCAGCACCTTGGGCTTGTCGCGCTTGCACAGGAAGATGTTGGCCGGCTTGATGTCACAGTGCACCACACCGCGGGCGTGGGCGTAGGCCAGCGCGTCGGCCACGCGCCGCACCAGTTGCGCCGCCAGCGCCTGCGGCGGCTGCCAGCCTTCGGCCAGCGCCTGGCGCAGGTCGCGGCCGCGCAGGCGCTCCATGGCGATGTACACGCCCTGGGTCGACAGCCCGGCGTCGTGCACGGTGACGATGTGCGGGTGGCTGAGCCCGGCGGCGGTGCGCGCCTCGTTGAGGATCAACCCATCCAGCGACACCGACGACGGCGTGTCGGCGGCCAGCTGCAGCGTCTTGACCGCCACCGAGCGCGACAGCAGCGGGTCCCAGGCCTCGTGCACGGTGCCCAGGCCGCCCTGGCCCAGCAGGCCCTTGACGGCGTAGCGGCCTATCTGCTGCAGCGTGGGCTGGCGCTCCACGGCGCTGTCGGCGTGGGCGGGTTGGCTGTCGTGCCCGGCGTCGCCGGCCAGGTCGGTCAGCACGTCGGGCAGGCCGGAGTCGGCGCCGCCAGGCCGGGTGTCCTGCAGCGGCCAGGGTTCCGCCAGCGACGGCGGCAGTGCCGCGACCGTGGCGGCGAACTCGGAGGCCGGCGCATCATCGGCCACGCCGCGACGGGGGAAAAGCTTGGAACCCACCCGGCCAGCTTACGCAGTTGTACCGGCGCGGGCGAGGCGAAAAGCCGCGGATTTGGCCCCTGTCTTGGTCTGCGCGGCGGTTGACGCCGCCCACGGGCTTTCAGCCCGGGTGGGCCCCGGTGCGGCTTCAGCCGCCGCGGCCCAGTTCGCGCTGCAGCCGGGCCAGCGCCTGTTCCAGCGCCGGGCGGTTGCTGGCGAAGGACAGGCGCAGGTAGCGCTCGGCATGCCCGCTGCCGAAGTCGCGGCCGGGCGTCAGCGCCACGTGGGCGCGCTGCATCAGGCGTTGCGCCAGGGCCCAGCTGTCGCCGCCGTGGGCGCTGCAGTCGGCCCAGGCGTAGAAGGCGCCGTCGGGCAGCACCGGCACCGGCAGGCCCACTTGCGCCAGGCCGGCCACCACCAGGTCGCGGCGCTGCCGCAGCTCTTCGCGGCGGCGCTCGAACTCGTCCAGCGAGGCCGGCTCGAAGCAGGCCAGCGCCGCATGCTGGGCCAGGGTGCTGGCGCAGATGTACAGGTTCTGCGCCAGCCGTTCCACCGCCGGCACCAGTGCCGGCGGCAGCACCAGCCAGCCCAGGCGCCAGCCGGTCATGCCGAAATACTTGCTGAAGCTGTTGATGCTGATGACATCGTCGCCCAGCGCCAGCGCGCTGCTGCCGTAGGCCGCGTCGAAGGACAGGCCCAGGTAGATCTCGTCGATGAGGCTGACGCCGCCGCGCTCGCGCACCTGCTGCACGATGGCGGCCATCTCGGCCGTGCTGATGGAAGTGCCGGTGGGGTTGCCGGGGCTGGCCAGCAGCACGCCGCGCGTGGCCGGTGTCCAGGCCGCGGCCACCTGCGCTGCATCAAGCTGGAAGCGGGTGGCCGGCGTGGTGGGCAGCAGCCTTGCCCGCGCGCCGGTGGCGGCCACGAAATGGCGGTTGCAGGGGTAGCTGGGGTCGGGCATCAGCACCTCGTCGCCCGCCTCGAAGAGGGCCAGGCAGGCGAGTTGCAAGGCGCCCGAGGCGCCGGCGGTGATGATGATGCGCGCCGGGTCCACGTCCAGGGCCCAGCGGCTGGCGTACCAGCCGGCGATGGCCTGGCGCAGTGCCGGCAGGCCCACGGCGGCGGTGTAGGCGGTGCGCGCGTCGTGCAGGCAGCGCTGCGCGGCGGCCACCACGGCGGGTGCGGCGCCGAAGTCCGGCTCGCCTATGTTGAGGAAGATCATGGGCTCGCCGCCGCGGGCCGGGTCGCACTCGGCGCTGGCGGCCACCGCCTCGGCGGCCTTGGCCAGCTCCATCACGTAGAACGGCTGTATGTGCTCCAGCCGGGAGGCGGTGCGCATGGCGGGGGTGGACGCGGGGTGTTCAGCGCCTGGCGCTGCGGGCCGCGGCCACTTCGGCAGGGCGCAATTCGGCGGCCACGCGGTCCAGCACGCCGTTGACGTACTTGTGGCCGTCGGTGCCGCCGAAGGCCTTGGCCAGTTCCACCGCCTCGTTGATGACCACGCGGTAGGGCAGCTCCACGCAGCGCGTCAGCTCCCAGGTGGCGATCAGCAGCACCGCGTGTTCCACCGGCGACAGCTGCGTGGTGCGGCGGTCGGCGTGGCGGGCGATGGCGGCGTCCAGCAGCGCGGCATCGGCCATGGCGCCGCTCAGCAGCGCGTCGAAGTGCTCGCGGTCGCACTTGTCGAAGCCGTCCTGGTCGCGCATGTGCGCTTCTATGGCGGCCAGGTCGCTGCCGGCCACCAGCCACTGGTACAGGCCCTGCAAGGCCAGCTCGCGCGAGCGGCGGCGCGGTGAGCTGCCCGCGGGGCGGCGTGCTGCCGGCCGCTTCTTCGCGGGGGCACCGGGTTTGGCCGTGGGGGCCTCGGTCATGACAAGTCCTCGGCCAGGTTGGCCATTTCCACGGCCACGCGCGCCGCGTCGCGGCCCTTGTCGTCGGCACGCGCCCAGGCCTGGGCTTCGTTCTCGACGGTGAGGATGGCGTTGGCCACGGGCAGCCGGTGGTCCAGCGCCACGCGGCTGACGCCGGCACCGCTTTCATTGGCCACCAGCTCGAAGTGGTAGGTTTCGCCGCGTATCACGCAGCCCAGCGCGATCAGCGCGTCGTAGTCGTCGCTGGCGGCCAGCAGCTTCAGCGCCAGCGGGATCTCCAGCGCCCCGGGCACGGTGACGTGCTGGATGTCGCTGCTGTCCACGTCCAGGCGCTGCAGTTCTTCGAGGCAGGCCTGGGCCATGCGCTGGGTGATGCTGTCGTTGAAACGGGCGCGCACGATGGCGATGCGCAGGCCTTCGCCTGCCAGCTCTCCAGTGCTGCCCTGGTCGGCTTGCTGCATGGTGGGGGCCTTCAGTTCAATGCCGACGCGGCGTCGACGAAGCCGGTGATTTCCAGGCCGTAGCCGGTCATGCTGGGCATGCGCCGCGGGCTGCCCAACAGGCGCATGCGCGCCACGCCCAGGTCGCGCAGGATCTGGGCGCCCACGCCGTAGGTGCGCAAGTCCATCTGCGGCGGCGTAGCCGGCTTGGCGGTGCCCAGCAACTGGGCCGGCAGCCATTGCGCGTCGCCCCCGGCGTTGAGCAGCACCGCCACGCCGCAGGGGCCGCGCTGCAGGGCCGCCAGCGCGGCCGGCAGCGGCCAGGAATGGCCGCAGTGGCCGCTGTCCAGCAGGTCCAGCGCGGTGAAGGGTTCGTGCACACGCACCGGCACTTCGTCTTGTTCGCCGAAGCTGCCGTGCACCAGCGCCAGGTGCACGCCGCCGCTGTGGTCGCGGTAGGCGCGGCAGAGAAACGACCCCTGCGGGGTGAGCAGCTCGCGCTCGCCCACACGTTCCACCAGGGTTTCGTGGCGGCTGCGGTGTTCTATCAGGCTGGCGATGGTGCCAATCTTCAGGCCGTGTTCGCGCGCAAAGAGCTCCAGGTCGGGCAGCCGCGCCATGCTGCCGTCGTCCTTCATGATTTCGCAGATCACGGCCGCCGGCTCCAGCCCGGCCATGCGTGCCAGGTCGCAGCCGGCTTCGGTGTGCCCGGCGCGCATCAGCACGCCGCCTTCCTGTGCCTGCAAGGGGAAGATGTGGCCCGGCTGCACCAGGTCGGCCGCCTGCGCCTCGCGCGCCACGGCGGCGGCCACGGTGCGCGCGCGGTCGGCGGCGCTGATGCCCGTGGTCACGCCAGTGGCGGCTTCTATGGACACCGTGAACGCTGTGCCGTGGCGCGTGCCGTTGCGTGTGGCCATGGGCGGCAGTTGCAGGCGTTCGCAGCGTTCGCGCGTGAGCGTCAGGCAGATCAGCCCGCGCGCATGGCGGGCCATGAAGTTGATGGCCTGGGGCGTGACATGCTCGGCTGCCAGCACCAGATCGCCTTCGTTTTCGCGGTCTTCCTCGTCGACGAGGATGACCATGCGGCCGGCGGCGAGCTCGGCCACCAGCTCGGGAACAGGTGCAATGGGCATGCCGCGATTGTAGGCGGCGGCGCCGAAACCACGGGCTGGCAGGGCCGGCCTCACACCGCCTGCGACGCCGGCTGCTACACCGCCTTCGGCACCGGCCGCCGTAAGCGCAGCCGCAGGTCGTCGCCCACCGGCTGCACGTCGGCAAAGCGCCAGGCCAGGGCGTCTCGCAGCTGCGCCAGCGCGGGCAGGGTGGCCAGCTCGCGGCCGGGGCCTATGAGCCGCGGTGCCAGGTACAGCAGCAGCTCGTCCACCAGGCCTTCGCGCAGCAGCGAGCCGTTGAGCTTGTGGCCGGCTTCCACGTGCAGCTCGTTGATCTCGCGCTGCGCCAGCGTGGCCAGCAATGCGGCCAGGTCCACCTTGCCGCCGGCGCCGGGTGGCCCGGGTGACCCGGGTTGCAGCAGCACCTCGGCGCCGGCTGCCTGCAAGGCTGCACGGCGGGCCGGGTCGTCTTGCGCGGCGAACACCCACACGCCGCGGCCCGGCGGCGCCAGCAGCCGCGCGGTCGTGGGGGTTTGCAGCCGCGAGTCCACCACCACGCGCACCGGCTGCAGCAGCGTGGGCACGGCGCGCACGTCCAGCCGCGGGTCGTCGTCCCGCACGGTGCCTATGCCGGTGAGCACGGCCGAGGCGCGGCGGCGCCAGGCATGGCCGTCGGCACGTGCCGCTTCGCCGGTGATCCACTGGCTGCGGCCGTCGTCCAGCGCGGTGCGGCCGTCCAGCGAGGCGGCGATCTTCATGCGCACCCAGGGCCGGCCGCGGGTGTGGCGCGAGAAGAAGCCTATGTTAATGTCGCGCGCCGTCTCGGCCAGCTGGGGTGCGCCGGCTTCGGCCGCCAGCACCACCTGCACACCGGCGGCGCGCAGGTGGGCGATGCCGCGGCCATCCACTTGCGCAAACGGGTCGGCCACGGCCACCACCACGCGGGCGATGCCGGCGGCCACCAGTGCGTCGCTGCACGGCGGTGTGCGGCCGTGGTGGGCGCAGGGCTCCAGCGTGACCCAGGCGGTGGCGCCGTCGGTGCTGTGGCCTGCGGCACGCGCGTCGCGCAGCGCCATCACCTCGGCATGCGGGCCGCCGGCCTGTTGCGTGGCACCCTGGCCCAGCACCCGCCCGTCTTGCGTGCCTATGACGCAGCCCACGCGCGGGTTGGGCTCGGTGACGCCGAAGCCCGTCTCGGCCAGGGCCAGGGCCTGCAGCAGGCGGTCGTGATCCAGCGGCGACATGCGCGGCAGTGTAGGGGCCCGCCGCGGGGCGGCAGGCGCCGGCCTTCAGCTGCTGGGCTGGTGGGGGTAGGTGGTGGGCGGCGTGTTGGCGGTGCCCGGGCACACAAAGGGCGTGATGCCGTTGCCGGCCCCAATGACCAGGTAGTTCTGGTTGGCCAGCGGCCGGTTGGTGCCGGTGTACGTGGCGTTGGCGAAGTAGCGGCAGACCTTGTGCAGGTTGCTGTCGAACTCGCTCAGCGTGGTGGCAAAGTAGGCGGCCGGGCCGAACACCACGGTGCCCGACCACGCCGGCGGCGGCGTGGGGTTGATCACCAGCACCGGCACGGCGCAGTAGTAAGCGGTGTACGAGACGATGCCGGGGACGTAGACCGGCTCGACAAAGCAGGCGACGCTCTGCGTCAGCGGCGAGGTCTGCTGCACCAGCACCTGCAAGGGCAAGGGCAGGTCGGGCGGCGGGTCCAAGGCTTCGGCGTCCGTGGGTTGCGCGCCGAGCGCATAGGCATAGCGGACAAAACCCGACAGCAGTTGCGCGCGGTCGTTGGTGCAGGTGAGGTTGGCATCGGCCAGGTCGGCGGTGGACGCGGCCGTGGTGGTGCAGAAGGTGATCAGGCCGCTGAGGTTGTCGAACATCCAGGCCACGTTGCCACCGTCGGGTGGCATGAAGCCGCTGCGTCCGCCGCCTATGTCCTTGGCCTGCGGCGGAATGGCGCGGTGCCGCCCCTGCGGCAGCGTGCCGCCGCCGTCACCGTCGCCGGGCACGCCCAGCGTCATGGCCAGCCCGGGGGCGATGCCGGCCACGAAGGTGCTCAGCCGCACGTTGTGCGCCTCGCCCTGGCGGTCAGCCCAGCCCACGTCCACGTGCAGCGACTTGCCGGACATGGGCGCGGCCAACTCGGTCACCGTGCGGCTGCGTGTGAACTCGGTGTTGCTGCCGGGAATGGGCGCTTCGGTGAGCGTGCCGGGGGTGATGTCGGTCCAGACCACGCCATCCGGGGCGCTGGTCATCGCGACGAAGGCACGCCACTCCTCGATGGCTTCCTGCGCCAGGCGCACGGCCTCGGTGCGCTGCTTGGCGATGTCGGAATTGCTGCGCAGGCTGGACTGCACGCCCACCAGGCCCAGCAGGCCAATGGCCATGGCAGCCAGCGCCACCAGGGCCTCGACCAGCGAGACGCCGCGCGCCGCCCGCCGTTGCGGCAGGTGGCCCGGCCTGTGCAAGCCCTGTTGCATGGTCATTCCCGGAAGTCCCGCCAACTGCCCGGCACCTTGACCCAGCTGCCGTAGCGGGTGCGCAGCAGGTTCAGCGCCGCGGCGTCGTAGGCCACGGTCAAGTCGCTGGCGGAAGACACGGCGGTGGTGCGCAGGCCGCCTTCGGCCACCAGCGCGCCGTCTATGCGCGCCGCGCCGGCGCCCAGGGCCACTACCGACTCGGCAGCGCCGCCGCCGGTGAGGTAGACGAAGCCGTGCACCTGGGCGCCTGGGTCCAGCGTCAGCGTGGCGCCGTCCATGACCAGCAGCACCGGCGCGGCCGGCGTGCCCACCGGTGTGGCGTCCAGCGTCAGGTCACCGTCCACCCAGATGACACGGTCGGGGTGTTCGCTCAGCAAGGTGTTGATGGCCGCGGTGCTGCAGGGCGAGGCGCACAGCCGCAGGCCGGGCTGCTCGCGGTAGGTTTCGCGCTTCATGCCGAAGGTGGCGGCAAACATCCGTTCACCGGCGGTCAGCGCGGGCGGCGCCGGCGGCGCGGTGGGCGGGGCGGTGTTGGACAAGGCCTTCAGCCGCTGGTCGTCGGCCAGCAGCGAGAGTTCGCCCGGCGTGCCCGCCAGGGTCTGGGCCTGGAAGCGGCTGGTGTCCAGCGTTGGCGCGCCGCTCATCACCGTCAGGCCGCCGCTTTGGGCATCGGTGTTGATCACGCGCAGCGGCGGTACGCCGGCCGCAGGCTCCACCGACAGCCGCGCCGTCACCGGCGCCGAGGGGGGCACCGCCAGGCCGCTGCGCAGCGCCAGCAGCGTGAACACACGCGCCACGCCCTCGCCCACGTCGCCTTGCGGCAGGTAGTCCAGACAGGTGTCGCCTGCGGCCACGGCCAGGCGGGTGCAGCCGGTGGTCTGCAGCCAGACCAGGCCGCTGCGTCCTAGCAACTGGTTCTCCGGCGTGGCGGGCATCCCGGTAGGGCCGGGCGGGGCGATGAAAGCGCGGAACGCCGGGAAGGGGCCGGTACCACCGGGACTGGAGGGGTCCAGCGCCGCATCGTCGGGGCAGCGGCATTCGCTCCAGTCGGTGCCGTTGAACACGCAGGTGGGCCAGTTGCCGCCGCGCGCGGGGTGGGTGACCAGCCCGCCGGCGCTGATGGCCAGGTAGCGCTGGGCGAAGCTCTTGCTGCCGCCGGCCCCGCAGTCGTCGCCTATGACGCCGCCGTTGAGCAGCGCCAGCGTCCAGTCTATGCCGGCGTCGGCGGCTTCGAAGGCCATGGTGCCGCGGTACTGGTTGGCCGAGGTGCGTTGTTCGAAGATGAGGTTGCGGCTGGTGTAGGCCGCCATCAGCGAGACGATGAAAAACAGCACCATCACCACGGCCAGCGTGGCCACGCCACGCTGGGGTGCGGCCGAGCGGTGAGCGGCGGCGCGGGGCTTCATGGGCAGGCCGGCCCGGCGGGCCCCGGGTTGTTGAAGCGCAGTGCGTCGTTGCGCAGCCGCACGCGGCTGACCACGGTGCGCTGCACGGCCGGGTCGCTGACGGCTTCGCCACTGATGGTGACCACCAGGTCGTCCACCGCCATCGTGGGCCAGCAGTCTTGCGTGTTGTCGGCGCACAGCCGCGGGCAGGCCATCTGCTCCAGCGGCACCGTTTCCAGCGTCGCCGTGAAAGCGGTGATGCGCAGCGTGTTGGCATCGGTCAGTGCCTGCGGCGATCCGCTGCCGATGCGCTGGCGTATGACGCCGTTGTCCAACCCGTACACGGCCACGGCGTCGCCCGGGTTGGGGTTGCGGCGGTAGGCGTACTCCACCACGCCGTTGGGCGGCGCCAGGTTCACGCCGGCCAACGTGTTGGGTCCCGGCACGGCGGCAGGTGCGTCCGGCAGCCAGATGGTGGACACCGAGTCGGCGGTGTAGCCGGCGCGGCGCAGCTCACGGGCGATGATGTCTGCCGTGGCGCGCAGGTCTTGCTGCACCTGGGTTTCCAGCAGCAGGCGGCGGTTTTCGCTCAGCTGCGAAGCCACCAGCATGGTGGCGCCGGCCACGATGAACAGGCCCACGGCCACGCCCACCATCATCTCCACCAGCGACAAGCCGCGTTGGCGGCTCGGCGACGACAGGCCGAGCTGACGGCGTGCCATGGCGCGGTGCAGCCTCAGCACGGCGTCACCCCGGAAACCAGACCACCGGGCGAGCACACGCTGGGCCGACCCGTCCTGCCCACCATTGTGCGCAGCTTGGGCGGCGTGCCGGCGCGCTGCAGCGAGGTTTCGGCCCAGGCCTGGTTGACTTCCGTCATGCCGCCGCCCCCAGGCGCGTTGGCATAGGCCTGAATGCCGCCGGTGGCGGGGTTGAACAGCACCGTTTCCACCGCGGCTGTGGAAGGGTCCGGCGGCGGTGGCGTGGCGGCCACGGGTTCCACCCGCACCCGGGTGTTGCTCGCGACCACCACGGTGCGGATCTCGCGCATGGGCGCCACACAGCGGCTGCCTGCAGGCTGGGCGCAATCGCAGGCGACGCCGCCCAGCTGCGGCGGTGGCACCGAGTCGGGCCAGGTCTGCACGGTGTAGCAGGTGCCGCCGGCCGCGTTGGGATTGAACGCAATCGCCACCACCTCGCCGCGGCTGGCGGCCTCGCTGCGTGCCAGCTGCACATCGGTGACCAGCTCGGCGTTGGTGCCGCGCAGGCGCTGCATCTCGATCATGTCGCGGAACGACGGTGCGGCCAGCGTCAGCACGATGGCCAGCAAGGCCACCACGATCATCAACTCCACCAGCGTGAATGCGCGCACGCTGCGGCGCGGAGGCAGCAGCGGCTTCATCGTGCCCAGCACCGGTTGGCGTCGGTCCAGTCGATGCTGGTGCCGGAGCCGTAGCGCAGGTTGCCGCGCACCAGCTCGACCGCCAGCTTGGGGCAGCGGCTGTCCGCGGCCTGCGACCCGGCGGCCGTGGCCTCCACCAGGTAGCCCACGGCCAGGGTGTCCGGCGCGGTGGGGGCGGAGACGCTGATCGTGTAGTAGCCCGAGGGCGTGCCCGCATTGACCTTCAGCTGGTCCAGATCGGTGGTGTAGCTCTCGTTGTTGCCGCGCCAGCGCTCCTGCGCCTGCTGCACGGCCGTAAGGGCATTGAAGGCCTCGCTGCGCCGGCTCTTGCGCATCTGCTCCAGAAAGCTGGGCAGCGCGATCAGCGTGAGCAAGCCCAGGATGAGCACCGCCGCCAGCAGCTCCACCAGCGTGAAACCGTGCACGGCGCGGCGGTACGCAAAGTGGGCAGGGCGGCCGGGGCGAGACATATGTCGCGAATTATGCGGCGCTGCAACGCGGGTCAGCGACCGCTTGTCGCCGGCGGCATGCCGTTCGTCGCGTTGCGCTGCTGAAGCGGCGGGCTCAGCAGCGCGGGTAGCCGTGCAGCGTGGGCGAGCAAGACCGCACCCGCCCCATGATGTTGACCACCTGGTGGATGGCGCCGCCGCCGTTGCCCATGACGCGCAAGGTGCCGGCGGGCGTGCTGGTGCCGCGCACCGGGTCGAACACCATCGACGACACGTTGGCCTGCACGCGCAGCGCCTCGGGCAGGTAGTGCACCACGCGGTACACGCGCGCCGGGCCGTTGCATTGGGTTTCGCCGCCTGGCAAGGCCTTGCAGTGGCTGGCGCCGCCGCGGTGCACGACATAGCCGCTGCCTTCGCCGTCGGCATGGAAGCTGACACGCAAGGCCTCGTGGTGGGCGCCGGCCAGGCTCCGCGCAAAGTGCAGATCGGTTTCCAGCTGGGCGGCGGCACCCTCCAGGTGGCGGCGTTCGCGGGCGGCTTCGAAGCCGGGCACGGCCGCACCCAGGGTGATGGCGGCGATGGCCAGCACCATCAGGCTTTCGGTCAGGCTCACGCCGGCCTGGCGGCGTGCGGTGCGGGGCGGCTGCTTCATGGTCGGCTCCGGTGCGGTGGGCGTTGGCCGGCACTGTAGGCAGCGCTGCGGGCTGCCGCGACCCCAGGCAGTGGGTGCCGTGGAGGGCGCCGCAAGGGTGGGGGTGAGGCGTCTGGGCGGCCTCCCCCCAACAGGCCCCCCGGCGGGGGGCGGGCGGTTCAGGCCGCGTGCCGGTAGGTGACGAACGCGAAGCGGGTGCCGTCGGCGGCGGCGTGGGTCTCGCGCGCGGTTTCGACGAAGCGGGTGCGGTCGAAGGCCGGGAAGTGCACGTCGCCCTCGAGGTCGGCATCGATCTCGGTCAGCTCCAGCAGCTGTGCCAGCGGCAGCGCCTGGGCATACAGCTGGCCGCCGCCCATCACAAAGACGCGCGGCGCACCGGCCACTTGCCGCAGTGCCGCGGCCAGGTCGGGTACCGTCTCGGCGCCCGGCGCGGGGTAGCCGGCCTGGCGCGTGACGACCAGGTTGCGCCGCCCGGGCAGCGGCCGAAAGCGCGCCGGCAGCGATTCCCAGGTCTTGCGCCCCATCACCACCGGGCAGCCCATCGTCAGCGAGCGAAAGCGACGCTGGTCCAGCGGCTCCTGCCAGACCAGGCCGTTGTCGCGGCCTATGACGCCGTTGCGGGCCACGGCGGCGATGAGGGCCACCTCGCTCACACGGCCACCGGTGCCTTGATCAGCGGGTGCGGGTCGTAGCCGACGATCTCGAAGTCTTCGAAGCGGTAGTCAAGGATCGAAGCCGGCCGGCGCTTGATCAGCAGCTGCGGGTAGGGCCGCGGCTCGCGCGCCAGCTGTGTCTTCACCTGCTCGACGTGGTTGTCGTAGATGTGGCAGTCGCCGCCGGTCCAGATGAAGTCGCCCACTGCCAGGTCGCACTGCTGGGCCAGCATGTGCGTCAGCAGCGCGTAGCTGGCGATGTTGAAAGGCACGCCGAGAAAGACGTCGGCGCTGCGCTGGTAGAGCTGGCAGCTCAGCTTGCCGTCGGCCACGTAGAACTGGAAGAACGCGTGGCAGGGCATCAGCGCCATCCTGTTCAGGTCGGCCACGTTCCAGGCGCTCACGATGATGCGGCGCGAGTCGGGGGTGGTCTTGAGCTGCCGGACCACCTCGGCGATCTGGTCGACGTGCCCGCCATCGGGCGTGGGCCAGCTTCGCCACTGCACGCCGTAGACGGGGCCCAGGTCGCCGTCCTCGCGCGCCCATTCGTCCCAGATGGTGCAGCCGCGTTCCTGCAGCCACTTCACGTTGCTGTCGCCGCGCAGGAACCACAGCAGTTCCACGATGACGGCCTTGGTGAACACCTTCTTGGTGGTCACCAGCGGGAAACCCTCGTTCAGGTCGAAGCGCATCTGGTGGCCGAACACGCTGGTGGTGCCGGTGCCGGTGCGGTCGGTCTTTTCCACGCCGGTCGTGAACACGTGGCGCATGAAGTCTTCGTATTGCGAGCGGATGGGGCGCTGGGGCTGCTGGCTCATGGGCGTTGGCTGGTCTGGATGCCCGTGAGAACGGGCGAGGGCGCGGTGATGCGCCCGTCGAAAGGATGGTGCTGCAGGGCGAAGATCTGCTGGATGCGGCGGATGTAGCCCTGCGTTTCGGGAAAGGGCGGCACGCCGCGGTAGCGTTCCACGGTGCCTTCGCCGGCGTTGTAGGCGGCCAGCACCAGCGGCACGTTGCCCTGGAAATAGGCCAGCAGCCATTGCAGGTAGGACAGGCCGCCGCGGATGTTCTGCTCGGGGTCGAAGGGCTTGCTCACCCGGAAGCGCGCGGCGGTCTCGGGGATGAGTTGCATCAGGCCCTGCGCGTTCTTGTCGGACAGGGCGTGGACGTCGAAGTTGGACTCGGCGCGGATCACCGCATAGGCCAGGCCGGGCTGGATGCCGAACTGCGGCGCGAGCTTGTAGACGATCTTCATGATGCGCTGCTGCTCGGGCGTGTTCACGAGCTTGCGGTAGCGCGTGGCCAGCGCCTGCAGCTCGTCCGCCTGCTGCGCGGCCAGGCGCGCCTCTTCGGCCTTCCGGCCCTTCTGCTGCTCCAGGCGCTCGGCCTGTTGCACGCATTCGGGCTTGTCGGCGGGCGCATCTAGGCGCTTGAACATCGCTTCGGCGTGCGTGTCGCCCAGGAGCGCGGCGCGCGCGAACCAGTGCGCGGCGTAGCCGTCGTGCCGTGGCGTGCCCCGGCCGTTGGCGTAGAGCCAGCCCAGGTTGTAGGCGGATGGCGCGTCGCCGGCCAGCGCGGCCTGGCAGTAGAGCCGGATCGCCGCCTCGGTGTCGCGCGCCACGCCCTCCCCGTGTTCCAGGGCCTGCGCCTGCTCGCGCCACGCCTGGCGCTGCGCGGCGTCGGCCGCGCGCGCCGGATCGCCGGCGCCCAGGGCCAGCGCCGAAGGCAGCAGCAGCCAGTGAAGCAGGGACCTGAGGATCATGGCGTGAGGATGCGGCCGGGGTTCATGAGTTGATCGGGGTCGAGGGCCTGTTTGATGGCCCGCATCAGGCCCAGGGCGACCGGGTCCTTGTAGTGCGGCAGGTGCGAGGCCTTGAGGCTGCCCACACCGTGCTCGGCGCTGATCGATCCATCGTAGCGCGCCACCGCATCGAAAACCAGGGTGTTCACGCGCGTTTCCTGCTCGGCCAGGAATTTTTTCGCATCTCCGCCTTCCGGAGCCTGCACGTTGTAGTGCAGATTGCCGTCGCCGAGGTGGCCGAAGTTCACCAGGCGAACCCCCGGCACCTCGCGCTGCAGCAGGGCGTCGGTCTCGGCGCAGAAGGCCGGGATGGTGGAGACCGGCAGGCTGATGTCGTGCTTGATGTTCAGGCCTTCTTCCGCCTGCGCCAGCGGAATGCTCTCGCGGATGTGCCAGAGGCCATGGGCCTGCGACAGGCTCTCGGCCACCACCGCGTCGCTCACCAGGCCCTGTTCGAGGGCGGTCTCGAGCAGGCGCTCGAACTGCTCGCGCGCGTGCGTCTCGGATTCGCTGTCGCTGTTTTCGAGCAGCACGCAGTAGGGGGCCTGTTGCCACAGGGGCGTTCGCAACTGGGGGAAATGCTTGTCCACCAGGCTCAGGGCGAACTGACCCATGACTTCGAAACCGGTCAGGCCCGCGCCGAGGTGCCGGTGCGCCAGGCCGAGCAGGGCCACGGCCGCGTCCAGGCCGGGCAGCGCGGCCCAGGCGGTGAGCTGCGCGGCGGGCCGGGGGTAGAGCTTGAGGGTGGCGGCGGTGATCACGCCCAGCGTGCCCTCGCTGCCGATGAAGAGGTTGCGCAGGTCGTAGCCCGTGTTGTCCTTGCGCAGACCGGTCAGGCCCTGCCACACCTCGCCCCGGGGGGTCACGACTTCCAGGCCCAGGCACAGGTCGCGCGCGTTGCCGTAGCGCACCACCTGCGTGCCGCCGGCGTTGGTGGCCAGGTTGCCGCCGATGGTGCAACTGCCTTCGGCGGCCAGGCTCAGGGGCAGCAGGAAGCCCGCCTGCTCGGCCGCTTCCTGAAGGTTCTGCAGCACGCAGCCGGCCTCCACCGTCAGGGTGAGGTTGGCTTCGTCGATGGCGCGCACGGCGTTCATGCGCGTGAGGCTCAGCACCACCTGGGTGCCGCTGTCGTCCGGCACCGAGCCGACCACCAGGCCGGTGTTGCCTCCCTGGGGAACGATGGCGGTGCGCGCCTCGGCGCAGGCCCGCACCACGGCGGCCACTTCGTCGGTGCTGCCGGGGCGCACCACGGCCAGCGCGCGGCCCCGGGCGCGCTTGCGCCAATCCTGTTCCCAGGCGCTCAGATCGGCGCCGGGGGCCTCGTGGGTGAGCACGTTCGCAGCGCCCACGGCGTTGCGCAGACGGGTCAGGAGGGACTGGTTCATGGCCGGGTCGTCGCAGGAGGAGGGGTGCCCCGGGCCGCGGCGCCGGCCGCGTCGGCGGCCACCGCATCCTTGCCCGCGGCGCGCAGGCGCATGCGCACGTGCAGCGCGCAGGCAATGAACAGCGTCACGCACAACAGCACCTGGCCCGCGGCCAGCAGCGCGGACGTGCCCGTCTCGCTCGTGGCGCGCACCACGCCTTCGGTGAAATACAGCCACACCAGCAGGCTCAGCCAGCGGTAGGTGTACATGCGGTTCTTGAGCAGGCCCGCCAGCGGCACCGTGAGCGGCAGCACCTTCAGCGCCCACCACGAACCCCCTTCGCGCAGCGGCGCGAGCCAGAGCTCCCAGGCCAGGCCCAGCTCGATCAGGCCCACCAGGCTGCCCACGGCCAGCCAGCGCGTGCGGCGTACCGCGGGCGGCGGGTTCGATGGACCAGGCGGATGGGGCGGGGCGGTGGCGGGCTGGGGCATGGCGGACGGCTCGGGAAGGCAGGTGGCATGATACCGGGATGACCCTGACCGAGCGCCTGCGGGCCATCGAGACCCTGGCGCGCGCGCTGTGGCGCGACGCGCTGAAGTTCCCCTGGGCGAACACCGCGATCACGCTGCGCGAACGCTTCCGGGAAGACCGCCTGGGCGTCACGGCGAGCAGCCTGACCTTCACCACCACGATCTCGCTGGTGCCGCTGTTCACGGTGGCGCTGGCCATCTTCAGCGCCTTTCCCATGTTCGAGCGCCTGCAGGGCACGCTGCAGGGCTGGCTGGTGCAGAGCCTGGTGCCGCCCGACATCGCCAAGCAGGTGCTGAGCTACCTCAACCAGTTCGCCGCCAAGGCCGGCCAGATGGGCTGGGCGGGCGCGCTGGTGCTGCTGGTGACGGCACTGGCGCTGATCCTCACCATCGACCGCAAGCTCAACGACATCTGGCGCGTGCGCCAGGCCCGCCCGCTGACGCAGCGCGTGCTGGTCTACTGGGCGGTGCTCACGCTGGGGCCGCTGCTGCTGGCCGGCAGCCTGACCGTGACCTCGGTGGTGCTGAGCGCCTCGCGTGGCGTGATGTCGGCGCTGCCCGGTGGCGTGCGCCTGTTGCTGGAGTCGGTGCAGCTGGTCCTGCTGGTGGGCGGCATCGCGGCGCTGTACCGCTACGTGCCCAATACGCGGGTGCGCTGGAGCCACGCCCTGGTGGGCGCGCTCTTCGTGGCCGTGTCGCTGGAGCTGGCCAAGAAGATGCTGGCCTGGTACCTGACGCAGGTACCGACCTATTCGGTGGTGTACGGGACCTTCGCCACGGTGCCGATCCTGCTCGTCTGGATCTACGTGGCCTGGGTGATCGTGCTGCTGGGCGCGGTGGTGGCGGCTTACCTGCCCAGCCTGCTGTCGGGCATCGCCCGGCGCGGCGATTCGCCGGGCTGGAGCTTCCAGCTCGCGCTCGAACTGCTGGGGCAGTTGCAGGTGGCGCGCGAGACCGCGCCCCGGGGGATCGGCCTGGAGGCGCTGGCCCAGGCGCTGCGGGTGGACCCGCTGCAACTGGAAGAGCCGGTGGCCGTGCTGGTCTCGCTCGACTGGCTGGGGCGGCTCGACGAGGACGCCGAGCGCTACGTGCTGCTGGTCGACCCCATGGTCACGCCCATGGCGCCCCTGGTGGAGCGCCTGCTGCTGGCCCGCCAGCCCCACACGGAGCGCTTCTGGGAGGAGAGCCACTGGGCGCGCATGACGGTGGCCGAGGGCGTGGCCGGAGGCAGCCAACCCCCGCCGCATTTCGCGCGCCCTCCGTGGGCCGGTGGCGACACCTGAGGCTCAGCCCGCGCTGAACGGCGCGTGCAGGAAACCGCGGAAGCGGGCACGGCCGCCGCGCATGGGCGGCTGGGTGAGGTGGTAGCGGGGGAGGCGTTCCAGGAAGCGGCCGATGGCGATGCGGCCTTCCAGGCGCGCCAGACTCAGGCCCGCGCACTGGTGGATGCCGAAGCCGAACGCCAGGTGCCGGTTGCCTTCCCGCGCGAGGTCCAGCACGTCGGGGTCGGTGAACTGGGCCGGATCGCGGTTGGCCGCGCCGATGCACAGGGTGACCAGGGTGCCCGCCGGCAGGTCGACGCCGCCGACCTGGGTGTCGCGCAGCGCGCGGCGGTTGCCGAGCTGGTTGGACGATTCGAAGCGCAGGAACTCGTCCACCGCGCGGTCCAGCACCGCCGTCTGGGCCGCCTCGTCGTCGCGGGCCTGCTGCAGCGCGTCCCGCAGCCACCGCCGGGCTTGCGGGTGTTCCTGCAGCGCGATCAGGCCGTTGCCGATCAGGTTGGTGGTGGTCTCGTGGCCGGCATTGAGCAGGAAGATGCAGTTCTGCAGCAGCTCGACCTCGCTCAACTGCTCCCCGCCGGCCTCGCCCTGGATCAGGCGCGTGAGCACGTCGCGCTCGGGGTCGCCGGGGCGCTTGCGCCGGTCGGCCACCAGCGTGCGCAGGTAGGCCAGCATCTCGGTCACGCTCTGGTTGCCCAGGGCCTGCTGGTCGGGCGTCAGCGTGGGCTCCAGGGCGCCCAGGATGGCCAGCGACCAGGCGCGCAACGGGCCCCGCTCGGCGTGCGGCACGTCCAGCAGGTTGCCGATGATCTCCACCGGGATGGCCGACGCGAAATCCTCGATCAGGTCGCCGCCGCCACGCGCCTGGATGTCGTCCAGCAGGCTGTCCACCAGCGCGATCAGGCCCGGCTCCATGCCGGCGATGGCCCGGCGCGTGAGTGCGCCCATGATGAGCTTGCGCACGCGGGTGTGCAGCGGCGGGTCGTTGAACACCAGGCTGGTGGTGTGGTGCTCGAACAGGGGCGAGCCGCGGCCGTACTTGGGCGCGAACTCGACCTGCTTGTCCGAACTGAACACCTGCGCATCGCGGTAGACCGCCATGAGGTCGGCGCAGCGCGTGAGGAAGACCGAGCCGTCGGGCATGCGCCGGATCGGTTCCGCCTCGCGCAGCGCCGCGTACACCGGGTAGGGGTTGGCCAGGAAGTCCGCCGGCAGGGCGCGCAGGTCGAAATGACGGGCGATGTCGCGCGCGCGCTCGCGGCTCATGGGCGGCGTGATCGTGGGCAGATGGGCGGACTCGATCATGATGCTGGCATTGTGTCAGGTGCCGGCGTAGCATGGGGGTTCGAGACCCGCAACGAACGAAGCAGCCCAGCCCAGGGGCATCGAGGGACGGCTCCGCCGGCCCGAGATGCCGTCCCCCTCCCAGCGCCGAAGGCGCGCCAGAGAGGGGGAAGACGCGACGCGGCGCAGGGGGTATCTTGTACCGTACATCAAGGAGGTCCCATGGTCCATCGTCTTTCGCGCAGCCTGGGGGTGGTCGCCGCGCTCCTGGTCCTGTTCCTGCTGCTGGGCGGGGGGCTGTTGCTCAGGGCCGTGCCGGCGCAGGCCCAGACCTCGTCCCAGAACGTCATGGCCGTGCCGGCCTGCCAGTGCTCCTCGCCCACGCCGGTGCTGGGCGGCGGGTCGGGGCCCGTGGTGGTGCACTGCGTCTGCGGCGCGCTGTCCTGCGCGGTGATTCTGCCCAGCGGCAACCAGCCCGCCCAGCACCTGCAGTGCGCCAAGTGACGACGGCCTGAGCCGGAGGCGGCGCCAGTTCAGCGCCGCAGGAAATCGCGCAGGACCTGCAGCGTGGCCTCGGGCGTTTCGGTCATCTGGTGGTGGCCCACGGGCAGGCTCTCCACGTGGACCTGCCGGCCCGCGGCCCGGGCGGCCTGCACGAGCGGCTGCGCGGCGCGGGGGTGGGTCATCTGGTCCCGCGCGCCCAGCAGGAACAGCACCGGGCAGGTGACGCGCGCGATGGCGGCTTCGCCGCCGGCGTAGCGGTCGCAGGCCACGAAGCCGCGGTGAAAGACGTTGACGCTGGGGTTGCTGCGCAGCACGCGGCGGCCCAGCGCCAGGTTGGCGCCATAGACCCAGGTGCCCGGCCCGAGCGAGGAAGGCGGGGCCGCCAGCGTGCTGCGCGAGAACACGTTGACCATGCGCAGCGCCTTCTCGGGATCGTGGAGCGAGGCGTCGATCAAGGCGGGCGAGACTTTCATGGGATGGGCGGTGCCCACCAGCACCAGGTGGCTCACGCGCTCCTGCAACCGGGCGGCGGCCTCCAGCGCGATCAGCGAGCCCCAGCTGTGGCCCACCAGCGCGGCCTTCTGCACGCCGGCGGCATCGAGCAGCGCGGCCACGAAACCGGCCGCCTCCTCCACCGAGGCGGGCGCCTCGCCGCCGCTGCGGCAGTGGCCCGGCAGGTCCACCGCGAGCACGTTCCAGCCGTGGTGGGCGAGGTAGCGGCTCTGCAGGATCCACACGCTGTGGTCGTTGACGACGCCGTGGATGAACACCACGGTGGGCTTGGCGGCATCGTAGGGCTTGCCGCCGGTGTAGCAATAGGTGGGGGCGCCGTTGACGAGCAGTTCCATCGTTCAGGCTCCCGCTTTTTCGGCCGCCTTGAGCGCGCGCTTCAGGTCGTCGATCAGGTCGTCCGGGTCTTCCAGCCCGATCGAGAGGCGGATCGTGCCCGGGCCGATGCCGCCCGCGGCCAGCGCCTCGTCGCTCATGCGGAAATGGGTGGTGGAGGCGGGGTGGATCACCAGCGAGCGGCAGTCGCCCACGTTGGCCAGGTGGCTGAACAGCTGGAGCGCCTCGATGAAGGCCTTGCCCTGTTCGCGGCTGCCCCGGATGTCGAAGCTGAACACGGAGCCGGCGCCCTTGGCGCCGAAGCGCAGCAGTTTTTCGGCCAGCGCATGGCTGGGGTGTTCTTCCAGCAGCGGATGGCCCACGCGCTCCACCAGGGGATGGCTGGCCAGGAAGGCCACCACCTTCTCGGTGTTGCCCATGTGGCGCTCCATGCGCAGCGGAAGCGTTTCGATGCCCTGCAGGATCAGCCAGGCGCTGTGGGGGCTCATGCAGGCGCCGAAGTCGCGCAGCCCCTCGCGCCGCGCGCGCAGCAGGAAGGCGCCGACCGTGCTCTCCTCGCTGAACACCATGCTGTGGAACCCGTCGTACGCTTCGGTGAGCTCGGGGAACCTGCCGGAGGCCTCCCAGTCGAAACTGCCCCCGTCGACCACCACGCCGCCGATCACGGTGCCGTGGCCGCTCAGGAACTTGGTGGCCGAGTGGTAGACGATGTCGGCGCCCAGCTCGAAGGGCTTGACGAGGTAGGGCGTGGTCAGGGTCGAGTCCACCAGCAGGGGCACGCCGGCCTCGTGAGCGATCTGCGAGACGGTGGGCATGTCGAGCACTTCCAGCCCCGGGTTGCCCACGGTCTCGCCGAAGAAGAGCCGGGTCTCGGGCCGCACCGCGGCACGCCAGCCATCGATGTCGCCCGGTTTCACGAAGGTGGTCTCGATGCCGAAGCGGCGCAGCGTGTAGTGCAGCAGGTTCTGGCTGCCGCCGTAGAGCGCGGTGCTGGCCACGATGTGCGAGCCCGCGCCCAGCAGCGTGGCCACCGACAGGTGCAGCGCGGCCTGGCCGCTGGCGGTGGCGATGGCGCCGATGCCGCCCTCCAGCGCGGCCATGCGCTGCTCGAACACCGCGTTGGTGGGGTTGCTGATGCGGCTGTACACGTGGCCGGCGCGCTCGAGGTTGAACAGCGCAGCGGCGTGGTCGCTGGATTCGAAGACGAAGGAGGTGGTGAGGTGGATCGGCACCGCCCGCGCGCCCGTGGCGGCGTCGGGCGCGGCGCCGGCGTGCAGGGCGAGGGTGTCGAAGCCGGGGTCCGAGTAGCCGGGCATGGGAGGGTCTCCTGTGCAGGGGGCACGATTCCGGCGATTGTGGGCTATATTGCATCAACGCCAGCCACGCTGGAGACAGGTTCAAGCCACGAAGCCGAGGAGAACGGTCATGAAAGTCAGCGATATCCTGCGCGTCAAAGGCGGCACGCTCTACACCGTCCCCCCAGAAGAGTCCCTGGAGCGCGCGGTGGAGACCATGTCGCAGTTCGACATCGGGTCCCTGGCCGTGATGGATCACGGCGACCTCGTGGGCATGCTCACCTTCCGCGAGATCATCCACACGCTGGCCCGCAATGGCGGCACACTGGGCGGCAAGACGGTGCGCACGGTGATGGACGACCATCCCATGAGCTGCACGCCCGAGACCGAGCTCGACCAGGTGCGCCCCATGATGCTGGAGAAACACACCCGCTACATGCCGGTGATGGACGCCAAGATGCTCATGGGCGTGATCAGTTTCTACGACGTGGCCAAGGCCGTGGTGGACAGCCAGAACTTCGAGAACCAGATGCTCAAGGCCTACATCCGCGACTGGCCGGCCGAGGACGAGGCTCAGCCCTCCACCCCGGGCCTCTGAGCGACAAACACCGGACCGTCCAGAAACATCGCGGAGCCGGCTTCGCCGGGCCGCCGGTGTTGCCCCCCTTCTCAAGGGGGGTGGCGCGAAGCGCCGCGGGGGGTCATTCCGAGTTGTTGTGGATCATCTCGCGCACGCGCGGGTAGATCTGCTGGTTCCAGCGCCGTCCGCTGAACACGCCGTAGTGGCCCACGCCGGTCTGCACGTGGTGCGTCTTCCGGTAGGGGCGGATGCCGCTGCACAGGTCCTGCGCGGCCACGGTCTGGCCGACCGAGCAGATGTCGTCGCGCTCGCCCTCGACCGTCATGAGCGCGGTGCGGCGGATCGCCGCGGGGTTCACCGTGCGGCCGTGCCAGGTGAGCGCGCCGCGCGGCAGGTCGTAGGTCTGGAACACCTTCTCCACCGTCTCCAGGTAGAACTCGGCCGGCAGGTCGTTGACCGCGAGGTATTCCTCGTAGAAGTCCTGGATCACACCGGCTTCCTCGGTGCGGCCGGCGAGCAGGTGGTCGTAGATGTGGCGGAACGATTGCCTGTGCCGCTCCGGGTTCATGCTCATGAAGGCGGTGAGCTGCACGAAGCCGGGGTAGACGCGGCGCATGAAGCCCGCGTGCGGCAGCGGCACGTGGCTGATGAGGTGCTTCTCGAACCAGCCGATGGGCCTGCTGGTGGCCAGGCGGTTGACTTCGGTGGGGTTGACGCGGCAGTCCACCGGGCCGGCCATGAGCGTGAGGCTGCGCGGCTGGGCGGGGTGGTCGTCCTCGGCCATGATCGCCGTGGCCGCCAGCGCCGCCACGCACGGCTGGCACACGGCCACCATGTGGCTGCCCGGCCCAATCGCCTCCGTGAAGCGGATCATGTAGCCGATGTAGTCGTCCAGCCCGAAGCCGCCGTTGCGCAGCGAGACGTCGCGCGCGTTGTGCCAGTCGGTGATGTAGACGTCGTGGTCCTGCAGCAGCGTGCGCGCCGTTTCGCGCAGCAGCGTGGCGAAGTGGCCCGAGAGCGGCGCCACCAGCAGCACCCTGGGCTGGGGCTCGGCGCCTTCCTTGCGGAAGCGCAGCAGGGTGCCGAAAGGCAGCGCGAGCACGGTTTCCTCCGTCACGGGGAATTCGCGCTCGCCCACGGCGATGCGCTGGATGCCGTAGGGCGGCCGGGTGTGCGTGAGCCGCAGGCGTGAGACCACGTCGCAGGCGGCCGACACCTTGCGCATGAACGAGCCCTCCGTCTCTTTCAGCCAGAGCGCGGCGCTCAGGTGCTGGGCCAGCAGGCGCAGGGGCGAGACCAGGTCGGACTGGAGTTGATAGGCCTGATACATCATGGTGCTTCCTGGTGGGGGCTTGCCGGGAGGCAGGCAAGTAGCGGGCCAGCCGGCGGATGCACCGCCGCTGTGCGCGCGGGAGGCGCCGGGGTGGCACAGCCCTTGCTGTGACGGGTATCCCAGAGGAGCATCCCATGGCCAAAGCGGTACTCACCATCAGCAGCAAGAACTACGGTGCCTGGGCCCTGCGCGGCTGGCTGATGGCGCGGCTGGCGAAGCTGGAGTTCGTCGAGCACGTGATCCCGCCCGACGATCCGGCGATGAAGGCCGAGATGCTGCTGCTCTCCGCTTCCATGCGCGTTCCCGCGCTTGAGCACGAGGGCGTGCACGTGTGGGACACGCTGGCGATCGGCGAGTACCTCAACGAAATCAAGCCCCGGGCCGGCCTGCTGCCGGCCGACCGCGCCGCGCGCGCGCACTGCCGCGCGATCTGCGGCGAGATGCATTCGGGCTTTTCGGCCCTGCGTTCGTCGTTGCCGATGAACATCAAGGCGTCCTTTCCGGGCTTCAGGCTCTGGTCGCGCGCCCGGACCGACGTCGACCGCATCGAGGCCATCTGGACCGAATGCCTGGACACCTACGGCGGCCCCTACCTGTTCGGCGCCAGGCCCTGCATGGCCGATGCGATGTTCGCGCCGGTGGTCACGCGCTTCATCACCTACGAGGTGGCGATCGCCGAGGCCTGCGTGGCCTATTGCGACACCATCATGGCCCTGCCGGCGATGAAGGAATGGGTGGCGGCCGCCGAAGCCGAGCCCGACGACATCGACGAGCTGGAAGCGGAGTTTTGACCCACCCCCGCCGCGCTGCGCGCGACCCCTCAAGGGGGCGGTGCCCGCGGCCCGGCAAAGCCGGTTCCGTGGCACCTCTGGATGGAGAAGGTCTCTGCACGCGCTCGTCTTTGCCTACTTCCAAGGGGTCGGTGGTGGAATCTCGCAGACGGGGTCGACCGGCACCGACTTGAAATCCGCCGGCGACACGATTTCCAGGTATTCCATGTCGGGCGAATAGTCGAACAGGTAGTGGCGGATGCCCGGGCGTTGGTGCACCACGTCGCCGGCTTCCACCAGCGTGACCTGTTCCTCGTACATGAACCGGGCCCAGCCCTTGATCATGATCACGATCTGGAAGTCGGCCTCGTGGATGTGCCAGCCGGTCCCGCCGTCGGGCGGCTCGTTGGCCTTCACCAGGTGCGCGATCACCTTGCCGTGGGTGGCGGCGGCGATGCCCAGGTCGCGGTAGAGGAAGAAGTCGCGCAGGCCGCCGCGCACGAACTCGGTGTCGCCGGGCTTGACGTGGGAGAACAGGGTGGCGGTCCGGTCCAGCATGGGGCACTCCTTGTCGTCGAAGGCAGCCGGATGGCTGCGATGCAGCACCAAGCATGAAGCGTTCCATCGGCTTGGATCAGGCCGGGCGGAACCGATGCACCTCGAAAGCGGCCCGGGCGTGCACCAGCCTGGGTGCGGATGCACGGGCTCGGGGATAATCGTTCGCCATGAGCGGCAACACCATCGGCACCCTTTTCTGCGTCACCAACTTCGGCGAATCCCACGGCCCGGCCATCGGCTGCGTGATCGATGGCTGCCCGCCGGGCATGGCGCTCGGCGAGGCCGACATCCAGGCCGACCTGGACCGCCGCCGCCCCGGCACGTCGAAGTTCGTGACCCAGCGCAACGAACCCGATGCGGTGGAGATCCTGAGCGGCGTCTACGAGGGCAGGACCACCGGGACCCCCATCGCCCTGCTGATCCGCAACACCGACCAGCGCAGCAAGGACTACGGAGACATCCTGCGGACCTTCCGACCCGGCCACGCCGACTACACCTATTGGCAGAAATACGGCATCCGCGATCCGCGCGGCGGCGGGCGCAGCTCGGCGCGCCTGACCGCGCCCACGGTGGCCGCGGGCGCGGTCGCGAAAAAATGGCTCAAGGAACGCTACGGCACCACCTTCCGCGGCCACATGACGCAGATCGGCGAGAAGACGATTCCCTTCGAGAGCTGGGACCACGTGTCCCGCAACCCCTTCTTCGCGCCCGTGGCCGATGTCTCCGCGATCGAGGCCTACATGAACGAGCTGCGCAAGAGCGGCGACTCGTGCGGCGCGCGCCTGCGCGTCACCGCGCAGGGCATGCCGGTGGGCCTGGGCCAGCCGCTGTACGACCGGCTCGACGCCGACATCGCCTACGCCATGCTCGGGCTCAACGCCGTCAAGGGCGTGGAGATCGGCGCCGGCTTCGCCAGCGTGGCGCACCGGGGCAGCACGCACGGCGACGGCCTCAGCCCCGAGGGCTTCAAGGGCAACAACGCCGGCGGCGTGCTGGGCGGCATCAGCACGGGGCAGGACCTGGAGGTGCAGATCGCCATCAAGCCCACCAGCTCCATCCTGGTGCCGCGCGAAACCATCGATACGGCGGGCCAGGCCACCGAGATCGTCACCAAGGGCCGCCACGACCCCTGCGTGGGCATCCGCGCCACGCCCATCGCCGAAGCGCTGCTGGCCCTGGTGGTGATGGACCACGCGCTGCGCCACCGCGCCCAGTGCGGCGACGTGCAACTGCCCACGCCCGACATCGCGGCGCGCGGGCGCTGAATGTCGATCCTAGTTGGGTGGTACCGACCAGGGCGGGGTCGAGGCGTGCGGGTGGCGGTTGGCCACTAAGGGTTCGCGATAGGCGCTTGCCACGGTCTCGGCGATCATGTCAGCCGTCGCGGCCGACAGCGTCCAGCCCAGGTGGCCGTGGCCGGTGTTGTAGAAGACATTTTCCTTCCAGCCTCGGGCGACGCGAGGCAGCATGTCGGGCATCATGGGCCGAAGCCCCGCCCAGGGCACCACGCTGCGCGTGTCGATACCAGGGAAGTGCCTTTCCACCCATTGGACGAGCGGCTGGATCCGGTCGGCCCGGATGTCCTTGTTGAAGCCGTTGAACTCGGCTGTGCCGGCCACGCGGAAGCGGTCGGCGCCGAGGCGGCTGGACACGAGCTTGGCTTCATCGTCCAGCAGGCTCACGTTGGGCGCCGATGCCTGGCTGCCTGCGTCTCGCAGGTTCACGGTGATCGAGTAACCCTTGACAGGGTAGACGTTCAGCCGGTCTCCCAGCGGGGCGGCCAGGCCGCGGCTGGCACAGCCGGCGCAGATCACCACGCCATCGAACCGCTCGGTGTCGGCGTTACCGGGTGCGTGCTCGATGCTTACCTCGACGGTCCTGTTGTCCGATCGAACGGTTCGCACGGACTGCCCGTAGCGGCAACTGACGCCGAATCGCGGCAGCAGGTCGGCAAGGCCCTGCGTGAATTTGTGAATGTCGCCGGTCGAGTCGCTCTCGGTAAAGAAGCCGCCGTGGTAGCTGCCCGCGAGCGTGGGCTCGATCGCGCGGATTTCCTCGGGCGAAACGGGCCTGCGCGTCAACCCTCCCTGGGCCAGGAGCCGGGTGACGCGGGCAGCGTGGTCGAAGGAAGCTCGGTCGCGGTAGATGTGCAGGATGCCGAGGCGTTTCAGATCGAAGTCCAGTCCCTCGGCGGTGGCCCACGAAAAGAGGTGTTCGCGCGCCGCGATGGCCAGCCGGGCGGTCGTGACGGTGTTGTGCTCGTAGCGGGGAATGCTGGCGATGAACTGCATGAACCAACTGAGCTTGTGCCACGATGGTCTGGGGTTGATCAACAGTGGCGCATCCCTCGTCAGCATCCACTTCAGGCCCTTGGCCAGCGTGGAGCGGTGGTTCCAGACTTCGGCGTTCGATGCCGACAACTGTCCGCCGTTGGCGAAGGAGGTCTCCATGGCCGCGTAGCGGTGGCGCTCAAACAGGGTGACGGAGAAATCGCGCTTCGCCAGCGCGTAGGCGGTGCTGACGCCTGTGATGCCACCGCCGATGACAGCAATGCTTTTCATGCTCGGATCCGATCAAGGTCAAGATGTGAGAAGGTCGGGACGGATGTCTCCGCCACCCCCTCTGTTCGGAACCTGAGAGATTCGCGTCGCCCTGCTGAAAGGCTCGCTTGCTCCTTCGGTGCATGCCGGGTGCAGGCATGCTCTCCAGAGTCTGTGCAGGGAACCGGTCCTTTTGCCTGAGAGTTTCCGGGGTCGTTGCTCCTTCGGCGCCGGCTGCCATGACGAGCCGGTCTCTCCCGATTCCATACCGGCATTGCTGCCGCGCCGTGGTGGTGATCAGGTGATGGATGGTGTCGCGGTCTCCGGGGCGTGAGAGGGGTTCTGCTGCAATCCCAGCAGGCGGATCGCGTTGTCCTTGAGGATGCCCGGGCGTACCTCGTCGCGGAAGCCGGTCTCCGCGAAATCCTTCATCCACCGCTCAGGCGTGATCAGCGGGAAGTCGCTGCCGAAGAGGATGCGACCCTTCAGTCGCGTGTTGGCGTACTGGATCAACTGTTCGGGAAAATACCTGGGGCTCCAGCCCGAGAGGTCGATCCAGACATTGGGCTTGTGCACCGCGACGCTCAGCGCCTCGTCCTGCCATGGCCAGCTCGGATGGGCCATGACGATCTGCATGTCGGGGAAGCGGATCGCCACGTCGTCCAGGTGCCTCGGGTTCGAATATTCCAACCGCAGTCCGCCACCGCCCCGCATGCCGCTGCCGATACCGCTGTGGCCTGTGTGGAAGATGGCGGGCAGCTTGTAGTGGTTGATGACCTCGTAGAGAGGCCAAGCCATTTCGTCATATGGGTAATAGCCTTGGACCGTCGGGTGGAACTTGAATCCCTTGACGCCGAACTCCTCGATCAGGCGCCGCACCTCGCGTGCACCCATCTTTCCCTTGTGCGGGTCTACGCTGCCGAACGCGATCATCATGTCGCTGTTTTCCGACGCGGCCTCCGCCACCTCCTCGTTGGGAACGCGCAGGCGTCCGGTCATCGCCTCGGAATCCACGGGGAACATCACCAGGCCCAGCCTGCGCTCACGGTAGTAGGACACGGTGTCCCGGATGGAGGGGTGGGCGCTGGCGGTGCGGAAATACTTGCCCGCGGCGGCACCATACTCCGAGCCGTAGTTGTCGAAAGGGTTGCGGCACGACACCTGGGCATGGGTGTGCATGTCGATGGCGATGAGGTTTCGGTGGTCCATGGCGATGGCCTTATGGGGGGGCGGATGTCCTTGATCGATGGCGAGCATCACTCGGCGGACGGTTCCCTGGTCGATCGGCGATCCTTGAAGAAGCTGGCGATGCGAGAGGTACCCTCGCCGGCGGTGTGGGCCATGCCCGCCGCATAGGACTCGGTCAGGAGCCCGTCGTTGATGGACATGTCGCTGATGCGCTCGATGGTGTTGATGACGGTGAAGTTCGCCGCCGCACCGTTCTGTGCCACGCGCCCGGCGATCTCCAGCGCCTTGTCCAGTCCCTGGCCCTGGGGCACCACGTAGTGCGCCAGGCCCAGGTTCAACCCCGCCTGCGCGTCATACGTTCGGCCGCTGAGCATCATCTCCACCATGCGGCCCGCGCCGATGATGCGTGCCACGCGCACCGTGGCGCCACCACCGACGAAGATGCCGCGCTGAGCCTCGGGCAACTGGAAGAACGAAGTGCTCTCCGCCACGCGGATGTGCGTGGAGGCGGCCAACTCCATGCCTCCCCCTATCACGCCGCCCTTGAGCACGCTGACGACGGGGACCTCGCCAAACTGGATCCGTTCGAACGCGCGGTGCCAGCGCTGTGAGTTGCGCAGCACATCGAAAGGTGTCCGGTCGGCCTTGCTGATTTTCTCGACGAGGTCGAGACCGGCGCAGAAATGCTCGCCGGCGGCGTGCACGATGATCACGCGCGTGCCATCTGGAGGGTGCGCGAAAAATTCACCCAGGGCGACGATGAGCTCGTGATTGATCGCGTTGCGCTTGTCCGGGCGGTTGAGCTGGACCAGCGTCACGGGTCCACGTTGTTCGATCCGCAGAAGTTCGGTGTTTGCCATGGATGCTTGTCTTCCTGGTGGGTGGCGTTCAGGCGTGCCGCGTGGCGTGGATGACCATGGGGTCGTCGCTGTAGAGGCGTTCCACGTCGGCGGCGCGGTTTTCCAGTACGGCTCGCTGGTTGATGTAGCCCTTCTCGGTGATCTCGTTGTGCTCCGGACGTGGCGGCTCGGCCAGCAGCCAGGCCCGTGCCGGCCGCGTGGAACTGCCGGACGATTCGCGCGCCATTGCCCCCAGCGCGCCTTGCAAGTGTCGGCGCACGGCCTCGCTGGCGATCACGTCGGCCGCTGTGGCCTCGGCGGGCAGTTCGGGGCACAGCGCGCGGCAGGCCGGCACGTTCGGGAACACCAGCAGTCCGATCTCGTCGCGGTTGTGTCCTGTCACCACCACGTCCTGCACCACCGGTGAACCCGCCTGCACGGCGCGCACGCGCAGGTTGCCCACACTGACCCAGGTGCCCGAGAGCAGCTTGAAATCCTCGGCGACACGGCCGTCGAACTGTACGCCCAGTTCCGGGTGGTCCGGGTCGATGAACTTACCGGCGTCGCCGGTGCGGTAGAAGCCATCCTGGTCGCGCGATGCGGCCGTGAGTTCGGGCTGCTTCCAATAGCCGGGGAAGATGGAGGGGCCCTTGACCCGCAGCTCGTACTTGCCGTCGAGCGGTGCCAGGCGCAGTTCGACACCGGGAATGGGCAGGCCGATGTTGTTGGGACGGTCGCTGTCGAAGTGAACCGCGGTGGCGGTGGGCGCCGTTTCGGTCGCACCCCAGTTGGTGGCGAAGAGGATGCGGTGCCCCTGTTCATGCTCCACCAGTTCCTGGATGCGTTCCCACTGGTTTCTGGGGAATCCCGCGCCCGCGCTGCCCATGTAGCGGATCTTGCTCAGGAACTGCCTGCGCAGCCCGGCATCGCTCTCCAGGTAGGGCAGGAGCATGGAGTACCCCAGCGGCACGCTGAGGTAGACGGTCACAGGTTCCGGGATGTCGCGCAGGTTGGCCACCGTGCGCTCGACCTGCCCCGGCACAGGCTTGCCATCGTCGATGTACAGGGATCCGCCATGCCAGAGCGTCGTGTGGAACACGTGGTTGCCACCCGCCGTGTGGTTCCAGGGCAGCCAGCTCAACTGGATGGGAGGGCTCTCCGAATAGAAGTGATAGACCTGAGAGACCGCCTGCATGTTGGCGCACATCATGCGGTGGGTGTTGATGACGCCCTTGGGCATCGCGGTGGAGCCCGAGGTGAGCAGCACCTTGCCGATGGTGTCGGGGGTGATGGCCGCGAAGGCATGGCGCAAGCGCTGCCCGACCGGAGTGCGCACCAGGTCGGCAAACGGGATGGTGGCGTGGCCGTCCACAGGCGAGCCGCTGCTCACCACCCGCACGGGCTCGCGGGCGACCCGGCCGAGCGCCTCGGCGTAGAGATGACCTTCATCCACATAGACCAGCGATGGGTCGATCAGGTCGAACACATGCTGCAGCTTGCGCAGATCCTTGCTGGCCATGGCGTAGGCCGGCGCCACGGGAACCACCGACAGTCCCGCGTGCATGGCGCCCAGGATCATCAGTCCGTGCTCGATGCTGTTGCGTGAGAGAGTCAGGACAGGGCGATCGGGGCTCAGGCCAAGCTCTAGCAGGCCCTGCGCAATGGCCCGCACCTTGCTAGCGGCGTCGGCATAGCTGACGCTGCGCCATGGGCCATCGGACGCCCTGTCCGCCAGGAAGACGCGATCAGGTTCAGTGCGTGCCCAGTGTTCGAGCACTTCACCGACGCAGCGGGGATAGAAGCCCAGTGCCTGCGGCGAACGGAGAGACCAGCCGCCGCCTTCGAGGGGCGTGATGGACACTTCCCGGGGAGCGACGGTGGCGGCGAATGACTGACTGCGCATGTCCTATGAACCTCATGGCTTCTTGCACACGGATCGCATGATAGCAGCTATTATAAATAGCTAAAAATAAAAGCTTTTAAAATGATTTAATTAAACTCGACCGACCCGCGCGGTCGGAGAAAGGTGTGCCGGATGAACGATGGGCAAGAGCGGCCGCTGCTGGCCGTGGTCGGTCTGGGAACGATGGGGCGCGGCATCGCGCAGGTAGCGGCGCAGGCAGGATTCACCGTGCGGCTCCACGACCGGAGTGCGGCCGCCGTGGCCGCCGCGAAGAGCGGCATCGCCGACGTGCTGGCGCGGCAGCGGGCCAAGGGCCGCCTGAGCGAGGTCGAGGCCGGGAGCACGCTGGCGCGCCTGGTGCCTTGCGATACCCTGGAAGCACTGGCTGGGTGCGATGTCATCATCGAATCGATCATCGAGAGGCTCGATGCCAAGCATGAACTGTTCCGGAGGCTGGAGGCCATTGCGGGTTCGCAGGCGCTGCTGGCGACGAACACCTCATCCCTGTCCGTGACGGCAGTCGCCGCTGCCTGCGAGCATCCGCAGCGCGTGGTGGGCTGGCATTTCTTCAATCCGGTTCCCCTGGTGCGGGTAGCCGAGATCGTGAATGGCCTGCGTACCGCGCCGGAAGTCACGGAACGCATCGCGGAACTGACCGAAGCCATGGACCTGGCCGCGGTGCGTGTGCGCGACATGCCGGGGTTCATCGTCAACCATGCGGGCCGCGCGTTCACGCCCGAGGCGTTTCGCATCCTCTCCGAAGGCGTGGCTGAATTCCATGACATCGACCGCATCCTGCGCGAGGCCGGCGGCTTTCGGATGGGCCCCTTCGAACTGATCGACATGATCGGGCTGGATGTGGCTGAGCTGGTGATGGACTCTTTCTATCACCAGTACTACCAGGAGCCCCGCTTCCGCTCCAGCCCGCTGGTGAAGCAAAGGGTGGCCGCGGGTCTGCTCGGGCGAAAGGTTGGGCATGGCTTCTACGCCTATGCGGACGGCGTACGGGTGGCTGTGGAGGCCACGCCGGCCCCATCCGTGCCAACGGTGCCGGTGTGGATCAGCGAGGCGGAGCCGGAGCTGGCGCGGGAATTGGGCGAGGTGCTGGAGCGGGAAGGCGTGCGCGTCGAGGCCGGCACGGTGCCATCCACCCAGGCGCTCATCGTCGTCACGCCTCTGGGGCAGGACGTGAGCACCTGTGTATCGGAGCAGGATCTCGATGCCGTGCGTACCGTGGGCGTGGACGCGCTGGCGCCACTCGATCGTCGCCGCACGCTGATGTGTTCACCCGCCACCGGTGCGGTCTGGCGCGACGCGGCCCATGCCACCCTGGCGGCCGGCGGCATTCCGGTGACCGTGATCCGGGACAGCCCCGGGTTCGTCTTCCAGCGCATGTGGGCGCTCATCGTGGCCATCGGATGCGAGATGGCCCAGCAGCGCATCGCCGCGCCTGAAGACATCGACCGCGCGGTGCGGGCTGCCCTGGGCTATTCGCTCGGCCCGCTGGCCATGGGCGATGCGCTCGGGCCTGAGCGCATGGTCAGGATCCTGCACCACATGCACGCCGCCTATGGCGATCCTCGCTACCGGCCCTGTCCCTGGCTCGAGCGGCGCGCGAAACTGGGCCTTTCCCTGTTGCACAACGATTGAAAACATTTTAATATAGCTTTTCAACTTAGCTATTGGAGGTACTTATGTTGGGATTCAGAATCTTCATCGCCGCGTTGTTCCTGACTCTGGGTTCCTGGGCCCAGGCTCAGGATTGGCCGGCCAAGTCGGCTGTCCGCTTCATCGTGGCCTGGCCACCGGGTGGCCTCAACGACCTGCTGGCTCGCGCCTACAACGAGCGGGTCTCCCAGGCCATTGGCCAGTCCATCGTCCTTGTCAATCGCCCGGGCTATGGCGGCGTGATCGGCACCACCGAGGCCGCCAGGGCTCCCGCCGATGGCTACACGCTGGCCATGGGAACGCTGGGGCCTCTCACCATCGCTCCGCACCTGCGGCGCGATCTGCAATACACGACCGCGAGCTTCGAACCGGTGGCCATGCTCGCCCTGTCGCCGCTGGTGCTCGTGGCTACCGAAAGCCTGCCGGTCAAGACGCTGCAGGATCTCGTGAACATGGCCAAGGCCCGGCCCAATACCTTGAACTTCGCGGGCATGGGCGGCGTCGGCACGACGCAGCATCTGGCTTTCGAGCTGTTCAAGCAGGCGGCCGGCATCGACATCGCCACGATCCCCTTCAAGGGCACGGGCGACGCCTTGCCCGCATTGATCGGCGGGCAGGTGGAGGTTTCCCTGGACACCATGGGTCCCATGCTGCCTCTGATCCGCAGCGGGAAGGTCAAGGCCCTCGCCGTGACATCGAACGAGCGTGTCAAGCAGTTGCCCGATGTGCCCACGCTGGCCGAACTGGGCTACGGCAGCGTCAGTTCGCATACGTGGCACGTGGTGCTGGCGCCGGCTGGCACACCGCCCGCGATCCTGGATCGGCTGGAGAAGGCGTACGCGAAGGCCGCGGAGGATCCCGCCATCCTGCGCCTGCTGGACGATCAGGCGCTGATCTACCAGTCCAGCACCCGTGCGCAGTTGGGGCAGCGCATCAGCAGCGAGTCCGCAGCTCGCCAGAAGATCATTGCGGATCGGGGCATCAAGCTGGAATGAAGAGGATATCGGCCCGGGCCATTCAGCGTTCCGAGGCAGGCGAGATGAGCGCGGGCGCCGCGCCGCTTTGCGCGAGCATGTAGGACTGCAGGGCGATCGCCTGGTCGGCGCAGGCAATCAGTTTCTCCAGCATGTCGGAGAACTGCAGGAGGTCGTTGCGTGACATGCAGGCGAATCGCACGTCGTTGACCTGCTGTTGCAACGGTGTGTGCGTCCGGAGCACATCGTGGCCGCGCTCAGTGATCTGCAGCGAGACCCGGCGCCGGTCATCGGCATCCACCTCCTTGTCCACCAGGCCGGCCTTGATCAGCCGGCCCACGGTGGTGGTGGCGAACGGGCCGCTGACGTACAGATGATCCGCCAGCATCTTCACGCTGACGTTGTTGCCCGCGGCTTGCAGGTAGCCCAGGGTGACCAGGCAGGTGTATTCAACGCTGGACAGACCGGTGAGGAGACCGTGGTTCGCACGGATCGCCTCGTGGCGCGACAGCAGGGCGAACAGGTTGTGGACCATCGTCCGGAACGTGTTGTCCGACCCGTCCACGAGCAGTTCTTCCCGCGAGGTGATCAATTGCCGCGTTCGCGGTGCCTTCGATGGTGTGGTCTGTTTGGCTTTGATCTTCGTCATGGCGACATGGTAGCTGGAGAAGGGGGCACCGGTCCTGGCCGGCTGCCGCGCCTGGGTGTGAGCAGGGGACGGGGCCAGACCCGGGAATGCGCTCTGGCCATTCTAATATTCATTGACATACATAACTTACAAAGCTATTATTGCTTTCTAAATGGAGGCATGCACGCGAGCTTCCACCCCATTCCATTCGTGCCGTTCGACGCGGCCAGAGAGACAGATGAAGAAACCAGTTGTCATCATTGGTGCCGGCCCCGCGGGGCTGATGCTCTCCCACCTGCTGCATCTGCACGGCGTGGAATCCGTGATTCTGGAGTCCCGCAGCCGGGAATATGTGGAAGGGCGCGTGCGCGCGGGCGTGCTCGACAGCGACGTATCGGCCCTGTTCAGGGCCACCGGGGTGGGCGAGCGCATGGAGCGCGAAGGATTGCCTCAGGAACAGATGGAGTTCCGTTTCGACGGCAAGCGCCGCTACATCAACTGGTACGAACTCACGGGCGGCCGGCGCAATGTGGTCTATGGTCAGCAGGAAGTGGTACGGGACCTGATTGCCCGCCGCAGCCAGGACGGCGGCACCATCCTCTTCGATGCGCAGGCGCTGCGCATTGAGGGCCTCGAGGAAGACCGGCCGCGCGTGGTGTACCAGCACGAAGGCGAAGAGAGGGTGCTTCATTGCGATCTGCTGGCGGCCTGCGACGGTTTTCATGGCATCGGTCGCCGCAGCATTCCGGCCGACCGCATCCGGCTCTTCGAGCGAACCTATCCCTTCGCGTGGATCGGCGTCATGGTGAATGCGGCACCATCCAGCGCCTGGCTGGTGACGTCGGCCCACGAGCGCGGCTATGCGATGCACAGCATGCGCTCGCCCCAGGTCAGCCGCAACTACATCCAGTGCGCGCTGGAAGATTCGCCCGAGGACTGGTCCGATGACCGGATCTGGGACGAACTGCACCAGCGCCTGGACACGGAAGACGGCTGGAAGCTGCGCGAGGGAACGATTCTCGAGAAGACCCGGTTCGATTTGCGCAGCTTCGTCTGTGAGCCGATGCAGTACCGGCGCATGTTCCTCGCGGGCGATGCCGCGCACGTCGTCCCGCCCACGGGCGGGCGCGGCCTGAACCAGGCCATTGCCGACGTGTGCGTGCTCGCCGATGCGATGCACGAATTCTTCCGGTCGGGCTGCGAGGACGGCCTGAATCGGTATTCGCCCACCTGTCTGGCGCGCGTATGGCACGCCCAGCAGTTCACGGCGCAGCAGACCGGCATGCTCCAGCGCCACGACTTCACCAACGAATACCACCGCAAGCTGCAGCTCTCGCAACTCGAGTACATGACCACCAATCGGGCGGCCGCCACCAGTCTGGCCGAGTGCTATGCGGGGGCTCGGCTCAAGACATCCTTTCTCGACAACAACGGGGGCAGCTATCCGACCTTGTGAGCGAGCGGAACTGCGCACGTCCAGGGTCGTCCCGAACGCGTGGCGCCGTTCCTTCCAGACACCCATCAACCCCCGGGTCGAACCGGCCCGGCCATCTGGAGCCTGAAGATGCTGAATCGTCGTCTGACGCGCCGCGGCGCAATCGCCGTCATTTCATCGACGGCGGCGCTCACCGTGCCCGTCTCGTTTGCGCAAACCTATCCCGATCGGCAGATCGCCATCGTCGTGCCGTTCGCGGCCGGCGGCACGGTGGACCTGGTGGCGCGCGCGGTGGCCGCGCCCCTGTCGCGTGCCGTGCGCAGCCCGGTCATCGTGCGCAACGAGGCCGGCGCATCGGCAGAAATCGGTACCGCTTCGGTGGTGAGGTCCGCGCCTGACGGCTACACCCTGCTGATGGGTTCCACCACGTCGATCAGCATCCGGCCGCAGATGAACCCGCCGCTGGCCTACGACACGCAGCGTGACCTCGTTCCCATCGCCCTGGCGGCCTCGGTGCCCCACGTGCTGCTCGTCTCGCCTTCGACACCCGCGCGCTCCGTCGCCGAACTGGTGGCCCATGCCAGGACCGCCAGGCGCCCGCTCAGCCTGGGGGACTCCGGGCCGGGATCGCCGCATGCGCTGGCGGGCGCCCTGTTCCGGCAGGCGGTGGGCATCGAGCTCACGCACGTGTCTTATCGCGGTACCTCGGCCGTGCTGAACGACCTGCTGGCGGGTCATATCGACATCGCTTCCATCGAACTGTCGGTGGCGTCCACCTACTTGAAGAGCGATCGCCTGCGGGCCATCGGCCTGTCCGCCGCGCGCCGCGATCCCGCCTGGCCGAACTTGGCGACGATCGCGGAGCAGGGCGTCTCCGGCTACGAAATCACTTCCTGGTTCGGCCTGTTCGCACCCACCGGCACCTCGGCGAACGCCGTGTCGTTCCTGAACACGCAGATCAACCAGGTCCTGTCGGAGCCCGGCGTGCGAGACGCACTGACGGGGGCCGGGCTCACCGTCGTGGGCGGCAGCACCGCTGACTTCCATGGGCACCTGGCACGTGAGCGCGAGAAATGGGCCCGGGCGATCCAGGCCAGTGGCGCCTCGCTGAGGTCTGGCTCATGACGCACGAGGGCAGGGCCATGTCTCGCGGCGTACCTTTCATGCAAACGATCGGCGTGCCGGTGGCCGAGGTGCAGGCGGACGCGGCCAGCGTTCGCCTGCCGTGGCGTGCGGACCTGGGCAACAGCGCCGGCGCCCTGCACGGCGGTGCGCTCATGAGCACCCTGGATTACGCCATGAGCCAGGCCGCTCGGGGGACCGATACCGCTCTGCGCGGCGTGAGCACGGTGGACATGCGAACGAGCTTCCTTCGCGCCATCGAAGGCGACGCCCTGGTCTCGGCACGCTGCATCCGGCGCGGCCGGTCCCTTGCGTTCTGCGAGGCGCGTGCCCACGACAACGGCGGCGCCGTCGTGGCAACGGCCTCCGCCACCTTCAAACTCATCCGCGCACACGGCGTGGAGCCCAACGGCGCGGCGCCGGCATCCCGGCAGGAGAACAGATGAGCGTGGAGAAATGGCATGGTCTGAGGGACGGCCGTCTGCAGCCGCCCCCCAGCTTCAATTTCGTGGCCGACGTGCTCGAGCCGCGCGCGCGCGCGACGCCGGAGCGTACGGCTGTCCTGGGCGTCACGCTCTCGGGTGAGGTGGTGCGCTGGAGCTACTCGCAGGTCCTGGAGGCGTCTGGCCGGCTCGCCGCTGCCATGCTCGGGTCGGGCATCGTGCCCGGCGATCGCGTGCTGCTGTTCATGCCGCGTACGCCCGCCTGGCTGGTCGCGATGGCCGCATGCCAGCACATCGGCGCCGTCCCGGTGCCCTGCGTGACCCAGATCTCGGCCAGTGAAGTGGCGTACCGGGTCCAGCAAAGCGGCGCGCGCGGCGCCATCAGCAGTGCGGAACTGGTCGATCGTTTCGAGGGCCTGAATGACGTCCTGCCGGTGCGCATCGCGCGCGGTCAGGCGCCCGGCTGGCAGGACCTGGACGGCATCCTGGATGCGCCGTGCGAGATCCCGCCCACCCGGGACATGCCTGCCGAAGTGCCCGCGCTGATGTACTTCACCTCGGGGTCCTCGGGCCTGCCCAAGGCGGTGGTGCACGCGGCGCGAGGTGTGTACGTGCGCAGCTTCCAGCCCTGGCACCAGCTCGATACCGGCCCGGACGACGTGATCTGGACCACCAGCGACACCGGCTGGACCCGCGCGGGCAGTTGCCTGTTCTTCGGCGCCTGGATGCACGGCGCGACCTCCCTCATGGTCGAGCGCGACCTGACGCCCGGCGAGAAGGTGGCCATGCTGGCCGAGCACGGCGTCACCATCTACAGCGCGGTGGCGACCGAGCTCCGGCAGATCCTGGCGAGCGCCGGGCCGCGCGAACTGCCCAGGCTGCGTTGCACCATCTCGGCCGGCGAGGCCATGACCGCCGAACTCTCGCGCACCTGGACCGCGTTTTCGGGCGCGCCGCTGCTCGTGGGTTATGGCCAGACGGAGACCGCCACCTCCACGCTCACGGATCCCGGGGCCGAGGGCGTCAACGGCATGATCGGCCGCCCGCTCGAAGGCAACGAGATCACCGTGCTGACCCCTTGCGGAAGCGTGGCGGCGCCGGGAGAGCATGGCGAAATCGCCTTCAAGGGCGACAATCCCGGTCTCATGCTGGGTTACTGGCGGGATGGCGCCGTGCTGCCGGCGTTCTCGACAGACGCCTGGCACATGACGGGCGATGCGGGTTACCTCGACGAGGCCGGCAACGTGTTCTTCGTTGGCCGCTCAGACGACATCATCAGTTCCTCGGGCTACCGCATCGGACCGACCGAGGTAGAGAATGCGTTGATGCGCCATCCCGCCGTGCAGGACTGCGCGGTGACCGCCAGCCCCGATCCGACACGCGGCGAGGTGGTCAAGGCCCACATCGTGCTCAGGCCCGGGCACGCGGGCTCGGCGCAACTGGTGCGCGACCTGCAGGATTTCGTCAAGCGCGAGATCGCACCGTACAAGTACCCGAGGCAGATCGCGTTCCTGAGCGAGCTGCCGCGAACGCCATCGGGCAAGGTCTCGCGCCGCGCGCTGCGCGAATCGGCCACCGCTGGAGCGGGCGCATGATCGAGGACGGTGTTGCGGTGCAGGCCGCGCTGCGCTGGCTGTCTCAGCAGGAGGCCTCCATGCGCGCGCTGCTGGAAGAGCTGGTCAACATCGATTCGGGCAGCGCCGACCCGCAAGGGGTGGACGCCGTGGGCCAGCGCCTGGCGCGGTTCTTCGAGGACCAGGCACTGCCCGTCGTCTGGCACAGCGACGAACAGGGACGGGTGGTGCTGCAGGCGCAAGCCGCGGCCGGCCGCGCGGCCGCGCCCGTCCTTCTCATGGGTCACCGGGACACGGTGTTCCACCGGGGCGAGGCGGCGCGCCGCCCCTTCAAGGTCCTTGGCGCGCGCGCCTACGGACCGGGGGTGGCCGACATGAAGGCCGGGTTGGTCATGAATGCCTATGTGCTCGCGGCCTTCCACCGCCATGGCGGACTCGCGAGACCGCTGATTGGCCTGTTCACGGCGGACGAGGAAATCGGTTCGCCACGTTCGCGTGCGGTGATCGAACGCGTCGCGCCGGGTGCGCACGCCGTTTTCAATGCCGAACCCGGCCGTCCCAACGGGAACGTGGTGATCGGGCGCAAAGGAGGCAGCTTCTACCGGCTGGTGGTGCGCGGCCGCGCCGCGCACGCCGGGGGCAATTTTGCCGAAGGCATCAGCGCCGTGAGCGAACTCGCACACAAGGTGGTGGCCTTGCAGGCCATCACCGACCTGGAGCGCGGTGTCACTCTCAACGTGGGCGTGGTCCGGGGCGGCAGCACGGTCAACACCGTGGCCGACCATGCCGAGGCGCAGATCGACCTGCGCTACGCGAGCCCCCAGGACAAGGCGCAGGCGCTGGCGCGCATCCGTGCCATCACCGCGAGCGCCACCGTTCCAGGCACCGAGGCCAGCCTGGAACGCCTGGGCGAGTTCGATCCCTTCGAATCCTCGGAAGGCTCGCAGCGGCTCTTTGAGTTGTACCGCGACGCCCTGGCGGGCTTCGGCCAGCTCGTCGAGGGAGAGTTCTCCGGCGGGTGCGCGGATTCGGGGATCACCTCGCAGCTAGGTTGCCCCACCGTCTGCGCCGTGGGCCCGGTGGGGGGCAAATTCCACACCGAAGACGAGTACCTCGAACTCGCTTCCCTGTTGCCCAGGACGCAGGGCCTCGCACTGGCCGTGGCGAGGCTGCAGACCTGATCCAGAAACCTTCTTCCCGGATCCTCATTCATGCCTGAAACCATCGAGCTTCAGAAAACCAGATCAAGGCCTGGCCGGCTGCAGGACAAGGTGGTCTTCATCAGCGGTGGCGGCACCGGCATCGGCGAAGCCGCCGCGCTGATGTTCGCCGAGGAAGGCGCCAGGATCGTCGTTACGGACATCCGGCTGGAAGCCGCGCAGGCTGTCGCGCAGGCCATCGCGGCAACCGGTGGCGAGGCGCTGGCCTGGTCGTGCGACGTCACGGACGATGCCAGCGTGCGGCAAGCCTTCGATGCGGCGATCGACCGGTTCGGTTGCCTGAATGCGCTGCTGAACAACGCGGGAGGATCGGAGCCCGCCGATGCGCCGATCGCCGACGTTGACATGGCGGTGTGGGAGCGCACGCTGAACCTGAATGTGACCGGTACCCTGAACTGCTGCCGCCATGCCATCCCGCATCTGGTGCGCGCCGGCGGCGGAGCCATCGTCAACATGTGTTCGGGCGCCGCGTTGCGCGGCTCCAGCAAGTCGCACCTGTACACCGCGGCCAAGGGGGCCATCGTGTCGTTCACGCGCGTGCTCGCGGGCACCTACGCCAAGGACGGCATCCGCGCCAACGCGCTGTGCTCGGGCCGCATCAACACCGAGCGCATCCGCCAGACCTATGGCATTCCCGGGCAACCGGGCAACAGCGCTGACCCGATGCAGGTCGACGAGCAGGTCAAGACCTACCCGTTCTGGTTCGGTGAGCCCCGGGACATGGCGGGCATCGCCCTGTTCCTCGCTTCCGATGAGTCCCGGATGATCACCGGCGCGGCGATTCCCGCCGACGGCGGGCGCTCGGCGTACTGAGACCTCCAGCCAACCCCAGCCAGAAAAAGGAGAGCACCATGGCCAGACACATCGCCTGCATCAGTTTCGATTTCGATGCCATGTCGGGCTTCATCTCGCGCGGCATGACCTCGCCCACGCCCATCTCGAGAGGCGAGTTCGGGCCGGTGGCGGTGCCACGCGTGCTCGCGCTGCTCGACAGGTACCGCGTGCCGTCGACCTGGTTCATCCCCGGGCACACGCTGGAGACCTATCCCGATCAGTGCAAGGCTGTCTTCGATGCCGGACACGAGATCGGCCACCACGGCTGGACCCATGTGCCACCCAATGACATGAGCGCGGAAGACGAGCTCGACGGCCTGTTGCGCGCGAACGAGCAGATCCGCCGTCTCTCGGGGCGGTACGCGCGCGGTTACCGCTCGCCTTCGTGGGATCTGTCGCCGCACACGGTGGGCTACCTCAATGCGAACGGCTTTCTCTACGAAAGCAGCATGATGGGCAATGACCACGAGCCTTATCGGGTGCGCCAGGGCGATGTCATCGAACTGGAGAAACCGGCGGTTTTCGGTCCGACCACGCCGCTGATCGAGCTGCCCGTGAGCTGGGCGCTCGACGACTATCCCCACTTCGAGTACGTGCGCACCAAGACGACACTGCTTCCGGGCCTTGCGAACGCCAGCGCGGTGCTCGAGAACTGGATCAATGATTTCCTCTACATGAAGGCGTCCACCGACTGGGGGGTGCTCACCTACACCTTCCATCCTTTCGTCATTGGTCGGGGACACCGCATGATCGCGCTGGAGAAGCTGCTGCGCACCCTGTCCGACGAGGGTGCTGTGTTCTGCACCATGGAGTCCGCCGCGCTCGAGTACGACCGCCTGCACCCGTTCGCCGCCAACATGAAGAGGGTGCCTCATGCCTGAGTTCGTGTCCGACGGCGGCTGCCGCATCGCCTACCAGGTGGACGACTTCACCGATCCCTGGGTCCAGGCCGACACCATGCTGCTGCTGCATCCCGCCATGTCCAACGCGCGGCGCTGGTACCGCTGGGTGCCGCGGCTCGCTCGCCACTACCACGTCGTGCGCATGGAACTGCGCGGCCATGGCGCCTCGCAGATGCCTTTGCCGCACGAGGACTTTTCGCTCGATCTGCTGGTGAAGGATGCGTTGAACCTGCTCGATGAACTGGGTTGCGGATCAGCGCACATCGTGGGCAATTCGGCTGGCGGCTACATCGCCCAGCAGATGGCCATCCACCATCCGGACCGCGTCAGGACGCTGGCCCTGTATGCGGCCACGCCGGGCCTGAAGAACAGCCATGCGACGACCTGGATTCCCCGCATCCGGGAGGTGGGCCTGCGCCGGTTCCTGGCCGACACCATCGGGGAGCGCTTCGACGCGGGCGTCGACCCGAAGCTGGTGGCCTGGTTCATCGATCAGGCCGGCTCGAACGACCCGGAGTTCATCGCTCGCTTCGTGGCCCACATGTGTACGCACGACTTCATGGAGGACCTGGTTCGCATCCAGGCCCCCACGCTGATCGTGGCCGCGGGCGGCGAGCAGATCGGCCACGTCGATGCCTATGTGCGGATGCAGCAGCGCATACGCAATGCCAAGCTGGTCTATCTTCCCACCGCCGGGCACAACATCGGGGACGGCTATCCCGACGCGTGCGTCGACGCTCTGCTGGATTTCCTTCAGGCCATCGATCCGCAGGTGGCGGCATGAGCGCCGCCCGGCCGCCCGAAGGCGCTCGCACCGCGGCGCGTGAGCGCGAAGGTACCCCAATGAGCGTTGGCACCCTGGGTCCGGGGTCCGCGGACTGCCGCTGGTATTTCGAGGATCTGCAACCGGGTGATCGCCATCGCAGCGGCGGCCGCACGGTGACCGAGGCCGATGTGGTGAATTTCGCCGGCCTGTCCGGCGATTTCCACGCCCTGCACATGGATGAGATCTTTGCCGCCGCCACGCCGCATGGCCGGAGGATCGCGCACGGCATGCTGATCGTCTCCATGACCGCGGGGCTGGTGGCCCGGTTGCCGATCATGCGGTCGATCGAACAGACCACGCTGGGGCTGCTCAACGTGAGCTGCGGTTTCCTCAAACCGACCTTCATCGGCGACACGATCCGCGTGGAACTCGTGGTGAAGGAAAAGACCTTGAGCCGCAAGGGCGACCGGGGTACTGTGGTCATGCAGCGCGTGGTGCACAACCAGCGCGGGGATGTCGTGATCGACGGTTTGTGGACGCTCATGATCCAGTGTCGAGAACCCGCGGCGGGCAACCACCTTCTGATCATCAACAGCTAGATCCCTTGGAGGAGGGGCGGCATCCGGGTGGCACGCCATCGGTACACTGTGCGTCTTCCCGCTCCGTCTCCGGGCGGTCCGTCGTCCCCATTCCTCCTCCCGAGTGACCGAGCGCCGACACCTGTTCGCGTTTTCCTGGCTCTCCGCCAGCTACTTTGCGCACATCGGGTTCTTCAACCCCTACCTGCCGCTGTGGCTCAAGGAGCTGGGGCTCGACCTCGTCACCATCGCCGTGCTGACCTCGGTGCAGTCGGCCACGCGGCTTTTCACGCCGTACCTCTGGGGTTCGCTCGGCGATCGCAGCGGCGAGCGGGTGCGCCTGCTGCGCTACGGCGCCAGCGCCGCGCTGCTGCTTTCGCTCGGACTCTGGTTCGGCGCCGATGGCGGCGTGGTGCTGCTGTTCCTGGTGCTGCTGCTCATGTTCAGCCACACCAGCGGCATGATGCCCATGAGCGAGGCGGTGCTGGCGCAGCTCGTCAGCCAGGGTGGGACCTTCGACCCGGGGCGCTACGGGCGCGTGCGCGTGTGGGGCTCCCTGGGCTTTCTCGCCACCGTGCTCGCGGCCGGCTGGTGGTTCGAGCGCTTCGGGCTGCGGCACTTCCCGGCCTGGACACTGGGCACGCTGGCGGCCGTCGCGATCAGCGTCTGGCTGCTGCCGGACCTGCGGGATCCGCCATCGGCGAGCGAGGAACCCCGCCCGCGCGTGTGGCCCGTGCTGCGGCAGCCGGCCGTGCGCTGGTTCTTCGCCTCGGTGTTCTTCCATGTGCTCTCGCACATCTTCATCTACATCTTCTTTTCGCTCTATCTCGACTCGCTGGGCTACAGCAAGACCACCATCGGCCTGCTGTGGGCGGTGTCGGTGGTGATCGAGATCGGCTGGTTCTTCACCCAGGGTCGCTGGCTGCCGTGGTTCTCGCTGCCGGCCTGGCTGGTGTTCGCCGCCGCGCTCATGGCCTTGCGCATGGGGCTCACGGCCGGCCTGCCGCTGGTGTGGCCGCTGCTGTTGCTCGCGCAGGCGCTGCACGCCATCACCTTCGCGGCGCACCACACGGTGTGCATCGCGCTCATCTCGCGCCACTTCCCCGGGCGGCTGCGCGGCCGGGGGCAGGCGCTGTATTCGGTGCTGGGCTACGGCCTGCCGGGCGTGCTGGGCGGCTTGCTCGGCGGCGTGATCAGTTCGGCGTCCGGCCTGGCCAGCGTGTTCTGGCTCTCGGGCGCGTGCGCGCTGGTGGCGGGTCTTTGCGCCCTGCGCGTGTGGCGGATGCAGCCGCGGCAGCCGGCGGCCTGAGCGGTTCAGGCGGGCCTGGCCGCTGCCTTCGCCTTGCGCGCCAACCCTTCGAGCGCGAGCAGGTAGCCGTCGGTCCCGAAGCCGACGACGATGCCGGCCGCGACCGGCGAGATGTAGGAGTGGTGGCGGAAGGCTTCGCGCGCGTGCACGTTCGAGATGTGCACCTCGATCACGGGCAGCGGCTTCACGCCCGCGATCGCATCCTGCAGCGCCACCGAGGTGTGCGTGAACGCGCCGGCGTTGAACAGCACGCCGGCAAGTTCGCCGGCCTGGAAGCGCCGGCCGGCCTCGTGGATCTTGTCGAGCAGGGCGCCTTCTTGGTTGCTCTGGAAGGCTTCGAGCTCGAAGCCCAGCCGCTGGGCATGCGCGCGGGTTTCGTTCTCCACGTCGGCCAGGGTGGTGGAACCGTAGGTGGCGGGTTCGCGGGTGCCCAGCAGGTTGAGGTTGGGGCCGTTGAGCAGGAGGACGGTGGGCATGGAGGTAGGCTTCCTTGGAGGCAATGCGGTGCGATGCGGCGGCCCGTTCAGAGCAGGGGCACGGTGAGTTGCTGGATGACGGCGCGGGTGTCGGGGCGCACGCCGCGCCAGAGCGTGAACGATTCGGCCGCCTGCTCCACGAGCATGCCCACGCCATCGGCCACGGTGGCCGCGCCCGCCGCGCGGGCCTGGCGCAAAAAGGGCGTGAGTCCTTTGCCGTAGACCATGTCGTAGGCCACCGCGCCGGGGGCGAACACGCTGTCGGGCAGCGGCAGCGCGGCCTGCGTGAGGCCGGTGGAGGTGGCGTTGATGACCACGTCGAAGGCTTCTCCGCGCAGCTCGTCCAGGCCGCAGGTCTGCAACGTGGCGTGGGCCGCGAAGGCGCTGCGCAGCGCGTGGGCCTTGTCGGCGGTGCGGTTGGCCACGGCGAGCAGCGCCGGCTTCTGGGCCGCGATGGGCAGGATGGCGCCGCGCGTGGCCCCGCCCGCGCCCAGCAACAGCACGCGCCGGCCGGCGAGCGGGCAACCCAGGTTGCGCTGCAGGTCGTTGACCAGGCCCACGCCGTCGGTGTTGTCCGCGCGGATGCGGTCGCCGGCTTCGAACTTCAGCGTGTTGGCGGCGCCGGCCAGGCGCGCGGTCTCGCTCGGATCGGTGGCCAGTTCGAAGGCCTGCAGCTTGAACGGCAGGGTCACGTTGGCGCCGCGTCCGCCGTTGGCGCGGAAGCGGGTCAGGGTGTCGGCGAAGCCGTCCAGCGGTGCTTCGATGGCGGCGTAGCTCAGGTCCTGGCCGGTGGCCTGCGCGAACAGGCCATGGATCAGGGGGGACTTGCTGTGGCCAACGGGGTGGCCGATGAGGGCATAGCGGTCGGTCATGTCGATCGGATTCAATGGAAGGACCGATTGTCGCCCAAGCCCCTGCGGCGCTTGCGGGCAAGCACGCCGGCCTACCATGGCGTCCATGGAACAGATCCCCACGCCGCTCAAGATCGACTTCGTCTCCGACGTCTCGTGCCCCTGGTGCGCCGTGGGCCTGGGCGCACTGGAACAGGCCCTTGGCGAGCTGAAGGGCGAGGTCTCGGCCGAACTGCATTTCCAGCCCTTCGAACTCAATCCCCGCATGGCGCCGGAGGGGCAGGACATCGGCGAACACCTGGCCGAGAAATACGGCTCCACGCCCGAACAGCAGGCGCAGGTCCGCCACACCATCCGCGCCCGCGGGGCCGAAGTGGGCTTCGCCTTCAACCCCGAGGGCCGTGGCCGCATCTGGAACACCTTCGACGCGCACCGGTTGCTGCACTGGGCGGGCGAGGAGGGCGCGCCGGGATCGCAGCATGCGCTGAAGAAGGCGCTGATGGCCGCCTGCCACACGCGCAGCGAAGCCATGGGCCACCACGACGTGCTGCTGGCCTGCGTGCGCGAGGCCGGGCTGGACGAAGCGCGGGCCAGGGACATCCTGGCGGGCAGCGAATTCGCGCAGGCCGTGCGCGAGCGCGAGGCCTTCTACACCGGCCAGGGCATCCACTCCGTGCCGGCGGTCATCATCAACGACCGTCATCTCATCTCCGGCGGCCAGCCCGCGGCGGTGTTCGCCCAGGCGCTGCGCCAGATCGCCGCGAGCGGCTGATTCCGGGGGTCAATGCAGCCGGATGGCGCTGTCGAAGTGCCAGGTCCGGCGGATCTCGACCACGTCGTACTCGCTGGCCAGCGCCGGCGGGAAAGGCGGGTAGCTCGCCAGGTCGCGCACGATGCGCTCCACCGCCGCATCGAGCGCCGGCAGGCCGCTGGAACCGACGAAGGTCACCGACTCCACCGAGCCGTCGGCGCGGATGGCCACGGTCACTACGGGGTTGCGGTGGGGCTGTTTCACGGTTTCACGAAGGGTGTCGAACGCCATGCTGAGCTGGATCTTCCGCGCCCAGGCCTCCGCATAGAGCACCAGTTCGCGGCTGGCGTGGGAATAGCCGAAGAGGCGGGCCCGGCGCGCGGTGCTCCACGCCGGCAGGTCACGTGCCGCCGCCTCCGCCGCGCGCCGGTCGGCCTCCTCGTTCAGTTGCCGGCCGATCTCCTGCAGCCGCGCTTCCCGCCGGGCGGCGGCTTCGTGCCGCTCGGCCTCCCGGCGGGCCGCCTCGAGCCGCGCAGCATCCTGCTGCGCTGCCGCCTGCCGGTCGGCTTCCGCGCGCTCCGCTGCCTGTTGCGCGGCCAGTCGTTGCGCGGCTTCCTGGCGCTCGGCTTCCTGCTGCGCGGCCTGGGCGCGCTCGGCGTCCTGACGGGCCTGTTCCTGCTGAGCGGCGGCCTGTCGGGCGGCTTCGGCACGCTCCGCCTCCTGTTGCGCGGCTTGGGCACGCTCGGCGTCTTGGCGGGCCTGCTCCTGCTGGGCTGCGGCTTGCCGGGCGGCCTCCGCACGCTCCGCTTCCTGCTGCTCGGCCCGTCGTTGCGCGGCTTCCTGGCGTTCGGCCTCCTGCTGCGCGGCTTGGGCACGCTCGGCCTCCTGACGGGCCTGCTCCTGCTGAGCGGCGGCCTGTCGGGCGGCCTCCGCACGTTCCGCCGCCTGTTGCTCGGCCAGTCGACGTGCGGATTCCTGGCGTTCGGCCTCCTGCTGCTCGGCCTGGGCGCGCTCGGCCTCCTGACGGGCCTGATCCTGCTGGGCTGCGGCCTGCCGAGCGGCTTCCGCACGCTCCGCTGCCTGCTGGTCGGCCAGTCGACGCGCGGCTTCCTGGCGTTCGGCCTCCTGCTGCATGGCCTGGGCGCGCTCGGCGTCCTGACGGGCCTGCTCCTGCTGGGCTGCGGCCTGCCGGGCGGCCTCCGCGCGCGCCGTTGCCTGCTGCTCAGCCCGTTGCCGCTCAGTCTCCTGGCGCGCCGCTGCCTGTTGCGCGGCTTCCTGACGCTCGGTTTCCTGCTGGACCGCCATCCACCGCTCGGCTTCTTCGCGTTCGAGCGCCAGCCGTGCGGTTTCGTTCCGGGCGGCCTCCTGCCTCGCCGCTTCCTCCCGGGCCGCTGCTTGCCGTTGGGCTTCTTGTCGTTCGAGTGCCTGCCGCGCGGCTTCTGCACGCACAGCCGCCACGCGCGCCCCCTCCACGCGCGCGGCTTCCGCCCTGGCGGCTTCCTGTCTTGCGGCTTCCCTCCTGGCCGCCTCCGCTTCCGCCTGCCGTTCGGCCTCCTGGCGCTGGGCTTCCAGGGCTGCATGGTCGAGCATGGCCAGTTCCGCGGCGGCTGCCTGGTGGTGCCCGGTGGGCTCGGCCTGCGGCGTGTGTGGAAGCGGTGGACCCGCGCTCGGCGGCGCGGGCGCCGGCTCGATGACCGGCGCGGGGGTGGCGGCCCGCTGCCGTGGAGCTGCTGCCGCCACGCGGGCGGGAGCGGGCCGGGTGGCAGCGGGCCTGCCGGATTCGGGACGGGCTGGCCGGGCAGGGGCTGCAGCCGCCGCCGGTTCGGGCGCGGTGACCTGCGCGGGCGCCAGAAAGACCCGCAAGGCGGGCGGTTCGAACCGCCGTTCCTGCCAGGGCAGCCTCAGGCCGGGCAGGCCGATGCCCTGGCTGCCCCAGGTCAGGCTCAGCAGCAGCGCGTGGACCAGCAGGGAAATCAGCAGGGCCGTCGTCTGGCGCCGCCGCTCCGGGTCCATGCGGGAGCGCCGACGACCACCCTGGTGGTTCGCCGCGGGCAAGGGCCTCGCCCACTTCGGCCCAATGGGGGAAGCCCTCGCCACGGCGCCGGGTCGCGGGGTGTTCAAGCGGCCCCCACCGTGTGGGCGTGCCGCCGCGCGGGCCGGTCGAAGGGCGGGGCCCACGGGCCTGAGCCCGGCCCGGGCGCCATGGGGACATGGATAAACCGCATGACGGCCATTGTCCCCTTGCCGGGCCGAAAGGGCCCGGTGACGGTTTTCACGGCCGCCCCGCACGTGTGGCTCAGGCGCGGGCGAGTGCCTTCGCGATGAATTGCCGCTTCACCGTCGGGCGGGGCGCCGGGTGCGGCAGGTGGTCGAACCAGGCCCTCACGTCCTCTTCGAGCCCCGTGCCGTGCATGAAGTTGTAGAGCGCCTTGCGCAGGCCCACGCCCAGCGCTTCGTGGTCCACGCCGGTGGGGTCGATGAAGCCGATGTCGTTCTTCGCGAAGCTCACGGGCGGTAGCGCGATGAGTTCGATGCCGTAGGCTGCCGGATCCTGGCCCACCGGCGAATGCACGGTGCAGGAAAAGCGGTGGAAGAAGCCGCTCTGGATGCAGCCGTTGAGGAAGAGCTGTCGCACGTATTCGAGGGCGTCCACGGTGTCCTGCACGGTCTGGGTGGGAAAGCCGTACATGAGGTAGGCATGCACCAGGATGCCGGCGTCGCTGAAGCCTTTGGTGACGCGGGCCACCTGCTCCACTGTGACGCCCTTCTTCATGAGCGCGAGCAGGCGGTCGCTGGCCACTTCCAGGCCGCCGCTCATGGCGATGCAGCCGCTGCCGGCCAGAAGCTGCGCCAATTCGGGCGTGAAGGTCTTCTCGAAGCGGATGTTGCCCCACCAGCTGATGGGCAGTTCGCGCCGCAGCAGTTCCTCGGCCAGGGCCTTGAGGGCTTTGGGCGGCGCGGCCTCGTCCACGAAATGGAAACCGGTCTGGCCGGTCTCTTCCACGATGCGCTCGATGCGGTCCACCAGCGTGCGGGCGGTGGCGGTTTCGTAGCGGCCGATGTAGTCCAGCCCCACGTCGCAGAAGCTGCATTTCTTCCAGTAGCAGCCGTGCGCGATGGTGAGCTTGTTCCAGCGTCCGTCGCTCCAGAGGCGGTGCATGGGGTTGAGCATGTCGAGCATGCTCAGGTAGCTGTGCAGCGGCAGGCCGTCCCAGGTGGGGGTGCCCACGTCCTCGAACGGAATGTCGGGTTCGCCCAGGTGGATGTAGCTCACGGTGCCGGTGTCGGCGTCGCGCACGAAGGTCCTCACCAGCCGCTGCCGCGAGCGTTGGCCTTGCAGATGCTCGATCAAGGCTTCCAGCGGCCGTTCGCCCGCGTCCAGCGTCACGTAGTCCACGAAGTCGAAAAGCCGGGGCTCCTTGAGTTCGCGCAGCTCCGTGTTCACATAGCCGCCACCCAGGGCGATGGGCACCTGAGGCCAGCGCGCCTTGAGCGCCTGCGCGATGCGCAGGGCGCCGTACACCGCGCCGGGAAAGGGCACGGAGAGCAGCACCAGGCCGGGCTGATGCTGCTGCATGGCTTCGATGGCCAGGGTTTGCAGCAGCTCGTCCACCAGCGTGAGCGGCTGGGCCAGCGCCTGCGCCAGCGGTTCGAAGCTCGGCTGGCTGCTGGCCAGCGATTCGGCATAGCGCACGAAGGCAAAGCGCTCGTCCACCGCGTCGCGGATCACGTCGGCCAGGTCGTCGAGAAAGAGGGTGGCGATGTGGCGCGCGCGGTCGTGCGTGCCGAGTGCCCCGAAGGCCCAGCCGAGCGGATCGCCGCTGCCGTCGTCCAGATGTCCGTACTGCTCCAGCGCCGCGAAGCGCGGGCCCTCGGGCAGCAGCTCGCGCGCGGCGATGCGGTGGGCCAGCGTGCTGTCGCGTCCCTGCAGGAAGGCGATGGTGGGCGCGATGCTGCGGCGGTAGCGGGGGAAATCGTCCAGGAAGGCGTTCACGCTGGCCGAGCGCCGGGCTTCCGGCTGGGCCAGTGCGCGCTCGCGGATCGCCTCCAGCCCCTGGGGCGTGAAGAGCTCGAGCACCAGCGCCAACGCCAGATCGGTCTGCGCCGCGTCGATGCCGCGCGAACGCAGAAAGCCCGTGATGTAGGCGGTGGAGGGGTAGGGCGTGTTGAGCTGCGTCATGGGCGGAATGACGCTGAGCACGCGCGGGGCAGGGGCGGCGTTCATGGGGCGGGGTTCGGGGTAGCCACGATCTTAGGGCCTGTTCACGGTCCGGCAGGAACCTCCCAGATGAGGGTGGACGAGGCGGGGGCGGCGCCTTAGCATGCCGGTTCGATCTGGCAGGAGGTGGACATGAACGCTTGGAACCGTTGGCTTGGGGTGGGGGTGGGTTGCGCCTTGCTGGCAGGCGCCCCGGCGTGGGGCCAGAGCGGCTTGAACGCCGATGTGTTGCGGCTCTTCGGTGGGCCGTACGCCCTGGATTGCGCCAACCCGCAGTCGCCGCGCGTGCGGGTGGAGGCGGCGGCCATCGCGATCGAGCAGGGAAACCAGCGCCTGACCGCGCGCGGCCTCCAGGCGGCATTCTCGTATTTCGGCCAGGCGGCGCCGCCCCATTTCTTCGTCGCGTTGATGGGGCAGATCCAGGGGCGGCACGAGGCCATCTTCCTGGTGTACGGTGACGCGCAGGGGCAGTACATCGAGATCACGGGGAGTCCGACGGTGATGGCCAACCTGGGGTCGCTGGGCAAGAGCCGGTTCCGCAGTTGCGACGCTGGCATCAACCAGCGCGTGTTGGCGGAGAGGAAGGAAGAGGAAAAGGCGCAGGCGGCGGCGAGGGCACCAATAGCCAGCGGCACGGCGCAGTGGCCGTCGGAGCTGATCCGCGATCCGAAATTCAAGCCGGTGTACATCCGTGCGCTCGGGCCGCTGGCCAAGCAGCGCTGGCTGGCGCAGATGGATGGCCCGGCCGGAGCGATGACGCAGGAGCGGGTGGCCGGCGGCGCCTACCAGTTGGCGGCTTTCTGCAAGGCGCACGACTGCGGCGACAACAACGCCGTGCTGCTCTACGACGCGTCCCGGGATCGGGTGTACGGCCTGGTGCACCTGGCGGGGCGCAACCAGCTCATCGGCGCGCCCCCGCAGCCCGTGGCCGCCGAACTCGACCGCCTCTGGCGCCTCGCGTGGCGGCATGGGCGCTGAAGCGGCGGGGTACGGGGGGAACCAGAAACACCGCGGAAGCGGCTCCGCCGGGCCGCTGGTGTTGCCCCCTGGGGGGGTGACGCGCCGCAGGCGCGGCGCCGGGGGGTCAACACTCCACGATGTTGACGGCCAGGCCGCCGCGCGAGGTTTCCTTGTACTGCGTCTTCATGTCGGCGCCGGTCTCCCGCATGGTCTTGATGACCTTGTCCAGGCTCACGTGGTGCACGCCGTCGCCGCGCAGCGCCATGCGCGCGGCGTTGATGGCCTTGACCGAGGCGATCGCGTTGCGCTCGATGCACGGGATCTGGACCAGTCCGCCCACCGGGTCGCAGGTCAGGCCCAGGTGGTGTTCCATGCCGATCTCGGCGGCGTTCTCCACCTGCTCGGGCGTGCCGCCCAGCACGGCGCAGAGGGCGGCCGCCGCCATCGAGCAGGCCACCCCCATCTCGCCCTGGCAGCCCACCTCGGCGCCGCTGATGCTGGCGTTCTCCTTGTAGAGGATGCCGATGGCGGCTGCCGTGAGCAGGAAATCGACCACGCCCCGATCGGTGGCGCCGGGGACGAAGCGCCGGTAGTAGTGCAGCACGGCGGGCACGATGCCCGCTGCGCCGTTGGTGGGTGCGGTCACCACGCGGCCGCCGGCGGCGTTCTCCTCGTTCACGGCGAGCGCATAGAGGTTGACCCAGTCGAGCACCTGCAGCGGGTCGCGCAGGGCGGCCTCGGGGTTGCCGGTGAGGTCGCGCCAGAGCTGGTGCGCGCGGCGGCGCACCTTGAAGCCGCCAGGCAGCACGCCCTGGGTCTCGCAGCCGCGCCTCACGCAGGCCTGCATCACGTCCCAGATGCGCAGCAGCCCCGCGTCCACCTCGGCGTCGGTGCGCCAGTGCCGCTCGTTGGCGCGCATCACGCCGGCGATCGACAGGCCGTGCGCGGCGCACTGGCGCAGCAGTTCGTCGCCGCTGCGAAACGGCATCGGCAGCACGGTGGCATCGGGCGCGATGACCTTGTGGCGCGAACCATCGGCCGCCGCTTCCTCGCTCACCACGAAACCCCCGCCCACGGAATAGAACGTGCGCTCGGCCAGGGGCGTGCCCTGGGCGTCCCAGGCCGACAGCCGCATGCCATTGGCGTGGAAAGGCAGCGGCTTGCGGTAGAAGAGCAGGTCGTCGGCCTCGTTCCAGGCCACGGCGTGCTGGCCCAGCAGCGGCAGCTCGCGCGTGCGCCGGATGCGCGCCACGGCGGGCGCGATGCCGTCGATGTCCACCGTTTCGGGCTCGTGTCCGCACAGGCCCAGGATGACCGCGGTGTCGCTGCCGTGGCCCTTGCCGGTGGCACCCAGCGAGCCGTGCAGCGCGCACTGCACGCGCGCGGTGACCGCCAGGGCACCCGACACCTGCAGGCCGGCCACGAACATGCGCGCCGCCCGCATCGGCCCCACCGTGTGCGAGCTGCTGGGGCCGATGCCGATCTTGAACAGGTCGAAGGTGGAGACGGCCATGGGGGGTTCAGCGGGGGAGGGAGGCACAACCCGGGGACAGCGAGGGTCCCGCACCGCCGGCCCACGCAGTCGTCCCCCCGCCAAGCACCGCGAAACGGTGCGCCAGAGAGGGGGGAAGCCGCAAAGCGGCGCAGGGGGGAGTCGTCAACCCACAATACAACTGCAGAACAGATTGCGGTCGCCATGGACGTTGTCCACGCGGCCCACCGGCGGCCAGTACTTGGCGTGCGCGCGGGCGGCGGTCGTGGCCGCGCCGACCTCGCGCGAATAGGGGTGGGGCCAGTCGGCCTTCATGAGGCTGGCGGCCGTGTGCGGCGCGTTCTTCAGCGGGTTGTCGTCCTGCGGCCAGGCGCCTTGCTCCACCTGGCGGATTTCCTCGCGGATCGCGATCATCGCGTCGATGAACCGGTCCAGCTCCTCGAGCGTCTCGCTTTCGGTGGGTTCGACCATGAGGGTGTTGGCCACCGGGAAGGACAGCGTGGGCGCGTGGAAGCCATGGTCCATCAGGCGCTTGGCGACGTCCTCGGCCATCACGCCGCTGGTGTCCTTGAACTGGCGCAGGTCCAGGATGCACTCGTGCGCCACGCGTCCATTGGCGCTCGCGTAGAGCGTGGGGTAGTGCGCTGCCAGGCGCTTGCTGATGTAGTTGGCGGCGAGGATGGCGGCCTCGGTGGCGTGCTTCAGGCCGTCCGCGCCCATCATGCGGATGTACATCCAGGAAATCGGCAGCACGGCCGCGTTGCCCAGGGGAGCGGCTGAAACGGCCCCCATGCTCCCCACTTCGTGTGGCTCGCCGCCCGCCAAGGGGGTGCCGCCTTGCCTGGGGCGGCCCGGCGCTGCGGCGTACGCGCCTTGTTGTGTGGCGGTGGCATGGCCCGGCAGGAAGGGCACCAGGTCCTCGACCACGCAGACCGGGCCCACGCCCGGGCCGCCGCCGCCGTGCGGAATGCAGAAGGTCTTGTGCAGGTTGAGGTGACTCACGTCGCCGCCGAACTCGCCCGGCGCGGCCACGCCCACCAGCGCGTTCATGTTGGCGCCGTCCACGTAGACGCGTCCGCCGTGCTGGTGCACCAGCGCGCAAAGCTCCTTCACGTGCGTCTCGAACACGCCGTGCGTGCTGGGGTAGGTGATCATCACGGCCGCCAGGCGGGCGCTGTGCTGTTCGCACCTGGCCTTGAAGTCGGCCATGTCGACGTTGCCGTTCTCGTCGCATTTGGTCACGACCACCTGCATGCCCACCATCTGCGCGCTGGCGGGGTTGGTGCCGTGCGCGCTGCTGGGGATGAGGCAGATGTCGCGGTGGCTTTCACCCCGCGAAGCGTGGTACGCCTGGATCACCAGCAGCCCCGCGTATTCGCCCTGCGAGCCGGCGTTGGGCTGCAGGCTGATGCCCGCGTAGCCCGTGGCCTGGCAGAGCCAGGCCCGGAGCTGTTCGTCCAGGAGGCGGTAGCCTTCCAACTGGTCGGCCGGGGCGAACGGGTGCACCTGGGCGAACTCGGGCCAGGTGATGGGGATCATCTCGCTCGTGGCGTTGAGCTTCATGGTGCACGAGCCCAGCGGGATCATGCTGCGGTCCAGCGCGAGGTCCTTGTCGGACAGGGCGCGGATGTAGCGCAGCATACCGGTCTCGCTGTGATGGCGGTTGAAGACGGGGTGCGTGAGGAATGCGCTGGTGCGGCGCAGGCCGTCCGGGATCAGGGGCTCCACGCCTTTCTCGAACGCCTCGAAGTCGGGCAGCGCCTGGCCGTCCTGAGCGAAGATCGTCCACAGCAGGGTGATGTCCTCGCGCGTGGTGGTCTCGTCCAGCGAGATCACGATGTACCCGTCCCAGGCCTTGCGCAGGTTGGCGCCGTGCGCCACGGCGCGCGCCATGAGGGCGTCGGTCCGGTCCCGGGTGTGCAGGGCGAGGGTGTCGAACACGCCCTGCTCGCCGTGGTGCGTGTCGCGGTGGCCCAGTTGCGCCAGGCCCTTGGCGAGGATGGCGGTGTAGGCAGCCACGCGCTGCGCGATGCGCTTGAGGCCTTGCGGGCCGTGGTACACGGCGTACATGCTCGCCACCACGGCCGGCAGCACCTGGGCGGTGCAGATGTTGGAGGTGGCCTTCTCGCGGCGGATGTGCTGTTCGCGCGTCTGCAGCGCCAGGCGGTAGGCGGGCTGGCCGTGGGCGTCCACGCTCACGCCGACCAGGCGGCCCGGCAGCGAGCGCTTGAAGTCGTCGCGGCAGGCCATGAAACCGGCGTGCGGGCCGCCCGCGCCCATGGGCATGCCGAAGCGCTGCGTGGTGCCGACCACGATGTCCGCGCCCATCTCGCCGGGCGGCTTGAGCAGCGTGAGCGCCAGCAGGTCGGCGGCGACGATGAAGGCGGCCTGCTTGCCGTGCACCGTGGCGGCGTCCTGCGTCCAGTCGTGCAGCCAGCCGCTGGAGGCGGGGTACTGGGTGATCGCCGCGAAGTAGTCGTCGGCCGCGAGCATGGCGTCCCAGTCCTCGCCGGACATGGCGACCTTCACCGTCAGGTCCAGTGGGCGCGCGCGCGTCTGGATCACCTCGATGACCTGGGGGTGCATGTCGCCCGACACCACCAGCGCGTTGCCCCTGGCCTTGACGGAGCGCCTGGCGAGCGTCATGGCCTCGGCGGCTGCGGTGGCCTCGTCGAGCATGGAGGCGTTGGCGATGTCCATGCCGGTCAGGTCCGTCACCATGGTCTGGAAATTGATCAGCGCCTCCATGCGGCCCTGCGAGATCTCGGCCTGGTAGGGTGTGTAGGCGGTGTACCAGGCGGGGTTTTCGAGGACGTTGCGCAGGATCACGCCGGGCGTGTGGGTGCCGTGGTAGCCCTGGCCGATGAAGTTCCTGAGCAGGCGGTTGCGGCCCGCCAGCGCCTTGAGCTCGGCCAGCGCCGCGGCCTCGGTCACGGCCGGCGGCAGCTGCATGCCCTGGCTGCGCGCGATGCTGCGCGGCACGATGCCGTCGACCAGCGCGCGGCGCGAGGCCTCGCCGATGACCGAGAGCATGTGGGCCTCGTCGGCCTCGCCGATGCCGATGTGGCGGGCCACGAACTCGGCGGGGTTCTCGAGTTCACCGAGGGGTTTGACGGATGGCATCAGCATGAGGAGGCTCCGGCGCGGGGATGGATCAGGCGTTGGAAGAAGCAAAGGCGTTGTAGGCGGTCTCGTCGAGCAGGGCATCGACCTGCTTCGGCTCGGACAGCTTCACCTTGAAGAACCAGCCGGCGTTCAAGGGGTCGCTGTTGGCCAGCGAGGGGTCGTCGCGCAGGGCCTCGTTCACTTCCGTGATCTCGCCGCTCACCGGCATGTACACGTCCGCGGCGGCCTTCACCGACTCGACCACGCCGGCCACGTCCTTCTGCGCGAGCGTCTTGCCGACCTCGGGCAGGTCGACGAACACCACGTCGCCCAGCGCGTCCTGCGCGTGGACGGTGATGCCGACGGTGGCGACGTCGCCCTCGACGCGGATCCATTCGTGGTCTTCGGTGTACTTGGTGGTCATGGAAAAGCTCCTGAAAAAAAGAAAGATCAGCCTCGGAAATAACGGTTGGGCACGAAGGGCATGGCGCTCACTTCCATCGGCACGGCCTTGCCGCGCACGATGGCCAGCACGCGGGTGCCCACGGCGGCGTGCGCCGGGCTCACGTAGCCCATGGCGACGGGCTTGTCGGCGCTGGGCCCGAGCAGCCCGCTCGTGACCTCGCCGATGGTCGCTCCATTCGCGTCGCGCAGTTCGGTGTGCTCGCGCACGGGCACGCGTTCCAGCGCGACCAGCCCGACACGCTTGCGCGACAGCGGCTCACTGCCGTCGAGCTGGGCCAGCACGCGCGCGGCGCCCGGAAAGCCTCCGGCGCGGGCGCCCCCGGTGCGGCGCACCTTCTGGATCGCCCAGTTCAGCGCGGCTTCCACCGGCGTGGTGGTGGTGTCGATGTCGTTGCCGTACAGGCACAGGCCGGCCTCCAGGCGCAGCGAGTTGCGCGCACCCAGGCCGATGGGCTTGACCTCGGGCTCGGCCAGCAGCGCCCGCGCGAAGGCCTCGGCGTGATCGCCGGGCACGGAGATCTCGAAACCGTCCTCGCCGGTGTAGCCGCTGCGGGTGACGAACAGGTCGGCGCCCTGCCAGTCGAAAGCGGCCCCGGTCATGAACACCAGCTTCTCCACGCCGGGCAGGAGGCGCTGCAGCGCGGCGACGGCCTGCGGACCCTGCAGCGCGAGCAGGCCGCGATCAGGCAGGGGAATCACCTGGCAGCGCGAGCCGATGCGCGCCTGCATGTGCGCGATATCGCCCGCCTTGCAGGCGCCGTTGACGATGACGAACAGGTCGTCGTCCCGGTTCACGAACATCAGGTCATCGAGGATGCCGCCCTCGTCGTTGAGCAGCAGGCCGTAGCGCTGCCGGCCCACCGCCAGGTCGATCACGTCCACCGGCATGAGCGTCTCGAAGGCGGCCGCCGCATCGGCGCCCACCAGCCGGAGCTGCCCCATGTGCGAGACATCGAAGAGGCCGGCGCCCGAGCGCGTGTGGTGGTGCTCGGCCATCAGGCCGGCGGGGTACTGCACCGGCATCGAGTACCCGGCGAAAGGCACCATGCGGGCGCCGAGTTCGACGTGCAGGGCGTGCAGCGGGGTCTGGAGCAGGTCGGCGGAAGCGGAGGGTTCGGACACAGCGGACTTTCCTGAAGAAGAAGGGCAGAAGCCCCGGAAGGGGCGGACACGGTTCACCCGTGCGCTGCCCCACTGTCCGCTCTACCTGAGAGATTCACACGGGCGATGCCGCGCTTGCTCCTTCGGTGGATGGCCTCGCAAGCCACCTCTCTCCAGGGGGGACGCCGGCCTCGCGGCCCGCGCTTGCCAGTCCTTTTGCCTGAGCGTTCAGGGCATGAAAACCAGCCCCTGCGCCTTCGGCGGCCCCCAAGAAGGGAAGCACTCTCCTGACAGCAGGGATTCTAAATCACCCAACGAACGCAGCAGCGCCAACTCAAGGCGCACGAAGCAGCCCAACCCAGAGGCATCGAGGGACGGCTAAGCCGGCCCAAGCTGCCGTCCCCCCTCCCAGCACCGCGAAGCGGTGCGCCAGAGAGGGGGGAAGCCGCAAAGCGGCGCAGGGGGGAGCTCTCTACATCCCCGCGTAGTTAGGCCCGCCGCCGCCCTCGGGCGTGACCCACACGATGTTCTGGGTGGGGTCCTTGATGTCGCAGGTCTTGCAATGCACGCAGTTCTGCGCGTTGATCTGCAGGCGGTCGGAGCCGTCCTCGTTCTTCACGAACTCGTACACGGCGGCCGGGCAGTAGCGGCTTTCGGGGCCGGCGTATTTCGCCAGGTTGATCTTCACCGGCACGCTGGCGTCCTTCAGCGTGAGGTGGGGGGGCTGCTGTTCCTCGTGGTTGGTGTTGCTCACGAAGACGCTGCCCAATCGGTCGAAGGTGAGCGTGCCATCCGGCTTGGGATAGACGATCTGCTCGCACTCGGCCGCCGGCTTCAGGTAGAGGTGATCGGCCTTCTCGCGGTGCAGCGACCAGGGCGGGGCCTTGAACCCCAGGCGCGGCAGCAGCCAGTGTTCGATGCCGACCATGAGACCGCCCACGATGTTGCCGTACTTGAACCAGGACTTGAAGTTGCGCGAGGCTTCCAGTTCCTCGCGCAGCCAGCTCCTGTCGAAAGCGGCGGGGTAGGCCGTGAGCTCGTCGTGCTGGCGGCCCGCCTGCACGGCCTCGAAGGCGGCCTCGGCGCAGAGCATGCCGCTCTTGATGGCCGCATGGCTCCCCTTGATGCGCGCGCCGTTCAGGTAGCCCGCCTCGCAGCCCACCAGCGCGCCGCCGGGAAACACCGCCTTGGGCAGGCTCATGATGCCGCCGGTGGTGATGGCGCGCGCGCCATAGCTGATGCGCTTGCCGCCTTCGAGGAAGGCGCGGATGCGCGGATGCGTCTTCCAGCGCTGCATTTCCTCGAACGGGCTGAGCCAGGGGTTGCTGTAGTTGAGGCCGGTCACCAGGCCCAGCGTCACCTTGTTGTCTTCCAGGTGGTACATGAAGCCGCCCCCATAGGTGTCGTCCTTCATGGGCCAGCCTGCGGTGTGGATCACCAGGCCCGGCTGGTGCTTCGCGGGGTCGATCTCCCAGAGCTCCTTCACGCCGATGGCGTAGGCCTGGGGGTCCTTGCCTTCGTCCAGGTGGTACTTCGCGATCAGGCGCCGGCCCAGGTGGCCGCGCGAACCTTCGGCGAACACGGTGTACTTCGCATGGAGCTCCATGCCGAGCTGGAAGCTCTCGTTGGGCTGGCCGTCCTTGCCGATGCCCAGGTTGCCGGTGGCCACGCCCTTGACCGAGCCGTCGTCGTTGAACAGCAGCTCGGCGGCGGGAAAGCCGGGGAAGATCTCCACGCCCAGCGCCTCGGCCTGCTGGGCCAGCCACTTCACCACGTTGCCCAGGCCGACGACGTGGTTGCCCTCGTTGTGGAAATTGTTCGGGATCAGGAACTTCGGCGTATCGAACGCGCCCTTCTCGGTGAGCCACAGCAGCTTGTCGTCGGTCACGGGCTGGTTCAGCGGCGCGCCGTCCTCTTTCCATTTCGGAAGCAGTTCGGTCAGAGCCCTGGGGTCCATCACCGCGCCGCTCAGGATGTGGGCGCCCGGCTCGGAGCCTTTTTCCAGCACGCACACGCTGATCTCGGCGCCTTTCTCGGCGGCCAGTTGCTTGAGGCGGATGGCCGTGGCCAGGCCCGCGGGGCCGCCACCGACGATCACCACGTCGTATTCCATGGCTTCGCGCGGGCCGTAGGTGCTGAGGATTTCTTCGGGGGTCATGTGTCGATCTCGCTCTGTCGGGCCCGTTGCCCGGGATTTTCATGGGGGCGCTGCGCGAGGGCATGCCGGTGTCGTGGTCGTGACGGATTTTAGTGGCCCGTGACGCACAATCCGGTGATCCGGCCCCTGGGGCCGTCGCGGCGCCATCGGTGCGCGCAGAACCGTTCACTTATACAGGAGGCTCTTTCATGGCATACAGCCTGGACCTGTCGGGTCGCGTGGCCCTGATCACCGGCGCTTCAGGCGGCCTGGGCGAGCAGTTCGCCAAGACGCTGGCCCGCGCGGGCGCGGCCGTCGTGCTCGCGAGCCGCCGCACCGATCGGCTGATGGCGCTGCGCGCCCACATCGAAGCCGCCGGCGGCGATGCCCATGTGGTGGCCATGGACGTGACCGATCATGCGTCCATCAAGGCCGCGGTGGCGCATGCCGAGACCCAGGTGGGCGCGATCGACATCCTGGTCAACAACTCGGGCGTGAGCACCACGCAGCGCCTGCAGGATGTGACCGAGGAGGACTACGACTACGTCTTCGACACCAACGCCAAGGGCGCCTTCTTCGTCGCGCAGGAGGTCGGCCGGCGCATGCTGGCGCGCGCGCAGGGCGCCGCGCCGGGCACCTACGTGGGGGGACGCATCGTCAACATCGCGTCCATGGCGGGGCTCAAGGTGCTTCCCAAGATCGGCGTGTACTGCATGAGCAAGGCGGCCGTGGTGCAGATGACCAAGGCCATGGCGGCGGAGTGGGGCCGCTTCGGCATCAACGTCAACGCCATCTGCCCCGGCTACATCGATACCGAGATCAACCACGAACACTGGCAGACCGAGCAGGGCCGCAAGCTCATCGGCATGCTGCCCCGCAAGCGGGTGGGGCAGCCGGCCGACCTCGATGCCCTGCTGGTGATGCTGTGCGCGAGCGAGAGCCATTTCATCAACGGCGCCGTCATCGCGGCCGACGACGGCTTCGGTGTTTGAATGAGCTACCCCCCGCGTCGCCTTCGGCGCCACCCCCCTGGAAGGGGGGCGACACCTGGGACCGGCGGAGCCGGATCCTCGGTGTCTCTGGGTGGGGCTGCTTCGCGCGCGGCACGGTCTGCGCTTGCGTGACGGAGCCAGCAGGATGAACACCGCGCTCATCGGAAACTTGTCGGGCTGGCCGCCGGGCATGGCCATCGGCGTGCTGGCGGGCCTGGGCGCGGGGGCGTTCTGGGGCATGGCCTTCATCGCGCCCTTGCTGGTGGAGGGTTTTTCGTCGCTCGACTACACGGTGGGCCGCTTCGCGGCCTGCGGGCTGTTCTCGCTGTTGCTGCTGGCGGTGGCGCGCCTGCGGGGTGCGCTGGGCGGCGTCGCGCCCGCGCGGCCCACCTGGCGCCAGGCGGGTGCGGCGCTGGGGCTGAGCCTGCTGGGCTACACCGGCTATTACCTGCTGCTGGCGCTGGCGATCCACGACGCGGGCGCGGCCCTGCCGGTGCTGATCATCGGCACCATTCCCTTGTGGATCATGCTGCTGGGCAAGCCGCGGGGCCTGCGCTGGAGGACCCTGCTGCCGGGCCTCGCGCTCACCGCGGTGGGCATGGTCCTGATGATGAGGGCCACCCTGCAGGCGCAGGGGGCCGCCACGGGCGGCGATGCGGTCTGGCGGGGCGTGCTGTACGCGGTGGCGGCGATGGCGAGCTGGACCGCGTTCGGCCTGCTCAACGCGCGCTGGCTGCGGCGGCATCCGGAGGTGAACTCCACCGTGTGGGCCAACTGGCTTGGCGTTGCTGCGGGGCTGGGCGCCTTGCTGCTGTGGTGGCTCTGGGGTGCGGACTGGGGCACCATGGTTGCTCGGCCAGGCTTCTGGACTTTCGTGCTGGTGTGCGCCGTCACGGGCATCGGCTCGGCCTGGGTGGCCGCCGTGCTCTGGAACATGGCCAGCCGCCGCCTGAGCGCCAGCCTGGCGGGGCAGCTCATCGTGAGCGAGACCGTCTTCGGCCTCATCTATTCCTTCGCCTGGGACGGCGCCTGGCCGGCCGCCCTGCAATGGGCGGCCTGCGTGCTGTTCATCCTGGGCATCCTCGCATCCATCAAGGCCCACCGATGAAATTCGAACTCCCCGAGAAGAAAAAGCTGGTCTTTCGCATGACCATCCCCATCCGCTGGGGCGACATGGACGCGATGGGCCATGTGAACAACACCACCTATTTCCGCTACCTCGAGACGGTGCGCATCGACTGGATGCGCTCCATCGGCTGCGAACCCGATCCCAAGAGCGAGGGGCCGGTGATCGTGAACGCCTTCTGCACCTTTCACAAGCAGCTCGAGTACCCGGGCGACGTGATCGCGACCATGTACGTGAGCGACGTCGGGCGCAGCAGCTTCGAGAGCTGGTGCACCCTCGCGCGCGCCGACGATCCGGACACGGTGTACGCGGCGGGCGGCGCGACCACGGTGTGGGTGGATTTCCCGAAGCAGAAGTCGACCGCCCTGCCGGCGCAGATGCGCGCCCACCTGGCCTGAAGCGCGTGGTGTTGCGCGAGCGAACAAATGCTTGCACACGGCATGCATCGCGGGCCTAGCATGGTTGCATGCGTGGCATCTCTCTCACCCTGGCCGGCGCGGGCCTGACGTTCGGCTTGCTCACCGCCTGCGGTGGGGGTGGCGAGCGGGGCGACAACGGTGGCGGCGGCACGCCGCCGCCCGACACGGGCTTCGTGCCCACCACCGGGCCCGTGACGGTGACCGAACTGGCCACCAACCTGCCGCACCCCTGGAGCCTGGCGTTCCTGCCCGATGGCCGCATGCTGGTGACGGGGCGCCTGGGCAGCCTGCGCCTCTATGCGGCGAACGGCTCGTCGTTCGATCCCATCGCGGGCGTGCCGCCCGTGGCCTCGTCGGGGCAGGGCGGCCTGCTGGATGTGGTACTCGATCCCGGCTTTTCGGCCAACCGGCGCATCTACTTCAGCTTCTCCGAGGCCGACAGCGGCAACGCCTCCTTCAACGGCACGGCCGTGGCGCGCGCGGAGCTCGACACCACCGCGCTGGCGCTGGTGAATGTGCAGGTGATCTACCGCCAGTTGCCCAAGGTGGCGAGCAGCGGCCACTTCGGCTCCCGCCTGGTGTTCGACCGGGACGGGCACCTCTTCGTCACCCTGGGTGACCGGCAGAGCAACGAGCAGCGCGGCTACGCGCAGGATCTCTCGCGGGGCAACGGCAAAGTGGTCCGCATCACCACGTCGGGCGCCGCGGCGCCGGGCACTCCGGTGCTGGCCGGCGCGCAGCCCGGCATCTGGAGCTATGGCCATCGCAATCCCCAGGGCGCCGCGCTGCACCCGGATACGGGCGATCTCTGGACCAGCGAGCATGGGCCGCAGGGCGGCGACGAGGTCAACCTCACGCGCGCGGGCCGCAACTACGGCTGGCCCGTCATCAGCCACGGCCAGGAGTACGGCAGCACGACGCAGGTGGGCGAGGGCACGGCAAAGGCCGGCATGGAGCAGCCCGTGGCGCATTGGGAGACGATCGATGGATCGCCCTGGACCGGTGGCCAGAAGTCGTCCATCGCGCCCAGCGGCATGGCGTTCTTCACGGGCAGCACGCCGGCCAACTGGACGGGCAGCCTGTTCGTGGGCGCCCTGGCGGGGCAGGCCCTGTGGCGCCTGCACCTGGACGGTACGCGGGAGCTGGGGCGCGAGCGCCTGCTGGCCAGCCTGAACCAGCGCATCCGCGACGTGCGGCAGGGGCCGGACGGCCGCCTGTACCTGCTGACCGATGGCGCCAGCGGCAAGCTGTTGCGTGTCGCGGGCGGCGGCTGAACTGGCGCGATCAGTCGTCCCGCTCGATTTCCTTGGCGTAGTGCTTGCCGT
>JBBCJV010000007.1:0-136595 GCA_037190565.1 Burkholderiaceae bacterium
GTATGCCGCGGTACTTCTCGGCGATCAGCTCTTCGTTGCTCAGCGCCTCGTCGGGCGCGTAGCCCCACAGCTCGCTGCGCACACGCTGGTGCAGGCGTTCGGCGAAGGCTTCGGCCAGGCGGTCGGCCAGGGCCTTGAGCATGATGGCGCTGTAGTCGTCGTTGTCGGCTACGAACTGCTTTTCCTTCTTCTCCACGCCCAGGCCGGCGGTCACGGCGAACAGGCCCACGTAGTCGGCGGCCACGCCCTTGGGGGCGACAAAGTCGGCCAGGCTGCGGTTGGGGCGCTTCACCCCGTCCACCACCGGCCGTTCGGTCTGCAGGCGCAAGGGGGTCCAGCGCAGCAGCGGCCGGCTGCGGGACTCGTCGGCGTAGAGCTCTATGGTGTCGTCGTCCACCGTGTTGGCCGGCAGCAGCGCGACCACGCCGCTGGCGCGCGTCCAGCGGCCTTCGATGGCGCGCTGCAGCAGGCGCTTGCCGTCGCTGAACACCCGCTGCGCCTCGTGGCCCACGATCTCGTCGCGCAGGATGTTCGGAAACCTGCCGGCCAGGTCCCAGGTCTGGAAGAACGGGCCCCAGTCTATGCACTGCGCCAGCTCGGCCAGGTCGTAGTTCTTGAACACGCGCCGGCCCACGAAGCGGGGCTTGGGCGGCGTGTAGGCCGCCCAGTCGGTGGCGTGTTTGTTGGCGCGCGCCGCGGCCAGCGTGACCAGCGGTGTCTGCTTCTTGTTGGCGTGCAGCTGGCGCACCTGTTCGTAGTCGGTGCGCAGGTCGGCGATGAACTTGGCCGCACGTTCGTCGGAGATCAGCTCGCTGCACACGCTCACGCTGCGGCTGGCGTCGGGCACGTAGACCACCGGGCCTTCGTAGTGCGGCGCAATCTTCACCGCGGTGTGCACGCGGCTGGTGGTGGCGCCGCCTATCAGCAGCGGAATCTTCTTGAGCCGGAAGTAGTCGTCGCGCTGCATCTCGGCGGCCACGTGCTGCATCTCTTCCAGGCTGGGCGTGATCAGGCCGCTCAGCCCTATGAGGTCGGCGCCTTCCACCTTGGCCTTGGCGAGGATGTCCTGGCACGGGACCATCACGCCCATGTTGACGACCTCGAAGTTGTTGCACTGGAGCACGACGGTGACGATGTTCTTGCCTATGTCGTGCACATCGCCTTTCACCGTGGCGATGACGATCTTGCCCTTGCTGCGCACGTCGCCGCCGGCGTCGGCCAGGGCCTTCTTCTCGGTTTCTATGTAGGGCAGGAGGTGGGCCACCGCCTGCTTCATCACGCGCGCGCTCTTCACCACTTGGGGCAGGAACATTTTGCCGGCGCCGAACAGATCGCCCACGATGTTCATGCCGGCCATCAGCGGGCCTTCGATCACGTGCAGCGGCCGGCCGCCGCCGGCGCTGATGGCTTGCCAGGCTTCCTCGGTGTCGGCGGTGATGAACTCGGTGATGCCGTGTACCAGCGCGTGGCTCAGGCGTTCGTTCACGTCGCCGGCGCGCCAGGCCAGGCGGGCGCTCTCGTCGCGCGCCAGGCCCTTGGCGTTTTCGGCCACCTCCACCAGGCGCTCGCCGGCGTCGGGGCGGCGGTTCAGCACCACGTCTTCCACGCGCTCGCGCAGCTGCGGCTCCAGGTCGTCGTACACGCCCACCATGCCGGCGTTGACGATGCCCATGTCCAGGCCGGCCTGTATGGCGTGGTACAGGAACACGGTGTGTATGGCCTCGCGCACCGGGTCGTTGCCGCGGAAGCTGAAGCTCACGTTGCTGACGCCGCCGCTGACCTTGGCGCCGGGCAGGTGCTGCTTGATCCAGCGCGTGGCCTCTATGAAGTCCACCGCGTAGTTGTTGTGCTCCTCGATGCCGGTGGCGATGGCAAAGATGTTGGGGTCGAAGATGATGTCTTCCGGCGGGAAGCCTACCTCGTCCACCAGCACGCGGTAGGCGCGCTCGCAGATCTGCGTCTTGCGCTCGAAGGTGTCAGCCTGGCCGGTCTCGTCGAAGGCCATCACCACGGCAGCGGCGCCGTAGCGGCGCACCAGTTTCGCCTGGCGCTTGAACTCGTCGGCCCCTTCCTTCAGCGAGATGGAGTTGACGATGCCTTTGCCCTGGATGCACTTCAGGCCGGTCTCGATGACGCTCCACTTGGAACTGTCGATCATGATCGGCACACGCGCGATCTCGGGTTCGCTGGCGATGAGCTTCAGGAAACGCTCCATGGCCGCGGCCGAGTCCAGCATGGCCTCGTCCATGTTCACGTCTATGACCTGGGCGCCGTTTTCCACCTGCTGGCGGGCCACGGCCAGCGCGTCCTCGAAGCGGCCCTCCAGGATCATGCGGGCGAAGGCCTTGGAGCCGGTGACATTGGTGCGCTCGCCGATGTTGACGAACAGCGTGTCCGGGCCGATGTGCACCGGTTCCAGGCCGGACAGGCGCATGGGTGGCGGGGCGGGCCGGGTTTCAGACGAGGCGGCAGCAGCGGCGGGCGGCGGGGTCATGCATCGCTCCGGGTGGGGGGAGCGAGCGCCGTTGCCTGCCGCCGGCGGGCGTGCAGGCCGGCCGGCGGGCCTCCGAGCCTGGCGGGCGGGGCCCGTCGCAACGCTCCTCGGAGGCAGGAAGCGGATTCTAGGCCGCGGTGCACTGTTGCGCCGCCTGCCGGCACCCGGGCTTAGTTCACGGCCGGGCGGGGCGCGTTACGACCGTTTGCATCTGCGTCCCTCCGCCTGGGGAACACGCCGGTCGAAGAACCCCACAGACTTGCCAAGCCCCCTCCGTTGTCCTGCCACCCGGCCTGCCCCCTTGCCTGTTGCCCCTTGTGTGCCGCCCCGCCGGCCCAGGAGACACTATGAACGCCCCCAGCACCGACGCCCCCCACTGGCGCAGCGAAGCCTTTGCCGAGGACTTGCAGCGCGACGACCCCGCGGCCCCGCCGCCGCTGCGCCTGCCCGGGGTGTGGTGGCGTGTGCTGCCGCTGGCGGTGGTGGTGCTGGGCGTGGCGTTTGCGTTGTGGCCGGTGTGAGCGGCTGAACGTCTGAACAGCCGGCCTGCGCCGGCTCAGCCTTCGCCGCGGCCCGGCGGCAGCCCGGCAGCGGGCAGCGTCACCTGGAACACCGAGCCTTCGCCCAGGCGGCTTTGGGCCATGATGCGGCCCCCCATCACCTGCACCAGGGCCTGCGTCACTGACAGGCCTATGCCCGTGCCTTCGATGGCACCGTGCGCCTGCCGGCCGCGCTGGAAGGGCTCGAACACCCGGGCCAGTTCGTGCTCTTCGATGCCCAGGCCGGTGTCGGCCACGCTGAAGCCGGCCTCCTGCCCGTCGCCGGCGTGCAGCCGCAGCTCGACGTGCCCACCCGGGCGGTTGTACTTGATGGCGTTGGTCAGCAGGTTCAGCAGCACCTGGGTCAGCCGGGTGCGGTCGGCCAGGGCCTGCGGGCGGGCGCCGTCGCCGCCGCCGCTCAGCTGCAGCGTCACGCCCGCTTCTTCGGCGATGCCGCGCACCATCTCCAGCGACTGCAGGGCCAGGGGGTGCAGCGGCACAGCCTCCAGCTGCAGCGTCATGCCGCCGGATTCGATGCGGGTCAGGTCCAGCAGGTCGCCGATCATGTGCAGCAGGTGTTCGCCGGCCTCGCGGATCATCTGCAACCGGCGCTGCTGGCCTTCGCCCGGCGGCTCGGCGCGGTCGATTTCCATCAACTGGGCAAAGCCCAGCACCGCGTTCAGCGGCGTGCGCAGCTCGTGGCTCATGCGCGAGAGGAACTCGGTCTTGGCGCGGTTGGCGGCCTCGGCCACCGCGGCGGCGTGGCGCGCCTGTTCCAGCTCGCGCCGCTCGGTCACGTCTTCCATGTAGCCGTACCAGACCAGGCGGCCGTCGGCCAGGCGCTCAGGCATGGCGGTGGCCAGCATCCAGCGCTGCTGGCCGTCACCGCGGTGCACGCGGAACTCGCTGCGCCACTCGGTCAGCTCGGCGGCCGAGGCCTTCAGCGCCCGCACCATCACGCGGCGGTCGGCCACCTCGACGCGGTCCCACAAGGCCTCGGCGTTGGCCAAAGCCGCTTCCATGGACAGCCCGAACAGGTGCGGGCCGCGTTCGCTGACGTAGGTCAGCCGCCCCAGCCGCCCAGGCGGCATCTCGAACTGGAACAACATGCCGCTGACCTGGCGCGCGACACGTTCCAGCCGCCGGGCGGCGTCGCTGGCGGCGCGCGCCAGCGCCGAGTGTTCGTCCAGCAACGTGCCGGGGCCGCCGGCTGCAGGGTCAGTGCGCCGCACCCACCTGCTCGCCGGCCTTGAGCCGGTAGACGGTGCCGCAGTAGGGGCAGCGGCCTTCGCCGGTGCTGTGCACGTCTATGAACACCTTGGGGTGGTGGTTCCACAAGGGCATGCGCGGGTTGGGGCAGAAGGTGACGCCCGGCCCCGCCAGGTCGGCGGCGGCCAGTTCCACGGCGGCGGGGGCGGGTGTGCTCATGGTGGTCCTGGCTGCCTCAGGCCACCGGGCTCAGCCACTCGGCGTACTTGGGGTTGCGGCCGTTCACGATGTCGAAGAAGGCGGCTTGTATCTTCTCGGTCAGCGGCCCGCGCGAGCCACTGCCCAGTGCGATGCGGTCGAACTCGCGTATCGGCGTCACCTCGGCGGCGGTGCCGGTGAAGAAGGCCTCGTCGCAGATGTAGACCTCGTCGCGCGTGATGCGCTTTTCCACCAGCTTCAGGCCCATGTCCTGGCAGATGTGGAAGATGGTGTTGCGCGTGATGCCGTTGAGCGCACCGGCCGAGAGGTCGGGCGTGTAGACCACGCCGTTCTTGATGACGAACAGGTTCTCGCCCGCGCCTTCGCTGACGAAGCCCGACGGGTCCAGCAGCATGGCCTCGTCGTAGCCCTCTTCGGTGGCCTCCATGTTGGCCAGGATGCTGTTGGTGTAGTTGCTCACCGCCTTGGCCTGCGTCATGGTGATGTTGACGTGGTGGCGCGTGTAGCTGCTGGTCTTCACGCGTATGCCGCGCTTGAGGCCTTCTTCGCCCAGGTAGGCGCCCCAGGGCCAGGCCGCCACCATCAGGTGGATGGTGTTGCCCTTGGGGCTCACGCCCAGCTTCTTGTCGCCTATCCACACCAGCGGGCGCAGGTAGCAGCTCTCCAGCTGGTTGACGCGCACCACCTCGCACTGCGCGTCCATCACCTGCTGCAGCGTGAAGGGGATCTGCATGCGCAGGATCTTGGCGCTGTTGAACAGCCGCTCGGTGTGTTCACGCAGGCGGAAGATCGCCGGGCCCTGCGCGGTGTTGTAGGCGCGCACACCTTCGAAGGCGCCGCAGCCGTAGTGCAGGGTATGGGTCAGCACGTGGATCTTCGCGTCGCGCCAGTCCACCAGCGCGCCGTCCATCCAGATCTTGCCGTCGCGGTCGGACATCGACATGGGCCAAGCTCCAGGCTCGCCGGCACCCCCGTGGCGCCGGCATTCGGGGTCAATCAGCGCTTCATTCTAGGGCGCGGGCGGCGCTGCGGCCGTGTCTTCATTGGCGCGCGTCAGCGTCCAGCTGCTGACGACGCCGCCTTGCAGCTGCACCTGCACCTCGTTGCCGGCCTCGTCGGCCCAGGCCCAGGTCTCGGGCTCGTCGGCCGTCTTGCGACCCAGGCTGCTGGTCAGCCCCAGCACCTGCGGCAGGCGCATGCCGGGGTGCAGCCGCGCATGCAGCATCACCGCGCTGGCCACGCTGCCCACCGGCCGGCTCGACGCCCGCTGCAGCGTGCGCACCGAGCGGCTGAACTGCAGCAGCAGCCAGAACACGATGACCGTGAGCGCCAGCACCAGGCCGCGCCAGCCGTAGCCCACCCAGCCGGCCACCAGCGCCAGCAAGGTCAGCGACCACCCGATCAGCGGGCTCATCGCGGCTTCCCGACGGCGGGTGCCGACTGCAGCGGCCGGCTGCCCGACAATGAAGAGGATGCGTGGTTTGAGTACATGGGTGATCAACCTGGACCGGGCGCCGGAGCGCCTGGCGCGCATACGCGCGCAACTGGAGCACCTGGGCCTGCCCTTCACGCGGCTGCCCGCGGTGGACGCCCGTGCCCTGACGCCGCAGCAGCAAGCCGCGCTGGACGAGCCCGGCTACCGCCGCCGTCATGGCATGAGCCCGGTGCTCGGCGAGCTGGGATGTTACCTGTCGCACGTGGAGGTGATGCGCGCCTTCCTGGCCAGCGACGCGGCTTTCGCGCTGGTGCTGGAGGACGATGTGCTGCTGCGCGACAGCCTGCCCGCGGTGCTGCAGGGCCTGGTGCAGCACCCCACGCGCTGGGACGCGGTCAAGCTCTCGGCAGTGCATTCCGGCACGCCGCTGCCCTACCTGCAGGTGGCGCCGGGCCACCAGCTGGCGGTGATGCTGTCCAAGTGCACCGGCTCCAGCGCCTACCTGATGAACCGCCGCGCGGCCCAGGCCTGGCTGCGTGAACCCGGCGGGCTGCTGCCCATGCAACTGCCCTACGACCACGTGTTCGACCAGGGCTGGCGCTTCGGCCTGAAGTTCCGGCTGGTCACGCCCACGCCCTGCGGGCACGACGAAGACATCGCCTCCACCATCACCGCCCCGCCGGGCGTGGCGCGCAAGTTCCACTGGACCAGGCGGCTGCCCGCCTACCTGTACCGCGCCGGCAAGGAGCTGCGGCGTGTGGCCTACGGGCTGCGCGAGGCCTGGCGCGAGCGGCGGGCGGGCGATCCCGGCCCGGCGCAGCGCTGAGCCGCCGCTGCCTCAGGCCGCAGGCGGGCCGCCGATCTCGGCGCGCAGCGTCGGGGGCAGGCGGTTGAGCAGGAAGCGCACGGCCAGCGGGATCAGCACCAGGTCGTCGGCCAGGCCCAGCACCGGGATCACATCGGGCACCAGGTCGGCCGGCCACACCAGGTACAGCGCCAGCAAGGCCACGGCCGGCTTCAACCAGCCCGGCGCGCCCGGGTGGCGCAGCGCCCGCCACAGCAGGCGGGCGTCGCCGCGCACCAGGGCCCACAGCATGGACAGGCGCTTGAGCATGGGGCAGCTCCAGGGGCGGTGAGAAACAGCTCTGCAGATGGGGGTCGCGCCGCCCGCTGCAAGAGGCAGCGCGCGGCTGGGCGGCGGCTCAGAACACCAGCAGCCGGCGCCGCGCGATGGAGCGCAGCGTCACCCGCCGGCCGGTGACCAGGCATTGCAGCAGGTGGGCCAGGCGCGACTCGTCGAATGTCCGCTGCTGCATGCCGCTGGTGCGCAACAGGCTGGGCCGCACGCGGCGCTCCACCAGGTAGCCGCCGGCCTCGCCGCGTATCCACAGGTTGTTGCTGCGGTTCTGGTTCACCTTGGGCCACACATAGCGTATGCCCTGGCCGTTGCAGCCCAGGCCGGCGCCGTTTTCGGCGATCAGCCAGGCGTCCAGCGGCGGCGACAGCGTCAGGCCGTTGCCCGGGTGGTAGTTGCCCTGGCGCAGGCGCAGCGCCGAGGGCAGGGCTTCGTTGGCCTCACACAGCCGGGCCCACAGCGCCTGCACGTCGCCCAGCGGCGGCCGCGTGGCTTCGTGCGCCGCCGCCAGGCTGCTGGCCGCCGTTTCGCGCGCGGTTTGTGACGCGCGCCGCTTCAGTTCCTTGTCTACCCAGGACATGGCCGCTTGGCAAAAGGCCGGGCCGGCAGTCAAGGCCGGCCCGGGTGATGGAGCTGGGCGATAGCTTACATCTTGTCACGCTACCGCGCCGTCACGCGTGCGAGGCAGGCCGGCGCCGGCGCCGGCGTTGGCGCGTGGCGCGAACGCTCAATCGTTCTCGCGCCCTATCACCTTGTACATGACCGCCCCGAGCGCGGCACCGACGATGGGAGCCAGCCAGAACAGCCACAGCTGCGACACCGCCCAGTCGCCCACGAACAGCGCCACGCCGGTGCTGCGGGCCGGGTTCACCGAGGTGTTGGTGACCGGGATGCTGATCAGGTGGATCAGCGTCAGCGCCAGGCCTATGGCGATGGGCGCAAAGCCGGCCGGGGCGCGCTTGTCGGTGGCGCCCAGGATGATGACCAGGAAGAAGGCCGTCATCACCACCTCGGTCACCAGCGCGGCACCCAGCGAGTAGCCACCCGGCGAGTGTTCGCCGTAGCCGTTGGAGGCAAAACCGTTGGAGACATCAAAGCCCGGCGCGCCGGAGGCGATGAAGTACAGCACCGCGCCGGCGGCGATGGCACCCAGCACCTGGGCCACGATGTAAGGCGGCAGCTTGGCCGCGGGGAAGCGCCCGCCCAGCCACAGCCCCACCGACACAGCCGGGTTCAGGTGGCAGCCCGAGATGTGGCCGATGGCAAACGCCATGGTCAGCACCGTCAGGCCGAAGGCCAGCGACACGCCGTGCAGGCCTATGCCCAGCTCCGGGAACGCCGCCGCCAGCACCGCGCTGCCGCAGCCGCCTATGACCAGCCAGAAGGTGCCTATGCACTCTGCAAAGTAAGCTTTCATGGAACCCACTCCTCGATGGTGTTGTAACGGCCGATTCTCGCGCCGGTTCGAGGTGAATCAAGCCAGGGGTGCCGCCTTGCTCTGGGGCTGGTCAGTGGCGCTGCGGCGAGGTACAAGGCCGAAGGCACGGGGGGTGGGGTGCGCGCCGGCCCTTGGGGTGGGCTAGCCCCTTGCCGGTGCCGCCTCGCGGTCAGCAGGCTGCAGTGGCGGGCCCCTTGAGTTCCACCACATTGCCTTCCGGGTCGGTGATGTAGATGGACGGCCCTTCGCCCTCGGCGCCAAACCGCTGCTCGGTAGGCCCGGCCTGCACACCGTGCGCTGCGAGGTGTTCGCGTATCGCCGCCTCGTCAAACGGCTCGACGCGAAAGCAGAAGTGGTCCACGTTGTGGCCTTGGTCGCCGGGCGCGGCACCGCCCAGGCGGCCCAGCTGGCCGTCCACCGGCACCAGGTCCAGCATGGCGCGGCCGGCGCGCAATTGCACCAGGCCGATGTCGTCGCGCCGGCGCAGCACGCGGCAGCCCAGCACCTCGCCGTAGAAGCGCAGCATGGGCTCCAGGCTGCGCACGCGCAGCACCAGATGGTCCAGGTCGTGCAGCGGAATCATCGTGTTGCCCGGTTCTGCATGCGAGGTTTCTACACCAGGCCGCGCACGACTTCTATGGCCTCTTCGATGCGCTCCACCGCGTGCACCGTGAGGCCCTCGATGGGCCTTTTGGGCGCGTTGGCCTTGGGCACCACGGCCACGCTGAAGCCCAGCTTGGCGGCTTCCTTCAGGCGCTCCTGCCCGCGCGGGGCCGGGCGCACCTCGCCGGCCAGGCCCACCTCGCCGAAGGCGATGAAGCCGCGCGGCAGCGCGCGAGCGCGCAGGCTGCCTTGTATGGCCAGCAGCACCGCCAGGTCGGCCGCCGGCTCGCCGATGCGCACGCCGCCCACGGCATTGACGAACACGTCCTGGTCCATGCAGCTCACGCCGGCGTGGCGGTGCAGCACGGCCAGCAGCATGGCCAGGCGGTCGCGGTCCAGGCCCACGCTCAGGCGGCGCGGGCTGGCGCCGCCGCTGTCCACCAGGGCCTGCACCTCCACCAGCAGCGGGCGCGTGCCTTCCAGCGTCACCAGCACGCAGCTGCCCGGCACCGGCTCGCCGTGCGTGGACAGGAAGATGGCGCTGGGGTTGCTCACGCCCTTGAGCCCGCGCTCGGTCATCGCGAACACGCCGATTTCGTTGACGGCACCGAAGCGGTTCTTGATGGCACGCACCAGGCGGAAGCTGCTGTGCGTGTCGCCCTCGAAGTACAGCACGGTGTCCACGATGTGCTCCAGCACCCGCGGCCCGGCCAGTGCGCCTTCCTTGGTGACGTGGCCCACCAGTACGGTGGCCATGCCGCGCGCCTTGGCCACGCGCGTGAGCTGCGCCGCACATTCGCGCACCTGCGCCACCGAGCCGGGTGCCGAGCTGAGCTGGTCCGACCACAGCGTCTGTATGGAGTCGATGACGCAGAAGGCCGGCGCCTCGGCCTGCACCGTGGCCAGGATCTTCTCCAGGTGGATCTCCGCTGCCACACGCACGCCGCGCCCGCCCAGGCCCAGGCGGCGCGCGCGCAGCGCCACCTGCGCGGTGCTTTCCTCGCCGGTGACATACAGCACCTTCATCTGCGTGGACAGCGCGTCCAGCGCCTGCAGCAGCAGCGTGCTCTTGCCTATGCCCGGGTCGCCGCCTATCAGCACCACCGCGCCTTCGACGATGCCGCCGCCCAGCACACGGTCCAGTTCTTCCTGGCCGGTGGGGGTGCGCGCCACCTCGGCGGCTTCCACCTCCGACAGCGTGGCCACCGGCTGCGCGCCGCCGGCCAGGGCCTGGAAGCGGTGGGCCTTGCCGGCGGCCGGCTCGGCCACGGTCTCTTCCAGCGTGTTCCAGGCCTTGCAGTGCGGGCACTGGCCCAGCCACTTGGGGCTGCTGCCGCCGCATTCGCTGCAGGTGAAAAGCGTCTTGGGCGCTGTCTTGGAGGTGGCCATCGGCAGATTGTGATCGGCGCGCCTACCCGTGCACGCGCTGCCGGGCCGCCTTGAGCTGGCCTTGCCGCGCCTTGTCGTCCAGGCGTCGGCGCCGCGAGGCCTTGGTGGGCTGGGTGGCGATGCGCATGGGCGCCGGCGCGGCGGCCTCGTCTACCAGGGCCTGCAGGCGCGCCAGGGCGTCGGCCTGGTTGCGCGGCAGGCTGCGGTGGGTTTGCGCCTTGATGATGACCACGCCGTCGGCGCCTATGCGGCGGTCGGGCAGGGCGCGCAGGCGTTGTTTCACGCCGGCCGGCAAGGCCGAGCCCTCGATGTCGAAGCGCAGCTGCGCGGCGTTGGACACCTTGTTGACGTTCTGCCCGCCGGCGCCCTGGGCGCGGATGGCGGTGAACGTCACCTGTGATGCGTCGACGGCCAGGTGCGGGTCTTGTCGCGACACGGCCCAGGCGTCCGGCGCTGCCCCGTCAGCGCGACTTGGAACCCTTCAGCTTCTCGATCACGAAAAGCAGCACGAAGGCGCCGACCACCGAGGCGATGAAGCCCGCCGGCTCGCCCACCGCGTACCAGCCCATGGCCTGGCCCACGAAGCCGGCGATGAACGCACCGGCGATGCCCAGCAGGCAGGTGAGTATCCAGCCCAGGCGTTGTTCACCGGGCACCAGGAAGCGCGCGATCGCACCCACGATCAAGCCGATGATGATGGTCCCGATGATGCCCATGAAAACCTCCGTGCAGACGGTTGGCGGGCCGCCGTTCACGGCAGCCCCGGGCACCGTTGTATCAGACCGCCTGGAAGTTGCCGTGAAAGCCCAGCGGCAGCCGGTAGGGCAGCACCGCCTGCGCCACCGGCCCGTCGGCCAAGCGGGCCATGTCCAGCAGGTTCAGCACGGTGGCGTCGCGGCGCGCGTCGTACACGGTGCCCAGCAGCCAGGCGTCGCGCTCGCCGCGGCGACCGGGCTTGGGCACCACGATGTGCTCCTCGGCCACGGCCTGCGGGCCGTAGTCGAAACGCTCGCTGCGGCCGGTGTGGGTGTCCAGCAGGCGCACGCCGTGCAGCAGCGGCGGCTCGTCGGGCGTGCCGTGGCGCCAGGCGGCGGCGCTGACCAGCCAGCGCGAGGCCTGCCCCACCAGCGCCGGGTGCATGCGCGGGAACTCCACCTCGCCTTCCAGCGTGTCCACGCGGGCGCGGCCGCGGACCGGGTCCAGGCGCGCGATGCAGGTGCAGGTGGGCGCCGGCGCGGGCTGCTCGCGCTGGCCGCGCATCACCGCCACCGCGCTGTGCTCCAGGAAGGCGGTGTCGGGCGCGGCCACGTAGCTGAGCACCACGCTGCCGTCGCGCTCTTCATGCGCATTGCCCACATGGAACATCATCTGCGGCGGCAGCTCCAGCACACGTTGTTGTGCCAGGTCGTCCTTGCGCGCCAGCAGCACGCGCAGCGGCTGGCCGGGGTCCATGGGGAAGGGGCGCGGGCCTGCGTGCTGTTGGTCGAACAACAGGCGCACCGGCGGCAGCGGCACCACCAGCCAGTGTTCGGTGATGGCGAAGTCGTGCACCATGCCGAAGGGGTAGGGGTGGGCGCCCAGTTGGGCACGCACCAGGCGGCCGTCGGGGCCTATGTGCCACACCACCAGGTGCGGGCCCATGGTGCCTATGTTCCACAGGTGGCCTTGTGCGTCCACCTTGGGGTGGGCGGAAAACGGCAGGCCTTGCAGGTCGTCGCGCCAGCTCACCGGGCCCTGTGTGGCCAGGTCGGTGGCATCCAGTGCGTAGGCCGAACCGCCCTCCCACAGCGCCAGCAGCCGGCCGCCGTGTTCCAGCACGCTGGTGTTGGCCGGGTTGATGCTGTCGGCGCCGGAGATGGGCAGCGGGCGTTCTATGGACGTGCCGAAGGCCGGCAGCGCAAAGCGCCCGGCGGCCCGCTCGGCCTGGAGCTTGCGGGTCTGCACCAGGCGGCCGCGGTGCTGCACGCGCCCGGCTTCGATGCGGAACTGCTGCACCATGCCGTCGCCGTCGAACCAGTGGTGGTAGCGCTCGCCGCCGCGCTCGAACAAGGCCGGGCCGTTGCGGTGGAAGCGCCCGCGCAGCTCGGCCGGCCAGCGGCCGCGCAGCAGCGGGCTGTCGGTTTCAAAGCCGAAGCCGGTGCTGTCGGCCACGCCCTTGAAGGGGCGCAGCAGCGGCTCGCCGGCGACGGCGCGGTCGAAGGCGGCGGCGCTGGCCGGGCGCGCCTGCACGCCGGGCAGGGCCAGCGCGGCGGCACTGCCGGCCAGGGCTTGCAGCAGGTGGCGTCGTTGCAGGGTCATGGCGCGGCTCCGTTCAGGTCGACATCTGCACGACGATGACGCTGCCGTTCAAGGGCACGCGCGCGCTGTCCCAGCTGGGCCCCATGGCGCCCGGCGAACCGCTGGCGCCCCAGGGTTCGGTGGGCATGCCGAAGGCGTTGCGACCCATCTTGCCGTCGTCGTTGAGGTCCTGGAACAGCGTCAGCGCAACTTCCTGGCCCGACAGACCACACAGCTGCACACGCATGGTGGTCTCGCCGGCCGCCACCCGCAGGGCGGCCAGCGGCTTCTTGCCGAAGCTCTCGGCGCTGCTGTAGGCGGCCAGCATCAGCGAGCCTTGCTGGGCGCGCACGTTGTGCACCTCCACGGTGGCGCAGTCGCTGGCCAGGGCGGGGGCCGTGGTGAAGGCGGCCACGGCGGCCGCGGCGGCGGTCAGGCATCGAAGGTTCATCTGGGGCTCCGGCGAAAGGTGGGGATGCAGCGCATGCTGCGCCGCCGGCGCCGCTGGCGCAGCCGGTGTGCGACGAAGCGGCGCTGCGCGGCGTGAATCGACACCGCGGCGCCGGCGGGCGGCCGCAACTGGCGCGGCCTTGTCCGCTCAGGCGGCGTCGGCCACCGCCATGGGCACGCGCGCCGTGACCGCGCACATCAGCTCGTAGCCTATGGTGCCGGCGGCATGGGCCACGTCGTCTATGGCCAGCAGGCTGCCGCCGGGCCCGTGGCCCCACAGCGTGACCTCGCTGCCCGGGCCGGCGCCGGGCACGGGCGTCAGGTCCACCGCCAGCATGTCCATGGACACCCGGCCCACGGTGCCGGTGCGCACGCCGTCCACCAGCACCGGCGTGTCGCTGCCGGCGTGGCGCGGGTAGCCGTCGGCATAACCGCAGGCCACGATGCCCACGCGCAGCGGCTGCTCGGCGCGGTAGCTGCTGCCGTAGCCCACGGTGTCGCCGGGCTGCAGCTGCTGCACGGCGATGAGCCGCGAGCGCAGCGTCATCGCCGGCTGCAGGCCCCAGTGGCGTATGTCGTGCGCCGGAAAGTCCGGCGCGCTGCCGTAGACCAGGATGCCGGCGCGCACCCAGTCCTGCCGCACCTCGGGCAGCAGGCCGTGACGCAGCAGCGCGGCGCTGTTGGCCAGGCTGCGCTCGCCGGGCAGGTCGGCCGCGGCGGCCTCGAAGGCGGCCAGCTGGTGCACGATGCCGCGCGTGCCATCGGCGTCGGAGAAGTGCGTCATCAGCGACACCTCGTCCACCTGCGGCAGCGCCGCCAGCCGGGCGTAGGCGCTGCGAAAGGCGGTGGGCGCGAAGCCCAGGCGGGTCTTGCCGCTGTTGAGCTTGAGGAACACGCGGTGGCGCTGCTCGGTCTTGTGGGCCGCCAGCCAGTCGATCTGCTCTGCGCAGTGCACGGCGTGCCACAGGTCCAGGCGCGAGCACAGCTCCAGGTCGCGCGGCTCGAAGCAGCCTTCCAGCAGCAGCACCGGACCGCGCCAGCCCAGCGCGCGCAGGCGTTCGGCCTCGGCCAGGTCCAGCAGCGCAAAGCCGTCGGCGCCGCGCAGGCCCTCAAAAGCCCGCTCTATGCCGTGGCCATAGGCGTTGGCCTTGACCACCGCCCACACCCGCGCGCCCGGCGCCGCGGCGCGTGCACGCGCCAGGTTGTGGGCCAGCGCGGCAGGGTGGACCAGGGCTTGGATCGGGCGCGGCATGGGTGCGTACTCCGGCACACTGACGGTGCGCAGGGCTGTCAATCCCGCATGCTATAACCCGGCGCGCCCGGGCACAGACCGACCGCACGGAGACACGGACGGCAGCCCCGGCAACACGGCGCAGCGCCAGCGCACGACACGATGAAAAAAGGCTTTACGACCATCATGTCGGCGCAGTTCTGCAGCTCGCTGGCAGACAACGCGCTGTTTGTGGCGGCCATCGAGCTGCTGCGCACCAGTGGCGCGCCGGAGTGGCAGCGCGCCGCGCTGGTGCCCATGTTCGCGCTGTTCTACGTGGTGCTGGCGCCCTTTGTGGGCGCCTTTGCCGACTGCATCCCCAAGGGCCGGGTGATGTTCATCAGCAACACCATCAAGGTGGTGGGCTGCCTGCTGATGCTGTGGGGCGGCCACCCGCTGCTGGCCTACGCCATCGTGGGCCTGGGTGCTGCGGCGTACTCGCCGGCCAAGTACGGCATCCTGACCGAGCTGCTGCCGGCTTCGCAGCTGGTCAAGGCCAACGGCTGGATAGAAGGCCTGACCATTGCCTCCATCATCCTGGGCGTGTTGCTGGGCGGGCAATTGGTGGGGCCGGCGGTGGCGCCGCTGCTGATGTCGCTGGAGCTGCCCGGCCTGGGCTGGCATTTCTCGCAGCCGGCGGAGGCGGCCATCGCCGCCATCGTGCTGATCTACGTGGCCGCGGCGCTGTTCAACCTGTGGATTCCGCGTACCGAAGCGCCGCTGATGCCGCTGAACCTGCACCTGATCGAGCTGATGCGCGAGTTCGGCGAGTGCAACGCCCGGCTGTGGCGCGACAAGCTGGGCCAGATCTCGCTGGCCACCACCACGCTGCTGTGGGGCGTGGCCGGCAACCTGCGCTACATCGTGCTGGCCTGGGCTGCCGCGGCGCTGGGCTACACCACCACGCAGGCCTCGGGCCTGGTGGGCGTGGTGGCGCTGGGCACCGCGGCCGGCGCCGTGGTGGCCGCCGCGATGATGAAGCTGGACCGCGCCACCGCCGTCATCCCGCTGGGCGTGCTGATGGGCGGCCTGGTGGTGACCATGATCTTCATCAGCGATGTCTGGGTGGCCGCGCCCTTCCTCACGGTGCTGGGGGCCTTGGGCGGGTTCCTGGTGGTGCCCATGAACGCGCTGCTGCAACACCGCGGCCACAACCTGATGGGCGCCGGCCGTTCCATCGCGGTGCAGAACTTCAACGAACAGGCCTGCATCCTGGTGCTGGGTGCGTTCTACGTGGGCATGACCAAGTTCGGACTCTCGGCCTTCGTGGCCATCACCGTGTTCGGCGTGGTGGTGGCCCTGACCATGGAGCTGATACGCCGCTGGCACCGCCACAACCTGCGCCACCACCGGCCGGAGGTGGAGCGGCTGCTGGCCATTGCCCGCACCGACGGGCATTGAAGCCTGCCGCCGCGGGCCTCAGGGTGCCGCGGGGCTGGGCCGCAGGCCGTGGCGGGTGAGCAGCCGGCCCAGTTCGTCGTCGGACAGCGGCTTGCCCAGGTAGGCGTCGGCGCCGGCCAGCGTGCCGCGCACGCGGTCGGCCTCGGCGTGGTGCGCCGACACCATCACCACCGACGAGGTGAGCAACTGATCGGCCGCCTGGTGGCGGCGTATGTGCTGGCACAGCGCCAGGCCGTCCAGTTCGCTGGCGGCGCCCAGCTCCACGTCCAGGAAGACAAAGTCGTAGCCGCGCTGCCCCAGCATCTGTATGGCGCGGTCGCTGGTCAGCGCACGGTCGGTCTGGAAGCCGTAGCGTCGCAGCTTGGTTTCCAGGAAGCGCAGCGCGATCTCGCTGTCGTCCACCAGCAGCGCCCGTGGCGGCGGTGTTGAAGGGTCGGGCTCGCGGCTGCGGCGCCGCCGGGCGGGCGGCGGGCCGGGCGCCGGGGTGGGCACCGGCGGCGTTGCGGTGGGCGGGGCGACCGAGGTGGCCGGCGCGTGGGCGGGCAGCGGCGGCAGCTCCAGCACCGCGTCATCCGGCAGGGCCTGGTCCAGCACCGGGGGTTCGGTTGCCGGTGCGTGCGGCGGCGGCTCCAGCAGGATGTCCTCTGCCGGCAACGCTGCCGTGACCGGCGCTGGGGCCTCGGGCACTTCGGCCACCAGCGCTGTCGATGCTTCCATCGTGACGCCGGCCGGCGTGCTCAGAGTTTCAGCCGGGGCTGCGACCTGCGCCTCGGCCTCGCTGTCCGGCGCGGGCACGGGCACGGGCACCGACGGCGGCGCATGCACGGTTTTGTCGGCCCGCAGCACCGGCGGCAGCAGCCGTTCTATGTCTTCCGCCGTCAAGGGCGTGGGCAGAGGCGGCCAGGCGGCGGCCGCGGCGGCGGGCTCTATCAGCGAGGGCAGGTCCAGCACCGGCAACTGGTGCAGCGGCACCGGCTCGGGGCGGCGCGGCGGGATGACGGTGGTCTGGCGGCCTGGCGGCTGCGCCGGCGGGGCCGCCGCCCAGGCCGCGGCCACCATGGTGTCCAGCTCGCGCAGCACGTGCATGGGGTCTATGGGCCGCATCATCCAGGCCGTGGCGCCGGGCGGCGCGGCGGGGCCTATGAACACCGTCTCGTCCATGCGCTCGGTCAGCGTCACCAGGCGCACCGAAGGCGCGTGCTCGGCGTCGGCGATCAGGAAGTCGGCCCCGGCCACGTCCAGCGACAGCTCGTAGCGCGGCATGCGGTGCTTGGCCAGCCGCAGGTAGGAGGCCAGCGTGTTGCGCTCGAATTCGCTGAAGCCGAGCAGGGCGACGTGGTGGGAGCGGGACATGGTGAACCCGCGGATGGTGCGGTGCCCACCGCCGGCCTGTCAACGGCCCAGGTTGGGACACCAGGGCTAACATCGGCGTGTTCCACCCAACTTTCTTCAGCCTGGGGTCCGCGCGATGTCCAAGCCCACCGTCTACGACTTCGAAGCCCTGTCCATCACCGGCGAGCCGGCACAGCTGGCCAGCCAGCGCGGCAAGGTGCTGCTGATCGTCAACACCGCCAGCGCCTGCGGCTTCACGCCGCAGTTCGCCGGGCTGGAAAAGCTGTGGCAGGACTACCGCGACCGCGGCCTGGTGGTGGTGGGCTTCCCCAGCAACGAGTTCGGCAGCCAGGACCCGGGCAACAACGGCGAGATCGCCCAGTTCTGCCAGCTGAACTACGGCGTGGACTTCCCCATGATGGCCAAGGTGCAGGTCAACGGCGGCGACGCCCACCCGCTGTGGAAGTGGCTCAAGGCCGAAGCGCCGGGCCTGCTGGGCACCCAGGCCGTCAAGTGGAACTTCACCAAGTTCCTGGTGGGCCGCGACGGCCAGGTGCGCAAGCGCTACGCCCCCAACGACACCCCCGAATCGCTGCGCGCCGACATAGAAGCCGCGCTGGCAGAAGCCGCCTGAACGGCGCGAGAACCCCGCATGAGCACCCCTTCGTTCTTCTCGCACCTGGACACCTACCCGGGCGACCCCATACTCAGCCTGAACGAGGCCTACCAGGCCGACCAGCGCCCCGGCAAGGTCAACCTGTCCATAGGCATCTACTTCGACGAGCAGGGCCGCATCCCGGCGCTGGAAAGTGTGCACCGCGCCGAAGCGGCGCTGCTGGCCGAGCGCCACCCCAAGCCCTACCTGCCCATGGAAGGCTCGCCGGCCATGCGCAGCGCGGTGCAGGCGCTGCTGTTCGGTGAACACGCCGCGGTGCTGTCCGAGGGCCGCGTGGTGACGCTGCAGACCGTGGGCTCCAGCGGCGCGCTGAAGGTGTGCGCCGACTTCTTGCGCCGCTGGCTACCGGGCAGCGCGGTGTGGGTCAGCGACCCCAGCTGGGACAACCACCGCGCCATGTTCGAAGGCGCCGGTGTCACGGTGCACAGCTACCCGTACTACGACGCCGCCACCGGCACGCTGGCCTTTGACGCCATGCGCGACAAGCTCTCCACGCTGCCCGCCGGCAGCCTGGTGCTGCTGCACGCTTGCTGCCACAACCCTACTGGCGTGGACATGAGCCGCGAGCAGTGGCAGGCCCTGGTGCCGGTGCTGCGCGAACGCCGGCTGCTGCCCATGCTGGACCTGGCCTATCAGGGTTACGGTGACGGTATCGCCGAAGACGCCTTTGCGATACGCCTGCTGGCCGAAGAGGGCTTGAGCTTCTTCGTCGCCAACTCGTTTTCCAAGAGCATGAGCGTGTACGGCGAGCGCGCCGGCGCGCTGTCGCTGGTGTGTGCCGACCGCGCCGAGGCGGCGCTGGTGCTGGGGCAGTTGCAGGCCACGGTGCGCCGCAACTACTCCAGCCCGGCCATACACGCTGCCGGCATCGTGGCCAAGGTGTTGACCGACGCCGAGCTGCGCCGCACCTGGGAGGCCGAGGTGTCGACCATGCGCGAGCGCATCGCCGGCATGCGCAGCCAGCTGCACGCGCTGCTGAGCGCGGCGCACCCGGGCCGCGACTTCGGCTACCTGACGCGCCAGCGCGGCATGTTCAGTTACACCGGCCTGAGCGCGGCGCAGGTGGACCGCCTGCGTGAAGAGCATGCGGTGTACCTGGTGCGCTCCGGCCGCATGTGCGTGGCGGGGCTCAATGCCGGCAACCTGCAGCGCACCGCTGCTGCGATAGCCGCGGTGCTTTAACGCCTGCGCGGCGATCGCTGCGGTGCAGGGAACCCGCCCTAGGCCGCCGCGGCCACCGCCGCGTACATCTGCTCGCGCAGCCAGCGGTGCGCCGCGTCGCCGTCGTGGCGCAGGTGCCAGACCATCTCCACCCGCACCGGCGGCAGCGCCAGCGGCAGCTCGCGCGTCAGCAGCGTGTCGCCCGAGCCGGTGGCGGGGATGAAACTCTCGGGCAGCACCGTCACCAGGTCCGACAGCGCCACCACCCGCGCGGCGGTGGAAAACTGGTTCACCGTCAGCACGATGCGGCGCTGCAGTCCCAGCGCCGTCAGCGCCTGGTCCACCAGGCCGTAAGGGCGGCCTGAAAAGCTCACCAGCAGGTGGTGGGCAGCGCAAAAGGCTTGCAGCGTCAATGGCCGCTCGGCCAGCGGGTGGCCGCGGCGCATCACGCACACATAGCGCGTGTCGTACAGCTGGGCGTGGCGCAGCAGGCTGTCGTCGCCCTGGGCCACGATGGCGGCCAGCGCCTCGGGAAAGAAGCCCACCGCCAGGTCGGCCTCGCCGCCCTCCAGCAGCGGCCGCGGGTCGCGCGTGACCAGCGGCAGCAGCCGCAGGTCGGCCTGGGCGCCGCCTTGTTCTATGGCGTTGACCAGCGCCGGCGCCAGCAGCGCCGCGGTGGCGTCGGCGATGGCGATGCGCAGCTGCACCGCGTCCAACGCGGGGTCGAAGCCGCCGGGTGCCAGTGCCTGGCGCAGCGTGGCCAGGGCGTTGCGCACCTGGGGCCACAAGGCCTGCGCCTGCGCCGTGGGGCGCATGCCGTGCGCGCTGCGCACGAACAAGTCTTCGCCCAGGGTGTCGCGCAGGCGCCGCAGCGCGTGGCTGACGGCGGGCTGGGTCATGGCCAGCACGCCGGCGGCGCGCGTCAGGCTGCCTTCGGCCATCACGGCGTCGAACACACGCAGCAGGTTCAGGTCCAAGGTGCGGAAGTTCAGCGCCATGGCGGCCGGCAAGATATTCGAATCATTAATATCTTACTTGCCAAAGATTCACTTGAACATTAATAGGGCAAACCCTAGTATTCGTTCCATCGCTGCCGAACATGCGTGCAGCCCGACGACCGAGAGATTGACTGCCATGACCACCATCACCGTTCAGGTTCCCGCTCAAGTCAGCGAGCCGCGGGGTGCCCGTCTGGTCGCCTTGCTGGCGACGCGCCTGCTGGCCTGGATAGAAAAGACCAACCAGGCGCGCGTGGAACAGCGCCTGCGCTCGCTGCGCCAGGGCGAGGCCAACGAGGTGCGCCGCTACGCGCAGCAGCACGCCCAGCACGACCCGCGTTTTGCCGCCGACCTGATGGCGGCCGCCGACCGCCACGAACAAGGCGGCCGCTGAGCCGCCGGGTCTGAGCCTCCGACTGGCGCGCCGCTCAGGCGGCCAGCTTGGGGGCCACCGAGACCCGTGCGCCCACGGGCTGCGCGCCGAGCAGCCCGAACAGGTTCTTGGGGTCGGCCATGTCCGGCACCAGGGCCAGGGGCCTGCCCAGGCCCAGCGCCTGGGCCAGTTCGCCCACCAGGCGCAGCGCTGAATAGTCTTCCAGCGCAAAGCCCACCGAGTCGAACACCGTCACCTCGTCGGCGCAGCGCCGACCCGACGCCTGGCCGGTGAGCACCCGCCACAGTTCGGTGACGGCAAAGTCGGCCGGCATCTGCTGCAGGTCGCCTTCTATGCGGCTTTGCGGCTCGTACTCCACGAACACGCCGGCGCGGCGCAGCACCTCGGGGTGCAGCTCGGTCTTGCCCGGGCAGTCGCCACCCACGGCGTTGAGGTGCATGCCGGGCTCGATCATCTCCGGCGTCACGATGGTGGCGCGGCGCTTGTCGGCGGTGGCGGTGGTGACGATGTCCGCACCGCGCACCGCTGCGGCCACGCTTTGGCACACCTGCACCTGCAGGCCCGGCGCTGCGGCATGCAGGTGCCGGCGCAGGCGTTCGCTGGCCGCCGGGTCGGTGTCGAACAGGCGCACGGCCTGAATGCCCAGGCCGTGGTGAAAGGCCAGGGCCTGGAACTCGCTCTGCGCGCCGTTGCCTATCAGCGCCATGCTGCGCGCACCAGGCCGCGCCAGCGCACGTGCCGCCATCACCGAGGTGGCGGCAGTGCGTATCGCGGTGGTCAGCGTCAGTTCCGACAGCAGCAGCGGGCGGCCGGTGGCCACCTCGGCCAGCACGCCGAAGGCCATCACCGTGGGCAGCCCGAAGCCGCCATTGGCCGGGTGGCCGTTCACGTACTTGAAGCTGTAGTGCTGGTCATCGGCCACCGGCATCAGCTCGATCACGCCGGTTTCGCTGTGGCTGGCCACGCGCGCCACCTTCTCGAACTCCGGCCAGCGGCGGAAGTCGGCGGTGATGGCGGCTTCCATGCGCGCCAGCACGTCCGGCAGCCCGTGCGCGGCAACGATGCGGGCCAGGTCGTGGGTGTCTATGAGCAGCGTCATGGGGGTCTCGTGGGTTTGGCGGCAGCTGACGGCCATGTTCCCAGAGGCGTGCGACAGGCAGAAGTGACAGAAGTGCTTCTAAATCGTCAGCTATCTGCTACTTTGGCAGGTACTGATGCCAGAATGTTGGATGGACTCCACCGATCTGCAGCTCATCGCCTTGCTGCGCCAAGACGCACGGGCGCCGGTGGCGCTGTTGGCGAACAAGCTGGGGGTGTCGCGCGGCACCGTCACCAACCGGCTGCGCCGGCTGGAAGACCAGGGTGTGGTGGTGGGCTACACGGTGCGGCTGCGGCCGGACGCCCAGCCGCAGAGCATCCGCGCCTGGATGAGCATCACCGTGGAAGGCAACCAGACACGGGAAGTGATCGCTCACCTGTTGGGTGAGCCTGGCGTCGCTTCACTGCACGACACCAACGGCCGCTGGGACTTGCTGGCCGAGCTGCGCGCCGCCGACCTGAACGAGCTGGCCGGGGTGCTGGAGCGGGTGCGGTTGATCAAGGGCATAGGCACCACCGAGACCAGCATTCACTTGCAGACCTACCGCTTGTCTTGAGCAGTTGCTGAATCGCTGCGGGGCACCGGCGACGCGCGGCGGAGATGGGGTAGGCCGGTCTGCGCGCCGCCCGATATCGGTGCTCAACCGGCCTACCTCATCCCCGCCCGGGGACTGTCCAACGCGGGTTGGGTGGACGCCTGCTGCGCATCCAGGCGGTTGTCGGCCAGGCCCGGTGAGCACCGATATCGGGCGGCGCGCAGCCGGGCCTGGGCGGCAGCCGCTACGCCGAAGCGGTGGAGTGCCAGCAACACGACGCTGAAGCCACAACCGCCGGCCTCGAAGCGCGTTTCCTCAGAGACATCAGATGCAGCGCCCCCCATCCACCTCCATGCACACGCCGGTGATCATGCTGGCCTCGTCGCTGCACAAGAAGCAGGCGGCGTTGGCCAGGTCCTGCGGCGTTGAAAAGCGGCCTATCGGGATGGTGGACAAGAACTTCGCGCGCACCTCGGGCGTGTCCTCGCCCATGAAGCTCTTGAGCAGCGGCGTCTCGCCGGCCACCGGGTTCAGCGCCACCACGCGTATGCCCTGGGGCGCCAGTTCCACCGCGGTGGCGCGCGTGGCGGTGATCACCCAGCCCTTGCTGGCGTTGTACCAGGCCAGGCGCGGGCGCGGGCTCACGCCGGCGGTGCTGGCCATGTTCAGCACCACGCCGCGTATGCCCTGCACGCCGGGCGCGCGCGCCTTGAAGCGCGGTACCACCTCGCGCATGGCCAGGTAGATGGCCTTCATGTTGACCGCCACGATGCGGTCGAAGTCGGCCTCGGACACTGTTTCCATGGCCGAGGGCAGGTGCGTCACGCCGGCGTTGTTGACCAGGATGTCCAGGCCACCGAAGTGTTGTTCGGCCGTGTCCAGCATGCGCCGCACATCGGCGGCGTCGGCCACGTTGGCCTGCACCGCCACGGCTGCGGCGCCGGCCTCGGCAGCCACGGCGGCCGCGGCCGCGCCGTCAATGTCGGCCACCACCACCCGCGCGCCTTCGGCCACGAACTTCTGCACGATACCGGCGCCGAACCCCGAGCCACCGCCGGTGACCACGGCCACCTTGTGCGCCAGTCGCATCTTGTTGTCTCCTTGCCGTTCTAGCCGTGGCGTATGGCCACGGTCTTCAGCGTCGAAAAGCCATACAAGGCCTCGAAGCCCTTTTCGCGCCCATGGCCCGAGTGTTTGACGCCGCCGAAGGGCAGTTCCACACCGCCACCGGCGCCGTAGTTGTTGATGAACACCTGGCCGCAGTGCAGCCGGCGCGCCAGGCGCAGCGCGCGGCTGCCGTCGCGGGTCCACACGCCGGCCACCAGGCCGAAGGCGGTGCCGTTGGCAATGGCCAGGGCCTGCGCTTCGTCGTCAAAAGGCAGCAGCAGCTGCACCGGGCCGAAGATCTCTTCCTGCGCCAGCCGGTGCGTGGGCGCCACGCCGGCCAGCAGCGTGGGCGGCACCCAGCAGCCGCCGGCGGGCAGCGTGGCCGGCAGCGGCGCCTGGGCCACGAAGCGGGCGCCGTCAGCCTCGGCCAGCGCCAGGTAGGCCAGCACACGCTCACGCTGGGCGGCGGAGATCAGCGGCCCCACGTCGGGGTTGTCCAGTGCCGGGCCCACGTGCAGCGTGCGGTAGCGCGCGGCCATGCGCTGGGCGACTTCATCAAACACCGCGCGCTGCACCAGGATGCGGCTGGCGGCCGAGCAGGTCTGGCCCGCGTTCTGTATGCCGGCGTTGACCAAAAACGGCAGCGCTTCGTCCAGGTCGGCGTCGGCAAACACGATCTGCGGGCTCTTGCCGCCCAGCTCCAGCGTCACCGGCACGGCGTTGCGTGCCGCCGCGGCCTGTATGGCCGCGCCCACCGCCACGCTGCCGGTGAAGGAGATGTGGCGCACGCCCGGGTGCGCCGCCAGCGCGGCGCCGGCTTCTTCACCCAGGCCGGGCACCAGGTTCAGCGCACCGGCGGGCAGGCCGGCCTCTTGCGCGATGCGGGCAAAGGCCAGCGCCGTCAGGCAGGCGTCTTCCGCCGGCTTCAGCACGCAGGCATTGCCCATGGCCAGCGCCGCGCCCACGCTGCGGCCGATGATCTGCATGGGGTAGTTCCAGGGCACGATGTGCGCCGTCACCCCGTGCGGCTCGCGCAGCGTCAGCGCGGTGTAGCCCTCGGCAAAGGGGATGGTCTCGCCGTGCACCTTGTCGGCGGCGCCGCCGTAGAACTCCAGGTAACGCGCCAGCGCCAGCGCATCGGCACGGCCCTGTGCCAGCGGCTTGCCCACGTCCAGCGCCTCCAGGCGGGCCAGGTCGTCGGCCTGGGCCAGCACCTGCGCACTGATCTTCAGCAGCAGGCGCCCACGTTCGGCGGCGGTGAGGCGGCCCCACTCGCCGCCTTCCAGCGCCGCCTGCGCTGCCAGCACGGCGGCATCTGCATCCTGGGCACCACCGCGTGCGATCTCCGCCAGCGGCGTGCCGCTGGAAGGGTCGATGAGCGTCAGCGTGCGGCCGTCGGCGGCGGGCTGCCAGCGGCCGCCGGCCAGCAGTTCGCGGGTGGGGAACGGCAGGGCAGGAAGGGGCGGCGGCATGGGCTGTCTGGGTCTGCAGCCATCATAGTCCTGGGGCCTGCGCGGCAGCAGCGGGTAACGACGAGCGGAGCCAACTCAGTCGATCACCGCGGTCACATCCACCTCCACCAGCAGGGCCGGGTCGCCGAGCGCTGCCACGCCCACCAGGGTGATGGCGCGGTGCGGGTCGAAACCTATGCGCGGGGCGGCACGCATGGCGCCGGCGATCAGTTGCTCCATCTTGTCCGGCGTCCAGCCCACCACGTACACGGTGGTCTTGGCCACGTCCTGGAAGCTGGCGCCGGCGGCTTGCAGAGCAGCGCCCACGTTCAGGTAGGCCTGCTCGGTCTGGGCTTCCAGCGAACCGGCGCCCACCAGCTGGCCGTGCTGGTCGTAGGCCACCTGGCCCGAGAGGTACACGGTGCGGCGGCCTTGCGCCACCGCCACCTGCCGGTAGCTGGGGGGCTGGAACAGGGTGTCGGGGTTGAAGCTGGTGACGGTCATGGGGCCTCCTGGGCATGGTCTGCGGTGGTGATGCAGGCCACTGTAGGAAGCCGCGGCGGGCGGGTCTTGGAAGAATGCGACAGCCGGCGCCGGGGCGGACTCAGGCGCCGGCGTGTTCGTGGAAGACGCCCGGCGGCTGCCCGGTGTAGCGCTTGAAGTCGCGTATCAGGTGCGATTGGTCGTAGTAGCCGCAGTCCAGCGACAGTGCGGCCCAGTCCGGCGTACGGGTGCTGCCGGTGCCGGCCAGGCGCAGTGCGCGCCGGAAGCGCAGCACGTCGGCCAGTTGTTTGGGTGCCAGGCCCACCTCGCGCGAAAAGCCGCGTTCCAGGCTGCGCCGGCTCACGGCCAGGGTGTCGGCCAGGGCTTCTATGCGCAGGCAGCCTTCGTGGTCCAGAAGCGTGCGAACGGCGGCATCCACCAGGCTGGCCTGCTGGGGCACGCCGGCCACGCGGCGCAGCAGCTCGGCTTGCAGGCGGGGCAGGCGCTGCGGCGGCGCGGCGTCTTGCGCGGCACGGGTCAGGCGGCCGGCCAACGTGCCGCCCAGCGGCGACTCGTCGGCGATGCCGTCGACGATCTCCGCCGGCGGGGCATCCACGAACCAGCGCAGCGCGCCGGGCCAGAAACACACACCCAGCAGGTCCACCTGGCCGGCGGACTGCATCTGCACCGGCCGCCGCACCTCGCCCATCACCAGCACGCTGGTGCGCGCAATGGCCGTGTCGGCGTCCACCACCTGCTGCATGGGCGCACCCAGGTTGAAGACCAGGTTGGTGCAACCGTCGGGCAGCAGTTGCTGGGGCGACGCCAGTTCGCAGCGGCCTTGCAGTGTCCACAGGCAGCGCACGAAGCGGCGCAAGGGCGCTGCCGCTGCGTGTTCCTGGTAGGCCAGTTCGGCTTGTGACATGCAATGGGCGGGCGTGGCGGCCGCGTGGGCTGCCATTGTGCGGGCTGCGCCGGCCCGCGTCAGCGCTTGCGGCATCATCGCCCGCGATGATCCGTTTCCTGCTGCAACGTGCGGCCACTCTTTTCATCACGCTGGCGGTGGCATCGCTGCTGGTGTTTGCGGTGCTGGAGCTGCTGCCGGGCAACGCGGCGCAGGTCATCCTGGGCGACAGCGCCACGCCGCAGTCGCTGGCGGCGCTGGAGGCCAAGCTGGGCCTGGACCGCCCCGCGGCCCAGCGTTATCTGGACTGGGTGGGTGGCCTGCTGCAAGGCCGCACCGCCGACAGCATCAGCTACAACAGCCCCACGTCCGAGCTGATCCTGCAAAGGCTGGAGGTGTCGCTGCCGCTGGCGGCGCTGGCCATGTTCATCACCGTGCTGCTGGCGCTGACCTTGGGCGTGTACGCCGCCTCGCGTCACGGCCGCCTGGGCGACACCGGCGTGATGGCGGCCAGCCAATTGGGCATCGCGGTGCCCAACTTCTGGTTTGCCATCCTGCTGATCCTGGTGTTTGCGGTGCACCTGCAATGGGTCAGCGCCGGCGGTTTCCCCGGCTGGACCGAGGACGAAGGCGGCGGGCTGTGGCTGGGCCTGCAGGCCTTGATCCTGCCGGCGCTGGCGCTGGCCATGGTGCAGGCCGCCATCCTGGCGCGGGTGACCCGCTCGGCGGTGCTGGAGGTGATGCGCGAAGACTTTGTGCGCACCGCGCGCGCCAAGGGCCTGACGCGCCGCCAGGCGCTGCTGCGCCATGTGCTGCGCAACGCGATGATCCCGGTGCTGACGGTGGCGGGCCTGCAGTTCGCCAACCTCATCACCGGCACCATCGTGGTGGAAAACGTGTTCGTGCTGCCCGGCATTGGCCGGCTGGTGTTCCAGGCCATTGCCAACCGCGACCTGGTGGTGGTGCGCGACGTGGTGATGCTGCTGGCAGCGCTGGTGGTGCTGGTCAACTTTGTCGTGGACGTGCTGTACGCCGTGGTGGACCCGCGGCTGCGCCGGTCATGAAGGCCATGAGCGGGCAACCCGCTTCCAGCTTCTGGCGCCGTGCCTGGCGCCACCGCAGCTTTGCCGCCGGCGCGGTGCTCACCGGGCTGTTGGTCTTCGTCGCGCTGCTGTCGCTGGTGTGGACACCGCACCCGGTGGCCGAGATCGACATCCCCAACCGCTTCGCCAGCCCTTCGGCCACCCACTGGCTGGGCACCGACAGCCTGGGGCGCGACCTGTTCAGCCAGCTGCTGGTGGGCTCGCAGAACAGCATCGTGGTGGGCGTGGTGGCCGTGGGCATAGGCCTGGTGCTGGGCGTGGCGCTGGGCTGCTGGGCCTCGGCGCGCCGCGGCTGGGTGGAAGAACTGGTGATGCGTGCCAGCGACTTCACCTTTGCCTTCCCGGCGCTGCTGTCGGCCATCATGCTCACCGCCATCTACGGGCCTGGGCTGTTGATGAGCATCATCGCCATCGGCATCTTCAACATCCCGGTCTTTGCGCGCATCACGCGCGGCTCGGCCAACGCGGTGTGGGCGCGCGACTACGTCACCGCGGCGCGCGCCGCCGGCAAGGGGCCCTGGCGCATCACGCTGGACCACGTGCTGCCCAACATCGCCAGCGTGCTCATCGTGCAGGCCACCATCTCGTTTGCCACCGCCATCCTGGCCGAGGCGGCGCTGTCCTACCTGGGCCTGGGCACGCAGCCGCCGCAGCCCAGCTGGGGGCGGCTGCTCAGCGAGGCGCAGACGCAGATGTTCCAGGCGCCCATGCTGGCGGTGTACCCCGGCGTGGCCATCGTGGCGAGCGTGCTGGGCCTGAACCTGGTGGGCGACGGCCTGCGCGACCTGCTGGACCCCAAGCTGGCGCGCCGGCGTTAAGGCGGCGCTGCGCCGGCGCTCAAGTCCAGCGCGGGCCGCGCAAGACCCACAACCCCCAGGCCAGCGGCAGCGCCAGCGCGGCAAAGGCCGGTGCCAGCGCGCCCAGCACGGTGGCCACCGCGCCGAAGACCGGCGGGCCCAGCACCGCGCCGAAGAAGGTGAAGAACAAGGTGCCGGCGGTGGCCATGCCGGCCTGCGGCTGCGGCACCAGGCGCGCCACGGTGGCCAGGTACACGCCGTTCCAGCCCACCGCGGTGGCGCCGAAGACCACCAGCAGCGTGGTCACCAGCAACGGTGGCGTGTGGGCCGACAGCAGCGGCGTGGCCAGCGCGCAGGCCGTCATCACCACCGCCAGCACCAGCAGCATGCGCTGCGGGCCCAGCCAGCGGTCGGCCACCCAACCCCACAGGATGCGGCCGCTCACGCCGGCCACCTGCGAAGCGGCCAGCGCCGCGCCGGCGGCCGCCAGGCCCCAGCCCAGGTCGCCGGTGAGCAGGCTCACGGTGTAGGAGACGACAACGCCCTGCACGATGGAAAACACGAAGCTCACCATGGCCACGCGGCGCAGCGCTGCGTGGCCGGCCACAAAGCGCATGGGCGCCAGCATCTGTGTGGGCCGCGGCCAGGGGCGGCCGGCTTCACGCTCGCGGTCCAGCTGCGCCGCCAGCGGCGTGGCGCCCAGCGCCGCCACAGCGCACAGCAACGCCAGGCCCCACAGGGCGCCCGGGGCGCCACCGACCAGCACCAGGGCCGGCACCAGCAGCCCGGCGACCACGCCGCCCAAGGGCACCCCGGTCTGCTTGATGGAGAACACCAGCGCGTAGTGGCGGGCATCGGTGGTGCGCGACAGCATCTGGCTGCTGGCCGGCGTGATGGGCCCGTAGCCCAGGCCGATGACCAGCGCGCCCAGCGCCGCGGCGGCCTGCCAGGGGGTGCTCACCAGCAGCAGCCCCAGCGCGCTGGCCAGGAGCGCCAGTTGGCTGGCGCGTATGGGCCCGAAACGCTGCACCAGAAAGGCCCCGAGCTGCGTCGCCGCCATGGCGCCTATGTACACCAGCGCCACGAACAGGCCCACGGCCGCGGTGCCCAGTTGCAGGCGTTGCAGCAGCAGCGGCGCCGCCACCGTGGGGCCTATCAGCGCGGCAGCCGAAGCCGCCTGCATCAAGGTGGTGACGGGCAGCGTGGCGCGGCGCACGCCGGGGCTGTACGCGGCGCTGTGGGCGGCGCTTTGGGCAGGAGGGGTCGGGTCAGACAGGGTGCGGTGCTCCCGCAGGGCCGGCCCGCGAAGTGAAGCTGGGCATGGGGGCATTGTGCGGTGCGCCGCCGCCGGCTGCCGGCCCGGCCTAGACTGAATGCATGCGCATCGACTTTGTTTCCGACGTGGCCTGCCCCTGGTGTGCCGTGGGTCTGAACTCGCTGGAACAGGCGCTGGCCCGCCTGGGCGATGAGTTGCCGGTGGAGCTGCACTTCCAGCCCTTCGAGCTGAACCCGGCCATGGCGCCGCAAGGCGAAGACACGGTGGAGCACCTGTCGCGCAAGTACGGCATAGGGCCGGCGCAGATAGCGCAGAACCGTGCCGCGATACGCGAGCGCGGTGCGGCCGTGGGCTTTCACTTCGGTGAGCGCTCGCGCATCTGGAACACCTTCGACGCCCACCGCCTGCTGGCGCTGGCCGAGGCCGAAGGCCCGCCCGGCGCGCAGCGTGCGCTGAAACACGCGCTGCTCCAGGCCTACCACGGCGAAGGCCGCAACCCCGGCGCGCCCGAGGTGCTGAGCGAACTGGCCGCCCAGGTGGGCCTGGACGCCCAGCGTGTGCAGGCCGTGCTGGGCAGCGACGCCTATGCCGCCGAAGTGCGCGCCGCCGAGCAGCGCTGGCAGCAGCTGGGCATCAGCTCGGTGCCTTCGGTGGTGATCAACGGGCGCCACCTCCTACAAGGCGGGCAGCCGCCGGAGGTGTTCGAGCAGGCCCTGCGGCAGATCGCGGCCGAGCCGGCGCCGATCTGAGCTTTCAGCTTCGCGGCGGCGGGGCCGCGCGAAAGGCCGCGCAGGGGTCGGGCCGCGGGTGCGGCGGCGTGAACACCACGCGGTCGAAGGCGGCGGCCGCGGGGTCGCCTTCTTCCAGCACCCCCCAGGCTTTGCTGCGCGCGCGGGTGGCGGCGTCCAGCCAGCGCGGTGCGCCCAGGTCCTTGCGCACATGGCCGTTGCCGGCCAGCAGCACGGCGCCGCGCGCTGCGTGTTGCGTCAGCAGGCACGCCATGTGCTGGTCGCGCGCCACCTGGGCCAGTGCCATGCGCCGCGCCAGGGTGTCGTCCACCTGCCCGCAGTGGCCGGCGACGATCAGCGCCGCCAGGCCGGCCAGCACGTCTTCCGGCACCGCGGCATCAAAGCCGTGGGCCGCCAGGCCTTCGCGCATCACCTGCCGCGCTTCGTCGCGCCCCACGTTGGCGGCCACAACGGGCAGGCGGTGCTGCAAGGCCAGCGTGATGAAGGGTTCGTAGAACGGCCAGTGCCAGCCGCGGCCACCCTGGCCGGCGCGCACCAGGGCTGGGGCATCCACCACGCCGGCGGCTTGCTGGCGCTGGGCCTCGGCGTCGAGTGCGGCCTGGTGCACACGGTCGAACTGCTCCAGCAACAGCGCGGGGCGGGCGCCGCTGTTCAAGTGCGCCTGCCAGGCGGCCAGCCGCAGCGCGTGCTGCTGCGGGTGGTCGTGCACCTCGCCCAGCAGCACCACGGGTTGCGAGAAGCGCAGCGCGGGTGTGGCCGGCGGGGGCAGGGCGCAGCTGCTCAGCAGCGCGGCGCAGCCCAGTGCCGCCGCGCTGCGCAGCAGTTGCCGCCGGTGGGCAGCCGCTGTCTTCTTCATCGCGCCGACGCCGGGCGCGGCACAGCGCCCCGCGTGGACTTCACGCCGGCGGCAGCAGCCAGAACACCAGCCCGGCCACGAACAACACGCCCAGCAGCGTCAACCCGGTTTGCCAGGTGTCGCGCCGTTGTGCGGCGGCACACAGCACACGGTGGTGGTTGTCGGCGGCGGTGGGCTGGGGGTGGGTGGCAAGTCGTGACATCGGTGTGCGCTCCGGCAGGGCCAAACAGGCCCTGGTCGCGGCCTGCGGGTGCTGGCATGGGCTGGCACGGTGAAGCCATCTTAAATGAGAATAATTCTCAACTCAATAGGTCTTGCGTCAGGGCTTCAAGCCGGCCTGCCGCAAGGCCTGGCGGTCCACCTTGTCGGTGCCGGTCTTGGGCAGGGCCGGGTGGTACTGCACGATGCGCGGGTACTTGTAGGGCAGCAGTTGCTGCTTCACATGGCGCTGCAGTTCGCGCGTGGTGGCTTCGTCACCAAGGTGGCCGGCTTGCAGCACCACATGCGCGACCAGCACCTTCAGGCGCTGCGCGTCCTCGCCCACCAGCACGGCGCATTCGCGCACCTGCGGGTGGGTGGCCAGGCAGCGCTCCACCTCCAGCGGGTGTACCCATTGCCCGCTGACCTTGACCAGGTCGTCGGCGCGGCCGTCGAAGGTGTAGAAGCCGTCGGCGTCCACGCGGAAGCGGTCGCCGGTCCAGACCCAGCTGCCGCGCATGGTCTCGGCGGTCTTGTCGGGGCGCCGCCAGTACAGCGGGACTTGCGATGCGCCGCGCACGCACAGGATGCCTTCGCGGCCGCCGTGTTCATCAGCGGCCACCTCGGCACCGTCGCCGTCCACCAGCTTGAGTTCGTAGCCCGGCACCCGCTGGCCGGCAGCACCGGCGCGGGTGTGGCCGGGGCGGTTGCTCAGGTAGATGTGCAACACCTCGGTGGAGCCCAGGCCTTCGACGATCTCCAAGCCGTACCAGCGTTGCCACTGCCGGGCCAGCGGCGCGGCCAGAACCTCGGCGGCCGACAGGCACAGGCGCAGGCTGGAGAGATCGCGCTGCTGGGCGCCCGGGTGGGCCAGCAGCGCACCGTACAGCGTGGGCAGCCCGAACAGCACCGTGGGCCGGTGGCGTTCTATCGCGTCGAACACACGCGCCGGCTCGGGACGGCCGTCCAGCAGCAAGGTGGTGGCGCCGGCCATCATGGGGAAGGTGACCGAGTTGCCGAAGCCGTAGGCGAAGAAGATCTTGGGCGGCGAGAACACCACGTCGTCGTCACGCAGGCCCAGCACGCGCTGGCCGTAGCTGGCCCAGGTGTAAGGCGCGTCATGGTGCAGGTGCACCACGCCCTTGGGCCGGCCGGTGGAGCCGGAGCTGTACATCCAGAAGGCCATCTCGTCGCGGTGGGTGTCGACCAGGGCGAAGTGTTCGTTGCCGGCAGCCAGCCAGTCGTCCCAGCGGTGCAGCGTGACCAGCGGCGGCTGGGGCGCGGCGGTCAGATCCCCTGCCACCACCGCGTGCCGCAGCCGCGTGGCGGCCAGGCCGCCGTGGCCCAGCAGCGCGGCGAAACGGCTGTCCACCACCAGCACTTCGGCGCCGGTGTCCTGCAGCATCCAGGCCAGCAGTTCCGGCGGGCTCAGGGTGTTGGCCAGCACCGGCACAAAGCCGCCGCGCAACGCGCCGAAGAGCGCGGCCAGGTACTCGATGCCGTCGTCCAGCAGCATCAGCACGCGCCCGCCGCGCGCCAGGCCCAGGCCGGCCAGCGCACTGCCGGCGCGGCAGGCCAGGCGGCTCAGTTCGGCGTAGCTGACGCGGCGCTCGCCGGCGATGGCGGCGGTGTGGTCGCCACGCCCGGCGTCTATGCGGTCGAAGAGCATGGCCGCGGCGTTGTAGCGCTCAGGCAGTTGCCAGCCCAGCTCCTGCGCACCCGGGGCGTCCGATGGCACCGGGTCGGCCACCCGCCCTTCGCGGCGTGCAAGCCAGCCGGCGGCATCTTGTGCGCGTGCCGCCTGCACCTGCGCCATGAACTGCGGCGCTTGCTGCGCCAGGCGTTCGTCGGGCATGCGGCCGCTGCGGGTCATGTAGTCGTGGGCCAGCTCCAGCGGCGACAAGGCCATCTTGTCGGCCAGGCGCTCGTACCAGTACGAACTGGTGTTGGCGGCAGCCACCAGCTTGTCCACCACCGGCCGGCGCTCACGTTCGAAGGCGGCCAGCAGTGCGGGCACGTCGTCGCCGCACTCGCCCAGGGCGCGGTCCAATGCGATAGCGTCGTCAAACGCCAGGCGGGTGCCCGAGCCTATGGAGAAGTGGCCGGTGCGCAGGGCGTCGCCTATCAGCACCACGCGGCCGGCGCTCCAGTGGCGGTTGTTCAGCAGCGGGAAGTTGCGCCACAGCGAACGGTTGCCGGTCAGCGGCGCGCCTTGCAGGTCGTCGGCGAAGAGGCGCTCGCACAGCGCGCGCGAGGCGGCTTCGTCCAGACGGTCCAGGCCGGCGCGCTGCCAGGTGGCGGCGTCGCATTCGACCAGGAAGGTGCTCATGCCCGGCGCGTAGCGGTAGTGGTGGGCCACGAAGGGGCCGAACTCGCTGTCGCGGAAAGTGAGCGTCAGGCAGTCGAAGGCGCGCGGCGTGCCGTACCAGGCGAACTTGTTGCGCAGCCATTCGACACGCGGCTGGAACTGCGCCGCCAGCTCCTGGCGCAGCACCGAGTTCAGCCCGTCGGCGGCCACCACCAGGTCGGCCGCGCCGTCGGCCTGCAGCTGGGCCAGTGACGTGATGCTGCGGCCGTACTCGATGACCACGCCGGCGGCCTCGCACTGCGCAGCCAGCAGTTGCAACAGGCGCAGGCGGCCTATGGCGGCAAAGCCGTTGCCGTCCACGTCCACCGCCTGGCCGCGGTGCACGATGCGCTGCATGGGCCAGTGTTCGGTTTCGCGCAGCAAGGTGTCGTGCAGCGCGGCGTTGTCGCGCGCCAGAAAGGCCAGCGCACCGTCGGAGAACACCACGCCGAAGCCGAAGGTGGCGTCGCGAGGGTTCTGTTCGATGACGCGCACCTGCGCATCAGGCCGGCGCTGACGGGCCAGCAGCGCGAACAACAGGCCGGCCGGGCCGGCGCCGACAACGTCTATGCGCATGGGGTGTCTCCAGTCTTGTCGTGTGCTGCTGCCGGCGTGGGCGGGGTGCTTGCCAAGCTGGCTGCCTTGCTGCAAGCTTGCCGTATGGACAATTCATTGTCAAAAAGGCAATGACCAAAACACCCGAAACCCGTGGCCAGAAGGCTGCGCCTCGGCGCGAAACATCCCAAGCCGCGCCCCGGCGCGGCGTGCAATCCGCCGAACGCGGCCTGGCGCTGCTGGCGGCCATGGCGGCGGCACCGGGGCCGGTCTCGTTGTCGGCGCTGGCCGCCGCCGCCGGCCTGGGCGCGCCGCATGCACACCGCTTTCTGGCGAGTTATGGGCGTGCCGGCCTGGTGGTGCAGGACACCGCCACCGCCCGCTACGACCTGGGCCCGCTGGCGCTGCGCCTGGGCCTGGCGGCGTTGCAGCGCAGCGACCCCATCGCCGATGCACGCGCCGCCTTGCCGGCACTGGTGGAGGCCACGGGCTTCACCGCCATCCTGGTGGTGTGGAGCGAGCGCGGCCCCACCATCGTGCACTGGCAGCGCAATGCACCGGCCTTCGTCAGCGCGCTGGCATTGGGTTCGCTGTTGCCGCCCACGCGCTCGGCCAGCGGGCTGGTGCTGCTGGCCGGCATGGCGCCGCGCGCGGCCGCGCGGGTGCTGGCTGCACAGCACCGGGGGCGGGCCGACCGTGCCGCTGCGGCGCAGGCCGTGCGAGCGGTGCAAGAGGCGCGCGAACAAGGCTGGGCCCAGGTCAGCGGCTCGGCCATCCCCGGCCTGGCCGCGGTGGCGGCACCGCTGCGGGACGCCCAGGGCAGTGTGCTGGCGGCGGTGACGCTGGTGGGGCCGGCCGATGGGCCGCCGGCGCCCCACCGCCTGCGCTTGCAGGCCTTCTGCGCCGAGGTGTCGGCGGCAGCGCCCGGCCAGCCAACGGCCTAGGGTTTACAGCTGCGGTGCCCGCGCCGCCGGCGGCAGCGCCGCCAGCCGGTCGCGCGCCGACTGCACCGCTGCGTGCCAGGCCTCGGCGGCCGGCGGGTCGTGCAGGCGCAGCAGCGTGAGCAGGCGCGCCAGCGGCCAGGTGCAGTGCTCCAGGCAGGCGTTGCGCCAGGCCCAGGGCAGGGCGATGTCGTCGGCGGTGTGCAGCAGCAGCGACAGGCTGCGGCGCAAAGCCCAGGCTTCGTCCAGCACCTGTTCGGCCGCCAGGCGCTGGCCCAGCATCAGCCACAGGCGCAGCACGTCGGTGCGCGCCGGGTTGTAGGCCAGGCGTATGCCCAGGCCTATGCGCTCCCAGCGCTGGCGACGGACGGCGGGGTCCAGGCGGGGGTTCATGCGGCCAACTCGGCGCGGCGGCGCGCCACAACGGCGAAGCTGCCGTCTTCGTCGGTGACGCAGCGCAGGTCCACGCCGAACAAGGTGGCCAGCGCCGGCACCGCGTCGCGGCCGCTGGGCAGGTCGCCCACCAGGCGGCCGTTCTGCACCAGCCACAGGTGGCTGAAACCACTCAAGGCCAGGTTCACGTCGTGCACGATGGCCACCAGCGCGTGCTGGCGTGCCGCGGCAAAGCCGGTCATGGCTGCCAGCAGCTCGATCTGCAGGCCCGGGTCCAGCGCGGCCAGCGGCTCGTCCACCAGCAGCAGGCCGCCGCGGCGGTCCCACAGCTGCGCCATCACGCGCGCCAGTTGCACACGCGCCTGCTCGCCGCCGGACAAGCTGTCGAAGCGGCGGTCCAGCAGATGGGCCGCATGCGCCAGGGCCAATGCCTCGGCCACGATGCGTTCGCGCGCCGGGTCGTCGGCCACCGCCATGCGGCCCAGGGCCACGACCAGCGCCACCGGCATCGCAAAGGCCACGGCGTGCGATTGCGGCAGCACGGCGCGGCGCAGCGCCAGGCTGGCCAATGGGATGCCGGCCAGCGGCTGGCCGTCCAGCTGCACGCTGCCGCTGCTGGGCCGGCTTTCGCCGGCCAGCAGCTTGAGCAGCGTGCTCTTGCCGGCACCGCTGGGCCCCAGCAGGGCCACACGCTCGCCGGCTTGCAGTTGCAGGTGGAAGGGGCCGAATTCGCGATGGCCTACGGGCACACGCGCTTCGTGCAAGACCAGCAAGGGTGGCGCGGTGTTCAAGCATGCCCCCCTTGGCGCGCCGCCAGGCCGCGCAGCAGCAGCAGGAAGGCCGGTGCGCCTATCAACGCAGTGAGTATGCCCACCGGGATCTCCGACGGCACCAGCAGCGTGCGCGCTGCGGTGTCGGCCACCACCAGCAGCAGGGCACCGGCCAGCGCCGCCAGCGGCAGCACGGCACGGTGGTCGCCACCCACCACGGTGCGCACCAGGTGCGGCGCCATCAGGCCTATGAAGCCGATCAACCCGCACCAGGCCACCGCCAGCCCGCACAACGCGGCCACGATGACGATGAGCCGGGTGCGCAGGCGCGGCACGTCCACGCCCACATGCGCCGCCACCGACAAACCCAGCGCCAGCGCGTTCAGCGCGCCAGCCACGCGCAGCGCCTGCCACAGGGCCAGCGCCAGCGTCACCACCAGCACGCCCACCACCACCCAGCGTGCACCGGCCAGGGAGCCCAGGGTCCAGAAGGTCAGGCTGCGCAGTTGTTCGTCGGTGGCCAGGTAGGTGCACAGGCCCACCACGGCCATGGTCAGCGCGTTCAGCGCCAGGCCGGTGAGCAGCAGGCCGGAGATGGAGCCCGGCGTGAGCCAGCGCGCGGTGGCGTCCAGCAAGGCACATACGGCCAGCGCGCCGCCGAAGGCCGCGGCCGGCAGCACCCAGGGCCGCCAGGCCGGCGGCAGGCCGGCGGCGGACAGCGCAAACACCGTGAGCACCAGCGCGGCGGCGCACACGGCGCCGCTGGTCACGCCCAGCAGGCCGGGATCGGCCAGCGGGTTGCGGAACAGGCCCTGCGTCATGGCGCCGGACAGGCCCAGCGCCGCCCCCACGGCGGCGGCCAGCAGCGCACGCGGCAGGCGCAGCTCCCACAGCACGTGGCTGGCGCCGGTGGCTGGGCCCAGGCCCAGCAGCCCGGCCCAATCGGCCCAGCCCACGGCCACGGCGCCCAGGGTGGCCGAAGCGGCCAGCGCCAGCGCCAGCAGCACCGCCAGCACGGTGCCCACACGCCGCGGCGACGGCGGTGCGGCCGCCCGGCCCGGCGCGGCCATGGCCAGGCCGTCGCTCACGCGCGGTCGCCGTACAGCAGCGTGCCCAGCTGCGCCAGGGCCTGCGGCTGGCGGGGGCCGAAGCCCAGCAGCAGCAGCGCGTCCAGCGACAGCACACGCCGTGCGCGGCCGGCCGGTGTGCTGGCGAGGCCCGGCACACGCAGAAAGCCGTCCACACCGCCGGCGGCCGTCAGCCCCTGGTCGGTGACCAGGATGACATCGGGCGCCGCGGCGATGGCGGCCTCCGGCGTCAGCGGCTTGTAGCCGGTGACGTCGCCGAAGGCGTTGACGGCGCCAGCGTAGCGGATCATGGCGTCGGCGCCGGTGTCGCGGCCGGACACGCGCAACTGGTTCATGCTGTGCGACAGCACAAACAGCACCCGCAGCGGCGGCTTGCCTTCGGTGCGGCGCTGTATCTGCCCCAAGGCGCCTTGCCAGCCGGCTTCTATGCGCGCGGCCAGCGCCTCGCCTTCGCCGGCGCGGCCCACCAGGCTGCCCAGGCGGCGCGTGGCCTGCACCACGCCTTCTATGCGGTGGGCGGGGTCGAAGGTTTCTATGGCCAGGCCGGTGTCGCGCAGCTGGCGCAACACCATGGGCGGCCCGGCTTCGCCGGTGCACACCAGCAGCGTGGGCGACAGCGACAACACGCCTTCCGCCGACAGCGTGCGGGCGTAGCCCACCTTGGGCAGTTGCTCGGCCGCGGCCGGGAACAGCGAGGTGGTGTCCACGCCCACGATCTCGCGCTCGGCGCCCAGCGCAAACAGGGTTTCGGTCAGCGCGCCGCCCACCGAGACGATGCGCCGTGGCGTGGCGGCGTGCAGTGATGAGAGTGCGCCAACCAACAACACGCCGAGCGTGTTTCGCCTCGTCCAAGCCAAGGTTCGGCATGGGACCGGCTCTGCCGGTCCGTCGCCGACGCCCCCTCGGGGGGCAGCGACCGGGAGGGAGCGTGGGGGCTCCATCAGCATGCGGCGCATGCGGCGGCCTCGTCGTTCCAGGCCGGGTCGGCCACCAGTTGCTCCACGGTCTTGCGCCAGGCTGCCAGCTCGGGCTTGCCGGGCTTGCGTTCGCCGAAGAACATGGCGATGGTTTCGCCCTGGGCGTCGAACAGTTCCAGCGAGGTGACCAGCCCGTCCACCGTGGGCTTGCGCACCACCCAGGCCTGGGCGATGTGGTCTTCGCGCAGGTGCAGGTTGAAGCCCGGGTCCAGGATGTTCAGCCAGGGCCCCAGCACCTCGAAGCGTTTCACCGCGCCGCTGTGGATCTGGATCATGCCGGGGTTGCCGACGAAGACCATGATGGAGGTGCCCGAGCTCACCACCGCCTGCAGCAGCTCGCGCGCGCTGCCCAGGTCTACCGGGCGCGCAAAGCGCGGCTCGGCCAGGCGCAGCGCCTGCACGCGGCCCACCTCGAAGCGGCGCAGCATGCCGAAGAAGTCGTGTGTGTCGCGCAGCGAGGCCCAGGCGGCGTGCAGGCCGGGCTGGTCGATCTCGGCGTCCGGCCGGTCGGCCTTGGGCGGCGGCAGCGCGGCCACGAAGGGGGCGCCGGGCGCGCCGGCCGGCGCGGCGAAGCGGGCGATCAACGCATCCCAGGCCGCCAGGTCGGTGCCGGGCTTGACGAAGATCTTGTGCAAGGCCATGCCTGCCGCATCGAAGAACTGCAGGCTGCGCTGCGGGCCGCGCGCCGTGGCTTCGTCCACCGCAAAGCCGTGCGCCCAGGGGCGGTAGAACACGCGCAGGTCGATGTCCGGGCCCAGCACCAGGCCCACCGGGCCGTCGCCGCTGACTTCTTCGTAGCGGCCGGTCTTTTCGTGCACGCAGGATTCGTTGCGCGTCAGCGCCATCACCGTGCCCACGGTGGGTAGCGCGGCGATGATCTGTGGCCACTCGGGCTTCAGCGGCCGCGCGTGGATGGGGCCTTCGCCTTGCGCGTCGGTGGCAAAGGCGGCGATCAGCCGGCCTTCGCCCACGCCCTGGGCCTGGGCGATGTCGCGGTGGCGCTTGCGGCCGTCGGGGCGGGCGCGTTCGGCGCGGTAGGCGGCGCGCAGCGCCTGGTCGTCGCCGGGGGTGTCGGTGTTCATGGGGTCTCCTGGGCTAAGGCGGTGGCCGGCGCCTCACGGTGCAACCCGGGAGAAGACGATGTGGTCCAGGCGCCGCACCGGGCCGGTGGCAGGCCCGCAGCAGCGGCGGGCAAGGCCCACGGCGGTGGGCAAGGCGGCAGGGCGGACGACAGCACAAACGCTCCGTAGGGGAGGCACGTGCTGGCGTCGGGCTGGCCGTGCGGCGGGCGGGGACGGGTAGAAGGGAAAACGAAAGGTCGAGGGCGGCACCGGCCGCCGCGGGCAGCCTTACTTGGTGAGGATCAGCTTGCCCAGCGAGGTCTTGCGCAGGCGGTAGACCTGGGTGTCGTGCTCGATGTGGATCTCCACCGCGTCGCCGAACAAGTCGGGGCTGCGCAGCCGCGGCGGCGGTGTCGGGGCGGTGGCACGGGCCGCAGCGGGCACGCCGTGGCCGGCCCGGGTGACCGGGCCGTTGAGATCGGGTTCAGCTCGCATGGGGACCTCGTGTAGCAGCCGTCAGGCAGGTGCCAGCATCACGCTGCCGCGCGCGGCGTTGGTGCAGCAGCGCGTGGCATGGGCATCGGCAAACGACGTGCGTGCGCAGTCGTGGCAGGCGCCGCAGGCGGTGGCCACCCGCAGCTCGTCCTGCAGCTCATCGAAGCTGGCGCAGCCGGCATGCACCTGGCGGTGGATGTCGCGCTCCGAGACGCGGTGGCAGATGCAGATGATCATGATGGGAATGGACTCTAATACGAATCATTCCCATTTGCAACATGCCCCCATTGCAAGCCTGCTTCGGGCGGTAGGGCGCCGCGGGGAAGGCGGCCGCACAGGGCCTAACGCGGCCTTCGGAAACGCCGCCGCGCCTGCTCCACCGGCGCGCGCATCACGCAGTCTTGCGCGTGGTCGTTGAGCAGCCCCATGGCCTGCATGAAGGCGTAGACGGTGGTGGGGCCCACGAACTTCCAGCCGCGGCGTTTCAGCTCGCGGGACAGGGCCACCGACTCGGCCGAGGTGGATGCGGTCTGCGGCGGCGTGTTGCAGGGCGCGGGCTCGAAGCGCCAGAAGAAGGCGGCCAGCGAACCTTCGCGCTGCACCATCTCCAGCGCGCGGCCGGCGTTGTGCACCACGGCTTCGATCTTGCCGCGGTGGCGCACGATGCCGGCGTCGCCCAGCAGGCGTTGAACGTCTGGTTCGGTGAAGGCGGCGATGCGCTCGAAGTCGAAGCCGCAGAACGCCGCGCGAAAGTGTTCGCGCTTGGCCAGGATGGTGCGCCAGCTCAGCCCGGACTGGAAGCCTTCCAGGCACAGCTTCTCGAACAGGCGCCGGTCGTCGTCCACCGGCCAGCCCCACTCTTCGTCGTGGTAGCGCAGGTAGAAGTCCGGCGCGGCGGCGCACCAGCGGCAGCGCGGCCGGCCGTCGGGGCCGGGCAGGGTGGGGGTGTTCATGCCGGCGTTGCCGCGGGCAGCAGGCAGGCCAGCCGCGGGTCGGCCTGGTGGGGCTGGATCTCGATGATCTCGGCCTGCGCCACCGCCGCGGCCACCAGTGGGTCGTCGGCCACACGCGCCTGCAGTTCGGCGCGTGTGCCGCCCTGGGCCAGCACGGCACCGCCGGGAGGCGGCTGCAAGCTGCCGGACAGCAGGAACACGCCGTCATCAAAGCCGCGTTGCAGCCAGTCGCGGTGGGCGGCCATCAGTTGGGGGGTGCGCGGCCGCTGCGGGTCCAACTTGAGCAGCACGAGGTACATGGCGATGTCTCGGTGGAGGTGTGTTGAGGGTCAGGTCGTTGCGCTCGCTTCGGCGGCACAGGTTCGCAACCAGGCTTCCATCTGCCGCACCTCGCGGCGCACGAAGGCCTCGTCGCGAAAGCTCTGGGCCAGCGTGGCCACGCCCTGGCTGCGCATCAGCAGGTGCAAGGCCTGGGCGTCGGCACGTGCCGGCGGGTAGCCCAGTTGCGAAAACTGCAGGCGCAGCCAGGCGCGGAACAGCACAAACAACGCGTTGGCGCGGTCTTGCAGCGGGTGGCCCAGCCGCGCGAGTTCGCCGCACAGGCTGCCCACCGGGCAGCCGAACTGCATGATCTGCGTCTGGTTGGCGACGATCATGTGGACGAAGCTGCGCAGGCGCTGCAGCGGCTGCGCAGCCTGCAGTTCCCAGCCGTGCAGCAGGCCTTGTGTGGCCTGCAGGCGCGACTGGATCACCGCGCCCAGGATCTCGTCCTTGGTCTTGAAGTGGTGGTAGAAGTTGCCGCGCGAGACACCCACCGCCTGCGCGATGTCGGCGAAGGAGGTGCTGTCGTAGCCGCGTTCGTAGAACAGGCGGTCGGCCGCCTGCACGATGTGCTCGCGGGTGGCGCCTGGGCCTACCAAGGCCATCCCCGGGCGCCGGGCGCCGCTCGCCGGCGCGACGCAAGCAGCTGCAACGCTGTCGTTTTCACCCGCACCTCGCCCGCGAACGCAGGGCGACCTGCCCCGACCTGTCGAGGTAGTTTAGGACAGTTGTCCTAGATCGGCAAGCGGCTTGCAGGGCCGCTTGAAGGGCCGCTTGCGGCGGGCGGCCCTGTGGCCACCGCCAGACTCAGTGGCCGGCGTCGCCCATCTGCGACTGCAACCAGTTGGCTTCGCCCACCTGCGCCACCAGGCCGATCTGCGTTTCCAGGTGGTCGATGTGCTCCTCGGTGTCTTCGAGGATGCTTTCCAGCAGTTCGCGGCTGACGTAGTCGCGCACGCTCTCGCAATGGGCGATGGCTTCCTTCAGGTCGGCATGCGCCGCGGTTTCCAGCTTCAGGTCGCAGTGCAGCGTTTCCACGGCGGTCTCGCCGATCATCAGCTTACCCAGGTCTTGCAGGTTGGGCAGGCCGTCCAGCATCAGGATGCGCTGCACCAGCCGGTCGGCGTGTTTCATCTCCTCGATCGACTCTTCGTACTCGTGCTTGGCCATGCGCTCGTAGCCCCAGTGCTTGAGCGTGCGCGCATGCAGAAAGTACTGGTTGATCGCGGTCAGCTCGTTCTTGAGCTGGCGGTTGAGAAACTCGATGACCTTGGTGTCGCCCTTCATGGCTGGCTCCTGTTGTTCTGGTGGGACGCACAGATTCTGGCCCGCCTGGCCCAAGCCGGCCAGCGGCTGGCCGTGGTTTCGGGCGGCAAAACCTCTTGCGCAGGGCGGCTGCAGGCCAAAAAGCGCCGCCGAATGCAATCGCAAATGGAAGTGCTTCGCATGTGCCAGCGGCCGGGGTAGACCGGGCCGCCAAATCCGCGCCTGACCGTACACTGCCCAGGCGGCCTGCAGCAGCGTTTCTAAAGCGCGGGCCGCTCAAGGCGGGGTCTGGCGCCGCGGCGGCGAGACACCGCAGGGAGGCCTATGAATACAAGCAGAAGGCAACTGGTGCTGGCGACACTGGCCTTGGCAGCCGCAAGGCCTGGCGGGGCCTCGGCAGACGACGCCGCATCGCAAGACCGCGTCCTGGAGTGGCTGCGCGTCACGGCCCAAAAGACCTTTGCCCTTGCGGACGGCGCCTGGCTGGACCCCTCGCTGCGTCGCGCGGCCGAGACCTGGGCCGAGGAGCACCTCCGTCGCCTGGACCCGCTGCTTCAGGCCTGGGTGGATGAAGAGCGCCGCATCTTGGGCCCCTCGTTTCACGTCAACGAGCTGTGGGCGCGCATGGCCTCGCGCTGGGCCAACAATGTGGCGCTGTGGAGTCTGTACACCGCCCACCAGGAGCACGACCTGGCGTGGTGGGCTGCCATCACCTCGCCGCGGGGCTGCGACTTTCTCCCTGCCACCAACGCCTGGGAGGGCACGCTGGTGGTGGTGCAGCGCCTGAAAGGCGCGCAGCGCGAGGCCTTGTTGGACGGGGAGCGTGCGGCGCTGCGCCGCTGGACCGAGCCCGGATGGCCGGCGCCACCGCCGCGCCCGGACATCGACCTGCTGGCGGAGGCCCAGAGCCTGATCGACGGCATCCGCTCGGGCCGGGCGAGTCTGGAGTCCACGCCGCTGCCTCCCAACCTGGCTGCGAACCGCTTTCCGGCGGAAGGCGAGGGGCCGCGGAGGGCGGGCGGCCGGTGGCTGAGTTGTATGCAGGCCGCGTGGCGGGCGCGAGCCCAACAACCCGCCGGCACGCCGCCCAGCGATGAGTTGCGGCTGGCCCTGCGCTACGCACTGCTGCGTTCGGCCGAGTACTCGGTTCCCTTGCCCGATGAACCCGTGCCGCCACCGCAAGCGCACGAGTACCCCACGCTGGCCCGCCGCCACGCGGTCACGGGCGACGTGGTGGTGGAGGTGCGGGTGGATGCGCAAGACCGTCTGCAGGCGGCCCGGGTGGTGGAGCGTAGGATCACGGTGGAAGGCATTCGCGACCAGCGCCCCATCGCCTTTGAAACCCTGCTGGACGCGCCGGCCCTGGCACAGGCCCGGCGGAACGTGCCCGCCCGCCTGGCCGGTGTGGCGCCGCGCACGCCGTACACCCGGCGCGTCGCCTACGCCTTCAATCTGAGCTCATGAACCCGCCGACCACACGCTTGACGTGCCTGCGCCGCATCCGGCCGGCCGCCTCGCGCATCGCGGTGGCGATGACCCGCTGGATGGGCGGGGCAGCCCTGGCAGCGGCCGCCACCCTGGCACTTCCGCCGGCCCAGGCCGCGACGCAGCCCGAAGCGGCCGTGCCCGCGGCGGCGGCACCTGTTGATGCCGCAGCGCCTGGCTCGGCCCAGCAGCCCGTCATGCCTCCGGAGGACATGCGCAAGGCCGCGGAGCAAGCGTTCTGGTGGGGAGACTTTGCCGAACTGGAGCGCCTGTACCAGCTGGCGCTGCAACCCGGGCCGCTGGTGGAAGAAGGCCACTTGATGGTGGCGGTGTTCCGTAACGGCGCGTTCCGGGTCTTCAACCACAACCCGGCCAGTGAGCAGTACCACCTGAACCTGGTGGCGTTGACACAGCGCTGGGCGCGGGAGCACCCTCAATCTGCATTGGCGCACATGCTGCATGTGCGTGCCCGGTATGCGCTGGCGTGGTGGTACCGCGGCGACGGTTATGCGAACACGGTGTCGGCGGAGATGTGGGCATTGTTCAAGCAGCACATAGACGCTGCGATCGAGCATCTGGGAGCGCACGCCGAGGTGAGCTTGCAGCACAGCACGGCCTATTCTTATGCGCTCATGCTGGGGCGTTCCGCGGGCTGGGACCGTGCGCGGCTGGTCGCCTTGGTTGACGCCGGCCTGCGCCTGGCGCCCAAAGACTTCGGCTTGCACCAGTCGATGCTGACGTCGCTGCTGCCCAAGTGGGGCGGCAGCGAAGAGGCGATAGACAGCTACATCGACTGGGCCGCCGACAAGGCCGGGCCGGAGCATGGGCACATGGTCTACGCCCGCCTGTACAACGAAGTTGCCGGCGAGTTCCAGCAGGACTTGTTCACCCGCACCCGTGCCCAATGGCCGCGCATGAAGCTGGGCTGGGACCAGCTGGTGGAGCGCTTCCCTACCGACAACAACATCAACCGGTACGCGCTGCTGGCTTGCCTGGCCCGCGACAAGCCGGTGCTGGCGAGCTTGCTGGAACGCATCGGCAATGCCCCCAACCTCAGAGCCTGGGGCCACAACGCCGGACGCACGCTGGACGGCTGCAGGCGCTTGGCACGCGAACCCGACAAACCGCAGGAACCGCCCGCGCCCGCGGCACCGCGGGGCCCCGTCGCCAGCGCGTAGCGCTGCGCTCGCGCGAAGGCCTTGCTTCGGTGGGGCGGTGGGGCCAGTGCTGGGCGCCGGCCGCTTCTGGGTGAACCGGCTATCGTTCACCCATGGCCTTGCTGGAAGTCGACCGCCTGCACCTGCGCTTGCCCACCGCCCGCGGGGTGGTGCAGGCCTTGCGCGAGCTGTCGTTCACGCTGGCCCGCGGCCAGACTCTGGGCCTGATAGGCGAAAGCGGCAGCGGCAAGAGCCTGACGGCGCTGGCGCTGATGGGCCTGCTGCCCGAAGGCGCCGAGCTCACGGGTTCGCTGCGTCTGGACGGCCAGGAACTGAACACTCTGCCCGAGGCGCAGTGGTGCCGCCTGCGCGGCCGGCGCATGGCCATGGTGTTCCAGGAGCCCATGACGGCGCTGAACCCGCTGCACACCATAGGCCGGCAGATCGCCGAGCCCTTGCGCCTGCACCTGGGGCTGGACGCCGCGGCGGCGCGCGCGCAGGCCTTGCGGCTGCTGGAACGGGTGCAGATGCCGCAGGCGGCGCGGCGGCTGGACGCCTACCCGCACCAGCTCAGCGGCGGGCAGCGCCAGCGCGTGGTCATTGCCATCGCGCTGGCCTGCGGGCCTGAGCTGCTGATCGCCGACGAGCCCACGACCGCGCTGGACGTGACGCTGCAGCGCGAGGTGCTGGCGCTGATCGCCTCGCTGGTGCGCGAGGACGGCATGGCCCTGCTGCTGATCAGCCACGACCTGGGTGTGATGGCCGACCATGTCGAGCGTGTGATGGTGATGTACGGCGGCCTGGTGGTTGAACAAGGGCCCACCGCGCAGGTGTTCCGGCAACTGGCCCACCCCTACACCCGCGGACTGTTCGCCGCGCGGCCGCGCCTGGGCATGCGCCAGGGCGCGCGCCACGGCTTGCGGCTGCCCACCATTCCGGGCCGTGTGCCGGAGCTGGCGGATCTGCCCCCCGGCTGCCCCTTCGACCAACGCTGTGCGCTGGCCGGCGACGACTGCCGCGCCGCCTTGCCCGCCGAGCGGGCCTTGGGGCCGGGCCACAGCGCGCGCTGCCTGCGCCCCGGCGCCGCGGTGGCTGCCGCTCCCGGCCTCGCGCCGGCCGAGCCGCTGGCATGAGCACGGGTGCCCCGCTGCTGGCGGTCGAGCAACTGGGCAAGCAGTACCGCTTGCCGCGCGAGGGGCTGCTGGGCGAGGCCCCGGTGCTGCAGGCCCTGGCCGGCGTGAGCTTTTCGCTGCAAGCCGGGCGCAGCCTGGGCGTGGTGGGCGAGTCCGGCTCCGGCAAGAGCACGCTGGCGCGGCTGGTGATGGCGCTGGAGCCGCCCAGCAACGGGCGTGTGCTGTTCGACGGCGACGACCTGCATGCCCTGCCGCCGCGTGCGCTGCAGGCGCGGCGCACCGACTTGCAGATGGTGTTCCAGGACCCGTACGGCTCGCTGGACCCGCGGCGCACCGTGCTGCAGACCGTGGCCGAGCCGCTGGCGGTGTTGTGCGGCGCCGGCCGTGCCGAGCAGCGCGAACGCGCCGCCGAGGTGATGGACGCGGTGGGCCTGCGCGCCGCCGACCTGGCACGCTACCCGCACGAATTCAGCGGCGGCCAGCGCCAGCGCATCGCCATCGCGCGCGCACTGATCACGCGGCCGCGGCTGATCGTGGCCGACGAGCCGGTCTCGGCGCTGGACGTGAGCGTGCAGGCCCAGGTGCTGAACCTGCTGCAAGACCTGCAGGAGCGCCATGGCGTGACCTACCTGTTCATCAGCCACGACCTGGCGGTGGTGGACCTGGTGTGCGACGAGGTGCTGGTGCTGCAGGCCGGGCGCGTCGTGGAACGCGGCGACCCGGCCAGCCTGTTCCGCGCGCCGCAGCACCCCTACACGCAGCGCCTGCTGGCGGCCGTGCCGGGGCTCGGTCTTTGACGAGGTGGCGCAGAATGCGCCCGTTCCGTTGGCCTGCCGTTGCCCCGCACCCGCCGGGCAACACGACAAGAGGAGTACCGCCATGGCCCTGACCCGCCGTTCCGTCAACTGCCTGCTGGCCGGCGCGCCGCTGGCCGCCGCACTGTCGCCGGCGCTGGCCCAGCGCCGGCGGCCGGGCGCCGTCACGCTGGCCATGGTGCTGGAGCCGCCGGGCCTGGACCCCACCGTGGCGCCGGCCGCCGCTATTGGCGAGATCGTGCACTACAACGTGCTGGAGGGCCTGACCAAGGTGAACATGGACGGCAGCGTCACGCCGCTGCTGGCCGAGACCTGGGAGCACACCCCCGACGGCAAGACCTACAGCTTCAAGCTCAAGCGCGGCGTTCGTTTTTCCGACGGCAAGCCCTTCGATGCCGAGGCGGTGAAGTTCAGCTTCGAGCGGGCCAAGGCGCCGGACAGCACCAACAAGGCCAAGAAGGCGGTGTTCGACAACATCTCGCGCGTGCACGTGCATGATGCGAACACCGTCATCCTGGTGCTGAACAACGCCGATGGCGCGCTGCCCTTCCGCCTGGGCGAAAACACCGCGGTCATCCTGCACCCGGACAGCGCGGCCCAGGCGGCCAGCCGGCCGGTGGGCACCGGGCCCTTCGTGCTGGACAACTGGGTCAAGGGCAGCGCGGTGCACCTGGCCAAGTCAGCCAACTTCCGCAATGCCGAGGCGGTGCGGCTGCAGCGTGCCAGCTTCCGCTTCATCAACGACCCGGCGGCGCAGGTGGCCGCACTGCTGGCCGGCGACGTGGACGGCATGCCGCGCTTCGGCGCCTACCAGGCGCTGGAGCAGTTTCGGCGCGACCAGCGTTTCATCGTCGAGGTGGGCTCCACCGCCGGCAAGGGCATCGTCGCCATCAACAACCGCAAGACGCCGTTCAACGACGTGCGGGTGCGCCGCGCCATCACGCATGCCATCGACCGCCAGGCCTTCATCACCGGCGCGCAGGAAGGCCTGGGCAAGCCCATAGGCAGCCACTTCGCGCCCACCGACCTGGACTACCAGGACCTGACCGGGCTGTACCCCTACGACCCCGACAAGGCGCGCGCGCTGCTGCGCGAAGCCGGCGTCACCACGCCGCTGAACGTGACGCTGACACTGCCGCCGCCGCAGTACGCGCGCAAGGGCGGCGAGATCGTCGCGGCCATGCTGGCGCGTGTGGGCATCAACGCGCGCATAGAAAACGTGGAGTGGGCGCAGTGGCTGGCCGGCCCGTTCAAGGGCAACTTCGACCTGACCATCATCAACCACGTCGAGCCGCTGGACTACGCCACCGCCTACGCCGACCCGAACTACTACTTCGGCTACGACAGCTCGCGCTTCCGCGGCCTGGTGGCGGCGCATGCCGCCAGCACCGACCCGGCCAACAAGGCGCGGCTGTGGCGCGACATCCAGCGCCAGCTGGCCGAAGACGCGGTGAACGCCTTCGTGTGGAACCCGGCGCAGGTGGCTGTGTTCAGGCGCGGGCTGCGCGGCTTGTGGAGCAGCAGCCCCATCTTCGCCAACGACCTGGGCAACACCGCCTGGGCCTGAACCGCGGGCCACGCGCGCCAAGGTTGCGGGTTCACCGGTGAGCGCGCTGCACGAACTGGGGGCCGCCGCGCTGTCGCGGCTGTACGCCAGCGGCCAGGCCTCGCCGCTGGAAGTGGCACAGGCCCTGGTGATGCACATCGCGCACTGGGAACCGCATCTGCAGGCCACTTGGGCCTATGACGCCGATGAGCTGCTGGACGCCGCCCGCGCCAGCACCGCACGCTGGCAGCGCGGCCAGCCCTGGTCGCCGCTGGACGGTGTGCCGGTGACGCTGAAGGAAAACATCGCCACCGCCGGCCTGCCGCTGCCGCTGGGCAGCGCCGCCACGGCGCTGGTGCCGGCCGCCGAGGACGCCCCGCCCGCGGCGCGCCTGCGCGAGGCCGGTGCGCTGCGTGTGGCCAAGACCACGATGCCGGACCACGGCATGTTGTCCTCCGGCCTGTCCAGCTTTCACTCGGCGCAGGGCCGGCTCACGCGCAACCCCTGGAACCTGGCGCTCAACCCCGGGGGCAGCAGCGCCGGCGCGGGCGCTGCCGCGGCAGCCGGCTACGGGCCGTTGCACCTGGGCACCGACATAGGCGGCTCCATACGCCTGCCCGCGGCCTGGTGCGGCGTGGTGGGCTTCAAGCCCAGCCTGGGGCGGGTGCCCATCAAGCCGCCGTACGCGGGCCGTGTCGCCGGGCCCATGACACGCACCGTGGCCGATGCCGCACTGATGATGCAGCCGCTGTCGCAACCGGACTGGCGCGACGCGATGAGCCTGCCGGCGCAGCCCATCGCCTGGAGCGAGCTGGCGCAAGGCCACGCGCGCGACCCGCGCGAGTGGCTGCGCGGCAAGCGGGTGGCGCTGTTGCTGCACGCCGGCTGGGGCCTGCCGGTGGATGAAGAGATCACCGCCGCCGTGCAGGCCGCAGCGCGGCGCTTTGAAGCGGCCGGCGCCGTGGTCGAACCGCTGCAGCCCTTCACCACGCGCGAAATGGCCGACGGCATAGACCTGTTCTGGCGCGTGCGTTCGTGGCTGGACATCTCGGCCCTGCCGCCGGCGCGGCGTGCGCTGGTGCTGCCCTACATACGGCAGTGGGTGGCGCCCGGTGAGCACTGCACGGCCGCAGCGCTGTTCCACGGCTACAGCCAGATGGCTGCGCTGCGCGATGCCGCCGTGGCGGCCTGCCAGCCCTTTGATGCGGTGTTGTCGCCGGTGTCGCCCTGCTCGGCCTTTGCTGCCGAATGGGCCAGCCCCACCAACGACCCGGCGCGCGCCATGGAACACATAGGCTTCACGCTGCCCTACAACATGAGCGAGCAGCCGGCCATCAGCGTGCCCTGCGCGATGACGCGCGACGGCCGGCCCATAGGCTTGCAGATCGCCTGCCGGCGCCACGAAGACCTGGCGGTGTTGTTGTACGCCCAGGCCTGGGAGCAGTTGCGCGACGCGCTGCCGCCCTGGCCGCAGCCGCCGGCGCCGGCTGCGGCTGCGGCGGGCGGCTGAGGCCGGCCCGGGCCGGCCGCGCTACAGTGCGCGCCATGGCTCACCCGGACGTTCGCGGCAACCCCTGCGGCAGCGCCTCGCGCGAGGCGCGCGACGCCGCCGAACAGGCGCTGTGGCGTTTGATGTCGTTCTACGACCCGCCGCTGGCCGACCTGGACACCGCCATCGCCGCCGACCCCGGCTGGGCCCTGCCGCATGTCATGAAGGCCGGCTTTCTGCTCAGCCTGACCGAAGCGGCGCTGTTGCCCGAAGCCGCCGCCCACCTGGCCCAGGCCGAAGCCTTGCAAGCCGGTGCCACGCCGCGCGAACGCGCGCACCTGCAGGCGGTGCAGCAGGTGTTGCAGGGGCGCTGGGGCGCGGCCTGCCGCAGCTGGGACGCCGTGCTGGTGGAGCACCCGCGCGACGCCCTGGCCCTGCAATGGGTGCATCTGTGGGATTTCTACCGCGGCGACGCGCCGGCCTTGCGTAACCGCGCCGCGCGCGTGCTGCCGGACTGGGACGACAACGACCCGCTGTACCCCTATGTGCTGTCGCTGTACGCCTTCGGCCTGGAGGAGTGCAACCTCTACCCGCAGGCCGAGGACAGTGCGCGCCGCTCGCTGTCGCTGCAGCCGCGCAACCCCTGGGCCGTGCATGCGGTGGCGCATGTGATGGAGATGCAGGGCCGCTTCGAGGAAGGCTCGGCCTGGCTGCGCCAGCAGCAGCCGGTATGGGCCGAGGGCAACGGCTTTGCCGTGCACCTGTGGTGGCACAAGGGCTTGTTCCGCCTGGAGGCCATGGACACCGCCGGCGTGCTGCGCCTGGTGGACAACCACCTGAGCGGTGACGCGCTGGCCATCACGCTGCAGCGCGTGGACGTGGCGGCCATGCTGTGGCGCCTGCACCTGCTGGGCGAGGACGTATCGGCCCACGCTGCGGCGCTGCTGCGGGCCTGGCCCACCGACGCCGCCGAGCCGGGCCACTACGCCTTCAATGACCTGCACGCGGTGCTGGCCGCGCTGGCGGCCGGCGAGGTGGCGCAGGCCGAGGCCTGGGTGGCGCGCTGTGCCGAGCGTGCGCTGCGTGCCGACGACGCCGGGCGCAGCAACCATGGCCCCGCGCGCGAGGTGGGGCTGCCGCTGATGCGCGGCCTGGTGGCGCTGGCGCGCGGCGATGCCGACGGCGCGGCCGACCTGATCTGGCCCGCGCGCAGCCTGAGCGTACGGCTGGGCGGCAGCCACGCCCAGCGCGACCTCATAGACCAGACGCTGCTGGCCGCTGCGGCCGCCGGCGGCCGGCGGGCCATGGGCCGCGCGCTGCTCAACGAACGCTGCATGGCCAAGCCCATGTCGCCGCTGACACGGCACTGGCAGGAAAGGCTGGCGCTGCCGGCCCAGGAGCGCGCATGACACCGCAACCACCGCCCTCGCCGCCGGCCAAGCGCGCGTCGCCGCTGCAGCTGCTGGAAGACGAGATAGGCCGCCACTTGGCGCAGAGCGCGGCCAGCGGCGAGTTGCGCAGCGCCGCGCAATGGGGCCGCCCGCTGGAGCTGGACGATGCCTATGCGCAAACGCCGGCCGAGCTGCGCATGCCCATGAAGATACTCAAGGACGCTGGCGTGCCGCCGCCCGAGGTGGAGCTGATGCAGCGCATCGCCGCGCTGCAGGCCCAGGCCGATGTCGAGACCCGGCCCGATGCCGCGGCGGCCTTGCAGCGGCAAGTCGGCGAGTTGCGCCTGCTGTTGTCGCTGCGGCTGGAGAATCTGCGCGGCGGCAGCCTGTAGCCGCCCCAGCCTTTACACCGGCGGTTCACACCAGCGGCTCGGCCCACTGCTCGGTGGCCACCACCTGCTGCAGCGAAGGGCGCTGCAGCATGCGCTGCAGGTAAGGCCCCACATGCGGCAGCGTGCGTGCCGGGCGCTGCATGCCGCGTGTCCAGCGGCACAGCATGAAGGCCAGCGGGTCCAGCGCGCTGAACTGCGGGCCCAGCATCCAGGGCTGCCGCGCCAGGCGTGCATCGATCTGGTCCACCAGCGCAGCAATCCTGGCCTCGGCGGCGGCGCGCACCTGGGCTGCGCCTTCGGCGTTGCCGGGGGCCACCATGCGGTCGCTGTAGAAGTAGTGCGTCATGTAGGGCTGCAGGCTGCAGGTCAGCCAGGCCAGCCACTTGTAGAACTCGCCGCGTTCGGGCGTGCCCGGCGCCGGCGCCAAGCCGGCGGCCGGGTGCAGGTCCACCAGTTGCAGCACGATGGCCGCGGTTTCGTACAACACCTGCTCGCCCTGCGCGTCGCGCAGCACCAGCGTCGGAATCAGCCCGTTGGGGTTGAGCTTCAGGTAGGCCGGCGACTTGTGCGCCTCGCTGCGGCGGTCCACCAGTTCCAGGCGAAACGGCACCCCCAGCTCGTGCAGCAGGATGTGCGGTGTGACGCTGGCGTTGCTGGGGTAGTAGTGCAGGGTGATGTCCATGCGGGCATCTTCGCATGGCGCATCACCAGCGGCGCCGTGGCAGCATGGCGGCCTGTCTGCCGCCCGACGGGCTGCCACAAGGAGCTGCTTTTCATGTCCGCCTACACCGCGCAGTTGCGCTGGCAGCGTGCGCCGCAAGAGGTCTTCACCGACAACCGCTACAGCCGCCGCCACCGGCTGGTGTTCGACGGCGGGGTGGAGCTGGCGGCTTCGTCGTCGCCCAGCGTGGTGCCGCTGCCCTGGTCGGACGCGGCGGCGGTGGACCCCGAGGAGATGTTCGTGGCCTCGCTGGCCAGTTGCCACATGCTGTGGTTCCTGTCGTTGGCGGCGCAGCAGGGCTGGTGTGTGGAGGTCTACGAAGACGACGCCCAGGGCCGCCTGGCCCGCGACGAACACGGCCGCCTGGCCATGACCGAGGTGCTGCTGCGGCCGCGCGTGGTGTTTGCCGGCGAGCGCCAGCCTGGCGACGACCAGCTGCAGCAGCTGCATCACCAGGCGCACGAGAAGTGTTTCATCGCCAACTCGGTGCGCAGCACGGTGCGTTGTGAGCCGCGGCCGGCGGGCTGATTTCAACTCGCCTTTCAACGCGCATCAAGGGCGATGAGTGCTTTTTGTTCACCGCCCCCTTGAAGCCGCCGGCCGCCGCTCCCAGATCGGTGGATGTTTGGCGCGCTGGCACCGTGGGCGACGACGGCAGCTTGGCTGGCCTTGGCCGCGGCCTTGGCGGCGAGCGTGTTCGGCTGGCTGGCCGGGCCTTCCTTGCTGCGCGCCTGGCAGCGCCGGCGCCTGGCGGCACAGCCTTTTCCTGCGGCCTGGCGGCGTGTGCTGCAACAACGCCTGCCCGTGTACCGCCGCCTGGCGCCGGCGCAGCAGCAACGGCTGCGCCGGCATGTGCAGTGGATGCTGGCCCACACGCCCTTCATAGGCTGCGCCGGCTTGGTGGTGCAGGATGAACACCGGGTGTTGATCGCGGCGCAGGCCGCCTTGCTGCTGCTGGGCCGCCCGGCCGGCCGTTTTGCCGGCCTGCGCCAGGTGCTGGTGTATCCCGGCGCGTTCGTGGTGCAACGCCCGCAGCCGGGTGAAGGCGGCCTGGTGCACGAAGGCCGGCGCGTGCTGGGTGGCGAGTCCTGGCAGCAAGGCCAGGTGCTGCTGTCCTGGGACGACGTGCTGCGCGGCGCCGCCGACCCCGACGACGGCCACAACGTGGTGGTGCACGAGTTCGCCCACCAGCTGGACCAGGAAAAGGGCGGCGCCAACGGCGCCCCCTGGCAGGCCGGGCGCGCGCAGGTGGCGCGCTGGGCTGCGGTGCTGTCGGCCGAGTTCGAGGCCTTGCGTGCGCGTCTGGCACGCGGCGAAACCGGCTTGATAGACCCTTATGGCGCCGAGAACCCGGCGGAGTTTTTTGCAGTGCTCAGCGAGCACTTCATCGAACAGCCCGCCTTGCTGGCCCAGGCCCATCCGGCGCTGTACAACGAATTTGTGCGTGTGTACCGCACCGACCCGCGGCATTGGTATTGAGCGGCGTTCTCCATTGAGCCGCCGCATTTGCAGCACCCGGCTCATTTGCTGCAAACGGCATCGGCAAAGTCCCCATTAACAAGCATTTGCGTGTTGGCAAATGCGTGTTTCACGCATTGCCGCAAAAACAGGCACAATGCGGCGCGCGCTGCGTGACGCGGGTTGGACTGCGGCATCTGCAAAGCGCTGCGCCGTTGCAATAAACAAAATGCATTCGGGGAGTTTTTACAGATGACCGAACAGTCTTATATGAGCAAAAACTACGCGCAAGTCATGAAGCAGATCTCGGCCCTGCAATCGCAGGCCGAAAAGCTGCGCAAGCAGGAAGTGGACGGCGTGATCGAACGCATACGCGAAGCGATCGCCCATTACCAGCTGACCGCTGCCGATCTGGGCCTGGGCGCCGCCCGTGCGCCGCGCACCGCCGCTGCCCCCGTCAAGCGCGGCCGCAAGCCGGGCAAGGCCAAGGTGGTCACCGTCGTGAAGTACCGCGACGAAGCCGGCAACACCTGGGTGGGCCGGGGCAAGCGCCCGCAATGGCTGCGCGATGCGCTGGCCGGCGGCAAGACGCTGCAGGACTTCGCCGTCAACTGAGCAAGACGGCGCGCCGGCGCCGCCGCGACGGTTTATGTTGCGGTGGCCTGGCGCACAGCGCGCTCCCAGCGCGCCATCGCCTCGGCCGCACGTTCGCGCGGCCATGACGGCTCAAAACGCCGCTCTTCGTGCCACATCGCTGCCAGCTCGTCGCGGGTGGCGTACAAGCCGCAGCCCAGCCCGGCCAGCATGGCGGCGCCCAGGGCCGTGGTTTCGGTGACCTGCGGGCGCAGCACCGGCACGCCCAGCAGGTCGGCCTGGAACTGCATCAGCAGGTCGTTGACGCTGGCGCCGCCGTCCACGCGCAACTCGGCCGGCGGCGTGCCGTCGCGCGCCATGGCCTGCAGCAGCGCCGCGCTCTGGAACGCAATGCTTTCCAGCGCGGCGCGTGCAATGTGCGCGATGGTGCTGCCGCGTGTCAGGCCCACGATGGCGCCGCGTGCCTCGGCCTGCCAGTAGGGTGCGCCCAGGCCGGTGAAGGCCGGCACGAACATCACGCCGCCGGTGTCGGGCACGCTGTCGGCCAGGGCCTGCACCTCGGCGCTGGAGGGGATGGCGCGCAAGCCGTCGCGCAGCCACTGCACCACCGCGCCGCCTATGAACACGCTGCCTTCCTGCACGTACTCGTGCGCGGTGGAGGTCTGCGCCGCCACCGAGGTCAGCAGCCCGTGCGCCGAGCTGCGGAACTCGCTGCCCGTGTGCAACAGCGCAAAACAGCCGGTGCCGTAGGTGTTCTTGGCCATGCCGGGTGAAAAGCAGGCCTGGCCGAACAACGCCGCCTGCTGGTCGCCGGCGATGCCGCAGATGGGAATGGGCGCACCCAGCAGCGTGGTTTCGCCGTAGGCGTGGCAGGAAGGGAAGACCTGCGGCAGCACGCTGTCGGGCACGTGCAGGGCCTTGAGCAGCTCGCGGTCCCACTGGTTGTGGCGTATGTCGAACATCATGGTGCGCGCCGCGTTGCTCACGTCGGTGGCATGCACGCGCCCGCCGGTCAGCTTCCACAGCAGCCAGCTGTCCACGGTGCCGAAGGCCAGCTCGCCTTTCGCCGCGGCCTGGCGCGCGCCGGCCACGTGGTCCAGCAGCCAGCGCAGCTTGGTGCCGCTGAAGTAGGGGTCTATGACCAGGCCGGTGCTGCGCCGCACCTCGTCGGCCAGCCCTTGTTCGCGCAGCTGCACACACAGCGGTTCGGTGCGGCGGTCCTGCCAGACGATGGCGCGGTGCAGCGGCCGTCCATCACGGCGCTGCCACAGCACCGTGGTCTCGCGCTGGTTGGTGATGCCTATGGCCGCGATGTCGCCGGCCTGCAGGCCGGAGCGCGCCAGCGCTTCCTGGGCCACGGCCTGTTGTGTATCCCAGATCTCGTCGGCGTCGTGCTCCACCCAGCCGGGTTGCGGAAAGTGCTGCGTGAACTCGCGCTGCGCCAGCGCCACGATGCGGCCGCTGCGGTGGAACACGATGGCGCGTGAACTGGAAGTGCCCTGGTCCAGCGCGAGCAGGTGTTCGGGGCTCATGGGCGGTGGTCTCCTGTGTGCTTGTGCTGACGACGGGCCGCAGGGCCTGGGCGCCTGGGCTTCTTGCGACTCTGCCACAGCCACGGTGTGCTGCAGGGAAGCCCGACAATGCGCGCCGCTTTGTCTTTTCTGCCGGCCCGAGCTCTTGTGAACACCGATGCGCACCAGCTGACGCTTGGCACCCTGTTTGCACTGGTCGCCGGCCTGATGTGGGGCCTGGTCTTCGTCGCCCCCACGCTGATGCCGCAGGTGCCGGCGGCCTGGTTGTCGGTGGGGCGTTACCTGGCCTTCGGCCTGATCGCGTTGCCCCTGGCCTGGCTGGACCGCGCCCGGCTGGCGCAACTCACACGCGCCGACTGGGTGGAAGCGCTGAAGCTCGCCGCCGTAGGCAACCTGCTGTACTACCTGCTGCTGGCCGCGGCCATACAGCACGCCGGCGGGCCGCTGCCCACCATGCTGATCGGCACGCTGCCGGTGGTGATCGCGCTGAGCGCCAACCTGTTCGCGCGCGACCGTGACGGCGCGCTGCCCTGGCGCAGGCTGCTGCCGTCGCTGCTGCTGCTGGCGGCGGGCATCGCCTGCGTCAACCAGGCCGAGCTGGCCAGGCTGGACGCCGGCGCCGACTTGCGGCGGTACGCGCTGGGGGCCTTGCTGGCGGTGGGTGCGGTGGTGTGCTGGACCTGGTACCCGCTGCGCAATGCACGCTGGCTGCGTGCGCACCCGGACCGCCACGCGCGCAGCTGGGCCACGGCGCAGGGCCTGGCCACGCTGCCGCTGGCTGCCGTGGGCGCGCTGGCCTTGTGGGCTTGGGGCGCGGCGCGAGGCGGGCCTAGCGGCTTGCCGCTGGGGCCGGACCTCTGGCGCTTTGTGGGGCTGATGCTGGTCATTGCGCTGTTCGCCTCGTGGCTGGGCACGCTGTGCTGGAACGAAGCCAGCCAGCGCCTGCCGCCGGCCCTGGCCGGCCAGCTCATCGTCTTCGAAACCCTGGCCGCCATGGCCTATGCCTTCGTCTTGCGCGGGCAGTGGCCGCAGCCCATGGTGTGGCTGGGCATGGCGTTGCTGCTGGCCGGCGTGGCCTGGGCCTTGCGGCCCGCCGGCAAGCCTGGGGTGCCGGCCACACCCTGAAGGCTTACTGCGAGCGTGGCCGGCGCGCCTGGCGTTGGCTTCGGCAGCCAAGTCGATGGCGGCGGCTACTTTGTTATGCGTCTGGCATCTTGCGAGCAAGGAGCCAGGGGACAGCGCCGCGCATGGTGATCGCCCGGGCTCTTGCTCAGCAGTGCAACCAGCCAGGAGACCCGAATGAAGCCAGGCCGCAGATCGCCTCAACCCAAGCTCAACCTTGTTGCTTCGGCAGCCATCGCTGTGTTCATCGCAGCCGGCGCGAGCGTCGCTTTTGCGCAGTCGCGGGGTGCCGCAGCACCCGCACCCACCAGCCTGGCGCCGACCGGCAAGGACTGGCCTCACGTCTCTGGCAACCTCGCCAGCCAGGGCTACACCTCGCTGACACAGATCGGCAAGCACAACATCAACCGGCTGGGGCCGGCCTGGGTGACCAACGTCTCGTCCGAGCCCATCACCGCGCCCACGCCCCGGCCCGGCACCACCCAGACGGCACAGCAGACCACGCCCATCGTGGTGGACGGCGTGATGTACCTCAACGTGCCCGGCGGCGGCGTGATCGCGCTGGATGGCGCCACCGGCGCCGTCAAGTGGAAGTGGGTGCCGTCCAACGAGGCCAACGGCTTCAACCCCGCGACCCAGCAGCGCGGCGTGACCGTGGGCGACGGCAAGGTCTTCACCTCGGCCGGCGGCAACCGCATGGTGGCGCTGAACAAGGACACCGGCCAGATCGTCTGGGCGGTGCAGCCCGTGGCGCCGGACGGCAGCGCCTTCGGCAACATCGCCAAGGTGCGCCCGACCTACCACGACGGCCTGGTGTACATGGGCACCAACGACGGCAGCCGCGGCACCTTGTTTGCGCTGCGTGCCAGCGACGGCGCGCTGGTCTGGCACTTCTACAGCACCTACCCGGCGGGCACCGTGTTCACCGACGTGAACGGCAAGAGCTTCGACGCCGGCCACACCTTCACAACGCGTGAGACCCCCAACGACACGCCGAACAACTGTTATCTCAATGCCGGTGCCACGCCCTGGATGCACCCCACCATCGACGTGGAGCTGGGCCTGCTGTACCAGACCTTCGGCAATGTGCGCAGCTGCAACGGCTCGCAGAACGGCGAAGGCCGCCCGGGTGACAACCTGTTCGGCAGCTCGCTGGTGGCGATAGACCTGAAGACCGGCGCCTACAAGTGGCACTTCCAGATGGTGCGCCACGACATCTGGGACATGGACAACGTGCTGCCGCCTTCCTTCGCCGACGTGGTGATCGAAGGCAAGCCGCGCAAGGTGCTGTTCTACGGCAGCAAGTCGGGCTTCCAGTTCACGCTGGACCGCACCAACGGCCAGCCGGCGCTGCCCATCGAGTACCGCGAGGTGCCGCGCGACACCCGGCAGGCTCCCGCACCCACGCAGCCGTTCCCGCTGCAGGGCTTCTTCTACCCGCAGTGCGTCTCGCTGCAGAACCTGGGCTCCGAGGTGCCGGGCGACCAGAACCGCATGGTGCCCAACTGGAACGGCTACCAGGCCGAGCCCGACCCGGAAAACCCCGGCCAGCTGCGCCTGGTGCTGCGCACGCCCAACTACCTGACGCCCAGCGAGCCCTTCCTGGTGGGCCCGCTGCCCTACCAGGGCTGCATGTACGACGGCTCGTACGACGGCTTCGTGACCATGTCCATGACCAGCCAGAACGGCGGCAACGACATGACCAACGTGTCCATCAGCCCCAAGCTCAACATGCGCTTCATAGGCATGTCTTTCAGCCCCGTGGGACACCCGCTGCAACAGGGCGGCAACGGCCTGCGGCAGATCGGCGGCTACCAGACCGGCGGCCTGGCTGCGCTGGACAACTCCACCGGCGAGTTGAAGTGGTACAAGCCGCTGAAGTTCGACCTCTCCCGCCAGCACAACCCGCTGGTCACGCCCACCGACCTGCTGTTCCACACCCAGATGGACGGCTTCCTGGTCGGGCGCGACGCGGTCACGGGCGACGAGCTGTGGCGCTTCCAGATGGGCGCCCCCAGCCAGGCCGGCACCATCTCCTACGAGATCAACGGCGAGCAGTACATAGCCACCACCAACATGTCCGGCAGCCAGCCGTACTCGCAAGGCGGCAACGGCCAGTCGGTGTGGGCCTTCAAGATAGGCGGCACGGCCAAGTACCACACCGGCACACGGGCCGAGCCGACCTACGTCTCGGGCAGCAGCGAGGCCCCGGCCCCGCTGCCCATCGCCAACTGGCGCCGCCCGGTGGGCAACACCGCCGCCGGCATCGTGCCCGACAACGAGATCTGGCTGGCACGCTCCAACGGCAACGCGAACTCGGCGGCGGACTCCACGGCCACCGGTTCGATGATCCCGTCGCAGCGCACGGTGCCGGTGGGCACCACGGTGACCTTCCGCAACCCCGGTGCCGAGACCTTCCCGAGCAGTCCGAACCTGCTGGAGCACTGCGCGACGCAGTTCTTCGAAGGCGAGTTCAACTTCAGGCTGCAGCCCGGCGAAACCGCGCAGCACACCTTCGACAAGGAAGGCGAGTACTTCTACAACGACTGCACCGACCCGCGCCCGGTGGGCAAGGTGATCGTCACGCTGGAAGCGCAGAACAGGCCGGGGGCACTGCGCTTTGTGCCCAGCGTGCTGAACCTGCGGCCGGCGGACGGGGTGTTCACCAGCGTGCAAGGCCTGGTCACGGCCATGTTCGACCTGCCTGCCGGCTACACGCTGGACGGCAAGGACAGCGTGAAGCTCAAGACGCCGCTGACCGAGCAGTTGTTCGAACCGGTGACGGCCACCACCACCGCCAACGGCCGGACCCTGGTGCTGACCTTCGACAAGGGGCTGATAGACAACAACCTGCCCGAAGGCAGTGCCGTGCCCATCACCGTGACGGCCAACTTCATGAGCGAAGGCGTGCAGCGCAAGCTGACCTCCACCGCCAACGTGCGCGTCGTCAAGTGATGCCTTGAAGCAGAGCCCAGGCCCGGGTGCCGCCACAGGCGGCATGCCGGGCCCGGCTCGACCAAGAAACGGAGATTGAAGTGAACAACACAGCTTTGGCGGCGTTGCTGGCCGCCCTGGTCTTCACCGTCCCGGCGCAGGCGCTGCCGTACTTCGACGTGCACGGCGAAGCTTCGGCGGTGGCCGCCGCCTCCGACGCCCCGTCCGACTTCGAGGTGGTGTCCGGCTCGCCGGCGGAAGAGCTGCTCTCGGCATCGGCCGGCTCGGTGGGCGCGCTGGATGTGGCCACCGCCGGTGCGATCGTGGGGCTGGACTTGCTCAGCACCTCGGCCGACGCCTCGGGCAGCGATGTCAGCAGCGCCGTTTCCAGCGCGCGCTACTCGGGCGCCTTCGTCAACAGCAGCGAAGTCACCCTGGGCCTGCAGTTCAGCTGGCTGGACGTGGCCAGCGGCTCGGGCTTTGCCGCCACCACCTTGTTCGTCTCGCTGGTCAGCGACGGTGTTTCGCTGTTCAGCGACTACGTGCAGGCATCTTCCTGGTCCATCACCTACGCGGCCGTGCCCGGCACCACCAGCTTGCTGGACCTGGTGCTGACCAGCGAAGCCAGTGCCGCCTTCCTGTCTGCGGGGCCGGGCAATGCCAGCAGCTTCGGCCTGGTGAGCGTGGTGCCCGAACCCGGGACCTGGCTGCTGTTCGCACTGGGTACCGTGGCACTGGGGGGCTTGAAGCTTCGCCAGCGGCGCCGCGCAGAGGCGGCGTAGGCCCGCGCCAGCAACAGCGAGGCCGCGGGGCGCGTCGCCCTGGGCCTCGCTATTTTCGAAGGTGCGATGCTCACGCGCTGAACTGCACCGCGTAGCCCCAGGAGTCCAGCCCGCTGGGGATGGCATTGAACGACAGCGTGACGCGCCGGCCCCCAGGGTTGGGCGGCACCGCATGCATCAGGTAGCTGGGAAACAGCACCAGGTCGCCCGGTGACGGCGGCGGGCCCACCCAGCGGTGCACGTTGAAGGGGCCGGGCGCCACGGCCGCGTGTTCGTTGCGGAACAGGAACTCGGTGCCGCCGGAAGGCTTCATGAACACGGTCTGCGCCTCCTCGTGCACCGGCGTCAGGTAGACCACGCCCGAGACGAAGCTGTTGGCGTGGGTGTGCGGCGCCTGCAGGCCCCCGGTGTCCAGCACATTGACCCACATCTCCTTGATGGACCAGCCCAGGCGCTGGCCGAACAGCAGTGCGCCCATGTCCACCAGCTTGGGCGTGATCAGCCTGGCTGCGTCCACCAGCAGCGGGCTGTCTTCCGGCTTCAGCATGGCGGTGTGCGACAGGTGCTCGGACACCTGGTTGGCGTCCACGGCCAGGGTGCTGAGCTGCTTCAGCAGGCCATCCACCAGGCTGGCGTTCAGCACGGCCGGCGCGCGCAGGAACGGCGTGGGGAACAAGCCGAAAACTTCGTCCATGTGCTGACTCCATCAAGGCCGCCGTGCGCCGCGGTGGGGCGGCGAGGGCCCATGCAAAGAGGGCGCCTGCAAGCCTGCGGGCGCCCTCCAACGGAACAAACTTGATGAGCGGGCCCTGCCGCAGGGAAGCGCCCTGGCGCTTCCCTTGGGCGCGCCGCGGCCTCAGAGGATCTGTTTGGGCGACCAGCCGCCCGCCACGGCCCGCTGCTTGATGAAGTCGGTGTCCTTCTTCATCGCGGCAATCATGATCGCCGGCGTGAGGTTGCCCGACACAAACTGCGCATGGTCCGCAAAGAAGGCGCTGTTGAGGCTGACCGTCGTGCCGTTGGCACCGACGATGGAGTACTCGATCTGCGACTCGGCGGCACCGCTGTAGCCGCCCAGTCGCAGCAGCGAATAGAAGGTGGCCCAGTTGATCACGCCGCCGCCGGTGCCCTCGGCCCCCGGCGGCTGAACGCGGCCTATGCTGAGCGCGCCGGTCTCTGCGTTGACGGTGGCGCGCAGGTCCTCCACCGCGGTGCACTTGATGTAGGGCATGTTGATGCGCATGGCGCGCTGCCAGGTGGAGCCCGGCGCGGCCGTGGCCACGTGGCCTATGGCCAGGTTGATGCCTATCAGCTCGGGGCTGATGCCTTGCATCGCATACACATAGTCGTAGACCGTGGAGCCTATGTTGCCCGAGTGGGTGTGGGCCACGCCGCACAGGCCGCCGTAGTGGGCGTTGATGGCCGCCAGTCGGCGGTGGTTGGCGCGCACGCCGTCCAGCAGCCGGGTCATGTCGGCGCCGAAGGTGTTGTTCGGGAAGCTCACCGCCCCCGAGTTGTTGAAGCGGTACCTGACGATGCCGTTGGTGCTGGCCACCGACAGGATCTCGTGCACGAACTGCGTGGCGATCCACGCCGTGTTGGCGGCGTCCGCGGGGGGCGCGAAGTTCACGCCGATGTGGTCGCAGATCGCACCGGTGCTGCGCAGGCCGCTCAGCATCAGCGGCAGGTGGGTGGCCACGTTGCTGGGGTGCACGTGGCCGTCGTTGCGCACGGTCAGGTCCACCGCTGCGTAGCCGGCGGCCAGCGCCGCCTCGCCGACCTTGACGCCGGTGCCGTAGGGGTCGGCCACCTGCTGCGCCTGGGTGCCCACCCACTGCAGGTGGCGCGACCAGATCTGGGTCACCAGCCGCTGGTCCTTGGTCTGGGCCTGGGCTTCACTGGGGAAGCCGACTTCCTTGAACACCAGGGCGGTGGCCGCGGCGGCGCCGGCGGTGGCGGCCCCTGAAAGAAAGCTGCGTCGTTCCATTTGTCTCTCCTGAATAGTTGAATCACAAGTCGACCGGGCGGCCAGACGGCATCGGCCCGCCTGGCTCAAAGAAGACCTTGCCGAGGCGGCTATCAGCCTCTCAGCTGCGCCGGCGACGCGCCCAGCCGGCGCAGACCGCCAGGCCGCCCAGCATCAGCGCCCAGGTGCCGGGCTCGGGGATGGCGGCCACGCTGCCGGCGGCCAGCAAGACCGCGGAATCGCCCACGGTGTCCAGCACGTCGGCCACGCCTATGGCAATGGTGTTGACCTGGCCGATGAGGACCGGCATCTGCAGGGTCAGCAGCACCGTCATGCCGTCGAGCTCGCTGTCTATCGCGCCGGAGAACGGCGGGTTGTCGCGGTACAGATCGCAGCGCGATCCGCCCACGCCCGGCGCTGCGCCCGAGGTGGGCCCGCCGCAATGGAGGGTGGACGCCGAGATGGCCAGGTCGGTGCCGGGCACCAGCGCGTGGTTCACGCCGTTGACGAACACGCCGAACACGTCGTTGGGGAAGCCGCTGTTGACGAGGTCGTTGTAGTCCTCGGAGCCGAAGACGAAGCCCAGGGTCAGCGTGGCGTACTGGGGCACGAACTGAAAGCTCAGGATGGACGCGTTCCAGGTCGTCTCGGAGGTCAGCGAGTTGAACAGGGCGTTGCCGGCGGAGGTGTTGGGCGTCAGCGCATTGCCCACGCCGGCGGTGAAGCTGCCGCTCTTGTTGGCATCGTCAAACTCGAACAAGGCGCTGCTGCCTATGAAACGGGCATCGCCGGTGCTCAGCACCACGCCGCTGTCCATGCCCAGGCCCGTGGGGCCGGTGCCGCCGTTGGTGAAGCTGCCCGAGGCCGACGCTGCGCCGGTGTACTGGGCCGAGCCGGGCACCACGCTCAGGCCGCTGTGGGCGCCCAGCAGTTGGTTCACCAGCAGCGCGGCGGAGGCCGCCGAGTCGTCGGCCAGCGGCGTGACCACCGCAGCGGCTTGCGCCACCGTTGTTGCACAGGCCATGGCGGCCACCAGGCCGATGGCGCTCAGGTTGCGGGCTGTCCGGGTCTCCAAGATGGGCTCCTTGTGGGGTTTGGTCGTCGGGCGGGCCTGGGGGCTGCCGCCATGTGGGCACCTGCGCCGGAGGTGGGTGTTCGTAGCATCAAACAGAACAACGTTCCTGTTGACAGAACAAACCCGAATCCAGGCCAGGTCACGTACCAAACCACGATGCCACGCGGCCTACAAAGAAGCCGGGCTTGGGCACTTTGGTGAGAGCCCCGGTTTGCGGGGGGCCAGCCAGGGAGATCCGCCGCCGCTCGGGCAGCGGCCGGCACAGGGATTCAGGCGGCGGTTGGGGCCCGCCGCGCCTCGATGGCGGCCAGGCGTTCCAGGGTGCGGCGGGCCCGGGCGGCCAGCGGCGCGTCGATCATGCGGCCGTCCAGCGCCACCGCACCGCGGCCCTGTTGCTGGCCGGCCTCGAAGGCCGCCAACAGCCGGCGCGCGGCCGCCACTTCATCGGGCGAGGGCGAGAACAGCTCGTTGAGTATGGACACCTGGCGCGGGTGTATGCACGACGAGCCGGTGAAACCGAAGTGGCGCGCACGCTGCACGTTGGCGCGAAAGCCCGCCTCGTCTTCGAAGTCGGTGGTGCTGCCCATCATGCCCAGCGGCAGGATGCCCGCCGCTGCGGCTGCAAACACGATCTGCTGCTTGGGCAGCAGCATGGTCTCGGCGCTGGCCTGCATGCCGCAGTCCAGCGCCAGGTCTTCGGCGCCCATGTTCAGCGCCACGTTGCGCGAGCAGCCGCTGGCGATTTCCACCAGGCGCGGCCAGGCGGCGGCGCTTTCCACCAGCGGCACCAGCCGGGTGTGGCCTATGGGCAGGCCTTGCTGCGCTTCCACCTCGGCGATGTGTTCGTCCAGCAGGCGCAGGTGGGCGGCGCTGTCGACCTTGGGGATGACCAGGCCGTCCACATGCGGGCCGACGGCGGCCTCGATGTCGCGCACGGCCAGCGACAGCGGGCGGTTGATGCGCACCAGCACGTCGGCGCCGCCGCGGCGCACGCGCAGCGCGGCGGCGGCGATGCCGCTGCGGGCACGCGCCTTCTCGGCGTGCGGCACGCTGTCTTCCAGGTCCAGCTGTATGCAGTCTGCGCCGCGCTCGTGCGCCTTGTCCACGAACCGCGGCACATGCGCCGGCACGTACAGCAGCGAGCGCCACACGGGCAGGGGCCGGCTCATGCCTGTGCCTCGGCGGCAGCGTCCGGCGACTCGGCCACCACCAGGTCGGCCAGCAGCCCCTGGTAGGCGGTGGCGTCTATGTTCAGCTCCGCCAGCAGCTCGCGGTTGTGCTGCCCCAGCCAGGGCGCCGGTGTGCGCACCGAGCCCGGCGTGCCCAGCAGCCGCGGCACCACGGGGTGCATGGGCAGCGCCTGCATCGCGGCGTCCGGGTAGTCGGCCAGCAGCTCCCGGTCTATGAAGTGTGGGTCTTCGAGAATCTGCGCGATGTCGTAGATGGGGCCCACGGTCACCTCGGCGCGCTCGAACAGCGCCACCGCCTCGGCCTGCGTCAGCCGGGCCATGAAGTCGCCCAGCAGGCGGTCCAGCTCGGCCGCGTTCTTCACGCGCGCGGCGTTGGTGGCAAAGCGCGGGTCCTGGATCAGCTCGCCATGGCCTATGGCCTGCAGGGTGCGCTCGGCCATCTTCTGCGTGGAGCCGGAAAGGCACACGTAGCGTCCGTCCCTGGTCTGGTAGGCGTTGCGCGGGGCGGCGTTGGTGGAGCGGCTGCCGGTGCGCTGGCGCAGCCGGCCGGTGAGGCGGTAGTTGGCGGCCTGCGGGCCCAGCATGGTGAACAAGGGGTCCAGCAGCGGCAGGTCCATGACCTGGCCGGCGCCGCCGTTGTGCTCCACCTCGCGCAACGCCACCATGGCCGCGGAGGCACCGAACAGGCCGGCGATGCCGTCGGCCAGGTACATGGGCGGCAGCACCGGCTCACGGTCGGCAAAACCGTTGATGCTGGCAAAGCCCGACATGCCCTCGATCAAGGTGCCGAAGCCGGGCCGCTGGTGGTAGGGGCCGTCCTGGCCCCAGCCCGAGATGCGGATGATGACCAGGCGCGGGTTCAGGGTCAGCAGCCGCTCGGGGCTGAGGCCCATCTTCTCGAGCACGCCGGGGCGGAAGCTCTCTATGAACATCTGCGCCGAGGGCACGAGCTTGAGCAACAGCTCGCGCGCCCGCGCCTTGTGCAGGTCCAGGCACAGGCTCTTCTTGTTGCGGCTGTAGATCTTCCAGTGCGTTTGAACGCCTTCGGTCTGCCAGGCGCGCAAGGTGTCGCCGCTGGGCGGTTCTATCTTGATGACCTCGGCGCCGAAGTCGCCCAGGTTCTGCGTCAGCACATTGCCGGCAAACAGGCGCGACATGTCCAGGATGCGCACACCGCGCAGCGGGCCCTGGGCCCCCGGCGTGTAGCCCCGCTGCTTGAGCCGGCTGGTCTGGGGCGCGCGTGCGGAACCTGCGCCGCACGACCGGCCGCCGGCCTGCCCCGGCGTCGCGGTGTCCGGCCTGGTGCTTGACTTCATGGTGCTGCTCAGTCCAGCAGGTTGCCGCCTTCGAGGAACTCGGCGATGTCCCAGAAGCCGGTGCGCGGCATGGGCAGGTCGCCACGCGTGCGCACCTCCAGCAGGAAGGGCCGGTCCTGGGCCAGCGAGTGGCGCAACGCGGCACCCAGCTCCTGCGGGTCGGTGACCAGCAGCGAATCGATGCCGAAGGACTTGGCCATCAGCATGAAGTCCGGGTTGTAGGCCTGGCCGTCGGGCCGCGTGAAGCGTGTGCCGTAGGTGTTGCCGAAGTAGGTGTTGCCCACGGTCTGGATGGTGGAGAAGCAGAAGTTGTTGAACAGAACCCACAACACGGGGATGTTCAGCTCCACCGCGGTGGCCAGGGCGCCCATCACCGAGGTCAGGCCGCCGTCGCCGACCAGGCCTATGACCTTGCGCTCGGGCGCACCCAGCTTGGCGCCTATGGCCGCCCCCGGCGAGAAGCCCATGGTGGCCATGCCGCCGCTGGTGATGAAGGAGCGCTGGCGCTTGACCTGCAGCTGCTGCCCCGCGCCGTTTTTGTTCCAGCCCACGTCGGTGACGAAGACGGCGTCGTCGGGCGCCGCTTCCGACAGCTCGCGCAACAGGCGCGCCGGGTGTATGGGCGTGCCGGTGTCGTGCTGCGACGCCACCAGCTCCTGCAGCCACTCGCGCTTGCGTGTCGCCACGGCGGCGGCCTGCTCGCGCACCACGGCCGTGGGGCGCGGTGCCGGCCCCAGCTGGTCGATCAGCGAGCGGAGCGTGGCCTTGGCGTCCCCAACGATGCCTATGTCCACCGGGTAGCTCTTGCCTATCTCGGTGGGGTCTATGTCGATCTGGATCAGCTTGGAGCCCGGGATGGCAAAGGTGTGCTCGGGCCGCCAGGAGCTGCAGTCGGCTTCGCCGAAGGCGGTGCCCACCGCCAGGATCACATCGGCCGTGCGCGTGGTGTCGTTGGCCGCCCGGGTGCCCCAGATGCCGGTGGTGCCCACCGAGAGTTCGTCGGTTTCGGGGAACAAGCCCTTGCCCATCAGCGTGGTGGCCACCGGGGCCTGCAGCAGGCGCGCCAGCTCGGCCAGTTCCTCGGCCGCATCGGAGAGCGTGACGCCATTGCCCGCGAAGACGACCGGTCGCTGCGCCGTGGACAGCATCAGCGCTGCCGAGCTGATGCCGCCCAGGTCGCCCACCGGGCGCTGGTAGGCCGGGCGGCGCCCGCTGGAGCCCGCCTCGGCCTGCACCACGCCGGAGAACACGTCCATGGGCACGTCCACCAGCACGGCGCCCGAGCGCCCGGTCAGCGCCAGGCTGAGTGCGCGCGGCATCACGTCGGGCAGGAAGCGTGCGTCGTCCACGCGCCACACCCGCTTGCACACGGGTTTGAAGATGTCGGCCTGCGAGGCGTCGGCATGCAGGCGTATCTGCTGGTGCGCTTCGCGCGCGTGGTGGTAGGAAGGCGTGTTGCCGGAGATCACCAGCATGGGCGTGCCGTCGGCCCCGGCCGTGGCCACGCCGGTGAGCGCGTTGGTCAGCCCGGGCGACAGGTGCACGTTGATGACCGCGAGCTTGTGCGAGACGCGGAAGTAGGCGTCCGCCGCGTGCACCGCCTGCTGCTCGTGGCGGAACGAGATGTACTCGATGCCCAGGCGGTGGCAGGAATCGATCAGCGCGTAGTTGGTGTGGCCGCACTGGCCGAACACCTTCTCCACACCTTCTTGCTTCAGGCAGTGGGCGATGTACATCGCGCCGGTCATGCGGGGGGCTGTCATGGGCGGTATCTCTGTGGGCAACTTGTCAGGAAAGGCTGGCCGTGACCAGGCGCTCTTCGGTCATCTCGCGCATGGCGAAGCGCGGGCCTTCGGTGCCGGCACCGCTGTCCTTCACGCCGGCAAAGGGCATCAGGTCCACGCGGCTGCTGGAGGCTTCGTTCAGGTGCACGACACCCACATGGATGCTGCGCGAGGCATTGAGCGCCGTCATCAGGTCGCGGGTGAAGATGCCGCAGGCCAGGCCGAAGGGCGTGGCGTTGATCTGGCGTATGGCGTCGTCCAGCCGCTCGTAGGGCACGATGGACGTGACCGGCGCGAAGATCTCCTCGCACATCACGCGCATCTGCGGCGTCACGTCGCTCAGGATGGTGGGCTGCATCAAGGCGCCTTCGCGGGTGCCGCCCAGCAGCAGGCGGGCGCCGCCTTCGATGGCTTCGTGCACCCAGGCCTGGGCGCGTGCCGCCTCGCGCTCGCTGATCATGGGGCCTATCACGGTGCGGCGGTCGTGCGGGTCGCCCACCACCAGCTCGCGCGTGGCCTGCAGCAACCGGGCCACGAACTCGTCCAACACCGAGCGGTGCACAAACAGGCGCTGCACCGAAGTGCAGGCCTGCCCGGCGCGGCGGAAGGCCGACTGCGCGCAACGCCGGGCGGCGCGCTCCAGATCGGCGTCGCCGCACACCAGCGTCGCGGCGATGCTGCCCAGCTCCAGCGCAACCGGCCGCAGGCCCACCGCATCGCGCAGCTGCTTGCCCACCTGGGTGCTGCCGGTGAAGCTGTAGAAGGCGATGTCCGGGTGGGCCACCAGCCAGCGGCCGATCTCGGCCCCGGGCCCGTGCACCAGGTTGAGGTGGCCCGGCGGCAAGCCGGCGTCCAGCAGCAGCTGGGCCAGCAGGCTGGCGCTCAGCGGCGTGGCCTGCGGCGGCTTGATGACCACGGTGTTGCCCGAAGCCAGGGCCGGCGCCACCTTGTGCGCCACCATGTTCAGCGGCGAGTTGAACGAGGTGATGCCGCAGACCACGCCGCGCGGCACACGCAGCGTGAAGGCCATGCGGTGGGCGTGGCCCGGCGCGGCTTCTATGGGCACCACCTGGCCGCTCAGGCGCTTGCCTTCTTCGGCCGAGATGATGAAGGTCTGCGCGGCGCGGGACACCTCGTTGTCGGCATCCACATAGGGGAAGCCGGCCTCGGCCACGATGGTGTCGGCCAGCACGCTGCGCCGCGCCTCGATCAGCTCGGCGGCCTTCATCAGGATGCGGTAGCGCTCGTACGGGTCCAGCTTGACGGTGTCGAAGGACTGGCGCGCCGCCGCCACGGCGGCGTGCACCTGCTCCTGCCGCGCGCGCTGACCCAGCCCCACCACGGCGCCGGTGTACTTGTCCAGCACGGGGAAGCTTTCGCTGCCGTCGCACCAGCGCCCGTTGATGAGCAGGCGCGCCTGCGCAGGTGCGGTAGCGGTTTCAGTCATGTGGGAGAACCTGGGATTCGGTGGTCAACAGCAGCAAGAGGCCCGCTGCGCAGCGGGAGAGGCCAACGCCGTTCTAGGCGTCTCGGCATTGCCCCGCGATGTTGTGCAACTGCATGGCCGTGCTGGGCACACGCTCGTGAGACTGGAAGGCCCGGAACAGGGCTTCGTCCAGCGGACCGGCTTCCTGCGGGGCCTGCTCCAGCGCCGACCAGCGCAACCACTTGCTGGTCTGGAAGCGGCGGATCTCCGCGGCCAGCAGTTCGGAGCGCCGCCAGCACGACAGCGTGGGGTCCAGCAGCAGCCAGGCCCGCCGCAGCCAGTGGTCGCGCCGGGCACGGCCCAGGGCGCGCTCGTTGGTGGGCAGGCGCAGGCAGCGCTCCAGCGGCAGGCGGCCGCCGTTGGCCAGAAAGGCGCTGAAGCCTTTGCACAGCCATTCGATGTCTTCCTGCTCCAGGGTTTCGGTGGCCACACGGTGGGCACGCACGAGCTCACCGTCGAGCAAGGCCCAGGGCTCTGCGGGCCGCTGCCGTGGCGGGGGCGTTGCAGCGGGCGAAGCGCTGGTTCGGGTGTTCAACACTGCTTGTCTCCTGGCTGCAGGGCTGGCGGTTGGGCCGCCATGCCGGCTGGTGCCGTGTCCCGGTCTTGTGGGGATGTCGTCTGCTGTCCCTGGCGTCGCCTGCGCAGCTCGCGAAGGCGCTCAGCGGCGGCCCGCATGCACCGTTGTTGACGGCCCGAAGCGTGCAGCCCGTGGTCTCGTCCCGCCGCGAACCGGGTCTTCGATGGAAGAGGGTTCCTGCACGGGTGTCAGCTCGGCAGTTCATGCCTTGCGTGAGAAAAGTCTATAGTCCGTCGGCTATGTGACCTAGCGACATTTTGTTCACCAACAGATAACAAAAACTCAATGAAACTGATGTTCCTGGCCACGCTGGACGCCATCGTCAGGCGGGGCAGTTTTGCCGCCGCGGCCGAGGAAATCGGGCTGACGCCCAGCGCCGTCAGCCTGCAGGTCAAGCGCCTGGAGGAGCACCTGGGGCAGCCGCTGTTTGTGCGCACGTCGCGGGTGGCGCAACCCACGGCGGTGGCGCGCGAGCTGGCGCAGGCCATGCGCGAGGCCTTGTCGGCCATGGAGGCGGTGCGCGCCAAGTCCACGCCGGTGGTGGAGGGCCGCATCGTGGTGGGCACCATACGCACAGTGCAGAGCAGCACCCTGCCGCCCGCCCTGCTGGAGGTTCGGCGCCGCTACCCGCTGCTGACGGTGCGCGCCATACAGGCCGACTCCGAGGCCTTGATGCAGCAGCTCAAGACCGGCGTGATAGACGCGGCGGTCGTCATCAAGCCGGCGCAGGGGGGCGGGCGCTTCCACTGGCACCCGCTGGCCCACGAGCCCTTTGTGCTGATCGCACCGCCGCGCAGCCGCGGCAACACGCTGGATGAACTGCTGGACACCTACGACTGGATCCAGTTCGACACCGCCCTGGTCAGCGGCCAGATGGCCGGCCGCTTCCTGCGCCGGGCCGCGCCGCGTGCGCGGGGCACCGTGGAGGTCGACTCCATAGATACCATCGTGGCACTGGTGTCCGCCGGGTTGGGGGTGTCCATCGTGCCCAAGCCGCGGCACCCCATCAGCGCGGTGCACCCGGTGCGCGAGATCGCGCTGAACCTGCCCAGGCACTCGCGCGAGATCTCGTTCGTCAGCCGCGCCCTGGACCGCGACAACCGCCGTGTGATCGCGCTGCGCGAGGCCTTCGACTTTGCCTACGGGAAGAGCCCGCAGGCCTAGGGGCCGCAGTGACAGGCTATGACGACCGGGGCTTGCTCGTCAGCCCGAGAAGAAGCGCGCCGGCACGGTCACCAGCCACGGGAACAGCACCATCAGGTACATCAGCAGGAACTGCGCGGTCATGAAGGGCAGCACGCCTCGCGTCACCGCGTCCATGGTGGTCTTGCCGACCCCGGCCACCACGTTGAGCACCACGCCCACCGGCGGCGTGATCAGGCCTATGGAGCAGTTCATGATGAACAGCACGCCGAAGTAGACCGGGTCTATGCCCGCGGCCTTGACCAGGGGCATCAGCACCGGCGTCAGGATCAGGATGGTGGGCGTCATGTCCATGGCCATGCCCACCACCATCACCAGCAGCATCAGCAGCGCCATCAGCAAGATGGGGTTGTCTATGAACGGCTGCATCAGGCCGGTCACCAGGCTGGGCAGGTCGGCCACGGTGATCAGCCAGCCCGCCACCATCGCCGCCGCCACCAGGAACATCACCACCGCGGTGGTCTTCGCCGCTGCCATGAACACATGCAGCAGCTGTTTGAGGTTGAGCTCGCGGTAGACCACGGTGGACACCAGCAGCGCATACACCGCAGCAACCACGGCGGCCTCGGTGGGCGTGAAGACCCCGAAGCGCAGGCCCACCAGGATGATCACCGGCAGCAGCAGGGCCCAGCCGCAGGCGAGAAACTTCTTCATCACCTCGCCGGCAGGCACACGCTGCGGCGGCACCACGTTTTCCTTGCGCGCGACGATGGTCCAGGTGATCCACAGCGCCAATGCCATCATCAGGCCGGGGGCGATGCCGGCCATGAACAGCTTGGAGATGGAGACGTTGGAAGCGACGCCGAAGATCACCAGGCCTATGGAAGGCGGTATCACCGGCGCGATGACGCTGGACGAGGCGATGAGGCCGGCGGCGCGTTCCTTGCCGTGGCCGGCTGCCACCATCATGGGCAGCAGCAGCGCGGTGAGTGCGGCGGCGTCGGCCACGGCGCTGCCCGACAGGGCCGACATGAACACCGAAGCGACGATGACCACGTAGCCCAGGCCGCCGCGTATGTGCCCTACCAGCGCCAGCGCAAACGCGACCATGCGCCTGGACAAGCCGCCCTGGTTCATCAACTCGCCGGCCAGCAGGAAGAAGGGCACGGCCAGCAGCGGGTAGCTGTCGGCCCCGCCGATCACGTTCTGCGCCAGGATCTGCGCGTTGAAGATGTCCATGTACCACATCATGGCCACGCCGCTGACCAGCAGCGCGAACGAGATGGGCACGCCTATCGCCATCGCCAGCAGCAGCGACGCCAGGAAGATCGTCAGGGTCATGTTCGGTCGGGGCTAGGGTTGCGCGTGCTCTCAGGGGCCTGGCGGCGGAGCGCCCTTGGACCTTTCGGCGTTGACCTCGGCCATGCCTTCCGATTCCTGGGTCAGCACCAGCTCGTCATTGCGCAGACGGCGCGTCAGCAACAGCCACAGGTCCAGCAGCAGCATCAGGCCGGCGGAGACGGCAAAGAAGACGCCGGCGTAGTACAGGATGGACATGGGCAGCTGGGTGGACGGCGCCAGCACGTCGGCGTTGATGCGGGCCTGCTCCAGGCTGCCGTCGAACACCAGCCAGCAGACGTACAGCATCAGCAGCTGTGCCAGCACGAAGCAGACTTTCTTGCCCGCCGGCGGCAGCCGGGAAACGACCACGTCGGTGCCCAGGTGCGTGTGCTCGCGCACCGCGACGACCGCCCCCAGGAAAGTGATCCACACGAACAGCCAGCGCGACACCTCTTCCGAGACCGTGATCGACGAGTTGAACGCGTAGCGCAGAACGACGTTCCCGAACACCAGCGCCACCATGGCCGCCAGGGCCAAGGCGGTGACGACGTTCAGACCCTTGCAGTACAGGTTGGCAATGCGTTCCACGGTGTCTTGCGGGAAGTAGAGGAGGCGGCGCGGGAAGCGGCCAAGCCCTTGCACGGGTGCAAGGGCTTGCGGCGCATGCTGCGCAGCAGGGCCTGTTGCGGCCCTGCGCGGGTTCAGAACTTGGAGACGCGCTCGAGCTCGCTTCTGAACAGGGTGACCACGGCCGGGTCGTAGGAGGCCGCGAACTTGTCGTACACCGGGCGCACCGTGGCGCGCATGCGCTCCACCTCGGCGGGGGCCAGTTCGTTGTAGATCATGCCTTTGGCCTGCAGCTCGGCCACGGCCTTGCTGGACGCTTCACGGCTGACCTTGCGCTGGTAGTCCTGGGCTTCTATGGCCGCTTCGCGGATCAGCTTCTGCTCGGCGGGCGACAGGCGGTCCCAGAAGCGCTTGCTGATCTGTATGGGGTTCGTGGCGTACACGTGGTTGGTACCGCTGACGTACTTGTTCACCTCGTAGAACTTGCTCGACAGGATCACCGCAAACGGGTTTTCCTGGCCGTCCACCGCCTTGCTTTCCAGCGCGCCGTACAGCTCGGCAAACGGCATGGGCAGCGGGTTGGCCTTGAAGGCGCGGAAAGTGTCCAGGAACACCGGGTTGGGGATGACGCGCAGCTTCAGGCCTTCGAGGTCTTCACCCTTGGTGATGGGCCGCCGGCTGTTGGTGACGTTGCGGAAACCCAGGTCGAAGAAGCCCAGCACCACCAGGCCCCTTTCGGCCAGCTTGTCGCTGAGCAGCTTGCCCAGCGGGCCGTCCACCATGGCGTCCGCCTGCGTGGCGTTGGCGAACAGGAACGGGAAGTCGAAGAGGCCGAACTCGCGAACGATGCCGGTCAGCGAGGTCGTGGAGGCGACGAACATCTCCTGCACGCCGCCTTGCAGCGCGGCCTGCTGCTGCAGCTCGTTGCCCAGCTGGCTGCTGGGGAACTCGCGTACCGTGATCTTGCCGCCGCTGCGGGCTGCCACCAGCTCGGCGAACTTCTTGGCGCCCCAGCTGGTGGGGTGGTCGACGTTGTTCAGGTGGCCGAACCGAATGGTGCGTTCCTGTATGTCCTGGGCGAGCGCCAAGCCGCTTGCCGCAAGCAGTGCGAGCACCGCGGTCCACTTGATCATCTTTGCTTTCATGGCGTCACTCTCTGGAAGTAGGGAAAGGATCGGGCAAACATCCGCCGACAGGCAGCACCGCACCGGGTTGCCTGGGCACCTTGGGGCATTTGCGCATGCTCCCAACAAACACGCCACGCCCTTGTCTTTTGTGCGCTGTGAGGCACCGAGGAACCCGCTGGAGCCCGCTGGAGCCCGCGTTTGCCGGGCTGGGAGCCGACCCAGCGGCCATTCTGTTCAACGGTACGACGTTCTGAATTCTAGGAATCCGCCGGCCGGGATCAACAAGGGTTGCCCCTGATCCGGCGCGACCGGACCACAAGCGCCCTCGCGGCGGGCAGCAACAAATGGGGTGTCAGGGGCGCGAGGCCCGGGGTTCGTGCGACGAACCTGTTTCGGAGCGGGGGCAGGAGCAGGGGCCGGGGCGGCGCGCCGCCAGGCTGCGCGGTGGGCTGTGCTTGGCCCGGCGCCGTCAGGCGGCCAGTGCGTCGTCCAGCACTTCCACCCAGTGCCGCACCGGCACCGCGGTGCCGCTTTGCAGGTGTTGTATGCAGCCTATGTTGGCCGAGATCACCTGCTCGCCCGCCTGCGGCGCCAGGCCTTCGAGCTTGCGCGTGCGCAAGGCCTTGGACAGCTCGGGCTGCAGCACGCTGTAGGTGCCGGCCGAGCCGCAGCACAGGTGGGCTTCGCTGGTCGCCAAGCGTATGCCGAAGCCCAGTTCGCCGAAGGCGGCTTCGACACCGCCGCGCAGTTGCTGGCCGTGCTGCAGCGTGCATGGCGGGTGGAAGACAAAACGGCCGCTCACCGCGCGCGGCAGGCGGCGCTTGAGCGCCGGCACCAGCTCGGGCAGCAGCTCGGACAGGTCGCGCGTGAGTTCGCTGACCCGCCGCGCCTTGTCGGCATAGGCCGGGTCGTGCGCCAGCGCGTGGCCGTAGTCCTTGACGCTGAGGCCGCAGCCGCTGGCGTTCATGACCAGGGCTTCGACGCGGCCGGCCGAGGTGAGCCCGTCCACCAGCGGCCACCAGGCGTCGATGTTGCGGCGCATGTCATCCAGCGCGCCGGCGTGGTCGCCCAGGTGGTCGCGTATCGCGCCGCAGCAGCCGGCGTCGTCGGCCACCAGGGTCTGGATGCCGGCGGCGTCCAGCACACGCGCGGTGGCGGCGTTGATGTTGGGCAGCATGGCCGGCTGCACGCAGCCCAGCAGCAGCAGCACCTTGCGCGGGTGCTCGCGCGTGGGCCACTGGTGGGCGCGCGGCGGCGCCGCGGCCGGCACCTTGTCCTTCAGCGCCGCCGGCACCAGCGGGCGCAGCGCCTGGCCCAGCTTCAGTGCCGGCTTGAACAGCGCGGAGGTCAGGCCCTGCTTGAGCAGCCAGCGCGCCAGGCGTTCGCGGCCCGGGCGTTCCACCCGCTCGTCCACCACCCGCCGACCGATTTCCACCAGGCGGCCGTACTGCACGCCGCTGGGGCAGGTGCTCTCGCAGTTGCGGCAGGTCAGGCAGCGGTCCAGGTGCTGCTGGGTGCTGCGTGTGACCGGGGCGCCTTCCAGCGCCTGCTTGATGAGGTAGATGCGGCCGCGCGGGCCGTCCAGCTCGTCGCCCAGCAGCTGGTAGGTGGGGCAGGTGGCGGTGCAGAAGCCGCAGTGCACACACTTGCGCAGAATGGCTTCGGCCGCCTGGCCGTCGGGCGTGCCCTGGAACTCGGGGGCGAGGTGGGTCTGCATCAGGGCTTTGTTGACGCTAGCGCAGCGTGTACGACAGCATCCAGTAGTGCGTGAGCGCGGTCCACTGCGCATCAATTGCACGCGGGCCCAGCAGCGAGATCGCCTGCTCGGGGCTGGGAAAGTTCTTCAGCACCTCGTGCACGCTGCCGTCGTCCAGCGTGCGGTTCTGGTAGGTGTTGCCGGCTTCGTCGCGGCGTGACAGCGGTGTGCTGCTGGTCTGCTCGAAGCTGTTGTCCAGCATCAGCACGCGCGCACCGGGCTCCAGCCGCGCATGCAGCAGCGCCAGCCAGCCGGGCAGCGCTTGCAGCGACACGTGGCTCCACCAGCAGCCGGTGAAGGCGGCGTCGAAGGTTTCGTCGCCCACCTCGGCCAGCGTGTAGGCGTCGGTGGTGCGCAGCTCCACGCAGGCCGGCAAGGCCTTGCGGCGTGCGACCTCCATGGTCTCGGGGTTCAGGTCGGTGGCCAGCCAGCGGCTGGCATCGCGTGCCGCGTGCGGCGTCCACCAACCGGTGCCGCAGGCCACTTCCAGCACACGGCGGCCGGCGAAGAAGGCCGGCAACTGGGCTTCCATGCGGCGCAGGTCGTCCTGGCGCTCGGGCTTGTGATAGACGCGCTCGTAGTACGCGGCGCGGCGGCGGTAGTAGTCCAGCATGTCCATTGCAGCATGTCCATCACAGTTCGGGCAGCAGGCGGCCGGGGTTGAACAGGCCGTCGGGGTCGAAGGCCGTCTTCAGTTGGCGGTGTATGCGCGCCAGCACCGGCGCCAGCGGCGCAAAGCCGGCGTCTTCGCGCCGGTGGGCGCGAAACAGTGTGGCGTGGCCGCCCAGCGCGGTGGCGGCCTCGTGCAGGGTCTGCGCCGGCGCGCTGGTGCACAGCCAGCGCTGGGCACCGCCCCATTCCACCAGTTGTTCGCCGGACAAGGCCAGCGGCGGCGCCGTCTGCGGCACCGACAGGCGCCACAGCCCGGCACCCGAGGCCACGGCCTTGGCGGCGCCGACAAAAAACTCGTCCTGGTGGTCGCGCAGGCCGGTCCAGAAGGGCTGGGCCATGGCCTCGTCAATGGGCTCGCCGCCCATCACGCTGCGCGCGGCCTGCACGGCCGCCGCGGCACCGGCCAGGCGCACCACCAGCATGCCTTCCCACCAGGCGCTGGCGTTCAGCGGCAGCGGCTGGCCGCCCCATTCGTTGAGCCGGCGCAAGGCCTGGGCCTGGTCCAGTTCCAGGCGCAGCGTCAGCGTGGCCGGCGGCTGCGGCAAGACCTTGAGCGATACCTCGCAGACGACACCCAGCACGCCCATGGAGCCGGCCAGCAGCCGCGAGACGTCGTAGCCGGCCACGTTTTTCATGACCTGGCCGCCGAAGCTGAGCAGCTCGCCGCGGCCGTTGAGCAGCGTGGCGCCCAGCACATAGTCGCGCACGCCACCCACCGCGGCGCGGGCCGGGCCGGCCAGGCCGGCGGCGACCATGCCGCCCACGGTGCCGCTGGGTTCAAAACGGGGTGGCTCAAAAGGCAGGCATTGCCCGCGTTCGGCCAGCGCGGCTTCCAGCTCGGCCAGCGGCGTGCCGGCGCGGGCGGTGACCACCAGCTCGCTGGGTTCGTAGCTGCTGATGCCGGTCAGCGGCCGCACATCCAGCGTTTCGCCGCGGGGCACGCCGCCGTAGAAGGCCTTGCTGCCGCCGCCGGTGATGTTGAGCGGCTGCCTGTCGGCGCGCGCCGCCTGCACCTGGGCGATCAGACGGGCGAGCGGCCCGTCCGTCGTCGCTTCATGCACGGCCACGCCTTCCCATGCCGTGCCCACCTCAGAAACGCTCCAGCTCGGGGAAGGGCAGCAAGCCCTTCTTCACGTGCATCTTGCCGTACTCGGCACAGCGCTGCAGCGTGGGAATCACCTTGCCGGGGTTGAGCAGGCCCTGGGCGTCGAAGGCGCTCTTGAGGGCGCGCATGGCGGCGTGTTCGGCCGGCGAGAACTGCACGCACATGCTGCTGAGCTTTTCGACACCCACGCCGTGTTCGCCGGTGACGGTGCCGCCCATGGCCACGCTGGTTTCCAGGATGTCGGCACCGAACAGCTCGCAGCGGTGCAGCTGGTCGGGGTCGTTGGCGTCGAACAGGATCAGCGGGTGCAGGTTGCCGTCGCCGGCATGGAAGACGTTGCAGCAGCGCAGCCCGTACTTGTGCTCCATCTCGGCGATGGCGATGAGGATGTCGGCCAGCCGCTTGCGCGGGATGGTGGAATCCATGCACATGTAGTCGGGGCTGATGCGCCCGCTGGCCGGGAAGGCGTTCTTGCGCCCGCTCCAGAACTTCAGGCGCTGGGCCTCGTCGCGGCTGACTTCCATGCGCGTGGCGCCGCAGCCCGACAGCACCTCGAGCATGCGGTTGATCTCTTCGGCCACCTCCTCGGGCGTGCCGTCGCTTTCGCACAGCAGGATGGCGGCGGCGTCCAGGTCGTAGCCGGCATGCACGAAGTCTTCCACCGCCGCGGTCATGGGCTTGTCCATCATCTCCAGCCCGGCCGGGATGATGCCCGCGGCGATGATGGCGGCCACCGCGTCGCCGGCCCTTCGCACGTCGTCGAAGCTGGCCATGATGCAGCGGGCCAGCCGCGGCTTGGGCACCAGCTTCACCGTCACTTCCAGCGTCACCGCCAGCATGCCCTCGCTGCCCACCACCACGGCCAGCAGGTCCAGGCCCGGGGTGTCCAGCGCCTCGGAGCCGAACTGCACCGCCTCGCCCTCGGCGGTAAAGCCGCGCACACGCAGCACGTTGTGCAGCGTCAGCCCGTACTTCAGGCAGTGCACACCGCCGGAGTTTTCGGCCACGTTGCCGCCTATGGTGCAGGCGATCTGGCTGGAAGGGTCGGGCGCGTAGTACAGCCCGTGCGGCGCGGCGGCCTCGCTGATGGCCAGGTTGCGCACGCCGCACTGCACGGTGGCGGTGCGCGCCAGCGGGTCGATGTGAAGGATCTTGTTGAACTTGGCCAGCGACAGCACCAGGCCCAGCGCATGCGGCATGGCACCGCCGGACAGCCCGGTGCCGGCGCCGCGTGCCACCACCGGCAGCTTCAGGCGGTGGCAGGCGGACAGCACCGCGGCCACCTGGGCCTCGGTTTCCGGCAGCGCCACGGCCAGCGGCTGCTGGCGGTAGGCGGTGAGGCCGTCGCACTCGTAGGGCACGGTGTCCTCGCTGTGCCACAGCAGGGCGTGCGGCGGCAGCAGCGGCGACAGCGCGGCCAGCAGCTCGGCCTGCCGGCGCGCGCGCTCGGCCGCGTCGGACAGCAGGGGCTCGCGGGGCGCGTTCATGGCCCTGCACTGTAGCGGCTGCGCATGAACGCCCGACGCAAAGGTCTCGTGCGCACAGGTAGCGGATCAGGCGCCGCGCAATGCTGCCACGGACCGCCGCTGCTGTGGGCGGCCCGGCGGCCGCAGCGGCCTGGGGTGTTGAAGACTGCCGATCTGCGTGGTGCGAAGCCGGCCGGGCCTACAGCACCGAGCACATTGACCGATCCCTTCCAGGGTCATGTGCCGTTCCGGAGCGTCTTCTGTGCGAACCCTGAAAACCCTGTCCCTTCTTGCCCTGGTGGCCGTGCTGGCCGCCTGTTCGTCGCCCGGCCCGGTGCGCAGCTTCTACACCCCGGCCGCCGCCGAGGCCCTGGTCGCCAGCAAGGCCGGCCAGGCCGTGCCGCAGGAGGCGACCCTGTTCCACTCGTACGAGGAGAAGTGGACGCTGCGCCAGCCCAACGACTTCCTGGACACCAAGTTTGCGTGCAACAGCTCCAAGACGCTGCGCGGCGAGCGCAAGCTGTCCTTCCGCAGCCAGGAGGGCAACCAGGTCAAGGGCATGCTGCTGAGCAGCGACGAGTGCGGCTCGCAGTCCATGCAGGAAATCGTGGGCCGCTACAACGGCCAGTACCTGTACTTCTACTTCGCCAACAACCGCACGACCTCGGTGCAGCGCTACCGGCTGGTCAACGGTGGGCGCCTGGCGGTGCGCGAGCAGAACATCACCATGCTGGACGGACGCGAGAGCGTGCACTGGTTTGCCCAGAGCGGCGGCAAGGACGGCGAGCGCACCTACACCACCAGCAACTTCCTCTCCACCACCGACCAGTCGGTGGCCAACGCCGGCCAGGGCAACCGCCAGGCGGCGGCCAAGGCCACCACGGTCAGCACCACTGCCAGCGCCGTGCCTGCCGGCGAGCTGGCCGACCGTGTGCGCGCGCTCAAGACGTTGATGGACCAGGGGCTGATCACCGAAGACGAGTTCAAGTCTCGGCGCGACCAGCTGATTGACGGCGCCATCGGCAAGTGATGCTGCGCCGGCCGCGGCGTTGAGCGGCGGCGGATGCCGCGCGCGCTCAGCGACGCTTGGCGGCGCGCTTGCGAGGCGCCGTCGCAGTGCCGGCGGTCTTGCCGGTGGGGGCGGGGGTCTCGCGCACCGACTGGGCCGCCAGTTCGGTGAACTGCTGGGTCAGCGCCCCCCACCACTGCATGGGGTCCACCACGCCAGGCGCGGCCGCGGGGGCCGCTGCGGGCTTGCGCGCGGCGCGTGATGAGGCGGTTGCAGCGGGCGCTGCCTCGGCCGGAGCGGCTGGTGGGGCGGCCGGCGCGGCTGCCGCAGTGGGGCGGATCTTCAAGGCTTCGCCCAGGCTGGCCAGCGGCAGGTTCATGGTCTGCAACGTGGACAGTGTCAGCCGCTGCACTTCCAGCGCCTGTATGGTGCTGCCCAGCAGCTTGGCGTTCTGCTCCAGCCAGAACTGCACCGTGCGCAGCTCGCCGATGCGCTTGTCCAGCTCCTGCGGGTCCAGCGAAGGCGTCAGCCACTGCGTCAGCCCCGGCAGGCCGCCACCAGCGTTTTTTGCCAGGCCTTGCAGAAAGTCGAAACCGGGCACGAGCTTGCTCAGGTCGGGGCTGGTGGCCATGGCGGCTGTCTCCTGGTGGGGTGGGACGATGGTAAGCCGCCGGCCTGGCGCCCGGTAGCATGCGGCTTGAAACGGCGCCGCCTTCTTGCGACCTCCCCGGTCCACGCGGTGCCTGCAAGGGCCTTTTGTTCCATGAGCAGCGCTGCTACCACGCCCCACCGCTGGCGTTTTTACCGCCTGGGCGGTTTTGACCAGGTCGCCATAGAGACGGCCGATGACCTGCGCCACCTCGACCAGCTGGACCCCAAGCTGTGGACGGCGCTGAACTGCCCGTCCCGCGGGCTGGAGTTCGACGCGCGCACACTGGCGCTGATAGACGGCGACGGCGACGGCCAGATCCGCGTGCCGGAGATCCTGACCGCGGTGCGCTGGGCGTGCGGGCTGCTCAAGAACCCGCAGGTGCTGTTCCAGCCCGAAGGCCTGCCGCTCACCGCCATAGACGACAGCCGGCCCGAAGGCGCGCAGCTGCGCGCCGCTGGCGCCCAGGTGCTGGGCTACCTGGGGCGCACCGCCGACGACACGCTCAAGGTCGCCGACTTCGACGACATGACGCACCTGTTCCCCACCGGCCAGCGCAACGGCGACGGCATCGTGCCGGTGGGCATCGTGGAAGACGCCGGGCTCAACGAGGTCATCGCGCAGATCATCGCCACCCAGGGCGGTGCGGTGGACCGCAGCGGCGAGACCGGCATCACCGCCGAGACGCTGGCCGCGTTTTTCGAGCAGACGCATGCCGTGCTGGCCTGGCGTGCCGAGCGCGGCGCAGCGGTGGAATCGCTGGCCATGCTGGGCGAAGGCACCGACGCCGCCGCCGAGGCGCTGGCCGCGGTGCAGGCCAAGGTGGACGACTACTTCGCCCGCTGCCATCTGGCGGCCTTCGATCCGCGGGCCGCCCAGGCCCTGAACCCGCCCGAGACGGCCTACGAGGCCTTGGCGGTGCGTACCATCGCCGCGCTGGACGCCGAGGTCCAGGCGCTGCCGCTGGCGGCGGTGCAGGCCGGGCAGCCGCTGCCGCTGGTGCAAGGCCTGAACCCGGCCTGGGCAGCGCGCGTGGACGCGCTGCGCCGCCTGGTGGTGCAGCCGCTGCTGGGCCCGCGGGACAGCCTGACGGCCGACGAATGGGTGGACCTCTCCGCACGTTTTGCCGCCTGGCGCGAGTGGCTGGCGCGCCGCCCGGAAACCGCGGTGCACGAACTGGCGCTGGAACACCTGGCCAACATCGCCGCCGACGACACCCAGCAGCGCCTGACCGAGCTGATAGAGCAGGACACCGCCGCCGATGCCTCGGCCACCACCGTGGACGCGCTGGAACGCCTGGTGCGCTACCAGCGTGACCTGGTGACGCTGTTGCGCAACTTCGTCTCGCTGGCCGATTTCTACGACCTGCGCCGCTGGGCCATCTTCCAGGCCGGCACGCTGTACCTGGACCAGCGCAGCTGCGACCTGGTGCTGCGCGTGGCCGACATGGCGGCCCACACCAAGATGGCGCCGTTCAGCGGCTGCTTCCTGGTCTATTGCAAGTGCGAAAGCGGGGGGCGTGAACCCATCACCATCGTGGCCGCGCTGACCGGCGGCGACGTGGACGAGCTGCTGGTGGCCGGCCGCCACGGCGTGTTCTACGACCGCGACGGCCGCGACTGGAAGGCCACGGTGGTGCAGGTGGTGGTGCAGCCGGTGAGCATTCGCCAGGCCTTCTGGACGCCTTACCGCCGCGTGGCCGCCTTCATAGAAACGCAGATCCGCAACTTCGCCGCCTCGCGCGAGAAGGACGTGGAGGGCAAGGCCCAGGCCGGCGTCACCGGCGTGGCGGCGCAGGCGGGGGCCGGTGCGCCGCCGGCACCGGCGTTCGACATCGCCAAGTTCGCCGGCATCTTCGCGGCCATGGGCCTGGCCGTGGGCGCGCTGGGCACGGCGCTGGCGGCCATGCTGTCGGGCCTGTTTGCCTTGGTGTGGTGGCAGATGCCGCTGGTGCTGCTGGGCCTGGTGCTGCTGATCTCCGGCCCTTCCATGCTGCTGGCCTGGCTGACGCTGCGGCGCCGCAACGTGGGCCCGCTGCTGGACGCCAACGGCTGGGCCATGAACGCCCGCGCGCGCATCAACCTGCCTTTTGGCCGCGCCCTGACGCGCGTGGCGCAGCTGCCCAGCGGCGCCCGCCGCGAACTGGGCGACCCCTTCGCCGAAAGCAACACCGGGCGCTACACCGCGTTGCTGGTGGTGCTGCTGGCGCTGGTCACGGTGCTGGCCTGGCAACGGGGCTGGCTGCAAGCGCTGTTCGGCGGCGCCTGAGCACCGCATGACCGGCGAGCGCCCACCCGCCCGCCCGTCGCGCCTGTGGCGCTGGCTGCGCTGGCCGCTGGGCCTGCTGGGCTTGTTGTGCCTGCTGCTGCTGGGGCCGCTGGGCGTGCTGGCCTCGGGCACGCTGGACCTGAACACGCCCTGGTACCGCAGCTCGCGCGCCAGCACCGGCCAGGCGCCGGACCCGGCGCTGGAGCGCGGCGCGGTGGTGCAGGTCTACGGCGCACGCACGGTGCGCTGGCGCGGCGCCTTCGGCATACACCCGTGGATAGCGGTCAAGCGTGCTGACGAGTCGGCCTACACGGTGTGGCAGATCGTGGGCTGGCGAGCGCGCCGCGGCGGCGACGCGCTGGACGAAACCCGCAGCACCGCGCCCGACGCCCACTGGTACGGGGCCTGGCCGGAGCTGCTGGTGGAACACCGCGGCGCAGCCGCCGAGGCGCTGATCAACCAGATCGAGGCGGCCGTGGCGCGCTACCCCTGGCGCGGGCGTTATGGGCTGTGGCCCGGCCCCAACAGCAACACCTTCGTGGCCTGGGTGGCGCGCGAGGTGCCGGGGCTGCGCCTGGACCTGCCGCCCACGGCCATTGGCAAGGACTACCTGGGCCCCACCACGCTGCTGGCGCCGGCGCCCAGCGGCAGCGGCTGGACGGTCTCTCTGCAGGGCCTGGCGGGCCTGACCATCGCGCGCGAAGAAGGCCTGGAGTTCAACCTGCTGGGCCTGGGCTTCGGCGTGGACGTGAACGACGCGGCCTTGCGCCTGCCCGGCGTGGGCAAGTGGCCCAGGGGTTCGGGGGCAGCGGCGGCATCGAGCGCCTCCACCACGCCGCCGCGCTGAAGCCCTTCAGTCGCCCGGCGCCGCCTCGGCCGCGGCCGCCGCCTTGGCCGCCAGCTGCTCGCGCAGCTTCTTCAGGCGCTCGCGCGGGTCTTCCTTGGCCTTGTTCTCGTCCAGCTTCATCTCGGCGATGAAGCGGCTGGGCACGCCGGCCACGGTGTCGCGGCCCTTCTTGCGCCGGCGCAGCGTGCTCACCATCAGCGTGCGCTGCGCGCGCGTGATGCCCACGTACATCAGCCGGCGCTCTTCTTCCAGGCGCTCGGCCGTCATCTCTTCTTCACTGCCGCGAAAAGGCAGCAGGCCTTCGTTGATGCCCACCAGCACCACGTGCGGCCACTCCAGGCCCTTGGCGGCGTGCAGGGTGGACAGCGTCACCACGTCCTGCTCGGCGTCGCGCTCGGCCAGGCTGATGATGACGGCGATGGTCTGCGCCACCTGCAGCACGGTCTGGCGCTCGGTCTCGAAGGTGCTGCCGGCGTCCTGCTGGATGTCGCCGCCGCAGCGCCGGGCGATCCAGTCCACGAAGTCCAGCACGTTGGTCCAGCGTGCGGCGGCCAGCTTCTCGCTGTCCTCGCCGTCGTAAAGGTGCTGTTCGTAGTTCAGCGCCTTCAGCCAGCCCAGCAGCAGCGCCTTGGCGTCTTCCGAGCCGCTGGTGTGGCCGGCGCGGTGCTGCAAGTCGTTCACCTCGCGGCCGAACTCGTGCAGAGACTCCACCGCGCGGCCCTTGAGCACGGTGTTCAGGCTGGGTGAAAACAGCGCCTCGAACAGGCTCACCTTCCACTTGCCGGCGAACTCGCCCAGGCTGGCCAGCGTCTGGTGGCCTATGCCGCGCTTGGGCGTGGTCACCGCGCGCAAAAAGGCCGGGTCGTCGTCGGGGTTCACCAGCAGGCGCAGCCAGGCGCACAAGTCCTTGATCTCGGCACGGTCGAACCAGCTCTGCCCGCCGCTGACCTTGTACGGAATCTGCGCGCCGCGCAGCTTCTGCTCGAACACCCGCGCCTGGTGGTTGGCGCGGTACAGCACGGCGAAGTCGGCGAAGCGCACGTTGCCGCCGGCGCTGCGCAGCGACTGTATGCGCGCCACCGCGCGCTCGGCTTCATGCTCTTCGCCGTCGCAGTCGATCACGCGCACCGGCTCGCCGTCGCCGAACTCGCTCCACAGCTTCTTCTCGAAGATCTTGGGGTTGGCGGCGATCACCGCGTTGGCGGCGCGCAGGATGTGGCCGGTGGAGCGGTAGTTCTGCTCCAGCGGAATCACCTTCAGCTGCGGAAACTCCTGCGGCAGGCGCTTCAGGTTGTCTATGGTGGCGCCGCGCCAGCCGTAGATGCTCTGGTCGTCGTCGCCCACTGCGGTGAACGGCGTGTGCTCGCCCACCAGCGCCTTGAGCAGCTCGTACTGCACGGCGTTGGTGTCCTGGTACTCGTCCACCAGCACGTGGCGGAACTGTGCCTGCCATGCCGCGCGGGCCTCCGCATCACGTTGCAGCAGCGCCAGCGGCAGCACGATGAGGTCGTCGAAGTCCACCGCCTGGTAGGCCGTCAGGCGCTCCTGGTACAGGCGCATCACCCGCGCGGCCACACGTTCGTCGTCGTCCGCGGCTGCGGCTTCGGCCTGCTCGGCATTCAGCCCCTGGTTCTTCCACAGGCTGATGGTCCATTGCCAGCGCCGCGCCAGCTTGTTGTCGGTGCAGCCGCCGGCGTCGCGCAGCACGCCCATCACGTCGTCGCTGTCCAGGATGGAGAAGTTGGGCTTCAGGCCGATGCGTTCACCGTCCTGGCGCAGCATGCGCACGCCCAGCGAGTGGAAGGTGCTGATGGCCAGATCGCGCGCCGCGCGCGGGCCCACCAGCGCCTTGGCGCGCTCGCGCATCTCGGCCGCGGCCTTGTTGGTGAAGGTGATGGCGGCGATCTGCGCCGGCTTCAGGCCTTCCTGCAACAAGCGCGCGATCTTGTGCACGATGACCCGCGTTTTGCCCGAGCCGGCACCGGCCAGCACCAGGCACGGCCCGGCCAGGTGGTGCACGGCCGCCATCTGGGCGTTGTTCAGGGAGACGGGAGCGAGGGGAGCGGGCGGCGGGGCGGCCAAGGGGCGGGGCAGAAAAGCGGCCGAAGCGAACGGCGGGCCGCGCATGATAGCGGTGGGGTGGCCAAGCTTGGTGCGACGCCCGGTGGCAGCCGTTGGCGCTACATTGCTCGCGTGTCAGCCCACACCCCCACCTACTCGCTGCCCGAAGCCGACGCCCGCCGCGTGCTGATGCTGCGGGCTTTTGAAGCCAGCGCCACCGACGACCCGCGCTGGACCGGTGACGACCGCGTCTGGGCCACGCGCGCGGCGCGCGATGCGGTGCCGGCCGAGGCGCCGCCGGCGCGCTACCTGGCGGTGCGTGCCCAACAGGCCATGCAGCGCCTGGCGGCGCGCGATGCGGCGGTCACCCGCTGGCTGGCGCGGCCCTTGTGGAGCTGGCGCTGGCTGCTGGTGGCCGTGCTGCTGGGGCTGCTGGCCGGCGTGGCGGTGGACGCCGTGGGCGGCGCGCGGCGCATAGACCTGCTGGCCCCGCCGGTGTGGGGCGTGGTGTTGTGGAACCTGGTGGTCTATGTGCTGCTGTTGGTGCCCGGCCGGGGCGGCGCGGTGCAGGCCTGGCTGGCGCGGCGGCTGGGTGCCGGGCTGCGCGGCACGGGCAGCGGGCCGCTGTCGGCCTTTGCCGCGGACTGGCTGCCGCGCGTGATGCCGGTGCTCATCGCCCGCGCTGCGCTGCTGCTGCATGCGGCGGCGGCGGCGCTGGCCGCGGGCATGGTGGTCGGCCTGTACCTGCGCGGCCTGGTGCTGGACTGGCGGGCCGGCTGGGAAAGCACCTTCCTGGAGCCGGGCACCGTGCACGGGCTGCTGTCGGTGCTGCTGGCCCCGGCCTCGGCGGTGACCGGCATCACGTTGCCCGACGAACCCACCATCTCCGCGCTGCGCGTGGGCGGCGAGGTGTTGCCGCAGGGCCCGGCGGCGATGTGGATACACCTGTACGCCGCCACGCTGCTGTTGTTCGTGATCGCCCCGCGCGTGGCGCTGGCCGTGTGGGCCGGCCTGCGCGGCAGCTGGGCCGCACGGCGGGTGCTGCTGCAGGCCGACGACCCGGTGCTGCAGCAATGGCTGCTGCAGCGCGGTGCCGTGGCGCCGCTGGTGCAGCTGCTGCCGCACGGCGCGCCGCCGACGCCGCAGGCGGTGCTGGCCTTGCAGGAGGCGTTGGCGGCGGTGTTCGGGCCCGAGCTGCACCTGCGCGTGGCGCCGTCCGTCGCCTACGGCCAGGAGGACACGCCCCACCTGCCGCCGCCCGAGCCGCGCGCCACCCTGCGCCTGGTGCTGGTGGACCTGGCCGCCACGCCCGAGGCCGACACGCAGGGCCGCTACCTGCGCACGCTGCGCGAGGCCGCCGTGCTGCCGCCGTTGGCGCTGCTGGGCGACGAAACCGGCTTTGCCCAGCGGTTTGCCGGCCTGCCCGAGCGCCTGGAGCAGCGCCGCGAGGCCTGGCGTACGCTGGCGCAGGCCGAAGGGGTGCCCTTCGTCTCCACGTCGCTGGACGCGCCCGACGTGCAGCGTCTGCGTGTGCTGGCGGGTGGGGCGGGTGGGCCGTGACCACCCTCACCCTCAGCCTGGTCTCGCACACCAACGTGGGCAAGACCACGCTGGCGCGCACGCTGCTGGGCGCCGACGTGGGCGAGGTGCGTGACGCCCCGCACGTCACCGAGTTTGCCGACGGCCACGAACTGCTGAGCACGCCGCTGGGCGACCGCCTGCGCCTGTGGGACACGCCCGGCTTCGGCGACAGCGCGCGCCTGCTGGCGCGCATGCAGCGCGAAGGCCAGCCGCTGGGCTGGCTGCTCAGCGAGGTGTGGGACCGCTTCACCGACCGTGCCTTCTGGTCCAGCCAGCGCGCGCTGCGCCATGTGCGCGACGAGTCCGACGTGGTGCTGTACCTGGTCAACGCCGCCGAGTCGCCTGCCGGCGCCGGTTATGTGGCGCCGGAGATGGACTTGCTGCAATGGGTGGGCAAGCCGGTGCTGGTGCTGCTGAACCAGCTGGGCGCGCCGCGCCCGGCGGCCGACGAAGCGGCCGACGTGGCCGCCTGGCGCAGCCACCTGGCGCGCTGGCCGCTGGTGCGCAGCGTGCTGCCGCTGGACGCCTTTGCCCGCTGCTGGGTGCACGAGGCGCGCCTGCTGCAAGCCGTGCAGGCGGTGCTGGCGGGCGAGCAGGCGGCGGCCATGGCGCGCCTGGCGGCCGCCTGGCAGCAGCAGCGCGAGCAGCAATTCGAAGCCGCTATGCAGGAGCTGGCCCACAGCCTGGCGCGCATCGCCACCGTGCGGGTGCCGCTGCCCGAAGGCGGCGGCCTGGGCGCTCGGCTCAAGGACGTCAGCGACCTGGTGCGCGGCCGCGAAGGGGCGCCCGAGGCGGCCCGCAACGCCCTGGCCGAGGCCTTGCAGGCCGAGGTGCGCGCCAGCACGCAGCGCCTGCTGGTGCTGCACGGCCTGGCCGGGCAGGCAGGTCATGCGGCGCTGGAGCAGGTGTTGCAGCGCGTGGCCGGCCAGGTCGAGTTGCGCCAGCGTGTGGACGAGGGCCGCGCCGCGCTGGTGGGTGGCGCCGTCACCGGCGCGCTGGCCGGGCTCAAGGCCGACCTGGCCAGCGGCGGGCTCACGCTGGGCGGCGGCCTGATCGCCGGCGGGCTGCTGGGCGCCCTGGGCGCAGCCGGCGTGGCGCGCGGCATCAACCTGGTGCGCGACAGCCAGCACAGCTGGGCCGGCTGGCAGGCTGCGGCCCTGACGCCGCTGGTGCAGGCGGCGCTGCTGCGTTACCTGGCGGTGGCGCACTACGGCCGCGGCCGGGGCGACTGGCGCGAGGGCGAAGCCCCGCCGCACTGGCCGCAGACCGTGGCCGAGGCGCTGGCGCCGCAGCAGGCGGCGCTGCAGGCGCTGTGGGCCACACGCAGCGAACGTTTCGACAACGCCGGCGACACCCCGCGTCTGGCGGCGGCGCTGCAACCGCTGCTGCAGGCCGCCGCGCGCGACACGCTGCAGCGCCTGTACCCCACCACACCCGCGGCACCGGCGGCCGGCGTGGGCGGCGCCGCAGCGGCACAATGAGCCCATCAGCTCTGCCGCTGCGGGGGCCTGCGGGCCGCGGCGCGACACGATGAACATCGTCATCATCGGTGCCGGACGTGTAGGCGAAAGTGTGGCCGAGAGCCTGGTCTCGGAGCGCAACGACATCACCGTCATCGACACCCAGCCCGAGCGCCTGGCCGGCCTGCAGGAAAGGCTGGACCTGCGCGGCGTGCCGGGCAACGGCATAGAACCTTCGGTGCTGCGCGAAGCCGGCATCGAAGACGCCGACATGCTGATCGCCTGCGCGCCGCTGGACGAAACCAACCTGGTGGCCTGCAAGGTGGCGCACGACCAGTTCGGCGTGCCCACCACCATCGCCCGCCTGCGCAGCCCCGAGTTCGTGGACGGCGCGCCGCTGCTCAGCAAGCAGGGCGGTTTTGCGGTGGACCAGGTCATCTGCCCCGAGGCCTCGGTCACCCACTACATACGCAAGCTCATCGACTACCCCGAGGCCTTGCAGGTGCTGGAGTTCGGTCGCGGCCTGGTCAGCCTGATCGCGGTGCGCGCGGTGGCCGGTGCGGCGCTGGTGCGCCACACGCTGGGCGAGATCCCCAAGCTGCTGCGCGGCATGGAAATGCGCATCGTGGCCATCTACCGCGGTAATGCGCGCGTGCCGCTGGAAGGCCGCAGCCCCATCGAAGCCGACGACGAGGTGTTCGTGCTGGCCGCCACCGCCGACATACGGCGCGTGCTGCAGGCCCTGCACGGCGAAGACCGCCCGGTGCGCCGCGTGATGATCGCCGGCGGCGGCAAGGTGGGGCTGCGGCTGGCGCGCGAGATCCACGAACACCACGAGATCAAGCTGATAGAAGCCAACCGCGCGCGCTGCGACTACCTGGCCTCGCAGCTGTCCAGCGCGGCGCTGGTGCTCAACGGCGACTCCACCGACGAGGACCTGCTGGAAGAGGAAAACGTGCGCGACATGGACCTCTTCATCGCCATCACCAGCGACGACGAGGACAACATCATGTCCTGCCTGCTGGCCAAGCGCCTGGGCGTGCGGCGCGTGCTGGCGCTGATCAACCGCCGCGCCTATGCCGAGCTGGTGCAGGGCACCGCCATAGACATCGCCATCTCGCCGGCACAGGCGGTGATAGGTGAGCTGCTGGCCTTTGTGCGGCGTGGCGACGTGGAAGCCGTGCACAGCCTGCGCCGCGGCGCCTCCGAGGCGCTGGAGGTGGTGGCGCGCGGCGACGCCCGCACCTCGCGCGTAGTGGGCCGCCGGCTGGAGGAGCTGGCGCTGCCGCGCGGCGCCGAGATAGGCGCCATCGTGCGCGGCCTGGGCGAGGGCGACAACGACGCGGCGGCCCCGCCGGGCGCGCGCGTGCTGATCCCGCACCACGACACCGTGATCGAGGCCGACGACCACGTGGTCGTGTTCCTGCCGCGCAAGCGCATGGTGCGCGAAGTCGAGAAGCTGTTCCAGGTCGGCGCCACCTTCTTCGGATGAACAGGCTGCGCGCGGTCATAGGCGTCGTGGGCGCGATCCTGGTCGTGCTCGGCTTCACGATGCTGGTGCCCTGGGTGGTGTCGCACTGGCAGGACGACGGCGCGGCGCGCGCCTGGCTGCCGCCGCTGGGCGTGACGGTGCTGGCCGGCCTGGCCGCCTGGTGGCCGTCACGCCGCCAGCGCCACGAACTGCAGCCGCGCGATGCGGTGCTGCTGGTGGTGCTGGTGTGGAGCGTGCTGCCGCTGTTTGCCGCGCTGCCGCTGATGAGCTGGTACCACCACAGCGGGCGCGCGCTGTCGTTCACCGACGCCTACTTCGAGGCCGTCTCCGGCCTCACCACCACCGGTTCCACGGTGCTGACCGGGTTGGACGGCCTGCCGGTGTCGGTGAACCTGTGGCGCACGCTGCTGCAGTGGATGGGCGGCATGGGCATCCTGGTGCTGGCGGTGGCCATACTGCCGCTGCTGGGCGTGGGCGGCAGCCAGTTGTTCCGCGCCGAGGCCGCCGGGCCGCTGAAGGACGCCAAGCTCACGCCGCGCATCACCCAAACGGCCAAGGGCCTGTGGGGCGTGTACGCGCTGTTCTCGGTGGCCTGTTTTGCCGCCTACTGGGCCGGCGGCATGGGCGCCATGGACGCGCTGATGCACATGTTTGCCACCGTCAGCCTGGGCGGCCTGTCGTCCTACGACGCCAGCTTCGGCCACTTCAATTCGCCGCTGCTGGAGGCCATCGCCGTCTTCTTCATGCTGCTGTGCAGCTGCAACTTTGCGCTGTACTTCATCGCGATGCGCAAGCGTTCGCTGCGCCCCGCGCTGGGCGACCCTGAACTGCGTGCCACGCTGGCGGTGATGCTGGGCGGCGTGCTGCTGGCGGCCGCGGTGCTGCTGTGGCGCGGCGAGTACGCCCCGCTGCAGGCGCTGCGCCATGCCGCCTTCAGCGTGGTCTCCGTGGCCTCCACCACCGGCTTTGCCACGGTGGACTACGGGCTGTGGCCGGTGTTCGTGCCGGTGATGATGCTCATGCTCTCGGGCCTGGCCACCAGCGCCGGGTCCACCGGCGGCGGCATCAAGATGGTGAGGCTGCTGATCCTGGTGAAGCAGGCGCGGCGCGAGCTCACGCGCCTGGTGCACCCGCGCGCGGTGCAGCCGCTGACGCTGGGCGGGCAGATCGTGCCGCCGCAGGTCATCTTTGCCGTGCTGGGCTTCATGCTGGTGTACGGCGTGTGCGTGATCGGCTTCACCATGGCCTTGCTGATCAGCGAGCTGGACCCGGTGACCGCGCTCAGCGCGGTGCTGGCCTCCATACACTGCACGGGCCCCGGCCTGGGCAGCGTAGGCCCGGCCGGCAACTACCAGCACCTGAGCAGCTACCAGACCTGGGTGCTGACGCTGGCCATGCTGGTGGGCCGGGTGGAGCTGTTGGCCTTCATGGTGCTGTTCACGCCGCAGTTCTGGCGGCGCTGACCACGGCGCCTGCGACCACAGCTTTCTGCGCGGCCGCTACGATGCCGCATGCGGCTGCTGCTGGTGGAAGACGACGAGATGGTCGGCGACAGCCTGCGCGCCGCGCTGCGCCAGCAGGGTTTTGCCGCCGACTGGGTGCGCGACGGCCGCGCTGCCGACGCTGCTTTGGCCAGCGAACGTTTTGATGCCGTGCTGCTGGACCTGGGCCTGCCGCAGCGCGACGGCCTGGCGGTGCTGCGCGCGCTGCGCGGCCGTGGCGACACCACGCCGGTCATCGTGCTGACCGCGCGCGACGCACTGGCCGACAAGGTGGCCGGGCTGGACGCCGGCGCAGACGACTACCTGGTCAAACCCTTCGAGCTGGACGAGCTGCTGGCGCGCCTGCGTGCCGCCCAGCGCCGCGCCGGTGGCCGCGCCAGCGCGGTGCTGCAGACCGCCGGCCTGCGGCTGGACCCGGCCACGCGCGAGGTCAGCCGCGACGGGCGTGCGCTGCTGCTGTCCGCCCGCGAGTTTGCGGTGCTGCAGGCCCTGCTGGAGAGGCCCGGCGCCATCCTGTCGCGTGCGCAGATCGAAGACCGCCTGTACGGCTGGGGCGAGGAAGTGGAGAGCAACGCCGTCAGCGTCTACGTGCACCAGCTGCGGCGCAAGATAGGCGACGACATGATCCACACCGTGCGCGGCCTGGGCTACTACGCCGGGCCCGCGAAAGGCGGCCAGGGCGGCTGAGATGCGTGCCCCTTCGCTGCGCACCCGCTTGTTTGCCTTCGTCGCGCTGCTGCTGGCGGCGGTGGCGCTGGCGCTGGCGGCGGCCACCTACCGCAGCGTGCGCGCCGAGGCCGATGCGCTGTTCGACTACCAGCTGCGCCAGATGGCGCTGAGCCTGCGCGACCAGGGGCGCATCGCGCCCGAGCAGCGCGGCGCGCTGGCCGACCCGGCGCTGGAGGTGGTGGTGCAGATCTGGTCGCTGGACGGCGTGGCCGTCTACAGCAGCACGCCGCGGCCGGTGCTGCCGCCGCGTACCGCGCTGGGTTACGCCGATGTGCCGCTGGCCGGCGACACCTGGCGCGTGTACGGCACCGCCACGCCGCTGCGCGTGATCCAGGTGGCGCAGCCGCTGTCGGTGCGCCGCCGCCTGGCCGAGGCCGCGGCCTGGCGCAGCGTGTGGCCGGTGGCGCTGGCGGCGCCGCTGGTGGCGGCGGCGCTGTGGTGGCTGCTGGGCGTCTCGCTGGCGCCCTTGCAAACGGTGGTGCAGGCGGCGCGGGAGCGCGGCGCCGATGCGTTGGAGCCGCTGCCGCAGGCCGGCTTGCCGGCGGAGCTGCAGCCGCTGGTGCAGGCCTTCAACGCGCTGCTGGAGCGCCTGCACCAGGCCTTTGTGGTGCAGCAGTCGTTTGTGGCCGACGCGGCGCACGAGCTGCGCACGCCGCTGACGGCGCTGAAGCTGCAGATCGGCGTGCTGCGCCATGCCGGCGAAGGCCCGGAGCGTGAACAGGCCTTGCAACGCCTGACGGCCGGCGTGGACCGCGCGGCCCGCCTGGTGCAGCAGTTGCTGGCCCTGGCGCGCAACGAGCCCGGTGCCGCCCCGGCCCGCGCAGCACTGGATCTCGCACCGGTGGACCTCGCAGCGCTGGCCCGCAGCGTGGCCGACGAACTGGCCCCCCGTGTGCAGGCCCTGGGTGCCACGCTGAGCCTGCAGGCGCCCGAGACGCTGCCGGTGCAGGGCGACGCCGACGGCTTGCGCAGCGCCGTACAGAACCTGCTGGACAACGCGCTGAAGTACGGCGGCACGCCGCCGCGCCTGCGCCTGAGTCTGCAGGTGGAAGAGGGCCAGGCGGTGCTGCGGGTGGACGACGCCGGCCCCGGCTTGCCGGCGGCCGAGCGCGAGGCGGTGTTCCAGCGTTTTCACCGCGCGCCGGCCGCTCAGGGCCTGCGCGAAGGCAGCGGCCTGGGCCTGGCCATCGTGCGCGCGGTGGCCCGGCGGCACGGCGGCCAGGTGCAATTGCTGGACGCGCCCGGCGGCGGGCTGCGGGCGGAGCTGCGGCTGCCTGTCGTGCCGAACGTGCAGATCGCGTCCTAATCTTCGCTTCACTTTCGCCTCACGCCGCGCTCATCGTCGCGGCGCACAGTGCCGGCCAGGGCCGATGTGGCCCGGCATGCCGACAAGGCGAAAGGAGCTTCTATGAACACCCTGCAGCGCAGCAGTGTGGCGGCCGCCGCCGCCTTGGTCATCGCCGGCCTGGGTGCCGGCGCCGCGCAGGCCTGGTCGCTGCCCGGCTGGCTGGGCGGCGAGCGCCCGGCGGTGACGGCTGCGGCCCACCCCGTCGCGGCCGGCCCTGTGGCCGCCCCTTCATCGCAGCCGCTGGTTCAACAGGCGTCCGGCGCGCCCGACTGGCGCGGCATCGTGCAGGCGGCCGGCCCGGCCGTGGTGGGCATCACCGTTAGCGGCCAGCGCGAAGCCGGTCTGCGCGACAGCCCGGCTGCCAGCCCAGACAACCCCTTCTTCCGCTTCTTCCAGGGCGCACCGGGTGGGCCGATGCCAGGCGGCGAGCAGCCGTTCCGCGGCCAGGGTTCGGGCTTCATCGTCGCATCCGATGGCCTGGTGCTGACCAATGCCCACGTGGTGCGCGGTGCGCAGCGTGTGACCGTCAAGCTGCAGGACCGCCGCGAGTTCGAGGCCAAGGTGTTGGGCAACGACCCGGCCACCGACATCGCGGTGCTGAAGATAGAGGCGAAGAACCTGCCGGCCGTGGCCCTGGGCGCCACCGACGACGTGCAGGTGGGCGACCGCGTGCTGGCCATAGGCGCGCCCTACGGCTTTGAGCAGACGGCCACCCAAGGCATCGTCAGCGCCAAGGGCCGCTCGCTGCCCGGCGGCAGCTTCGTGCCCTTCCTGCAGACCGATGCCGCGGTAAACCCCGGCAACTCCGGCGGCCCGCTGTTCGACGCCGGCGGGCGCGTGGTGGGCATCAACGCGCAGATCTACTCGCCCAACGGCGGCTTTGCCGGGCTGGCCTTTGCCATCCCCATCGAGGTGGCGCTGCACGTGAAGGACCAGATCGTGGCGACGGGCAAGGTGGACCATGCACGCCTGGGTGTGATGCTGCAGGACTTGTCGGCGCCGCTGGCGGCTTCGTTCGGCCTGAAGGGGCCGGAAGGCGCGCTGGTGGCCGGCGTGACACCGGGCAGCGCCGCGGCGCGGGCCGAGCTGAAGCCGGGTGACGTGGTCACGGCCCTGGACGGCCAGCCGGTGCGCACCGCCGGCGAGTTGTCGTCGCGCATAGGCTTTGCCAAGCCGGGTGAGCGCGTGCTGCTCACCGTGTGGCGCGACAAGGCGTCGCACGAGGTGGCGCTGACCCTGGGCCGTGCCGAGCCGGAGCGCGCCACGCAGGCGGCCAGCGCCGAAGGCGGCCGTCTGGGCCTGGAAGTGCGGCCCCTGCAGCGCCAGGAACAGCGCGCCGCCGGCGTGGACCACGGCCTGGTGGTGGAAGGCGTGGACGGCCCGGCCCGCCTGGCCGGCATACAGCCGGGCGACGTGCTGCTGGCCATCAACGGCCGGCCGGTGCAGGGCATGGAGCAGGTGCAGGCCGTGCTGAAGACGCAGCCCAAGACGGTCGCCCTGCTGGTGTGGCGTGCTGGCCAGCAGGTGTTTGTGCCGGTGGACCTGGGCTGAAACACCAGCGGCGGGCGCCGGGGCCCGCCGGCTGGTGCTGGCGCGCATTCAGCGCCCGTCGAAGGCCGCCTGCAGCGCGGCGATGTCGAACTTCACCATCTGCAACATCGCTTCGGTGACACGCCGCACGCGGGCGGCATCAGGGTGCGCCATCATCGTGCGCATCGCCCGCGGCACGATCTGCCAGCTCAGGCCCCAGCGGTCGCGCAGCCAGCCGCATTGTTCGGGCTGGCCGCCGTGGTCCAGCACGGCCTGCCAGTAGCGGTCGATCTCTTCTTGTGAATCGCATTCCACCAGCAGCGACACCGCGTGGTTGAACTGGTCCAGCGGTCCGGCGGTGATGGCCATGAAGGGCTGGCCGCACAGCGTGAACTCCACCACCTTCACCGAGCCCGGCGGGCCGGAGGGCGACTCGGCCATCAGCGGCGTGACACGGTCCACGCGCGAATCCGGAAACACCGAGGCGTAGAACGCCGCCGCCTGCTCGGCTTCGGTGGCGTACCAGAGATGGGGCAGGATCTGTGTGGCCATGTGTCGCTCCTGGGGTTGCCGTGGCCGCATGCTGCGCCCACTGACAGCACGACGGTTCGCCGGTGCCCGGATCGACAGCCCCGGCCTACACCCGCTCCAGCACCACCGCAATGCCCTGGCCCACGCCTATGCACATGGTGCACAGTGCGTAACGCCCGCCGCTGCGCTGCAACTGGTTCACCGCGGTGGTGGCCAGCCGCGCGCCGCTGGCGCCCAGCGGGTGGCCCAGCGCGATGGCGCCGCCGTTCGGGTTGACGCGGGGGTCGTCGTCGGGCAGGCCCAGGTCGCGCAGTACCGCCAGGCCTTGCGCCGCAAAGGCTTCGTTGAGCTCGATCACGTCCATCTGCGCCAGGCTCAGGCCGGTGAGCGCCAGCACCTTGCGCGTGGCCGGCGCTGGGCCCATGCCCATGATGCGCGGCGGCACGCCGGCCACCGCCATGCCCACCACCCGCGCGCGCGGCGTCAGGCCGTGGCGCGCGGCGCTCTTTTCGTCGGCCAGCAGCAGCGCGCAGGCGCCGTCGTTCACGCCGCTGGCGTTGCCGGCGGTCACGCTGCCTTCGGGCCGCACCACGCCCTTGAGCTTGGCCAGCGCTTCCAGGCTGGTGTCGCGCGGGTGTTCGTCGCGCGTCACGCTGACGGGATCGCCCTTCTTCTGAGGGATGAGTACCGGCACGATCTCGGCATCGAAGAAACCGGCCTGCTGGGCCGCCAGGGCCTTGCGCTGGCTGGCCAGTGCCATGCGGTCTTGTGCCTCGCGTTCTATCTTGAACTCGACGGCGACGTTCTCTGCCGTCTCGGGCATGGAATCCACACCGTACTGTTCCTTCATCAGCCGGTTGATGAAGCGCCAGCCTATGGTGGTGTCGTAGATGGCGTGGGCGCGGCTGAAGGCGCTCTCGGCCTTGGGGCTGACAAAGGGCGCGCGGCTCATGCTTTCCACGCCGCCGGCGATGAGCAGGCCCGCCTCGCCGGCGCGTATGGCGCGTGCCGCGCTGCCCACCGCGTCCAGGCCCGAGCCGCATAGGCGGTTGATGGTGGCGCCCGGCACCTCCAGAGGCAGCCCGGCCAGCAGCGCACTCATGCGCGCGACGTTGCGGTTGTCTTCGCCGGCCTGGTTGGCACAGCCGAACAGCACGTCGGCCACCGCCGCCCAGTCCACGCCGGGGTTGCGCTGCATCAGCGCACGCAGCGGCACGGCGCCCAGGTCGTCGGGGCGCACGCTGGACAAGGCGCCGCCGTAGCGCCCGAAGGGCGTGCGTACGGCGTCGCAGATGAAGGCCTGGGGGCTGCTCATGCGGACTCTCCTGCGGCGCGGCGTTGCAGCCAGGGGCTGGCGCGGTAGCGTTCGCCGCGGTAGTGTTCATCCAAGGCGTTCAACACATCGAGCACGCCTTGTGCGCTCCAGCCGGCCAGCCATTCAAAGGGGCCGGCGGGGTAGTTGACGCCCAGTTTCATGGCCGCGTCGGCCCCTTCGGGGGTGCACACGCCTTGCTGCACGGCGTCGGCCGCTTCGTTGACCAGCATGGCCACCGTGCGCGCCACCACCAGGCCCGGCGTGTCGGCCACCGCCACCGGCTGATGGCCCAGCGCCGCCAGCCAGCCCGGTGCTTCGATTTGCCAGCGTCCGCTGGCGCCGGGGGCCAGCGCATAGGCCAGCGTGCCGGGCTGCTCGCCCAAAGGGCCGAACGGACGGTCGAACACGGCCAGGTCGCCGGTATCGGCGGCAGCGGCGGCAGCGGCGGCAGTGGCCCAGGCGCAGCGTCCGTCGGTCAGCCGCAACTGGGCGCTGCCCACGGCCAGGCCGGCCCAGCCGCTGCCGGTGTCGCGGCCGGCCAGGCGCGGGCCCAGCGCCTGGGCCCAGCGTTCGGCGAGCGGGCCTTGGCCATGAACGATGGCGGTGGCACCCGCGGGCAGTGGGGCGGTGGGCACCAGCGGCAGCGCGGGGGCGCCGGCCGGGTAGGGGTAGAAGCCACGCCCGCTTTTGCGGCCCAGCAGGCCGCCTTCGACCATCTCGCGCTGCACCAGGCTGGGCACGTAGCGCTTGTCATAGAAGTTGGCCTCATACACCGAGTTGGTGACCGCGAAGTTGGTGTCGTGGCCTATCAAGTCCATCAGCTCGCAAGGCCCCATGCGGAAGCCGGCGGCGCGCAGGCAGGCGTCCAGCACCTCGGGCGGCGCCGCCTGCTCCAGCAGCAGCGCCAGGGTCTCGGCGTAGAACGGCCGCGCGATGCGGTTGACGATGAAGCCGGGCGTGCTCTTGGCGTGCACCGGCACCTTGCCCCAGGCGCGGGCCAGGTTGAAGACGGCGCCGGCCACCGCCGGCTCGGTGGCCAGGCCGCTGACCACCTCCACCAGCTTCATCAGCGGTACCGGGTTGAAGAAGTGCATGCCCACCACGCGCTGCGGCCTTTGCAGGCCGGCGGCGATGGCGGTGACACTGATGGACGAGGTGTTGGTGGCCAGCACCGCGTCCGGTGCCAGCAGGGCCTCCAGCTGCTGGAACAGCGCGCGCTTGGCATCCAGCCGCTCGACGATGGCTTCCACCACCAGGCCGGCGCCGCGCGCCTGCTCCAGCGTGGTGATGGGTTCGATGCGCGCCAGCGTGGCCTGGGCCTCGTCCACCGACAGGCGGCCCTTGGCCACCAGCTTGTTCAGCGTCTCGCCCAGTTGCGCCTTGGCTGCGGCAGCCGCGCCTTCGCGCAGGTCGTAGAAGTGCACGCGGTGGCCGGCCTGCGCGGCGATCTGGGCGATGCCGGCACCCATGATGCCGGCGCCGGCCACCAGCACGGCGGTGTCTCGGGTCATGTCCATTTGGGCATTGTCGCGCGGCACACCGGGTGCGGCTGGCGCCTGCGGCGCGGGCCGAGGCGCGCAGGCGCATGGGCGATACTGCACAGTGATCCCAAAACCACCGCAGGAGACACCCGCGATGTTTGCCCCCACCACCCGCCGCACCCTGCTCGCCGCGCTGGCGGCGGCTGCTTCCTTGGCCACCGCGCTGCCTGCCGCAGCGCAAGGCGACTGGCCCAACCGGCCGCTGAAGATCCTGGTCGGCTTCCCCGGCGGCTCCACGCCCGACATCGCCGCGCGTGCGCTGGCCGAAACGCTGGCCAAGACCCTGGGCCAGCCGGTGGTGGTGGAGAACCGGCCCGGCGCCGCCGGCAACATCGCCGCCGATGCGGTGGCCAAGTCCACCGACGACCACACCCTGGGTGTCGTGATCAACGGCAACCTCACCTCGGCCAAGCTGCTCAACCCCAGCCTGCCCTACGACCCTGCCAGCGACTTCACGCTGGTGTCGCTGATCGCCACGGCGCCGCTGGTGCTGGTGGCACCGACCGACCTGCCCAAGGGCGCGGACTACCTGGCCGCGGCCAAGGCCTCGGGCGCCAAGTGGAGCTTCGGTTCGGTGGGCATAGGCTCGGTGGCCCACCTGGGCATGGAGTACGTGAAGTCGCGCATAGGCGGCGGCTTCGAGGCGGTGCACGTGCCCTACAACGGCAACCCCGCGGTCATCACCGCGATGATCGGCGGGCAGATCCAGGCCGCGCTGATGCCGCCGGGCATCGCCATGCCGCAGGTGCAGGGCGGCCGCATCAACGTGGTGGGCCTGACCGGTCCGCGCAGCCCGCTGGCCGAGGGCGTGCCCTCCTTGTCCGAGCTGGGCGTGCAGATGGACCCGCTGGAGGTGTGGACCGCGCTGGTGGGCCCGGCCTCGCTGAGCGAAGCCGCCAAGGCCCGCCTGGCGCGCGAGGTGCCGGCGGCCGTCAACGGCGAGGCCAAGGCGCGGCTGCTCACCGGCGGCTGGCAGGCCGTGGGCAGCAGCAGCGACGGCCTGCGCCAGCGCGTGGCGCGTGAAACCGAAATCCTGGGCGGCATCATCCGCGACCGCGGTATCAAACTGCAGTGACCGACTGGATCGCCGAAGCGCCCCGCCGCACCGAAGTCTTCGGCGAGTACGACGTGGTCGTGCTCGGCGGCGGGCCGGCGGGCCTGGCCGCGGCGGTGGCCGCGGCGCGCGGCGGTGCCAGCACGCTGCTGGTGGAGCGCTACGGTTTTCTCGGCGGCATGGGCACCGCCGGCGGCGTGACCAACTTCGCCGGCCTGTACGGCCGGCGCGGCGGCCAGATGCAGCTGCTGGTGCGCGGCGTGGCCGACGAGCTGCTGGCCCGCATAGACGCGCTGGGCGGTCTGAACGCGCCACAGGACGGCCTGCAAGGCCGCATACGCGTGCGCAGCTACGACACCTCGGCCTACAAGTGTGCGGCCGACCAGCTGATGGCGGCGGCCGGCGTGCAACTGCTGTTCCATGCCGTGGCGGTGGGGGCGGCGATGGATGGCGCCGGCACCGGCCTGGCGGCGCTGCTGGTGGAGACCAAGTCCGGGCGCCGTGCCTTGCGCGCCAAACAGTTCATAGACTGCTCCGGCGACGGCGACCTGGCCCACTTCGCCGGCGTGCCCTACGAGCTGGGCGACGGCGCCGGCGATGCGCTGTACCCCAGCACCATGTTCCGCCTGGGCCACGTGGATGCCGAGCGCGCCAAGGCGGCCATAGGCAGCTTCGGCGCCATAGACCAGTTGATGGCCGCAGCGGCCGAGCGCTACCGCTTCCCACGCAGCGGCGCCATCCTGCGCCCGCAGCGCAACCCGCGCGAGTGGCGCGCCAACGTCACGCAACTGCGCAACGCGCAGGGCCGCGCGGTGGACGCTACCGACGCACGCCAGCTCAGCGCGGCCGAGGTCGAAGGGCGGCGCCAGATCGTGGAGTACCTGCGCTTTCTGCGCGCCGAGGTGCCGGGCTTCGAGGCCGCCGAGGTCATCGAGATCGCACCGCAGGTGGGCGTGCGCGAAACGCGCCGCATACGCGGCGCCTACGCGCTGAGCGGTGACGACGTGATCACCGGTGCGCGTTTCGACGACGTGATAGGCCTGAACGCCTGGCCGGTGGAGAAACACGTGGCCGGCGGCGTGGAATGGGGTTTTGCGCAAGACCCCGACAACAGCTTCAACCAGTTGCCCTGGCGCATGCTGCTGCCCGAAGCCGTGCACAACCTGCTGGTGGCCGGCCGCTGCGCCAGCATGGAACACCTGGGCCAGAGCGCGGCGCGCGCCAGCGGCGCCTGTTTTGTGATGGGCCAGGCCGCCGGCAGCGCCGCCGCGTTGCGTGTGGCCGGCCGCTTCTCGGTGCCGGCCTTGCAGGCGCGCTTGCGGGCCGACGGCGCGGAGCTGGACAGCGTCTGAGAGGCTGAGAGTCTTTCACCCATGCCCGCCTTGCACGCCAAAACGCCGCCGCTCGTCGTTGCAAATGCTCGCCATAGCGCGGGCTATGGCTGCGCTTTGCGCCTAGATCGGCAGCGTTTTGACGCGCCTTTCGGGCACGGCCGAAAAACTCTCAGCCTCTGAGCTGATGCCCGCCACGCCGCCATCCACGTTGCCCCACACACGGCCCGCCACCGGCCCCTGGGCCGCCGTCAACGTCATCGCGCAGATGGCCTTCGGCCTGCTGGCGATGACGCTGTGCCTGCCGTCCATGCTGTCCTGGGGCGACAGCTTCGGCGCCAGCCAGGCCACGGTGCAGCTCACCTTCAGCGCCTACCTCATCAGCTACGGCGGGCTGCAGCTGCTGTACGGCCCGCTGTCCGACCGCTACGGCCGCCGCCGCATCCTGCTCTTCGGCCTGGCGTTGGCGGGCACCGGCTCGCTGCTGGCGGCGCTGACACCCAACCTGGGCATGCTGATCGTGGCCCGCGCCCTGCAAGGCGCCGGCGCTGCCGCCGGCATGGTGGCCGGCCGCGCCAGCGTGCAAGACCTGTTCGAAGGGCCGCAGCGCACCCGCGTGATGGCCTATGTGGGCATGGCCATGGGCCTGTGCCCACCGCTGGGGCTGATCCTGGGCGGTCAGTTGCACGTGCTGCTGGGCTGGCGCGCCAACTTCGTGTTGATGGCGCTGCTGTCGCTGGGGCTGATGGTGATGGCCTGGCGCGTGATGCCGCCGCCTTCCGCGCCGCCGGCGCGCACACACTGGTTCCGCGCACTGCTCAGCGCCTACCGCACGCTGCTGGGCGACCGCGCCTTCGTGCTCAGCGTGGCGGTGGTGACCTTGTCCACCGGCAGCTTCTACACCTTTCTCTCCGGTGCGCCGCTGGTGCTGGACAGCCTGGGCGTGGGCCCGGACCGCGTGGGCTGGTACATCGCGGCGGTGCCGCTGTCGTACATCGTGGGCAACTACATCTCCAGCCGCATCGCGCACCGGCTGGGCGACGAGACCATGATCCGCCTGGGCCACGTCGCCGCCGTGCTGGGCATAGGCCTGATGCTGGCCCTGGGTTGGGCCGGCCTGCACCACCCGCTGGCCTTTGCGCTGCCGCTGGCGCTGGTGGGCCTGGGCAACGGCTTGTTGATGCCGGCGGCGCTGGTGCGCACCGTGGGCCTGTTGCCGGCGCTGGCCGGCGCGGCAGCCGGCGCAGCCGGCGTGATGCAGCAGATGATGGGCGCGCTGGGCGGCTTCGCCGTCGGCTGGGTGCCGCACGAAAACGTCATCAACCTGGGCCTGATGATGCTCACGCTGACCCTGGGCGCCGTGGTGGCGCAGGCCTGGCTGCGCTACCGCCAGCGCAGGGCGCCGGGCCGCGGCGCCGCATAGGCGCGGAGCCACGCCCCGGCGAGCCGCCGCGCGGCATCAGCCGCCGGCCCAGGCGTGCAGGCCGGTGCCGGCCAGCGCCGCCGCCAGCACCACCCACACCGGTGACAGGCGGGCCCCCACCAGCAGTGCCCAGGCCAACAGCACCAGCACGGCATCGGCCCAACCGCCGATCGCGGCGGCACCCACCGGGCCCACCAGCGCCGCCAGCAGCAAACCCACCACCGCCGCGTTCACGCCGGTCAGCGCGCGCTGCACGCCCGGGCGCTGGCGCAGCAATTGCCACCAGGGCAGGGCGCCGGCCATCAGCAGCACGCCTGGCAGGAAGATGGCCACCAGCAGCGCCAGCCCGCCGGTCACGCCGCCCAGCGGTGGCGGCAGCGCGGCGCCCAGAAAGGCCGCCAGGGTGAACAAGGGCCCGGGCACGGCCTGGGCCGCGCCGTAACCGGCCAGGAACGGGTCGGCAGCGATCAGGCCGGGTTGCACCAGGCCGCCTTGCAGCAGCGGCAGCACCACATGGCCGCCGCCGAAGACCAGCGCGCCGGCCTGGTAGGTGACGGCCACGGCCTGCCACGCGGCCGACTGCGTGGCCGCGGCCCAGGCCGGCAACAGCAGCAGCAAGGCGGCACACAGGCCCAGCAGCAGCAGGCCTGTGGTGCGGCCGATGCCCACGCCGGGGTCAAGCGTTGCGGCCGGCGCGGCCGCAGGCGGCGTTGCCAGCCACCAGCGCCCCACCACGGCGCCCAGCACCATGGCCCCCAGTTGCCCGGCCGCCGTGGGCAGCATCCAGGCCACCGCGGCGGCGGCCAGCGCCAGCGTGAGGCGCGGCGCGTCCGGGCACAGCGTGCGGCCCATGCCCCACACCGCCTGCGCCACCACCGCCACGGCGGCCAGCTTCAGGCCGTGCATCGCGCCGGTGTTCAGCAAGCCCGGCATCTGCGCCAGGCCCAGCGCCAGTGCGATCAACAGCAGCGCCGAAGGCAGGGTGAAGCCCAGCCAGGCCGCCAGCGCCCCGCGCCAGCCGGCGCGCTGCCAACCCAGCGCCAGCCCCACCTGGCTGCTGGTGGGCCCGGGCAGGAACTGCGCCAAGGCCACCAGGTCGCCGTAGGCGGCATCGTCCAGCCAGCGCCGGCGCTGGACGAACTCGGTGCGGAAGAAGCCCAGGTGCGCCACCGGCCCGCCGAAGGAGGTGCAGCCCAGCTTCAGAAAGGCCACCAGCACCTCGCCGGCGCTGCCGGGCCCGGCAGCGGGCGGGTGGGTGGGCGTGTCCGTTGCATTCGCGGGCATGGCCGGCATTGTCTTGGGCCGGCGTGACAACACGCCAACGCAGCGGGCGCCAAGGCCGGTTTGCCCGGCTGGACGCTGCGGCTGCGGCCGGCTAAGGTGGGCTCATGGACAAGGTGATCGACTTCTGGTTCGACTTCTCCAGCCCTTACTCGTACATCGCCAACGAGTGGGTGGACGCGGTGGCGGCGCGGCATGGCCGCACCGTGCGCCGGCACGCCATCCTGCTGGGCGCCACCTTCCAGGTGGCCGAACTGAAGCCGCCGGTGGCCTACCCGCTGAAGCGCGAGTACGTGTTGCGCGACTTTGAACGGTCGGCGCGTTTTGAAGGCCTGCCCTACCTGGCGCCGCCGCAGTTTCCGCTGCCCACGCAGAACGCCGCGCGCGTGTTCTGGTGGCGTGCCGAAACGGCCGGCCCCGCCGCCGCGGCGGCCTGGGCGCGCGCCGGCCTGCGCGCCATGTTCACGCGGGGCGTGGCGCTGAACGACCCCGCGGCGCTGAAGGCCCTGGCCGCCGAGCAGGGCCTGGATGCCGACGCCGCCGAGGCGGCCTGGAACGACCCCGCCTGGAAGGCGGCGCTCAAGACCGCCAACGACGACGCCATTGCCGCCGGCGTGTTCGGTGCGCCGTTCTTCCGTGTGGACGGCGAGCCCTTCTGGGGCAACGACCGCAAGCCGCAGATCGAACGCTGGCTGGCCGGCGGGCGTTTCTGAGATCGCGCCGTGACGTCATGAACACCACCACCCTCTTGCGTGTGCAGGCCCACGCCAACCGCCTGGCCAACCACCGCCTGCACCAGGCGCTGCTGGCCTTGCCGCCGGCCGACTTCCACGCGCCGCGCGCAAGCTTTTTCCCCAGCCTGGCCCAGACACTGAACCACCTGCTGGCGGTGGACCTGTACTACATCGGCGCACTGGCCGGCGACGCCGACCCGGCGGCGCACTGGCACGGTTTTGTGCCGGCCGCCACCGCGGCCGATCTGGCCCGGCGCCAGCGTGAAAGCGACGAACGCCTGATCGCCGTGGTGCAGGGCATGAGCGAGGCCGACGCCGAGCACATCGTGCACCTGCCGCGCCGCACGCACGTGCAGCGCGACCGCGCGGCCTTTGTGCTGCTGCACCTGTTCATGCACCAGACCCACCACCGCGGGCAGGCGCACGCCATGCTCAGCAGCACCGCGGTGGCGCCGCCACAGCTGGACGAGTTCCTGATGCCCAGCGAAGGCCACCTGCGCGGCGCCGACATGGCGGCCCACGGCTGGGACGAGGCGGCGGTGTACGGCCCGGCGCCGCAGCCCCTGGGCCGGCCCGCTTCGTAGAATCGACTTGACGTTGACGTCAACGTAAAACGCCCACCGCCCGACCCGACCTGACCCGGTGCACCGGGCCGCACCAGGAGACACGATGCCGGTTCTGCAGAGCAAGCTCAACACCCGCGGCGAGGCCTTCAAGGCCAGCGAGCTGCAGATGCGTGAGCAGCTGGGCGACCTGAACGCCAAGCTGGCGCAGATCGCGCTGGGCGGCGGCGAGGCGGCGCGCAAGAAGCACACCGCACGCGGCAAGCTGCTGCCGCGCGAGCGGGTGGAGCGGCTGCTGGACGCCGACACGCCGTTTCTGGAGATCGCACCGCTGGCCGGCCTGCAGATGTACCAGGACAAGAGCGGTGTCGACGCCGCGCCCGGCGGCGGCATGATCGCCGGCATAGGGCGCGTGGCGGGTGTGGAGTGCGTGATCGTGTGCAACGACGCCACGGTCAAGGGCGGCACCTACTACCCCGTCACGGTGAAGAAGCACCTGCGCGCGCAGGAAGTGGCGCAGCAAAACCGCCTGCCCTGCATCTACCTGGTGGACAGCGGCGGCGCCAACCTGCCCAACCAGGACGAGGTGTTTCCCGACCGCGACCACTTCGGGCGCATCTTCTACAACCAGGCCAACATGTCGGCGCTGGGCATCCCGCAGGTGGCGGTGGTCATGGGTTCGTGCACCGCTGGCGGCGCCTACGTGCCGGCCATGAGCGACGAGACCATCATCGTCAAGAACCAGGGCACCATCTTCCTGGCCGGGCCGCCGCTGGTGAAGGCCGCCACCGGCGAGGTGGTCAGTGCCGAAGACCTGGGCGGCGGCGACGTGCACACCCGCCTGTCCGGCGTGGCCGACCACCTGGCCGAAAACGACATGCATGCGCTGGCGCTGGCGCGCGGCGTGGTGGGCAGCCTGAACTGGGTCAAGCCGCAGCCGCTGCGCCTGCAGCCGGCGCGTGCGCCGCTGTACGACCCGCGCGAACTGCACGGCGTGATCCCCACCGACGCGCGCAAGCCCTTCGACGTGCGCGAGGTCATCGCCCGCATCGTGGACGGCAGCGAGTTCGAGGAGTTCAAGGCCCGCTATGGGCAAACGCTGGTGTGCGGCTTTGCCCACATCGAAGGCCAGCCGGTGGGCATCATCGCCAACAACGGCGTGCTGTTCAGCGAAAGCGCCATGAAGGGCGCGCACTTCATAGAACTGTGCTGCCAGCGGCGCGTGCCGCTGGTCTTCCTGCAGAACATCACCGGCTTCATGGTCGGAAAGAAGTACGAGGCCGAAGGCATCGCCAAGAACGGCGCCAAGATGGTCACCGCCGTGGCCACCGCCACGGTGCCCAAGTTCACGGTCATCATCGGCGGCAGCTTCGGTGCCGGCAACTACGGCATGTGCGGCCGCGCCTACAGCCCGCGCTTCCTGTGGATGTGGCCCAACGCGCGCATAGGCGTGATGGGCGGCGAGCAGGCCGCCAGCGTGCTGGCCACCGTGCGGCGCGACGGCATCGAGGCCAAGGGCGGGCAGTGGAGCGCCGAGGAAGAGGCCGCTTTCAAGCAGCCCATACAGGCGCAGTTTGCGCAGCAGTCGCACCCCTACTACGCCAGCGCGCGCCTGTGGGACGACGGCGTCATCGACCCGGCCGACACGCGGCGTGTGCTGGCGCTGGGCATCAGCGCCAGCCTGAACGCGCCCATTCCCGAGCGGCCGGCCTTCGGCGTGTTCCGCATGTAGTGCAGGCCAGGCGGGCCGGGACGCTGCTGCAAATCGCTGTTGAACCCGCCCGGGCCTGACGCACTCTCTACGGCATGCACACCGAGCCCACCCCCGCCCCGCCGGGCCTGGACGCCCAGCGCCTGGTCACCCGCCCGCTGGCGGCGCGCGACTCTTTCGAGGCGCTGACGGCGCTGCTGCACCGTGCCTACGCGCCGCTGGCGCAGCAGGGCCTGAACTTCCAGGCCGCCACGCAGGAGGTCGAAACCACGCGCCGCCGCGTCGCCGAGGGCCAGTGCCTGGTGGCGGAACACGAAGGCGAGATCGTGGGCACACTCACCGTCAGCGGCCCCTACGGGCTGGAACAAGCGCCGTGGGCCGCGCAGGTGCCCTGGTTCCGCGAACGCGACACGGCGCACTTCCACCAGTTTGCCGTGGACCCGCGCATGCAGGGCCAGGGCCTGGGCCGGCACCTGGTACAGGCCGGCGAACAGTGGGCGCGTGCGCATGGTTTCAAGCGCATGGCGCTGGACACCGCCGAGCCGGCGCGGGCCTTGCGGGCCCTGTACCGCCGCCTGGGCTATGCCGAGGTGGGGCAGGTGCAGTGGCCCGAGCGCCACTACCGCAGCGTGGTCATGCTCAAGACCCTGGACCAGAGCCCGGCCCTGGCGCCGCTGCGCCAGCATCTGCAGACCTTGGCGCGCTACCACCTGTGGGCCACGCGGCGGCTGCTGACGGCGGTGCAGGCGCTGCCCGAGGCCGACTACCGGCGGCCGCTGGGCCTGTTCTTCGGCAGCGTGCACGGCACGCTCAACCACCTGCTGGTGGCCGAGGAGCAACTTTGGCTGCGCCGCTTTGCGGAAGGCGTGTCGCCGGCCGTGGCGCTGAACACCGAGCTGGAGGCCGACCGCGAGCGCCTGTGCCAGCGGCTGGACGAGGCCGGCCTGGCCTGGCAGGCCTTGCTGGCCACCCGCAGCGACGAGCAACTGGGCGGCACGCTGCACTACCGGCGCATCGCCGGGCCGCAGGTGGCGCTGCCCTATGCCGCCACGCTGGCGCATGTGTTCAACCACGGCACCCACCACCGCGGCCAGGTCACGGCCGCCATCACCGCCCTGGGCCAGCCCGGCCCGGAACTGGACATGGTTCTGATGTTGCAGCAGGAGGCCGCCCCGGCATGAACCCGCTACTTGAAGTGCAGCGGCCCTCGGCCCACGTGGCCGAGGTCTGGCTCAACCGCCCCGAGCTGCGCAACGCCTTCAACGACCAGCTCATTGCCGAGCTGACGCACACCTTCCAGGCCCTGGGGGCCGACCCGGCGCTGCGGGCCATCGTGCTGGGCGGGCGCGGCAAGGCCTTCTGTGCCGGCGGCGACCTGAACTGGATGCGCGCCATGGCCGGCTACAGCTGGGAAGACAACCGGGCCGACGCCATGCGCCTGGCCGACATGCTGTGGACGCTGTGGAGTTGCCCGGTGCCGGTGGTGGGGCGGCTGCACGGCGACTGTTATGCCGGCGGCGTGGGCCTGGCCGCCGCCTGCGACGTGCTGGTGGCCGCCGAGGGCATGCACTTCTGCCTCAGCGAAGCGAAGCTGGGCCTGCTGCCGGCCACCATCGGCCCCTACGTGGTGCGGGCGCTGGGCGAACAGGCGTCGCGGCGCTACTTCACCACCGCCGAACGTTTCGACGCCGCCAAGGCCCAGCAACTGGGCCTGGTGCACGCCTGCGTGCCGGCCGAGGCACTGGACGCCCAGGTGCAGGAGATCGTGGCCGCGCTGGTGGCCAACGGCCCTGCGGCGGTGAGGGCCTGCAAGCAACTGGTCAAGGACATCGCCGGCCGCCCGCTGGACGCCGCGCTGCGTGAGGACACCGCGCGCCGCATCGCCGACATACGCTCCAGCGAGGAAGGCCGCGAAGGCGTGGCCGCCTTCCTGGGCAAGCGCGAGCCGGCCTGGCGGGGCTGAACACCACAGGTGCAGCGATGAACCTCAGCCACATGGACATGAGCCTGGCGCAACTGGCCGCCCTGGCGGCGGCCCTGGGCTGGGCCAGTGGCATGCGGCTGTACGCGGTGGTGTTTCTCACCGGCGCGGCGGGCTTTCTGGGCTGGGTGACCTTGCCCGGTGGCCTGCAACTGCTGCAGCACCCGGTGGTGCTGGGTGCCAGCGGCCTGATGGTGGCGGTGGAGTTCTTCGCCGACAAGATCCCGGGCCTGGACACGGTGTGGGACGCGCTGCACACCTTCATACGCATCCCGGCCGGCGCGGCGCTGGCCGCCGGCGTGTTCGGTGGCGACCACGCCAGCTGGGCTGTGGTGGCGGCGCTGATGGGTGGCACGCTGGCGGCCACGGCGCACACCGCCAAGGCCACCACACGCGCGGCGGTCAACACCTCGCCGGAGCCGTTGTCCAACATCGGCCTGTCGCTGCTGGGCGATGCCACCGTGCCGCTGCTGCTGTGGCTGGCCTGGGAGCACCCGTATGTGTTCTGGCCGCTGCTGGCGGTGATCATCGTGGTGGCGGTGGTGCTGACCGTGCTGCTGCTGCGTTTTCTGCGTGCGCTGCTGCGGCGCTTTTTTCCTTCGCGGCCGGCATCGGCTTGACCGGAGAGGCTTTCCCAATGTTTAAGAAGATCCTCATTGCCAACCGGGGAGAGATCGCCTGCCGCGTGGCCGCCACGGCGCGCCGCCTGGGCGTGCGCACGGTGGCGGTGTATTCCGACGCCGACGCCGAGGCCCGCCACGTGCGGGCCTGCGACGAGGCCGTGCATGTGGGCGGCAGCGCGCCGCGCGAGAGCTACCTGCAATGGCGCCGCATCATCGAGGCGGCGCAGGCCACCGGCGCGCAGGCGGTGCACCCGGGCTACGGTTTCCTGTCGGAAAACGAGGAGTTTGCGCAGGCCTGTGCCGACGCCGGCCTGGTGTTCATAGGCCCGCCGCCCAAGGCCATCGCCGCCATGGGCAGCAAGGCCGCGGCCAAGGCCTTGATGGAAGCCGCCGGCGTGCCGCTGGTGCCGGGCTACCACGGCCGCGACAACGACCCGGCGCTGCTGGCGCGCGAAGCCCAGCGCATAGGCTACCCGGTGCTCATCAAGGCCAGCGCCGGCGGCGGCGGCAAGGGCATGCGGCGGGTGGACCAGGCGCAGGACTTTGCCGAGGCCCTGGCCTCGTGCCAGCGCGAAGCCCGCGCCAGCTTCGGTGACGACCACGTGCTGGTGGAGCGCTACGTGCTGCGCCCGCGGCACATCGAGATCCAGGTGTTTGCCGACACGCAGGGCAACGTCATCCACCTGTTTGAGCGCGACTGCTCGGTGCAGCGCCGCCACCAGAAGGTGCTGGAAGAAGCCCCCGCGCCGGGCCTGAGCGCCGCGCGCCGCGCCGAGCTGGGCGCTGCCGCGGTGGCGGCGGCCAAGGCCGTGGGTTACGTGGGGGCCGGCACCGTGGAGTTTGTGGCCGAGGAGCTGGACGACGGCGACATACGCGCCTACTTCATGGAGATGAACACGCGGCTGCAGGTGGAGCACCCGGTCACCGAAGCCATCACCGGGCTGGACCTGGTGGAGTGGCAGCTGCGCGTGGCCGCCGGCGAGCCGCTGCCCAAGCGCCAGGACGAGCTGGAAATGGGCGGCCATGCCATCGAAGCGCGCATCTGTGCCGAAAACCCAGAGGGCGGCTTCCTGCCCGCCACCGGCACGCTGGAGGTGGCGCGCTGGCCGGCGCATGTGGCTTTCAGCCGCAACGCCGATGGCGAGGCCTTCCACGCCCCGGCGCCGGTGCGCATAGACCGCGGCTTCGACGAAGGCGACGCGATCAGCCCCTGGTACGACTCCATGATCGCCAAGCTCATCGTCTGGGGCGAGAACCGCGCCCAGGCCCTGGCGCGGCTGGACGCGGCGCTGGCGGCCACGCAGCTGATGGGCCTGCACACCAACGTGGCGTTCCTGCGGCGCGTGGTCAACACCGCCGCCTTCGCCACCGCCGACCTGGACACCGCGCTGATAGAGCGCGAACGCGCCGCGCTGTTCGAGGCGCCGCCGCTGCCGGCCGAGCTGGCGGTGGCCGCCGTTGCGGCGCAGGTGCTGGCCGCCGAACAGGCGCTGGAAGGCGCCGACCCCTGGTCGCGCCGCGACGGCTGGCGGCTGCACGGCGGCGCCGAGCGCCTGCTCAGCCTGCAGGTGCACGGGCAGGACCTGACGGTGGCCATCGCCCGCCACCACGACGGTGCGACCAGCCTGCGGGTGGGGGAGCAGGCCTGGCCACTCGCCACGCGCGTGCTGGCCGACGGCCGCCATGACGTTCAGCTGGGCGAGCGCCGCTTCACCGCCAGCGTGCACGCCCGCGGCGAACGCTACGCGGTGTTCTGCGACGCCGGCAGCGCGCTGGTGAGCGAGTTCGACCCCATCGTGCATGCCGGCGACGGCGCTGCCGAGGGCGGCGGCCTGGCCGCGCCCATGCCCGGCAAGGTGATCTCCTTCTCGGCCCAGGCCGGCGAGCGTGTGCAGCGCGGCCAGGCCCTGGCGGTGATGGAGGCCATGAAGATGGAACACACCCTACACGCCCCGCGCGACGGCGTGGTGGAAGAGCTGCTGTACGCGCCGGGCGACCAGGTGACCGAAGGCAGCGAGCTGCTGCGCCTGGGGCCAGCGTGATCACCGGGCTGCCATGAGCCCGCCCGCGCCCGCCGGGCCGCTGGCCGGCGTCAAGGTCATGGACTTGACGACGGTGGTGCTGGGCCCGTTTGCCACGCAGATCCTGGCCGGGCTGGGCGCCCAGGTGGTGAAGGTGGAGGCGCCCGGCGGCGACGACATGCGCCGCGTGGGGCCGATGGCGAACCCGGGCATGGGCGCCTTGTTCCTGCACGCCAACCAGGGCAAGCGCAGCCTGGTGCTGGACCTGAAGCACCCGCGTGGCCGTGAGGCGGCGCAGCGCCTGGCCGCGGCCAGCGATGTGTTCATCACCAACGTGCGCCCGCAGGCACTGGCGCGGCTGGGGCTGGACGAAGCTGCGCTGCGCCCGGCCTGCCCGCGGCTCATCCATGTGCTGTGCTGCGGCTTCGGCCCGCAAGGCCCTTACGCGGGGCTGCCGGCCTACGACGACCTGATCCAGGGCGCGGCCGCGGTGCCCTGGCTGGTGCAGCGCCACGGCGGCGGCGAGCCGCGTTATGCGCCGCTGACGCTGGCCGACCGCGTGACCGGCCTGCACGCCGTCTACGCCGTGACCGCGGCCTTGTACGAGCGCGAGCGCTCCGGCCTGGGCCAGGCGGTGCAGGTGCCCATGTTCGAAGCCATGGCGCAGCTGGTGCTGGGCGACCATCTCGCGGGCCTGAGCTTTGAGCCGCCGCGCGGCGAAGCCGGTTACGCGCGGCTGCTCACGCCGCAGCGGCGCCCGTACCGCACCAGCGACGGCTACCTGTGCGTGCTGATCTACAACGACAAGCAGTGGAGCGCCTTCCTGCAACTGGTGGGCGAGACCCCGGGCCTTGACGCCCGCTTCGCCAGCCACGAGGCGCGGGCCCAGCACATCGATGCGGTGTACGCGCAGGTGGCAGCGTGGATGCTGCAACGCAGCACCGCTCAGTGGCAGGCTGCGTTGGCGGCGGCCGACATCCCCTGCCAGCCGCTGAACAGGCCCGAAGACCTGTTGCACGACCCCCACCTGGCGGCGGTGGGCCTGGTGCAGCGCCGCGAACACCCCAGCGAAGGGCCGCAGGTGGTGCTGGGCCAGCCCACCGGCTGGTCGCGCAGCGGCGAAGCATCGGTCGCACCGGCGCCCCGGCTGGGTGAACACTCGGCGCAGGTGCTGGCCGAGCTGGGTTACTCGGCGCAGGAGATCGCGGCCTTGTGCGCGGCCGGCGCCAGCGCACAGGCGCCGGTTTAGCCGGGCTCTACTTGCCCAGCCAGCGGCCGGGCGAAGTCCAGCGGCGTGGCCGGGCCGGTGCGGGTGCGCCGTCGAAGTCCGAAGCGCCGCCGAACAGCGAGTTGAAGAAGCGCGAAGGGCTGAATCGGCTGGGGCGGCCTGGCGGCAGCGAGTCGTCGCCGGCCGGCAGAGAGTCCGCCGGCAGGGAATCGGCAGCGGCTGCTGCGGCCACTGCCCGGACCGGGGCGGCTTTGGCCGGGCGGGCTGGCGCCACCGGCGCCGGCGGCGCGGCCGCCGCGCGGAACTGGCGCGCCAGATCGGCCAGCTCGCTGCCGGGCAGGGCGTCGCACACCAGCAGCACGTCACGCACGTACAGCGGCTCGGCCAGCATGCGGTAAGGCTCTATGCCCTGGGCAAGCTCACGCTGCAGAAGGGGGTCCATCTGCTCGGCGATCTTCAGGCAAAGGGCGGTGTCCATCGCAAGGCGGGCGGCCGGGGCCAGGGCGGCGCGGCCCGGGGTGGGCGCGCAGGTTGCGGAGTGTGCACCCGCCGGCCCGGCCGCACCATCCCCCCGGCTTCACCCCGCGGGGCATGCCGGCGCCATCCTTGTGTAACCTGTCATGCTCGCCGGCCGGCTGCTCGCCCGGGCCGGCTCAAGGAGCACCCCATGATTCCCTCCCGCGTCACCCTGGTCGATGTCGGCCCGCGCGACGGCCTGCAAAACGAAGCGCAGCCGGTGTCTGCCGCCGACAAGATCGCCCTGGTGCACCGCCTGCAGGCGGCGGGCCTGAAGGAAATCGAAGTCACCAGCTACGTCAGCCCCAAGTGGGTGCCGCAGATGGCCGACAACGCACAGGTGATGGCCGGCGTGCAGCGTGCGCCCGGCGTGCGCTACTCGGTGCTGGTGCCCAACATGAAGGGCCTGGAAGCCGCGCTGGCCGACCCCGCCACGCGCCCCGACGAGGTGGTGGTGTTCGGCGCCGCCAGCGAGGCCTTCAGCCAGCGCAACATCAATTGTTCGGTGGCCGAGAGCATGGAACGCTTTCGCCCCGTGGTGGCCGCGGCGCACGAGGCCGGGCTGAAGGTGCGCGGCGCGATCTCCTGCGCGCTGGGCTGCCCCTACCAGGGCGAGGTCTCGCTGGACGAAGTCGAGCACGTGGTGCGCCTGATGAAGGCCATAGGCGTGGACCACTGCGGCGTGGCCGACACCATAGGCGTGGGCACGCCGCGGCGTGTGCAGGCGGTGATGGAACGTGCGCTGAAGCACTACCCGCTGGTGGAGATCAGCGGCCACTTCCACGACACCTACGGCCAGGCGCTGGCCAACATCCATGCCTGCCTGCAGATGGGCCTGCACACCTTCGACGCCAGCGTGGCCGGCCTGGGCGGCTGCCCCTACGCCAAGGGCGCCACCGGCAACGTGGCCACCGAGGACGTGGTGTTCATGCTGCAGGGCATGGGCATAGACACCGGCATCGACCTGGACGCGCTGGTGGACGCCGGCGCCTTCATCAGCGGTGTGCTGGGCCGCCCGCCGGTGTCACGCGCCGGCAAGGCCTTGCTCAGCAAGCGCGGTGTGGCGGTGGAGGCGGCGTGCCGCTGAGCGACGCGCCAGCACCGGACGCGGCCTTGCTGGCCGGCCGCCCCGAAGGCTTTCGGCGTGTGGCGCAGGCGCTGGCCGCGGCCGGCCACCCGCACGCGCCGCGCTGGCTGGAGGTGGCGGCCCGCACGGCGCAGGAAGCGGCCGACGCGCTGGGCGTGAGCGTGGGGCAGATCGCCAAGAGCGTGATCTTCCGCCGGCTGAGCGACGGCCGCGCGGTGCTGGTGGTGGCCAGCGGCGACCGGCGCGTGGACGAGCCGCGTGTGGCGGCGCAGGTGGGCGCGCTGGGCCGTGCCGACGCCGCCTTCGTCAAGCAGCAGACCGGTTTTTCCATAGGCGGCGTGGCGCCGCTGGCGCATGCCGAGAGCCTGGTGACGCTGGTGGACCGCGAGCTGTTCCGCTTCGACGAGATTTGGGCCGCGGCCGGCCACCCCAACGGCGTGTTCCGCCTTTCGCCGCAGCAACTGGTGGCGTTGACCGGCGCGCCGGTCGGCGACGTGGTGCAGGGGGTGGCCACGGCATGAGCCACGCCGTCGTGCCCAGCCCCTGCAACAACGTGTGCCGCATGGACGACACCACCGGCCTGTGCGCCGGCTGCCTGCGCACGCTGGACGAGATCGCGGCCTGGGGCCTGATGAGTGACGAGCAGCGCTGGGCCGTGTGGGACCAGCTGGCGCTCAGGCGCGAGCAGGTCGCGGGCGCCGATACGCCAGGCCACGCACCGGCCGCGTGACGCGGCTTCACGATGAAGACGCTGCGCTTTTACTTCGACGTCGTCTCGCCGTTTGCCTGCCTGGCCTTTCACCGCCTTCCGCAGGTCTTGCAGGGCTGCAGTTACGCCGTCGACTACCGGCCGGTGCTGTTCGCCGGCCTGCTCACGCACTGGGGCGGCCCGCAGGCCAAGGGGCCGGCCGAGATAGAACCCAAACGCGCCTGGACCTTCCGCCAGGTGCACTGGCTGGCGGCGCAGCACGGCCTGGCGCTGGACACGCCGGCGGTGCACCCCTTCAACCCGCTGGCGCTGCAGCGCCTGGCCCTGGCCTGCGGGCCCAATCGGCGGGCGGTGGAGGCCTTGTTCCGCCATGCCTGGGAAGGTGGCGCCGATGCCAACGACCCGGCGCGGCTGGCCGCGTTGACGCAGCAGCTGGCCCCGGTGCGCGACCCGGCCTCGCCCGAGGTCAAGAACGAGCTGCGCGCCGCCACCGACGAAGCCATCGCCCGGGGCGTGTTTGGCGTGCCCAGCTTCGAGCTGCAAGGCCGTGTGTTCTGGGGCCTGGACGCGCTGCCCATGCTGCGCGCCGCGCTGCTGGGCGAGGCCTGGTTCGACGGCCCGGCCTGGGCCCGGGAAGGCGCACCGCGGCCCGGCGTTCGGCGCTGAGTGTGGTGAAGGCGCTGCAGCCGCCGCCACGATGCAGGCGCACGGCGTGGCCCGGCCCCGCATGACCGCCGACTTCCTGGCCCAGCTGGCGCAGAACCCGGTGAACCACGCCATCCTCTCGCGCTGGCAGCGCCTGGAACTGCCCGGCGGCTGGCTGGTGGCCGGCTGCCTGTTCCAGACGGTGTGGAACACCCAGGCCGGCAGGCCGCCTGCGGCGGACATCAAGGACTACGACCTCTTCTACTTCGATGCTTCGGACCTGAGTGAAGCGGCCGAGGCGCAGGTGCAGGCGCAGGCCGACTCGGTGCTGGGCGACCTGGGCGTCACCATCGAGGTGGCGAACCAGGCCCGTGTGCACCTGTGGTACCCGGCGCACTTCGGCCACCCCTACCCGCCACTGGTGTCGGCCGAAGACGGCATACGCCGTTTTCTGGTGTTGGAGACCTGCGTGGCCGTCCGCCCCGGGCAGTGCCACGCGCCGTACGGGTTGGCCGGCCTGTACGCCGGCACCTTGACGCCGAACCCCCGCACACCCTACCCCGCGCTGTTCGCCCGCAAGACGGCCAGCTACCGGGCGCGCTGGCCGTGGCTGCAGGTGCGGCCCGGTGAACCGCGGTGGTAAATTTTGTCGCAGCCGCATCCTCGCCACCACCACAGCGCACCGCCGCGCCACGCCGCCATGTTGTCCACCCCCGTTGCCGCCAGTTCGCTGAACACCCAGATCGACGAGGCCGCTGCCGCGGTGGAGGCCCAGGTCGTCGCCTGGCGGCGCGACCTGCACCAGCACCCCGAGCTGGGCAACCGCGAGTTCCGCACCGCGGCCATCGTGGCCGAGCATCTCAAGGCGCTGGGTCTGGACGAGGTGCGCACCGGCGTGGCCCACACCGGCGTGGTGGGCCTGCTCAAGGGCGGCCTGCCGGGCCCGGTGGTGGCGCTGCGCGCCGACATGGATGGCCTGCCCGTCACCGAGCAGGTGGACCTGCCCTTTGCCAGCAAGGCGCGCACGCAGTGGAACGGCGAGGAAGTGGGCGTCATGCATGCCTGCGGCCACGACTGCCACGTGGCCATCCTGATGGGCGTGGCGCAGGTGCTGGCCGGGCTGCGCGCGCAACTGCGCGGCAGCGTGAAGTTCATCTTCCAGCCGGCCGAGGAGATGCCGCCCGAGGGCGAGGAGGGCGGCGCGAAGCTGATGATCGCCGAAGGCGCGCTGGAGAAGCCGGTGCCGCAGGCCATCTTCGGCCTGCACGTCACCTCGCGCATGAGCACCGGCCACATCGGCTACCGGCCGGGCGCCACCATGGCCAGCTCCGACCGCTTCCGCATCACCGTGCAGGGCCGGCAGACGCACGGCGCCGCGCCCTGGGCCGGCGTGGACCCCATCGTCACCGCGGCGCAGGTGGTGCTGGGCCTGCAGACCATCGTCAGCCGCGGCGTGGACATCACGCGCGCGCCGGCGGTGGTGACCGTGGGCACCATCAAGGGCGGCGTGCGCGAGAACATCATCCCCGACAGCGTGGAGATGCGCGGCACCATACGCACCTTCGACGAAGGCGTGCGCGACGACATACACGAACGTGTGACCACGCTGGCGCAGTCGGTGGCGCGCGGCTCGCGCGCCGGTTGCGAGGTGTGCATACAGAAGAACTACCCGGTCACCGTCAACGACCCGGCGCTCACGGCGGCGATGGCGGCCACGCTGCAGCGGGTGGCGGGCGATGGCGCGCAGGTGGTGGACAAGGTCACCGGCGCGGAGGACTTCTCCTTCTTCCAGCGCATCGTGCCGGGCTTCTTCTACTTCGTGGGCGTCACGCCGCCGGGGCAGGAGCCCACGGCGGCGCCGCCCAACCACTCGCCGCGCTTTTCCGTCGACGAAAGCGCGCTGGTCCTGGGCGTGCGTTCGCTGGCCCACATGGCCTGCGACTTTCTCGAAGCACGCGCCGCCTGAGCGCCGGCGCCGCCGCGCGCCCTTGTCCTACAGCCTGCCACAGCCTCGTCCGATCGGCTGCGGCAGCGGCATTTCCTAGACTGAATGCCTCGATACGTTGCAGGGCCCGACCCCTTCGGGCCGCAGCGTTGCACGGGGCATTACTGCCATGAAGGAGATGTGATGAACTGGGACCGCATTGAAGGCAACTGGAAGCAGCTCAAGGGCCACGTGAAGGAGCAGTGGGGCAAGCTCACCGACGATGACTTCGACGTCATCAACGGCAAGCGCGAACAACTGGCCGGCAAGATCCAGGAACGCTACGGCGTCGCACGCGACAAGGCCGAAGAGCAGGTCAAGGCCTGGGAAGCCAAGGCCGACGAGCGCTGGCTGCGCCATTGATCTGAGGCGTGAAGCCGCCCCGGCGCTGTCCGCCCGGGGCCTGCGGCGCGGCCAAGGCCGCGCCGCAGCGCTTTTCAGCCCGCGGCCTCGCTGGCGGCATACTGGCCCGCCACAGCCCGCAGGGCCTTTGCAGGCCTTTCCTACGCATGCACCCGTTCACCTGCAGCCACTGCGGCAACACGGTCTTCTTCGACAACAGCGAATGCGGCGTGTGCGGGCTGGCGCTGGGTTACCTGCCCGGCCAGCGGCGCATGGCGGCTGGCCAGCCGGCGCAAGACCCGGCCGCGCCCTGGGCTGTGCAGGGCGAAGGCCTGCCGCCCACGCTCAGGCCTTGCGGCAACCGCGCGCTGGGCGTGTGCAACTGGCTGCTGGACGACGGCGACCTGGCGTCCACGCTGTGCCGCAGCTGCCGGCTGACGACCGTGATACCGGCGCTGGACGTGGCCGGGCACCGGGAGCGCTGGCAGCTGTTTGAACAGGCCAAGCGCCGCCTGCTGTTCACCCTGGACGACCTGGGCCTGTCGCCACCGCCGCAGGCCGTGCCCTCGGTGGACGAAGCCGCACGCGATGCCACGCCGCAGCCGCTGTCCTTTCGCCTGCTGGCGCCGCTGCCCGACGAACCGCCGGTGACCACCGGGCACGACCGCGGCGTCATCACGCTGAACCTCAACGAGACCGACACCGTGCACCGCGAGGCCACGCGCGTGGCGCTGGGCGAGTCCATGCGCACGCTGCTGGGCCACTTGCGGCACGAGGCGGCGCACTGGCTGCAGTACCGCTACATCAACGGCACGCCGGCGCAGGCCGAATGCAGTGCCGTGTTCGGCGACGAGAGCGAGGACTACGCCACCGCGCTGCAGCGCCACTACGAACAAGGCCCGCCGCCGGACTGGCGCCAGCGTTTCATCAGCGCCTACGCCAGCGCCCACCCCTGGGAGGACTGGGCCGAGACCTGCGCGCACTACCTGCTGATCGTCGATGCGGTGCAGACCGCCGCCGCCTGGGGCTTGCGCCTGGACGGCGTGGCCGCCACCGCCGCACCGCAAGCGCCGGTGGTTGACGCTGCCGCGCCGCTGCACGACCTGGTGATTGCGCAGTGGCTGCCGGTGGCGCGTTTCCTCAACGCCATGAACCGCAGCCTGGGCCACCCGGACAGCTACCCCTTCCTGCTGCCGCCGGCGGTGCTGGACAAGATGTCCACGGTGCAACGCCTGCTGGCGCAGGCGGCGGCCCAGGCCGCTTCCACGTCGCCGGCAGTTCCGGAAGCGACGGTGCTTGCACCTGTGCCCGCGCCGGTGCCCGCGCCGCCGCAGGAGAACGCCGCCCCGTAGCCGCCGCCGGGCTCAGGCCGTGTGCGGTGCCGTGGCCGCACCGCCGGCCGGCGGCGGTGCGACGACGACACGGTCGCGGCCCGTGGTCTTGGCCTCGTACAGGCCGGCGTCGGCGCGGTTCAGCAGCGCTGCAAAGTCATCATCGCCGGCGCAGGCCTGGGCCACACCGATGCTGATGCTGACGCCGAAGTGGCCGCCGGCGCTGGCATCGAAGCGCAGCGCACCCACCGCCTCGCGCAACCGCTCGCTCAGCACCTGGGCACCGGCGAGGTCGGTTTCCGGCAGCAGCACGGCGAACTCCTCGCCGCCCAGGCGGCCGCAGCGGTCTATGTCGGTGCGCAGGCGCTCCAGGCAGGTGGAGGCCACGCGCGCCAGCACCTGGTCGCCGGCGCCATGCCCATGGCGGTCGTTGACGGCCTTGAAGGCGTCGATGTCCAGCATCGCCACGCACAGGGGGTGGCCATAGCGGCGCGCACGCTGGAACTCCTCGTTGGCACGCTCCAGAAAGGCGCGGCGGGAGCTGGCGCCCGTGAGCGCGTCGGTGTCGGCCAGTTCGCGCAGCTGGCGCGCCAGCTCGCGGCTGAGCAGGATCTGCTGCTCCAGGGCCACCTCGCGCTGCTTGAGCTCGTTGATGTCCACGGCAAAGCCGGCCACCGCCCCGCTGGGCGTGGCGAACTTGCACACGCGCAGCCAGCCCAGGCCGGGGTAATGCCGGTCCACGGCCCCGCCGTCGGCCTGGCGCTGGCGCTGCACGCGCTCGGCCACATGGGCCTCCACCTCGTGCGGCGGCAGCGTGGCCTGCGCCGTGACGCGCACCAGGTCGGCATAACGCAGCCGCCCCTGGGTGATCTGCGGGCTCAGCCGGCGAAAGGCCTCGGCATGCGTGGCCTCGTAGGACTTGTTCCAGGCGATCAGGCAGTCTTCGTCGTCGTAGACCGCATAAGGCATGGGCGTGTTCTCCACGCTCTCGCGCAGCATGCGGTGCTCGGCGGCCAGGCGCTCGGGGGCCGGGCCGCCGGTGCGCCTGCGCCGGTCCAGCAGCAGCGACGCGGCGCCCAGGGCCAGCAGCAAAGCCAGCAGGCCCCAGGTCAGCGGCCCGCGCTCCAGCAAGGCCGCAGCGCTGCCGGTGGCCACCATGGCCACGGGGAGGGCTGCACCGAGCACGGCGTGATGCCGAGGTTTTTGCGCTGGACGCATGCTGCGTAAAGCCAAGCGGGGCCGCTGCCCCGTGACAACTGTGGCGCCGCCGGGGAGGATGCCAGCGGGCCGCGGGGGTGCCCATCCGGGCTAGGCCTGATGCCCGTTCGCGGCTTGGCCGGCGCCGCGCACCGGCCTGGGGGCTGCGCCGGCCTCAGAATGCCCGCCAATCCCAGGCCTCAGCAGGAGCCCGCCATGCACAGCAGCCCCCCTCACAACCGCATCGCCGTGGTCACCGGCGCCGGCAGCGGCATAGGCCGCGCCACGGCGCGGGCCCTGCTGCACGACGGCTGGCGGGTGGTCTTTGCCGGGCGCCGCCTGGAAGCGCTGCGCGAGTCCATCGTGCAGGCCGAAGACCCGTTCGGCGACATCCAGGAGCGTGCCTTCGCCGTGCCGGCCGACGTGACCAAGCCGGCTTCGGTGCAGGGCTTGTTCGACTTTGTGCGGGCGCGCTTCGGCCGCCTGGACCTGCTGTTCAACAACGCCGGCGTGTTCACGCCCGGCCTGCCGCTGGAGGAGCTGGCGCTGGAGCAGTGGCGGGCGGCGGTGGACACCAACCTCAGCGGCGTGTTCCTGTGCACGCAGCAGGCCTTCGCGATGATGAAGGCGCAGCAGCCGCGCGGCGGGCGCATCATCAACAACGGTTCGATCTCGGCGCATGCGCCGCGGCCCAACTCGGCGCCCTACACCGCCACCAAACACGCCATCACCGGGCTCACCAAGGCCTGCGCGCTGGACGGGCGCGCCTTCGACATCGCGGTGGGTCAGATCGACATAGGCAACGCGGTGACCGAGCTGACCGCCGGCATGGCCAGCGGCATGCCGCAGGCCGACGGCAGCGTGCGTGCCGAGGCGCGCATGGACGTGGACCACGCGGCGCGCGCCGTGGTGCAGATGGCGGCGCTGCCGCTGGACGTGAACGTGCTGTTCATGACCGTGATGGCCACGGCCATGCCCTTCGTCGGGCGCGGCTGAACACCGCGCCGAAGGGATCGGTGTTCAGCGCTGCTCAGGCGTGACCGGCCAGAGGGTTGGCGGCGCAGGACAGCTGCACCGTCGAGGCCGGCGCCGCTTCATGGGCTTGTGCGTACAAGGCCTGCGGCTCGGCCGTGCCGGCCATCGCGTGGATGCCACCGAGCAAGCCGAACGTGACGACCGCGGCCAGGGCAAAAGCGGTGGCGTGAGAGGGGGTGCGGGCGGCGAACGGGCTCATGGTGGTCTCCTGGGGCGGGTGGGGCATCCGGGTTTGCGATGGGTGCACTGTAGGCAGTGCAGCACCCGTTCACCACGTGTTTGCGACGAGGTGCGGCCTGGCCGGTTTGAATGGCGGCCGCGGGCGACGAACACGCGCGCCTGTCGCGAAGCGGGAGTGTGGGAGGCCCGGGGCCGGGGCGCTCAGCCGCCCGCAGGCGCCGCGCGGCCGGCGTGCCAGGCCGCCAGCAAGGCTTCTTCGCGCTGCGCAGTCAGGCCCGGGGGGGGCGTGCCGCCAGGGCCCGGCGCATGCAGGCGCGCCCAGGCGGCGGTGTCGGCCAGCGTTTGTGCCAGCGGGCGGCAGCGCAGACCGCTGCGCAGCGCCCGGCCGATGTCGGTGCGGTGCAGGCCGGCCAGGGGTTGGGGCAACCACACCGGCAGATCGCTCCAGGGCGCCACGCCCTGCGCCTCTACAAAGGCTTCGCTGACCCAGGTCAGCGACGGCGCGGCCTCGGCGGCCAGCGTGGCGCATGCGGTGTGCAACAGGGTGCCCATGCTCAGCGGCTGCGCCGGGCCCGTGAGGTTGAAGGCGCCGTGGCCACCCGTTTCGGCCTGCAGCAGCATCCAGGCGGCGGCGTCACGCGCGTCTATGAACTGCACCGGCGTGCCGGGCTCGCCAGGGGCCAGCACCTCGCTGCCGGGTGTGGCGCGCAACAAGCGCCTCACCCACCAGGTGAAGCGCTCGGTGGGGTCGTGCGGGCCGACCAGCAGCCCGGGCCGCGGCAGCAGGCAGCGCTGGGCGCCGTAGGCCGCCACCGCGGCTTGTTCGCACAGCACCTTGAGGCCGCCGTAGGTTGCGCCGGTGACGGTTTCCGTCTGCGGGTCGTCCAGCGTGGCCAGCGCCGCGTCCTCATCCAGCGGCACCTGCTGCGGCTGGGCGTAGACGCTGATGGACGACACCAGCTGGTAGTGGCCCACGTGCCCGGCCAGCTGCGCCGCAGCGGCCTGCACCTGGCGCGGCCAGTAGGCGCTGGTGTCCACCACCGCGTCGAAGCGCCGGCCGGCCAGCACCGAGAGGTCGGTGTTGCGGTCGGCGATCAGGTGTTCGGCCTGCGGGAACAGGCCGCTGCCGCTGCGGCCCCGGTGCAGCAGCGTCAGCCGGTGGCCGCGCTGCAGCGCCAGTTCGGCCACATGCCGGCCGAGAAAACGGGTGCCGCCGAGTACGAGCAGGTGCATGGGCCGACTGTAGCGTCGGCCGGCGGCGCGCGCGGAGCGCCCGGAGCGTCGCTACCCGGCCGCCGCCCCGAAGGTTGGCGCAGCAGGTCCGCGCAGAAATCAGGCCGTGGCCGCGCGCCTGCGCGCCAGGCCACCCACGGCGACCAGGCCCAGGCCCATCAGTGCCCAGCTGGCGGGCTCGGGCACAGGCGCCAGAAAGCCGCGTATCTCACCCGGCGCGAAGGTGGTGGTGTGGATGTTGAAGTAGGCGGTGCTGTTGTTCAGCCCGCTCAGCAGCGCCGCCGATGCCCCGGCCGGCGTGCCGCCGCCGAAGGTGGTCAAGAAGCTGGGGGTGTAGGTGGCGGCGGACGTCAGGTCCAGCGTGGTCTGGTAGAAGCCGAAGGTGCTGCCCACCGGAAAGCCCGGCAGCGTGCCCGGCGTGACCGCCACGCCCACGGTGCCGGTTTCCGGTGTTGTGGTGCAGCAATGCACATGCGCGATGGTGGTGGTGCCCGACAGGCCGAACCAGATGGCGGCGATGGCCAGGGTTTGCGCGCCGACGTTGAAGTCCATCAGCACCGCGCCGCTGCCGGTGGCACCGCTGGCTTCCGGCTCCAGCGCCGCGGCGAAGGAGTAGGTCTGGGCCTGGACCGCGCCGGCGGCAAGGCTCAGCGCCGCCGCAGCAGCCAGGCAAGCAAGACGGATCTTCATGGCTTCCTCCAGGGGGCACGCACAAGGCCTGCGGCACGACACCGCAGCTTCATGGTGCGCCCGCGCCGGCGGGCCGACCATCCCAAGAACGTGGGCCGCCGGCGGCAGGCTCAGGCCTTGCCGTTGGCGGGCTCCGGCACCGCGTCCTGCGCCTGCTCGGCCGCCGCCAGCGTGCGCAGGCAGGCCAGGCACAGGCAGCGGGTGTAGCGGCTGCGCAGCGAGGCCAGCAGGGCCGGGCTCAGCTGCACGCCGCTGCAGGGGCAGGGCGTGGCGTCGGCCACGCCGCAATGGAAACCACCGCCGCAGCGCGGGCAGCGGTCACCGGCCATGTCAGCCCGCGTACAGCGCGCGGTGTTGATCGCGCAGCAGGTTCTTCTGCACCTTGCCCATGGTGTTGCGCGGCAACTCGTTCACCACGAACACCTGCTTGGGGACCTTGAAGTTGGCGATGCGTGCCTTCAGCGCCGCGATCAACTCGGCGGCCTGCGGGGCACCGCCGCCGGCGCGTGCCACCACCACCGCCACCACGGCTTCGCCGAAGTCCTTGTGCGGCACGCCTATGACGGCGCTCTCGGCCACGCCGGGCAGCTCGTTCAGGTAGCCCTCCACCTCGGCCGGGTAGACGTTGTAGCCGCCGCTGATGATGAGGTCCTTGCTGCGGCCCACGATGGTGAGGTAGCCGTCGGCGTCGAAGCGGCCCACGTCGCCGGTCTTGAACCAGCCGTCGGCGGTGAATTCCTCGGCCGTCTTCTCGGGCATGCGCCAGTAACCCTTGAAGATGCCGGGGCCGCGTACCTCGATGCCGCCGGTCTCGCCGGCCGGCAGGGCGCGGCCCTGGTCGTCGTGCACGCGCACGCCCACGCCCGGCAGCGGGAAGCCCACGGTGCCGCCGCGGCGGGCGTTCTCGGGCCGGTAGGGGTTGGAGGTCAGCATGATGGTTTCGCTCATGCCGTAACGTTCCAGGATGGTGTGGCCGCTGCGGGTGCGGAAGTCGTTGAAGGTCTCTATCAGCAGCGGCGCCGAGCCGCTGACGAACAGCCGCATGCCGCGGCACAGCGCGCTGGTGAACGAAGGCTCGGCCAGCAGCCGCACGTACAGCGTGGGTACGCCCATGAACACCGTGGCCTCGGGCAGGCGCTGGATGACGGCCTTGGCGTCGTAGCGCGAGAACCAGATCATGGGCGCCGCGGCCAGCAGCGCGCCGTGCAGGGCGACGAACAGGCCGTGCACATGGAAGATGGGCAGGGCATGGATGAGCCGGTCGCCGCCGTCCTGCCCGGGCCGGCGCCAGCCCCAGTAGGTTTTCAGCACCTGGGCGTTGGACAGCAGGTTGCCGTGCGTGAGCATGGCGCCCTTGCTGCGCCCGGTGGTGCCGCTGGTGTACAGGATGGCGGCCAGGTCGTCTTCGCCGCGCTGCACCAGGGTGTGGCGGTCGTGGTGCTGCGCCGCGCGGTCCAGCAGCGTGCCGCTGCGGTCGTCGCCCAGCGTGAACACGTTCTTCACGCCGGCCTGGAAGGCCACCGTGGACAGCTTGGCAAAGGCCGCCGGCGTGCACACCAGCACCGCCGGCTCGGCGTTGCCTATGAAGTAGGCCAGCTCGGCGGCCTGGTAGGCGGTGTTCAGCGGCAGGTAGACGTGGCCGGCGCGCAGCACGGCCAGGTACAGCATCAAGGCCTCGACGCTCTTGTCCACCTGCACCGCCACGCGCGAGCCGGCCGGCAGCTCCAGCGAGTCCAGCAGGTTGGCCAGCATGGCGCTGCCGCGGTCAAGGTCGCGCCAGGTGTAGAGCAGCGTCTCGGGGGTGTCGGCCGTTTCCACGGCCACGCCGTCCAGATCGGCCGGGAAGGCCGCGCGCAGGGCGGCGAACAGGTTGTGGTTCTGCATTCAGGGGTCCACGCCGCCAGGAAACACCGGCGCGGCCCGCAATGACCGCGCCGGCGCCCAGGGGGCTGTCGGTTGCTCGTCAGTCCAGTTTGGCTCCCGAGGACTTCACGACCTCGGCCCAGCGCTTGACCTCGTTGCTGACGAAGTTGCCGAAGTCCGCGCCCCAGAGGTTGGGCGTTTCGGTGCCCAGGCTGGTCCAGATGGTCTTGATCTCGTCGGCGTTCAGGGCCTTGCGCATTTCGTTCTGCATGGCGGTGACGGCGGCCGCCGGCGTGCCCTTGGGTGCCCACAGGCCGTACCAGGTGGCGACCTTGTAGTCGGGCAGGCCGGCCTCGGGCGCGGTGGGCAGGTTGGGGAAGGCCACGGTGCGGCGGTCGGCCGCCACCGCGATGGGCGCCAGGCGCCCGCTGCGTATGTGCGCTGCCGAAGAGCCCAGGCCGTCGAAGGCCAGGTCCACCTGGCCGGCGATCAGGTCCTGCACCAGCGGCCCGGCGCCGCGGTAGGGACTGTGGGTGATGAAGGTCTTGGTCTGCAGCTTGAACAGCTCGCCGGCCAGGTGGTGGCTGGTGCCGTTGCCGGCCGAGCCGTAGTTGAGCTTGCCCGGGTTCTTGCGCAACAGGTCCAGCAGGTCGGGCAGGTTGCGTGCGGCCACCCGCTGCGGGTTGACGACGATGACCTGCGGCACGCTGGAAATCAGGCCCACCGGCACGAAGTCGCTGACGATGTCGTAGTCCAGCCGCGGGTACATGCTGGGCGCGATGGAGTGGTGCACCGCACCCATGAAGAAGTTGTAGCCGTCGGGCGCGGCCTTGGACGCCACGCTGGCGCCCAGCGTGCCGCCGGCGCCGCCGCGGTTGTCTATCAGGAACTGCTGGCCCACGTTCTTGGTCATGGCCGCGAACAACGGGCGCGCAAAGGCGTCGGTGCCGCCACCGGGCGGGAAGGGCACCACGATGGTGGCCGGCTTGGTGGGCCAGGCCTGGGCGCGCGCCAGGGGCAGGCCCAGTAGCGCGGCCGTGCCGGCGGCGCCGGCCACCAGGGCGCGGCGGCGGGTGAAGGGCGCCATGGGGTTCTTGTGCTGATCGTTCATCCTTGTCTCCACTTGTGTGTTTATGCAGGAACCACCGGGCGAACCGCACCCGGCACGGGATTCGGCCAAAGCCGGACGCTACAACAAGGTCTGCACCGCGCGTGAGCGGACAACCTCGCCTTGTTTGAACATCTCGTGGCTGGTCTCCACCTTGTCCAGGTCGTACAGGTAGTTGACCATCAGCCCGAAGCTCTGCTTCAGGCCCTTGGGCGAGAGGTCGCCGTGCAGGTTCAGGCGCTCCAGGCGCGCGCCGTTGTCCAGGTGAAAGCGCGCCACCGGGTCGCCGCCGCGCGTGGGCGAGGCCAGCATCAGGAAGGCGCCGGCCAGCGCCAGCAGGGCGGCCTCGTCGTCCTTGTCCAGCTGCTCCAGGGTTTCGGCGCGCTGCAGCGCGGCCAAGTCGCCGCCGCAGCGTGCCAGCAGGCGCTCCTGCGCCGCCGCCAGCTCGCGGGCCTGCTGGCGCTTCAGGCCCGGCAGCGCTTCCAGCTCGGGCCGGCGCAGCAGCCAGCTGGCCAGCGTGGGGATGGGCGACAGCGTGCAGAAGCGGCGCAGCTGCGGCAGCTCGCGCTGCAGCTGCTCGGCCACCCGCTTGATCAGGAAGTTGCCCAGGCTCACGCCGCGCAAGCCGGGTTCGCAGTTGCTGATGCTGTAGAAGGCCGCGGTGCGAAAGCGCTCCGGCGGCAGCGGCGTGCTGGCCTTGTCGATCAGCGGTGCGACGGCGGCCGGCATGTCCGGCAGCAGCGCCACTTCCACAAAGATCAGCGGCGCCTCGGGCAATTGCGGGTGGAAGAACGCAAAGCAGCGGCGGTCGGGTTGCAGGCGGCGGCGCAGGTCGTCCCAGCCGTCTATGGCGTGCACCGCCTCGTGCTGGATGATCTTTTCCAGAAGCCGTGCCGGCGAGTTCCAGTCCACCCGCTCCATGTTCAGGAAGCCCGGGTTGAACCAGCTGTTCAGCAGGTGCAGCAGGTCGGCTTCCAGCGCCGCCCACTCGGGGTGCTTGGGCAGGCGGCGCAGCAGCTCTCGGCGCAGGCGCAGGATGCAGGCGGTGCCGCCGGGCGTGCGGTTCAGCCGGCGCAGCAGGTCCTGGCGCGGCGGTTCGGCCGCTACCAGCAGCGTGATCAGCGCGGCGGCGTCGGGCGCCGCGTGGTAGGCCTGGGCGGCCTGCAGCACGGCCTGCGGGTCGGGGCTGAGCTCGCTGGCCAGGTGGTCGAAGAAGCCGTCCAGCGTGCTGCCCGACAGCGCGTCCAGCCGCTCTATCAGCGTGCGGCCTATGACCACGCTGTTGGCCTCGCCGCGCTCGCTGAGCAGGCGGCGGCAGCCCAGCACCGCGGCACGCAGCAGGCGGTCGTCGCGCCGCCGTGCAGCGGCCTGTCGCAGTTCATCCAGCATGTTCGGGCCTCCGTGTTTCCGGCGCTTGCGCCTGTTCCTGCGCACGCAGTTCGTTCAGCGCCTGCAGCTGCGCCACCAGGTGGTCGTGCATGGCCCGTTCGGCGCGGGCGGCGTCGCGGTGCACCAGCGCGTCTATCAACACGCGGTGTTCGTTGATGGAGCGCGCCATGCGGCCCTGCAGCTTGAGCTGGCGCCCGCGCAGCAGGCGCAGGAACTTGCGCAGGTCGCCGGTGGCGCGGTCCAGCCAGCGGTTGTCGGCCAGTTGCTGCACGCGGCTGTGGAACACGTGGTTGGCGCGGTAGTAGCCGTCGGTGTCGCCTTCGGCGGCGTGGCGCTCCAGTGCCTCGTGCAGGCGCTGCAGCTCGGCCAGCTCGGCGTCGGTGGCCTTCAGCGCCGCTTCGTGGGCGCAGCGGCCTTCCAGCAGCGCCATCACCGGGAACAGGCCTTGTGCATCGTCGTCGGTGAGTTCCACGACGCGGCAGCCGCGCTGCGGCACCAGCTCCACCAGGCCTTCTGCGGCCAGCACCTTCAGCGCCTCGCGCAGCGGCGTGCGGCTGATCTGCCAGGCCGCGGCCAGGGCCTTTTCGTCCACCCAGTCGCCGGGGGCCAGTTGGCGGTCGAACACCATCTGGCGCAGCCGGGCGGCCACGCCGTCGTGCAAGGAGGTGCCGCGCAGGGGAATGGGTTGAGCCATGCGGCAGTGTAACTCTGTAATTACAGCATCATGGTGGTGATTTCCCTGGCTTCCCGGGCTGTTGCGCCAACGGCGGCCTGGCCTGCCGCGGCGCGCCAGCAACGGCGCTGCGCCCGCGCCAGGGCGACAATGCCCGCTGCATGAACCCGCCCGCGCCACCCGAGTTGCCGCGCCCCGAGACGCCGCCGGCCGATGCCGGCCTGCCCTGGTCGCCCGGGCTGCCGGCCGACGTGCCGACCGGGCTCAGCGCCGAGGCGCGTGCCCTGCTGCAGCGTGCGGTGCAAAGCGCCTTCGAGGTGTTTGCCCGCACCACCATGGGCATGATGGTGGTGGACCGCGACCACCGCGTGGTGTGGATCAGCGAAGGCTACAAGCGCTTTCTGCCGGCGCTGGGCTTCGAGCACGCCTCGCAGTTTGTGGGCCGGCGTGTGGAAGAGGTGGTGCCGGGCACGCTGCTGGCGCAGGTCATAGACAGCGGCCAGCCCATTCCGGTGGACTTGCTGACCAACAAGGCCGGCACCTTCGTCGTCAGCCGCTTTCCGCTGCGCGACGAACAAGGCCAGGTGCTGGGCGCGCTGGGCCTGGTGCTGCTGGACCACCCCGAGTCCACCATGCGGCCGCTGATGACCAAGTTCACCGCGCTGCAGACCGAGCTGGAGGCGGCGCGCCGCGAGCTGGCCGCCAAGCGCCGGCCGCGCTACACCATCGCCAGCTTCGTGGGCAGCAGCGCCGCGGCGCTGGAGGTCAAGCGCCAGGCGCGGCGTGTGGCACAGGCCGATTCCACCGTGCTGCTGCTGGGCGAAACCGGCACCGGCAAGGAGCTGCTGGCCCAGGCCCTGCACGCCGCCAGCCGGCGCGCGGCGCGGCCGTTCGTGGGCGTCAACATCGCCGCCGTGCCCGAGACGCTGCTGGAGGCCGAGTTCTTCGGCGTGGCCCCCGGCGCCTACACCGGCGCCGAGCGCAAGGGCCGCGACGGCAAGTTCAAGGTGGCCGACGGCGGCACGCTGTTCCTGGACGAAATCGGCGACATGCCGCTGGCGCTGCAGAGCAAGCTGCTGCGCGCGCTGCAGGAGCAGGAAATCGAGCCCCTGGGCAGCAACCGCCTGGAACAGGTGGACGTGCGCATCGTGGCCGCCACCAGCCGCGACCTGGCGGCCATGGTGGCCGACGGCAGCTTCCGCGCCGACCTGTACTACCGGCTCAACGTGCTGCCGATACGCGTGCCGGCGCTGCGCGAACGTCTGGACGACCTGGAAGCGCTGGTGGAGTCGCTGGCCGAGGACATCGCCCGGCGCAGCGGCCTGCCGCCCAAGAGCGTGTCGCACGAGGGCCTGGACCTGCTGGCCACCCAGCCCTGGCCCGGCAACGTTCGCGAGCTGCGCAACGTGCTGGAGCAGGCCACGCTGATGACCGACGACCTGCTGCTGGGGCCGGAGCACTTTGGGCCGGCCCTGGGTTACGGGCATGCGGCGGCGGCCAGCCCGGCGGCACCGCTGCCCACGCCGGCTGCAGCGCCGCTGCCGCTTTCAGCCCCCTCGCAGCCCCCGCCACCCGTCGACCCGGCCCTGCTGCGCCCGCTGCCCGAGCAGGTGGACGAACTGGAGCGGGTCGCCATACGCGCCGCCCTGGCGGCCTGCGGCGGCAACCGCGTGGCCGCGGCGCGCCTGCTGCGCATGTCGCGCGCCGCCTTGTACGACCGCCTGGCGCGGCACCCGGAGCTGGCGCAGCGTTGAGCGCAGCGCTCGGCGGGGCGCGATTGGCCGCGGCAGCTCAAGCCTCGATGCGGCATTGGTAGGTGCTGCGAAATCCGCGGTGGCGGTGCACACTGCGGCGCGATGAACGGCGACGAGGATCTCAACCTCACCCAGTGGGTGGCGGTGCTGGCGCTGCTGTTGCTTCTGCTGGTGCCGTTGGCGATGGCGCTGGCGGCCTGGGCGCGGTGGCGCTACGTTGCCGCGGTGACGGCGCTGCAGCGCGAACTCGCGGCGGCCGATGCCGGTGGTGGTGGCGCTGTAGGAGGCGGCGTTGTGGGCGGTGTAGGAGGCAGCGGCGGCGCAACGAAGCACATCCCCGCGTCGCCACCGCCGCCGCTGCAGATCCAGCAACTGCCCGCCGCCCTTCCCGGGGCCGACTTCGCCGCAGCCGGCCCGGCCCGGCGTTTGCGCCGGCGCGTGTTGGGCGTGCAGTTCGCCGCCGGGCTGGTCTACTGGTGGCTGTTGCTGCTGTGCCTGCTGGTCGCCTTGGTCTGGTGGATGGAGCTGGCCGGCGAGCAGGCGGCCGAAAGCAGCGAGGGCGGCACCCTCGCCGTCCACCTGTTCCTGTGGCCGCTGCTGGTGCTGCCGGCCGTGCTGGGCTGGGCCTTCCAGGCCGGGCTGCCGGAGAACCGGGTCTGGATCGCCGGCGGGCTGTGCGCGCTGGCCTTCGGCGTCGGCGCCGCCGGCATGGACACCGGCTGGCTGCCGGCCCTGGTGCTGGCCTTGTGCGCGGCCCTGCTGGCGGCAACCATCGCCGCGTTCCTGCGCCCGGCCGTGCGCGGCGCCGGCCCGCCCATCCTGGCGGCGCTGACGGTGGCACTGCTGGCCTTTGCGCTGGCCATCGCCGTGCTGGTCAGCCTGGACGACGGCAGCGACGAGGCCATCACCGCCGGCGACTGGCTGCTCTTCGCGGTGGCCATGGCGGTGTTGTTCGCCCTCAGCGGCTGGGTGGCGCGCCGCATGCTGGTGCGGCTGGCGCGGCGCTACGCCCAGCGCCGCTTCAGCGAGATGCAGCTGGCGCTGGGCGCCTACTGGGGGCTGATCACCGCCTACGTCTGCGGCGCGGTGCTGCTGATGTCCTTCGACGAACGCACCGGCCGCTCCATGGAATGGGTGGCCCTGGCCGTGCTGCTGGTGTGGTTCGCCTGGCGCGGGCTGCAGGGCCTGAGCCTGCGCTGGGCCCGGCGCGGCGTCTCGGCGCCGGCGCCGGCCCTGCTGATGCTGCGCGTGTTCAAGCCCTCGGCGCGCAGTGTCGGCTTCACCGACCGCTTCCTGGCCCGCTGGCGCTTCGCCGGGCCGACCTGGATGATTGCCGGCCCCGACCTGGCCGGCGGCCAGATGGACCCGGACGAGTTTTTCGCCTTCCTGCGCGGGCGGCTGCGCGAGCACTTCATCGTGCACGCCGACGAGATCCCGCAGCGTGTGCAGGCGCTGGACGGCAGCCGCGACCCCGACGGCCGCTGCCGCGTGCACGAACTGTTCTGCAGCAACGCCACCTGGCAGGCCACGGTCCTGTCGCTGATAGACCGTGCCGGCGTGGTGCTGCTGGACCTGCGCGAGTACCACGCCGGCCGCGCCGGCACCCGCTTCGAGCTGGAGGCGGTGCTGCAGCGCCTGCCGCTGGCGCGGCTGCTGGTGCTGGTGGACGCCCGCGACGACCCGGCACCCCTGCAGGCCGCCATCCTGCAGGCCTGGGCCCAGGTGGACCCGGCGCAGCGGCCCGATGCCGGCACCACGCTGCGCCTGCTGGCGGTGGGCAGCGGCAGCATGGCCGAGATGGACGGCCTGCTGGCGGCTGCGGCCCAGGCGGCTGCAGAGACCGCGGCCGAGACTGCAGCCGAGACCGCGGCCGGCCGCCACCCGGCCGCCTGAGCACCACGGGCCGGCACAATGCCGGCATGCCGCTGCTGCGCACCGTCACCGCCACGCGCTACGTCACGCCGCTGCGCGAAGGCGGCTCGCTGCCCGCGCTGGTGGAGGCCGGCGACGACGGCCTGTACGTGCTCAAGTTCCGCGGCGCGGGGCAGGGCACCAGGGCGCTGGTGGCCGAGTGGGTGGCCGGCGAACTGGCGCGCCACCTGGGCCTGGCGGTGCCCACCATCGTGGGCACGGCGCTGGACCCGGTGCTGGCACGCACCGAGCCCGACCCCGAGATCCAGGACCTGATACGCGCCAGCGGCGGCCTGAACCTGGCGCTGGACTACCTGCCCGGCGCCGTGGCCTTCGACCCGCTGGCGCACACGGTGGACGCCGACTTCGCCTCGGCCCTGGTGTGGTTCGACGCGTTCGTGAGCAACGTGGACCGCAGCGCGCGCAACACCAACCTGCTGTGGTGGCACGGCCGGCCCTGGTTGATAGACCATGGCGCGGCGCTGATCTTCCACCACCAGTGGGGCCCGGAGGCAGACGCTGCGGAGCGGGCTGCACAAGCCGCGCGGCCGTTTACCGCCATACGCGACCACGTGCTGCTGCCACGGGCCACGGCCCTGGCGGCGGCGCATGCGCGCCTGCTGCCGCAGGTGGACGACGACACCGTGGCCGGCATCGTGGCGGCGCTGCCCGACGATTGGCTGGCCGCGGACACCGCGCGGCCCAGCCCGGCGGCGCAGCGCGACGCCTACCGCGACTACTTCCACCAGCGCCTGCAGCAGGCTTCCCGCTGGCTGCCGGCCCTGCTGCAGGCGGCTGACGCCGCCCGGCTGCCATGACGTCCCGCCCCGGCCCGCCGCCCAACGCGGCCACCTACGACTACGCGGTGTTGCGCGTGGTGCCGCGGGTGGACCGCGGCGAGTTCATCAATGCCGGGGTCATCGTCTTCTGCTCGGCCTACGGCTACCTGAAGGCTGGCATCGCGCTGGACGAGGCGCGGCTGCAAGCCCTGGACCCGGCGGCCGACCTGCCGGCGCTGCGGGGCGCGCTGGCCGCGGTGCAGGCCGTTTGCGCCGGCGGCGCGCAGGCCGGCGCCCTGGGCCGGCTGTCGGCCCGCGAACGTTTTGACTGGCTGGTGGCGCCGCGCAGCGCCAGCGTACAGACCTCGCCGGTGCACAGCGGCCACTGCCGCGGCTCGCTGGACGCCACGCTGGAACACCTGCTGCGGCGGCTGGTGCATGTGCCGGGCAGCCGGCGCAGTGACTGAAATTCGAGCATCTCAGCGAACTTCGCCTGAAAAACAGACATCGTGCAGTGCCTGATTTCCAGGCAAACGCGAGCCGGCAGCTTGCACCATGTCCGTTCAGGCCCTGATCTGGCGCCTGACCGGGCCTTCACACCGCACTTTGGGCGCTCAAACCTCGGGGTTTGCACCTAAGCAGTGCCTGGTGGCGCCTTCGTGGCACATGGGTTGCACAAGGGCTGGTACGTGGCTGCCGCCTGGGCGGCTGCCAACGCCAACCACAGCCTCGGAGACAACCCGCATGAGCTCGCGTCGAAGCTTCTCCCTCACCGTCGCCGCCGCGCTGGCGGCCGCCTCGCTGGCCGCGCCGGCCTTTGCGCAGGGCAAGGGTGACATCAAGATCGCCATCATCGCCAGCAAGACCGGCCCGCTGGAGGCGTATGCCAAGCAGACCATCACCGGTTTCCAGATGGGCCTGGAGTACGCCACCGGTGGCACCATGACCGTGGCCGGCCGCAAGCTGGTGGTGATAGAGAAGGACGACCAGGGCAAGCCCGACGTGGGCAAGGCGCAGTTGCAGGCCGCCTACGCCGACGACAAGGTGGACATCGCCGTGGGCCCCACCGCCAGCCCGGTGGCGCTGGCCATGCTGCCGGTGGCCGAGGAGTACAAGAAGATCCTGCTGGTGGAGCCGGCCGTGGCCGACAGCATCACCGGCGACAAGTGGAACAAGTACATCTTCCGTACCGGCCGCAACAGCAGCCAGGACGCCATCAGCAACGCCGTGGCACTGGACAAGGCCGACCACGTCATTGCCACGCTGGCGCAGGACAACGCCTTCGGCCGCGACGGCGTGAAGGCCTTCCGCGCCGCGATCAAGAAGGGCAAGTTTGTGCACGAAGAGTTTGTGCCGCCCACCACCACCGACTTCACCGCCGCCTTCCAGCGCCTGGTGGACCGCATGAAGGACCAACCGGGCCGCAAGTTCGTGTGGGTGGTGTGGGCCGGCGGCAACTCGCCCTTCAGCAAGTTCGCCGAGCTGGAGCTGCAAAAGCGCTATGGCATTGAAATGGCCACCGGCGGCAACATCCTGCCGGCCATGGTGGCCTACAAGCAGTACCCGGGCATGGAAGGCGCGCTGTACTACTACTTCGGCATTCCCAAGAACCCGGTCAATGAATGGCTGGTGGCCAACCACTACAGCCGCCACAAGAGCCCGCCGGACTTCTTCACCGCCGGCGGCATGACCGCGGCCATCGCGGTGGTGGAAGCGCTGAAGAAGACGGGTGGCGACACCAACACCAACAAGCTCATCAGCACCATGGCCGGCATGAGCTTCGAGACCCCCAAGGGCAAGATGACCTTCCGCAAGGAGGACCACCAGGCCATGCAGGACATGTACCACTTCCGCATCAAGAACGACCCGGCCTTCGCCTGGGGCGTGCCGGAGCTGGTGCGTGAGATCAAGGCGTCGGAGATGGAGATCCCGATCCTGAACAAGCGCTGAGCGCTTGTTCAGGTTGGGACCCTGTTCCCGAACGTTCCGCTCCCCCAGCCCCCTCCAGGAGGGGGCTCCAGTCAGGGCTTCGATGAGCCCGGCCGCTGGCCGGGCCTGGATGCGTGTTGCCTCATGCTCGAAACGGTTGACTTGACGATTCGCTTTGGCGGGCATGTGGCCGTGGACCATGTGTCCTGCCGTTTCGAGCCGGGCACGCTGACTTCCATCGTGGGTCCCAACGGCGCGGGCAAGACCACCTACTTCAACCTCATCAGCGGGCAGTTGCCGGCCAGCGAGGGGCGTGTGCTGCTGGACGGGCAGGACATCACCGGGCTGCCCGCGCCGCTGCGCACGCGCCGCGGGTTGGGGCGGGCGTTCCAGCTGACGCAGCTGTTTCCCAACCTCAGCGTGCTGGAGAACGTGCGCCTGGCGGTGCAGGCGCGCTGTGGTGGCGGTCTGCAGCTGCTGCGCGTGTGGCTGGACCGCAAGGACTGGATCGCCGAGGCGCGCGAGCTGCTGCAGCAGGTGCAACTGGGTGACAAGCAGGACGCGCAGGCCGCGGCCTTGCCGCATGGCGACCAGCGCAAGCTGGAAGTGGCGCTGCTGATGGCGTTGGACCCCAAGGTCTACATGTTCGACGAACCCACGGCCGGCATGAGCGTGGACGACGTGCCGGTGATCCTGGACCTGATACGCGCGCTGAAGGCGCGGCGTGACCGCACCATCCTGCTGGTCGAACACAAGATGGATGTGGTGCGTGAGCTGTCGGACCGCATCGTGGTGCTGCACAACGGGCAGCTGGTGGCCGACGGTGAGCCGGCGGCGGTGATTGCTTCACCGGTGGTGCAGCAGGCCTATCTGGGGATGGCGGCGGAAGAGGAGGCGGCGTGATGGGAATGCGCTGTGTCCTCAACTGCGGCAAGAGGCTACTGCCGCTGCGCGGCCCAGGGCGCTGCGGGCAGGCGGCGGCGCGCGACGGAGGCGGCCCGGCCTGCGGCCGGGCTCCCCTGCGTTGCTCAAGCCGGTGGCCCGCCGCACAACTCGCTACGCGGCCTGCGGCCGCTGCGCTCGAACAGGTGCGGCGAGTCAGTCAACGAAGCGCGCTGCGCGCGCGGCCACCGGCCCTGCGCTACTCGGCGCCTCCCACG
>JBBCJV010000008.1:0-256482 GCA_037190565.1 Burkholderiaceae bacterium
GCGCGCCGCAGCACCGCTGTCGCTTTGAAGGCGAACCGGTACTACATCCCTATCCAGCCGCCCACCAGGCGCGCGACGCGGCCGTCAAAACGCAGCCCGCCCGCCACGTGGGCCAGGCAGATGCATTCGCCGCCCGAGGCCACGATGGGCTGATGGTGCACGCTGTCGTCGGCGGCGTCGAAGTCGCCGGCGCCGAAAGCAGCGCGGCCATCGTCGAAGCTGCCGTACAAGACCTGGGTCAGCTCCACGTCGTGGTGGGTGTGGCGCGGCAGCGACCGGCCCTCGCCTATGCGCAGCAGGAACAGCTTGGCCGCCGGGTCTTGCGGGCTGTGCAGGCGGGCGTAGTGCATGCCCGGGCCCATCCAGCGCCAGCCGCCGGTGGTGCAGGCGCGCAGGCTGGGCGGCAGGTGCAGGCCGGCCGGCAGGCGCAAGGTGGCCAGCAGGCGGCCGGCCACCGACGCGGCGGCGGGGGGTGTTGCCGATGCGGCGGCGCCGTGCGGCTGTTCTATGCGCCGCAGCGTCTGTTCCCAGGCGTCCGCCGCCAGCGGCTGCGGCGGGGCTTCGTCGACCAGCGCGCCGCCGATGGCATTGAGCAGGCGCAGGCGGGCGCGGCAGGCGGCGCAGCCCGCCAGGTGCACGTCCAGCAGCAGGGCCGGGCCGGGCGAGAGGCGGCCTGCGGCCACAGCCAGCAGCAGGTCGTCGGCGGGGTGGTGAAGGATCATGGTCGGTAGCGGTCCAGCGCACGGCGCAACTGGGTCACGGCAAGCCGTATGCGCGACTTGACGGTGCCCAGCGGAATGCCCAGTTCCTGGGCGATGCGCGCATGCGGCGTGTCTTCGAAGAAGGACAGGCGCAGCACCTGCGCCTGTTCGGGCGGCAGGGCGCCCAGCGCGGCGTGCACGCCGCGCTCACGTTGTGCAGCCAGGGCCTGCTCTTCGGGCGCCGGCTGCAGCTCGTCAGGCTGCGTGTCCAGGTCGTCGTCGCCCAGCGGGCACTCGGCCAGCGTGGCGGCGCCGTGCCGGCGGTGGTGGTCGGTGCGCAGGTTGCGGGCGATGGTGAACAGCCAGGTCGACACCTGCGCCCGTTGGGGGTCGAAGCTGGCGGCGCGGCGCCACAGCACCACCATGGTCTCCTGCACCAGCTCGTCGGCCAGGCCTTCGGGCGTGCCGCTGCGCACCAGAAAACCCTTCAGGCGCGGCCCGTAGTGCCGGAACAGCGCGGCAAAGGCCGGCTTGTCGGCCCGGCTGCCGACCGCCTGTACCCAGCCGTTGAGTTCCTCGGTGCTTGGCATGCCACGGTCAGCGGGGGTGTTTCGCACCACGTCCAGGTGGTGCGCACGTGCTGGACACGGCCGCTGGTCCGCAGGTCGGGGCAAGGGTCCGGCGCTGTCCATGGGGCTTGATACGCATGCGCGCCGCGATTGGATCATGCCCGCGGCAGCCGCCGCAGCGGCGGCCCGCGGGGGCGGTGATCCAGTTCACAAGGCCTTGCGTACAAGCCCAGGCAAGCACCGAGCCCGCGGCGTGTCGCCACCGGTCCGTGCCTGCGGCAGGCGGGCCGCGCGGGTGCCGCCCGGGCCGCACCGCCAAGCCGGCGGGCAAAGACACCAGGGAGCCCCCGATGCTGCCGTTGGCGATGGCGCTCACCGAGCGCGGCGTGTTGCCCGACCCGCTGCTGCGCTGGGGCATACGGCGTCTGCTGCGGGCGCGCCTGGCGGCCATAGGCGCGGCAGACACCGAAGCCGGTGCCGCGCAGAGCGAAGCCTTTGTTGCCGCGCTGCACGACGCCCCGGTGGCGCTGCTGCCCGAGAAGGCCAACGAACAGCATTACGAACTGCCGGCCGCGTTTTTCGGCCAGGTGCTGGGGGCCAGGCGCAAGTACAGCTCGGCCTGGTGGCCCAGCGGGGTGCACGACCTGGACAGCGCCGAAGAGGCCGCGCTGCGCGTCACCTGCGAACGGGCCGGCCTGGCGGACGGCCAGCGCGTGCTGGAGCTGGGCTGCGGCTGGGGTTCGCTGACCTTGTGGATGGCCGAGCAGTACCCGCACAGCCACATCACCGCCTTGTCGAACTCGCACTCGCAACGGGCGCACATCGAGGCCGAGGCGCAGCGTCGCGGCCTGGGCAATGTGCAGGTCGTCACCGGCGACGTGGCGCAGTTTGCGCCGGGCGCGCGCTTCGACCGCATCGTCTCGGTGGAGATGTTCGAGCACCTGCGCAACTGGCCGCAGATGTTTGCGCGCGTGGCCGGCTGGCTGCAGCCCGAGGGCCTGTTCTTCATGCACGTCTTCGTGCACCGGGCGACGCCCTATGCCTTCGAGGACCGTGACGCATCGGACTGGATGTCGCGCCACTTCTTCTCCGGCGGCATGATGCCCAGCGACGACCTCGCGCCGCGCCTGCAGGACGACCTGGTGCTGCGCGCGCGCTGGCGCTGGAGCGGCGTGCACTATGCGCGCACCGCCGAGGCCTGGCTGGCGCGCATGGACCAGCGCCGCAGCACCGTCTGGCCCTTGCTGGTGCAGACCTACGGCGAGCAGGCCGCGGGTGTGTGGTGGACACGCTGGCGCCTGTTCTTCATGTCCTGCGCCGAGCTCTTCGGCTACGACCGGGGCCAGCAGTGGTGGGTGGCGCACTACCTGTTCGGCCCGCGGCGGTGAGTGCCGTGCCGGAGACCTCGCTGTGGCTGCCTGCCGCCTGGGCGCTGGCCGCGGGCTGCGTGGCGGTGCTGCCGGTGTGGGCCTGGAGCGTGCGGCGCCGCGACGTGAGCATCGTGGACGCCTGGTGGGGCGTGCTGGTCTGGCTGCCGGCCGCGGTGGTGGCCTGGCTGCTGCCGCAGGCCGGGCCGCGCACGGCCTTGGTGCTGGGCGTGGCGGGGCTGTGGGCGCTGCGCCTGGCGCAGCACATCCTGCGGCGCCACCACGGCCAGCCCGAAGACCGCCGCTACCAGGCCATACGCCGGCGCAACGAACCGCACTTTGTCTGGAAGAGTCTGTACCTGGTGTTCCTGCTGCAGGCGGTGCTGGCCTGGGTGGTGGCCTTGCCGCTGATGGCGGCGGTGGCCAGCGCGGCGGCCTGGAGCCTGCTGGACTGGCTGGGCCTGGCGCTGATGCTTTTCGGCCTGCTGTTCGAGACGGTGGCAGACCGCCAGCTGCGCCGCTTCAAGGCCGACCCGGCGCGGCGCGCCGGCGTGCTGGACAGCGGCCTGTGGCGCTACTCGCGCCACCCCAACTACTTTGGCGAGTGCTGCGTGTGGTGGGGCGCCTGGCTGGTGGCGCTGGCCGCCGGCGCCTGGTGGACCGTGCTCTCGCCCTTGCTGATGACCTGGCTGCTGCTGCGCGTTTCCGGCGTGACGCTGCTGGAGCAGGACATGCCCCGGCGCCGCCCGGCCTACGCCGACTACATGCGGCGCACCAACGCCTTTGTGCCCGGGAGGCCGCGGCCATGAAGCACCCAGCGCCCGCCCCCGTGCCTGCACCGCCAAACGCTTCATCAGCCAGCGCCTGGCGTCGGCTGGCCCGCAGCCTGCGCGCCTGGTTCGACACCGACGCCGCGGCCAGCACGGGCCGGCGCATAGACCCGGCGCGCGTGCTGCCCTTCGTGGCGCTGCACGCCGCCTGCCTGCTGCTGCCCTGGGTGGGTGTCAGCGCCGTGGCGGTGGCCACCGCGGTGCTGCTGTACGCGGTGCGCATGTTTGCCATCACGGCCTTCTATCACCGCTACTTCGCGCACCAGGCATTTGCCACCGGGCGCATCACGCAGTTTGTATTTGCCGTGCTGGGGGCGGCGGCCGCGCAGCGCGGGCCGCTGTGGTGGGCTTCGCACCACCGCCACCACCACGTGCATGCCGACGAGCCGGCAGACAGCCACTCCGCGCTGCGCCACGGCTTTCTGTGGAGCCACGTGGGCTGGTTCATGGCGCGCGAAAACTTCGCACCCCGCCACGCGCTGGTGAAGTCGCTGGCGCGCTACCCCGAACTGCGCTTCCTGGACCGCTGGGACGCGCTGGTGCCGGCGCTGCTGGTGCTGCTGCTGTGGGCCGCGGGCGCCTGGGCCGAGGTGCATGCCCCGCAGCTGCAGACCAGCGGCGCCCAGATGGTGGTGTGGGGCTTTGCGGTGTCCACCGTGGCGCTGTACCACGCCACCTTCAGCATCAACTCGCTGGCGCACCGCTGGGGACGGCGGCGCTATGCCACGCGCGACGCCTCGCGCAACAACCTCTGGCTGGCCTTGCTGACCTTCGGCGAGGGCTGGCACAACAACCACCACCACTACCCGGCCGCGGCGCGCCAGGGCTTCTTCTGGTGGGAGCTGGACCTCACCTGGTACGGCCTGTGTGTGCTGCAGCGCCTGGGCCTGGTCCACGGGCTCAAGCCCGTGCCTGCCGCGGTGCGCGACGCCCACCGCGCGGGCACCGCTTCGTCATCCACCGGGCCGCAGCCATGACCCGCAGCGCGCCGCAGAAGATCGCCGTGGTGGGCACCGGCATCGCCGGCAATGTCGCGGCCCGGCAGCTGCATGCGGCCGGCCACCGGCTCACGGTGTTCGAGGCCGGCGGGCACGTGGGCGGCCACACCCACACCCACCGCATCGAACTCGATGGCGAGGTGCACCACGTGGACACGGGCTTCATCGTGTTCAACGACCGCACCTACCCGAACTTCATCGCGCTGCTGCAGCAGCTGGGGGTGGCCTCGCAAGCCAGCACCATGAGCTTCTCGGTGCGCAACGACCAGCGGGGGCTGGAGTACAACGGCAGCTCGCTCAACGGCCTGTTTGCGCAGCGTGCCAACCTGCTGCGGCCGCGCTTCCTGGGCATGGTCGCCGAGATCCTGCGCTTTCACCGCGTGGCGCCGCGGTGGCTGGAGCAGGCCGGGGCCCACGCCACGCTGGGTGAGATGCTGGCCGCGCACGGCTTCGTCGGCGGCTTTGTCGACGACTACCTGGTGCCCATGGGCGCAGCGATCTGGTCCACCGACCCGGCGCGCATGCTGGGTTTCCCGGCGCAGTTCTTCGTGCGCTTCCTGCACAACCACGGCATGCTCACCGTGGACCAGCGCCCGGTGTGGCGCGTGGTCAGCGGCGGCTCGGCGCGGTATGTGGAGCGCCTGGTGGCGCCGTGGCGCCAGCACATCGTGCTCGACTGCCCGGTGCAACAGGTCCGGCGCCTGCCCGACGGCGTGTGGGTGCAGGCGCGCGGCCGCCCCGCCGAACGTTTTGACCAGTTGTTCCTGGCCTGCCACGCCGACCAGGCCCTGCGCCTGCTGGCCGACCCGTCCCGCGAAGAGCAGCAGGTGCTGGGCGCCCTGCCCTACCAGGCCAACGAGGCCGTGCTGCACACCGACACCCGGCTGCTGCCGCGCCGGCGGCGCGCCTGGGCCGCGTGGAACTACCACGTGCTGGGCGGCCCGGGCCAGGACCACGCTGCGCTGGCCCCGGCGCACCAGCCCCCCGGCGTGGCGCTGACCTACAACATGAACCTGCTGCAAGGCCTGCGCTCGCGCCACACCTTCTGCGTGACGCTGAATGCCGGCGCGCACATAGACCCGCGCCGGGTGTTGCGCCGCCTGCCGTACGCGCACCCGCTGTTCACGCCGCAGGGCGCGGCGGCGCAGCAGCGCCATGCCGAGATCAGCGGCGTGCGCCGCACCCACTACTGCGGCGCCTACTGGCGCTACGGCTTTCACGAGGACGGCGTGGTGAGCGCGCTGGCCGCGGTGCGCCGGTTCAACGAGGTCTGCGATGCACAGCGCCATCTACCGCGGGTGGCTTGACCACCACCGCGTCGCGCCGCGGCGCCACCGGTTTCGCTACCCGCTGTTCATGGCCTACCTGGACCTGGCCGAGCTGGACCAGGTGTTTCGCGGGCGCTGGTGGTGGGCTGCCACGCCGGCGGTGCGCCGGCCGGTGCCGTTTCGCTTCGACCCGAGCGACCACGGCGGCGACCCGCAGCAACCGCTGGAAGCCTGGGTGCGCACGCTGGTGGCGCAGCACACCGGGCAACGCCCGCAGGGGCCCATACGCCTGCTCACGCAGCTGCGCTGCTTCGGCTATGTCTTCAACCCGGTCAGCTTCTACTACTGCTTTGACGGCAGCGACGACAGCGGCGGCGCGCTGCAGGCCGTGGTCGCCGAGGTCAACAACACCCCCTGGGGCGAACGCCACTGCTACGTGCTGCCGCAGGACAGGCCGGGCCAGCCCACGCTGCAGGCGCGCAGCGCCAAGCGCCTGCATGTCTCGCCCTTCCACCCCATGGCGCTGGTGTACGACTGGCAGTTCCACCTGCCGCGGCCGGCAACGGGCAGCCCGCTGACCGTGCACATGACGCTGCGCGAAACACCCGCCGGCGAGGCCGACCCACCGCCGGTGTTCGGCGCCACGCTGGCGCTGCGGCGCGAGGCATTGAACACCGCCACGCTGGCGCGCACGCTGCTGCGGTTTCCATTCATGACCGCCCAGGTCATCACCGCCATCCACTGGCAGGCCTTGCGCCTGTGGCTGAAGCGGGTGCCGGTGCACGACCACCCGGCTTGGCAGGCCGCGCAGCCCATCGTCGCCGCAACCGCCGCGGCCGAACCACCGGTGGCCGCGGCTGCGGCCGCGACGCCAGCAACCCCCTTGACCGTGGCGCCCGAAGCGCCGGAGCGCCGCTGATGTCCGTTCACGACCTGCCCACCCCCCACCGCACCCTGGCCCAGCGCGCGCAGGCGCTGCAGGCCCGCGAGCAGGCACGTGCGCCGCGGCTGGAACGCTGGTTCGACCACCGTGCCGAACAGGCCTTGCGCAGCCGGCTGGCCGGCCTGCAGCACGGCAGCCTGACGCTGGTGGACGGCGCCCGGCGCGACACCTACGGCCGCCCCAGCGCGCAGTGCGCGCTGCACGCCACCGTGCACGTGCAGCGGCGGCGCTTCTACGCCGAGGTGGCCTTTGGCGGCTCGGTGGGCGCCGGCGAGTCTTTCATGGCCGGTGACTGGTGCTGCGACGACCTGACGGCCTTGATGCGCCTGCTGCTGGTCAACCGCGGGGTGCTGGACGGGCTGGACGGCAGCAGCCCTTCGCGCCTGGCCGACGCGCTGCGCCGGGTGCTGCACGCCGCGGCGCGCAACACGCGCGCCGGCAGCCGGCGCAACATCGCCGCGCACTACGACATAGGCAACGACTTCTTCGCCGCCTTTCTCGACAGCTCCATGACGTACTCCTGCGCCTGCTTCGAGAGGCCGGGCATGACGCTGGAAGAAGCGCAGACCGCCAAGCTGGACCGCCTGTGCCAGCTGCTGGACCTGCAGCCCGGCCAGCACCTGCTGGAGATAGGCACCGGCTGGGGCGCGCTGGCCCTGCACGCCGCGCAGCGCTACGGCTGCCGCGTGACCACCACCACGATCTCGCGCGAGCAGCACGCGCTGGCGCAGCAGCGCATCGCCGCCGCCGGGCTGTCCGACCGCATCACACTTCGGCTGGACGACTACCGCGACCTGCAGGGCCGCTACGACAAGCTGGTCTCGGTGGAGATGGTCGAGGCCATAGGCCACCGCTACTTCGACACCTTCTTTCGCTGCTGCAACCGCCTGCTGGTGCCCGGCGGCACGATGGTGCTGCAGGCCATCACCATCGACGACCGGCAGTACGCCGCCGCCCGCGACTCGGTGGACTTCATCAAGCGCCACATCTTCCCCGGCTGCTGCATCCCGTCGGTGGGCGCGCTCACGGCCAGTGCCGTGCAGGCGTCTGCGCTGCGCCTGGTGGAGCTGCACGACCTGGGCCGGCACTACGGCCCCACGCTGGCCGCCTGGCGCACGCGGCTGCACGCGCAGGCGCCGGCGCTGCGCGCGCGCGGCTACCCCGACAACTTGTTGCGCCTGTGGGACTTCTACCTGAGCTACTGCGAGGCCGGGTACGTGGAGGGCGCGCTGTCCAACGTGCACATGGTGTGGCGCGACACCTCGGCCGGCGGCGTGTATCGCCCGCCGCAGAACACGCCAAACACATTCAGACACAGTTGAAACACCCGGCCGCCTTGGGCGGCCCGGCGGCACGGTTCCAATGAAGTCCTTCAGCCGCTGGGGTTTCAGCGGCCTTGCGTTGTTGGTGTCTTGTGCCCGTGCCTGTGTTCGAGTCCACGCTTCCCTTCGGCGCTGCCGAGCTGATGCGCGTCAGCGAGTTTCGCCGCCGCTTTGAAGACACCGTGCGCGATGCCGACGGAGGTGCCGGCGTCACGCGGCTCTCGTCGCTGAACCCCTCGCTGCTGCAGGACCTGATGCGCTTCGAGCCGCAGGCCGCCTCTGACGGGCGCGAAGGCCTGGAGGCGCTGGAGGTGCTGGCCGCCGCGGTGCGGCACGCGCGCCCCTTGCAACTGCAGCTGCAGCACCAGTACCGCGTGATCCCGCTGACCGTGTTCCCGGCGGAACGCCAGGTGCACGCCCCGCTGCCGCACGATCAGCTGTTGATGCTGCGCCTGCCCGAGTTGCGTGTGCTGCACGTGGCCGCGGCGCAGCTGCCCAGCCCCGGCGCGCTGGGCGCCGCCCACAGCGACGAAGAAGGCCACTACGGCCCGCTGGGGCCGCTGCTGTGGGAGGTGGCGCTGCGTGGCTCGCGCGGCGAGCTGCTGCCCGAGATCGCCGGCGTGGCCGCCTACCGCGTGGCGCCCAGCGCCACGCTGGCGGGGCTGGAGCTCACCGGCACCCTGGGCGCGGCGGTGGACCGCCTGCGCCGCAACACCGCCAACCTGCGCGAGATCGGCGCCTGGCCCGGCTTCGACCGCGAGCGCGCCAAGCGCATGCTCAACGGGCTGTACCTGCAGGCGGCGCTGATGGTCAGCCGCACCCACCCAGCGGCCATCAACGACGACTGGCAGTCCTTGTCGCGCTGAACGGCGCGCGGCGCGTCATGCGGTCAGCGGCTGCGCCAGCGCCGCGGCCGGCTCGTCGTCGTGCCGGCACAAGGCGTCGCGCCCGCTGTGCTTGGCGCGGTAGAGCTGGCGGTCGGCCTCGGCGATCAGTGTTTCCAGCGTCGTCAGCGCGGCGGAACGCTGGGCCACGCCCATGGAGAAGGTCACGCCGTGCACCGGCGGCAAGCCCAGCACCGGCTGGTCGGCCAGCGCGGCACGCAGGCGGCTGAACAGCGCCGGCAGCTCGTCGGCGCGTGCGCCGGGCATCACCAGCAGCCATTCCTCGCCGCCCCAGCGGCCCATGCGGTCCTGCACGCGCAGCACGCGGCCGGCGGCGGCGGCAAAGGCCTGCAGCACGCGGTCGCCCACCACGTGGCCATGGCGGTCGTTGATGTCCTTGAAGTGGTCCAGGTCGATCAGGGCCAGCGTGATGGGCAGGGCCAGGCGGTCGGCCAGCGCGAACTGTTCGCGCGCAAAGGCCAGCACCGCGCGCCGGTTGGGCAAGCCGGTCAGCTCGTCGCGCAAGGCCAGTTCGGCCAGCCGGCGGCGGCGCGCCAGCGCACGGGTGAGCCAGACGCTGGCCACCGCCAGCAGCGCGGCCAGCACCACCACCGCGCCCACCAGCACACGCCGGTCCTGGGTGCTGGAACGCAGCTGCACCTGCGCCTGCTCGGCCACCAGGCGCAAGGCGGCGTTCTCCGCGTCGCGGCGCCGGCTTTCGTAGCGCGCCTGCAGGCGCTGCGCCTGGCGGTCGCGCTGCGCCCGCTGCCCGTCGTCGGACAAGGCGATGAACCGTTCCAGCTCGGCGTAGGCCTGTTCGTGGCGGCCCAGCGCCGCCAGGCCGCGGGCGATGGAGAGCGACGCCAGCTCGGCGTGGCGCGGCGTGAGGTCGTCGCGCGCCAGGGCGCGCAGGCGCCGGATCTCGGCTTCCAGCTCGCCGCGGCGCAGCAGCACCGAGGCCTCCACCACCTGCGCCTGGGCGGTGATGCGCCGAAAGCCCAGCGCCGGATGCCGCTCGGCCACCCGCAGCGCCGCCTGGGCCTGCTGCAGCGCACCGGCGGCGTCGCGCCGGCGCAGCAGCACCTCGGCCAGGCCCTCGTGGCCGCGCATGGTGAACGAGGGGCTGCCGACGGCGGTGGCCAGGGCCAGCGCCTGCTCGAAGTGCGGCCAGGCCTGCTCGGCCTGCCCGCCGTTGACCAGCGCCCAGCCCAGGTCGTCCAGCAGCCAGGCGCGCTGGCGGCGGGCCGGGCGGTCGCCCAGCACCTGCAGCGCGCGCTGGGTGTAGGTCTGCGGCTGCAGCAGTGGCGCCACGCGCGCTGCCAGCGGCGCCATGGTGCTCAGCGCGTACACCTGCAGCGGCACCTCGCCCAGCCGGGCGGCGCAGCGCTCCACGGCTTCCAGCGCCACCCAGGCCTCGTCCACGTCGTCCTGCGCTACATAGACGATGGCGTCCAGCGTGTTCAGGCGGCACAGCAGGTGTTCGTCGCCGGCGGCACGCGCCGCCTCGCGCGCCGCCGCCTGCTGGCGGGCATGCTGCGCCGGCGCCACCGGCGCCGTGGCGGTGTGGCGCTGGTACAGGTCCAGCCACATCTTCTCGCGCCGCGCCGCGGCCGGCGTGGGCGCGCTGGACAAGGCGGCGCGCGCCGACTGCACCGCGCGCTGCGCCGCGTCGCGTTCGTCCATCTGCGACAGCAGCTCGGCCAGCGCCAGCTGGCCCCAGAAGACGCGCTCACGTTCGCGGTCGGCACCGGCAGCGGCCAGTTGCTGGCGCAGCGCCACCAGCGCCGCGTGCGGGTCGTCCAGCGCGCGCAGCTCGGTTTCGTGCAGCAGGGCCAGGCCACCGGCGGCGCCGGCGGCGGCTGCAGACAGCGCCAGGCACAGCCCGGCGGCAGCGCACCGCAGCCGGTGCCCGAGCGGTACGGCGGTGTTCACGGCCGCGGCGTGGGCGCCGGGGCCGCCGCGCGCTCCAGCGCGGTGACGAACATGGCGGCCACGTCGAAGCCGCTTTGCTGCGTGATTTCCTGGAAACCCGTCGGGCTGGTGACGTTGATCTCGGTGAGGCACTCGCCAATCACGTCCAGCCCCACCAGCAGCAGCCCGCGCGCCGCCAGCACCGGGCCCAGCGCGCGTGCGATGGCCCAGTCGGCCTCGCTCAGCGGCTGCGCCACGCCCTTGCCGCCCACGGCCAGGTTGCCGCGGATCTCGCTGCCCTGCGGGATGCGCGCCAGGCACCAGGGCACCGGCTCGCCGCCTATGACCAGCACGCGCTTGTCGCCCTGCACGATCTCGGGCACGTACTTCTGCACCATCACCGTCTGCGCGCCGCCGCGGTTCAGGGTTTCGATGATGCTGCCCAGGTTCAGGCCGTCGGCGGCGACACGGAAGATGCCCATGCCGCCCATGCCGTCGAGCGGCTTGAGGATGATGTCGCGGTGCTCGGCGTGGAACCGGCGTATGGCCTCGCTTTCGCGTGTGACCAGCGTGGGCGCGATGAACTGCGGGAACTCCAGGATGGCCAGCTTCTCCGGGTGTTCACGCAGCGCCGCGGCGCGGTTGAACACACGCGCGCCTTCACGCTCGGCCTGGCTGAGCAGGTGGGTGGCGTAGAAGTACTCGCTGTCGAAGGGCGGGTCCTTGCGCATCAGCACCGCGCCGGTGTCGCGCAGCGCCACGCGGCGCGTGTCCACGGTGCGGAACCAGGGCTCGCCCTGGGCGTGCTCCAGCAGCGTGAACTCGCGCACCTGCGCCGTGACCACGCCGCCGCGCTGCCACAGCAGCTGTTGCGGCTCGCAGGCCAGCAGGCGGTGGCCGCGCGACGCGGCCTCGCGCATCATGGCGTAGCTGCTGTCCTTGTAGGTGCGGAACGACTCCAGCGGGTCGGCGACAAACAGCAGGTCCATCAGGCGGGGTCCATACGGCAACAGGCCGCGGGTTGGCGTTCAGGCGCCGCCACGCGGTCGCTGCCGCCAGTGTTGCACAGCCAGCGCCAGCACGCCGGCCACCACGGCCCAGAAGGCGCTGCCCACGCCCCACAGCGTGAGCCCGCTGGCGCTGACGACGAAGGTGATGAGCGCGGCGTCGCGCTCGGCCTCGTCCTTCATGGCCGCGCTCAGGCCGGCGCCTATGGTGCCCAGCAGCGCAAAACCCGCCACCGCCATTACCAGCGCGCTGGGGAAGGCGGCGATCAGCGCCACCACCGCGCCGCCCAGCAGGCCCAGCACGATGTAGAACACGCCGGCCGCGGCGGCGGCCACCCAGCGCCGCGACGGGTCTTCGTGCGCTTCGCGCCCCATGCAGATGGCCGCGGTGATGGCCGCCAGGTTCAGCGCGTAGGCACCGAAGGGCGCCAGCAGCAGCGTCGTCAGCCCGGTGCTGGTGATGACCGGCGACACCGGCGTGTCGTAGCCGGCGGCCCGCTGCACCGCCACGCCGGGCAGGTTCTGCGAAGCCATGGTCACCACGAACAGCGGCAGCGCCACGCCCACCACGGCGGCCAGGCTGAACGAAGGCGCGGTGAACACCGGCACGGCGAACGACCAGGCCACGCCGCCCAGCGCCAGCTGCCCGCGCGCCGCGGCCAGCGCCATGCCCACCGCCAGCACCACCGGCACCGCGTAGCGCGGCCAGAAGCGTCGGCCCAGCAGGTAGGCCAGGAACATGGTGAACACCAGCGCAAACTCGCGCTGCAGCGAGGTGAAGGCCTCGAAGCCGAAGCGCACCAGCACGCCGGCCAGCAGCGCCGAGGCCAGGGCCTGCGGAATGCGGTCCATCACGCGCGCGAACCAGCCGGTGGCGCCGGCCAGCGTGATCAGCCCGGCGCAGACCATGAAGGCGCCCACCGCCTCGCTCATGGGCACGCCGGCGCCGGCGGTCACCAGCAGCGCCGCGCCGGGCGTGGACCAGGCGGTGAGCACCGGCTGGCGGTAGCGTAGGCTCAGGCCCAGGCTGGTCAGGCCCATGCCCAGGCTCAGCGCCCAGATCCAGGAGACGGTCTGGGCCGGCGTGGCGCCGAAGGCCGCTGCGGCCTGGAACACGATGACCACCGAGCTGGTGTAGCCCACCAGCACCGCGACAAAGCCGGCCACGACCGCCGACAGCGAAAAGTCACGCCACATGGGCGGCGAGCATACGGGCGGCGGGCTGGGCGCAGCGCGGCCCGGGAGGCGCTCTCTAGAATCCGTGCGATGCAGCCCGAACACCAGTTTGTCCTGACCCTTGCCTGCCGCGACACCAAGGGCATCGTGCATGCCGTGGCCGGCCTGCTGTACCAGGCGGGCTGCAACATCGTCGACTCGCAGCAGTTCGGCGACCTGGAAGGGGACGACGCCACCGGGCTGTTCTTCATGCGTGTGCACTTCCAGGCGCCGCCGCACCTGGCCGACGAGGCCACGCTGGCGCGGCTGTTCGAGCACACCCGCCAGCAGTTCGGCATGGACGCCCACTTCCACGCCCTGGCGAAGCGGCCGCGGCTGCTGCTGATGGTCAGCCAGCACGGCCACTGCCTGAACGACCTGCTGTTCCGCTGGAAGAGCGGCTCGCTGGCGGTGGACATCCCGGCCATCGTCTCCAACCACACCAGCTTCGCCGAACTGGCCGCCAGCTACGGCATCCCCTTCCACCACCTGCCGCTGCCGCGCGGCGCCGACGCCCAGGCCAAGCGCGCGCAAGAGCAACAGGTGCAGGCGCTGGTGGCGTCCGAGAACGTGGACCTGGTGGTGCTGGCGCGCTACATGCAGATCCTGAGCGCCGAGCTGTGCGAAGCGCTGGCCGGACGCGCCATCAACATCCACCACAGCTTTCTGCCCAGCTTCAAGGGTGCGCGGCCCTACTACCAGGCCCATGCGCGCGGCGTGAAGCTGATAGGCGCCACCGCCCACTACGTGACCGCCGACCTGGACGAGGGCCCCATCATCGAGCAGGACGTGCAGCGGGTGGACCACACGCTCTCGGCCGAAGACTTCACCGCGGTGGGCCGCGACATCGAGTGCATGGTGCTGGCGCGCGCGGTGCGCTGGCATGTGGAGCACCGCGTGCTGATCAACGGCCACAAGTGCGTGGTGTTCAGGTGAACGCATGACACGTCGTCGGCCACCTCCCGTTGTCGCTGTGGCTGCCAGCCCGGACGAGTGCGAGGCGCAGTTCTACGAGGCGCTTCAACTGGGCGACCTGGAGCGCCTGATGGCGCTGTGGCTGGACGACGACGCGGCGGTGTGTGTGCACCCCGGCGGCGCACGCCTGGTGGGCACGGCGGCCATACGCGCCGGCTTCGAGGCCGTGTTCAGCCACGGCGGCATTCCCGTGCAGCCGGAGCAGGTGCAGCGCCTGACGCTGCCCGACGCCGCCTTGCACCACCTCATCGAGAGCATCCAGGTACCGGGCGAGCAGGGCGCTCAAGGCGCCCAGCGGGCCTGGGTGGTGGCCAGCAACCTGTACGTGCGCACCGCGCTGGGCTGGCGCATCGCCGCCCACCACGCCAGCCCCGGCACGCCGCAGGCGCTGTCAGCCGACGCCGCCGACCTGCGCGACGCAGGCGACGGGCCCACCACCCTGCATTGAACGCAGGGCCTTGAAACCCGCGAGCACCCGGCCGTGACCCTGGCCGCCTACCGCGCGCCGCTGTGGCTGCCCGGCGGCCATGCGCAGACCATCTGGGCCGCGCGCCTGGCGCGCCCGCACCCCGGCCACACGCCGCCACCCTTGCGGCGCGAACGCTGGGACACGCCCGACGGCGACTTCGTGGACGTGGACCACCTGGTGCTCAGCCCCGCGCCGACCCGCCAGCTGGTGCTGTTCCATGGCCTGGAGGGCGACCGCCACAGCCCCTACATGCAGGCCTTCGCGGCGCAGGCGCAACAGCGCGGCTGGGCCTGCGCGTTGCCGCACTTCCGCGGCTGCTCCGGCGAGCTGAACCGGGCGCCGCGTGCCTACCACTCGGGCGACTTCGAGGAAATCGGCTGGGTGCTGCGGCGCCTGCGTGAACGCAGCGCGGCGCCGCTGCTGGTGGTGGGCATCTCGCTGGGCGGCAATGCGCTGCTGCGCTGGGCCGAGGAAGCCGGCGACAGCGCCGCGGCCACGGTGGCCGCAGTGGCCGCGGTGTGCTCACCGGTGGACCTCACGGCCGCCGGCCACGCCATAGACCGCGGTTTCAACCGCCTGGTCTATGCGCGCATGTTCCTGGCCACCATGAAACCCAAGGCGCGGGCCAAGTGGCAGCAGCACCCGGGGCTGTTCGACTTGCCGCGCGTGCTGCGCGCGCGCACGCTGTTCGAGTTCGACGACGCCTTCACCGCGCCGCTGCACGGCTTTCGCGACGCGCCGGACTACTGGCAGCGTGCCTCGGCCAAGCCGCAGCTTGCGCGCATACGCGTGCCGGCGCTGGTGCTCAACGCGCGCAACGACCCCTTCGTGCCGGCGGCGTCGCTGCCGGTGCCGGGGCGCGACGAGGTGGGCCGCTTCGTCACGCTGTGCCAGCCGGTGCACGGCGGGCACGTGGGCTTCCCTGCCGGGGCGCCGCCCGGCCATGTGCAGACCATGCCCATGCAGGTGTGCGACTGGCTGGCCGCCCACACCTGAGCTAAGGTGTGCCGCATGGACGAGATCGTCAAGGCGGCGCTGAAGAAGTGGCCCAACGTGCCGCACTGCTACGACTGGCTGGCGCTGGACGCGCGCGGCGACTGGTACATGCGCGACGAGCGTGTGCAGGCCGCGGGGCCGTTTCCGCAGGTCAAGGGCAGCCGCATCCAGCACGACAAGCTGCTGGCCTTCATACACCGCAACTACCTGGCCGATGACACCGGCGCCTGGTTCTTCCAGAACGGGCCGCAGCGCGTGTACGTGGCGCTGGAGGCCGCGCCCTTTGTCTGGCGCGTGCAGGACGCGCCGGGCTGGCCCCTGAGCGCCCACACCGGCCAGCCGGCGCAGATGCGCAGCGCCTGGCTGGACGAAGCCGGCCGCCTGTTCCTGCAGGCCGACACGGGCTTTGGCCTGGTGCACACGCTGGACATGGCGCTGGCCGCCAGCGCGGTGGAGGCCGGCGCCTGGGTGCCGCAGACGCTGGACTTCGCCCGGATGCCGGCGCGCTTCGGCTACCAGCTGCGGCCGGCACCATCGCCTTCGGCGGGCCCGGCGCAAAAAGGCCGCCCGCAGGCGGCCTGATCACACCAGGGCGGGGCCGGCGCCTGCCGGCCGCTGCTTCAGTTGGGCGCGCTGGCGGCCGTGGCCGCGGGCGCCGGGGCCTCCGGCTCGGGCAGGCTGCCGCCGGCATGGTTGGCCAGGTAGACCACCGCGCGGCCCAGTTCAAAGTCGCTGTACTCGCCGCCGCCTTGTGCGGCCATCGCGCCCTTGCCCTTGACCACCGATTCCAGCAGCGCCGCGTAGCCGGTGCGCAGGCGTGCGCTCCAGGCGGCGCTGTCGCCGAACTTGGGCGCACCGGCCAGACCGGCGGCGTGGCAGGCGGCGCACTGCGCGTTGTAGACGTGCTCGCCGGTCTGCATCACCCGCGGTGCCGAGGCATCGCGCAACTCCAGCGAACCCACGCGCTGCAGGCGCTGGGCCACCGTCTGCTCGTCGAAACCATCGCTGCCGGCGCCCGGCAGGTTGCCGAAGGCCACGAAGTTGACCAGCAGGATGATGGCAATGATGGGGATGACGAAGGACGCGATGATGGTCCACACCAGTTGTTTGGGCGTGCGGATCGGGCCTTCGTGGCCGTGCACGCCGTCATCGTCGGGGGTGGTGGAGTGCGAGTCGCTCATCGAATCCTCGGGTTCTCGTCGGGCCGCGGGTGCCTGCTGGCGGCAAAACCCGGCGATTATAGGCAGTGGGTGCCCGGCCCCTGGTGCAGCCATCCGTGCGGCCACGCCCCGAGCGTACAATGCCGCGCTCTCGAGCACCGCCGCCAGGCGGCCGCCCGAGGCCCGGCGACCGTGGTGAAGTGGATATCATGCAGCCCTCCGAAGGCTGCGGCGCAGGTTCGATTCCTGCCGGTCGCGCCAAGCCTGCCCGGCGCCGTCATCCAGCCTTCGTGCGGGCCTTGGCGGTCAGTTCGGCGCGGCACCCAGGGCCGTGCGGGCCTCGGTGATCGCAGCGCTGATGCGCGGGTGCTTGAAGTGCGGCTCGGCCAGACGCATCAGCGCAAGGCCCTGGCGGCGGTTGGCGTCGTCGCCGGCATGCTGGTACTGGTACAGCCCCAACATGCCGATCACCTCCACCGCGTAGGCCTTGGCGTCTTGCGCCAGCAGCGCCTCCACCGGGGCGCGCTCGCCGTTGAGCCAGCGCTCGGCCAGCGTCATGGCGGCCTCCACGCGGAAGGGCTGGCGCGGCTGGGGTTCGCGCCCCAGCGCGCGCAGCACGGCCTCGGTCATCGCCACGGTGGAGAAGGGGTTCTGGCCGGTGATCAGCCGGCCGTCGACCACCACCTTGGGCATCATCAGCGAGGCCTCTTCCCAGTGCGCGCCCTGGGTCTTGAGCTTGTCCTCCAGCAGCCAGGGGAACTGGGCCATCCAGGTCTTGCCGAAGATGAGCTCTTCCTCGTTGCTCATGCCGGTGAGGCGGCGCCCGGCCACCAGCGCGGACCCGTCGCTGCGCTGCACACCCACCAGCGCGGCCGGACCGTGGCAGACGGCGGCGATCACGCCGCCCTGCGTGTCGATGGCCGCAAGGAAGGCCTGCAGGGCCGGGTCCTTGGGCAGGTCGAACATCGCGCCCTTGCCGCCCATCACCAGCACCGCCTGGTAGTCGCCGGCCTGCAGCGTGGCGGTGGGCAGGGTCTGGGCCAGCTTGGCCTGTGCCAGTGGGTCGGCCAGCACACGGCTGTTGTACTCGTTGCGCGGGTCGAAGCGGTCGGCCTCCACAGGCCCGCCGGCCGGGCTGGCGACATCGACTTCCAGGCCGTTGGCCCGCAGCAGCAACCAGGTCTGTGAGAACTCGTCCATCTCGAAGCCGGGGCGCGTCTTGCCCTGGTCACGGCCCTCGCTGCTGACGACGATCAGAACCTTGTCGGCGGCTTGTGCCAGGGCATGGGGTGAAAGGCCGGCGGCGCTTATCACGAGGGCGGCGATGGCGGTGAAACGGGCAAGGCAGGGCACAGGGAAACTCCAGGTGGGGGGTGAAAGCCCAGTCTAGAAATTCGCTGGTGAAGCAGACGTCAAGCCCGGCCAGGGTGTCTGCGCAAGGTCCGGGACCCCGGCCCGCCGCGCCGCCCGGCTAGGATGCCGCATGCCCCGCCCGCCCCGCCCCGTTGCCCGCCCGGCCTGGCTGCGCGCGCTGTGGCTGGCCGGCGGCGGCCTGGCCTTGCTGCTGGGCTTCATAGGCATCTTCCTGCCCCTGCTGCCCACGGTGCCGTTTGTGCTGCTGGCGGCCTGGTGCTTTTCGCGCGGCAGCGCGCGCTGGGAGCGCTGGCTGCTGAACCACCCCCGCTTCGGGCCCATGATCCGCGCCTGGCGCGCACGCCGCGTGGTGCCGCTGCGCGCCAAGCTGCTGGCCTGGACCATGATGGCCGTGGGCGCCGGCTGGGCCGCCTGGGTGCTGCCGTCCCCCTGGCGCTGGCTGCCGGCCGGCGTGTGCCTGGCGGTGGGGTTGTGGATGGCCCGCCTGCCCAGCCGCTGAGGCACCTGCCCCCGGCCCGCCCACGGCTACCATGCAGGGCCGCCACCGTCCGGCACGCCCTGCCGGCCCGCCCGCATGAAACCTGCTGAACCGAACGCGCCGCCCCCGGCTGAAGAGGCTTCACCCGCTGCGGCCCCCGTGTCGGCCCCAGAGCCAGCCGCCGCGCTGCCGCCCGAGGCCTTGCCGGCGGCAACCTGGCGCCGGCTGTTCGAGCGCCGTGTCTTTGTGCTGCTGCTGGTGGTGGTGACGCTGGCCTTTGCCTGGGTGCTGACGCCGTTCTATGGCGCGGTCTTCTGGGGCGCGATCATTGCCTTGCTGTTCGCGCCACTGCAGCGCCGCCTGCTGCGCCGCATCGGCCCCAGGCCCACGTTGGCGGCGTTGCTGACGCTGCTGGTCATCGTGGTCATCGTGCTGCCGCCGGTGGTGCTGATTGTGCTGTCGCTGATGCGCGAGGGCGCGGCGGTCTATGCGCACATCCAGTCGGGCGAGCTGAACTTCGGCAACATGTTCCGCCAGGTGATGGACGCACTGCCGCCCTGGGCCCTCGCCGCGCTGGAGCGCTTCGGCCTGGGCGACCTGGGCGAGCTGCAGCAGCGGCTCACGGCGCTGGTGGCGCAGGCGGCGCAGGTCGTCGCCGCGCGGGCGGTGGACATAGGCCAGAACACGCTGCACGTGGTGGTGAGCTTCTTCATTGCGCTGTACCTGGCGTTTTTCCTGCTGCGCGACGGCGCGGCGCTGGCGCGGCGCGTGCGCGTGGCCATTCCGCTGGACGACAGCCACAAGCAGCGCCTGCTGAGCAAGTTCGCGACTGTGATACGCGCCACCGTCAAGGGCAACATCGTGGTCGCGGCCACGCAGGGCGCGCTGGGCGGCCTGGCCTTCTGGGTGCTGGACGTGCGCGGTGCGCTGCTGTGGGGCGTGCTGATGGCCTTTCTGTCGCTGCTGCCGGCGGTGGGCGCCGGGCTGATCTGGGCGCCGGTGGCCATCTACCTGCTGGTCACCGGCGCGGTGGTGCAGGGCGTGGGGCTGATCGCCTACGGGGTGCTGGTCATAGGCCTGGTGGACAACGTGCTGCGCCCCATCCTGGTGGGCAAGGACACGCGCATGCCCGACTACGTGGTGCTGATCTCCACGCTGGGCGGCATGTCGCTGTTCGGGCTCAACGGCTTCGTGATCGGGCCGCTGATCGCGGCCATGTTCATCGCCGTGTGGGGCATCTTCGTCAACGACCGCGCCGGCTCCGCGGCGGGCTGAAAACGGCTGCGGCGGCCGGTTGCCCGGCCGCCGCAGCGTGGTTTCAGCAGGGTGGCAGGCGCGGGACGTCTGTCAGGCGGCCTCGTCGGCCCGGCGGCGGCGAACACGCCACAGCAGCCAGGCACCGCCTGCCAGCATCAAGCCCCAGGTGCCGGGCTCGGGCACCACCATCACCACGCGGCCGCCGTAGCCCACGATGTACAGCTCGCCGTTGGCGCCCTCGCCGAACGAGGAGATGGCACCCAGCGCGCCGCCGGCACCGGCGTTGATCAGCGCGGTGATGTCCGTGGCCTGGGCCATGTTCATGGGCGCGCCGTCGCTGGCCGGGATGGCCCAGATGCGGCCGCTGACGAAGTCGCCGAACACGTACTGGCCGTACAGCGGCGAGCTGGTGTGGCGCACCACATAGCCGCCGGTGATGGAGCCGCCGAAGCTGCGGTTGTAGACCAGCACCGGGTCGATCAGGCCTTCCACCGGCGGGTCGTTGACGCCGGGCGTGGCGATGTCGCCTTCGCGTATGCGCCAGCCGAAGTTCTGGCCGCCGGCGCTGCTGGCCGCAATGAAGTTGACCTCTTCACGCTGGTTCTGGCCCACGTCGGCGATCCACAGGTCGCCGGTGAGGCTGTCGAAGCTGTTGCGGAAGGGGTTGCGCAGGCCGTAGCTGAAGATCTCCGCGCGCGCACCCTGCTGGCCCACGAAGGGGTTGTCGGCCGGGATGGCGTAGTTGATGTTGGGGTCGGCGAAGTCATCGCCGTTGATGTCTATGCGCAGCATCTTGCCCAGCAGGCTGTTCAGGTTCTGCGCGTTGTTGAACGGGTCGTTGCCGCTGCCGCCGTCGCCGGTGGCGATGTACAGGTGGTTGCTGTCGCCCGGCTTGAAGCCTATCCAGCCCGCCTTGTGGTTGGACAGCCCGGACGGCTGGTTGACGCGCATCACCTCCACGCGGCTGGCCGGGTCGGCCTGGAAGGCGTTGCCGTTGGTGCGGTAGCTGGCAATGACGGTCTGCTGCGTCGACGGGTCGATGTAGTTGACGAAGAAGCGGCCGTAGCCGGTGGCGCCCACGTTGGCGTAGTCGGGGTCGAAGGCCAGGCCCAGCAGGCCGCGCTCGCCGCTGGAACTGACAGGGATGTTCAGGAAGTCGCTGGCGACACCGCCCACCACGGCCTTGATGCTGCCGGTCTTCTGCACCACGTACACCGGGCCGCCAGCCACCGGCGACGTGGCGTACAGCGCCTGTGACAGCCCGTTGGCGATGAGCACCGTGTCCAGTGCGGCGGCGGCGCGCAAGGGCAGGGTGGCAGCAGCGGCAACGAGCAGCCCCGCGGTAACGGCAAAGCGGAGCCGGTTCTTGGACATGGACAACCTCCTGGCATTGTTGAGCCGGGCAAACTAGCACGCACCCTGGGCACTGCCTACCCCGCGATCACGCGGCAGGTGTTGCTGAACGCATCGAATGCATCAGCGGCCTGGTGCCCACAGGACACCCCGCGATGCCTTGCTGGATGGTTGGCGCGCGGGGGCTCGTGCGGCAAACGACATCTGTCGATTTTGTTTACATCTTAAGCAAGTGGTTGCCCATGGATGCATCGAGTCCATCAACAACTTATTGATATGTATGTACTTAATACATCATGGCGTGGGGCTTGCTTGGGTTGCGCGGTCGCCAGCGCGCGCTGGCCCGGCACAACCATGAACCTGGAACGGAGACCCGATCGATGACTGATTTTTCGCGGACGCTGGTTGCCGCAGCCGCACTGGCGGTTGCTGCCGGTTCGGCCTGGGCTGCCCCTGTGCTGCTGGGCACGGTGACCCACGACTACGGCAGTGCTGCCGGCCGCGTGGCGCCGACCTCGCAGGGCATCTTCCCCGGTGGCTGCGACACGGTGAACACCAACTCGCTCACGGTGCGCTGGCAGATCACCAACAACTGCAACCGCTTCCACGACGTCTTCGACTTTTCCGGCCTGGGCTACGAAACCCTGGACCGCCTGGTGCTGACCGTCAACTTCGCCGGCACGAACAACACCCTGGAGACCTGGCGTGTGCGTCCGGCCTCCAACCAGTACGAAACGCAGGTCGCGGGTTCGGCGCTGAACATGGCTTCCGTGGGTGCCGGCGGCACCTCGCAGGACTTCACCTTCGACGCCGGTAATCTGTCGTGGATGGACACCCACAACTCCGTGGCGGGCCAGAGCATCTTCGACAACGTCGCCGACAGCGGCCGCTTCTTCCTCTGGTTCGCCAGCGCAGGGCTGATCGCCAACCAGACCTTCACGCTGAACAGCGTGTCGCTGCAGGTCTGGGGCACGCCGGCGCCCACCAACAACGTGCCGGTCCCGGGCACGCTGGCCCTGGTGGGCCTGGGTGCGCTCGCGATGGGCCTGGTGCGCCGGCGCAAGGCCTGAACGCTGCCGCCGCAGGCGGCCCGCTGATGGACAAACATCCCGCTGCGGCGGGATGTTTTTTTGTGCTCGGCCGAAGCGTGCCGCCGTGCTCGCAGGCCGGGGCGCTCAGCCCAGGAACCCCAGGTCCGGCGGGTGGCCGTTGGCGGTGGTGAAGTGGCGCAGGTTGGGCAGGATGCCGTTCATCTCGGTGCCGGTGACGCCGAACCAGCGCGCCAGCGTGGCGGCGTATTGGTCCACCGCGGTGGTCGGTATCAGGCGGCCCTGGCCGATGTGCCACTGGTCTTCGGGCGCTTCGGTCTCACCCACGCTCAGCGGCGGCGGCTTGCCGTAGAAGTGGCGGCCGCGCACCGCGCCGCCCACCACCAGGTGGTGGCCGCCCCAGCCGTGGTCGGTGCCGTTGCCGTTGCTGGCCAGCGCGCGGCCGAAGTCCGACGCGGTGAAGCTGGTCACGCGGTCGGCCACGCCCAGCTCCACGGTGGCCTGGTAGAAGGCCGTCATGGCCTCGCTGACCTTGCGCAGCAGCCCGGGCTGTTCTTCCACCAGCCGGTCGTGGTGGTCGAAGCCGCCCAGCGACACCAGGAACACCTGGCGCTTGGCGCCCAGCGCACTGCGTGCCGCGATGATGCGTGCCACGATGCGCAGCTCGGCCGCCAGCGTGTTGCCTTCGGGGAAGGGCGTGTTGATGGCGGCGGCGCCGTCCAGTGCCGCGCGCAGCGTCACCTCGGCGCTGATGGCGCGCCGGGTGATGCGCGTGTACTCGTTCTCCAACACGTGCGGGCGGGTCTCGGTCAGCATGGCGCGCAGCTGCTGGGCCACCGCGGCCTGGTTGGGGTTGCCGAACATGCCGTGCGGCCCGTTGGCCAGCGCGCTGATGAACACCGGCCCGTCGCGGCTGACCTGGTACTGGATGGCGTCCTGCCCGCTGAGGAACACCGCGTTGCCGCTGGCCGAGATGCAGGTGAACAGCGACTCGCCGTTGTTGGAAAGCGCCAGGTCGCCGATGCGCCCGCCCCAGCCGGCGGCGGCACCTTCGGACGACTGCGCCTGCCACACCGACTGCTGGTCGTTGTGCGACATCAGCTGCGGCGGCAAGGGGTAGCTGGCGCGGTCGGGGCTGAAGTACTGCGCGCGGGTGGTGGGGCGTATCAGCGGGCCCACGTTGAGCAGTGCCGCGGCCTGGCCGCCGTTGAACAGGCCGGCCAGGCCGCCCATGGCCGGGTGCAGCGCAAACTGCAGGCCGCCGGCCAGGGGCGTGGTGGGCAGCAGCCGGGTGCCGGTCAGCGCCGCCCGCTGCAGTGCCAGGCCTTCGGGGCCGGGGCCGGCCTGGCGGATGTCGCGGTAGCGCTGCCAGCTGGGCTCGTCGTAGGCCACCACGGTGTTGGCGTGGTCGTTGCCGCCGTACAGGAAGACGCAGACCAGGGCCTTGTAGTCGCTGGCGGTGAAGGCCGCAGCCTCGCCCATGGCGGCCAGGTTCAGGCCCAGCGGCGTGGCCGCCCCCACGGCGGCCAGCTGGCCGGCGCGGCGCAGGAAGGCGCGGCGGTTCAAGGCTGTCGGATCGAAGTCATGCATGGCGCGGTCCTTCACTTCTGCACGATGTACTCGGGGCAGCTCATCACCAGCGTGATCGCGGCGATGACGCGCCAGCGCCGCTGGTCGTCGGTGACCTCGCCGGGGTTCGCCGGCATCCAGGTACCCAGCTGCAGGATCTCGGTCAGGCGCTGCACGTTGGTGTCCGAGATCTGCCCCGCCGCCAGCAGCAGGTTCAGCCGCTGCACCAACGCCGGGATGTCGGGCGACAGCGCACGCTCGGCCGTCAGCGCCACCTGGAACTCGATGTGCGGGAACTCGGCCTGCCTGCTGGTGAACAGGTTCAGGTCGTCCACCGCGTTGATCCACTGGCAGACGCTGGACTCGTTGAGTATCTGGAACTCCGGCGCCGTGGCGCCGGCCGCGGCCATGGCCGTGCCGGGTGGTATGTAGCCGGGGCGGAAGTAGTTGAACACCGAAGGCGACCAGAAGGGCTGCTGACCGTACCAGCGCATCGGGTCGGTGGTGTTCATGGGCCCTATCCAGCTGCCGCCGGGCGAGGTGGCGGCAAAGCTGCGCAGCCACTGCAGCACACGCACCATGGGTTCGCGCACCTTGCCGTGTGTGGCCGAGGCGAGGCTCGCTGCGCCTCGCGCCTCGTCGTCGAGCAGGATGGCGCGCCACACCGCCTTCAGGTCGCCGCGCACGCCGGCGCCGTTGTCGTTGAAGGCCGCGGCCACCCGTGCCACGTAGGCCGGGCTGGGGTGGCTGGTGACCAGGCGCTGGATCATCTGGCGCCCGAAGAACGGCCCCACGTTGGGGTGCTCGAACAGGATGTCCAGAGCTTGTCGCAGCCGCGCCGGCCCGTCGCTGCCAGCGGGGATGCTGCGCCCCAGCACCACCGACGCGCGGGTTGAGTGGTCCGCGGCGTTGAACACCATGGCGCGGCGCGTGTACTCGGGGTAAGGGCGGTGGTTGTTGGTCAGCGGCACGAAGAAGCGCTGGCCGTCGTCCCACCAGTCCCAGCCGGTGAAGATGCGCGCCAGCTGTGTCACGTCGTCCTGCGTGTAGGTGGGCAGCGGCTGGCCGTCGCCGCCCCGCTTGGGCGTGCCGTCGTTGTTGAGTTGCACCAGGCCTATGGTGAACAGCTGCATCACCTCGCGTGCGTAGTTCTCGTCGGGTACGCGGCCGATGCTCGGGTCTTCCTTCAGGTTGCCGCGCATGTTGAGCCAGGCCCCCATGGCCGGGTTCAGCGTCATCGCCTCGAGCAGGTCGCGGAAGTTGCCGAAGGCGTGGTCCTTGAGCTGGTCCCAGTAGTGCGCGATGCCCATGCCGGTCCACGGCATCTGCGCGATCAGGCCGGAGACCACGATGAACTCGGCCATGGCCAGGGCCACCCGCTGGCGCACACCATCGGGCTGCGTGGCCGCCTCGCAGGACAGCGCGCAGGCGCCGGTCCAGTGGCCGCTGTCATACAGCGCGCGCTCGTCGATGTCGGCAAAGCCGGCCGAAACCATCCAGTCCCAGGACCGCTGGCCGCGCGGCATCGCCATCTGCGCTTCCAGCCAGACCGCGGCCCCTTGCGCCTTGACGGCGGCGATGGTGGCGTCGGTGGCGCCGAACGTGGCCTGCTGCAGGAAGCGCGACGCGGCTTTGTCGGCGGCGTCCAGGCCGGCGGGAGGCGGTGGTGGTGGCGGAGGAGGAGGCGGAGGCGGAGGAGGAGGCGGAGGAGGAGGCGGAGGCGGCGGAGGTGGAGGTGGCGGTGGCGGTGGCGGTGGCGGTGGCGGTGGCGCCGGGCTGTCACCTCCACCGCCTCCCCCGCCGCAGGCCGCCAGCGCGGCGGCGAGCAGGCCCGCAGGCGCCAGCAGCGCGGGCTGTGGCATTGGTGCGGGAGCGGGTGTCGGGGCCGGCGCATTCGCCTCATCGCCGGCCTGCAGGGCCCGGGCCGGGTTCTGGGAAGTCTGCGGCGGCTCGGCAAGCTCCGGCGGTTGAGACGGTTCAGCGGCTGGCGGGGTGTGCGGTTCAGCGTGGTCCGGCATGGGTCTCCCTCTCCTCCTGGTGCGGCACGCGGCGGTCTGCTTCGCCTCCGGGGAGGCGGCAGCCGTCTGCAGGCTTGCCTGCCCGACCGCAGGCAATCACGGTAGGCTTGCAAGGCCGGGCGACACCCAGTGTGGGTGGCGCGGCGTGACTGGGGTGTGACCGGATGGAGGGCTGGGAGGAGCGCCGATCACCGGACGAGGCGGGGTCGGCCGAACAGCGCCTGGACCTGCACCTGGGCGGCGTGGCCCGCGTGCTGGGGCAGGCCGGCGAGCGCCGCCTGGAGCGCAAGGACGCCGGCCTGCTGGCCTGGCTGGCGCTCACCGGCCCGGCGCCGCGCAACCGGGTCGCCGGCCTGTTGTGGCCCGGGGGTGACGACCGCCTGGCGCGCAGCAACCTGCGCCAGCGCCTGTCGCGCCTGCGCCGCAGCCACCCGGCGCTGGTTGTGGATCAGGCCCAGCTGCTGCGCCTGGGCGAGGCCGTGCACATCCACCCGCCGGGCGTTGGCGAAGCCGCGCTGCTGGCCGCCTTCGACTACGACGACTGCCCGGAATTCGACACCTGGCTGCAGGCCCAGCGCCAGCGCGCCCGGCAGACCCTGGGCACGGCGGCCCGCGAGCGTGCCGTGGCCGCCATGGAGGCCGGCGACCTGGACAGCGCGCTGGATGCCGCCGGCGCCCTGGTGGCTGCCGATGCCGACAGCGAAGAAGCCTTGCGTCTGCTGATGGAGGTGTACTACCTGCGCGGCGACACCGGGCTGGCGCTGGAGGCCTTTGACCGCTGCCGCGAAATGCTGCGCCGCAGTTTCGGCGTGGCGCCTTCGGCGCTCACGCTGGCGCTGGGGCAGCGCATCCAGGAGGCTTCACACCGCCCCGGCGCGCCGGCGCCCGGCCCGGGGCCGCTGCCCACGCAGCAACGCCTGCCGCCCACGCTGATGCGGCCGCCGCGCCTGGTGGGCCGCGACGCTGCCCTGGCGCGTGTGCAACAGGTGCTGGCGCAAGGGCAGTGTCTGTGGGTGGCCGGCGCCTCGGGCCTGGGCAAGACGCGGCTGCTGGCCGAGGCCTGCACCGCCTTGAACGTCACGCCCCTGCCCACGCGGGCCGACGACCGCACGCTGCCCTTTGCCGCGGCGCGGCGCTGGCTGCAGGCGCGCTGGGCCGGGCGCTGGCAGGCCATGGACGAAGAGCCGCGGCTGCACTGCATGCGCCTGGCGGAACCCGGCAGCGACCAGCAGCCCGGGCTGGCCGCGGGGCCGGAGCTGCAGCGTTTCCTGGCCCTCGTGGCCGCGGGCCTGCGCAGCGGGCCTTCACCGCGCGCGGCGCTGGTCATCGACGACCTGCAGTTTGCCGACGACGACAGCCTGGCCCTGGTGGCCGCGCTGCTGGACCAGCACACTGCGGCGGCGTCTACGGAAGAGCCGCCCGCGGCCCTGGTGCTGGCGGCCCGCGAAGAAGACCATGCGCCGTGGTTGCAGCCGCTGCGCGAACGCTTTGAGACGCTGAGCCTGCCGCCGCTGGACACCCCCACGCTGGCGCAGCTGGTGGTCTCGCTGGGCCTGCCGCCGCTGGCCGAGGCGGCACAGGCCGGGCTCATCGCCCACAGCCAGGGCCGGCCGGCGGCCTTGCTGGAACTGCTCAAGGCCGCCTGGCGGCGCGATGCGCGGTCTCTGGACGACGGCATCACCGCGCTGCTGCGGCAGTCGCTGGCGCAGCACCTGCAGGACCGCATCGCCACGCTGTCGCCGCCGGCCCGGGAGCTGCTGCGGCGCATGGCCGTGGCCGGCGACGCGGCACCGGCCACGCTGCTGGACGGGGCTGCCGCGCTGCTGGACGAGGCGCGCGCCGCCGGCATCGTGCACGAGCAGGCGTTTGCCCATGACCAGTTGCGCGAGACATTGCTGGCCAGCCTGGCGCCGGCCGAACAAGCGCAGCTGAGCCTGGCCGTGGCGAATTGCCTGGTTCAGGCCGGCAGCGGCCCGGCGCTGCGCGTTGCGCGCCTGCTGCAGGCGGGGGGTGATGCCCAGGGCGCCGTCCCGCACCTGGTGCAGGCCGCGCGTGAATCGCCGCTGGCCGCGCAGAGCAGCGCCTTGTGGGCCGAAGCGGCCGCGCAGTGGGCCGACCAGGCCGCGCCGGCACGCGCCTTCGCCTGCTGGTTCGAGTGCTGGCGACAGCAGGAGCAAACGCGCCATGCCGACCCCGAGACCACAGTGGCCGCGCTGCAAGGCCTGCGTGCTCACGCCTGCAGCGACGGCGAACGCCTGCTGCTGGCCGCCTGCACGGCCGTTGAACGTCTGGGCCGGCGCGAGTTCGACCAGGCCTGCGCAGAGATCGAGGCTGCACCGTGGCCGACCGGTGCGGCGCTGGCCGCCACGGACCGCGCGTTGCTGGCGCGGGCGCTGCCGCTGATCGCCAGCGCCTACCACCGCGCCGGCCGCTCGGCCGAGCTGCTGCCGCAGCTGCAGGCCATGGCGGCCCTCGTTGGCGGTGAAGACGCCGAAGCCGCCTCGCAGGCCGAGGCCGCGCTGGGCTCCACCTGGCTGGGGGCGGGGCAGCCGGCGCGCAGTGCGCAGCACTACGAGCGCGCCGTGGCGCTGTCGCGCCGCTGCGGCGACGTGGCGCTGGAGTACCGGCACCGCTGCACCATGACCGCCGCCTACCTGCGCTGCGGTCGCTTTGACGATGCGCTGGGCAACGCCATGGCCATCGCCGGCCTGGCCGTACGCACCGGGCTGGAGGAAGGCCGGCATGCCGAGTCCGAACGTGCCGCGCTGACGCTGTACCTGGGGCGTTTCGGCGAATCGCTGCAACTGCACGCGGCCATGAAGCGCTACCTGCAAAGGCGCGGCGAAGCCAGCGGCGCCGAGGTCGAGCTGTCGCTCAGCGGCGTGTACCTGCACCTGGGCCGGCCGGACCTGGCCTTGCAGGCGCTGCAGGCCATCTCCGAGAACGAGTTGATGCCCATACTGCGGCTGGCCTGGCACCTGCAACAGGCGGTGACGCGCGAGCTGCTGGGCCTGGACGCCGAGCCCTGCTGGCAGGCCTGCGAGCGGCACCGCGAACGGTCTTTGCACGTGGAGCGGCTGCGCCACCAGCTGTGGCGGGCCCGCGCGCTGGCGCCTGCCGCCGCGGCGCGCGAGGCGCAGGCGGTGGCCCAGGCGGCCGAGGCGGTGCACCACTGGCACCTGGTGCGCAGTGCCCTCACGGCGCAGGCCGAAGCGCTGCTGCTGGCCGGCCGCCCGCGGCGTGCCGCCGCCGTGGCCGACGCCGCGCTGGCCAGCGCGCCACACACCGATCTGTGGACCGGCTGGCCTGTCGAGACGGCCTGGGTGGCCTACCGCGCACGCCTGGCGGCCGGGCGCGAAGCCGCGGCACTGGAGAGCCTGCGCCGCGGCTGGCAGTGGCTGCAGGACCGCCTGGCGGCCGACGTGCCGGCCGAGTTCCAAGCCAGCTTCATCGCCGGCGTGCCGCTGAACCGCGCCCTGGCGGATGCCGCGCGCCAGGCCGGCTTGGCGTGACCCCCGCGCGCAACGGGTACTTTGTGCCGCGGGGATGTCGCTGAGACACTCGCCGCCATGACCGCGCCCGCTCTTCATCGCCCCCCTGCCCACCCTGCGCGGGCCTGGCACAGGGCCGGCTGGCTGGGGGCCGTGGCCGCCTTGCTGGCCGGCTGCGCCAGCAGCCCGCCGGCCGACCGCGACGGCCCGCCCAGCAGCCCACCGCGCGACCTGGCCTCGCGGCCCGACGCGGTGCCGCGCGTGGAGCCGCTGCGCGTGGGCGGGCCCAACCGCCCCTACCAGGCCTTCGGGCAGCGCTACGTGCCCGTCACCGACGACCGCGCCATGGCCGAACAAGGCCTGGCCACCTGGTACGGACGCAAGTACCACGGCCGGCCCACGTCCAGCGGCGAGATCTACGACATGTACGCGATGACGGCGGCGCACCGCACCATGCCCATCCCCAGCTACGCGCGGGTGTTGAACCCGGCCAACGGGCGCGCCATCATCGTGCGGGTCAACGACCGCGGGCCCTTCGTGGCGGGGCGCGTGATCGACCTGAGCTACGCCGCGGCGCTGAAGCTGGGCGTGCTGGGCAACCCGGCCCCGGTGCAGGTGCAGCGGTTGACGCATGACGACATACGCCGCGGGTCGTGGCCGGCCGCTGATGCGACCACTGCCGCCGAACCGCAGGGCGCACAAGGCCCCGGCCCGGCCGCGCCGGACGACCGCGCGCTTGCCGGCACCGGCCGCTGGTGGCTGCAGCTGGGCGCCTTCCGCCAGCGCGACGGCGCGCAGGTGCTGCAGCAACGTCTGCAGGCCGGCAGCGCCGGCGTGCTGCCGGCGGTGCGCATCGCGCAGGAAGCGGCCTTGTACCGTGTGCACGGCGGGCCCTTCGACAGCCGCGACGAGGCCGAAAGCGCCGCCGCGCGGCTGCGCGAGGCCCAGGGCATCGCCTCGCTGGTCGTGCAGCGCTGAGCAGGGCGGCCCGGCGGCCTACCCCTAGATCGTCCTTCCGGGTGGCTTGTCGCTGCGGCGCTTTGCGCCGATGCTCGCCCGTTGCGTCGGGCTTGCAGAGGCCGGCAGCATAGGCAAGCACCGACAGGCAAGAAGAGGAGACCCGCATGGCCGACAGCCGCCGCCCCGCCGCCATCACCTTCGTCATCCCGGGCCAGCGCCTGGCCACGCGCAGCGGCACGGCGGCGTCCACCGACCAGCTGCTGCCCGGGCAGGTGAAGGACGCGGTGCGGCTGGGCACGCTGCGTGCCGGCGGCGAGCCGGTGCGTGTGCAGGCGGTGCCGGGCGAGGACGTGGTGGTGCTGCAGATCGCCGACGGCCCCGAGCTGCTGCTGCACCCGGAAAGCGCGCGCGACCTGATGCTGGGCCAGAGCAGCACCACGCGCAGCGCCCGGGCCGGCGCTGAACAAGCGACCGAGGTGCCGAGTGAAGTGCCCGTTGTGGCCGAACTGCGCTGGCAGGGGCTGGAGCAGGCGGCGCCCACGCGCACCCGCGGCTTCCTGGGCAAGGTGCTGCTGTCTTCCTTCAAGGTGTTGACCGGGCTGAGCAAGACCGCCGCGGCCAAGGCCACCGCCAGCGTCGTGGTGCAGCAGCTGGACGCGCAGGTCGAGGCCGGGCTGTACCGCCTGTCGCCGGAGTCACTGCAGCCGCTGAAGGGCAGCGGGCTCAAGATAGACCAGCCCTTGCCTGCACACAACGAGCCGCTGCTGGTGCTGGTGCACGGCACCTTTGTCGAGACGGTCAGTACCTTCGGCAAGCTGTGGACCTTTCATCGCGAGCGCGTGCAGGCGCTGTTTAGCGCCTACGGCCAGCGTGTGTATGCGCTGGACCACCCCACGCTGGGCGCCAGCCCCATCGCCAACGCGCAGACGCTGGTGGATGCGCTGCCCGCCGGGGCGCGCCTGCACCTGGCCACGCACTCGCGCGGCGGCCTGGTGGCCGAGGTGCTGGTGCGCGTGGCCGGCCAGCGTGGCGAGCTGAACGCCGACGACCTGGCCTTCTTCGACAGCGCGGCCTACCGGCCGCAGCGCGCCGAGCTGCAGGCGCTGGCTGCGGCGGTGAAGGCCAAGCGCATCAGCGTGGAGCGTGTGGTGCGCGTGGCCTGCCCGGCGCGCGGCACGCTGCTGGCCAGCAAGCGCCTGGACGCCTACCTGTCGGTGCTGCGCTGGTCGCTGCAGGCCGTGGGCCTGAACGTGGTGCCGGCGCTGGTGGACTTTCTCGCCGAGGTGGCGCGCCGGCGCGCCGACCCGGGGCAGATCCCGGGCCTGGCGGCCATGATGCCCGACGCACCGCTGGTGGCCTGGCTCAACAGCCCGCAGGACGAGGTGCCCGGCGACCTGCGCGTGGTGGCCGGCGACATCCAGGGCGACTCGGTCACCAGCTGGGTCAAGACCCTGCTGGCCGACGCCTACTACTGGACCGACAACGACATCGTCGTGCAGACCCGCTCCATGTACGCCGGCACGCCGCGCCAGGGCGGCGCCAGCTTCCTGCTGGACCGCGGCGGCCGGGTCAACCACTTCCGCTACTTCGAAAACGAAACCACCGCCCGCGCCCTGGTGGAGGCGCTGACGCTGCCGCAGCCGGCCGGCTTCCAGGAGATAGGCCCGCAGTCGGCGCGCGGCGACAGCAGCACCGGGCTGCGCGCCCAGCGCGTGGCGCGCAGCGCCTCCGAAGCCGCGGCGCGCCCGGCGGTGTTTGTGCTGCCGGGCATCCTGGGCAGCAACCTGAAGGTGGGCGACAAGCGCATCTGGCTGGGCCTGCGCCTGCTGGGGGGCTTGAAGCGCCTGGCCTACCAGCCGGGCGACGAACAGGTGCAGCCCGACGGGCCCGTGAGCCTGATCTACGACGACCTGGCCCGGCACCTGGCGGCCACGCACGAGGTGCACGAGTTCGCCTTCGACTGGCGCCGGCCCATAGAGCAGGAAGCGCGGCGCCTGGCCGCTGCCGTCGACCGCGAGCTGCAGCTGCGCCGCGCCAGCGGCCAGCCGGTGCGCCTGCTGGCGCACAGCATGGGCGGCCTGGTGGCGCGCGTGATGCAGCTGGAGCAGCCGGCGGTGTTCGAGCGCCTGATGCAGCGGCCCGGCGCCCGCATTCTGATGCTGGGCACGCCCAATGGCGGCTCCTGGGCGCCCATGCAGGTGCTGTCCGGCGACGACACCTTCGGCAACACGCTGGCGGCGCTGGGGTCGCCGTTCATGGACCACCGCGCGCGCCAGCTGATGGCCGAGATGCCCGGGTTCCTGCAGTTGCAGGACGGCCTGCTGAACCCGCAGCTGGCGCTGGACCGCCACGCCACCTGGCGCGAGCTGGCCGACCGCGACCTGGCCACCGTGCAGCAGGCCAACTGGTGGCACCACTACGCCGGCGAAACCTTGCTGTCGGCCTACGAATGGGGCGTCCCCACCCAGACGGTGCTGGACCAGGCCAAGGCCTTGCGCGAACGGCTGGATGCCCAACGTCAGCCCGGCAGCGCCTGGCAGGCGCATGCTTCCAAGGTGCTGCTGGTGGTGGGGCGGGCCTCGTTCACGCCCTGCGGTTACGAGTGGACCGACCGCGGCCTGGTCTACCTCAACACGCCCGATGGCGGCGACGGCCGGGTCACGCTGGCCAGCGCCCAGCTGCCGGGCGTGCAGACCTGGACGCTGGATGCCGAGCACGGCAGCCTGCCCGACGTGAAGCGCGCCTTCGACGCCTATGTGGAGCTGCTGGCGCAAGGCGATACCGCGCGCCTGCCGCTGCTGGGGGCGCCCGCAGGGGCCCAGCGCAGTGCCGCCGGCGCGGCGGCGGCCACCGCACCGGCGGCGCTGGTGCGCAGCCGCCCTTCACGCAGCGGGCAGCCGCCGCGCATGGCGCTGGACGAACGCGAGGTGTTCCTGGTGGCGGCGCCACCGGCGCCGGAGCAGCCCAGCGACCAGATGCCGCCGCTGCAGGTGCGCGTGCTCAACGGCAACCTGAGCTTCGTGCGCAACACGCTGATGGTGGGCCACCAGCGCTCGCTCTCGCTCACCGGCAGCGAGGCGGTGGTCAACCGCCTGGTGGGCGGCCAGATGCAGGATTCGCTGGACGCCGGCCTGTACCCCGACGGCATAGGCAGCCACCAGATCTTCCGCAACGCCAAGGCCAACGCCGAGAACCCCTGGCGCGCGCCGCAGCCGGCCATGGTGGTGGTGGTGGGTCTGGGCGAGGAGGGCAAGCTCAAGGAGGGCGAGCTCACGCGGTCGGTGCGCCAGGCCGTCATCGCCTGGGTGCAGCGCCTGGCCGAGACGGGCGACGTGACGCCGGCCGCCGGCTTGTCCGCCGGCGAGGTGGAACTCAACGCCACGCTGATGGGCAGCGGCGGCACCAGCATCAGCGCCAGCGACGCGGCGCGGGCCATCGCTGCCGGCGTGCGCGAAGCCAACCGGCGGCTGTCCACGGTGAACCAGCGGCCCTGGCCGCGGGTCACCCGCCTGGTGCTGGTGGAGCTGTACCTGGAACGCGCCAGCGACGCCTGGAACGGGCTGAAGGTGCTGGCCGAGTCGGCGCCCGGCCAGTACGAGGTAGAAGACGAGATCGCCAGCGGCATAGGCCCGCTGCGGCGCCAGATGGACAGCGGCTACCGCGGCACCGACTACGACCTGGTCGCCGCGCTGGGCGGCGACAAGGACGTCATCCACTACCGCATAGGCACCCGCCGCGCGCGCACCGAGGTGCGTGCCCAAAGCACCCAGGGCGCGCTGCGCAGCGCGCTCATCAAGCGCGCCAGCAACGATGCCAACCGCGACCCGCAGCTGGGCCGCACGCTGTTCCACCTGCTGGTGCCGCTGGAGGTGGAGCCTTTCCTGGGCGGCAGCAGCCGCATGCTGCTGGAGCTGGACCAGCGCACCGCCGCCATCCCCTGGGAGCTGCTGGACGGCCGCCCGGAAGACGGCGACGGCACGCGCAGCGAAGAGCCGCCCTGGGCCATACGCACACGCCTGCTGCGCAAGCTGCAGCAGACCGAGTACCGCCAGCAGGTGCAGGACGCCCGCGCCACCGACGCGGTGCTGGTGATAGGCGAGCCGCTGATCGACGACCCCAACGGCGAGTTCGTGCCCCTGCCTGCCGCGCGCCACGAGGCGCTGGCCGTGCACCGGGCGCTGATAGAGCGCGGCGGCCTGGGCGCCGAGCGCGTGGAGCTGCTGGCCGATCACAACGACGCCGCCACCATCATCAACCGGCTGTTCGCCCGCCGCTACCGCATGGTGCACATCGCCGGGCACGGCGTGGCCGTGGAGTACGACGAGCGCAACGAGGTCGTCGTCCAGGGCGGCGTGGTGCTGTCCGAGAACACGGTGCTGGGGCCGGACGAGATACGCGCCATGCGCACGGTGCCCGAGCTGGTGTTCGTCAACTGCTGCCACCTGGGTCAGATGGGGCCGACAGGTGCCGAAGCCGCGCCCCGGAAAAGTTCGGACAAGACCCTGTTCAGCCGCGCCGAGTTTGCGATGGGCGTGGCCAACGAGCTGATCGCCATAGGCGTGCGCTGCGTCATCGCCGCCGGCTGGGCGGTGGAAGACGAGCCGGCGCAGCTGTTCGCCGAAACCTTCTACCGCGAGATCCTGGCACGCCGCCCCTTCATAGACGCCGTGGCCACGGCACGCAGGGCCACCTGGGAGCGCTACCGCGACAGCAACACCTGGGCCGCCTACCAGGCCTACGGCGACCCCAACTGGACCTACCGGCGCGGTCCCAAGGACCCGGTGTTTGGCAGCAGCGAAGAGGGTGATGAGTTCGACGGCATCGCCTCGGCCCTGGGCCTGGCGCTGGCGCTGGAGGAGCAGGCCGTGCGCTCACGCTGGATGAACGCCAACCCGGCCGTGCAGTGCGCCAAGGTGGGCGAACTCGAGCGGCGCTTTGCGCCGCGCTGGGGCCACATGGGGGCGGTGGCCGAGGCCTTCGGCCTGGCCTATGCCGACGCCGGCGCCGCCGACCTGGCCATCGCCTGGTACGAACGCGCCGTGGCGGCGGCCGATGCCAGCGCGTCCATGCGGGCGCAGGAGCAACTGGGCAACCTGCGCGTGCGCCAGGCCTGGGCGCGGCTGGGCAAGCCGCCGGTCGCCGCCGCGGCGGTGCAGGCGGCGCGCGCCGAGATCGAACGCGCGCGTGATGCCCTGCGCGGCCTGGCCGCGATGCTGCCCACGGTGGAGCGGCACAGCCTGTGCGGCTCGGCCCACAAGCGCCTGGCCATGCTGCACCACCAGCACGGCCGGCGCGCCGACGTGCTGGCCGCGCTGAAGGCCGCCATCGCCGACTACACGCAGGCCGAGCGCCTGGCCGAAGCGGCGGCCAGCAGCGAGCTGCACTACCCGGTGACCAACCGCGTGACCTTGCAGGTGGTGCTGGCGCTGGCCGAAGGCCGCAAGACCTTCCACCCGGCGCCGGACGACCTGGCCCGGCTGAACAAGGCGCTGCAGGACAAGGCGCAGAACGACCCCGACTTCTGGGCCTACGCCGGGCTGATCGAGCTGGACTTGCTGCAGGCGCTGGCGGCCCACACGCTGGCCGACCAGCAGCCCGACCTGGCCCGGCGCTTCCTGGAGCTGCACCGCCGCGTCAACGCCCTGGGCAAGTGGCGCAGCGTGGCCGACAACGCCAGCCTGCTGCTGGACGTGTACGGCACGGTGGCCGACGGCGCCCAGCGCAGCGCAGCGCAAGCGCTGCTGCAGCAGCTGCAGGGCTACGCCGGGCTGGGCTGAACGGCCCGGCGCAGCCGGCGGGTTCAGCGCCCGCCGGTCACGTCCAGCAAGGCCCCGGTGGTGTAGGCCGCACCGGGCGACAGCAGCCACAGCACCGCCTCGGCGATTTCGCCAGCGCTGCCCGGGCGCTGCATGGGAATCTGCGGCGCCAGGCGCGCCGCGCGGTCGGGCTGGCCGCCGCTGGCGTGGATGTCGGTGTCTATCACCCCGGGGCGCACCGCGTTCACGCGCACGCCCTCGGCCGCTACCTCCCGCGCCAGGCCTAGCGTGAACACGTCGATCGCGCCCTTGGCCGCGGCGTAGTCCACGTACTGGCCCGGCGAGCCCAGCGTGGCCGCCACCGACGACAGGTTGACGATGGCGCCGCCGCGCCCGCCGTGGCGGGTGCTCATGCGGCGCACCGCCTCGCGCGCGCACCAGATGCTGCCGAAGACGTTGATGGCAAAGATGCGCTGCACCCGTGCCGCGCTCATCTCGTCCACCCGCTGCGCCGCATCCACCACGCCGGCGTTGTTGACCAGGCCGCCCAGCCCGCCGCCTTCGCCGGCGCGGCCCCAGGCGGCGTCCAGCGCCTGGAACATGGCCAGCACCTGGGCCTCGTCGGCCACGTCGGCCTGCAGCAGCAGCGCGCGCCGGCCGGCGGCGCGCACCTCGCCCGCCACCGCCTCGGCGGCGGCGCTGTCGCGGGTGTAGTTGATGGCCACGTCCCAGCCGCGGGCCGCGGCCAGGCGCGCGGTGGCGGCGCCAATGCCGCGGCTGCCGCCGGTGACCAGCAGCGTTCGGGGCGGGGGTGGGGGGCCAGCGTTCATTCCCCGATGTTAGGGCGGTGCCGCCTGGGCTAGAGTGCGCAGGTTGACATGGCGGGCCGCCCCGCAAACACCCACCTACCAGGAGACAGGACATGCAAAGACGCCACGTACTGGCCATGGGCAGCGCCGCGCTGCTGGCCGCCCCTTCGCTGCTGCGCGCGCAGGCGCTTGAAAAGGCCAGGGCCACCATCGCGGTGGGCGGCAAGAACCTGCTGTACTACCTGCCGCTGACCATTGCCGAGCAGCGCGGGTACTTCAAGGACGAAGGCCTGGATCTCACCATCGTGGACTTCGCCGGCGGCGCGCGTGCGCTGCAGGCGGTGGTGGGCGGCAGCGCCGACGTGGTCAGCGGCGCCTTCGAGCACACGGTGAACATGCAGCACAAGGGCCAGCGCATGCGCGCCTTTGCGCTGCAGGGCCGCGCGCCGCAGATCGTGCTGGGCGTGAACCCCAAGACCATGGCCAGCTTCAAGACCGTGGCCGACCTGAAGGGCAAGAAGATAGGCGTCACCGCGCCGGGCTCCAGCACCAACGTGATGGTGAACTTTGCGCTGGCCAAGGTGGGCCTGCGGCCCAGCGACGTGTCCATCATCGGCGTGGGCGCCGCCAACGGCGCCGTGGCCGCCATGCGCTCCGGCCAGATCGACGCCATCAGCAACCTGGACCCGGTGATCACGCTGCTGCAGCGCTCGGGCGACCTGAAGATCGTCAGCGACACGCGCATCGTGGCCGAGGCCGACAACGTCTTCGGCGGCCCCATGCCCGCCGGCTGCCTGTATGCGCCGCAGAGCTTCATAGACCGCCATCCGAACACGGTGCAGGCCATGGCCAACGCCATCGTGCGCGCCAACAAGTGGATTCAGCAGGCCGGGCCCAGCGACATCATCACCAACGTGCCCGAGGCCTTTCTGCTGGGCGACCGCGCGGTGTACATCGACGCCTTCCTGGCCGCCAAGGGGGCGTTGTCGCCCGACGGCAGCTTCCCCGAGAAGGGCCCGGACACCGCCTACCGCGCGCTGGCCAGCATAGACCGCGAGATCGCCGCGGCCAAGCTGGACCTGGCGGCCGTGTACACGAACGACTTCGTGAAACGCGCCAACGCCAAGTACCCCAAGGGCTGAACACGGCCGCACGATGACCGGCCCCCAGATCATCGTGCTGGCCACGCCGGTGTTCCTGGCGCTGATCGTGCTGGAGTTTGGCGTCGGCGCGGCCCGCGGGCGCAACACCTACCGGCTGGGCGACGCCCTGGCCAGCATAGGCCTGGGCGTCATGAGCCAGGTCACCGGCCTGTTCGGGCGCCTGCTGCGCGTGGGCATCTACACCGCGGTGTTCCAGGTGGTGGCGCTGTGGGAGCTGCCGGCGGCGTCGCCCTGGGTGTGGCTGTTTGCGCTGGTGTTCTACGACTTCTGCTACTACTGGCACCATCGCGCCGGCCACCGCGTGGCGGTGTTGTGGGCGGCGCATGCGGTGCACCACCAGAGCGAGGACTACAACCTTTCCACCGCACTGCGGCAAACCAGCAGCGGCTTCCTGTTCGGCTGGGTCTTCTACCTGCCCATGGCGGTGGCCGGCGTGCCGCCCACGGTGTTTGCGGTGGTGGCGCTGATCGACCTGCTGTACCAGTACTGGGTGCACACGCAGCAGATAGGCCGCCTGGGCTGGTTCGACCGCTGGTTCTGTGCACCTTCCAACCACCGCGTGCACCACGCGGTGAACGAACGCTACGTGGACAAGAACTACGGCGGCATCTTCATCGTGTGGGACCGCCTGTTCGGCACCTTCGAGCCGGAGCATGACGCCGAGCCCTGCGTCTACGGCACACGCTCGCCGCTGCGCAGCCACGACCCGCTGTGGGCCAATGTGCAGGTCTACCGCGAGCTGGCCAGCGACAGCCGGCAGGCCCGCCGCTGGGGCGACAAGCTGCGCGTGTGGATCATGCCTCCGGGCTGGCGGCCGGCCGACGTGGCGGCGCGTTGTCCCAAACCGGCCTTCGACCTGGCCGGCGTGCAGCGCTGGGAGCCGCACATCAGCGCCGCCCAGGCCTGGGCCGCCGCGGCGCTGTTCGCGCTGGTGCTGGCCGCCACCAGCGTGTTCCTGTGGCACGCGCACCACCTCGGCACCGCCCAGCAGGCGGTCGGCGCCGCCGCCATCATCGCGGTGTTGTGGCTGATAGGCCGCCTCACCCGCGGCGGCGGCAGCCCTGTTTCTCCAACCCCACCCACCGACCCTGCGGCCCTGCCGCAGCCTTGATGAACCTGATGGACCAAGCCGCATTGCAGTTGCAGGACATCGCCTGCACCTTCGTCAGCAAGGACGACCCCGGCCAGCGCTACACCGCCGTGCGCGACGTGACACTCACCGTGGCCGCCGGCGAGTTTGTCTCCGTCGTAGGCCCCACGGGCTGCGGCAAGAGCACGCTGCTGAACGTGGCCGCCGGGCTGCTGCAGCCCAGCACCGGCGGCGTGCAGGTGTTCGGCCAGCCGCTGGCGGGCATCAACACCCGCGCCGGCTACATGTTCCAGGCCGAGAGCCTGATGCCCTGGCGCACCGCCGCCGGCAACGTGATGGCAGGCCTGGAGTTCCGCGGCGTACCGCCCGCCGAAGCGCGCGAGCAGGCCGAACACTGGCTCAAGCGCGTGGGCCTGGGCGGTTTCGGCGACCGCTACCCGCACCAGCTTTCCGGCGGCATGCGCAAGCGCACCTCGCTGGCGCAGACGCTGGCGCTGGACCCGGACATCATCCTGATGGACGAGCCGTTTTCCGCGCTGGACATCCAGACCCGCCAGCTGATGGAAAACGAGGTGCTGGACATCTGGGCCGCGAAGAAGAAGGCGGTGCTGTTCATCACCCACGACCTGGACGAGGCCATCGCCATGAGCGACCGCGTGCTCATCATGAGCGCCGGCCCCGGCTCGCGCCTGATCGGCGAGTTCAACATCGACATCCCGCGCCCGCGCGACGTGGCCGAGATCAAGACCACACCGCGCTTCATAGAGCTGCACGCCGCCATCTGGGCGCAGCTGCGCGACGAAGTGCTCAAGGGCTACGCCCAGCAACTCAACAAGGCGGCGTGATCCCGATGTTCAAGCCCAACCCTCGCAACATCCGCTTGTGGCAGATTGCGCTGCTGGTCGCCGTGTTCCTGTTCTGGCACCTGATGACCAAGCCGGGCCTGATCCCGCCGTTCATGTTCGAGAACGACCGCCAGGCGGCGTTTTTCTTCGGCGAGCCGCTGAAGATCTTCAGCCGCATCTGGAACTGGTTTGTCGTCGAGGCCGACATCTACCGCCACCTGTGGGTGACGCTGATCGAAACGCTGCTCGCCTTCGGCATAGGCTCGGTGATGGGCCTGTTGTGCGGGCTGTGGCTGGCGCTCAGCCCCATGGCCAGCGCCATCCTGGAGCCCTACATCAAGGCGCTCAACAGCATGCCGCGCATCATCCTGGCGCCCATCTTCGCGGTGTGGTTCGGCCTGGGCATAGGCTCCAAGGTCGCCCTGGGCGTGACGCTGGTGTTCTTCATCGTCTTCTTCAACGTCTACCAGGGCGTGAAGGAAGTCAGCCCCGTGGTGCTGGCCAATGCGCGCATGCTGGGCGCCAACGGCAAGCAGCTGCTGCGCCACGTGTACCTGCCCAGCGCCACCAGCTGGGTGTTCAGCAGCCTGCACACCAGCGTGGGCCTGGCCTTCGTGGGCGCGGTGGTGGGCGAGTACCTGGGCTCCAGCCAGGGCGTGGGTTACCTCATCCTGCAGGCTGAAGGCATGTTCGACATCAACACCGTGATGGCCGGCATCCTGGTGCTGACAGCCTTTGCGCTGGTGCTGGACGCCGCCGTGGGCAAGGTGGAAAGGCGGCTGATGCGCTGGCAGCCCAAGGCGGGTGAGACCGAGAAGCTGTAGCGGGCAGGCCGGCGGTGCCCGCCCGCGGCACGGCGCTGCCGTGCTGCTTCAGATGGGCTGGGGCCGCCGGCGCAAGCGCAGGCCTACCAGGGCCAGCCCGGCGGCCATCAGCGCCCAGCCCGCGGGCTCGGGCACGGCGCCGATGGCAATGGCGTCAAAGCCGGCCGCGTCGTGCATGCCGCCGCTCCACAGCCGGACCTCGTTGAAAGCCGCACCAGAGAAGCCGAATGGCCGCCACTCACCCGCATGTGAAGAACTGAGACTGGCAATCTCGCCGCTGGCGATCTCCACATCATCGAGCAGCACGGTGTAACCCAGGCTCACTTCGGTCGACCAACCGCTGAGCGCCAGAAACTGGATCGCGTCGGCGGCCTCGAAGGTGATGCGGGTGTAACCGCTGCCGCCAGCCTCCGGGTACCAGCTGTAGCTGCCGTCTATGGCCGGCGCCCAGGCTGATTGGGAGGTGATGCCGCCGCCATAGATCTCACCCACGTACTCGACGTGGATGCCGTCTTCGCTGTGGCTGCTCACGCCGTCTGCCGGGGTCACCGGACCCAAGCCTTCAAAGCTGTTCAGTTGGGTGGGTGCCGTGATGAACAGCTCGGTGTGCACCGTGAGAGCGGCGACGGGCGCCGACAGGGCCACAGCGCCCAGGGCGAACAAGTACTTTTTCATGAGAGGTCCTCCGATGGTGGTCAGGCGCTTGCGGGCGACGCCCGAGACGGTGGCGCCCAGGGCCTCGCACCGTTCGGGCGCTGGTCCGCATGGTTGCAAGCGCCCTGCGGGCCGGGCCTCGTCAAAAGTGTGTAGTCCACCCCCCTGGAACACGGGAGCCGCTGGCCGGCTTGGCGCGTCGGCGGCCCAGGCCCGGCCTGGCTGCCCGTCAACCGGAGCCCGGCTGCAAAGCAGGTAGCCTTGGCCCATGGCCAAGGACTTTTCGACCATGGAGGACAGCAACCCGTCCTCCAACCCCAGCATCCACCAGGTGTCCGACCCTGCCCGCCGCTGGCTGCTGGTGGGCGGCGGGCTGGCCCTGGCCGCTGCCCTGGCGCCGCTGGGCGGCTGTGCCGGCGCACCCGCTGCATCGCGGGTGGCGACACCGCGGCTGGGCTTCACCAGCGTGCCGCCCAGTGCCCAGGACCGTGTCGTGGTGCCGCCCGGCTACCGCGCCCAGGTGTTGGCGCCCTGGGGCGAGCCGGTGGGCGTCGCCGGGGCCATGCCGGCCTGGCGCGAGGACGCCTCCAACACCGCGGCCGAGCAGGCCTTGCAGATGGGCATGCATCACGACGGCATGCACTACTACCCGCTGGAAGACGGCGCCGGCGGCAACCGGCGCGGCCTGCTGGTGATGAACCACGAGTACACCGACGACATGCTGCTGCACGTGGGCGGCATGCAGCCCTGGACAGCGGAGAAGGTGGCCAAGAGCCAGGCCGCGCACGGCATCGCGGTGATAGAGATAGAGCAGCTGGCCGACGGCCGCTGGCAGATGGTGCGCCCGTCGCCCTACGCACGCCGCCTCACCGCCAACACGCCGTTTGCCGTGGGCGGCCCTGCCGCCGGCCATGTGCTGATGCGCACCGCCGACGACCCCGAAGGCCGCACCGTGCTGGGCACCTTCAACAACTGCGCCGCCGGCCGCACCCCCTGGGGCACCTACCTGTCGGGCGAGGAGAACTGGCGCGACTACTTCTTTCCGTCCGACCAGCCCACGGCCCACGAGCGCCGCTGGGGCATACGCAAGACCCGCTGGTACCGCTGGGTGGAACACGACCCGCGCTTCGACACCGTGCGCCACCCCCACGAACCCAACCGCCACGGCTGGGTGGTGGAGGTGGACCCGCTGGACCCGGCCAGCACGCCGGTCAAGCGCACGGCGCTGGGCCGTGCGGCGCACGAGGGCGCCTGGGTGGCCCTGACGCAGGACGGCCGCGCGGTGGTGTACAGCGGCGAAGACGCGGCCTTCGAGTACATCTACAAGTTTGTCAGCCGCGACCGCATGCAACCCGGCGGCGCCGGGGTGTCCAAGGCCCAGGCGAATGCCACGCTGCTGGACCACGGTACGCTGTACGTGGCGCGGTTTGACGCCGACGGCCGCGGCCGCTGGCTGCCCATGGTGCAAGGCCAGGGCCCGCTGACCGCCGCGGCGGGGTTTGCCGACCAGGGCGAGGTGGTCATCAAGACCCGCCAGGCCGCCGACCTGCTGGGCGGCACCAAGATGGACCGCCCGGAATGGCTGGCCATAGACGAACGCAGCCGCTGGGTCTACTGCACGCTGACCAACAACAGCGCCCGCGGCCAACCCGGCCGGCCGGGCACCGACGCGGCCAACCCGCGCGAGCGCAACACGCACGGCCACATCATCCGCTGGCGCGAAGACGGCGACTTCGACGGCCAGGCCTTCGAGTGGAACCACCTGGTGCTGGCCGGCGACCCGGCCAACGAAAGGCCCGAGGCGCAGGGCAATGTGCAAGGCGACGCCTTTGCCTGCCCCGACGGCCTGGCCTTCGACCCGCAAGGCCTGTTGTGGGTGCAGACCGACATAGGCAACCGCAGCCTGAACAACGGCGAGTTCCAGCGCCTGGGCAACAACGCCATGCTGGCCTGCGACCTGGCCACCGGCGAGATGCGGCGCTTCCTGACCGGGCCGGTGGGCTGCGAGATCACCGGCGCCGCATGGACGCCCGACGGCCGCACGATGTTCATCAACGTGCAGCACCCGGGCGAAGCGCCGGGCGACCGCAACGACCCGGCCGCGCCGCAGAAGTACTCGTCCTGGCCCGAGCACCGTGCCAGCGGCCGGCCGCGCAGCGCCACGGTGGTGGTGCGGCGCGAGGACGGGGGGGTGATAGGCGGCTGATGCCGGTTCGGCCTGGGGGCCAGAACCGGTTCGAACGGCGGCGCCGAACCCTCAGCTGGTTACGGGCGCAGCGCTGGCGGCAGCGGGTGTCACCGCTGCGGGCGGGCCGTGCCGGCGCCTGCGTGTGAACGTGGCGCGCACCCGCGCCGAGCGCAGGAAGTAGAGGCCCCAGACCAGCGCCGTCGCCGCAGCCCGGAGGAACTCCTTGATCGTGTCCGCGGTGTTGGTCTCCTGCCGAACCGCGGGGATGGACAGCCCCAGCCAGGTCGACAGGCCCCACAGCAACGGGAACACGACCAGCCCGGCGATCCACAGGCGCGGCAGGCTGCTGCGGCGCTGGAAGAACAGCAGCACCAGCAGCAGGATGTACAAGATCTGCGCCATGTACAGCAGCAGCTCGACGTACAGCGCCGGCGCCCACAGCGCGTGGTATGCGGCGCCCCCGGGCGTCGTGAGCCGGGCCCAGCTTTCGGCCGCGTAGACCGGCCAGGCGTCCTGCAAGGCCCGGCCCAGACGGTACAGGCCCACCAGCAGCGTGAGCAAGGCCAGGACCAGCCAGCCACCCAGGCCTTGCGGCCCCGCGGCCTGGCCAGCGCCACCCGCGGTGACCGGCGTCGGGTCCCAGGCGTACAGCCGCCAGGCGGTGTACAGCATGGCCAGCAGGCCCAGCGCTGCGGTCACCAGTACCGCGCCGGCCAGGCCGTAGCCCAGTTGGCGCCGGGCGTCGGCCAGGCGGGCCAGGTGCTCGTCCATGTCCGCCGCCGGCACGTGGTTTGCCATCGAGCGGTAGCGGTCGGTCACGACCATCTGCTGCGGCGTGGGCCAGCTCACCGTGCCGTGGAACTCGAAAGCCGCGTCGCGCACGCTCACATCGGCGGTCTGGCCCGTCCACGGCTGGTGCAGCTGCAACTCGGTGGTGACCACGATCTCCACCGGGTGGCTCACCGCCAAGGGTGCCGCGCGGCGCGTCTCGCGAGGTGCCTGCAGTTGGTCGCGTACCTCGGGCGAGTAAAGCGAGGTCTGTGCCCGGCCCGTGCCTTCCGGCACCTCCCAGAACGTGTTGATGAGGTAGTGCTCCCGCGTCGTGAGCCGGTTCGACGCGGGCTCGTCGGTCACTTCCAGCGCCGCCGCCTGCTGCAGGCCGGGGTAGTCCGCGGCGTAGTAGTTCAGGTAGCGTTTCCCCAGCTCCTCCAGCGGCGACTGCGCCAGCTGATCGCGTGTGCGCTCCGCGGCGGCGCCTTCCATCACGGAAGTCACCGTCAACCGCGCCGGCTGGCCTGGGCCCTGGCTGGCGTCTATGGCCCGCGTGACCAGGCGCCGGTTGATGCGCATCGCGGCGGTCATGGGGACCAGCGCCTGCGTGTCCGGCGCCAGCAGCAGCGCGTGGCCGAAGTCCGGCTGGTACACCAGGTTCAAGGTGCTGGGTTGCAGAGACTGTGTCGGGTCCAGCCACCAGGTCTGGCCGTCGATGCGCAGCTGCACGATCACATGGTCGAACCAGCCGGGCGACGGCAGCCGTTGGGGCAAGGCCTGGCCGCTGCGCGTGTGCACCAGCGCGGCATGGGCTTCGATGCCCAGGGCCTGCAGCATGGTGATCATCAGCAGCGTCTTGTCCTTGCAGTCGCCGAAGCGGCGTGCCAGCACCAGGTCCGGGGGGTGCGGCTGGTGCGAATGGGTGCCCAGGTCGACGGCCAGGTAGCGGATCTGGCCCTGCACGAAACGCAGCACGGCTTGTGCGCGCTCGCGAGGTGTGGCGTGGGCTGCCGCAATGGCCCGTATCTCGTGCTGAAGCGCCGTGCCCAGACGGTCTGCGGCCGGGGGCTGATAAAGGCGGTGTGCCCAGTTCGCCACCGCAGCCCAGTCGCGGTAGCTGCTCCAGGTGAGCGCCGCATAGGGGCTGTACCAGCTGGGGGCGTCGGATTCCACCGCCAGGCCTGGCAGTTGGCGAAGCTCCCACACCAGCTCTTCCGTGCTGCCCAGCAGGCGGCGCTGCGGTTCCGGCGCGCCGTTGACCTGCTTCAGCGCCAGCGCACGCCCGGCCGGCCACAGCAGCCGGTAGCGCTGGTGCGCCACCGGCGTGGACCATTGCAGCGAAGCATGGCCGAAACGTTCGTTGCCGAACACCGGGTGCGTGCCGGTGACCGTGTAGGCGTAGTCGACGACATCGCCCACGCGCAGGTCGTCGATGTCCACATGGGCATCCACCGAGCCGTCCAGCATGCGGCGCTCCAGCTCACGCTCGCGCCGCAGCAGCAGCACACGCTCGCGCGCCAGCCGCTGCAACACCAGGCCGTCGCGGTGCACGCGAATGTGGTGCAGCGTCAGCTGTTCATGCCGGGGGTTGTAGCTGGCAGACACCCGGGCCGCTTCCTGCAGGCCCGGCGCGTCCGTCACACGCATCACCAGGTGCCGGTAGTGCGACCGTGCGGGAGTCGTCTGCACCTGCTCGTCCAGCAGCAGGTACTGCACGCCTGCGCTGGACGGCACGTCTGCCGATGCCGGGGCCGTCAGCGGCTGCACCCAGCCGGCCGGCGCGGCGATGGCCACCCGTGGCAAGGCGGTGTCGGCAGTGCCCGCGGGGTCCCCCGCAGCCCAGACCGTTGCCACGGCCGTGACGAGCCAGCCCATCAGCGCGGTCGCGCGCCACCCAGCGAAGCACATGCCAACCCTCTCCGTGACTTGCTTGCGTCACGGGCAGGCCCTCCCCGAACCCGCTCGCCAGCTTGGTGGGCCCATTGTGCAGGCGCAGCGGCATGCCGGCCCCCCAGGTTCCAGGGGGCCGGCATGCCAAGGGGTGTACCGGGCGTTTGCCGGTGCGCTCAGCGGTGGCGGCGGCGCAGCCCCGCCGCCACGCCCAGCAGCGGCAGCGTCAACGCCAGCGTCGACGGCAGCGGCACCGTCGCGTGCTCGACGAAGGTGGTCGGGCCGTTGAGCACCAGGTAGCCGTTGTCGACCACGAAGCCGTTGAGGTGGCCGTAGCTGACCAGCGGCAGGCCGTAGGCCGCGCGTGCGTCCCAACTCATGCCTATCCACAGGCCGGAGAAGGGTTCGCCGTCGTCGGTGTCCGGCCCGTCGCCGTTGACGCGGAAGCCGTAGTGGCTGACGCCGTTGGGGTTGCCGGCGTTGTAGCCGAAAGAGCTCAGCCGCAGGGTGTGCAGCGTGATGTCCACGCTGCCTATGCGCATCCAGCCGCTGATGGCCTGCGTCATGCCCAGTTGCAGGTCGGCGACCGGCACATGGCGGAAGGCGTCGTCGAAGTCAAAGCTGTACTGCACAGCAGTGCCCAGCGGGAAGTCGTCCTCCAGGATGGGCAGCGACCAGTAGCCGTTCACCACACCGTCAAAGCTGGTGGTGACGGGCGCGGCGGCGGCGGGGGTGGCGGCGAGCGCCAGGGTGGCGCACAGGGTCAGCGCAGGGAAGACAGGCTTCATGGGGGGGCACTCCGTGTTGGGTTGCAACACGGTAGCCCGCCGGGCGTTATGGCCTCGTTAGCGGCTCAAGGGGCCCCAGGCGGCCGCCGCGCGGTGTGCCGACCGCGGGCCGTCCAGCCATCAAGCCATGCACAACCGGTCGCGCCCGCTGCGCTTGGCGCGGTACAAGGCCTCGTCGGCCAGCTGCATCAGCGCGGCCATCTCGAAGGGCGGCGGCGAGGCCAGGCCTATGCTGACGGTCAGGCGCAGGCCGCCGGCCAGGACGGCGCTCCAGTCGTGGCTGGTGATGCGCTCGCGCAGCCGTTCACAGACTTCCGCGGCGCGCGCCATGGGCATGCCCGGCAGCACGACCACAAACTCTTCACCGCCGTGGCGCACCAGTACGTCGTGCTCGCGCATGTTCTCGCGCAGCAGCCTGGCCAGGCTCACCAGCACTTCGTCGCCTGCGGCATGGCCGTGGGTGTCGTTGATCTGTTTGAAGCGGTCTATGTCTATCAGCGCCAGGGCCAGCGGCTGGTGTTCTTGCTCGGCCCGCAGCAGCAGTTCGGCACAGCGGCGGTCCAGGTGGCGGCGGTTGCCCAGCCCGGTCAGCGGGTCGCTCTCGGCGCTGGCAGCCAGCTCCACGGCGCGTTCGCGGTGGCGTTCGGCGTCGCGGCGGGCCTGCTCGGCCTGCCACTGCGCGCGCTGCGCCTCGCTGCGCGTGACGAACAACTGCGACTGCACGCGCAGCTGCAAGGTGGCGCGCCGGCGCTCCAGCCGTTCCACCACCTCGAAGTGCGCCAGCGCCTGGTCCGGCCGGCCCAGCGCGCGGCAGGCGCGGTACGCGGCGTGGCGGGCGCGTATCAGGGTTTGCTGCGGCAGGTTGTCGCCGGCCTGGCCCATCTCGGCCAGCAGCGCATCGGCCTGGGCCAGCGCTTCATCGGCGCGGCCGCAGGCCAGCAGCCAGGCGCTGAGGGTGCAGCGCACGCGCCAACCGTAGGCGCCCAGCCGCCGCTGCTGCGCAATGGACTGCGCCTGGGCCAGCAGGTCGCCGGCGGGCCCCGTTTCGCCCTGCAGCAGCAGCACTTCGCCCAGGTTGCCCAGGATGGCCACTTCGTAGCCCGGGTCGTTCAGCCGCTCCAGCAGGCGCCGTGCCCGTTCGCCGGCGTCGCGGGCGCGCTGCAGCGCCTGCTGCACCTCGGCTTCGGGCGAGGCGTCGGTCAGCCGGTGCACTTCGCCTATGGACACCGCGCACATGGCGTTGAGCGCGATCATCAGCGGCACGTCCGGCGCGTCGTGGCCGTGGGCGTTCAGCGCCTGCGACAGCACGCGCACCGCCTGCCAGGCGTCGCCCATGCGCTCCAGGCACACCGCCAGCGCAAATGCGGCGGTCAGCGACGGGCCGCTCTCGCCGCTGGCCGCCGTCAACAGCAGCAGTTCGTTGGCGGCGTCCAATGCCACGTCGAAGCTGCCCACCTCGCAGGCCGACAGCGTGACGGTGCGCAGCGTTTCATGGCGCAGCGGCGCCAGCGCGGCGGCCTGCAGCAGCGGCAATGCCTGCTGCGCTTCGCGCAGCACGGCCGGAAAGTGGCCCAGGCGAAACAGGTGGGTGCACAGCCAGGCGCCGGCACGGCCCTGGTCGTCCGCGCGGCCCAGGGCAGCGGCCAGGGCCAGGGCCTCGCGCGCCGCCTCGACCGCCGCCGCGGGCAGGCCGGGGCCGGCCGGGTCGGCCAGGGCCAGGCAGACCGACAGGCGGTCCAGGGCGGGGGCGGCGGGGTGGGGGGCGTTCAAGGCCGGGCGAACGAGGCTGCAGCCCAAGGGACATCGGCCGGCAGGCGGCGCAGTTGAGGGCCGGCGGCGGCTGTGGCCGCGCCGGGAGCGCCGCACCGTGCAGGCTGCCCGGCCGCGGCCCGGCAGCGCCTTGTGTGTGGGCCTATTTGGAGGTCGGCATCGTGAACTCGGCACCCTTGGAAGCGCCGTCGGGCCAGCGCTGCATCACGCTCTTTTGTTTTGTGTAGAAGCGCACGCCTTCTTCGCCGTAGGCGTGCATGTCGCCGAACAGGCTCTTCTTCCAGCCGCCGAAGCCGTGCCAGGCCATGGGCACCGGAATGGGCACGTTGATGCCCACCATGCCGGCCTGCACACGCCGCGCAAACTCGCGCGCCACGCCGCCGTCGGCGGTGAAGCAGGCCACGCCGTTGCCGTACTCGTGTTCGTTGACCAGTTGCAGCGCGGCGCCCAGGTCGGGCACGCGCACGCAGGCCAGCACCGGGCCGAAGATCTCCTCGCGGTAGATGCGCATCTCGGGCCGCACGTGGTCGAACAGCGTGCCGCCGGTGAAGAAGCCCTGTTCATGGCCCTTCACCGTGAGGCCGCGGCCGTCCACCACCAGCGTGGCGCCTTCTTCCACGCCCAGCGCGATGTAGCCCTCGATGCGGTCGCGCGCCTGGGCGGTGATGACCGGGCCCATCTCCACCTCGGGCCGCAGGCCGTCGCCCACCTTCAGCGCCAGCGTGCGCTCGGCCAGCCGCGGCAGGATGCGGTCGGCCACATCGCCCACCAGCACCGCCACGCTGATGGCCATGCAGCGTTCGCCGGCCGAGCCGTAGGCGCTGCCTATCAGCGCGTCCACCGCCTGCTCCAGGTCGGCGTCGGGCATCACCACCAGGTGGTTCTTGGCGCCGCCCAGCGCCTGCACCCGCTTGCCGTGGTGGGCGCCGGTCTCGTAGATGGTCTGCGCGATGGGCGTGCTGCCCACAAAGCTGACGGCGGCCACATCCGGGTGCTGCAGCAGCGCGTCCACCGCCGTCTTGTCGCCCTGCACCACGTTGAACACGCCGTCGGGCAGGCCGGCTTCCTGCAGCAGCTGGGCCATCAGCAGGCTGGCACTGGGGTCGCGCTCGCTGGGCTTGAGCACAAAGGCGTTGCCGCAGGCTAGGGCCACCGGGAACATCCAGCAGGGCACCATGCACGGGAAGTTGAAGGGCGTGATGCCGGCCACCACACCCAGCGGCTGGCGCAGCGTCCAGTTGTCTATGCCGGTGGACACCTGGTCGGTGTAGCCGCCTTTGAGTAGCTGCGGCACGCCGCAGGCGAACTCCACGATCTCTATACCGCGCGTGACTTCGCCCTGCGCGTCGGCAAACACCTTGCCGTGTTCGGCGGTGATCATGGCGGCCAGGCGGTCGCGGTGCTGGTTGAGCAGTGCGAGAAACTTGTTGAGCACGCGCGCGCGGCGCAGCGGCGGCAGTTCGCCCCAGGCGCCTTGTGCGGCCTTGGCCGCGGCCACTGCGGCGTGCACGTCCACGGCATCGGCCAGGCGCAGCGTGCGCGCCACGGCGCCGGTGCTGGGGTTGTAGACGGGCTGGGTGCGGGTGCCTCGGCCGGCGTCGCGCCGGCCGGCGATCCAGTGGCCCACCTCGGAAGGGTCGGCGAAGGCTTGCGCCATGGGGGTTCTCCTGCGTGGCGGCGGGCCGCGCGAAGCTGCCAGTCTAGCCAGACGGCGGGGGTGTCGGCTGCGTGGACAGCTGTGGCGCGCGGTGAGCAGGGGGCAGGCCGGCCTGCGCGCCGCCCGATATCGGTGCTCGGCCGGCCTACCCCCTGCTCGCCGTGGACCGATCACTGGTCTTTGAACGAGAACAGCCACGCATACAAGGCGGGTGTCGGGCAGGCCCGGTGAGCACCGATATCGGGCGGCGCGCAGCCGGGCCTGCCCGATGACCGCCCTGCGCTGCGGTATCGGGACCACCTTCCCGCGTCTCTGGCAGGCCAACAAGCACAATGCAGTACCCCTGCAGCGCCACCCGCTGCTCACCGCCCACTGCCCCAGCGTCAGCAAAGGACGCCTCTTGTCCGACCACCCTCAAGCCCTGCCCGCACTGAACGACGACGACATCGCGCAACTGGGCGACTTGCTCGCGGCCCTGCCCGACCCGCTGCAGCCGCCGGACCTGTCGTCGCTGGACGGCTACCTGTGCGGCGTGTTGTTGCAGCCGCGCCCGGTGGTCATGGGCGCCTGGCTGCCCTGGGTGCACGACGTGGAAGGCCAGGCCGCGCCGGCCGGCCTCGACCTGGCCCTGTTGCACGCGCTGGTGAAGCGGCGGCACGCCGAGCTGGAGCGCGCCATCACGCGCCGGCAGTGGTTCGACCCCTGGTTGTTTCCCGAGGATGAAGACGAAGAGCCGGCGGCCGTGCTGCGGCCCTGGGTGGCCGGGTTTGCCGCCGCCATGGACGCCTTCCCGGCGCTGGATGCGCTGGACGGCCCGGCGCTGCGCGAGCCGCTGGCCCTGCTGTACCTGCACTTCGACGCCGACGAGCTGGAAATCGACGACGCCTTGCGGGCCGAGATCGACACCATAGAGCCGCCGCCGGACCTGGACGAGGCGGTGCAGGACCTGGTGCGCGCGGTGATGCTGATCGCCGACATCAGCCGGCCCCTGACCGAACGCCGACCGCGCCGCCCGGGGCCGCCGGCGCGGGCCCGAAGGCCGCGCTGAGCCTGCCCGTTCAGCCGCGCTGGTCGGCCGCCGGACCGCCCGGCCTATCGTTTGGCTGATCGTTTGGCTGATCGTCCGGCCGATCGTCCGGCCGATCGTCTGGCCACAGGGCCAGGGCATGCAGCCCCAGGCCTTGCACCACGCTGGCAAAACGCTCGCCATGCCGGCGCTGCGCACGCGGAAACGGCTCGGCAATGCGCTGCACCAGCGTTGCCAGCCCGGTGGAGCCGCCGGTGAAGTAGATGATGTCCACCGCCTCGGGCGCCACGCCGGCGCGTTGCACCGTCTCCTGCGCCGCCTGCACGATGCGCTGCAGGTCGGCTTCCAGGGCCTGCGCCGCCTGCGTGCCGGTCAACGTTGCCTGCAGGCCGCGCTCCAGCTCGTCCAGTGCGATGCCGGCCTGGCCGTCGGTGGCCACCGCGATCTTGGCCTGTTCCGCCGCCGCGGCCAGCGCGTGGCCCAGCCGCTGCTCCAGCACCTTCATCAACCGCGCGTGGTGGCGGGGGTCGGCGTACCAGCCGCGCATGGCGCGCAGCTCGGCCAGGCGTGCCGGCGCGTAGACGGTGTTGATCAGGTGCCAGGTGGCCAGGTCGTGGTACACGCCGCTGGGCACTTCGCGCGGGGTTTCGCCGGGGCGGGCCGGGCGTTGCGCGCGGTAGCCCGCCAGCGGCAGGATGGCGGCCAGCGCCACGTGGCGGTCGAAATCGGTGCCGGCCACGTGCACGCCGTGCGCCGCCAGGATGTCGTCGCGCCGGTCGGCGCGGCCGCGGCGCGCCGGCCCCACGCGCACCAGCGAAAAGTCCGAGGTGCCGCCGCCTATGTCGGCCACCAGCACCAGCTGCTCCTGCGTGGCCTGCGACTCGTGGTCCAGCGCCGCGGCAATGGGTTCGTACTGGAACTGCACCTCGGCAAAGCCCACGGCCTCGGCGGCTTCGCGCAAGGCCTGCTGGGCCGCGGCATCGCGCGCCGGGTCGTCGTCCACAAAAAACACCGGCCGGCCCAGCACCAGGCGCGTCAAGGGGCCGCCGGCGGCGGCCTCGGCGCGGCGACACAGCTCGCGCAGATAACCGGCCACCACATCGCTGTACCGAAGTGAGCGCCCGCCGCCCAGGTCGGTGGACTGTGACAGCAAGGAAGAGCCCAGGATGCTCTTCATGGACCGCATCAGCCGCCCTTCGTGCCCTTGCACGTAGGCGGCCACGGCAGCGCGGCCGTACAGCGCGTCGGGCAGGCGCTGGTGCGCCGGGGTGTCGGCCCGGTAGAAGACGGCGGTGGGCATGGTCGGCAGGCCGTCTTCCAGCGCCACCAGGCGCACCCCGCCGGTCCCGTCGGGCAGCGCGACGGCGGAATTGGAAGTGCCGAAGTCGATGGCGACGCGGCCATCAGAGGGTGCGTGGGGCATGGTGGGCCGGCCGGCGCAAGGCGGCCGGCGTGGGCTGGGGCCGGAAGGCGGGGCGGCGATTCTAGTGAGCCGGCGCCGCGCGTGACGGGCTGCACGTGCGCCGTGGTCGGCCGCCGTGCGCTGGCACGGCCGGCGCATCACACTCGGTTACCGCCGTTGACAGGCGGTACCGGCCAGGCGAACAGCGCCTGCCGGCCCACACACCCACCGGTTCCGAGGTTGCGATGGACAACGACGAGCGTGCTCCCCGCTGGCTACACCCCTGGCGCAGCGAGCCGGTGCCGCCCGCCGAAGACCCGGCCGACATGGGCACCGCATTCGGGCTGGACCTCAGCCTGATGGAGCAGGCGCCGCTGCCGGAAGCCCCCAGCGGGCGCGACACGGGATTCGGCTACCCCGGCTGGCGCCGGCGCTGAACCGGCCAGGCCAGACCTGGCCGCAGCGCCCGGCCTGGCCGGCGGGTGCTCAGCGCACCAGCAGCGTCGGGGTGCTGCAGTTCGCCAGCACCTTGGTGGCCACCGAGCCCATGACCAGGTTGGTCAGCGAGCTGTGGCCGTGCGAGCCCAGGATGAGCAGGTCGTACGAGCCCTTCTTGGCCATGTCGGCCACCGCTTCGCCGGCGTTGCCCACCTTGAACACGAAGTCGGCCTTCAGGCCCTGCTTGGTGAAGAAGCTGCGAATGGGCTTGAACACCTTCTCGGCGGTGTCCTCGTAGTAGGCCTTGAGCGTGGCCTTGTCCAGCACCGAGGCGGCGCGCGGCGGCACCGCCGGCACCACGTGCACCAGGGTGTACTGGTGCTGCGGGCCCAGCCACTCGTCGTGCGCCGTCAGGTAGGCCAGCATGCGCTTGGTGTAGGAGCTGCCATCGACGGCGGCGAGGATCTTCATCTTTTGGGTCCTTTCTGGGGTCGGGGTCGGTTGCCGGGCTGAAGTGTCGCATCGCTGCGCGGCAGCGGGCCTTGACCGGGGTCAGACATGCACCGTCAGCAGCGGGTCGAAGCCTTCGGTTTCGCCCTTGTCTTCCAGGCCGCGGGCGTTGCTCACCACGCGCGTGAAGCTGCTGGGGCTGCCGTCGGCACGTGGCGTGCGCCAGTCGTGCCGGCAGTGCAGGTGGCCGTGCAGCCACAGGTCGGCCAGCGGCAGCAGGTCGTCGTCGGCGTTGCAGAAGCTGGCGGTGCTGGGCTGGGCGCCGAAACGCGGGTCGGCGCTGCGCAGGCTGGGGCCGAAGTGGGTGACGACCACGGTGCGGTCCCAGCGCCCCTGGGCCGGCTCGGCCAGCGCCTGGGCCAGGAAGGCGCGACAGGCCAGGCCTTCGTCGCGCACCGCCTGGGCGTCGAAGACGGCGCCGCCGCGCGTGGCCTGCATCACCCGCTGGAAGTAGCCGGCGGCGCGCAGCGCGCGCGGGCGTTCATCGGCGCCGAACAGGTCGAAGTCGCTCCAGCGCGTGGCGCCGACGAAGCGCACGCGGCGGCCATCAGCGGCGGTGGCGGCGTGCGTTTCGCGCTGCAGCAGCGTGAACCCCAGGCCGGTGATGTAGCGCCGAAACTGCGGCCAGGCGGTGTGCAGATCGCGCCCGTCGAACTCGTGGTTGCCGGCCACTACCAGCACCGGCACCGGCCAGCCGGCAAAGCGCCGGTAACCGGCCCAGCCGGCGTCTATGTCGCCGGCCAGCACCAGGTACTCCGCACCGGGGGCCGGCGCGGGGTCGAAGGTTTCGGTTTCCAGGTGCAGGTCGGACAGCAGCTGCAGCTTCATGCCGTCATCATGCCCGCCGTACGGCGGCGTACCGCGTGCCGGCCCAGCAGGTCAGTGCCGGGCCGGTTCAGGCTTCAAGCCGTGGCCAGGCGCTCTTCCAGGCGCGCCTTGGTGGCCGGCAGCTCGGCCGGCAGGCCTTGCTCCAGCTGCTTGAACAGCTCGGCGTGCAGCTGCAGCTCCTGCTGCCAGGCGGCCTTGTCGATGCCGATCACGCTGTTGAACTGCTCGCGCGTGAAGGCCAGGCCGTCCCAGCGCAGGTCCTCGAAACGCGGGCTGACGCCGAACACGTTGTCGGCGCCGCCGGCGGTGCCGGCCAGGCGGCCCAGCATCCACTCCAGCACACGCATGTTCTCGCCGTAGCCGGGCCACACGAACTTGCCGTCGGCGCCCTTGCGGAACCAGTTCACGCAGTAGATGCCGGGCAGCTTGGCGCCCGTCTGCGCCAGGCGCTCGCCCAGCGCCAGCCAGTGCTGGAAGTAGTGGGCCATGTTGTAGCCCATGAAGGGCAGCATGGCGAACGGGTCGCGGCGCACCACGCCCTGCTGGCCGGCGGCGGCGGCGGTGGTTTCGCTGCCCATGGTGGCGGCCATGTACACGCCCTCGGCCCAGGTGCGCGCCTCGGTGACCAGCGGCACCGTGGTGCTGCGGCGGCCGCCGAAGATGAAGGCGTCTATGGGCACGCCGGCGGCGTCGTCCCATTGCGGGTCCAGCACCGGGTTGTTGGTGGCGGCCACGGTGAAGCGGGCGTTGGGGTGGGCGGCCTTGGCGCCGGTTTCCTTGGCGATGGCCGGCGTCCAGTCGCGGCCCTGCCAGTCGATCAGGTGCGCCGGCGGGGTGTCGGTCATGCCCTCCCACCACACGTCGCCGTCATCGGTGAGGGCCACGTTGGTGAACACCACGTTTTCCTTCAGCGAATCCATGCAGTTGGGGTTGGTGTGGTAGTTGGTACCCGGGGCCACGCCGAAATAACCCGCCTCGGGGTTGATGGCGTACAGGCGGCCGTCGGCACCGGGCTTGATCCAGGCGATGTCGTCACCGATGGTGGTGACCTTCCAGCCGTTGTAGCCGGCCGGCGGCACCAGCATGCTGAAGTTGGTCTTGCCGCAGGCGCTGGGGAAGGCGGCGGCGATGTGGCGCTTTTCGCCCTGCGGGTTGGTCACGCCCAGGATCAGCATGTGCTCGGCCAGCCAGCCCTGGTCGCGGCCCATGGTGCTGGCGATGCGCAGCGCAAAACACTTCTTGCCCAGCAGCGCGTTGCCGCCGTAGCCCGAGCCGTAGGACCAGATCTCGCGCGTTTCGGGGTAGTGCACGATGTACTTGGTCTTGTTGCAGGGCCAGGGCACGTCGGCCTGGCCCGGCTGCAGCGGTGCGCCCACGGTGTGCACGCAGGGCACAAACTCGCCGTCGGCGCCCAGCACGTCCAGCGCGCCGCGGCCCATGCGCGTCATGGTGCGCATGCTGATCACGACGTAGGGGCTGTCGGTCAGCTCCACGCCGATGTGTGCGATGTGGCTGCCCAGCGGGCCCATGCTGAAGGGCACCACGTACAGGGTGCGGCCCTTCATGGCGCCCTTGAACAGGGCCTCGGGCCCGGTCTGCAGCGTGGCACGCATCTCGGCCGGCGCCATCCAGTGGTTGGTGGGGCCGGCGTCTTCCTTGCGGGCGCTGCAGATGAAGGTGCGGTCTTCCACGCGCGCCACGTCGCCCGGGTCGCTGCGCGCCAGGAAGCTGCCGGGGCGCTTGGCCGGGTTCAGCTTCATCAGCGTGCCGGCGGCCACCAGCTGCTCGGTCAGGCGCTGGTACTCGGCGTCGCTGCCGTCGCACCAGTACACATCGGCGGCCTCGGTGAGCGCGGCGATCTGCGCCACCCAGTCGATCAAGCCCTGGTGCTGCACGTGGGCGGGCACGTTCAGGCGCAAGCCTTCGAGTGCGGGACGGTTCATGGAAACTCCAATCATGGCAATGGCAAAACGGTCTTGGGCCAGCGGCCGCGCAGCAGCTGGCCCAAGACCGCAGCACCATCGCCGAGCCGCCCGAAACACAGGGAGGAACAGGGCGGGCCGGCGGCGCGCGGGGCGCCCATTGTGGGCCAATGTCACCGCTTCGTAACCACCGGTCCGCAGGGCTGTATGCAGGATTTGCATAGCCCCATGAGGGCCCGGGATGCCCCGGCGCCGCGGGTGTGAACGGTTGCCGGACTTGTTGCGGTGCAGCAGGTTCTGCGCACCTCGCCGGCGTGGCCGCCGACCTCAGGCGGGGGCGCTGACCACGTCGCCGTCGCGCGTGACGCGCAGGCTGCCGTAGGCCTGGGCGTAGTGCCGGCGCATGCGCACCAGGTCCTTGAGGTAGCGCCGGCCCAGCGTGAGCTTGCTGCGATCGGAGATCAGCTTGCCGGCCAGCTGGAAGAACTTGCGTTCTTCCTCGTGCAGGTGGTGGTGCACGCGCTCGCTGAGTTCACGCGCCTTCTTCAGCCAGCTGGCGGTGCGTTTGTTGGTGACGCTCAGTTCCTCGCACAGCTCTTCCAGCTCGTGGTGTTCGCCCAGCGCATGCCGCGAGGCACTGAGCCCCGGGTTGGTCATCAGCATGGGCACGTACAGGAAGCGCTCCTCGGCCGCGGCGTGGGCTTCCAGCTCGACCTTGAGGTGCAGGAACACCGGCTCGCGCGCGGCGGCATCGATGCGTGTGAGCCGGCGGCACAGGCGGCGCTGCAGGTCGTGGCTGTCGCGCAGGGCTTCGAAGATGTTCATGGCGGCGCGGGCCGCCGGTGCGGCCTGAGACAGGGACACCGATCGACCTTACGGCCGGTCGGCGATGCTGTGCCTAGGCGCAGGCGGTGTTCGCTTGTCGGAAAACGAGCCGCCGTGTTGTGGGCGGCCGCCTCGTCGGCGGCCGACTCGATGCAGTGTCAGTTGATGGTCCAGTACTGGCGCGCCTCGTAGTCCACACCGCCCCGCGTGACGGTGATCAACACCTCGAACGAGCCATAGGCGGAAGCACCGGGCTTGGTGCCGGAGATCACGCCGGTCAGCGGGTCGATGCTCACCCAATCAGGCACCGGATCGCCGTGGTTGCGGTTGGGCACCAGCGCATAGCGGTAGGCGTCGCCTTCGCGTGCGCCATGGTGCGTTCCCGGCGCTATGGTGAACGGCACCCCGGTGTCGACCCGGTGCTGCACCTGCAGCGGCGGCTCGGTGCCTGCGTTGTACATCGCGCTGTAGCCTTGCGAGGAGCGCGGATACAGGCCATAGACACCGCGCGGCACGAGGTACAGCACATTGTCGACCGTGGTCGACCCGGTCGGCGTGTCCATGGTCGTGCGTATGGTGAAGCCGGTGCCGTGTTCGCCTTCCAATTCCGGTATGCCGTGGATCTCGCCGGTGCCGGGGTCCAGCGTCAGCCCCGGAGGCAGGGTTCCGTAGCTGAGCTCGTAGAGCAGGCTCGCGCCGGCTGCGGGTACAAAGCTGCTGCTGGGCACAAAGCTCAGGGCGACCCCCAGCTCGGGTTCGCAACAGCCCTCGTAGCTGACTTCCAGCGGCGGCTGCACCACTTCCAGCGTCAAGGGCAGCGGCGCCGTTTGCACCGTGTGGCCCGACCGGCGCAACACGAAGACCAGCTCGATGTCGTACCGGCCCAGCACGGTGGGTGTGCCGACGGCGGTGATCAGGCTGGACTCGCCGAGCTGCAGCGACACACCTGCGGGCAGCGCCCCCCGGGTCACCGTCAGCTCGACCTCGTCGCCGGGTTGTCGCTGGTTGTAGTAGATGACACGCGCCACCAGCGAGGTGGTGGGCGTGCCGCCCAGAGGCCGATCTATGGTCAGCGCTAGATGGTCGGGTTGATCACTGGCCAGCAGTTGCGGCGCCACGACCTCAAAGCCGTAGCTGGCCTGGAGCTCACCGCGGTAGCCGCTCACCGTCAGCCGCACGGTGCCGCCAAAGGTGCCGGTGACGGTGGCCTGGCCTTGGAAGCTGCAGTCCGACGCCAGCTGGACGCCTGCGGGCAGCGTGCCCGATATCAGATTGCATGTCGGCGCACGCCCTTGCAGCCCCGTCAGTGACGGGCCCGCCGGGGTGGTCAGAAGCTCGAATTGCGAGCTGTGGGAGTAGCTGAAGCTGACCTGCAGGTCTTCGTTGCCACCGCCGCCGCCGCAGCCGGCCATCAGCACCGCGACAAGTCCTGCAGCCGCGCCTCGCATGGCCTGCGGTATGGTCTGTTCTCTTCCCATCAAACGCCTCCCAGCGGGTTTGCACGGAAGCCTAGCAGGGTTTGACCAGGTCCCTGGCGGCGGCCATTGGCCGGCGCCATTCGCGCACTGGCCCTGCATGGTCTCGCGATGGGCTGGGCCGGCGCGGCGCCTAGGTTGCCGCTGCCCGCGCCTGCCGCAGCCGGAACAGCGGCCCCGTCAGCGTCAACACCGCCACATACCGCGTGACGTGAAAGGCCGTGACCACCGGCACGCCCAGTTGCAGCACCTTGGCGGTGATGCACATCTCGGCGATGCCGCCGGGGCTGGTGCCCAGCAGCACGGTGGCCGGGTGCAGGCCGGCCAGCTGCGCCAGGCCCCAGGCGAAACCGGCACTGGTGAGGATCATGCCCAGCGTGCCCACGGCCACCGCCGCCAGCCAGCGCGGGGCGGCGCGCGCGAACTCCGGCGTGAAGCGCGTGCCCAGCGCCACGCCTATGAACAACTGCCCGGCGTTGCTCAGGGCCGGCGGCAGGGCCGACAGCTCAATGCCGGCGCCGCTGAGGGCCAGCGTGGTGCCCAGCGCGCCCAGCACCCAGGGGTTGCCGCTGCCCAGCCAGCCCAGCACGGCGATGCCGGCGGCGCCGGCGGCCAGCAGCAGGCCCAGGCCGCCCCAGTGCACGGCCTGGGCCGCGGGCACGGCCGGGTCCAGGCCCTGGATGCCGGCAGCCTGGTAGGCAAAGGGAATCAGCACCACCACCCGCAGCACGCGCAGCGAGTGCGCGGCGGCCACCCGGTCCACGCGGCCGCCATGGCGTTCGGCCAGCACCGCCATCTCGGAAGCTCCGCCTATGGCGGCGGCGAAGAAGGCCGTGGCGGCGTCGCGCTCGCCGCCGAAGCGGCGCAGGAAGCGGTAGAAGCCGTAGCCCATCACCAGCGCCCAGGCGATGCCGGCCAGCAGCGTGGGCGCCATGGTCCACAACAGCGCCAGCACGGCCGGCGAGAAGTACAGCCCCAGCGCGGTGCCGATCATCCACAGGCCGAAGTTGCGCAGGCGGCCGGAGGCGGCCAGCGGCAGCCCGGCCACGCTGAGCAGCGCGCAGCTCAGCAGCGGGCCGATCAGCCAGGGCAGCGGCGTGCCCAGGTGCTGGAAGCTCAGCGCCGCCACCAGGGCCAGCGCCAGCGTCGCTGCCAGCCGGCCGGCGTGCTGCAGGCGGGGCGGTGGCGGCGAGGGCATCGCAGCGACGATAGCGCAGCGTTTGTGAGGCCCTGCGTCCAGGACGCGGGCGGGGCCGTGGCACAGTGCGGCCTGTGCTCGCCTACCGCCACGCCTTCCATGCCGGCAACCACGCCGATGTCCTCAAACACCTGGTGCTGGTGCGCGCGCTGCGCCACCTGAACCTCAAGGACAAGGGCTGGCGCTACGTGGACACCCATGCCGGCGCCGGCGGCTACGCGCTGAAGGGCAGCATGGCGCGCAAGAACGCCGAGGCCGCTGGCGGTGTGCAGGCGCTGTGGGGGCGTGACGACCTGCCGCCCCCGCTGGCCGACTACCTGGGCCTGGTGCAGGCCTTCAACGCCGGCGGCGGCTTGAGCCAGTACCCCGGTTCGCCGGGGCTGGCGCAGCTGCTGCAGCGCACGCAAGACCAGTTGCGGCTGTACGAACTGCACCCCACCGACCACAAGATCCTGCGCTCCTTCCTGGGCGGCACGCCCGGCGTGGAGGTGGCCATGAGCGACGGCTTCGCAGCCTTGAAGTCGGTGCTGCCGCCTCCCACACGGCGCGGCCTGGTGCTCATAGACCCGCCGTACGAGATCAAGACCGACTACACACGCACGCTGGCGGCGGCACGCGAGGTGCTGCAGCGCTTCCCCGAGGGCACGCTCATCGTCTGGATGCCCCAGCTGCAGCTGCTGGAGGCCGCACGCCTGCCACAGCGCCTGAAGGCTGCCGCCACCGCGGCCCGCCGTCCGTGGCTGCATGCCCGCCTGACGGTGGCGCGCGCCGACGCACGCGGCTTCGGGCTGCTGGGCAGCAGCGTGCTGGTGGTCAACCCGCCGCACACGCTGGCCGCCGAGCTGCAACCGGCGCTGCCCTGGCTGGCGCAGCGCCTGGGCGGGTTCGACGGCGCCAGCGGGGTGCTGGAGCGGTCGGCAGGGGGCTGACGCGGCGGCGTTTCTAGCCGCTGCGCGCTCGTCCACAAAAGAGGGGTTGCCGCCGGGCTGCCGCACTGGATTTGTCTCTGATGCGCTCCCTACACTGGCCGTGCCGACGCGCCGGGTGGTGGGTCGGCAGCGTCAACACATCAGGGAGAGATCGTGAGCACACGAAACATCGTGGCGGCCGCCGTTGCGGCCGCTTCTTGGGCACTGTTGCCCGCCGCACAGGCCGCCAGCACGGCTTCGGCGTCGGCCACGCTGACCGGCCTTGGCATCCTGCTGATCGACCTGGACCCTGGCGACGGCATCAGCCCGTACATCACGTTCCTGGGAAATGGCTACGGCGACAACATGGGTTCCGCGACCGGCAGCCACTACGACGGCACCTACAGCGAGACCCACAGCCGATCGTTCTCCGGCTCGTCCGGGCCGTGGGCACCGGCGGCGGTGGCCGCGGGTACCGCCTACGCCGGAGCCACGGCCGGCCTGACAGGCAACGGCACGCCGGAGGCCGTCGGGATGTTCACCACAGCCTGGGCCACCTCTCCGTCCGGCTTGACGGGGCCATGCTCCTGGTACAGCTGCTCCGTGCCCAATGCTCAAAGCGATGGCTACGTCCACGTCCCCGGCAACTATGGCAGTCAGGCCTTTCTGCTGAGCGCCAACACGGTAGCGGTTTTTGGTGCTCAGGCCAGCGTCAGCGCGTCCGCTGTCGGCGGCGGCAGCGTGTACTACGACTCCGACTGGTGGCAGCACTCCGGCAACGGCGCCGGAGCCGCTGTGCAACTCGTCGTTTCCGGGCCCTCGGCGAGTGGAGGCGACGGGACGCAGTACTCCAGCGCCAACCACAGTGTGAATGCATACAGCCAGTGGGACTGGTACTACGGCTCGGGCTGGATTGACATGTCCGTTGCCAGCGCGGGTTCCGTGGCAGCCTCGTTCCTGAACATGACGAACTTCGACATGCAAGGCAACCTGAGCATTCGCGTCAGCAGCCATGCCTATGCCCATGGCGATGTGCTGCCTGTTCCCGAGCCCGGCTCCTGGGCACTGATGCTGGGCGGCACGGTGATGCTCGGCGCCTGGGTACGCCGGCGCCGCGGCGGCTGAGACCTCCCCGACTGACCCCAGCGGGGTCTCAAAAGGCCGGCTCCACGCCGGCCTTTCGTTTACCCGAAGCGGTACCGTCGCCAAGACGTGGCACGCTTGCGCCCCCATGCAAACCCCTCAAATCTTTGGCATGCGCCGCGCCGCCTTCGTGCGTGTGGCGCCTTTTGCCGTTTTCATGGTCGTGCTGGCGCTGCGCGGCTTTGTTCCGGAAGACGGCTCCTGGGGCCTGGACGCCCGCTGGCTGTACGCCTTGCAGGCCGGCCTGCCCGCGGTGCTGATCGCCTGGTGGTGGCGCGACTACGGTGAACTGGCGCGCCAGACCTGGCTGCCGCTGCGCGAGCTGCTGCTGGCGGTGGCGGTGGGCGCGCTGGTGTTCGTGCTGTGGATCTACCTGGACGCACCGTGGATGACCCTGGGCGAGCCCACCGCCAGCTTCCTGCCGCTGCTTGACGACGGCAGCCTGGACTGGCCGCTGCTGCTGGTGCGCAGCGCTGGCGCGGCGCTGCTGGTGCCGGTGATGGAAGAGCTGTTCTGGCGCTCGTTCCTGATGCGCTGGATCAAGAGCCCGCTGTTCGAGGCCGTGCCGCCGGCGCAGGTGGGGCTCAAGGCGCTGGTGCTGGCCACCTTCCTGTTCGTGCTGGTGCACACGCTGTGGCTGGCCGCCGCCATCGCCGGCCTGGCCTACGCCTGGCTGTACATGCGCAGCGGCCGCCTGTGGAGCGCCGTGGTGGCCCACGCCGTCAGCAACGGCATGCTGGCGGCCTGGGTGGTGCACACGGGGCAATGGCAGTTCTGGTGAACCCGGTGCGCTGATGTCTTCGGCGGCGCCCCGCGGCAGCCGGGCCGTCAGCGGCGACAATGCCGGCCCCGCAGCCCGCTGGCCCACATGAAGCCCGACGACGACAGCCGTGGCAACCCGCCGCGTTCGCGCGCCGCCGAACTGGTGGCGCGCCTGCGTGCGCTGCTGGACCGCCTGGCGGGCCAGGCACCGGCGCCCGCACCGGCCGCCCCGCCCGTGGCACAGCCGCCGGCGGCGCCCACGGTACCGCTGGTGCTGCCGGTGGCGCCGCGCGCCAGCGTGGTCATCCCGGCCTTGAACGAGGCCAAGCGCATCGCCTCGGTGGTGCAGTACGCGCTGGCCGATGCGATGACCGATGAGGTCCTCGTGGTGGACAACAGCTCCACCGACGACACCGCGGCCCTGGCCGCCCAGGCCGGCGCCCGCGTGGTGACGGCGCGCATGCTGGGCAAGGGCGCGGCCATGCTGGACGGCGTGCTGCAGGCGCGCAACGAGCTGCTGGTGTTTCTGGACGGCGACCTGGCCGGCCTGCGCCCCGGTGTCGTGTCGGACCTGGCGCGGCCGCTGGTGGCCGGCGAGGCCGACTTCGTCAAGGCGCGCTTCGGGCGCAGCGGCGGGCGTGTCACCGAGCTCACGGCCAAGCCCATGCTCAAGGTGTTCTTCCCCGAGCTGGCGCGTTTCGCGCAGCCGCTGGGCGGCATCATCGCCGCGCGGCGCAGCCTGCTGCAGTCGCTGACGCTGGAAGACGCCTACGGCGTGGACGTGGGCCTGCTGATAGACGCCCACCGCGTGGGCGCACGCCTGGCCGAGGTGGACATAGGCTCGCTGGAACATGACAGCCAGCCGCTGGTGGACCTGGGCGCGATGGCCAACGACATCGCGCGCGTGATCTTCGAACGCGCCCGCGGCGCCGGCCGGCTGCATGTGGAACAGATAGGCGCCATGTTCGAGGCGCAGCGGCAGGCGGCGGCCGGCGTGGAAACGGTGCTCACGCGCCGCCGCGGCCGCACCCGGCTGTTGCTGCTGTCGCTGGACGGCACGCTGATACGCGAGCGTTTTGCTCAGGTGCTGGCGCGCAGCATCGGGCAGGAGGCGGCGCTGATCAAGCTCTTGGGCGAGCCCGCCGAAGGCCGCGCCGAGCGCATCGCCGCGCTGCTGCGCTTCACGCACCGCCGGCAGTTCGAGCGCGTGGCGCGCGAGATACCGCTGCGCGACGGCGTCATCCCCTTCGTCAACCGCATGCGGCGCGAAGGCTTCATGGTGGGCATCGTCAGCGACGGCTACTTCGGTGCGGCCGACATCGTGCGCCGGCGCATCTTTGCCGACTTTGCGCTGGCCCACCTGCTGCAGTTCGACGGCGACGTGGCCAACGGCGAGCTGCGCCTGAACCCGGCCTTCCAGCCCGACGAAGGCGGCGAGGGCCCGCCCCTGTGCAAGAGCCATGTGCTGCGGCGTTTTCGCGCCGATGCCTTCGAGCCGCGCCTGCAGACCGCCTGGGCGGTGGGCGACAACCTCAACGACCTGGGCCTGCTGCGCGCCGCCGACCGCAGCTTTGCGCTGGCCGATGCCGCGGCCGAGGTGCGCAAGGAACCGGGCGTGACGGTGGTGGCCTCGTTCGAGGCCTTGTTGCAGAAGGCCGAGGCGCTGGAGTTTCGCTAGCGCGCGCCTTCAAGCGCTGCCATTCAACCCGCGTTGTTTACCCCGCGTCGTCCACCCCGCGCTGCCGGTCGGCGTGGAACTGCTTGCGAAACGCCTCGAAGCGCCTCGCGTCCAGCGCGTCGCGCACTTCCTGCATCAGGTTCAGGTAGTAGTGCAGGTTGTGTATGGACGCCAGCATGGGCGCGATCATCTCGCCGCAGCGTTCCACGTGGTGCAGGTAGGCGCGGCTGAAGCCGCTGGTGCAGGTGTGGCAGCCGCAGGTCGGGTCCAGGGGCCGCGGGTCGCTCTTGTGGCGCGCGTTGCGTATCTTCAGGTCCCCGAAGCGTGTGAACATGTGGCCGTTGCGCGCGTTGCGCGTGGGCATCACGCAGTCGAACATGTCCACGCCGTTGGCCACGCCTTCCACCAGGTCCTCCGGCGTGCCCACGCCCATCAGGTAGCGCGGCTTGTGCGCCGGCAGCAGGCGTGGCGTGTGCGCCATGATGCGGCGCATGTCGTCCTTGGGCTCGCCCACGCTGACGCCGCCTACCGCATAGCCGGGCAAGTCCAGCTCGGCCAGCGCGGCGGCGGACGCTTCGCGCAGGTTCTCGAACATGCCGCCCTGCACGATGCCGAACAGCGCGTTGGGGTTGCCCAGGCGCTGGAACTCGCCCTGGCTGCGGCGGGCCCAGCGCAGGCTCAACTCCATCGAAGCCTGGGCTTCCTTTTCGGTGGTGATGTGGCCGTCGGTGTCGTAGGGCGTGCACTCGTCGAACTGCATGACGATGTCGCTGTTCAGCACGGTCTGCACCTGCATGCTGACCTCGGGCGTGAGAAACAGCTTGTCGCCGTTGATGGGCGAGGCGAAGCGCACACCTTCTTCGCTGATCTTGCGCATCTTGCCTAGGCTCCACACCTGGAAGCCGCCGCTGTCGGTGAGTATGGGCTTGTCCCAGCGTTCAAAGCCGTGCAGGCCGCCGAACTGTTGCATCACGTCCAGGCCGGGGCGCAGCCACAGGTGGAAGGTGTTGCCCAGGATGATCTGCGCGCCCATCGCCAACAGGTCGCGCGGCATCACGCCCTTGACGGTGCCGTAGGTGCCCACCGGCATGAAGATGGGCGTTTGCACCACGCCGTGGTTCAGCGTGAGCGTGCCGCGGCGCGCTGGGCCTTCGGTCTTGAGCAGTTCGAAGCGGAGCATGGGTGGGATTGTGGGCTGACCGCTGATTGTTGGCGGTTGGCGGTTGGCGGTGCGGCGACAGCGGCGCGGGGCGGTCACCGGGCAGGCCCGGCTGCGCGCCGCCCGATATCGGTGCTCACCGGGCCCGCCCGGTACCCGCCTTCTCACCGCCGGTGGTTCTTGTACCGGGATCCGCGATCGCTCCAAGGCGAGCAGGGGGTAGGCCGGCCGAGCACCGATATCGGGCGGCGCGCAGGCCGGCCTACCCGCTGTTCGCCGCGCGCCGTGGTGGTGATGCCCACCAGGACTGGTCCCGGGCTCACCCCCGCTTCAACAGCATCGCATCGCCATAGCTGAAGAAGCGGTAGCGCGACTCCACCGCGTGTCGGTACAGCGAGCGCACATGCTCGTGGCCGGCCAGCGCGCTCACCAGCACCAGCAGCGTGCTGCGCGGCAGGTGAAAGTTGGTCAGCAGCAGGTCCACCACGCGGAACTGAAAGCCCGGGCGCACGAACAAGTCGGTGTCGCCGCGGGCAGCCTGCAGCGGGCCGTCGCCGGGGGCCAGCGCGGCCGACTCCAGCGCGCGCAAGCTGGTGGTGCCCACTGCCAGCACCCGTCCGCCCGCAGCGTGGGCGGCGTTGACGGCATCGGCGGTGGCCTGCGGTACCTCGTACCACTCGCTGTGCATGCGGTGTTCGGCCAGGCGCGCCACGCGCATGGGCTGGAAGGTGCCGGCGCCCACATGCAGCGTCACGCGCGCCGTGGCCACGCCGCGCGCGGCCAGCGCTGCGAGCACCGTGTCGTCGAAGTGCAGCGCGGCGGTGGGTGCGGCCACGGCGCCGGGCCTTTCGGCAAACACGGTCTGGTAGCGGCGTTCGTCGTCTTCGCTGTCGTCGTGCGTGATGTAAGGCGGCAGCGGCACATGGCCGTGTTGTTGCAGCAGCGCCAGCGGGTCGTCGGGGAAGCGCAGATGGAACAGGGACTCTTCCGGCCCGGCGCGGCCCAGCACCTCGGCGTCAAAGGCGTCGGCAAAGCGCAGCGTGGTGCCCGGGCGCGGCGACTTGCTGGCACGCAGGTGGGCCCACACCTCGCGCGCCGGGGTGCCGGGCAGCAAACGTTCCACCAGGGCTTCCACGGCGCCGCCGGTGCCGCTTTTTTCGCCCAGCAGCCGCGCCTTGATGACGCGGGTGTCGTTGAACACCAGCAGGTCGCCGGCGCGCAGCAGCGAAGGCAGCTCGGTGAAGCGGCGGTCGGCCGGCAGCGTGCCGGTGCCGTCCAGCAGGCGCGAGCCGCTGCGCTGGGCGGCCGGGTGCTGCGCAATCAGCTCGGGCGGCAGCGTGTAGTCGAAGTCGTCGGGGGTGAACTCGTGCATCGCGCAAAAAGGGGGCGAAGGCGGGGTGGCGCAGTGCCGGGGCAGGCTCTGGACTCTCCCGAGCCAGAATTGTTCCATGTCCGCCCCCGTGCCGTCTGTGCCGCCTGCCGTGCCGCGCCCGCCCGCTGCCGACAAGCCGCGGGCGCTGTCCGGCCCGCAGCGGGCCCTGCACAAGCTGGGCCTGGTGCGCGACATCGACCTGGCCTTGCACCTGCCCATGCGCTACGTGGACGAAACACGCCTGGTGCCCATGGCCGCGCTGCGCGACGGCGAGACGGCGCAGGTGCAAGGGGTGGTGCGCGACGCACGGGTGGAGCAGCGCGCGCGCCGCCAGCTGGTGGTGCGCCTGGCGGACGACAGCGGCGAGCTGGTGATGCGGCTGCTGCACTTCTACCCCTCGCAGCTCAAGACATTGGCCACGGGCGCGCTGGTGCGGGCCCGCGGCGAGGTGCGCGGGGGCTTCTTCGGGCGCGAGATGGTGCACCCCGAGTGGCGTGTGGTGCAGGCCGATACGCCGATGCCCACGGCGCTGACGCCGGTGTACCCGGCTTCGGCCGGCCTGCCGCAGGCCTATCTGCGCAAGGCCGTGGTCTCGGCGCTGGGCCGTGCGCCGCTGCACGAGCTGCTGCCACACGAAGCCCTGCCTGCGGGCTTGCCCACGTTGCGCGAGGCCTTGATGGCCTTGCACCACCCGGCGCCGGGTCTGGCCGAGCAGGCCTTGCACGATCCCGCCCACCCGGCCTGGCAGCGGCTGAAGTTTGATGAACTGCTGGCGCAGCAGCTGTCGCAGGTGCGCGCCCGCGAAGAGCGTCAGCGCGGCGCCGCGCCGGCCCTGCGCCCGCGGGCCGGCGGCCTGGTGCAGCAGCTGCAGGCGGCGCTGCCCTTTGCGCTGACCGGCGCCCAGCAGCGGGTGGTGCAGGAGATCGCGGCCGACTTGGCGCAGCCCCGCCCCATGCACCGGCTGCTGCAGGGCGACGTGGGCTCGGGCAAGACCGTGGTGGCAGCGATGGCCGCGGCCACGGCCATGGACGCCGGCTGGCAGTGCGCGCTGATGGCGCCCACCGAGATCCTGGCCGAACAGCACTTCCGCAAGCTGGTGACCTGGTTGCAGCCGCTGGGCGTGCAGGTGGCCTGGTTCAGCGGCAGCCGCAAGGGCCGTGCGCGGCGCGAGATGCTGGCGCGACTGGCCGATGGCAGCGCCATGCTGGCGGTGGGCACGCATGCGGTCATCGAAGCCGACGTGCAGTTCCGGCGCCTGGGCCTGGCGGTGGTGGACGAGCAGCACCGCTTCGGCGTGGCGCAGCGCCTGGCCCTGCGCGAGAAGCTGGAAGCCGCCGCGCCGGGCGGCCCGCAGCTCGAACCTCACCTCCTCATGATGAGCGCCACGCCCATACCGCGCACGCTGGCCATGAGCTACTACGCCGACCTGGACGTGAGCACCATCGACGAGCTGCCGCCCGGCCGCACGCCGGTGGCCACGCGGGTGTTCAGCGAGGGCAAGCGCCCGCAGGTCATCGCCCGCATCCACGACGAGGTGGCGCGTGGGCGGCAGGTGTACTGGGTGTGCCCGCTGGTGGAAGAGAGCGAACATGTGGATCTGCAGAACGCCACCGCCACACATGCCGAACTGGGTGCGGCCCTGCCCGGCGTGGCGGTGGGCCTGCTGCACGGGCGCATGAAGCCGGCCGAGAAGGCCCAGGTCATGGCGCGCTTCAGCAGCGGTGAACTGGCCGTGCTGGTGGCCACCACCGTTATCGAGGTGGGTGTGGACGTGCCCAACGCCAGCCTGATGGTCATCGAACACGCCGAACGGTTTGGCCTGGCGCAACTGCACCAGCTGCGCGGGCGCGTGGGGCGCGGCGCGGTGGCCAGTGTGTGTGTGCTGCTGTACACGCCGCCGTTGTCCGACACCGGCAAGGCCCGCTTGCGGGCGCTGTCCGAAACCAACGACGGCTTCGAGATTGCGCGCCGCGACCTGGCCATACGCGGGCCGGGCGAGATGATGGGTGCGCGCCAGAGCGGCGACGCGCTGCTGCGCTTTGCCGACCCGGCCGTGGACGAAGCCCTGATGGCGCAGGCGCGTGCGCTGGCGGCACGCTGCTGGGTTGAACATCCGCAGGCGGCGGCCGCCCAGGTGCAGCGCTGGCTGGGCGGCCAGCACGACTTCCTCAAGGCCTGATCACCGAGGCGGCGGGGCGCCGGTAACGCTGCGGTAACGCCCCAGCGGGAGCATGGCGCATCGCTGTCATCCCGGAGCACGCCATGAGAACGTTGCCCTTGCCCGCCGCGCTGTGCGCGGCCGCCCTGGCCATGGCGTCGCTGCCGGCGGCTGCCTCGCCCGACTGGGACCTGCTGGGCGTGAAGATAGGCATGACCGAAGCCCAGGTGCGTGCCGTCTTCCAGGCCGTCGAACCCAAGGGCCGCATCGTGGCGCTCACCGCCACGCTGGGCTACAGCGACAAGATCAACAGCTTCCGCACGGAGCCCTTCCTGGACAGGCTGGAGCTGCGCGTGGTGCGGCAGGCGCAGCTGACGCCGCTGCGCGTGTGGTTTTCCGGCCCGGTGGGTGAGGTGCGTGTGATCGGCATAGGCCGCCAGGAGATGAACACGCCCAACCCGCCCACCGCGGCGCAGTTCCAGCAAAGCCTGCACGCCAAGTACGGCCCGCCCACTGTGCATGCCCGCACCATGCCGGTGTGGGAAGAGGCCGGCAAGCCGTCGTGTGCGCGCACCAGCTACGGCGTCTCGGTGGGCGACTTTCCGCAGGTGGTCACCTTGCAGAAACCCATGGCCCAGGTCGTGATCGAGATGCAGCAGCGCCGCGAAGCCGATCCCCGCAGCCCCATGCCGGCGGACCTGAGCCGCTGCGGCCGCTTCATGTTCTACACCACCGGCATGGACCCGGTGAGCACCTTCTACGCCGGGCTGTTCGACGTGGGCGCGCTGGTGGCCACCATAGACAGCCGCCGGGCCTGGGTGGAGCAGCTGCAGGCCGAGGCCATCAAGAAGCGCGAAGGGCAGGGCCAGGCGCCCAGGCTGTGAGCCGGGTGCGGCTTCAGACCCGCAGCACGGCGATGTCGCGCGCCGGTGGCGCGCCGAACAGCCGGCTGTATTCGCGGCTGAACTGCGAGGCACTTTCGTAGCCCACGCGGTAGGCCGCGGTGGCGGCGTCCAGGCGCTCGGCCAGCATCAGGCGCCGCGCCTCCGTCAGCCGCAGCTGCTTTTGAAACTGCAGTGGGCTCATGGCCGTCAAGGCCTTGAAGTGGTGGTGGAAGGTGGACACGCTCATGCGCACCTCGCGCGCCAGCGCCTCCACACGCAGCGGCGCGTTGTACTCGTTGCGCAGGCGGTCGATGGCACGCGCGATCTGGCTGCCCTGGCTGCCCACCGCGGCAATGCGCCGCAGCCGCGCGCCCTGTTCGCCCATCAGCAGGCGGTAGTGGATCTCGCGCTGCACCAGCGGCGCCAGCACGGCGGCGTCTTCCGGCCGGTCGTGCAAGGCCAGCAGGCGGCCAAAGGCGTCCAGCAGCGGCGGCGTCAGGCTGCCGGTGGCCATGGCCCGGCCGTCGTCGCGCACCGCGGCGGCCGGCGGCAGGGGGCCGCCCAGCATCAGCGTGGCGATCTCGCGCAGGTCCAGGCGCAGCGCCAGCGCCAGGTAGGGTTGCACAGCGCTGGCCTCCAGGATGGTGGCCACCGCCGGCAGGTCCAGTGAAGCGACCAAGAAGCGCCGGTGGTCGTAGACCAGCGTGTCGCCGCCCAGCACCACGCGCTTGCTGCCCTGCAGGATGAGCGCCACACAGGGCTCGTAGACGCCGCACAGGGTGCCGGTCAGGCTGTCGGCGCGAAACAGCGTCAGGCCCGGCAGCGCGGGCAGCGCCCGCACGCCGCTGGCCGGCAGCAGCCGCGCCACCGTCGCGGCCAGCGCCGCGCGCGCCGCAGCGGCCTCGGGCGGCTCGCCGGGCTCGGAGGAAACGGCAGCAAGTGCGGCGGTGGACGGCTCCATCACGGGGCCCATGCTAGCCAAGCGGCGCGTTGCGTGTGCGGGCGGCCGGAGGATCAGGCAAACAACTCGCAGCATCAGGCTAGCGTGGCGGCGCCCCCTTGCGGAACACTGCCCTTCACCTCCAACCCCCACCACGCCCTCCCATGACCACCTTGCATGTCAACGGCCGCGAGCAGGCCGTGGACGCCGACCCCAGCACCCCTATCCTGTGGGCGCTGCGCGACCACCTGGGCCTGACCGGCACCAAGTTCGGCTGCGGCGCTGCCTTGTGCGGCGCCTGCACCGTGCACCTCAACGGCCAGGCCATACGGTCCTGCGTGATGCCCATCTCGGCCGCCGCAGGCCAGCCCATCACCACCATAGAAGCCGTTACCGCCGGCCAGGACCGCGTGGGCAGCGCCGTGCGCGAGGCCTGGGTGAAACACGACGTGGCCCAGTGCGGCTACTGCCAGAGCGGGCAGATCATGAGCGCCACGGCCTTCCTGAAGTCGCTGCCGCGCGGCCAGCAGCCCAGCGCGGAACAGATCGACGCGGCCATGGCCGGCAACATCTGCCGCTGTGGCACCTACGCCCGTATACGCGCCGCGGTGGCCGACGCCGCCCGTGCCCTGGGCTGAAGCCGGAGCAAGCCATGTACATACGCCACGAACACGCCCACGAACTGCCGCGCGCGCTGCAGGCCCTGCTGGCGCGCGAGCACGACGACACCGGCCTTGAGACGGCCGCGCTGCCGCGCCGCACCTTCCTGAAGCTGGGCCTGGGCGGCGGGCTGGCGCTGGGCGCCTTTCCGCTGCTGGCCTCGGCGCAAGGCACGGCCGCGCCGGCCGAAGGCCTGAAGCCCACGGAACAACCCTCGGCCTTTGTGCAGATCGCGCGCGACGGCACGGTCACCGTGGCCATCAACCGGCTGGACTTCGGCCAAGGGGTGCAGACCGCGCTGCCCATGATCCTGGCGGAAGAGCTGGACGCCGACTGGAGCCGCGTCACCAGCCGCCACGGCGACAGCCACCCGGCCTATGCCGACCCGCAGTTCGGCATGCACCTCACCGGCGGCTCCACGGCCATCAAGCACAGCTACCTGCAGTACCGCGAGCTGGGCGCGCGCGCCCGCGCCATGCTGCTGGCGGCGGCGGCGCAGCGCTGGCAGGTGGACGTGGCCACGCTGCGCACCGACAACGGCCGTGTGCTGGGGCCGGGCGGCCGCCAGGCCGGCTACGGCGAGCTGGCCGAAGCCGCCATGCAGCTGCCGGTGCCGCAGCAGGTGAAGCTGAAGGACCCGCGCGACTTCCGCCTGATAGGCCGCGCCACCACCCGGCTGGACGCGCAGGCCAAGAGCAGCGGCCGCCAGGACTACGGCATCGACGTGCGCCTGCCGGGGCAGCTCACCGCGCTGATCGCCCGCCCGCCAGTGTTCGGCGCCAAGCTGGCGGCGCTGGACGACAAGGCGGCGCGCGCCGTGCCCGGTGTGCGGGCCGTGCTGCGGGTGCCGCTGGACCGCGGCGCCGAAGGCGTGGCCGTGATCGCCAGCGGCTACTGGCCGGCGCGCCAGGGCCGCGAAGCGCTGCAGCTGCGCTGGGCTACCGAAGGCGTGGAGAAGGTGGACAGCGAACGCCAGCTGGCCCAGTACCGCGAGCTGGCCACGCAGCCGGGCGCGCGCCACTTCGACGCCGACATGGCGCCGCTGGCCGGCGCGCCGCTGAAGCTGGACGCCGAGTTTGTCTTCCCCTACCTGGCGCACGCGCCCATGGAGCCGCTGAACTGCACCGTGCGGCTGGCCGCCGGCCGTGCCGAGCTGTGGCTGGGCACCCAGATGCCGGGCCTGGATGCGGTGGCCGCGGCGCGCGCGCTGGGGCTGCAACCCCAGCAGGTGCAGGTGCACGTGCAGATGGCCGGCGGCGGCTTCGGCCGCCGCGCCGTGCCCAGCAGCGAGTACGTGGTGGAAGCCTGCGAGGTGGCCAAGGCCGCCCGGGCCGCCGGCTTGGACGTGCCGGTGCGCACGCTGTGGAGCCGCGAGGACGACATCAAGGGTGGCTACTACCGCCCCATGACCCTGCACCGCGCGCGCATAGGCTTCGACGCCCAGGGCCACGTGCTGGCCTGGGACCATGTCATCGTGGGCCAGTCCATCATGGCCGGCACCTTCTTCGAGGCCGGCATGCTCAAGAACGGCGTGGACGCCACGGCCGTGGAAGGCATGCGCGAGCCTTACCCGCTGCCCATGCGCCTGACGGTGCACCACCCGCGTGTGAACGTGCCGGTGCTGTGGTGGCGCAGCGTGGGCAGCACCCACACCGCCTACGTGATGGAGACGCTGATCGACGACATCGCGCGCGCCACGCGCCAGGACCCGGTGGCCTACCGCCTGGCGCTGATGGGCACGCAGCACCCGCGCCACCGCAGCGCGCTGCAGCTGGCGGTGGAGCAAAGCGGCTACGGCAAGAAGAGCCTGCCGCGCGGCCACGCCTGGGGCGTGGCGGTGCACGAGTCCTTCGACTCGGTGGTGGCCTACGTGGTGGAAGCCTCGGTGCAGGCAGGCCAGCCGGTGCTGCACCGCGTGACCGCCGGCGTGCACTGCAACCTGGTCGTCAACCCGCGCACGCTGGAAGCCCAGGTGCAGGGCGCGGCGCTGATGGGCCTGGCCACCTGCCTGCCCGGGCATGCCGTCACGCTGAAAGGCGGCGAGGTGCAGCAGAGCAACTTCGGCGACTTTGCCGTGCCGCGCATCACGCAGATGCCCAGCATCACGGTGCACACCGTGCCCAGCGCCGACCCGCCCACCGGCATGGGCGAGCCCGGCCTGCCGCCGCTGGCGCCGGCCTTTGCCAACGCCATCACCGCGCTCACTGGCCAAGCTTTGCGCGAGCTGCCCTTCCGGCTGGGCTGAGCCAGCTGACCGGCGGGCGGGGCCGGCGCGGGGGCAGAGGCAGGTTTGCCCGCAGAATGCGGGCATGACGCTCACCGAGCTGAAGTACATCGTTGCCGTTGCGCGCGAACGCCATTTCGGGCGCGCGGCCGAGGCCTGCTTCGTCTCGCAGCCCACGCTGTCGGTGGCCATCAAGAAGCTGGAAGAAGAGCTGGACGTCAAGATCTTCGAGCGCGGCGCCAGCGAGGTCAGCGTCACGCCGCTGGGCGAGGACATCGTGCGCCAGGCCCAGCAGGTCATAGAACAGGCCGCGGCCATCAAGGAGATCGCCAAGCGCGGCAAGGACCCGGTCTCGGGCCCGCTGCGCCTGGGCGTGATCTACACCATCGGCCCCTACCTGCTGCCCGACCTGGTGAAACAGGCCATAGAGCAGGTGCCGCAGATGCCGCTGATGCTGCAGGAGAACTTCACCTCCAAGCTGCTGGAGCTGCTGCGCACCGGCGAGCTGGACTGCGCCATCCTGGCCGAGCCCTTTCCCGAAACCGGGCTGGCGGTGGCGCCGCTGTACGACGAGCCCTTCCTGGCCGCGGTGCCGGTCAGTCATGCGCTGGCGCAGCGCAGCTCGCTCAGCGCCGAGGAGCTCAAGCGCGAGACCATGCTGCTGCTGGGTACCGGCCACTGCTTCCGCGACCACGTCCTGGAGGTCTGCCCCGAGTACGCCCGCTTCGCCACCGACGCCGAAGGCATACGCAAGAGCTTCGAGGGCAGCTCGCTGGAGACCATCAAGTACATGGTGGCCAGCGGCATGGGCGTGACCGTGGTGCCGCAGCTGTCGGTGCCCAAGGACACGCAGCCCCATGTGCGCTACATCCCCTTCGTGGAGCCGGTGCCCACGCGGCGCGTGGTGCTGGCCTGGCGGCGCACCTTTCCGCGCTACGAGGCCATCGCCGCGCTGCGCAACTGCATCTATGCCTGCCCGCTGGAAGGGGTGCGGCGGCTGACGGGGTGACGCGGCGGTGAGCACCCCTGCGCTGTGGCTGGACCTCGGGCGCCACACCCGGCTGGGCGCGCCCGGCGCACTGCGGGCCCTCAGCCGCAAGGACGCCGCGCTGCTGGCCGTGCTGGCCCTGGACGGTGCCTGTGCGCGCGACACGCTGGCCGCCATGCTGTGGCCCGAAGCCACGCCGGTCACCGCGCGCGCCAGCCTGCGCCAGCGGCGCTTTCGCCTGGCACGGGCCGTCGGTCAGGCGGTGGTGGACGGCGAAGAAACCCTGCGCCTGGCGTCGACGGTGTCGCATGCTGCGCTGCGGCCCGAGACTCGCCTGGCCGACGACGAGGCCACGCTGGACGGCGAGCTGCTGGAAGGCCTGGCCTTCGACGACTGCCCCGAGATCGAGCGCTGGCTGCAGCTGGCGCGCGAACGCTGGCGTGTGATGCGCGCCCAGGCGCTGGCGCGCGTGGCCAGTGCGCTGGAAGCCGAGGGCCGCATTGCGCAGGCCCTGGGCATCGCGCAGCGCCTGGCCGCCGACGAACCGCTGTCCGACCACGCGCACCGCCGCCTGATGCGCCTGCACCACCTGCGCGGCGACCTGGGTGCGGCGCTGCAGGTCTACCGCGACTTCGCGGCCGGCCTGGAGCGCGAGCTGGGCGAGTTGCCCGACGACGAAACCGCGGCGCTGGCCGCGCTGCTGCGCCAGGGCCAGGCGCCGGCGCGCAGCACCGCGCCCATGCCGCCCACGCTGGCCCGGCCGCCGCGGCTGGTGGGCCGCGAAGCCGCCTGGGCCACGCTGGACGCCGCCTGGTCCGAAGGGGCCAGCCTGCTGCTGGAAGGCGCGCCGGGCCTGGGCAAGAGCCGGCTGCTGGGCGACTACCTGCAAGGCCGCGGCGCCACGCTGAGCCTGGCCGCGCAGCCGGGCGACACCGAACGCCCCTACGCGCTGCTGACCCGGCTGCTGGCCCGCATGTGGCTGGACCCGGGCGCGCCCTGGCCGCAAGGCGCCGCCGCCCTGCCGGCCTGGGCGCGTCGCGAGCTGGCGGCCCTGTTGCCCGAGCTGGGGGGTGACGCGGCGCACAAGGTGGACGCCCTGCGCCTGCAGCGGGCCGTGCAGGCCGCGCTGGCGCCACCGCCGGGTGCCCGCCCTCTGCAGGTGGTGGCGCTGGACGACGTGCAGCAGGCCGACGCGGCCACGCTGGAGCTGCTGCCGGCGCTCACAGGCCCCGGCCTGCCGCACTGGTGGCTGGCGGTGCGCCGGGGCGAACAGCCGCCGGCGGTGGCGCGCTGGGCCGCCGCCTCGGTGCCGCCGCGGCAGGTGATGCTGGTGCCGCTGGACGTGCCGCAACTGCAGGCGCTGGTGGCCGATGTCGCGCCCGGCCTGCCCGGCACCGACGCCCAGACGCTGTGGCGCTACACCGGCGGCATCCCGCTGTTTGTGCTGGAAACCCTGCGCAGCCTGTACGAACGCCCGGCCGGGCCTGCCGCCGACACCGCCTATGCGGCCGCGCCGCCCTCGCCGCCGGCTGCCGCCGCCGCGCTGGTGCAGGCCCGCCTGCAGCGCCTGCCCGAGACCGCGCGCCAGTTGGCCGGCGCGGCGGCGGTGTACGGCACGCCGGTGTCGCTGGCCGACAGCGCTGCCCTGCTGGGCGGCGCGCCGCTGGACTGGGCCGCGGCCTTCGAGGCCTTGCAGGCCACGCAGTGGCTGGACCCGCATGGCGGCCTGCACGACCTGGTGCGCGCCGCTGTGCTGGACGCGCTGCCCGAGGCCTTGCGCCGCTGGCTGCACGGGCGCGCTGCCGCCTGGCGCGGCCAGCAGGGCGCGCCGGCGTCGCAGCTGGCGCACCACTGGCAGGGTGCCGGCCGGCCCGACCTGGCGGCCCCCGCCTGGGAGGCCGCGGCGCGGGACGCACGCCGCCGCGCCCGCCCGGCCGAGGAAGTGGCGCTGTGGGAGCGCTGCATCACCGCCTGGGAGGCCGCCGGCCAGCCCGATGCGGCCTGGGCCGCCTGGCGCGAAAGCGTGGAGCCGCGGCTGTATGTGCACGGCCCGGATGCGGTGAAGCCGCAGACCGAAGCGCTGCTGGCGCGCGCCGGCAGCGACAGCCAGCGGCTGGACGCGCTGATCGCCCACGCCGGCGTGTTGATGGTCACCGGCGACAACGACACCGTGCGCCGCCTGGCCCAGCAGGCCGGCGCGCTTGCGCGTCGGCGGCGCGACGCGGCGCAGGAGCTGCGCGCCGGCCAGCTGCAGTCCACCGCGCTGGCGCAGCTGCAGGCCCTGCCCGCGGCACTGAAGGTGCTGGACGGCCTGGCGCCGCTGCTGCCCCGCCTGCCGGCGCAGCGCTACGCCTTCCTGTCCACCCGCAGCTGGGTGCTGCACCGCGCCGGCCGGCTGGGCGAGTGTGCGCGTGTGCTGGCCCGCTGCATTGCGCTGTCCCAGCAGGCCGGCGACCTGGTGGAGGCCTGCACCAGCAGCAGCAACATGGCCAGCTTGCTGGTCAGCCTGGGGCGCTACGACGACGCGCTGGCGGCGGTGCAGCAGGCGCTGGCCTGGCGTGCGCAGATAGGCCCGGCGCAGGGCGTGCACGCCGCCAACGTGGACCTGAACCACGGGTATGTGCTGCTGGGCCTGGGCCGCGTGGACGAGGCGCTGGCCGCCATCGAGCAGGCCCAGCAGGTCTTTGCGCGCAGCGGCGGCCTGCTGTGGTCGGTGATAGGCGCCAACGCCCTGGCCAGTGCCGAGCTGATGCGCGGCGACGCTTCGGCGGCGGCGGCGCGGCTCATCGCGCCGGGCGAGCAGACGCCGGTGTTCATCGCCGCGCGCCACCACGTGCTGGCCGCCCGCACCGCCCGCGCGCTGGGGCAGGACCCGGCGCCGGCGCTGACCCGGGCCGAGGCCGTGCTGGGCACGCAGGGCGACCCGGTGCAGGGCCTGGCGGTGCAGGCCGAGCGCCTGTTGTCGCTGCCCGATGAACGTGCCGCCGAAGCCGCCGCCGCGCTGGGCGAGCTGCAGGCCCAGGCCATGGCCCGCGAGCAGTTCACCAATGCCGCGCGCCTGGGCTGGTTGCGGGTGCAGCGGCTGCTGGCCGCCGGCGACGCCGCCGCCGCGGCGGCGGCCACGCAGGCCCTGCTGGCGCGGGGTGCGCCGCGCCCCATAGACCTGCTGCCGGCGGCGATGTGGCAGCTGGCGGCGCGTGCCTACGCCGAGGCCGGCGACCGGCGCCGCGCGGTGGCCGCCCGGCGGCGCGCCGCGGCCGAGCCAGCGCGCTGATCAGGCCAGGCGCAGCGGCAGCGAGCGCAGCCGCTGCCCCGTCAGGCGGAACACCGCGTTGGCTACGGCCGGGGCGATGGGCGGCGTGCCGGGTTCGCCCACCCCTTCGGGCACGCCCTCGCCGGGCAGCACCTCGGTGAACACGCGCGGGCAGGCGGCCAGGCGCAGCACCGGCTGGTCGTTGAAGTTGCCTTCGCGCACCCGCCCGCGTTCGATGTGAATCTCGCCATGCAGCGCCGCCGAGAGGCCGAAGACCACGGCGCTGTCCATCTGCTGGCGTATCAGGTTGGGGTTGACCGGCTGGCCGCAATCGATGGCGCAGAACACACGGTGCACGCGGATCTGCCGCTGGGCATCCAGCGACACCTCGGCCACCTGCGCCACCACGCTGCCGAAGCTTTCGTGCAGCGCCAGGCCGCGCGCCGTCTGGGCGCCGTCGGGTGCCGGCGGGGGCTCGCCGCGGCCCCAGCCGGCAGCGTTGGCCGCGGCCTGCAGCACCCGCCGCTGGCGCGGGTGCTGTTGCAGCAGCGCCAGGCGAAAGTCCAGCGGGTCGGCGCCGGCGGCCTGCGCCAGCTCGTCGATGAAGGCTTCCTTGAAAAACGCCTGGTGCGAATGCCCCACCGCACGCCAGAAGCCCACCGGCACCGGCATCTCCACGATGCGGTGCGCCACGCGCGCCGCCGGCCATTCGTAGGCCTGGTCGTAGGCGCCTTCCAGCGTGGTCTTGTCCGGCCCGGCGTCGGGCAGGCCGAACTGGCGGCCCAGCAGCTGGGGCACGATGGCCGGGCCGGCGCTCACATGCCGCCAGGCCACGGGCCGCCCGGCGCTGTCCAGGCCGGCCTCCAGGCGCGCCACGCAGGCCGGGCGGTAGAAGTCGTGGCGCGTGTCTTCCTCGCGCGACCACAGGGTCTTCACCGGCCGGCCCGGAAAGGCCTGGGCGATCTGCGCCGCCTGGCCGGCGAAGTCGCTTTCCAGCCGGCGGCCGAAGCCGCCGCCCAGCAGCGTCACCTGCACGTCCACCCGCTCGCTTGCGATGCCCAGCGCACGCGCCGCGCTGCGCTGCACCAGGCCCGGCGCCTGCGTGGGCGCCCACACCGTGGCGCGGCCGGCCTGTTCGTCCACCCGCACCGTGCAGTTGATGGGCTCCATGGCCATGTGGGCGAGAAACGGCGCGCGGTACTCGGCCTGCAGCCGTGTGGCGGCGCCGGCCAGCGCGGCGTCCACATCGCCCTGGCGGTGCAGCGCAAAGCCGGCGTCGTGTTCCAGCCCGCGCGCGCAGTCGTCCAGCGCCGCGCCGCTGTCGAAGGCGGCGGCGGGCACGGCCTCGTCCCAGCGCACACGCAGCAGGCGGGCGGCCTTCAGCGCGCGCCAGGGGTGGTCGGCGACCACGGCCACGCCCCCGGTACCGCCGGCGTGGCCACGCACGATGAGCACACGCTGCACGCCGGGCACGGCGCGGGCCTCGCGGTCGTCCACAGTGGCGGCGCGACCGCCCAGCGTGGGGCACATCACCACGCTGGCGTGCAGCAGGCCCGGCAGTTGCACATCGATGCCAAAGGGCGCACGGCCGCGGGACTTGTCGGCCGCTTCCAGGCGCGGCAAGGGCTGGCCTATGAAGCGCCACTGCGCGGGCGGTTTCAGCGGCGGGTCGCGCGGCAGCGGCTGCCGTGCGGCGGCCTGGGCGAATTCGCCGAAGCGGGCGCGGCGGCCGCCGGCATGGCGCAGCTCGCCGTCCACGGCCTGCACTTCGCGGGCCGGCACGCCCCAGGCCCCGGCCGCAGCGGCCACCAGCATCTGGCGCGCCGAGGCGCCGGCCTGGCGCATGGGCAGCCACAAGTCCTTGAGGCTGGAGGAGCCGCCGGTCATCACCAGGCCGAACTCGCGTGCGGCCTTGGTGGTCATCCAGCCGGCCAGCGCCTTGAGCCAGCCCTCGTCGTCGGGCCGGAAGGGCAGGCCGTCCACCACCGCGGCCACGTTGTTGTAGACGGCGTCCAGCGGCGCATGCTCGACCGCGATGCGCGACCAGTCGGCGTGCAGCTCCTCGGCCAGCAGCATGGCCAGGCCGGTGTGCACGCCCTGGCCCATCTCGGCCTTGGGGCAGACCACGGTGACGCGGTCGTCGGCGTCTATCTTGAGGTAGCCGTTGAACACGGCCTGGCCGGCCGAGGCCGGCAGCGGGCGGCCCGGCTGCAGGCGCTGGCGCGGCGGCAGCAGCGACCAGCCGATCAGCAAGGCCCCGGCAGCGCCTGCGGTGCCCAGCACGAAGTGCCGGCGTTTCACGGGCGGCTCACGGGTGAGCCACGGTGGTGTGTCATGGCCTGCCCAGCTTACCGCTGCCGCCGGATTTTTCCCGCCCCAAGCAAAAACCCCGGCGAACGCTTACCCTTCGCACCCCGCCGCGGCCTGACCGGGGCCTGCCCACCCACACGCCCAGGGAAATCCCGGGGTCTCCTGCTGCTTACCCGCCTGCCCCGCATGAGCCTTGCCGACCGCCTGCAACGCATCAGCCGCGACCAACTCGCCGGCATGAAGCGCGGCATCGAAAAGGAAAGCCTGCGCTCGCTGCCCGGCGGCAGCCTGGCCTTGACGCCGCACCCGGCGGCGCTGGGCGCGCCGCTGACGCACCCGCACATCACCACCGATTTCAGCGAAAGCCAGCTGGAGCTGATCACCGGTGTGCACGGCAGCGTGCAGGCCTGCCTGCAGGAGCTGGCCGCGGTGCACCAGTTCGTGCTGCGCACGCTGGCCGACCCGGCGCAGGGCGCCGGCGACGAACGCTTGTGGGCCGGCAGCATGCCCTGCGGCCTGCCCACCGACGAGACCATACCGCTGGGGCGCTACGGCAAGTCCAACGTGGGCCGCGCCAAGAGCATCTACCGCATGGGCCTGGGCCACCGCTACGGGCGGCGCATGCAGACCATCTCCGGCATCCACTACAACTGGTCGCTGCCGGGCGTGGGCAGCGACGCGTACTTCGGCCTGATACGCAACTTCCGCCGCCACGCCTTCCTGCTGCTGTGGCTGTTTGGTGCCAGCCCGGCGGTGTGCGCCAGCTTCGTGGCCGGGCGCCCGCACGAGCTGCAGCCGCTGAGCGCGGACACCATGCACGCGCCCTTCGGCACCTCGCTGCGCATGGGGCGGCTGGGCTACCAGAGCGAGGCCCAGGCCGGCCTGGCCGTGAGCTACAACAGCCTGGAAGGGTATGCCGCCTCGCTGCACGGCGCGCTGACGCGGCCCTACCCGGCCTACGAGGCCATAGGCGTGCGCAACCTGGGCGGCGAGTACAACCAGCTCTCGACCACGCTGCTGCAGATAGAGAACGAGTTCTACGGCACCATACGCCCCAAGCGCGTGATACGCAGCGGCGAGCGCCCGCTGCACGCGCTGCGCGAACGCGGTGTGGAGTACGTCGAGGTGCGCTGCATGGACCTCGACCCCTTCGAGCCGCTGGGCATCGCCGAAGGCACCGTGCACTTCCTGGACCTGTTCCTGCTGCACTGCCTGCTGGCAGACAGCCCGCCGGACACACCCGAAGAGATCGCCGCGCTGGGCCGCAACCAGCAGCGCACCGCCGCCGCCGGCCGCCAGCCCGGCTTGATGCTGGAACGCGCCGGTCGCGAGGTGGCGCTGGTGGACTGGGCCGACGAACTGCTGCAGCAGTGCGCGCCCATCGCTCAGGCGCTGGATGCGGCGCTGGGCGGTCAGGCCCACCGCGATGCGCTGGCCGCCGCGCGGGCCTTGCTGGACCAGCCGGCCCGGCTGCCTTCGGCGCGTGCGCTGGCGGCCATGCAGCAAGGCTTTGCCGGCAGCCACGCCGGCTTTGTGCAGGCCCAGTCGGCGCACATCCGCCAGCAGTTGCTGGCCCTGCCCTGGACGGCGGCGCAGCAGCAGGCCTTCGAAGCGGCCGCGGCGCGCTCGGTGGCCGAGCAGCAGGTGCTGGAGGCCGCCGATGCGGCCAGCGACCAGGACTTCGAGGCCTGGCGCCAGGCCTACCTGGCGCCGGGGCGTTTGCTGGTGTGAGGCTCGCCCGGCGGTGTGCCCTCGTCGCGCCCGCCCAGCACGATGCGCGCATGGCGCTGGTAGGTCCAGTAGGCCCAGGCCCAGTTCAGCAGCACCGAGACGCGGTTGCGAAAACCGATCAGGAAGAACACGTGCGCGGCCAGCCAGAACCACCAGGCCGGCAGGCCTGAGAACTGCCAGCCGCGCAAGTCCACCACTGCCGCCATGCGGCCTATGGTGGCTAGGTTGCCGTAGTCGGCATACACGAAGGGTTTGCCGGGCGCTGGGGGGGCGCCGGCATCGGCACCGCGCAGCCGCGCCGCGATGACCCGCGCCGCATGGCGCCCCATCTGCTTGGCCGCCGGCGCCACGCCCGGCACGGGCCGGCCGTCGGCGCGCTGCAGCGCAGCCAGGTCGCCCACCACGAACACCTCGGGGTGGCCCGGCAGGCTCAGGTCAGGCTGCACCGGCACGCGCCCGGCGCGGTCGGTTGTCATGCCGCATTGCTGCGCCAGCAGCCGCCCCAGCGGCGAGGCGGCCACGCCGGCGGCCCACAGCACGGTGCGGCAGGGCACGAACTGCTCGCCCAGGCGGTAGCCCTGCTCGGTGATGTCGGCCACCGGCTGGCCGCACACCACCTCCACGCCCAGGCGTTCCAGCTGGCGCCGGGTCTTCTCGCGCAGCGCCGGCGGAAAGCTGGCCAGCGGCGCCTCGCCGGATTCGATGAGCCGCACCTTGGCGCGCCGCGGGTCTATGCGGCGGAACTCCTGACGCAGCGTGTGGCGTGCGATCTCGGCCAGCGTGCCGGCCAGTTCCACGCCGGTGGGGCCGCCGCCCACCACGGCAAAGTGCAGCCAGGCGTCGCGTGCCGCCTCGTCGTCGCAGGCCTCGGCGTGTTCGAAGGCCAGCAGCAGGCGGCGGCGAATCAGCAGCGCGTCGTCCAGCGTCTTCAGCCCGGGCGCGTGCGCCGCCCAGTGGTCGCGCCCGAAGTAGGCGTGCGTGGCGCCGGCGGCCACCACCAGGTGGTCGTAGGCCAGGGCCTGCCCGTCGGCGGTGTGCACGCGGCGTGCGGCGAGCTGGATGTCCTGCACCTCGGCCATCAGCACCTGCACGTTGCGCTGGCCGCGCAGGATGTGGCGCAGCGGCGCGGCGATGTCCGGCGCCGACAGCCCGGCAGTGGCCACCTGGTACAGCAGCGGCTGGAACAGGTGGTGGTTGGCGCGGTCCAGCAGCGTGATGTCCACCGCCTCGCGCGCCAGGGCGCGGGTGGCCCACAGGCCGCCGAAGCCGCCGCCCACCACCAGCACGCGGGGCCGGGTCGTGGGGGTGTTCATCGCCGCTCTCCGCCCGCGCCGCGCGGCGGCCGCGAAGTGGACCCACCTGTGGGCACGCCTTCGCGTGCGATGTGGTCCACCAGTGCGTCCAGCACCGGGCGCGAGCGCGCAGCCAGGGTGTCGTGGTTGACCATCGCGGCCAGCGCCCACGGCCGGCCCTGCGGGTCGCGCACCACGCCGGCCAGGGCCACCACGTTGCGCAGCGTGCCGGTCTTCAGCCGCGCCCAGCCGGCCGCGGGGCTGTCCTTCAGGCGGTTGCGCATGCTGCCGTCCACGCCGGCCACCGGCAGGCTCATCAGGAACTCCGGCGCATGGCGGCCGCGCCACACGGCCTGGATGAGCTGCGCCAGTTGCAGCGCGCTGATGCGTTCGCTGCGCGACAGGCCCGAGCCGTTGTCCAGCACCAGGCCGTCAGCGGGGATGCCTTGTTCGGCGAACCAGCGTTGCACCTCGCGCGCGGCGAGCTCGGCGGTGGGCGTGGTCTCGGCTTCACCTTGCGCTGCCACGCCGATCTCCATGTACAGCAGCCGTGTCCAGGCGTTGTCCGAGGCCTTGTTCAGATGGCGCAGCAGCTCACCCCAGGGCCGTGCCTGGCGGCGGGCCAGCAGGCGGGTGTCGGCCGGCAGGGCCTGCGGCGTGGCCACGGCCTGCAGCCGGCCCTGCCATTGCCCGCCCAGGCCGCGCCACAGCGTGGCGAACAGGCGGGCGGCGAGTTCGTCGCGGTCCAGCACCTGCAGCGCGGTGCGTGCGCTGCAGCCGCGCGGGAAGCCGCCGGCCAGTTCCAGGCGCGTGGTTTCGGCGCCTTCGCGCACGGTGGCCGGCAGCCAGGCGGCGGACCAGGCGGCGCAGCGCCCGTCGGTGAGCGTCATCGCCGAGGCGTCCACCACCAGCCCGTCCAGCGGCGGCACGCTGGCGGCCTGCACCGCGCCGCCCTGCTCGTGCAGCGCCAACGGCAGCAGGCCGCCGGCCAGGTGCAGTGCATCGGGGATGACGTTGTAGGCAAACTCGGTGGCGTCGTCGAAAGGCGGCTGGCCCAGGTCGGGCCGCGCCGGCCGCCAGCGTGTGCGGTCCAGCAGCAGGTCGCCTGCTATGTGGGTGATGCCCTGCTGGCGCAGCTCCAGCAGCAGCGCCCAGAAGGCGGGCACGTCCAGCTCGGCGTCGGCGCCGCCGCGCAGCACCAGCGGGCCTTGCAGCACGCCTTGCGCCACCGGTGCCGCGCTGCGCAGTTCGGTGAAGCCGCGCAGGTTGGGCCCCAGGCGGTCCAGCGCCACGGCGGTGGTGACCAGCTTCATGGCCGAGCCGGGTTGCATGGGCAGCTCGGCGCGGTGCTGCCAGCGGGGGTCGGTGTGGTCCAGCGGCAGCGCCGCGAAGGCCAGCGCCTCGGCCGGCAGGGCCAGGCGGTCCAGGGCCTGGTGCACAGCTGCGGGCAGGCCGTGCTCGCCCACCCGGGCCGGCCCGGTGGTGCAGGCGCTGGCCAGCAGGGCCGCGCCCAGCACCACCCACAGTTTCATACGGCCATGCATGGCGCTGCATTGTGCTTGCACCACCAGTTGCTCCCCCGGCGCGCGCCTTGTGGCGGCCATGAGGGCAGGTGATGGCCGGCTTCACCACCGCGAATGCCCCCACCCGGCGCCACCGGCCACAATCCCACGGATGTCTTCAACCGATGCGCCCCACCGCACGCAGCGCCTGGGCCTGGGCCTGGACGCCGGCGGCACCGCCACGCGTTGGGCGCTGGCCGATGCCGGCGGCCGGCTGCTGGCCGAAGGGCGCGTGGCCGGCCTGACCGGCCTGCTGCTGGCCGACGCCACCGGCCGCGCCGCCGTGGCTGCCCGGCTGGCCGAGATCGCCGCCGCGGTGCGCGCTCATCAACCGGGCGGTCAGCCTGTGGGCGCCTTGATCGCCGGCCTGACCGGCTTTGACGGCGACCAGGCGCCGCTGTTCGCAGCGCTGGCCTCGCAGGCCCTGGGCGTGCCGGCGGCGGCGGTGCAGACGCTCAACGACATCGAGCTGGTGTGCCACAACAGCTTTGCGCCGGGCGAAGGCATCGTGGTCTACGGCGGCACCGGCTCGGTGGCTGCCTTTCTGGACGCGCAAGGCCGGCTGCAGCGCGCCGGCGGCCGTGGCGTGGTCATAGACGATGCCGGCGGTGGGCACTGGATCGCCCGCGAGGCCTTGCGCCTGGTGTGGCGAGGCGAAGACGAACAACCCGGCGCCTGGCAGGGCTCGGCGCTGGCGCGCGCGGTGTTTGGCCACATCGGCGGCAGCGGCTGGGCGGTGACGCGCGACTGGGTGTACGGCGCCGGCCCTGGCCAAGGGCCCGACCGCGGCCGCCTGGGCCTGCTGGCCCTGGCGGTGGCCGAAGCGGCCCACCGGCAGCAGGACGCCGCTGCGCTGGACATCCTGCGCCGTGCCGGTGCCGAGCTGGCACGCCTGGCGCGCGCCCTGCAGCGGCGTTGCGGCGCCACGCTGCCGCTGTCGCTGGCGGGCCGCGTGTTCGAGCTGCACCCGGTGGTGGAGCAGGCCTTGCGCGATGCCTTGCCCGCAGCGGCCGCCGCCGGCGTGCGCCGGCTGACCGAGCCGGCCCACCAGGCGGCCGCCCGCCGTGCAGCGAAGCGCGCCGCCCTGCCCGCCGAACCCTGACGACCGACCCCCAAGCAGAGAACCACCCATGAAACTGCACCGCCTGCCCGCCCTGCTGATCACCGCCTTCGTGTTGCTGGCGGCCAGCGGCTGCGCCGTGCGCTACACCGTCACCGAAGGCGGCGTGCCCATCCTGGTGGGCAAACAATCCGAAGGGCAGGACAGCCGGGTGCTGTTCCTCATCCTGCACTACACGGTGCTGGACTTTCCGCAGTCCATGAAGGTGCTGACCGAGCAGCAGGTGTCGTCGCACTACCTGCTCAGCGACGAAACGCCGCCGCGCATCTGGCGCCTGGTGGACGAGGGCCAGCGCGCCTGGCACAGCGGCCGCAGCGCCTGGCAGGGCCACCGGCTGCTGAACTCCAGCTCCATAGGCATAGAGATCGTGCACCCGGGCTACACCAAGGGGCCGAACGGTGAGAAGACCTTCGCGCCCTTCCCCGAGGCGCAGATCCAGGCGCTGATCCCGCTGGTCAAGGACATCGCCCAGCGCCACGGCATACGGCCCGAGCGCATCCTGGGCCACGGCGAGGTCAGCGCCTCGTACAAGGAAGACCCCGGCCCCACCTTCCCGTGGCGGCGACTGGCCGAGCTGGGCATCACCTCGCCCTGGCCCGACGAGGCGCGTGTGGCCGGCCAGCGCCAGCGTTTTCAGGAGCTGCTGCCCGACGCCGGCTGGTTCCAGGAACAGCTGGCCAAGTGGGGCTACCCCATAGACCGCACCGGGGTCTTCGATGCGCAGACGCAGCGGGTGCTGATGAACTTCCAGATGCGCTACCGCCCGGCGGACTACAGCGGCCTGGCCGACGCCGAGAGCGCCGCCATCCTGCACGTGCTGAACAACCCGTTGCCCACGGCGGCAGCGCCGGCGCCTTGAGCGCCGCGGTTCCTGCCCGGCCGGTGCCGCGGCGCCGGTGGCTGCCCGCTGCCTTGCTGGCGGGCCTGCTGGTGGCGGTGCTCAGCGCCTGCGTGATGGTGTCGCCGCCACCCGAGCCCACGTCACCCCCCGGCACCACGGCGCCGACCGCCCCCGGGGCTTCTGCAGCGACGCTGCCCGGCCCGCCGGCGGAGCCCCGCGAGTTCCGCGCCGCCTGGGTGGCCACGGTGGCCAACATCGACTGGCCCAGCCAGCCCGGCTTGCCGGCGCAGGCGCTGCAGCGCGAGGCGCTGGCCATCCTGGACCGCGCGGTGGACCTGCGCCTGAACGCGCTCATCCTGCAGGTGCGGCCGGCGGCGGACGCCATCTTCCCTTCCCAGCTGGAGCCCTGGAGCGAGTACCTCTCCGGCACCCAGGGCCGCGGCCCCTGGGCCCAGGGCGAGGCGGCCTGGGACCCGCTGGCCTTCTGGCTGCGCGAGGCGCACGCCCGCGGGCTGGAACTGCACGTGTGGTTCAACCCCTACCGCGCCCGCCACATGCAGGCGCGTTCGGCGCCGGCGGCTTCGCATGTGTCGGTGCGTGCGCCGCAGCTGGTGCGGCGCTACGGCGACCTGCTGTGGATGGACCCCGGCGAGCCCGAAGCCGCTGCCCACACCCTGGCCGTGGTGGCCGACGTGCTGCGCCGCTACGACGTGGACGGCGTGCACATCGACGACTACTTCTACCCCTACCCGGCCAACGACGCGCGCGGCAACGAGCTGCCCTTTCCCGACGAAGCCTCCTACCGCCGCTACCGTGCCACCGGCGGCACGCTGGCACTGGAAGACTGGCGGCGCGCCAACGTGGACACCCTGGTCCAGGCGCTGTACCGCACGGCGCGCGAGATTCGGCCCCTGGTGCGCGTGGGCATCAGCCCCTTCGGCCTGGGCCGGCCCGACCGCCGCCCGCCGGGCGTGGTGGGCTTCAGCCAGTACGACAAGCTGTACGCCGACGTGGAGCGCTGGCTGGCCGAGGGCTGGCTGGACTACCTCGCGCCGCAGCTGTACTGGGCCGTTGGCAGCGAAGGCCAGCCCTTTGCGCCCCTGCTGGACACCTGGCTGGCGGAGAACACCCGGCAGCGCCATGTCTGGCCGGGCCTGTTCACCAGCCGCATCATCCGCCGCGAGGCCGGCGAGCGCCTGGGCGAGCGGGTGTGGCTGGCGCAGGAAGTGGTCGACCAGGTGATGCTCACGCGCAGCCGGCCGGCCGCCGGCGGGCACATCCACTTCAGCATGACGGCGCTGATGGCCGACCGCGACGGTGTCGCCACCCGCCTGCGCGAAGGCCCCTATGCCCAGGCCGCGCTGGCCCCGGCCACGCCCTGGCTGGACAAGCCGCCGCCACCGGCGCCGAAGCTGCGCCAGACCGGCGCCGACCAGGTGCAGGTGCTGCCCGGCGCCGGCGAGGCTGCGGCGCGCTGGGCGGTGTGGCGGCAGGTGCAGGGGCAGTGGCGGTTTGCCGTGCAGGCGCCGGGTGAGCTGCAGGTGACGGCCGAGGGCGCGGAGTTGCTGGCGGTGGCAGCGGTGGACCGTGTGGGGAATCTGAGCCCGTACTTCCTGTTGAAGCTGAAGTGACGTTTTGGGTTGCGCGGCCCAGGGCGCTGCGGGCAGACGGCGGCGCACGACGGAGGCGGCCCGGCCTGCGGCCGGGCTCCCCTGCGTTGCTCGGACCGGTGGCCCGCCGCACAACTCGCTGCGCGGCCTGCGGCCGCTGCGCTCGAACAGGTGCGGCGAGTCAGTCAACGAAGCGCGCTGCGCGCGCGGCCACCGGCCCTGCGCTACTCGGCGCCTCCCACGTTTGCCGCCGCCTGCCCGCAGCACCCTGGGCCGAACCACCACCGAGGTGATCGCGTCAAGACGCCACAGCGCCGCCGGCCGGGCGCGCTGAACAGGAGAAGAGGAGAAGATCCGACCCCCAACCCAGCCCCACAAGAAGCAAGCGACAATACCCCCCATGGCCGATCCGACGCCCAACGAAGTCCGCGACTACATTGCCGCCGGGCTGCCCTGTGAGCACCTGGAGGTGCAGGGCGACGGCCGGCATTTTTTCGCCACCATCGTGTCGTCGGACTTCGACGGCCTGCCTCGCGTGCGCCGCCACCAGCGTGTGTACGCAGCGCTGGGCGATAGAATGCGCGAGCAGATCCACGCGCTGTCGATGAAGACGCTGACCCCCGCCGAGTTCTCGGCGCAGGCCCACCACCACCCCTGACCCCTGCGGTGCGCCGCGGGGGATGCCGCGTCGCGCCACGGAAGCTCAGTGTTGCGCCGCAAGGGATCCTGCCAAGGCGTGCCCCACCGCCCACGATGATCACGCTCGCACTGTCCAAGGGCCGCATCTTCGATGACTCGCTGCCGCTGCTGCGCGCCGCCGGCGTCGAGGTGCTGGACGACCCGCAAACCAGCCGCCGTTTGATCCTGGCCACCTCGCGGCCCGACCTGCAGGTGGTGATGGTGCGCGCCTCCGACGTGCCCACCTACGTGCAGCACGGCGGCGCCGACCTGGGCGTGGCTGGGCTGGACGTGCTGCTGGAGCATGCTGCGGCCGAAGGCACCGACGGCTCGGTGGGCCTGTACCGCCCGCTGGACTTGCGCATCGCACGATGCCGCATGAGCGTGGCGGTGCGCGCCGACTTCGACTACGCGCGCGCCGTGCGCCAGGGTTCGCGCATACGCGTGGCCACCAAGTACACGCACGCCGCGCGGCAGCACTTCGCGGCCAAGGGCGTGCACGTGGACCTGATCAAGCTCTACGGCTCCATGGAACTGGCGCCGCTGACCGGCCTGGCCGACGCCATCGTGGACCTGGTCTCCACCGGCAGCACGCTCAAGGCCAACCAACTGGTCGAGGTGGAGCGCCTGATGGACATCTCGGCGCGCCTGGTGGTGAACCCGGCTTCGCTGAAGCTGCAGCACGACAAGCTGCGGCCGCTGCTCACGGCCTTTGAAGCCGCTGTCCAGGAACGTCAGCCATGAGCGAAGCACTGAACATCCGCCGCCTCAACAGCGCCAGCGCCGGCTTCGACGATGAACTGGCCGAGCTGCGCCATTGGTCCGACGAAGCCGATGCCGCCATCGAGCAGCGGGTGGCCGACATCGTGGCCGATGTGCGCCGGCGTGGCGACGCCGCGGTGCTGGCCTACACCGCCCGCTTCGACAGGCTGCAAGCCGATTCGGTGGCCGCGCTGGAGTTGCCGCGCGAAGCCTTGCAGGCCGCGCTGGAAGCCTTGCCGGCGGCACAGCGCCAGGCCTTGCAGGCCGCCGCCGGCCGCATACGCGCCTTTCACCAGCGCCAGCTGGACGCCACGGCGCGCAGCTTCAGCTACCGCGACGACGACGGCAGCCTGCTGGGCCAGAAGGTCACACCGCTGGACCGCGTGGGCATCTACGTGCCCGGCGGCAAGGCCGCCTACCCGTCCAGCGTGTTGATGAACGCCATCCCGGCGCAGGTGGCCGGCGTGGGCGAGATCGTGATGGTGGTGCCCACCCCCGGCGGCGAGCGCAACAGCCTGGTGTTGGCCGCCGCCGCGGTGGCCGGCGTGCACCGCGTCTTCACCATCGGCGGTGCGCAGGCCGTGGCGGCGCTGGCCTACGGCACCGCCACCGTGCCGCGCGTGGACAAGATCACCGGGCCGGGCAACGCCTATGTGGCCAGCGCCAAGCGGCGGGTGTTCGGCCAGGTGGGCATAGACATGATCGCCGGGCCCAGCGAGGTGCTGGTCATCGCCGACGGCAGCGCGCCGGCCGACTGGGTGGCCATGGACTTGTTCAGCCAGGCCGAGCACGACGAGCTGGCGCAAAGCCTGCTGCTCAGCCCCGACGCCGCCGTGCTGGACGCGGTGGCCGAGGCCATGCAGCGCCTGCTGCCGGCCCAGCCGCGGCGCGACGTGATACGCGCCAGCCTGCAAGGCCGCGGCGCCTTCATACAGGTGCGTTCCATGCAGGAGGCCTGCGAGATCGCCAACCGTGTGGCACCGGAGCACCTGGAACTGTGCTGCCGCGAGCCGCAGCGCTGGGAGCCGTTGCTGCGCCACGCCGGCGCCATCTTCCTGGGCCCGCTCACCAGCGAGAGCCTGGGCGACTACTGCGCCGGCCCCAACCACGTGCTGCCCACCAGCGGCACCGCGCGCTTCTCGTCGCCGCTGGGCGTGTACGACTTCGTCAAGCGCAGCAGCCTGATCGAGGTCAGCGCCTTCGGCGCCGCCGCGCAAGGCCCGGTGGCGGTGACCCTGGCCCAGGGCGAAGGCCTGGCGGCGCATGCGATGGCCGCTGAGCTGCGGCTGCCGGCCGTGGCCGCTGCAGCGCTGGCGCCTGCGCAGGGTGCGCAGATAGCGGACGAGGTGTTCTCGGTACGCCCGGTGACCACCGACAACGTGGACGACCTGTTCGACCTGCAGGTGGCCGATTCGCAGCGCGCGCTGGTGGCACCGGTGCTCAAGTCGCTGGCCCAGGCCGCCTACGAACCGGCCTCGCGTCCGCTCGCCCTGTACCTGGGCACCCAGCCGGTGGGCCTGGTGCTGCTGTACGACGCGCGGCGCGACGCCGAACGGCCGGCCAACCAGCTGTACGTGTGGCGTTTGATGGTGGACCAGCGCTGGCAGCGCCGCGGCCTGGGGCGCAGCGCCATGCAGTGGGTGCTGGCCGAGGCGGCGCGCCTGGGTTTCGACACCGTGGGCTTGTCGCACCAGCCGGTGGCCGGGCACGCCGGGCCGTTCTACGAAGCGCTGGGTTTCAGCTACACCGGCGAGGTCAACGACGGTGAGATGAAGATGGTCTTTCGCGTCCAGGAGCCGCTGTGAGCAGCCTGCAGCAGCGCATCGCCGCCACCGTGCGCCAGGACGTGCAGTCCATGCACGCCTACGCCGTGCAGCCCAGCGACGGCATGGTGAAGCTGGACGCGATGGAAAACCCGTTCACGCTGCCGCCGGCCCTGCAGCAGGCCCTGGGCGAACGCCTGGGCCGCGTGGCCATCAACCGCTACCCCGGTGCCGGCACCGCGGCGCTGGCCGACGCGCTGGCGCGTTTTGCCGGGTTGCCGGCAGGCTGCGCGCTGATGCTGGGCAACGGTTCGGACGAGTTGATAGACCTGCTGTCCGTGGCCTGCAACCGGCCCGGTGCCCACATCCTGGCGCCGCTGCCCGGTTTTGTGATGTACGAGATGTCGGCCCGGCTGCGCGGCCTGGGCTTCACCGGTGTGCCGCTGACCGCGAACTTCGAGCTGGACGAAGCCGCGATGCTGGCCGCCATAGAACAACACCGCCCGGCGCTGACCTACATCGCTTACCCCAACAACCCCACCGCCAACCTGTGGGACGACGCGGTCATCACGCGGCTCGTGCAAGCGGTGGGTCGCCAGCAAGGCCTGGTGGTGGTGGACGAGGCCTACCAGCCCTTTGCCTCGCGCAGCTGGCTGCCGCGCCTGGGCCAGCCGGGTTTTGAGCATGTGCTGGTGATGCGCACGCTCAGCAAGTTCGGCCTGGCCGGCGTGCGCCTGGGCTACCTGTGCGGTGCCGCGCCGCTGGTGGCCGAGATCGACAAGGTGCGTCCGCCCTACAACGTGGGCGCGCTCAACGCCGAGGCGGCGCTGTTTGCGCTGGAGCATGCCGATGAGTACGCGCGCCAGGCCGCGGTGATACGCGCCGAGCGCGAGCGGCTGCAAGCCGCGCTGCACGCGCTGCCGGGGGTGCAGCCCTTTCCCAGCGAGGCCAACATGATCCTAGTGCGGGTGCCGGATTCCGCCCGCGCCTTTGCCGGCATGAAGAGCCGCGGCGTGCTGGTCAAGCACATCGCCGGCCTGCACCCGTTGCTGGCCAACTGCCTGCGCCTGACCGTGGGCACGCCCGAGCAGAACCAATTGATGATCGCGGCCCTGAAGGCCAGCCTGTGAGCGAGCCCACCATGACATCCCCCCGCACCGCCGACCTGCGCCGCGACACCAAGGAAACGCAGATCCGCGTGGCCGTCAACCTGGACGGCAGCGGCCAGGCCCAGCTGGCCACCGGCATAGGCTTTTTCGACCACATGCTGGACCAGATCGCCCGCCACGGGCTGATGGACCTGACGGTGGAAGCCCGGGGCGACCTGCACATAGACGGCCACCACACGGTGGAAGATGTGGGCATCACGCTGGGTCAGGCCGTGGCGCAGGCGGTGGGCGACAAGCGCGGCATCACACGCTACGGCCATGCCTATGTGCCGCTGGACGAAGCCTTGTCGCGCGTGGTCATAGACTTTTCCGGCCGCCCGGGGCTGCACATGCACGTGCCTTTCAAGGCCGGCATGATCGGCGGCTTCGACAGCCAGCTGGCCTTCGAGTTCTTCCAGGGTTTTGCCAACCACGCGCTGGTCACGCTGCACATAGACAACCTGCGCGGCGAAAACGCCCACCACCAGTGCGAGACGGTGTTCAAGGCCTTTGCCCGCGCACTGCGCATGGCGCTGGCGCCGGACCCGCGCGCTGCGGGCGTCATACCGTCCACCAAAGGCTCGCTGTAAAGCCATGTCCAGCACGGTGGCGGTGGTCGACTACGGCATGGGCAACCTGCGCTCGGTGTCGCAGGCGGTGCGCCATGCCGCCGCCGGCAGCGGCATGGAGGTCATCGTCACCCAGCGCGCCGATGAAGTGATGGCCGCCCAGCGGGTGGTGCTGCCGGGCCAAGGCGCCATGCGCGACTGCATGCTGGAGCTGCGCAGCAGCGGCCTGGTGGACGCGGTGCTGCACGCCGCGGCCCACAAGCCGCTGTTCGGCGTGTGCGTGGGCATGCAGATGCTGCTGCAGCACAGCGAAGAGCAGGACACGCCCGGCCTGGCGCTGCTGCCCGGGCGTGTGCGCCGCTTCCGGCTGCAGGGCCGGCAGCAGCCCGACGGCAGCCGCTACAAGGTGCCGCAGATGGGCTGGAACCGGGTGCGCCAGGCCCGGCCGCACCCGCTGTGGCAGGGTGTGCCCGACGACGCCTGGTTCTACTTCGTGCACAGCTACCACGCCGACGGTGTGGCGCCGGCGCACGTGGCCGGCACCACCGAGTACGGCGATGGCTTTACCTCCGCGGTGTCGCGGGATAACATTTTCGCGACGCAGTTCCACCCCGAGAAGAGTGCCGAGCACGGCCTGGCCCTGTACCGCAACTTCCTGAACTGGCAGCCTTGAAGCCTGGCCAGCCTGTGGCGGGGCGGGCTGCACCGTTGCCCGGCCGCCGCGAACCACGCCTTCCCCCGGTTTTCCCCAACCCCCGCTGCTCCCACTGAGCCATGCTGCTGATACCGGCCATAGACCTCAAGGACGGCAAGTGCGTTCGCCTGCAACAAGGCGACATGCAGGCCGCGACCACCTTCGGCGACGACCCGGCCGCGATGGCGCGGCGCTGGCTGGAAGCCGGCGCACGCCGCCTGCACCTGGTGGACTTGAACGGCGCCTTCGCCGGCAAGCCGGTGAACGAGGCGGCAGTCAAATCCATACTGCGCGCGGTGGGCGACGACATCCCGGTGCAGCTGGGCGGCGGCATACGCGACCTGGACACCATAGAGCGGCTGCTGGACGACGGCCTGGCCTACGTCATCATCGGCACCGCCGCCGTGAAGAGCCCGGGCTTCCTGAAGGACGCCTGCAGCGCCTTTGGCGGCCACATCATCGTGGGCCTGGACGCCAAGGACGGCAAGGTGGCCACCGACGGCTGGAGCAAGCTCACCGGCCACGAGGTGGTGGACCTGGCCAAGAAGTTCGAGGACTACGGCGTGGAGTCGGTCATCTACACCGACATAGGCCGCGACGGCATGCTCACCGGCATCAACATAGAAGCCACGGTGCGGCTGGCCCAGGCGCTGAGCATCCCGGTCATCGCCTCCGGCGGGCTGGCCGGCATGCAGGACATAGAAAGCCTGTGCGCGGTGGAAGAAGACGGTGTGGAAGGCGTGATCTGCGGCCGCAGCATCTACACCGGCGCGCTGGACTTCACCGCCGCCCAGGCGCGCGCCGACGAGCTGGGCGAAGCCGGCTGACGCGCCGGCCGCGCCCCCCATGTCGGGGGGGCGGCCGCCGCCGTGCGCCAGCGGCAAAGCCGCCTGCGCAGGCGGCAAAGACGGGTCGTGAGATCGTGCCCACACTGCGGGGCATACGGCCTTTGCACTGACCGCCCACGGCTGCGCGCTTGCGCAGCGCAGGCCGGCCGAGCCGCGCTCGGCGGCCAGTGCCGCCTCCACGACCCGGGGTGTGCGACGGACCAAGGCCGCCGTCGGCACCCGCTTCTCAGACACTCACCATGCAATCTATCTTCTCCCAGCCCGGTGCAGCCCGGGCCTTGTCTTCTGCAGCGCGCCGCCGGCCCGTCCGCACGGCGCGCTGGCTGGTCTTGGGCCCGCTGGCCCTCGGCACCAGCATCGCCTGCGCCAGCCCCATAGAGCTGTTCATGCTGCGCATGCAGGAAAACTACGTGCAGACCTCCAACGTGGCGGTGTCCATGGACTTCGTGCGCTTCGATGCGCAGGTGCGCACCAGCCAGCCCGGGGACGTGGGTCAGATCACGCTCACCGGCTCCAACCTGGGCCCGCAGCAGCTGACGCAGAACGGCAACGGCTGGGCCTTCGAGAGCGCCCACTACGGCAGCCAGGCGGAGCTGCAGGTGTACTACCCCACGCCGCACTACTACACGCTGGAGTTCAGCGGCGGCTCGCTGGTGTCGCCCTTCGTGCGGGGCGTGGACTTCACGCCGGAAGTGCCCTTGATGCCGGTGCTCACCGGCAACACCTACGAAGGCTTCAGCACCTGGGACCCCAGCAACGGCAACTACAACTTCACCTTCAACGGGCTGGAAGGCCTGGGCCTGGTGGACCCGAACTACGCCCGGGGCTACCTCAGCTTCACCAACGTCACCACCGGCGAGCGCCTGACCACGCTGGCCTTCGGCGCCGACGCGCAGCAACTGGCGCTGCCCAGCGACTGGTTCTCGGCCGGCGACGAGTACTGGGGCGACCTGGAGTACTTCTACCAGTACTCCAACGAACAGCACGTTCACTACGGCTCGCTGAGCACCACCCGCACCAGCTTCAAGTTCACGGTGGGTTCCGACCTGGGCGGCCCCGGTGACCCGGGCGACCCTGGCGACCCCGGTGACCCGCCCCCCAACGGCGTGCCCGAGCCCGCCAGCCTGGGCCTGGTGGCCGCCGGCATCGCGTCCCTGTGCCTGGTGCGCCGCCGGCGCCCGATGAAACAAGACGCCTGAGCAACCGTCTTGCTCGTCAAGCGATATGAAGCGTCGGATCCCACGTCGAGCCGTGCTTGGCGATGGCGTTGATCACGGTCAGCAGCTTGCGCATGCAAGCCACGAGCGCGACCTTCTTACGCTTGCCGGCAGCCAGCAGGTGCTCGTAGTGGGCCTTGAGGACCGGGTTGTGGCGCACGCCAGTCAGCGTGGCCATGTACAGGGTGCGCCGCACGTCAGCGCGGCCGCCCCAGATCGATCGCTGACCGCGCATCTGCCCGGAGTCGCGGTTCAGCGGCGCTACGCCGACCAGGGCCGCGACACGACGCCGGTCGAGCTTGCCCAGTTCAGGCAGTTCGGCCAGCAACACGGCCGCACTGGCTGCGCCGATGCCCGGGACGCTGGCCAGTGCGGCGGCCAAGTCGGCGTGATGGCGCTCGATGTGCGCTGCCACCTCGGCATCGCTGCCAGCCAACTCAGCCTTGAGAAACTCGATCACGCGCTCGATGCTCGGGCGCGCCGCTGTGTGCGAGATGCGCATGCGTTGACGCTCGGAGGTAATCATCTGCACGAGCTGCCGTCTGCGCAGCACCAGGGCTTGCAGCCGCTGCAACTCGGCATCGGCCAGCGGCTTTACAAAGCGCTCGCGCTCGGGATGTTGGTGCAGCACGCGGGCGAAAGCCGCCAGCATGCACGCGTCCTGCGCGTCGGTCTTGGCCAGCGTCCCCATCGCGCGGGCGAAGTCGCGCGCCGTGCGCGGGTTGACCACCGCCACGGCCAGGCTCGCGGCCTGGATCGCGCAGGCAGCCTCGAACTCGTAGCCGCCGGTGGCCTCCAGCACCACCAGCGCCGGCTTGAACTCCAACAGCCGGCTGACCAGGGACTCCAGGCCGGCCGCGTCGTTGGACACCTGCCAGGTCTTGGTCTCGCTGCTGCAGGCCACCTCCAGCGTCTGGCTGGACACGTCGATACCCACGAAAACAGAGTCGGACACGTCCCTTCGCTCCCATCCTTGTCTATGCGAACTGCAAGTTCCTACAACCGTTCGGGCTGCAAGAAAGGACGGTCCAACTCGGGCGCCCAGTGCTCAGGCACGGGCTTCAACAACTGGCCCAGAGGCCGCTCGGGCTACCCGAGCTGGTCCGAGGCATAAAGATACAAGGGCCTGCCGCCCTTCGAACGGCGGGCGCTCAGCCGGGCCCGGTGCGGGCCAGCGCGGCGCGCCGCAGCTCCGTGGGCGTCGCGCCCAGGCGGCGGCGGAACAGGCGGTTGAAGGCGGCCAGGTCGCCAAAGCCGGCATCCAGCGCGATGTGGGCCACCGGCATGTGGCGGTGCCGGGGGTCGGCCAGCAGGCGCTGCACATGCGCCAGGCGGCAGGCCTGCAGCTCGGCGGTGAAGGTGGTGCCGGCTTGTTCGAACAGCTGCTGCAGCAGGCGCACGCTGATGTGACGGCGTGCCGCCAGCTCGGCCACTGAAAGCTGCGGCTGGCGGTAGCCGCGCAGGATGTCCTGCCGCAAGGCCGCCAGCAGGGCCGCATGCCGGCCACCGGCGGTGGCTTCGGCGGTGGTTTCAGCGGTGGTGCCGTGGCTGTCCAGGGCCTGGGCCATGAGGTCCAGCACATGGCGGGCGGCCAGGCCGCTCATGCTGCGTGGCAGCGCCTGGGCCGTGAGCAGCTGCGCATAGCCGAACAAGAGGTTCGTGTCGGCGCCACCCGCCGGCAGCCGGCGCGGCGCAGCGTCCAGCCGCGGCAGCAGTTCGCTCAGGCGCCGCCTGTCCATCCAGATGGTCTGTATCTGGCCAGGCTGTTGATAGATGTAGGTGAAGGCCTGGTCCAGCGGTGCCACCAGCACGTCGCCGGCGGCAAAGTGCTGGTGGTCCAGCGCACCGCCGCTGAAGGTGAAGGGCGTGGTGAACCGTGTCAGCAACAGGCCTTCGCTGCCATGGCGCGAAGCCTGCAGGCGGTCGCGCCGGCCCAGATAGGGGCTGAGGTGGCCGCCACCCAGGCCGCAGCCCTCGTCCAGCGCCAGTGTCGACAAGTCCAGCCGAAACTGCTGCGGCGCACACAGCGGCTGCAGGTCGATGGCCATGGACAGGTCGGCGTAGAACTCACGCACCGTGGCCAGGCGCGTCGCCTCGGGCAGGGCATCGCTGCAGAAACGGCTCAGGGCAAGGGTTTCGGCGGACATGGGCCAGGGGGCCGGCAGACCTGCGGACAAGCGGCGGATTATCGGAACCCGGTTTTTGCAGTGTCAACGCGCCGCCCCAGGGATCGGGGGGCGGCGGTACGGGGCCGATACCCGGGCGCTGCGACAATGCCGCCATGCTGGCCAAACGCATCATTCCCTGCCTGGACGTGACCGGCGGGCGTGTCGTCAAGGGTGTGAACTTCGTGGAGCTGCGCGACGCCGGCGACCCGGTGGAGATCGCCGCGCGCTACAACGAGCAGGGCGCCGACGAGCTGACCTTCCTGGACATCACCGCCACCAGCGACGGGCGCGACCTCATCCTGCCCATCATCGAGGCGGTGGCGTCGCAGGTGTTCATCCCGCTCACCGTGGGCGGCGGCGTGCGCAGCGTGGCCGACGTGCGGCGGCTGCTCAATGCCGGGGCCGACAAGGTGAGCTTCAACTCCGCCGCGGTGGCCGAGCCGCAGCTCATCCACGACGCATCGGCGCGCTACGGCTCGCAGTGCATCGTGGTGGCCATAGACGCGCGCCGGCGTGCAGGCGGCGAGCCGGGCTGGGATGTCTACACCCACGGCGGCCGGCGCAACACCGGCCTGGACGCGGTGGACTGGGCGCGCCGCATGGCCGAGGCCGGCGCCGGCGAGATCCTGCTGACCAGCATGGACCGCGATGGCACCAAGAGCGGCTTCGACCTGGCGCTCACGCGCGCCGTGGCCGATGCCGTGCCGGTGCCGGTGATCGCCTCCGGCGGCGTGGGCACGCTGGAGCACTTGTCCGAAGGCATACGCCTGGGCGGCGCCGACGCGGTGCTGGCGGCCAGCATCTTCCACTACGGCGAGTTCACGGTGGGCCAGGCCAAGGCCTTGCTGGCGCGCGATGGCATCGCGGTCCGGCAGTAGAAGCCAGGCGGCATCGCCAGCCGGCGGAAGGCGTCTTGCATCGCCAGTTGGTGAGGTTCGCCTGATAGGCGGCACGCTGCGGCGCAGCCGCCTGCCGGTGCCCGACCGCCCCGGCCTGCGGCCCACGCCCGACCGTGTGCGCGAGACCCTGTTCAACTGGCTGGGCCAGAGCCTGGCGGGCTGGCGCGTGCTGGACGCCTTTGCCGGCAGCGGCGCCCTGGGTTTCGAGGCGGCTTCGCGCGGGGCCGCTGAGGTGCTGCTGTTGGAGCGGGACCCCGCCCTCGTGGCGGTGCTGGCGCAGCAGCGAGAGCGCCTGCGGGCCGACACGCTGCATGTGCAGCGGGCCGATGCCATGGCCTGGATGGCGGCGGCTGCCGCCGATCGCTTCGAGGCCGTGCTGCTGGACCCGCCCTTCGACGCCGGCCTGGCCGCGCCGGCTGCGTCGCTTGCCGCGCGGCTGGTGGTGCCCGGCGGCTGGGTCTACGTCGAGTCGGCCGAAGCGCTGAGCGCGCTGCCGCCCGGCCTGCAAGCCCACCGCACACTGCGCGCCGGTGCGGTGCATGCGGCCTTGCTGCGCCGCGACATGGCGCCGGCCGCCTCGGGCTAAACTGCGCTGCAGGCCTGCGCCGGCAGCCACACAGGAGACCCAGGCGATGACCACCGCCGTACCGACCACCGCCGTCTACCCGGGCACCTTCGACCCCATGACGCTGGGCCACGAGGACCTGATGCGGCGCGCCTCGCGCCTGTTCGACCGGCTGATCCTGGCGGTGGCCGTGGGCCACCACAAGCGCACCATGTTCACCATCGCCGAGCGCCTGGAGATGGCGCGCGAGATCGCCGCGGCCTACCCGAACGTCGAGGTGGTGGCCTTCCGCGGCCTGCTGCGCGACTTTGTGGTCGGCGCCGGCGGCAAGGTGGTGGTGCGCGGCCTGCGTGCGGTGAGCGACTTCGAGTACGAGTTCCAGATGGCCGGCATGAACCGCCAGCTGATGCCCGACGTGGAAACGGTGTTCATGACACCGTCGGACCAGTACCAGTTTGTCAGCGCCACCTTCGTGCGCGAGATTGCCACGCTGGGCGGTGATGTTTCCAAGTTCGTGGCACCCTCGGTGCTGCAGCGGTTGAACGACCGCGTGTCCCACCCGGAGAGCTGAACTTGGCACTGTGGATCACCGACGAGTGCATCAACTGCGACGTCTGCGAACCCGCCTGCCCCAACCAGGCCATCAGCCTGGGCGCGGAGATCTACGAGATCGACCCGCAGCGCTGCACCGAGTGTGTGGGCCACTTCGACGAGCCGCAGTGCGTGATGCTGTGCCCGGTGAGCTGCATCCCGGTGAACCCTTCGTTCATCGAGACGCGTGAGCAGCTGCTCGCCAGGTTTCGCGTTCTGCACCCGGGTGCCGACCCGGTGCTGCCCGAGACCGCCGCGGCCGCTGCGGGCTGAGTGAAGCCGGGTTGCCGGTGGTGAGGCTGGCGCTGATGCTGGCCACCGCCGGCTGCGCGGCGGCCTGCCGCTCCAGGCGTTGTGCACGCAGCAGCTCGGCAACGGCGCGTTCGCGCTGGGCCACCGCCCGGGCCTCGTCCTGCTCGGCGGCGCTGCGCCGGTCGGACACCTGCACCACCGTGCCGTCGGGGCAGGGGCGGTCGCTGTAGCTGGCGCCGCAGCGCCAGACGGCCTGGCCTGCGGCCTGGGCCATCGCCGGGCCGGCAGCGGCGCACAACAACGCCATGGCGAGCAGCGGTGTCTTCATGGCTTCTCCTTAGGGTTTGTCTCGGCTTGCGACTCGCTCTGAGGCTCGGCGGGGGTTGCAGGTTCCTGCCGCGGCGGCTTGGGCCGCGGTGGTTGCGCGTGTATGCGTTGCAGCGCGGCGTCCATGTCACCGGCCAGCAGCAGGTCGCTGGCCCCCAGCGACTGCTCTATGGACTTGGCTATGGCCTCGCGGTGGTCGGCCGACGGCTTCTTGAGCACGTAGTTCACCACCTCGGCCTTCACACCCGGGTGGCCTATACCCAGGCGCAGGCGCCAGAAACCTTGCGTGCCCAGCAGGCCGTGGATGTCCTTCAGGCCGTTGTGCCCGGCGGCACTGCCGCCGAACTTCAGCTTGGCCTGGCCGGGCTGCAGGTCCAGCTCGTCGTGCACCACCAGGATCTGCTCCGGCGCGATCTTGAAGAAGCGCGCCAAGCCTGCCACCGACACGCCGGAGCGGTTCATGAAGGTCATGGGCTGCAGCAGCCACACGGGGCCTTGCGGGCCGTTCACGCGCGCCGCCAGGGCCTGGTAGGCGCGCTCGGGCTGCAGGCGCGCGCCCAGCTTGTCGGCTAGCGCGTCCACCCACCAGAAGCCGGCGTTGTGGCGTGTGGCCTCGTACTCGGGGCCTGGGTTGCCCAGCCCTACAAACAGTCGAATCATGGGGCGGCATTATCGGCAGCGCCTGCAAAGGCGAAGCCCCACCGGGGTGGGGCTTCAAGGCGGGCCACCTTACGGGGGAGGGCCGCGGGTGTCTTTCAGAGCGGGCCACGGCATCTACTGCAGCCAGGCCCGCAGCGCCGCCTTGTCCATGGCCTCCAGCAGCTTCAAGTTGGCCTTGCAGCCGCCAACGTGGCGCGCCGGCGGGTTGGGCGGCAGGCAGCGCTCGAAGCGCGTGATGACCAGCAGCTGCGGTGCCGACCGCGGCAGCGCCGGGTTGAACAAGGCCCAGTTGGGGCGCACCAGCGGCCCGCAGTCGGCCTGCGGCGCGCGCCGAAAGCGCGAGACCGCCGGCCCGCCGGCGGCGGCATAACAGGCCGGTGCCGCCTGGTCGGCCGTCGACAAGCCGGCCGCCAGCGCCTTGGCGTCGGCCAGTTCCTGCTCCACTTTCGCGGCGGTGTCCCTTTCGCGGGCGATGTGCGGCAGCAGCTGGGCGGCGGTCCTGGCGAGTTCTTCGTCCACCTTCGCCATCTGGTCCATGAAGGTCTTGTCCGGGTTCAGCCGGGCGAGCTGCCGGTACTCCGCCATGCGCCGCTCGCGCTTGGCGGGGTCGGTGCGGTCGTCGTAGCTGGCCTGCAGGCGGGCGACGGTGTCGCGCTGCTCGGCCAGCCGCTGGCTGATGCTGCGTGCAGCGAGTTCCAGCGCCTCGGCCAGGTTCACCGCGGCCCAGATCGGCGCGTCGGTCTTCGTGATCACGACCGCATCGCTGCCGTAGCGCGGCAGGCCGAACAGATCGGGTTGCGGCTTGGCCAGCAGCACCACGTCGGTGTCCAGCTTCTCGAACTCCGGCACGCGCCGGTCGTGGTACTGGTGCAGGGGCAGCAAGGGCTGGTTGACGAAGAACAGCAGCAGGGCCGTTTCTCCGCCGTCCTCGCGTTTGGCCGTGGCGCCGCTGCCGTACTCCAGGATGGGGAAGGCGCCGAAGTTCAGGTTGGCAGGCAAGGGCCGCGCGGTGAAAGCGGGTTCGCCGGGGAAGGGCGTGGAACGTTCGGCCGCCATGCCGAGCACGCCCGATGTCTGCACGCTGAAGCCGATGGGGTGGGTGACCCCGTCGGTGTTCTTGATGAGGGTGTTCAGGCGCAGCAACTGCGCTTCAAGCTCTTTGACATCGGCCGGCCGCGCACCGAGCTGGGTTCGTGTGATGGGGGATGCCGTGAACATCCACGGCTTCCAGCGGCCGGGCGCATCCGCCACGTTGCGCGGCTGGGCCAGTGCCGCCGGGGCGCAGGCCATGAGCAGTGACACAGCGAGCAGGACGTGGCGCATGGTTCTGCCTCCCGAGCTGAACCGAATCTACGTCAACGCGGGCGCTGGCAGGCGGCCTGGGCGTCGCTTTGTTCGGCGCCGCGCGTAGCGCTAACGCGGAGATAACGGCCGGCTGCCTAGAGTGCCCTGCATCGTCCTGGCCATCGTTCTGGCCTGCAGGAGCCCACCATGAGACACGCACTCGTTGCATCCTTCGCCGCTGCGGTCCTCGTTGCTGTTGCAGCCGTGCCGGCCGTCGCCGCACCCGTCGTCGCCTCGGGCTCCAGCTACAGCATCTACCTGTCCGGCCTGGGCAGCGATGGCGAGATCGACCCCGTGCTGCTCAGCACCCAGTTCGACGGCAGCGCGCAGAGCTTCACCCGCGGCGGCCTGAACCTCTCCTTGACCGAAACCGAGTTTGATCTGGGCGGCGGCCGCAGCCGCATCGTGATCGACCTGTCGGCCGACGGCGACCTGTTCCCCACACCGGGCGAAGCCGGCAGCTTCGGCGTGGGCCTGGGCGGTGACGTGCTGGACCTCACCCGGCCCGTGTTCCTGGACGCCGGTTTCATACGCCTCACAGGCGCCTTCGGCGTGTGGTCCACCAACAACCTGGCCGACGACTATCGGGACCTGTATTTCAGCGGCGCATGGGATGGCGCCTTCATGACCACCAACGGCACCATCGCCATCGGCAACACGGGGAACTGGAACATCACCCACGTGCGCTGGGAGTTTGAAGTCAGCGACCTGGCCGTTCCGGAACCCGGCGCCCTGAGCCTGGCCGGCATCGCGCTGCTGGCCCTGGTGGGCGTGCGCCGCCGAGGCTCGCTGAGCCGCTGACCACCGCCCCCTGGCGCTGCCTGTTCTGCGGCCCCGGAGGTCCTGCAGGCCCTGGCGGCCGCTATCCTGCCGCTGCCCATGCCCACCGCCGCCAGACCGGACACCCCGACCGACGCCATCCCCTGGCTGCTGCTGGCCGGCACGCCCTTGCTGCGCTTGCCCGGCAGCGCCGAAGCCCAGCCGCTGGCGGCGCGCGACGCCGCCTTGCTGGCCTGGCTGGCCCTGGAAGGGCCGACGGCGCGCAACCGCGTGGCGGCACTGCTGTGGCCCGAGAGCGATGCCGACGCCGCGCGCAACTCGCTGCGCCAGCGCCTGTTCAAGCTGCGCCGCCAGTTCGGCGTGGCGCTGGTGGCTGGGCAGGACACGCTGGCGCTGGCGCCCGGCGTGACCCACGACCTGGCCGACAGCGAAGGCGTGCTGGGCAGCGCATCGCCCGCGGCAAGCGGCGAGTTCGCGCGCTGGCTGGAAGCCCAGCGCATGCTGCGCCGCGGCCGCCTGGCGGCCACCCTGGCCGAGTTGTCCGACCTGGCCGAGCGTGCGCGCGACTGGCCGGACGCGCTGGCCCATGCCACCGAGCTGCTGGCGCTGGAGCCGCTGTCGGAAGCGGCCCACCGACGCCTGATGCGCCTGCACTACCTGGCCGGCGACCGCGCCGCCGCGCTGCTGGCCTTCGACGCGCTGGAGCGCACGCTGAAGGACGAGGTGAGTGCCCAGCCCTCGCCCGAGTCGCTGCAACTGCTGGCCACCGTGCAGGCGACCGCCGCGCCGCAGGCCGGCATCGGCGTGCCGGCGTCGGTGCTGCACCCGCCGCGGCTGGTCGGGCGCGATGCCGAGATCACGCGCCTGCAGGCCGCCTGGGCGGCCGGCGGCGCGCTGTTGCTGACGGGTGAGGGCGGCCTGGGCAAGTCACGCCTGCTGGGCGACCTGGCCGCCGGCTTGCCGGTGCCCGAACGGGTACACCTGGGCGCCCGCCCGGGCGACGCCGGCCTGCCGTTTGCGCTGCTCAGCCGCCTGCTGCGCGCCTTGCTGGAGCGCGTGCCGGCCGCCGGCCTGGCCGCCGGCGTGCGGGCCGAGCTGGCGCGCCTGCTGCCCGAGCTGGGCGACGCGCCGCCGGCCGGCAGCGACCGCACACGCTTCGTCAACGCCGTGCAGGCGCTGCTGGCGCAAGCGCGCGCGCAAGGCCTGCGCGGCCTGTTGATCGACGACCTGCACTGGGCCGACGAGGCCAGTGCCGAGCTGCTGCTGCAAGGCGGCACCGACCCCGGGCTGGCGCTGGTCGCCGCCTGGCGCGAGGCCGAGCTGGGCGAGCCGGCGCGCCTGGCCGCGACGGCGCTGCTGGACGCCGGCCGCGCCACCACGCTGGCGCTGGTGCCGCTGACGGTGGAGCAGGTGGCGCAGTTGCTCGCGTCCCTGGACTTGCCGGCGCTGGCCGAACCTGCATTGGCCGCCCAGTTGCACCGGCGCAGCGGCGGCAACCCCATGTTCCTGCTGGAAACGGTGAAGGCCATGCTCAGCACCGGCACGGCACTTGCCCCAACGGACACGGCCCCTGGCGCCCCCCCCGCGCTGCCGCGGCTGGCCGGCCTGCCCGCCGTGAACCAGCTCATCGCGCGCCGGCTGCGGCAGCTCTCGCCTGCTGCCGGGCGCCTGGCGCGCTGCGCCGCGGTGGCGGGGCAGGACTTCTCGGCCGGCCTGGCCGCGCGCGTGCTGGGCATACAGCCGCTGGACCTGGCCGACGCCTGGAGCGAGCTGGAAGCCGCCCAGGTGCTGCGCGAAGGCAGCTTCGTGCACGACCTGGTCTACGAGGCCGCGCTGGCCTCGGTGCCCGGCCCCATTGCGCGCGAGCTGCACGGGCAAGTGGCCGACGACATGCAGGCCACGCGTGCCGAGCCGGCGCGCATCGCCGAACACTGGCTGGCCGCCGGTCAGCCCTTGCGTGCCGCGCCGGCCTTGCGCGAAGCCGGTGCGCGCGCCGCCACGGCACTGCGCTTCGAGGAAGCGGCGCGCCTGCACGCCCGCGCCGGCGCCTTGCTGCGGGAAGGCGGCGACCGCCGCGCGGCCTTCGACGCCTGGTTCGACAGCGCCCAGGCGCTGCGCGAGATCACCATGGACAGCCGCATGCGCGAGGCTGCCGAGCAGCTGGAGGCGCTGGCCGCCGACGACACCCAGGCGGCCCTGGCGGCGCTGGTGCGCGTGGCCCAGCTGCACGCCGAGCGCAACGACGCGCAGGCCCTGGCGCATGCGTTGCACGCGCTGCCGCAGGTGGACGCCAGCGGCCTGCCCGAGGCGCGCGGCGCTATGCGCGCGGCCATAGGCGGCCTGTTGTGGGAGCGGCGCGACCTGGCCGAAGCCGCGCGCCACACCGAAGAAGGCCTGGCCTGGCTGCAAGGGCTGGACGACCGCACCACGCGCTTCCCGGTGGCCAGCCCGCGCCACGACATGACCCACGGCCTGGGCCTGATCATGAACGCCACCGGGCGCTACCCGGAGGCCATCACCCATTTGTCGGCGGCCTACCGCATGGCGCTGGCGCAGCGCGACTACCGCAATGCCGCGGCCAGCGCCTGTTCGCTGGCGCGCATAGGGCTGGAGCAGGGCGCGCTGCCGGTAGCGCAGGAGTGGTCCGGCCGCGCGCTGGACCTGCTGGTGCCGCTGGGCGAGGGCAACCCGCTGGGGCCCACCACCTGGCAGATCCGCGGCTCGGTCGCCGCCTACGCCGGTGAGCTGGGCACTGCGCTGGACGCGCTGGACCGCGCTTCCGCGCTGGCCGCCCAGGGTTTCATACGCCAGCGCACCATCATCGACCGCACACGTGCCGCACTGTGGTTCGACCTGGGCCGCGCCGACCTGGCGCACCGCCTGTTCGACGAGATGGCCGCCCGCGAGGGCCTGCTGCCGCGCGAGCGCGACGACATAGAGATGCTGCGGCTGGTGGTCGGCGCGCCCAGCCGAGCCCGCGCCGAGACGCTGCTGGACGCGGCCGTCAAGCTGGCCGACTTTGGCCAGCGCGCCCACATGCTGGCCTTGCTGCAGCCGCTGGCGGACGCGGCCACCATGCTGCCGCTGCTGACGGTGAGCGCCAGCGCCGCCGCGGACCGCGGTGCCCACGGCCTGTGGCTGCGCCTGCACATGCGCCGCTGCGCCGCGCTGCGTGCGCTGGAACGCGACGACGAGGCCTTCGAACTGGCGCACCAGGCCTGGCCGCGGGTGGAGCACGGCCTGGTCGGCTTCGAGATGCTGCCGCGCGTGGCCGCCGAGCTGTGCGCCTGCTTCGCCGGCCGCGACGAGGCGCTGGCGCACAGCGTGGCCGAGCGCGCGGCCGACTGGATGCAGCGCGCCGCCGCCACGCTGCCCGAACCCTGGCGCGAGAGCTACCTGCAACGCAGCCCGGCCTTGAACGCCATGCCTTCGCAGCACCGCATACGCCGCCTGCTGAACGGCTGAGCCGCCACGCCCTGCCACGCCGCCCAGGCCGCGTTGATAACGCTGCGCTAACAGCGGCCTGCCTACATTGCCCCCAGACCCCGGGAGCCGGGGTGGAGGGGCAATCGCCATGGCCACCGCATCTTCGAAGGCAGCGCCGGCACCCGGCCGGATCCTGACGACCCGTTCGCTGGCCTGGGCCCGCGTGGCCGCGCTGGCCGCCACGGTGGCGCTCGCCGCCTGCGGTGGCGGCGGTGGTGGCGAAGGCAGCGGCGGCAATGCCCAGCCCCCGGTGGCCGGCCCGCCGCCCCCACCCCCGCCGCCGCCGGTGGACCCCACGCCTCCGCCGCCCAGCCGCGGTGACGAGTACGGCAGCGGCCCCTCCACCAGCCCCGACCCCAGCGGCGAGCCCACCAGCGGCGACCTGATAGACGCCGCGCTGGCCCGGGGCGAGATCACGGTCCTGCAGTCGCTGGTGCACAAGCTGCAAGCCGACTACGGCGACGTGTCGCTGCCGGCGCACTACAAGGGCGACGACGTGGGCCAGATCGAAGGCCACGCGCATGCGGAGGCCATGGCCTACATCGTCGAGGCCGGCGGCATTGGCAGCCTCAGCGAAGCGGCCAAGGACGCGCTGCTGCCCTACTTCGTGCCCTCGTACTACGAGGGCAGCTGGTGGCATCGCCAGCGCAGCAGTGCCAGCGCCCTGGCCGCCAAGGGCCGCAAGCAGGCGCTGGCCGCCAGCGCCCAGGCCGGCGTCGTCAAGCCGGCCGCCGCCGGCCCCAACTGCCGCGCCTGGCAGGAAGGCTGCGCGGTGCTGGCCGAGTGGCGCCAGGTGCCGGGCACGCGCTTCGTGGTCTGGTACCTGGCCGAGCACGAGGCCACCGACGCGCCCAAGGCGACGCTGCTGCTGGGCGAACTGGAAGGCTCGGTGTGGCCCAAGCTCACGGCGCTGATGGGCGTGACGCCGATTTCGGACGCCGGCGCCGGCTTCATCCAGGCCGAAACCGACGGCCGCTACGACGTGATCCTGGGCGAGCTGCCCGACGGCAAGGAAGGCGTGACCGCACCCGTGGCCGGGGGCTGCAAGAGCGTGCCCACCCACATCACGCTCAGCCGCACGCTGCCCATGCAAGGCCTGCAGGCCCAGGCGGCGCACGAGTTCATGCACGCGCTGCAGTATGCGAAGCCCCTGGCCGCAGCCTGCGTGGCCAAGTACTACACCACCCAGGAAGCGACCGCGGTCTGGGCCACGAACTTCGTCTACCCGCACAACGACTGGGAGCACCGGTACGCCAAGTTCTACCTGGCCGGCGGCTGGGTGAGCCAGGCCTACGACGAAGCGCCGCAGTCCAAGGCGAACGACGGCTTCCGCTACGGCGCCTACCTGTTGCCGTTGTTCCTGAGCGGCAAGTTCGACGACAACATCGTGCGCGACATCTGGGACGCCGCGGCCACGCACGGCCGGGAGCTGTTCGCGATAGAGAAGGCGGTGCAGGGCCGCGGCAAGCAGTTCAGCGAGGTCTGGCCCGAGTTCGTCGCCGCCAACTGGAACCGCGAGCGCTTGCTGACCTACGTCCAGCGCGACGCCATGGCCGAACCGGCCGAGCTCACGACGGCCGAGGCCACGCTGACGGTCAGCGGCGGCAACAACCGGTACATCGCGCACGGCGTGTCGTTGCCGCACGCGGCGGCGGCCTACCACCACGTCAAGATCAACGACCCATCGGTGCGCAGTCTCACCATCATCAACGGCCTGAGCTACAAAACGGAGTCGCGCGACCTCATCGCCGAGCAGGCGGGCAGGGGGCCGGGCAAGGCCGTGGTGCACACGCCGCTGGAGTACACGCAGCGCCACGGCGCGAGCATGCAGCTGTACATGAAGGTAGGCGGCCAGTGGCGCAGCGGCGTCACCGACATCAGCAACGTGCCGCAGATCACCATCTGCCGCGACCACCCGCAGGGCAAGGTCGAGGAGATCGTGTTCATGTACGCCAACGCCGAGCTGACACCCAACGCGCCCAACTACCAGAGCCTGGAACCGCGCGGCATCAGCCCCGGCGTGCTGGCCAGCAACATCGGCTGCCGCGACATGGAGGGCACCTACTCGATGACACGCAGCTTCGACGGCGGGATGACCGAGACGGTCACGGTCACCGGCCTGAAGCTGGACAACATCGCCGGTGTCGACCAGATGACGCCACCGCCGCCGGGCAGCGTGATGGAAACCTACATCGGCGACCAATGGGCCGGCCAACCGCTGAGCTTCGGGCTGGGCTGGCACTACCGCATAGCCGCCGGCAACGGCACCTGGACCATAGGCGGCAGCGGCAACGGCTGCACCTACAACGGCCATGCGAGCTTCTCGGTCGCCGGCCAGGCCGGCCTGCGAACTTCAGCCTGGGCGCCGCCGGACACGGCCTACCCGCGCCACGTGGAGATGCCGTCGCTGCTGTTCCCCAATGCGCACCAGACGCTGAGCAACCTGCGCTACGACGCGACCTGCACCGTGGCCGGAGAAACCACCACCACCTCGCACCCGGGGGCGTTTACGCTGGACGCGCTGAGCATGTCTGCGCTTCGCGCCACCGCGGTGGACGTCGCTGCCGATGGCCTGACCTTTTCCGGCGGCGGCCGGCAAACCCTGCTAGGCCCCGAAGGTGTGAGCGGTGGCTGGACGCTGAAGATCAAGACGACGGACTGACCACCCGGCCTGACCACCTGCGGGCCGTGGTGGCACCCCCAAAGCCACGGCCCACAACGGCAAAGCCCCACCAGGGTGGGGCTTCGAAGCGGGCCACCTTCGGACCGAAGGTGGCGAAGCAAGCGCGCAGGCTTACTTCTTGTTCTGCTTCTCGCTCTTCTTGGCCTTGCCCTTTTCGGCCTTGGCCACTGTCGGCGCGACGATCACTTCTTCTTCGGCCTTGGGCACCGTCACCGACACGATGGCCGGGTTCTGGCTGCCGTGGCGCACCACCTTGATGCCGGCGGGCAGCTTCAGGTCGCTGGCGTGCAGCGTCTGGTTCTTGACCAGGCCGGAGAGGTCGATGGTGACGAACTCGGGCAGCTGCGAGGCCAGGCACTCGATCTGCAGCTCGGTGACCACGTGGTTGACCAGGCACTTGTCGGTCTTGACCGCGGGCGACTCGGCTTCGCCGCTGAAGTGCAGCGGCACCTTCTTGCGCAGGCGCGTGGTCTCGTCCACGCGCTGGAAGTCCACGTGCAGCACGATGGGCTTGAAGGCGTGCATCTGGAAGTCGCGCAGCAGCACCTTCTCGGTCTTGCCGGCCAGTTCCATCTCCAGGATGGAGGAGTGGAAGGCTTCCTTCTTCAGCGCAAAGTACAGCGCGTTGTGATCGAGCTCGATCTGGGCGGGCGTGCCGGCACCGTAGACGATGCCGGGCACCTTGTCGGCGCGACGCAGGCGGCGGCTCGCTCCGGTCCCCTGCAGTGTGCGCTCGTAGGCGGTGAATTTCATGTGAACTCCAACGGGTGGATGAAAGGCCCCGCGACCAGGGCCATGGGCTTCAGAAATTGCTGTTCTGCTCTGCGAACAGCGAGGTCACCGATTCCCCGTCGCTGATGCGGCGTATGGTTTCGGCAAACAGGAACGCCACCGACAACTGCCTGATCTTGGGGCAGGCCTTTGCGGCGTCGGACAGCGGAATGGTGTTGGTGATGACCACCTCGTCCAGCTTGGACTGGCTCAGGCGTTCTATCGCCGGGCCGCTGAACACCGGGTGCGTGCAGTAGGCGAACACGCTGTTGGCGCCGCGCTCCTTGAGCACCTCGGCCGCCTTCACCAGCGTGCCGGCGGTGTCGATCATGTCGTCCATGATCACGCAGTTGCGGCCTTCGATCTCGCCGATCACGTGCATGACCTCGGAGACGTTGGCCGCCGGGCGGCGCTTGTCGATGATGGCCAGGTCGCAGCCCAGCTGCTTGGCCAGGGCACGCGCGCGCACCACGCCGCCCACGTCGGGCGACACCACCACCAGGTTGGGGTAGTTCTTGCTCTTCAGGTCGGACAGCAGCACCGGGCTGGCGTAGATGTTGTCGACCGGGATGTCGAAGAAGCCCTGGATCTGGTCGGCGTGCAGGTCCATGGTGAGCACACGCTCCACGCCCACGGTTTCCAGCAGGTTGGCCACCACCTTGGCGCTGATGGGCACGCGCGTGCTGCGCGGCCGGCGGTCTTGCCGCGCGTAGCCGAAGTAGGGGATCACGGCGGTGATGCGGCGTGCACTTGCACGCTTGAGTGCATCGGCCATGATCAGCAGCTCCATCAGGTTCTCGTTGGTGGGGCTGCAGGTGGGCTGCACGACGAAGACATCGCGCGCACGCACGTTCTGGCGTATCTCTACGGTCACCTCGCCGTCGGAGAACCGGCCCACCGACGCGGCACCGACTTCGATGCCCAGGTGGGTGGCGATTTCCTTGGCCAACGTGGGGTTGGCATTGCCGGTGAACAGCACGGTGTTGAACAGCACGGGATCGGTCTCCGGCACGATGGGGCCGGTGCTTTAGCCGCCGGCTCGGCGATGTGTTTGGCAGGGGAGGAAGGACTCGAACCCTCGCATGCCGGAATCAAAATCCGGTGCCTTAACCAACTTGGCGACTCCCCTACACAGGCCGCGGCTCGCGCCACGGCCTAGCAACCTGTCTTCAGCCGGCCCAGCCCACCAGGGGGTGCTGTTCCAGACTGCGGCACCACCGCCCCACCCAGCCCGCCGGCAAGGCTTCAAAAGCCTGCGCCTGCTGCCTTGTCGCCTTGGGCGAAACGTCGGTGCCTACCCTCGCGAAGACTGCGCTGCCCGAGCCCGTCATGCGGCTGTTGCCGTGGCGGGCCTGCAGCCACGCGGCGGCCTGGGCCACCTCGGGGCACACCGCTTGGGCCACTGCTTGCAGGTCATTGACACCAAAGCCCTGCACCCAGTCGTCCGGCACGGTCATGCAGCCGTCACTCTCGAGTGAGCCCAAAAGTATAACGGATTCGGTGTCGCGTTTGAGCGCCGGGTGGCGGTAGACATCGGCCGTGGCCACCGCCGATGCCGGTTTGACCAGCGCCCAGGTGGTGGCGGGCACCGAAATCGGCGTCAGCCGCTCGCCTATGCCTTCGACAAAGGCGTGGTGGCCGCCCACAAAAAACGGCACGTCGGCGCCCAGCGCCAGGCCCAGCTCGGCCAGGCGCCGGCGTGGCCAGTGCAGGCCCCACAGGCGGTTCAGCGCCAGCAGCGTGCTGGCGGCGTCGGAGCTGCCGCCGCCCAGGCCGGCGCCCCAGGGCACTTGTTTGAGCACCGAGATGTCGGCCCCCAGGCCAGTGCCGCTGGCCTGTTGCAGCGCCTGCGCGGCGCGCAGGCTGAGGTCGTCGGCCGGCAGCGCCGGGCCCAGGTCGTGGCGTTGCAGGCGGCCGTCGTCGCGCCGCTCGAAGTGCAGCAGGTCGCACCAGTCGATCAGCACAAAGGGCGACTGCAGCAGGTGGTAGCCGTCGTCGCGCCGGCCCACGATGTGCAGGAACAGGTTGATCTTGGCCGGCGCCGGCACGTCGTACAGCGCGCGCAGCGTCACGGGGCAGCTTCCTGCAGGCGCACGCGCAGCCACAAGGCCGGCGGCGGCTGTTCGCGCCGGGCTTCCACCACCTGCTGGTCCAGGCGCGAGGTGTCCACGGCCCAGCCCAGTTGTTCAAAGCCCAGGTCGGTGGCGCGGTGCGGCGCCGCCGGCCAGGGGCGGCCGGCCAGCCAGTCGGGCAATGCCGCCAGGGGCAGGGGCTGGCCCAGCACGTCCAGCGACAAGGCGTCCAGCGAAGGGTAGGCGCGCTCGCCGTCGCCGCGGTCCAGCCAGGCACCGTTGCCGGCCCAGCGTGCCGATGCCAGGCGCCCGCCCAGCGGGGTGGACAGCAGCAGCTCGCCGTCGTCGCTGCCGCCGCGCAGCTCGAACAGCGCGCTGTGCGCCTGCGCCGTCTGGCTGGCGGTGGCGTCCACACGCAGGTTCAGGCGTCCGCTGAGCCAGCCCTCGGCCGGCCGCGGCGCGCTGGCGCAGGCAGCCAGCAGCGAGGCGGCCGCCAGGGCGGTGATCAGGCGCAGGCGCACTTCAGCGCAGGTCAGAGCTGCACACGCAGCCGCGCCAGCGTCTCGCGCAGCACCTCGTTGGCGGCGTCGCGGCCGCGAGCCTCGCGCCAGATGCGCCGCGCCTCGTCCTGCCGGCCCATCGCCCACAGCACCTCGCCCAGGTGGGCGCCGATTTCGGTGTCGGGCCGGGTGGCCCAGGCGCGTTGCAGGTGGGCCAGGGCGGCCTCGCGGTTGCCCAGGCGGAACTCCACCCAGCCCAGGCTGTCGGTGATGAAGGGGTCGCCGGGCGACAGCGTCAGCGCGCGCTCTATCAGGGTCTTGGCCTCGTCCAGGCGCTTGCCGCGGTCGGCCAGCGTGTAGCCCAGCGCGTTGTAGGCGTGGGCGTTGTCGGGGCGCAGCTCGATCACGCGGCGCAGCAGTTGCTCCATCGCTTCGACGCGACCCAGCTTCTCGGCCATCATGGCCTGCTCGTACAGCAGGTCGGTGTCCTCGGGGAAGCGCGCCGCGGCGCGCGCCAGCACGTCGTGCGCCTCCTGCCAGCGCTGTGCCTCGCGCAGGATGCCGGCCTCGGCCACCAGCTTGGCGCGTGCGTCTTCGGTGCCTTGTTCGGGCGCGCTCTGGATGAGCAGGCGCGCTTCGGGCAGGCGCCCCTGGCGGGCCAGGATGCTGGCGCGGCGGGTCTGCACTTCCAGCGCGCGTTGCGGGTCGGTCACCTGCGACAGCCATTGTTCGGCGGCGGCAAAGTCGCCCCGCTGCTCGGCCGACTGCGCCAGCATCAACCAGGCCTGCACCAGGCCCTGGCTGCGCGCCTCCGCGGTGGCCTCGTCAGCCGGTTCGGCCGCGGCGGCGGCCTGCTGCTGCGCCAGCTCTATGTAGCGCTGCAGCGCGGCTTCGCCTTGCTGCGGGTGCTTCAGCTCCAGGTGCAGCGCGCCCAACGACAACCAGGGGCCGGGGTTGGCCGGCTCGGCCCGCGTCGCGACTTCAAGCTGGGTGACGGCGTCGTTGTAGCGCTGCGCCGATGTGAGTGCCCGCACATAGGCCAGGCGCAGGGACGGCTGGGGGTTGGGCAGCGCCAGGTAATGGTGCACCAGTTCTTCGGCGGCGGGCTGCTCGCGCATCAGCTCCAGCGCCAGCAGCACCGGCCCGGCGGCGCTGGCGTCCAGGGCCTGGGCTTCGCGTGCCAGCGTGAGCGCCTGTGCGCCGTCGCCCGCCTGCAGCCAGGCACGGCCCTGCGCCACACGCACCGCCACCCGGGTGGCGGCTTCGTCGCGGTAGGGCGCCAGGGTTTCGTCCAGCACGCGGGCGGCCAGCGAGGGGTCGCCCGGGCGCTGCAGAAAACGCGGCAGCGCGGCGATCAGCCCCGGCCGGTCGGCGGCCGGGGTCTGGCTCAGCAAGGTGCCCAGGGGCTCGGCCACCTGTTCCGGCCGGTTCAGGGCCAGCAGGATCTGCACCTGCAGGCGCAGCGGCTCGGCCGATTCCGGCAGGCCCAGGCGCCAGGCGCGGGTGGCTGCCAGCGCCTGTTCGCCGGCGCGGGCGTTCATGGCGATCTCCACGGCGCGACGGAACAGGGTTTCGTCGCGCGAGCGGCGCGCGGCGTCCAGCGTCCATTCGTAGGCGGTGCCGGCGTCGCCCTGGGCCAGGGCCATCTCGGCGACCAGCAGCTGGTACATCAGCCGTCCGTCCATCGCCGAGCTGACCGGGGCGGATGCGCCGTTCTCGGGCGCCGGCGCGGCAGCGGCTGCCGGCGGGGGAGGGGTGGATGCGGGCGGCGTCTGGGCGCAGGCCGACAGGGACAGCAGGGCTGCCAGCGCCGAGCCGGCGGCGACAACAGCAAAGGAGCGCCGGGGTTGCGGCATGGCGGCTTGCATGGGGGTTGGCGGGGCGTGAAGACCCTTCGAGGTCATTCTCACATAATGGTTTCATGCCCGAACTGCCGGAGGTGGAGGTCACGCGGCGTGGCATTGCCGGGCCGCTGGCCGGCGCGCGCGTGCTGGCTGTGCACCTGGGCAAGCCCTTGCGCTGGCCCCTGGGCCGCGAGCCGGCACTGCTGGCCGGGGCCACGCTGGGCGAGGTGTCGCGCCGCTCCAAGTACCTGTGGCTGCCGCTGGCCCGTGACGGCCTGCCCGAAGGCGGGCTGCTGATGCACCTGGGCATGTCCGGCTCGCTGGCCTGGCTGCCGCTGGGGTCGGTGCCGGCGCCGGCCGCGGGCGCCCACGACCATTTCGACCTGGTCACCGACCGCGGCCGCCTGCGCCTGCACGACCCGCGGCGCTTTGGCGCGGTGCTGTGGTCGCCGGCGCTGGAAGCCCCGCCGGCGGCGCCGCTGCTGGCCCGCCTGGGCGCCGAGCCCTTCGACCCGGCCTTGACCGATGCGGTGTTCCATGCCGCGTTGCGGCGCCGGCGGGCCCCCCTCAAGGCCGTGCTGCTGGACGGCAGCGTGGTGGTGGGTGCGGGCAACATCTACGCCTGCGAGGCCTTGTTTGCCGCTGGCATACACCCGGCGTTGCAGGCCGACCGCCTGAGCGCACCCCGCGCGGCGCGGCTGCTGGCGGCGCTGCGCGAAGTGCTGGCGCGCGCCCTGGCGCTGGGCGGCTCCACGCTGCGCGACTTCAGCGACGTGCACGGCGTGGGTGGCGAGTTCCAGGCGCACTCGGCCGTCTACGGCCGCGAAGGCGAGCCCTGCCGCCGCTGCGGCCAGCCGGTGCGCAGGCGCCTGATGGCGCAGCGCTCCACCTACTTCTGCGCCGGCTGCCAGCGGCGTTAGGCGCTCAGGCACGCGGGCCTGCACCGCCGCGCGCCGGAGTTGTCAGCAGCGGTAACGCCGCGCGGGGCGTGAAATCCGGCTGTCGTGCGCAGGCCACGTGGGCGGGCGCGGCGAGGGGCTGCGCTAGCATGGCTTGTCGCGTTTGTCAGCGCGTATCACGGTGACTTCGCCGCGGCCGTCCATGACCAGTTCCATCGCCCGCAGCCTGGACGTGCTCGCCACCTGGCGTGCCGACCTGGACCGCCATGTCAGCCAGTTCGGCCGCGAAATGGTCGAGCAGGAGTTGCTGGACGACGCCGACGTCACCCTGCTGGGCGCGCTGCGCGAACGCCTGGCTTCGGACAAGCTGGTGCTGGCCTTCGTGGCCGAGTTCTCGCGCGGCAAGTCCGAGCTGATCAACGCCATCTTCTTTGCCGAAGCCGGCCGCCGCGTGCTGCCGGCCACGCCGGGCCGCACCACCATGTGCCCGGTGGAGCTGCGCTTTGAGGCCGGGCAGCCGGCGCGGCTGTCGCTGCTGCCCATAGAGACGCGGCTGCGCGGCCTGGCGCTGTCCGACCTGCGCCCGCGCGACGAACACTGGCACCACGTGCCGCTGGACGCGCTGGACCCCGGCACGCTGGCGCAGGCACTGGCCGCGGTGACACGCACGCAGCGCGTGAGCGTGGAGCAGGCCACCGCCCTGGGTTTCTGGAACGAGGCGCAGCCCGACGACAACCCGCCGCGGGCCGAGGACGGCACGGTGGAAGTGCCGGCCTGGCGGCACGCGCTGATCAACTACCCGCACCCGCTGCTGCAGCGCGGCCTGGTGGTCATAGACACGCCGGGCCTCAATGCCATAGGCGCCGAACCCGAGCTGACGCTGGGCCTGCTGCCCACCGCGCACGCCGTGGTGTTTGTGCTGGGTGCCGACACCGGCGTCACCAAGTCCGACCTGGCGATCTGGCGCGACCACCTGGGCCCGGCCGGGCTGGACCGCTTTGTGGTGCTCAACAAGATAGACACGCTGGCCGACCCGCTGGCCTCGCGCGCCGAGATCCTGTCGCAGATCGAGCACCAGCGGCGTGACGCCGCCGCCCAGTTGGAGATGCCGCTGGCGCGTGTGTTTGCGCTGTCGGCGCGCGACGCCCTGGCCGCGCGCGTGGGGCGCGACGACGAGGCCCTGGCCGTCAGCCGCCTGCCGCCGCTGGAGGCGGCGCTGGCCTCGGAGCTGATGCCGCGCCGGCGCGAGCTGCTGGTGAGCAGCGCGGTGAACGTGATCGACCAGCTGCGCCGGGCCGCCGGTGCGCGCCTGGCCGACCGCCGCCGCCAGGTGGCCGAGCAACTGCTGGAGCTGCGCGGCCTGCGCGGCAAGAGCGGCACCAAGCTGCGCATGATGATCGAGCGTGTGGACGCCGACATGGCCGAGTTCGAGCGCTGCACCGCGCGGCTGGCGGCGCTGCGCGCGGTGCAGGCGCGGTTGCTGCGTGCGCTGATGTCGCTTCTGTCCAGCGACACGCTGCGTGCCGAGGTCTCGGCGATGCAGTCGTCCATCGCGTCCAAGCCCTTCAACCTGGGCGGGCGCGCCGCCTTCGACACGCTGACCGCGCGGCTGCGCATGGCGCTGGGCAAGGCCGGCGTGCAGGCCGACGAGCTGCGCCAGATGCTGGAGGCCAGCTTCCGCCAGCTCAACACCGACTTCGGTTTTGCCTTTGTGCTGGCGCCGGTGCCCAGCCTGGCTTCGTACGAATCCGAGCTGGATCTCATCGAGCAGAGCTACAGCCGCTACTTCGGCCTGGCCCAGGCCTGGCGCATGGCGGCGCCGGGCTTTGCCGAGCAGTTCCGCCGCATGCTGCTGTCCAAGCTGCGCATGGTGTTCGAAAGCGCCGCCGGCGAGATCGAGCTGTGGAGCAAGGCCGCTTCCAGCCAGGTGGAGGTGCAGTTGCGCGAACGCCGTCGCGGCTTCAAGCGCCGGCGCGACGCCTTGCAGCGTGTGCAAGAGGCCACCGGCGACCTGGAACAGCGCATCGCCGAGGTGCAAGGCCAGGACGAACACCTGGCGCGGCTGCAGCAAGGCCTGGCCAGGCTGGCCGACGAGGCCCTGGCCAGCGCGCGCAGCCTGAGCGTCGACATGACGACGCCAGAGCTGCCGCTGCGGCGCGACGCCGCTTGAAAGCCGGCGCCCCGCGGCCCGGCGCCGGTCTCGCCCAGCGCGTCATCCACTGGCAGCGCCGCCACGGCCGCCACGGCCTGCCGTGGCAGGGCACGCGCGACCCCTACCGCGTGTGGCTGTCGGAAGTGATGCTGCAGCAGACGCAGGTGGCCACGGTGCTGGCCTACTACGAACGTTTTGTGCAGCGTTTTCCTGATGTGCGTGCGCTGGCCGCCGCGCCGCTGGACGAGGTGCTGGCGCTGTGGAGCGGCCTGGGCTACTACAGCCGCGCGCGCAACCTGCACCGCTGTGCGCAGGCCGTGGTGGCCGAACACGGCGGCGAGTTCCCTCGCAGCAGCCAGGCGCTGGCGGCCTTGCCGGGCATAGGCCGCAGCACCGCGGCCGCCATCGCGGCCTTCAGCTTCGGTGAGCGCGCCGCCATCCTGGACGGCAACGTCAAGCGGGTGCTGACCCGGGCCTTGGGCTTCGACGAAGACCTGGCTTCGGCTGCCGCCGAACGGCAGCTGTGGGCCTTGGCCGAAGGCCTGCTGCCGCCGGCCCAGGTGGATGTCTACACGCAAGGCCTGATGGACCTGGGTGCCACGCTGTGCACGCTGCGTGCGCCGGCCTGCACCGCCTGCCCGCTGCAGGCCGACTGCGTGGCGCTGAAGGAAGGGCGCCCGACCCACTACCCGGTGAAGACACGCAAGCTGCGGCGCGGCCGGCGTGCCCACGCGCTGCTGTGGCTGCAGCAGCGTGGGCGCTGGTGGCTGCTGCGCCGTCCGGACAGCGGCGTGTGGGCCGGGCTGTGGAGCCTGCCGGAGTTTGACGACATCGACGGTTTGCAGGCGCTGGCCGCCGGCTGGCCGGGGCAGGGCGCCTGGCTGCCGCCGGTGCAGCATGCGCTGACCCATTTCGACTGGACGCTGACGCCGCTGCACTGGCAGTTGCCGGCGCGGGCCCGGCTGCCGGCGGGCTTGCCGCCGGCCGAGACGGCAGGCTGGTTCACACCCGAAGAAGCGCTGGCGCTGGGCCTGCCGGCGCCGGTGAGGCGCTTGTTCGAGTCGGCGGGCGGTTAGCTGCCGGGCAGGGCCCGACCGCCCTCAGCCCACCACCACCTTCTTGTCGCGCAGAAAGCCGTCCACCAGCGACAGGCGTATCACCGGGTCGTCCAGCTCCATCAGCTTTTGTTTGGCCGCCAGCGATACCGGCAGCAGCTCGCACCAGCGGTTGGCCACCCAGCCGGCATCGTCCAGCCGGTAAGGTTGCAAGAACGGGTGGCGCTCTTGTTCGTGTAGCTTGCGTATGGCCTCGCCCAGCGCCTGCACGGTGGCCAGCATGGCCGGGCCGGGGTGGCGCACCGGGTCGTCGGGCAGCGGCTCGGCGGGCGCTTCCCACAGGCCGCCGCTGCGCTGGGTGGGTGCGGCCTGCAGGCGAAAGCGCGAGAGGCCGCTGCAACGCAGGTGCAGCAGGCCGGGCTGCTCGGCGTCCACCTCGTCGATGCGGGCCAACACGCCTACCTGTTCCACTTCTATGCGCGAACTGGCGCCGGCCTCGCTGCCCTTGCGCAGGCAGACCACGCCAAAGGGCTGCTGCTGTCGCAGGCACTCGCCTACCAAGTCCACGTAGCGCGCCTCGAAGACCTTCAGCCCCAGCAGCGCGCCGGGGAACAGCACCATCTGCAGCGGGAACAGCGGCAACGGCTTGGGCAGCAAGGGCAAGGCTGCGCTCATGCCAAGACCCTACTCGCGCGCATCCAGCTCGCGGTGGCGCACCAGCGTGGCCCAGCGGTCGTCAAAACGCGGCGCCAGCCACTCGGCGCTGAACACCGAGCGGTGCTGGCCACCGGTGCAGCCCAGGGCCACGGTGAGGTAGCTGCGCTGGTCGTCCTCGAACGAAGGCAGCCAGCGCTCGAGAAAGGCCTGGATCTGCGCCAGCATCTCGCCCACCTCGGGCTGCTGCGACAGGTACTCGGCCACCGGTGCGTCGCGGCCGGTCAGCGGGCGCAGCTCGCGGATGTAGAAGGGGTTGGGCAGCACGCGCAGGTCGAACACGAAGTCGGCGTCCAGCGGCACGCCGTGCTTGAAGGCAAAACTCTCGAACACCAGCGTCAACGCCGACTGGCGCGCGCCCACGATCTGCCGCACCCAGCTGCGCAGCAGCGCCGGGCGCAGCTGGCTGGTGTCTATGACGGTGGACACCTCGCGCACCCCCGCCAGCAGCTGGCGTTCCAGCTCTATGGCCTCTTCCAGGGCGCGCGAGCCGTCGCCGCCGGCATGCACCGCGGTCAGCGGGTGCGGGCGGCGGGTTTCGGAGAATCGGCGCAGCAGCGCGTCGGTGGAGGCGTCCAGGAACAGCGGGTGTATGCGTTCACCCTCTTCCCGCAGCCGCTCCATCAGCGGCACCAGCGTGGGCAGCGACGAGGCGGTGCGCACGTCCACCGCCACGGCCACGCGCCGCGTGTCGCGTTCGCGTTCCAGGCGTATGAAGTCGCGCAGCAGCTCCGGCGGCAGGTTGTCCACGCAGAAGTAGCCGGCGTCTTCCAGCGCGTGCAGCGCCACCGACTTGCCCGAGCCCGAGATGCCGGTGACGATGATCACTTCGTCGCGCTGGCCGACCACCGTCGGCGGCGTGGGCAACGGGGTGTTGCCTTCGTTCATGTCGCTGCTCCGCTGCCCAGCAGGGCCTGCGCATGCGCCGTGCCCGAGAGGCTTTCACCGCCCAGCATGCGCGCAATCTCGGCTACGCGGGCTTCGCCTTCCACAGGCCGCACATCGGACAGGGTCTGCCCGCCCTGCAAGGCCTTGCTGACCACCAGGTGCCCGTCGGCACAGGCGGCCACCTGGGCCAGGTGGGTCACGGCCAGTACCTGGCTGCTGCGGCCCAGTTGTTTCATCAGCCGGCCCACGGCGTCGCCCACGGCGCCACCCACGCCGGTGTCTATCTCGTCGAAGATCAGCGTGGCCGGTGTGCCGGCGACTAGCGTTTCGCCGGTGCCTGCTGCGCCTTGTGCCGAGGTCACCGCAATGGCCAGCGCCAGGCGCGACAACTCGCCACCGCTGGCCACCTTGGCCAGGGCGCGCGGGCTGCTGCCGGCGTGGCCGGCCACCCGCAGCTCCACCTGTTCCAGGCCGAAGGCTTGCGGCTCGCTCTGCGGCAGCAGCGCCACCTCGAAGCGCCCGCCGGCCATGCCCAGTTGCTGCATGGCCTGGGTGACCGCGGCGGCGAAGGCCGGTGCGGCGGCTTGGCGCAGCTTGGACACGCGCTTGGCCTCGCCGTGCCAGGCGCGCTCGGCACGGGCGGCGGCGCTTTCCAGCGCGTCCAGGTCGGCCGCCGCGTCCAGGCGCGACAGCTCGTCGCGCCAGCCGGCCAGCAGGGCCGGCAGCTCGGCCGGTGCACGCTTCCAGCGCCGGGCCATGGACATCCAGGCGGCCAGCCGGCTGTCCAGCTCGGCCAGCCGGTCCGGGTCGGGCTCGGCGCGGCCCAGGTAGCCGGCCAGGGTGTGGCTGGCGTCCTGCAGCGGCGCCTGGGCGCTGCGCAGCACCTCGGCCACCTCGGCCAGCGCGGGGTCGAAACGCGAGACTTCGTCCAGCGCGGTGATGGCGCGCGCCAGCAGCGCGTCGGCGCCTTCGCTGCCGCTGTCGCCGCCTTCCACCGCGTCCAGCGCGGCGCGGGCGCCGTCCAGCAAGGCCTGGCCGTGGGCCAGGCGCTGGTGTTCGGTGTTGAGCGCTTCCCACTCGTCGTCACCCGGCGCCAGGCGGTCCAGCTCGGCGATCTGCCAGGCCAGGCGCTCACGTTCGCGCAACAGGGTTTCGCGCTGGCCGCGGGCAGCGTCCAGCGAGGCCAGTGCCTGGCGCCAGGCCTGCCAGGCTTGCGACAGCGGCGCGCCGTCCACGCCGGCGCGGGCGTCCAGCAGCGCCCGCACCGCGGCCGGGCGGGTGAGGCTTTGCCAGGCGTGCTGGCCGTGTATGTCCACCAGCCACTCGGCGGCTTCGCGCAGCTGCGCCAGCGTGGCCGGGCTGCCGTTGATCCAGCCGCGGCTGCGGCCTTGCGCGTCCACGCTGCGGCGCAGCAGCAGCGTGTCTTCCACGGCGAAGCCGGCTTCTTCCAGCCAGGCGTGCAGCGCGGGCGGGGTGTCGAACTCGGCCGCCACCTCGGCGCGTGCGGCGCCTTCGCGCACCAGCGCGGCTTCGGCGCGGTGGCCCAGGGCCAGTTGCAGCGCGTCTATCAGGATGGACTTGCCGGCGCCGGTCTCGCCGGTCAGCACGGTGAAACCGGGGCCTAGGTCGATTTCCAGGGCGGCGACGATGGCGACGTCGCGCAGCGCGAGCCGTTTCAACATGAGCGTCGCAAGCCCAGCGGCCGCCGCGGAGCCGGCTTTGCCGGGCCGCTGGCGGCGCCCCCAAGGGCCACGCAACGGCCCCTGCGGGTCCATGGGGGGGCGCCGAAGGCGCTACGGGGGGGGGCTTTGGTCATACCAGCGCAGCTTGCGCCGCAAGGTGGCGTAGTAGCTCCAGCCTCGCGGGTGCAGGAAGCGCACGGTGTGCGCCGAGCGCCGCACGTGGATCTGGTCGCCGTGCAGCAGGCTGGCGATGTTGTGCATGTCGAAGTTGGCCGACATGTCCTTGCCGGCGACGATGCCTATGCGCACCTCGCCGGCGTCCGGCAGCACGATGGGCCGGTTGGACAGCGTGTGGCTGGCAATGGGCAGCAGCACCCAGCCGCCTATGCCCGGGTGCAGGATGGGCCCGCCGGCCGACAGCGCGTAGGCGGTGCTGCCGGTGGGCGTGGCCACGATCAGGCCGTCGGCGCGTATGTTGGCGACAAAGTCGCCGTCCACGTCCACGCTCAGCTCCACCATGCTGACGCTGGCGCCGCGGCTGACCACCACGTCGTTCAGCGACAGGCCGTCGTAGATGCGTTCGCCGTCGCGCCGCACCTCGCCTTCGAGCATGCTGCGGCGTTCTTCCTCGTAGTCGCCGGCCAGCATGGGGGCCAGCGCTTCGCGGTAGTGGCCGTGCGGCACGTCGGTGATGAACCCCAGCCGCCCCTGGTTGATGCCCACCAGCGGGATCTGCCAGCGCGCCAGCTCGCGGGCGATGCCCAGCATGGTGCCGTCGCCGCCCACCACGATGGCCAGGTCGCACTGGCGGCCGATTTGTTCGGGCGACAGGGTGTCGAAGTCGGTCACGCCGGTGGCTTCGGCGGTGTCGCGGTCGAAGGAGACCTCCAGCCCCTGGCCCACGAGGAAATGCGCCAGTTCTTCCAGCAGCGGGCGGATACCGCGCGCCTGGTACTTGCCCACGATCGCGGCATGACGAAAGGCGCTCGGCATGCGGCGCATTACACCATAGCGCCCCGCGTCGTTCGGGGTGCCGCCGCCGGGTCGGCAGGCGCTTTCCTACAATGCAAGCACCATGCTCGACGACCGCGCGCGCACCCTGCTCAAGGCCCTGGTGGAGCGTTACATCGCCGACGGCACGCCCGTCGGCTCGCGCACGCTATCGCGCACCTCGGGCCTGGACCTCTCGCCGGCCACCATACGCAACGTGATGGCCGACCTGGAAGAGCTGGGCCTGATCGCCAGCCCCCACACCAGCGCCGGGCGTGTGCCCACCGCGCGCGGCTACCGGCTGTTTGTCGATTCGATGCTGACGGCGCGGCCGCTGGAGCGACAGCCGCTGCCCGAGATGGCGGCGGCGCGCGAACAGCTGCACCCCGACCAGCCGCAGCGCGTGATTGCCCAGGCAGCCTCGCTGCTGTCGCACCTGTCGCAGTTTGTGGGCGTGGTCAGCGCGCCGCGCAAGGCTGGCGTGTTCCGCCACATCGAGTTTTTGCGCCTGGGCGAAAAGCGCGTGCTGGTCATCATCGTCGCACCGGATGGGGACGTGCAGAACCGCGTCATCATCACCGTGCGCGACTACACCCAGAGCGAGCTGGTCGAAGCCACCAACTACCTCAACGCCCACTACGGCGGCCTGACCATCGAAGAAGTGCGCGAACGCCTGAAGCGCGAGGTGGATGCGCTGCGCGGCGAGATCGCCACGCTGATGCAGGCTGCGGTGCAGGCCGGCGAGGCGCTGGCCGAAAGCGGCGAGAGCGTGGTCGTCTCCGGCGAGCGCAACCTGCTGGCGGTGCAAGACCTGGGCGACATGGCCAGCCTGCGCCGCCTGTTCGACGTGTTCGAGCAGAAGACCGAGCTGATGCGCCTGCTGGACGTGTCCAGCCGCGCCGAGGGCGTGCGCATCTACATAGGCCGTGAAAGCCAGGTGGTGCCGTTCGAGGAGCTCTCGGTAGTGACGGCGCCCTACGAGGTGGACGGGCGGGTGGTGGGCACGCTGGGCGTGATAGGCCCCACCCGCATGCCCTACGAACGCATGATCCAGATCGTGGACATCACCTCCCGGCTGGTGGGCAACGCGCTGTCGACGAAGTAGGCGCAAGAGGTCGAAGGGGCCCGCAAGAGGCGGAAAGAGGCCTTCCCCGCGGTCCTTGGCCCTGGGTTGGCAGGCCCGCAGCGCGAGACAAGGCACAATGGCGGCTGCCGTCAAACGGCGGGCCGTTAGCTCAGTTGGTCAGAGCAGAGGACTCATAATCCTTTGGTCGTAGGTTCAAGTCCTACACGGCCTACCAACATTCCAGCGCGTTGGCGCGAGAACCGTCGCCAACTTTCCGCGCCGCCGCCCAGGCCGGCTGTTTTAGGCGTCGGTGCTGCCCGGCGGGTGCTCCTTGAACCACGCGGCGATGCCGGGCATGTGCGGCTCGAACGCCCCCGGTATGGACAGGTTCAGCACGCCGGCACGCACGCTGCCCCGGTTCTCGAAGTCGTGCGTGACCCCACCGGGCGCCAGCACAAAAGAGCCCCGCGTGGCGTGAACCCAGTCCTGGCCCACGAGGAAGCTCATGGTGCCTTCCAGCACATAGAAGATGTCGTCCTCGGGGTGGGCGTGCGCGCCCGGGCCCTTGCTCTTGGGCTCCAGCCACCACTCCGAGATGGAGTACCGGCCCAGCGTTTCGTCGCCGTCGGCCTTGAAGAGGGCGGCGATGCTGCCCATCGCGTACTCGCGTCCTTCGCCAGGCCCCAGCACGATGGGGGTGCGGGCGGCTGCTTGCGGGGGGTGGCTGTCTGGGTTCATGGGGTGGTGGTTTGAAGCAGGGGCTGTTCCCTGTGCAGTGTGTGCCGGCTCGGCCGGCGCTGCAACGGCTGCGTCAAGCGTGCCCTGCCTTCACCGCCACCCACACCGGGCCCCGCTCGAACCAGCGGGCTTGAGCAAAGCCCTGGGCCTGCAGCAGCGCTTCGATCTGGGCCTTGGAAAGCAGGGCCGCCGTGGCGGAGTGGGTCCACTCGTCGTCTTGCAGCCGGTACCGTATGGTCATGGACACCAGGCCGTCCTGGCGCACGACGTTCTCCGCAAACATGCTCACGCCGTCGCCGGCGCCCAGGGACCCGTTCTCCACGCGCTCCAGCCAGCGCTGCGGGTAGCAGCTGACATAGAAACTGCCGCCGGGCGCCACATGCCTGCGGGCCGTGCGGACGAAGGCGGTGCGTGTGGCCGCATCGGGGTGGTTGATCATGTGGCTGGGCAGCAGCACGGCGGGCCACTGCCTGGCGAGATCCAGCTGCTCTATCGCGCTGTGAACCCGCTGGGCGCCGGCGGGCATGCACGCCAGCATGTCGGCCGATTCGTCCACGCCGGTGACGCGCAGGCCCAGCGCCAGCAGGTGGCGGCACAGCCTGCCGGTTCCGCAGCCCAGCTCCAGCACGTCGCCGTGTGCGCGGAGCTCGTCTTCAATCTCGGCCAGCTCGCCCATGTAGGCGAACCGCTTGTACAGCTCGACGGAGCAGCCGTCGCGGGTCTGCACGCCTGGGCCAGAGCCGGCAAAGGGGTGTTGCATGGGTGTGTGGGGCGTTGGCCTTGGCTTGGGCTGCTGGCCAGACCTCATGGCCGGCCAGCGCCAGGCAGCGCTTCGCCATTGAAGCTCAGCCTGAGCGAAGGGCCGGCCGCCGCCAGCGCGCGCAGCCAGGTGTGCAGCGAGTTCTCGTCGATGGGGGCGCCTCCGAGCCTGGCGTCCACCACGCCCGAGACCGTGTTGCCGGTGGCGCCGGAAGCGGCCTCGCTGAACACATGTTCGGCGAGTTGGCCGCTGCAAAACCGCAGGCGCAGCGAGGCCGACTTCTGGGCCACCGTCACCGTCAGCTCGCTGCACAAGCTGTTCAGCAGCGACATGCCCAGGCCTTGCAACTGCACCGGCTTGCTCGCGTCGCCGCCAAAGGGGTAGTCCAGGTGCTTGTAGATGAACTGCAGGTAGGGCGCACCTTGCACGGTTCGGCCTATGGCGTGGCCGCGGCCGTCGTCGGCCACCGTGAACGCATGGCCCTGGGCCTGCACGCTTATGTGCTGGGCGTGGCCCAGCTGGGACTCGGCCAGGGCGTAGAGCACCAGCGTTCTGACCACGCTCTCGGAGGCGCTGGGGCCGGGTGCGGCCTGCAGTGCCTGGCTGCGGTAGTACGAGGCGATGTGCAGCGCCTGCGAGAACTCGCCGCCGGCGATGGCCTGCTCGATTTCTGAGGGTGCCATGAACCGGAAGCTGATGTCTTCCGAGGCGTCGAGCTGCTGCGCACCACACGGTTGCAAGCCGATGGCCAGGAAGACATGCACCTTGTTGGTCTGGCGCGCCGGGTTGGCGTACATCCACCCGACGGGCTGCCAGTGGGCTGCGGCAAAGCCGATTTCTTCCCGCAGCTCGCGCTGCGCTGCTTCCAGAGGCGGCTCGCCTTCGTTGACCACGCCGCCCGGCAGTTCGGTGCACAAAGCGTTCGCGGCATAGCGGTACTGGCGCACCACCAGGATGTGCTGCTGCGCATCCCGGGCCACCACATGCACCCACTCGGGTTCGTGCAGAACGTAGTACGGGTCCAGCACCAGGCCGGACGGCAGCGCACAGCGGTCCGCCGTCAGGTGGATCCAGCGGTCGCGAACCAGCGTTCTGCTGGCCAGGCGTTGCCAGGGCGCAGGGTTCATGCCCGTCTTCCGGTGCCGCCCAGGGCTTGGCGCCGGGCGGCCTCGAAGTTGCCTAGCGCGCGCTTTCCCACTGGCCGCCGAACTGCGTGCAGAGGTTGCGAACCACCTCCAGCTCGTCCGCGTTGCGGCCCAGGCCGTAGTAGAAGACGTTGGCCGCACCGCCGGCCGCCGGCGGCTTCAGGCCCATGCAGCGGAAGTCCACCGGCTGCACAGACACCTTGCCCTGGTGAAACACCTTGGCGGTGGCCGGGCAGGCCGCCGCCGTGCGCGGCTCGTCGCTCTGCACACGCGAGCGGCAGACGCGGTCGGTGTTGGGAATGGACACGTTCTGTGTGCAGCTGGTGCGTATCAGCCACTCGCCGCCCCGTTCCCATTCCGACCAGCAGGCCTGGGCGAAGACAGAGTTCATCGAGGCAAGGAGTGCGCCGCACAGCAGAAGCTTCTTCATGGGTATCAAGGAAGTTGAGGGGAGCGGGAAAACGGGTGAAGGTGCAAGGCGTGTGGCCTGGCCTCAGGTGCTGCCGGCAGCCGGGTAACGCTGCTTCACTTCGGCCACCGACCCGGCCACCAGCGCTTCCAGCACCTGGGTGTCCAGGTCGGCCAGGCGCTTGAAGTACAGGCAGGCCTTGCCCATCTTGTGCTTGCCCAGCCGCGCCAGCAGGGCGGCCTGGGGTGGCGACTCACAGCTGAGGTACATGACCAGGTCCTTGCCGCGCACCGCAAAGCCCGCCAGCGGGGCCTGGCCCGAGTGACCGCTGTCGTAGCGGTAGGTGTAGCTGCCATGGCCCACGATGCTGGGGCCCCACATCCGGGCCGGCTGCTTGGTGACCCGCTTGCAGAGGGCCATCAAGGCCTTGCAGTCCGCCAACTGCTCGGGGCTGGCCCGCGAGGCGAGGTACTCGTCCACGCTGGCGCCGGTGAAACTGGTCTTGGTTTCCGCCATGCAGGCTCCTTGCGATGTCGTCTCAGGGCGCCGCGCCGCCGCGCACAAAACGCTGCTCGCGGACTTCCGTGCCCCACTGTGAACCCGGGCTCTCGTGCACCAGCCGGAACCCTTGCGATTCGTACAAGTGCCTGGCGGCGTCCAGGCCGGCGAAGGTCCACAGATGGACCTGGCGGTAGCCCTGCCGGTCTGAAAACGCCAGTGCCTGGCTGAGCAGTTGCCTGCCAACGCCTTGGCCGCGCAGCGCATCCGATGTGATGAACCAGCGCAGGTGGGCCCCTTCGGTTTCGGCATGGCTGCCGTCGATGGCGACCGAGCCGTGAACCTCGCCGTCATGCGCCAGCCACAGGCCGTCCCGCCCCGGCAGGTACGACGAGCAGAACGCCGCCAGCTCGCGCGCCACCTTTGCCTCGAACGCCAGGCCGAAGCCGTTGGACGCGGCGTAGTAGACCGCATGCAACTGGGCCACGCGGCCTATGCAGCCGGGCCGGTAGCCCTCGGTGATGGTGACGGGCATGGAAAGCTGGCGGAGCGGCAGACCCACGGGCGTTGGTTGGCGCTAGGCCAGGTACAGCAGCACCAGCCCGATCAAGGCAGGCACGGCCTGTATGAAGAGGATCTTCCGGCTGGCGGTCATCGCGCCGTACAGCCCGGCCACGAGCACGCAGACCAGAAAGAAGGTCTTCACCTGCAGCCCGGCCGGCCCCAGGGTCAGGCCCCACAGCAGGCCTGCGCCGAGAAAGCCGTTGTACAGGCCCTGGTTCGCGGCCAGGGTCTTGGTCTGGCTTGCGAACTCCGGCGTCAGCCCGAAGGCCTTGCGGCCCTGCGGCTTGTCCCAGAGAAACATCTCCAGCACAAGAATGTAGAAGTGCAGTATCCCGACGAGAAAGACGACGGTGTTGGCGGCCATCTGCATCAACCCAGCCCCTGCCGGCCACCAGGCCGGTGACCGACTGTACCCGCAGCCGCGCGGCGGGTGGCGGGCGGCGGCTGACGGATCCCCGGCCTGCCGGCGGCTACTCGGGCTGCTTGAACTGCACGATGTTGCCCTCCGGGTCCCAGCCGTCCAGCACCACATGGCCGCGGAAGCGCCAGGCCGCGGCCTCCGGCTTGAGATGGCCTCCGGTGGCCTGTGCTGCGCGCCGCACGTCGGCGAGGCTGGCAACGACAAAGGTCGGCTTGAAGGGCGTTTCCTGCCTGGGCGCGGGCGGCGTGGCGATCTGTATGCCGGCGGCCACCTGGGGCGGGATGGTGTGCACCACCACCTCTTGCCCATTGCCGCGCAGCAGGTCGTGCGAGGCCTCGGATTCCAGCAGCGCCAGGCCCAGGGCCTGCTGGTAGAAGACCGAGACGCGTTGTTTGTCCTTGGCGAAGACCACCAGACCTTGTTGTGCCATGCGCTGCCTTGCGTTGATGTGGGTTCAGGGCCGGGCAGGTGCGCGGGACGGGGCCTGGGCCTCGCCCAGTTCCTTGCGCACGATCACGCCGCCGTCCGGCGTTTCGGCGACGACGGCGAAGCCCGCTGCCAGGTACATGGCCAGCGGGCCCAGGTGGTTGGCGGCGGCGCCGTCGGCCTGCTGGGCGGGCTTGGCCTGGGCGGCCTTCAGCCCTGCGGCCTTGAACGACTGGCAGGCGGCCTCCAGCAGCGCCGTGGCGATGCCCTGGCCGCGAAAGCCCGGGTCCACCACAAAGCAGAAGACGACGCCCACGGCGTCGGCATCCGGCTGCGGGATGTCTTTGAGCATGGGGTACTGCGACCAGGGGCCGGCGTTGCACCAGCCCACCACCTGCCCGTCCAGGTAGGCCAGGATGCCGCGTGCAGTGCCCGCCTGGGCGCAGGCCGAGACCGCGGCCCGGTTCTCGGCACCGCTGCGCGCCTGCCAGTCTTTCTCGGCCGGGTCGTGCAGCGGGAAGTAGCAGTAGCAGCCGGCCCACCTGGGGTTGTCGGAAAAGGCGCGCTGGTCGAAAAACGCCAGGTAGTCCGGCAGGCGTTCCGCGGTGAGCGGGGCACAGTGCAGCGTGGGCATGGGCGGGCTGAGCGGGTGTTTCGGCGTGGTGGATTCTTCAGCCGGCGAGCCGGCTCAGCAAGCGCAGCAGGCGTTCGAAGACCGCGCCGTAGGGTGGGTTGAACAAGGCCGTGCCGGCCAGCCGTGGTTGCAGGAACACCGGCTTTTCCTTGCTGAAGGTGCGAAAGCCCCACTCGCCGTGGTAGGCGCCCATGCCGCTGGCACCGACACCGCCGAAGGGCTGGTGCTCCTGGCCCAGGTGCCAGATGCAGTCGTTGACCGTCACGCCGCCGGCGTGGCTGTGCGCCAGCACATGGTCGCGCGTGGCGCTGTCGCGCCCGAACCAGTACAGCGCCAGGGGCCGCTCGCGCGAACGCACCTGCGCCAGCGCGTCGGCCACGCTGTCGCAGGCGACGATGGGCAGCAGCGGGCCGAAGATCTCCTCCTGCATCACCGCCATGCCCTTGTGTACGCCGGTCAGCAACTGCGGCACGAAGCGGCCGTCGGTGGGCTGTTCGTCGTGGGTGGGGATCAGCCGGGCGCCGTGGTCGCGTGCATCGTCCAGCAAGCGTTGCAGCCGCTCGCGGTGGCGCGGGCTGGCGATGCTGCTGTAGTCGGGGTTGCCTTGCAGCTGGGGGTACAGGCGGCGTGCCGCATGGACCAGGGCCTGGGTCAGCGGCTCGACCAGGGCGCGTGGTGCCAGCACGTAGTCGGGCGCGACGCAGGTCTGGCCCGCGTTGAACAGCTTGCCGAAGGCCAGGCGTTGCGCCGTGAGCTCGAGGTCGCAGCTGGCGTCCACGATGGCCGGGGACTTGCCGCCCAGCTCCAGCGTCACCGGTGTCAGGTTGCGCGCGGCGGCCTGCGCCACCAGCCGGCCCACGGCGGTGGAGCCGGTGAAGAACAGGTGGTCGAAGGGCAGTTCGACGAAGGCCCGACCCACGCTGGCGTCGCCCTGGATCACCTGGAACTCGTCCGGCGCAAAGTCGGCCGCCACCATGCGGGCCATCAAGGCCGAGGTGGCCGGGCTCAGCTCCGAGGGTTTGAGCAGCACGCGGTTGCCGGCGGCCAGCGCCGCCACCGCCGGCGCCATGGCCAGGTAGTAGGGGTAGTTCCAGGGCGACACGATGCCGGCCACGCCCAGCGGCTGGCGCAGCAGCCGGTTGCGCCCCGGCAGAAAGTGCAACTGGGTGGGCACCGCGCGGGGCCGCATCCAGCGCCGCAGATGGCCGATGGCATGGCGTGCGGCCGACCGCACGGTGAACACCTCGGCGAGCAGGGTTTCCTGCCGCGCGCGGTGGCCGAAATCAGCCGCAATGGCGGCCACCAGATCGTCGGCATGGCGCACGGTGGCCGCATGCAGCCGGCGCAGGCGGTCGCGGCGTGTGGCCAGGCTGGGTGCTGGGTCGGCGTCGAAGGCCGCCCGCTGGCGTTCCAGGGCTTGGCGCAAGGGCAGTTCGCTGGCTTCGTTCATGCGGCCTTAGGAAGACGGCAGAGGGCAGAGGCAGGGCCGTGACGGCGCGAGCCTACCTTGAGAGTACCTTTGTGTCCCTGGTTCAGGATAGGGGCTGGCTCGCCAGAGTTCGCCGCCTGCTCGGAGGCGACATGCAGTCGCCTCGCGTCGAGCCCGCCGTTGCGGGGCTGCGGCCGCACATCCCGTGTACCGGATGGGCTGACTTTGGGCGATGGGAACTGGCGTCCCGTCAGGGTGGGCTGATCAACGCGAGCAGGTCGTCAACCTCAAGGTTGACCGGGCTCTGGCAGGTCGCCGAGCAGTCGTATCAAGCGCATCTACTCGTAACTCGGGCCGCTTGATCCACAAGTCTGCGTTCTTGCTGCCGAAACTGTGTCAAACCCGGCCTGAGTCTTGGCCGTTGATGTCTGCGCCGATGCAACGCCTGCTGGTACATGCATCGCTGCTCTCCGCCTGAAGATCTGCATGCTCCCGACTACCACGCGCACGCGCGCGCGCCACTGCGTTGTTGCTCCTCCCGCTGCGTGGCGCGCTTGTTCCTCTGTTCGGGTGCCACATGCCCGCCAGCATGCTGTGTGGCGGGTGCTGGCTGCACTGCTGGCTGCCGGAGCACTGTCGGCCTGCGGCGGCGGTGGCGACGCATCACCAGGTGCCGGCGGCGCGCCACCGCCTGCGCCGTCTCCGGCGCCGCCACCTGCTTCAGCGCCGCCCCCCCCGCCTGCTCCTGCACCCGCGCCGCCGCCTGCACCAGCTCCGGCGCCGCCTACTGACAGCGCGCCTACCCCGCCACCTGATACAGCGCCTGCGCCGCCGCCGGTGCCAGAACCCGCCCCGGTTCCGCCGCCAGCGCCCGCACCAGCGCCGCCAGCACCCGCCCCGGTTCCGCCGCCAGCACCCGCACCAGCGCCGCCAGTTCCTGCGCCGCCGGCGCCGCCTGCGGTCGAGAAGCCGGCGACTCGCCAGGCAGCGGCCCGCTTTCTGGCGCAGGCAACCTTTGGGCCGACCGAACCGGACATCGCCCGCCTGATGGCCATCGGGTACGAGGCCTGGATTGACGAGCAGTTCGCTCTCCCGCCGTCGGCGTACCGCGCCACTTGGGAGGCGACCGATGCGGCGCTGCGCGCGCAATCGCCTCCGGGCAGCGCAGGTCAGGCTCAGGTGTACGACGCATTCTGGAAACACGCCTTGAGCGGACCTGACCAGTTACGTCAGCGTGTGACCTACGCACTCTCTCAGGTCTTTGTGATCTCCATGATCGACGATGGCGTGGGCAGCAACCCCCGTGCTGTCGCCGCCTGGCTGGACATGCTGGGCGCGCAGGGGTTGGGCAGCTACCGCAACCTGCTGGAAGCCGTGACGCTGCACCCGATGATGGGGCGCTATCTCTCGCACATGCGCAACCAGCGCGCAGACAGGAACTCCGGACGCGTGCCTGACGAGAACTACGCGCGCGAGGTGATGCAGCTGTTTTCGATAGGGCTGGTGCAACTGAACGAAGACGGCACACCCCGTCTGATGGGTGGCCAGCCTTCGGAAACCTACGGAGCCGCTGACATAGGGGGCCTGGCAGGCGTCTTTACCGGCTGGAGCTGGAACTGCCCAGTCTGGCCCGACAACAACTGCTTCTACTACGGCAGCGCTGGTGGCCAGACAGATCCAGACCGTGCGTTCAAGCCCATGCTTGGCTACCCGCAATACCACTCCCCGGAGGAGAAGGTGTTTCTCGGGTCCACGGTGCCTATGCAGGGCCGGCCTGACCCCGAGGCCAGTCTGCGCGCCGCGCTGGACACGTTGGCCGCGCATCCCAATGTAGGCCCGTTCATCGGTCGCCAGCTCATACAAAGGCTGGTGACCAGCAACCCCAGTCCGCACTATGTGCGTGACGTAGCTCGCGTGTTCGCGAACAACGGTCACGGGCAGCGAGGTGACATGCAGGCGGTGGTCAAGGCCATCTTGATGCACCCGGAGTCGCGCAGCAGTTCGGACCGCTCCGGGAAGGTGCGCGAGCCGGTGCTGCGTTTGTCTGCCTACTTGCGCGCCTTTCCGCACTCCAGCGTCAGTGGGCAGTGGCGGGTGGGGAACACCGACAACCCGGCCAGTTCACTGGGGCAAACGCCCTTGCGCGCGCCGTCGGTGTTCAACTTCTACCGGCCAGGCTACGTCCCGCCGCGCACACAGGCGGCGGCGGCAGGACTCGTCGTGCCTGAGATGCAGATCGTGCACGAAACCAGTGTCGCTGGCTGGGTCAATCACATCCGCGACGTGCTCTCTCAGGGCGCAGGGCAGTACGACATCACGTCTGGCCGGCGTGACCTGCAGCGCGACTGGGTCAGGGAACTGGCGCTCGCGGACGATCCGGTGGCGCTGGTAGCCGATGTGGCTGGCCGGCTGACCTACGGCAGTGCCAGCGCGGCGTTCCTGGCCGACCTGGCCGACGTTGTCGGGCGTATCACGATACCCGCCCTCAACGCCAGCGGAAGCAACCAGGCCCAGATCGAAAACGCGCGGCGCACGCGCGTGCGCGCAGCGCTGCTTCTGGTGCTGGCGTCGCCGGAATTCCTGGTTTTGAGGTGAGAGAGGCGAGACAGCAGCATGCACAATCGATTTCAACCAGATCTTTCTCGTCGCATCTTTGTGCGCCACGCCGCGGCCTTGGGTGCGCTGGCCGGTGCCGGCGCGCCGCTCGCCACCTCGCTGCTGGCCGCAGGCTCGGTGGCAGCGCAGTCGGCAGCCGATTACAGAGCACTGGTATGCGTGTTCATGCATGGTGGCAACGACGCCTGCAACACATTGCTGGCTACTGACGAGCCAAGCTGGGACGCTTACACGCGCACGCGGAACCAAGCACCGGCGTCGATCGCGTTGCTGGAACCGGGAACACCGGCGGTAGCCACAGCTGCGGTTGGCTCGCCTGCACGGCTGGGTGGCGTGTTGCCTATCGCACCGCGCAGCGCGCAGCGCCGCAGCTTTGCGCTTCATCCGTTGTTGGGTGCGTTGCGCACGTTGTTTGACGACGCGGGGCGACTTGCCGTCGTGGCCAATGTTGGTCCTTTGACGATGCCGACGACCAAGGCACAGTATGCGCTGCCTGCACACCCCAGACCAGCAAGCCTGTTTTCGCACAATGACCAACAGGCGACTTGGCAGGCGCTTGCGCCCGAGGGCAGTGTGCGGGGTTGGGGTGGCCGCATGGGCGACTTTCTGGCGGCGTTGAACTCGCAGACGGTGTTCACCAGCGTCTCGGCATCGGGCAATGCCGTGTGGCTGGCGGGCAACGAAGTTCTGCAATACCAGCTCGGTGCCGGTGGCGCAGTTCGCTTGGGCCAGGACAGCAACGGCCTGGTCTACGGCTCCGCTGCCGTGGGCGAGGCGCTGCAGCGCATCGCCTCGACCAGTCGCGGCCGCCATCTGTTGGAGGCCGACATCGCCGATGTCGCGGCGCGCTCCGTGGTTGCGGAGATGGCCTTGCGCCACGCGCTGCGGCCTGCCAGCGATCAAGCGTTCGGAACGCCGCCGGCCAGCGGCAGCTACAACGTTAGCGACGATCCCAAACTGCGCTACACGAGTCCGCTGAGCGGCGCCTCTGCTGCCAACCCGCTGGCGCAGCAGTTGCAGACAGTCGCCCGCATGATCGATGCGAGTTTGTCAGGCGCTGTAGGTGTCAGGCGTCAGCTCTTCTTCGTGAATCTGGGTGGCTTTGATACGCACGACGGGCAGAACGGCAAGCACGCCGACTTGATGGCGCGCTTGGCACACGCTCTGCACTACTTCGACAACACCCTGGGCGCACTGGGCGCTCGCTCAGCGGTGACAACGTTCACTGCCAGCGACTTTGGTCGAAGCTTCACGAGCAACGGCGACGGCACCGACCACGGTTGGGGGGCGCACCACTTCGTAATGGGCGGCGCGGTCCGCGGCGGTGACATCTACGGCCGCTTTCCGACGTTGGGGCCTAAGAACGCGAACGACAACCAGTTCGATAGCAGCCCCGACCAACTACACAACGGTGTACTACTGCCGCAGGTCTCCGTAGACCAGTATGGCGCGACCTTGGGTGGATGGTTTGGGCTTTCCTCTGGTCAATTGCTGGACGTGTTTCCGAACTTGGCCAACTTTGACGCGGGTGTGCGGAACCTCGGCTTCATGACCTGACATCGCGGGCATGGGCAATCCTAAGGGCAGCTGTCGTACGGCCTCCGCAGCGCCGCGCATACGCGATGGCCTTGCCTTTATGGTAAACCTGCGACGACACATCCGATACCAGCTGGCTTTCACCGCCAGGTGACTGTGCGTTCCTCGCGACCACATTGTTGGAAGTGCAAGAGTTTGATGATCGGCGTGTGAAGGCGGAGCAGTGCAGTCCACCCAAGGGTATCGCCACCGTTTCGGTCTGCAAAGTAGCTGACTCAGGGCAGTGGGAAAATCCTCGGCTTCTATCCCGCAGCGAATGCCTCCATGAAAGTCACCGTCGTTGGCACCGGCTATGTCGGCCTGGTTACCGGTGCGTGCCTGGCCGAGATGGGCAACCACGTCGTCTGCCTGGACGTGGACGAACGCAAGATCCATCTGCTCAATGACGGTGGCATCCCCATCCACGAGCCGGGTTTGAAGGAGGTGGTGCAGCGCAACGTCGCTGCCAGCCGTTTGCAGTTCACTACCGACGTTGCAGCGGCGGTGGCGCACGGCACACTGCAGTTCGTAGGCGTGGGCACACCGCCCGACGAGGACGGCTCGGCCGACCTGCAGTACGTGCTGGCGGCCGCCACCAGCATAGGCCGGCACATGACCGACTACAAGGTCATCGTCGACAAGAGCACGGTGCCGGTGGGCACGGCCGACAAGGTGCGCGAGGCGGTGCGCGCAGCCTTGCATGAGCGCGGCCTCGATGACCTGGCGTTTGCCGTCGTCTCCAACCCCGAGTTTCTGAAGGAAGGCGCTGCGGTCGAGGACTGCATGCGCCCCGACCGCATCATCGTCGGCGCCGACGACGAGCGTGCGGTGCTGTTGATGCGCGCCCTGTACACGCCCTTCATGCGCAATCACGACCGCTTGCAACTGATGGACGTGCGCAGCGCCGAGTTCACGAAGTACGCGGCCAATGCGATGCTGGCCACGCGCATCAGCTTCATGAACGAGCTGGCGCTGCTGGCCGAGCGCGTGGGGGCGGACATCGAGAGCGTGCGCAAGGGCATAGGCTCCGACCCGCGCATAGGCACCCACTTTCTGTACCCCGGCGCCGGCTACGGCGGCAGTTGTTTCCCCAAGGACGTGAAGGCCCTGGTGGCCACCGGCCGCGAGAACGGGGTTGCCTTGGGGGTGCTGCAGGCAGTGGAAGATGCCAACGAGCGCCAGAAGCGTGTGCTGGTGGACAAGATCGTGCAGCGCTTCGGCGAAGACCTGTCCGGCCGCTGCTTTGCGCTGTGGGGTCTGGCCTTCAAGCCCAACACCGACGACATGCGCGAGGCGCCCAGCCGGGTCATCGTGGCCGAGCTGTCACGGCGCGGCGCGCGCCTGCAGGCCTACGACCCGGTGGCGATGCAGGAGGCGGAGCGCGTGCTGGAAGGCACGCCGGGCCTGGTGTTCGTCAAGAACCAGGCCCAGGCGTTGGCCGGCGCCGATGCGTTGGTGGTGGTGACCGAGTGGAAGGAGTTCCGCAACCCGGACTTCGACGCGGTCAAGGCGGCCTTGAAGCAGCCGCTGGTCTTTGATGGCCGCAACATCTTCGACCCGGCGCTGATGCGGCTCAGCGGCATCGAGTACCACGGCATAGGCCGCGGGCACGGCCCGGCCTGATCGGCGCGCCGGCGGCAGCTGGGCGTGCCCGGGTCAGCTCTCCGGCAGGTCGGCCTGAGCCAGCAGCGGTGCCGCCTGGTCCTTGGGGGCGAGCAGCGGTGCTGCCAGTCCCGCCGGCAGCGGCCAACGTATGCCCAGCGTGGGGTCGTCCCAGCGCAGGCTGCGCTCGCAGTCCTTGGCGTAGTACGCGGTGGTCTTGTACAGGAAGTGGGTGTCGTCCGTCAGGGCGACAAAGCCGTGGGCGAGCCCCGGCGGAATCCACAGCTGGCGGCGGTTGGCTGCCGTGAGTTCCACGCCTATCCAGCGCCCGAAGGTGGGCGAGCCACGGCGAATGTCCACGGCCACGTCGTAGGCCGCACCGGTCACCGTGCGCACCAGCTTGCCTTGGGCGTGCGGCGGCAGCTGGTAGTGCAGCCCTCGCAAGACGCCAGCGCGGCTGCTGGAGTGGTTGTCCTGCACAAAGGGCGGCGGCGCCGGCAGGCCGAAATCCTGCAGCGCAGCGTCGAATCGGGCCTGGTTCCAGCTTTCCAGGAACCAGCCACGGTCGTCGGCAAACACAGCCGGCTCAATGACCAGCACGCCCGGCAGTTCGGTGGGCAGCAGTTTCATGGCCTCAGATCACCCGATCACGCAGCACCTGCATCAGGTACTGGCCATAGCCGTTCTTCAGCATGGGCTGGGCGTGACGCTCCAGGTCGTCGGCGCTGATCCAGCCGGCGCGAAAGGCGATTTCCTCCGGGCAGGCAACCTTCAGGCCTTGGCGTTTCTCCAGCGTGGCGATGAACTGGCCGGCTTCCAGCAGGCTGTCGTGGGTGCCGGTGTCCAGCCAGGCATAGCCGCGGCGCATGATTTCGACGTTCAGGCCACCTTGGCGCAGGTAGGTGGCGTTGACCTCGGTGATTTCCAGTTCGCCCCGCGCACTGGGCTTGATGGACGCGGCGATGTCGCAAACCTGCTCGTCGTAGAAGTACAGGCCGGTGACGGCGTAGTTGCTCTTGGGCAGCTTCGGCTTCTCTTCTATGCTCAACGCCCGCCGATCCAGGTCGAACTCGACCACGCCGTAGCGTTCAGGGTCTTGCACGTGGTAGGCGAAGACGGTGGCGCCCTGGGTGCGTGCATGGGCCCGCGCCAGCAGCTGCGCCAGGTCGTGGCCGTGGAAGATGTTGTCGCCCAGCACCAGCGCACTGGGGGCGCCGCCCACGAAGTCGCGACCCAGTATGAAGGCCTGCGCCAGCCCGTCGGGGCTGGGTTGCACGCAGTAGCTGAGCTGCATGCCCCAACGGCTGCCGTCGCCCAGCAGGGCTTCAAAGCGCGGGATGTCCTGCGGCGTGCTGATGACCAGCACCTCGCGTATGCCGGCCAGCATCAGCGCCGACAACGGGTAGTACACCATGGGTTTGTCGTACACCGGCAGCAGCTGCTTGCTCACCGCCAGCGTGGCCGGGTGCAGCCGGGTGCCGGAGCCGCCGGCCAGGATGATGCCTTTGCGATTCATCGTATGAGCTCCCTGCTTGTGCTGGCCAGCCCGTCTGTCAGCCCAGCGCTTCGGTCAGCATGCGGTGCACACCCTGCTGCCAAGGGGGCAGCGCCAGCCCGAAGGTGTGGCACAGCTTGCCGGTGTCCAGGCGCGAGTTCAGCGGGCGCCTGGCCGGCGTGGGGTAGGCGTCGGTGGGCACGGGCAGGATGCGCTCCGGTGCCACCTTCAACGTATGTCCATGCGCGTGGGCCCAGGTGATGACTTCGGTGGCGTAGGCGTGCCAGCTGGTTTCGCCGCCGGCCACGCAGTGGTAGGTGCCGGACAAGGCAACGTGGTCCATCAGCCGCGGCAGCACTTGCGCCGTAATGTCGGCCAGCAGGTCGGCGCCGGTGGGTGCGCCGACCTGGTCAGCGATGACCTTCAACTCCTCGCGCTCGGCCGCCAGTTTTAACATCGTGCGAATGAAGTTGCCGCCGCGTGCGGCGTAGACCCAGCTGGTGCGCAGTATGGCGTGGTGGCAGCCGCTGGCGCGTATCAGGGCCTCGCCCTCCTGCTTGCTGCGGCCGTACACGTTCAGCGGCGCGGTGGCGGCGTCTTCCTTGCGGGGCTGGCTGCCGCTGCCGTCGAACACATAGTCGGTGCTGTAGTGCACCAGGCAGATGTTGTGGCGCCGCGCCGCCTGTGCCAGCACGCCCACGGCCTGGGCGTTGAGGGTGTGTGCGAGTTCCGGCTCGGCTTCGGCACGGTCCACTGCCGTGTGGGCGGCCGCGTTGACGATGACGTCCGGCTGCGCACGTTGCACCAGCGCCGCCAGCGTGTCGGGTTGGCTGAAGTCGGCACGCCACGGCGCCGGCGAGTCCAGGTCGCAGGCCACGACCTCTCCCAGCACGGCCAGCGAGCGCTGCAGTTCCCAGCCGACCTGGCCGTTCTTGCCCAGCAGCAGAATCTTCATCGCCAGGCTCCTAGCACCGCTCAACGGCGCTCGTAGTTGCGGGCCAGCCAGTCGCGGTAGCCGCCGCTTTGCACCTCGGCCACCCAGGCCGCGTTGGCCAGGTACCACTGCACGGTCTTGCGAATGCCGGTGTCGAAGGTTTCTGCGGGCCGCCAGCCCAGCTCGCGCTCTATCTTGCGTGCGTCTATGGCGTAGCGGCGGTCGTGGCCGGGACGGTCCTTCACATGCGTGATCAGGCGCTTGTAGCTGCCGGCGGGGTCTGGCCGCAGTTCGTCCAGCAGCGCGCACACCGTGTGCACGATGTCGAGGTTGGGCTTTTCGTTCCAGCCCCCCACGTTGTAGGTCTCGCCCACACGGCCCTGGGCCAGCACGCTGCGTATGGCGCTGCAGTGGTCGGCCACGTACAGCCAGTCGCGCACCTGCTGCCCGTCGCCGTACACCGGCAGCGGCTTGCCGGCCAGTGCGTTGACGATCATCAGCGGGATCAGCTTTTCGGGGAAGTGATAGGGCCCGTAGTTGTTGCTGCAGTTGGTGGTGAGCACCGGCAGGCCATAGGTGTGGTGCCAGGCGCGCACTAGATGATCACTGGCCGCCTTGCTGGCGCTGTAAGGGCTGTTGGGCTGGTGCGGGTGGGTCTCGGTGAAGGCAGGCTCACCGGGTTGCAGGCTGCCGTAGACCTCGTCGGTGCTGACGTGGTGGAAGCGGAAGGCCGCCTGCTCGTCCGCCGGCAACGTACTCCAGTGGCTGCGTGCCGCTTCCAGCAGCGTGAAACTGCCGTCCACGTTGGTGCGCATGAAGGCACCGGGGCCGTGGATGCTGCGGTCCACATGGCTTTCCGCTGCAAAGTGCACGATGGCGCGCGGGCGGTGCTGCGTCAGCAAGCCGTCGATCAGCGCGCGGTCGGTGATGTCGCCGTGCACAAAGACGTGCCGGGCATCGCCTTGCAGCGAAGCGAGGTTCGCCAGGTTGCCGGCGTAGGTGAGGGCGTCCAGGTTGACGATGGGTTCGTCGCCGTGCTCGGGCGACGCCAGCCAGTCCAGTACAAAGTTGCTGCCTATGAAGCCGGCGCCGCCGGTAACCAGCAGAGTCACTTCTGCGCTCCTTAAGCCGCGCCGGCCCTCGCGTCACGACCTGCCATAGGTGTCCTCGAAACGCACGATGTCGTCTTCGCCCAGGTAGCTGCCGCTTTGAACTTCGATGATCTCCAGCGGTACCTTGCCCGGGTTGCGCAGCCGGTGTTTCTCGCCCAGCGGAATGTAGGTACTCTGGTTCTCCGCCAGCAGGATGACACGTTCGCCCACCGTCACTTCGGCGGTGCCGGTGACCACGATCCAGTGCTCGGCGCGGTGGTGGTGCATCTGCAGGCTGAGCGAGGCGCCCGGCTTGACCATGATGCGCTTGACCTGGTGGCGCAGGCCCTGGTCTATGCTGTCGTACCAGCCCCAGGGGCGGTGCACCTTGCGGTGCAGCGCGTGTTCGCCACGCTGCTCGGCGCCCAACTGGCCGACGATGGCCTTCACGTCCTGGCTCTTGTCGCGGCTGGCCACCAGCACGGCATCGGGCGTCTCCACGATGACCAGGTTGTCCACGCCCACGGCACCCACCAGCCGGCTGGTGGCGTGCACCAGTGTGTTGCGGCTGTCCTTGACGATGGCGTCGCCCACGCTGGCGTTGCCGGTGTCGTCCTTGGAGGCCACCTGCCACACGGCGTCCCAGGCCCCCAGGTCGTTCCAACCGGCGTCCAGGCGCTGCATGCGTATGTCCAGCGTGCCGGGGCAGCGCTCCATCACCGCGTAGTCCACGCTTTCGGCCGGCACGGCGGCGAACTGCGGCTTGCCGGGGCGTACGAAGGCCGCGTCGCTGCTGCGCGCCGCCCAGGCAGCGCGGCAGGCGGCCTCGATGTCGGGCCTGAAGCGCGCCAGCGCACCCAGCCAGGTGGAGGCGCGCAGCACGAACATGCCGGCGTTCCAGTAGTAGCCGCCGTCGGCCAGGTACTTCTGCGCGGCTGCGGCGTCCGGCTTCTCCACGAACTGCACCACGGCTTCGCCATCGGTGCGTATGTAGCCGTAGCCGGTTTCCGGCCTGTCAGGCGGCACGCCCAGGATGCAGATGGCGCCCCCCGCCGCGGCACGCACGGCCTGCTGCACGGCCGCAGCGAAGGCCGGCTCGTCGGTGACCGTCTGGTCGGCCGGCGCCACCACCATCACCGGGTCGCCGCCGCCGGCTTCGGCCTGCAGCGCTGCCAACGTCACCGCCGGGGCGGTGTTGCGGCCTACCGGTTCCAGCAGCAACGCGGCCGGGGCCACGCCCAGCTCGCGCAACTGGTCCAGCACCAGGAAGCGGTGCTCCTCGTTGCCCACCACCAGCGGCCGGGCGACCTCGATGTCGGCGGCCTGCAGGCCTTGCAGGCGCGATACCGCCTGCTGGAACAGGCTGGCGTTGCCCGAGAGCACCAGAAACTGCTTCGGGAAGCCGGACCGCGACAGCGGCCACAGCCGCGTGCCGGAGCCGCCAGCCATGACCACGGGAAGGACGGCGATCGCACTCATGCCTCAAAGCCCCTTGGATTGTTTTGCTGCCAGCGCCAGGCGTCTTCGCACATGCGTGACAGTGGATGCTGCGCCTGCCAGCCGAGCAGTTCCTGCGCCAGCGTGGGGTCGGCCCAGCAGGCAGCGATGTCGCCCGGCCGGCGGCCCACGATGTCGTACGCCACCTCGCGGCCGCTGGCGGCGGCGAAGGCCTGCACCAGCTCCAGCACGCTGTGGCCGCGGCCGGTGCCCAGGTTGACGGTGAACGACCCCGGGGTGTCCAGCAGGCGGTGCAGCGCTGCCACATGGCCGGCGGCCAGGTCTTCCACGTGGATGTAGTCGCGCACGCCGGTGCCGTCGGGCGTGGGCCAGTCGCCGCCGAACACCTGCAGCCGCGGCAGCCGGCCCACGGCCACCTGGGTGACGTAAGGCATCAGATTGTTGGGCGTGCCGCGCGGGTCTTCGCCGATCAACCCGCTGGCGTGCGCGCCCACCGGGTTGAAGTAACGCAGACAGGCGGTCTGCCAGGACGGATCTGCCGCGCCCAGGTCGCGCAGGATCTGCTCGCCCATCAGCTTGGTCTGGCCGTAGGGGTTTACTGCCGAGGTGGGCGCATCCTCGCGCAGTGGCAGCGACTGCGGATCGCCATAGACGGTGGCGCTGGAGCTGTAGACGAAACGCGAGACACCTTGCCGGCGCAGGCTGCGGCAGGTGGCCAGCAACCCGCCCAGGTTGTTGGCGTAGTAGTCCAGTGGGCGCTGGGCCGACTCGCCCACCGCCTTGAGTGCCGCGAAGTGCACGCAGGCATCGACCCGGTGGCGTTGCAACAGCCCGTCCAGCGCTGTCTCGTCGCAGATGTCCAGCTGTTCGAACACCGGCGCAATGCCGCTGATGCGCTGCAGGCGCTGCAGCACCCGCGGCGAGCTGTTGCTGAAGTTGTCGACGCCGACCACCTCAAAGCCCGCCGACTGCAAGGCCAGCCAGGTGTGCGAGGCGATGTAGCCGCTGGCGCCGGTGAGCAGGACGGTGGCGGGCATGCGGCGTTGTACCTTTACTGCAGCGTGAACTGGCCGAAGCAGCTGTAGGTTTCGGCGCGCAGGTCGCTGCCCAGTTGGCCGCTGCCGTTGCGGCGCTGGCCTTCGACGCTGCAGCCCACCTGTGCCCAGCGCACGGGCGTCCAGCGCCCGCCTACTTTCAGCGCCGATACCTTGTCCCGGCCGGTGGCGTTGGACGGGAACAGAAGGTTGTCGATGGTCCGCACCAGGCGACGGTCGGTATGCGATGTGCTGGCGTCAAAGGCGACTTTGGCAGAGTAGGCCCACTGCACGCCCACGCTGAGGATGTCGGTGGTGCGACTGTAGTCCGTCGTCACCGGCAGATTGAAGACACCGACACCGGCGTAGGAGTCTTGACCGGTGTCGCGCGTATAGCGTGAGTGGACCACCAACTTGCCGGTGGCCTGCCAGCGCCAGGACAAGCTGCCGGTCAGGCCGGAGAAATCACGCTGCGTGGCAAGATCAAACTCGGTCTTGCCGTCGCTCACGCTGAGGTCCAGCCGGCTGTTGCCGCTGGGTTGCAGGCCCATGGTCAGTTCCACGTCCTGCCGCTCGAAACGGTCTGCCTGGTAACCGCCGTCTAACGTACGGCGGAACTGCGGGTAGGTGCCCTTGCTCCCGCGCAACGACACGCCCAGGTTGAAACTGGGCGAGGGCCGCCAGCGCACGCCTACCGAGGCCGAGTCCTGGCGAAAGTTGCGCGCTTGCACTCGGTCATCGTCCAACGAGTTGTCAACGCGTCGATGGCTGCCCGAGACTTCGAAGGTGTAGGCGGTGACCACCCCAACCCGGAGGTTAGCGCCCACCAGCTCAACAGACTCTTCGTTCTTGTCGGTCAGCAGGCCGATCTCTTCGGTGTTGAACCGCGAGAGCCCCCGGTTGGCGCTGGCGTAGACGCTTCCCGAGATCCGCTCTATGGTCGAAAAGTCCAACCCGCCCGACAGGGTGTAGCCCTCGTTGTCGTAGATCTTGTTGTTGTTGAAGCGGTCGGCACGCAGCCGGGCACTGCCGTACAGGCGCTGTCGGCCTATGGGCTGGTCGAGACCCGCGACCAGCGCCGTCGACGACAAGGTGTCGCTCTTGCTGTACCCCGCCGGTGCTACCTGACGGGTGGACAGCCGCAACAGGTTCGACTCATGCGACAGCGTCTGCGACACGCCGATGTAGTAGGGGCTGCTTTGCGCGATGGCGCTGGTGCTCAGCAGGCAGCCAGCCAGCAGAACAGACAAGGGTGCGGCGCGGGACGGGCTCATCGTACGGGGCTCCTGCGTTTGCACGGTGCGGTGGACGGGGTGGACAAACAAGGATGGCGGAATGGGATGGCAGCGGCCGGCTGTCTCAATACGCATGCCGGTCAAAGAACACCAGCTTGACGGTACGCGCAATGATCTGCAGGTCCAGCCCCAGCGACCAGTTGCGCAGGTACTCCAGGTCGTACTCCACGCGCGCCTGCATCTTCTCGATGGTATCGGTCTCGCCGCGGTGGCCGTTGACCTGGGCCCAGCCGGTGATGCCGGGCTTGACCTTGTGGCGCACCATGTAGGCGCGTATCAGCTGGCGGTACTGCTCGTTGTGTGCCACGGCGTGCGGCCGCGGGCCCACGATGCTCATGCGCCCCTGCAGCACATTGACAAACTGCGGCAGCTCGTCCAGCGAACTGCGGCGCAGGAAGGCGCCGAACCGGGTGATGCGCGGGTCGTCCTTGGTGGCCTGCTTGATGACGTCGCCGTTGTCCATGGTGCGCATGGAGCGGAACTTGTAGACCGTGATCTCCTCGCCGGCCAGGCCGTTGCGGCGCTGCTTGAAGATCACCGGCCCGGGTGAACTGAGCTTCACGCCTATGGCGATGGCCAGCAGCAGCGGCGAGATCAGCACCAGGATGGCGGCGGCCAGCAGCACGTCCGACACGCGCTTCACCAGCCGGTTGGTCCCGGTGAAAGGCGTTTCCTGCAGGCCCACCACCGGCACGCCGTTCATGTCCTGCAGCCGGCCCTGGATGATGCTGATGCCGAACACGTCCGGCACGAAGAACACGCTGGCGGTGGTGCCCTGCACCTGCTCCATCAACTCCACGATGCGCGGCTGGCTGCCCAGCGGCAGCGTGATGTAGACCTCGTTGACGCCGTGTTCGCGTATGTACGGCGCCAGCTGCTTGAGGTTGCCCAGGCGCAGCCCGGCGGCGGCAGTGTCCACGCGGTCATCGGCCCGGTCGTCGAAGTAGCCTAGGAAGGTCAGGCCAATGTCGCCGCGTGCCTGGAAGGCGCGCGCCACCTTCACCCCTAGCGCGCCGGCCCCCACCACCACGGCGCTGCGCCGGTTTTCCGGCTGCGCCGCCCAGGCGCGCAAGGCCTTGCGGCCGCTGAAGACCAGCAGCCACTGCAGCATCGGCGTCAACAGCGCCCACCACAGCAGCACCGCCGGCTCGTACAGGCCCAGGCTGCGTGTGGCGTAGCCGCACAGCAGCAGGATCATCACCAGGCCCAGCCACGAGGTGCTGATGTCCACCGCCGCGTTCAGCGGCCGGTCCCAGAAGCGGTTGCGGCCGGGGAAGGTCAGCGCAAACACCAGCAGGCACAGCACCAGGTCCGAGCGGCCCACCGGCACCTGCAGCGCGTTGGTCACGGCCAGGAACACCGCCACCGTCACCGTGGGCTCCAGGAAGGCGGCCACCAGCGAAGTCACCGACTGCGGCGCGCTGTAGAACGTTCGTTTGTACCCTCGGTCTTCAAACATCTGGTGTGGGTCAGGCAGTCGCTGTCTCGCGCACCCCTCACGGGCTGGGTGCGCGCGACGGCAAGCCTTGCATTCTCTCGCAAACCCTAGAGGGTCCTGTAGCGACCGGTCCGCGCTTGTTCGCGGGGGTGCTCTCTACAATCGCGCAATGTTTCACGGACTCCACACGCTGCTGGCGCCGGCGCTGGCCGAGCGGCTGACGCTGGTCATCAACCACGTGCTGGGCAGCGAGGCGGTGGCCACCGAACGGCTGCGCCCGCACGCCGGGCGCACCCTGGCGCTGACGCTGCAAGGCTGGCCGACGCTGCTGCCGCCACCGCCGGCGCTGGCCTGGCGCATCACGCCGGCCGGCCTGCTGGAATGGGGCGGCCCCGAGGGGCTGCCCCAGCCCGACCTGCAGGCCCGGCTGGAAGCCGACAACCCGGCGGCCCTGCTCGCGCGCGCCCTGGCGGGCGACAGGCTGCCGCTGAGCGTGGAAGGCGACGCCGCGCTGGCCGCGGACGTGAACTGGTTGTTGCAGAACTTGCGTTGGGACGTGGCGGCCGACCTCGAGCGCCTGTTCGGGCCGGTGGCCGCGCAGCAGTTGCACCGCGTGGGCAGCACGCTGGCCACGGGCCTGCGCCAGGCGCTGCGCGGCGCCTGGGCCCTGGGCGAGCGCCTGCGCGGCAACGGGGCGGCGTGAGGCAGCTGGGCCGCCTGGTCTTCATCGTCGTCACCGTCCTGCGCTTCGGCCTGGACGAGGTGGCGCTGTCGGCATTCCGGCAGCGCTGGGTGCGGGCCCTGGTGCGGCTGGTCACGCTGGGCCGGCGGCTGGACGCGCCGCGCGGCGTGCGCCTGCGCCAGGGGCTGGAGCGGCTGGGGCCCATCTTCGTCAAGTTCGGCCAGGTGCTGTCCACCCGGCGCGACCTGATGCCGCGCGACGTGGCCGACGAGCTGGCCCGGCTGCAAGACCGCGTGCCGCCTTTCCCTGCCGAGCAGGCGCGCGTGCTGGTGGAGCAGGCCTTCGGCCGCCGCATCGCCGAGGTCTTCGCCCACTTCGATGCCGAGCCGGTGGCCAGCGCCTCCATCGCCCAGGTGCACTTTGCGCAGCTGCACGACGGGCGCGAGGTGGCCGTCAAGGTGCTGCGCCCGGGCATGCGCGAGGTCATAGACCAGGACCTGAGCCTGCTGCACCTGCTGGCACGCTGGGTGGACCGCCTGTCGGCCGATGGCAAGCGCCTGAAGCCGCGCGAGGTGGTGGCCGAGTTCGACGGCTACCTGCACGACGAACTGGACCTGGTGCGCGAAGCGGCCAATGCGACGCAGCTGCGGCGCAACATGGAAGGCCTGGACCTGGTGCTGATCCCCGAGATGCACTGGGACTTGTGCACGCCCGGCGTGATCGTCATGCAGCGCATGCACGGCGTGCCCATCAGCCAGATCGAGCGCTTGCGCGAAGCCGGCGTGGACATCAAGAAGCTGGCTCGCGATGGCGTCACCATCTTCTTCACGCAGGTCTTCCGCGACGGCTTCTTCCACGCCGACATGCACCCGGGCAACATCCAGGTCAGCCTGGCGCCGGAGACCTTCGGCCGCTACATCGCGCTGGACTTCGGCATCATCGGCACGCTCACCGAGTTCGACAAAGAGTACCTGGCGCACAACTTCATCGCCTTCTTCCGGCGCGACTACAAGCGTGTGGCCGAGCTGCACATAGAAAGCGGCTGGGTGCCGCCCAACACCCGGGTCGACGCGCTGGAGGGCGCCATACGCGCCGTGTGCGAGCCGCACTTCGACCGCCCGCTGAAGGACATCTCGCTGGGCCAGGTGCTGATGCGCCTGTTCCAGACCAGCCGCCGCTTCAACGTCGAGATCCAGCCCCAGCTGGTGCTGCTGCAGAAGACGCTGCTCAACATCGAGGGCCTGGGCCGCCAGCTCGACCCCGACCTGGACCTGTGGACCACGGCCAAGCCCTTCCTGGAACGCTGGATGAACGAGCAGGTGGGCTGGCGCGGTCTGCTGGAGCGGCTGAAGAACGAAGCCCCGCGCTACGCCCAGATGCTGCCTGAGCTGCCGCGCCTGCTGCACCAGGCCTTGCAGCGGGTGGGGCAGCCGCCGGACAGCCCGGTGCAGCTGGCACTGCTGACCGAACAGCGCCGTACCAACCGGCGTTTGCGCCGCGCACAGTGGCTGCTGGCCGTGCTGGCGCTGGGCGTGGCCGCGCTGGCCGCCGCGGCCTGGCTGCGGCCCTGAAGAAGCCGCCTCGGGCGGCGAGGCGACTGCCTATAATGGTGGGTTTTGTTCCGGGGCTTGGCCTGTCATGCCGATCTACGCCTACCGCTGCTCCACCTGCGGCCACGCGCAGGACGTGCTGCAGAAAATGTCCGACCCGCTGCTGAGCACCTGCCCGGCCTGCGGCGCCGAGACCTACACCAAGCAGGTCACGGCCGCCGGTTTCCAGCTCAAGGGCTCGGGCTGGTACGTCACCGACTTCCGCAACAACGGCACGCAGGCAGCCGCCAAGCCCGACGCCACCAAGTCGGAGCCAGGGCAGGGCGACAGCGGGGCCTCCGAGGTCGCCAAGACCGAAGGCAGCCAGGCCGACGGGGCCGGCAGCAGGGCGTCCAAGGGTGAGGCTTCGAAAGGCGAGGCGGCCAAGGCCGACTCGGGCAAGTCGGCCAGCGGCAGCAGCGCCGAGGCCAAACTTGCCGCCGCACCGGCCCCGGCCGGCCCGTCGTCCACCGGGGGCTGAGCCCGCGCACGCCGCGCCGGCCCGCATGCCGTGATCGTCAAGCGCTACCTGGTCGCCGGGCTGCTGGTGTGGCTGCCGCTGGCCATCACCGTGTGGGTGTTGTCCTGGCTGCTGGGGGCTTTCGACGGCATCTTCCTGGCGCTGCTCGGCGGCCTGCAGGCCGTGCTGCCGCTGTCCTGGCACGCGGCCCTGGAGCGGCTGCGCCATGTGCCGCTGCTCAGCGTGGCGGTGTTGGGGGCCGGCCTGCTGGCCACCGGCGTGTTTGCCGCCAACATCTTCGGCCAGTGGTGGGTGCGGCAATGGGACGCGCTGCTGCACCGCATCCCCATCGTCAAGTCCATCTACAGCTCGGTGCGCCAGGTGTCCGACACCTTGTTCACCAGCGGCGGCAACGCCTTTCGCGAGGCGGTGCTGGTGCAGTACCCGCGCCAGGGCTCGTGGACCATCGCCTTCGTCACCGGCCAGCCCGGCGGCGAGGTGGCTGGCCGCCTGCCGGGGGAGTACGTCAGCGTCTACGTGCCGACCACGCCCAACCCCACCTCCGGCTTCTTCCTGATGATGCCGCGCGCCGATGTGCTGGAACTGCGCATGAGCGTGGACGAGGCGCTGAAGTACGTCATCTCCATGGGTGTCGTGGCGCCGCCTGCGGCCGCGGCCCTGCCGGCGCGAAATTGACCGGGCTGGCCGGCCCGGCAGCCGGCCAGCCCTGACGGGCCTGCCCCGTGCGGCGGCCCGCACCAGCGCCACCCCACGCTGCTTACGAACACCCTTTGAACCGAATTCCCGGAGCCACACCATGAGAACGACTTACTGCGGCCTGGTCAGCGAGAAGCTGATGGACCAGACCGTCACCCTGATGGGCTGGGCCCACCGCCGCCGCGACCATGGCGGCGTGATCTTCATAGACCTGCGCGACCGCGAAGGCCTGGTGCAGATCGTCTGCGACCCCGACCGCGCCGACACCTTCGCCATTGCCGAAGACGTGCGGGGCGAGTTCTGCCTGCAGGTCACCGGCCGCGTGCGCGCGCGCCCGGCCGGCACCGAAAACGCCGGCCTCACCAGCGGCCGTGTGGAGGTGCTGGCGCACGAGCTGCAGGTGCTCAATGCCAGCGTCACGCCGCCGTTCCAGCTGGACGACGAAAACCTGTCGGAAACCGTGCGCCTGACGCACCGCGTGCTGGACCTGCGCCGCCCGCAGATGCAGAAGAACCTGATGCTGCGCTACCGCGTGGCCATCGAGGTGCGCAAGTTCCTGGACGAGCAGGGTTTCATAGACATCGAAACCCCCATGCTCACCAAGAGCACGCCCGAGGGCGCGCGCGACTACCTGGTGCCCAGCCGCGTGCACGACGGCCACTTCTTCGCGCTGCCGCAAAGTCCGCAGCTGTTCAAGCAGTTGTTGATGGTGGCCGGTTTCGACCGCTACTACCAGATCACCAAGTGCTTCCGCGACGAAGACCTGCGCGCCGACCGCCAGCCCGAGTTCACGCAGATCGACATCGAGACCAGCTTCCTCACCGAGCAGGAGATACGCGCCATCACCGAGGCGATGATCCGCACGGTGTTCCGCAAGACGCTGGGCACCGAGCTGCCGCCCTACGCCGAGCTGACCTACGCCGAGGCCATGCACAAGTACGGTTCGGACAAGCCCGACCTGCGCGTGAAGCTGCAGTTCACCGAGCTGACCGATGTGATGAAGAGCGTGGACTTCAAGGTGTTCAGCGGCCCGGCCACCACGCCCGGCGGGCGCGTGGCGGCGCTGCGCGTGCCCGGCGGCGGCGAGATGAGCCGCGGCGAAATCGACGCCTACACCGAGTTCGTCAAGATCTACGGTGCCAAGGGCCTGGCCTGGATCAAGGTCAACGACGCGGGCAAGGGCCGCGACGGCCTGCAAAGCCCCATCGTCAAGAACCTGCACGACGCGGCCATTGCCGAGGTCATCGCCCGCACCGGCTGCAAGAACGGCGACCTGATCTTCTTCGGTGCCGACAAGGCCAAGGTCGTCAACGACGCGCTGGGCGCCTTGCGCGTGAAGGTGGGCCACAGCGAGTTCGGCCGCAGCAAGGGCTTGTTCGAGGACAAGTGGGCGCCGCTGTGGGTGGTGGACTTCCCCATGTTCGAGCACGACGACGAGGCCAAACGCTGGAACGCCGTGCACCACCCCTTCACCGCCCCCAAGGACGGCCACGAGGACTTGATGGCCACCGACCCCGGCGCCTGCCTGTCCAAGGCCTACGACATGGTGCTCAACGGCTGGGAAATCGGCGGCGGCTCGGTGCGTATCCACCGCGCCGATGTGCAGGCCAAGGTCTTCGAGGCGCTGAACATCAGCGCCGAGGAGCAGCGTGTGAAGTTCGGCTTCCTGCTGGACGCGCTGCAGTACGGCGCGCCGCCGCACGGCGGCCTGGCCTTTGGCCTGGACCGCATCGCCACGCTGATGACCGGGGCCGAGAGCATCCGCGACGTGATCGCCTTCCCCAAGACGCAGCGCGCGCAGTGCCTGCTCACCGGCGCGCCCAGCCATGTGGACGAGGCGCAGCTGCGCGAGCTGCACATACGGCTGCGCAATCCGCAGCCGGTCTGAGCGCGGCGCGCCGCCCCCCGGCCGGGGGGCGGACGGTGCTCAGTCGCGAGTGGCCGCGCCTTGCCGCGGGCTTCCCTGTGCCGGGGTGCGCCGCGCGCCGCGGGCACGCCAGGTGAGCAGCGCGCCCAGGCCCAGCCCCATCAGCGCCAGCGAGCCCGGCTCGGGCACCGGTGGCACGTCGCCGTCGCGCACCGCCACGGCCCAGCGGCGCGCGAAGACGAAGTCGGTACCCTGGCTGCCCATGAAGCTCCAGAACGCGGCATTGAAGTTCGGGTTGTTCGGGTACGGGATGCCGCTGATCCAGTAGGCGCCGTTCTGCTCTTCGGGCACCATCAGCTGGATGTTGGTGAACATCGCCAGGTTGGCGGTGTTGGTGCCGTGGGCCATCTCGCCTTCGGCCGCGGAGCCGAAGTCCACATAGTGCAGGTGGCCCATCTCCGAGGCGATGCAGTTGTAGCCCACGTGCAGCGTCGGGCCGCCGCTGATGGGCGTGGTGGTGTGGCTGCAGTTGGTGTCGGCATAGTTGGCGGCCGGCAGCCGCCAGTCGTCAAAGCCGCCGTAAACCAGCTGGGCCGCCCACTCCAACGCCTCGTCGCGTGTCATGCGGCCGTCATCGGGCGAGTAGCCGCTGGTCTGCGCGTAGTTGAAGTCGGACATCCAGGTGATGTTCATCACCGTGTCGTAGATCAGGCCGTTGCCGCGGTCGATCAGCTCGGCATGGGCACCCGGGGCGAGCAGGGCCAGCGCGGCGGCCAGCCAGGAGGAGGGGAAGCGGTGGAACATGCGGTTCTCCTTGTGATGACGCGGGCTCAGGCGCGGCGGCGCAGCCGCGCGCCGACGACGAGCAAGCCCAGCGCCATGGCGGCCCAGCTCGCGGGCTCCGGCACTGCGCCGACGGTCAGGCGGCCCACGCCGTCGATCTCCATCCAGCCGGAGACAACGATGCTGTCGGGCGCGCCGGGCACGTCGTCGATCAGGTCGAAGATCTCCAGGTGCAGCAGGCCGTCGTTGCCGATGGCGAAGCTCAGGTCCTTGTCGACGAGCGAGAGCGTGCTGCCCACCGTGATGCTGCCGGTCACGCCGGCGTACTGCCACAGCGGAATCAGCGTCAGCGCAGACGGGTTGCCAGCGGGGCCCATGAAGAACCAGGCCGCGTCGGGCGCGAAGTTGTCCGGATGGACCTCGATGGTCAGCTCGTAGGCCACCCACTCGACCGTCGTGCCGGGGGCGGCGGGCATCGTGGCGCGGAAGTTGGCCGGGTCGCCCTCGCCGATGTCGGTGCCGGGCAGTTCCAGCGCAGGCAGGTGCAGGTCCAGCGGCTGCGGGCCGGCGGCCTGGGCAGTGGCCGGCAGCAGCGCGGTCGCCAGCGGTGCGAGCAGGGCGAGCGCGCCGGCGGCGCGGGTGAGTGGGTGGGTCATGGGGTCCTCCAGGGGGTTGTGGATGTGTTGACGAGAGAGGGGGGTGTCAGGCCGGGAATTCAGGCCGAGACCAGGACCTTGCGCGCGCCCGCCTGCATGGTCCGCGTCACGTGCGCGTACAGGGCCGACCAGGCCTCGCGCATCGGGGGCGTGAAGCTGTCGCCGAGCGCCGATGCCAGCGTGTCCAGCAGCGCCCCGCCCACGGTGGCGTAGTGCGCATCGCGCACGCCGTAGCCGGCGTGGCGACGGCCCAGCTCGGCGAGCGCGCGGTCCAGCGTGCCGGGCTGGTCGAGCAGGGCCACGGCGTCGCCGATCATCTGCATCAGCCGCCGGCTCTGCGCCGCCATGTCCACGTGGAAGAGCTGCGAGATGGTGGGGTCGCGCTCGAACAGCTTGTCGTAGAACAGCGCGCCGGCCTGCTCGGCCACCGGGGCCACCTGGGCGAAGCTGCGCTGGACCAGATCGACCTGGCCACGCGTCAGCATGCCGGCCTCCATGCGCCGCGGCGCTGCCACTGCAACCTCAGCAGGGCCAGGCTGGTGGCGGCCAGCGCCAGGCTGGCGGGCTCCGGTACCGGCTGGGGCGGCGGGTTGCCGGGGTCGCCTGGATCGCCGGGCCCCTGGCCGTTGCAGCCGGCCGTGCAGACCAGTTCCGCCAGGCGGCCCTGCAGCAGGCCAGCGCTGCCGGTCCAGGCCAGCTCGCTCCAGCCGAAGTCAGCCAGCGTCAGCGCCTGCGTGGGCAGGGCGTCGCTGGTGAAGACGGTGCCGAAGAAGTCGAACAGCGTCACGCTGAGGGTCTCGGTGCCGTCGGCGTCCTGCGCCAGCAGGCCCCACTGGTCCTCGCCGCCCAGGTCGTTGCTGACCAGCACGTAGAAGGCGGCGTCCAGCGTGAACCCCGGGCCGCCGTCGAAAGCGAGCGTCATGCCCCAGGGCGCGCCGGCATGGGCGTAGGCGGCGGTGCTGGGGTCGGCGATCAGGTCGGCCGCAGCGCTGTCGAAGGCGAAGCTGCCGCCGAACGTGGTGTAGCCGCGGTCGGCCTCGTCGTGGTCGACGCGGCCGCTGAAGTCGTAGCGCACGAGGGCGGCCTGGGCGGCCGGCGCGGCCAGCATCGCGGCCAGGGCCAGCGCGCCCAGGCGGTACGGGAAGGTCGATCGGGTCATCGGTGTCTCCGCGGGGCAGGGGGTCAGAAGACGCCGTCGTCGTCGACGTTGCCGCCGACGCTGACCAGCCCCGAACGGCCGGGCTGGCCGTTCTGCCACATCTGCACGCCCTGGATGAGGCCGGCCGTGATGCCGCGCATCCGGTTGCTCATGGCCTGGCTGTCGGAGATGCGCGTCAGCGCCCAACTGCCGCCGTCGATGCCGTGGGTGCCGTTGTGCGTGGCCACCACGCCGCGCAGCAAGGCCTTGCCGATCAAGAGTCCGCTCTGCGCGTTGAGCGAGGCGACCACGCGGTCGATCACGAGGTTGCCGTCCAGCGAGTGCGCCGCCGTGAAGCCGATGCCGTGGTTCTGCGTCACGGACAAGTCCGCGACGCGGCCGCTGCCTGAATGCGCCAACCCAATACTGAAGCCCCGTATGCTGCCATTGAGCAGTGCGAAGTGCTCGCCGTTGGGGGCCAGGATGCCGTAGCCGGTGCCGCCCACGCAGGTGACGATTTGGCTGGCATCGTCGCGCGTGCAACTGCCGGCGCCGCTGATGGTGAAGCCGTTGAGGTCCAGCGTGACGTTGTTGGCCGTGACCTCGATGCCGTGGCTGCCGGCCGGCACCGTGAGGTTGCCGGTCAGCTTGTAGCTGCCGGCGCGGCTGATCGTGATCGGGAAGCCCGGCGCGTCGCCCGGCGTCACGTTGCCGGCCAGGGCCTTGTTCTGGTCGATGGTGGTCTGGGCCCAGGCGCTGGTGCCGCCCAGGGCGAGCAGCACCACGGCCAGCGGCGGGAAGGCGAGGGACAGAAGTCGGGAGGGTTTCATCGCGGGTCGGTCTCGGTGGGAAGGGGTTGTCGGGCCGGGTGGGCGCTTTGCCGCGGGGCGTGCACTCACCACGGCCGGCAGTCTCGGCAAGCCGGCGCGCGGCGTCGTGAGCGAACGGTTAGCGTTCGGTTCGGATCGCCACCCCGTGGTCGCGGGCAGACCGGCGGGGCGGCACACGCCAGAATCCGCGCCCGATGCCTTCCTCCAGCCCGCCTTCCACCGCGACCGATTGGCTGGCCTTCGGCCCGTTCGTGCTCGACGGCCCGGGCGGCCGGCTGCTGCGCGACGGCGCCCCGGTGGACCTGCCGCCGCGCCCTTACGCGCTGCTGGCCTGGCTGGCGGCGCGGCCGGGCCGGCTGGTCGCCAAGGACGAGCTGCTCGACGCCGTCTGGGGCCACCGCCATGTCAGCGACTCGGCGCTGAAGGTGGCGATGAACACGCTGCGCGCCGCGCTCGGCGAGGACGCGAAGGCGCCGCGCTGGATAGAGACCGTGGCGCGCCGCGGCTACCGCTTCGCCAGCGAGGTGCGGCCGCTGGGGGCGGCGTCTGCTGCCGCATCCGCTGCTGTCCCTGCTGCGCCGGCAGCCACGGCTTGCGGCAACCTCCCGCCGCCGCTGCCCGGCCTGGTCGGCCGCGAGCTGGAAGCCGCACAGCTGGCGGCGCTGCTGGCGTGTCACCGCCTGGTCACGCTGGTGGGGCTGGGCGGCGTCGGCAAGACGCGTCTGGCGCTGGCCGTGGCGGCGAGCGAGCGCGCACCCGATGGCGTGTGGCTGCTGCGCCTGGATGCGCTGGCCGACGGCGAACCGCTGGCCGCCACCATCGCCCAGGTGCTGCACCTGGGTGCCGCCGCCGGTGCCGACGCGGCGGCGCTGGGCCGCGCACTCGCGCCGCTGCAACTGCTGCTGGTGCTGGACAACGCCGAACACCTGGTCGAGCCGGTCGCGGCTCTGGCCGCCGCGCTGCTGGCGGCGGCACCCGCGCTGCGCCTGCTGGTCACCAGCCAGCTGCCGCTGCGCGTGGCCGGCGAGCAGGTGTTGCCGCTCGCGCCGCTGGCCCTGCCCGACGCGCTGGCCGCCGCCGCCCCGCTGCCCGACTACGCGGCGGCTCGCCTGTTCTGCGAACGTGTGCGCCAGCAGCTGCCGCAGTACGCGCCGGCGGCGGCCGAGCACGCCGACATCGCCGCCATCTGCCGTGCGCTCGACGGCGTGCCGCTGGCGCTGGAGCTGGCCGCCGCGCGCGTGCCGCTGCTCGGCACGGCCGGGGTGCGTGCACGCCTGGATCAGCGCTTTGCACTGCTCACGCGCGGCGCGCGCGACTCTGCGGCGCGCCACCGCACACTGGCCGCGGCGCTGGACTGGACCTGCGGCCTGCTGCCGACGGAAGACCGGCGCGCGTTGCACCGGCTCGCGGTCTTTGCCGGCAGCTTCGCGCCCGAGGCCGCCGAGGCCGTGCTGGCCGACGACGCGGCGCCGCTGGACCGCGTGGATGCGCTGCACGAGCGTTCGTTGCTGGTCGTGGAGGCCGGCGAGGGGGTGGTCGAGGGCGGGGCGGCGGGCAACGTCGGTCCGCGGCTGCGCCTGTTCGACAGCGTGCGCTGCTACGTGCTCGAGCGCGGTGCCGAACGCGGCGCCGTTGCGGACGATGTGCGCAGCGCGCAGCAGTTGCATCTGGTGTGGATGCGGCGGCGCTTCGAGCAGGCCGACGCGCAGGAGTCCGACACGCCGCTGCTGTCGTGGCTGCCGCCGCTGCGGCAGGAGGTGGACAACCTGCGCGCCGCGCTGCGCCATGGGCTGGGCGCGGCGGCCGGGCCGGCAGCGTGGGCGTGTGCGCAGCGCCTGGCGGCCGCCAGCGCCGGCTTCTGGTACCGCAGCGGCCACGGCAGCGAAGGCCTGCGCTGGATGCGGGCGGCGCAGGCCTTGCCGCCGGCCGATGCCGGCATCGCGGCCCGGCTCGACCTCGCACTGGCCCAACTGATCCTGCACACGCAGGCCGGCGCCCCGGCCGAGGCGATGGCGGCGTTGCGGCGGGCACTGCCGGTGCTCCAGGCCGCGGGCGACCTCTGGCGCAGCTACCTGGCCCTGTACCACGAGCACATGGGCCTGGTGCGGCTGGGCGCGGCGGGGCTGCCCGATCCCGCCGGCGATGTCCAGGCCGCGCGCGACGCGTTGCGCGCCGGCATGCACGCGCTGGTGGCGCCGCACTGGGGCGCGATTGCGCGCCGCTACCTTCAGCAACTGGAGGTGCTGGCGCTGCGCGAGCGCGGCGAGCTGGCGCAGGCCGTGGCGGCGTGCGCCGAGGGCGTGCGGGCCTTGCGTGCGGCCGGCGCGCAGGCCGAGTCCTGGCCGCTGGTGAATCTTCTGGGCCAGTTGCTGGGCATGCAGGGCCGGTTTGCCGATGCCGATGCGGTGCTCGCCGAAGCCGTGGCCGAGGTGCGCGCCGGCGGCATGCTGCGCGAGCAGGTGCCGCTGGTGGCCATCGCCGCCAGCGTGGCCTTGCGCCGTGGCGGCGGTGCCGCAGCGCAGCGCCTGGCACAGGAGGCGTTGCTGCTGCTGCGTGCCGAAGGCCGGCTGTGGTGGATGGCCGACGCCTTGCCCTGGGCCGCCTGGCACGCCGGCCGTGTGGCCGACGCGGCGCGCCTGCAGGCCTGGGCCGACGCGCGGGCGGGTGCACGCGGCGAACTTCGCGGGCCCTTCTTTGCCGCCTTGCGCGCCGCAATGGTTCAGGCCTTGGGGGGCGAACCGCCGGCCGGGCTGGCCGGCGCGGTGGCGGGCCTGGACGAGGCGGGGGTGCAGGTGCTGGCTTTCGGGCCGTGCTGAATTTCGGGCTGTGCTGAAGGGGAAGGGGTATGCGCGGGCGCCGTCGCCGCGCAGAACTGAAATGCGCGGGCCCTGCGGCCGCACCCGGAGCGTTCGCTAAGATCGGCCGGCGGCACACATGGACGGCATCGCAATGAGAATCACCGATCTTCGCCACCCGTCGGAGCGCGCCGGGCGCGCCCGGCGCGTGCGGCACCGGGCCGCAGCAGGCGGTGCCGGCCGGCATCGGTGAGCCGCGCTCTTCGCGCCGTGCCCTTGTTGCGCCCGCACAAGATCCCGATTTCGGTCCTGGTCGTCATCCACAGCGACGACGGCCAGGTCCTGCTGATCGAGCGTGCCGACCACCCCGGCTGGTGGCAAAGCGTGACCGGCTCGCTCGACCGAGAAGACGAGCCTCTGGCCGACTGCGCGCGGCGCGAGGTCGCCGAGGAGACCGGCATCACCGACGGTGTGCTGCGCGACTGGCAACGCCGCACCGACTACGAGATCTACCCGCAGTGGCGCCACCGCTATGCGCCGGGCGTCACGCACAACACCGAACACGTGTTCGGCCTGCAGCTGCCAGCTCCGGTGCCGGCGGTGCTGAACCCGCGCGAGCACCTGGCTTACGCCTGGCTGCCCTGGCGCGAGGCCGCGGGGCGTTGTTTCTCCCCCAGCAATGCCGAGGCCATCTTGCTGCTGCCGCGTTTCGTGCAGCATGGCGGGCCGTGACCAACCTGAACCCGCTCAATTCCACGCTGCTGCCGCCGGCCACCGGCATCTCCGCACTGCGGGTGGCCACCTACAACATCCACAAGGGCGTGCGGGGCCTGGGGCCGCGCAAGCGCCTGGAGATCCACAACCTGGGCCTGGCCGTGGAGGCGCTGGATGCCGACATGGTGTTCCTGCAGGAGGTGCGCCTGTTCCACCACCGCGAGGCGCGCCACTTCGACCGCAGCAGCTTCGGCTGGCCGGCCCAGGGCCAGGCCGAGTTCCTGGCGCCCGAGGGCTACGACGTGGCCTACCGCACCAACGCCATCACCCGCGATGGCGAACACGGCAACGCGCTGCTGTCGCGCTGGCCCATAGGCGACCCCCACCACCAGGACGTGAGCGACCACCGCTTCGAGCAGCGCGGCCTGCTGCACGTGCCGGTGCAGTGGATGGGGCTGACGGTGCACGCCGTGGTGGTGCACTTCGGCCTGGCGCACAGCGGCCGTGTGCGCCAGGTGCAGCGCCTGGCGGCCTTTCTGGAGCGCGAGGTGCCGCCTGGCGAGATGCTGGTGGTGGCCGGCGACTTCAACGACTGGGGCGAGCGCCTGGACCGGCCCATGCGCGACATCGGCCTGGTGCGTGGCAGCGCGCCTGGAACGCGCCGCGGCGCCGGGCTGACCTTTCCCTCCATCGCCCCGGTGTTCGCGCTGGACCGCTTCTACCTGCGCGGCCTGGTCTGTACCTCCACCATGGTGCCGCGCGGACTGACCTGGGCGCGCATGTCCGACCACCTGCCGCTGGTGGCTGAGCTGGAGCCGGCGTGAGGGGTGCATTCACGACGGCGGCGCGGCCCTGATGGCCCCGCAACGCCCGGCTGCCGACCGCCGCCAGCTGCGCGCCTGGAGCGCCGTGCCGGCGCCGCGTTTCGTGGGCGACAACCAGGTCGAGTTGCTGGAGGGCGGCGACGCGCTGTTCCCGCGCATGTGCGCCGCCATGGCCCGCGCGCGCCACGAGATCTGGTTTGCCACCTACATCTTCCACGACGACCCGGCGGCGCTGGCGGTGGCCGAGGCGCTGCGCGACGCCGCCACGCGTGGTGTGGCGGTGCATGTGGTGGTGGACGGCTTCGGATCGCTCAAGACCATGCCGCGGCTGCGCGCGCTGTTTGCCGGCAGCGGTGTGCAGCTGGAGGTGTTCCGCCCGCTGGAGCGCTGGTGGGCATGGCTGCAGCCGGGCCAGCTGCGGCGCCTGCACCAGAAGCTGTGCGTGTGCGACGAAGACAGCGCCTACGTGGGCGGCATCAACGTCATCGACGACCGGCTGGACCTGCACCACGGTTGGTCCGACGCCCCGCGGCTGGACTACGCGGTGCAGGTGCAGGGCCCGCTGGTGAAGTCGGTGCAGGCCTCGGCGCGGGCGATGTGGGCGCGGGCCCACTTGTCGCGCAGCTGGCGCGAAGAGGTGCGGGTGCTGGCGCGCAGCGCCAAGCCGGTGAACGAGGCGCTGGCGCTGCTGCGCCAGTTGCGCGGCGCCTCGCGCGCCGGGCGCGAGGCCGACCTCAGCCCCATGCGCGCCGCCTTCGTGGTGCGCGACAACCTGCGCCAGCGCCGTGCCATAGAACGCAGCTACGTGGAAGCCATACGCCGCGCACGCTCGCAGGTGATCATCGCCGTGCCCTACTTCTACCCCGGGCGCACCTTCCGCCGGGCCCTGCGCCATGCGGCGCGGCGCGGCGTGCAGGTGCGCCTGCTGCTGCAGGGCAAGGTGGACTACCGCATCGCGGCCATGGCCGCACGCGCGCTGTACGCCGAGCTGCAAGGCCACGGCGTGCGCATCTGGGAGTACACGCCCGCCTTCCTGCATGCCAAGGTGGCGGTGGTGGACGACCAGTGGGCCACCGTGGGCAGCTCCAACATCGACCCGCTGTCGCTGCTGCTGAACCTGGAAGCCAACGTGGTGGTGCGCGACGCCGACTTTGCGCACCAGCTCACCCAGCGCATGGAGGCGGCGTTTGCCGTGTCCACCGAAGTCACCGCGCAGTCGCTGCGCCACGGCTGGCGTGGCTGGCTGCAGCGCGCCACGGTGGCCTGGGTGGCTGGGGTCTATTTGCGGGTGGCGGGCATCACCGGGCGATACTGACGCCATGCCCCGCCGTTCCGCGCTGCCACCGATCAACCTGGCCCTGCAAGGCGGGGGCTCGCACGGTGCCTTCACCTGGGGTGTGCTGGACCGGCTGCTGGAGGACGAGGGCATCGTCTTCGACGGCGTTTCGGGCACCAGTGCCGGCGCGCTGAACGCCGCGGTGCTGGCCTGCGGCCTGGCCGCAGGCGGCCGCGAAGGTGCCCGCGCGGCGCTGGCGGCCTTCTGGCACGACGTGGCCGGCGGTGACCGCTGCTTCGGCGGCACTTTGCTGGGCATGCCGGTGCCGGCCGCCGGCTCCAGCCCCTGGGGCTGGCCGCTGCCCTGGGCCGCCGAGGCCAACCCGTTCCTGGCCTGGGGCAGCCAATGGCTGCGCTGGTTCAGCCCCTACCAGTGGAACCCGCTGGACCTGAACCCGCTGCGCGACGTGGTGGCCAGGCATGTGGACCCGGCGCTGCTGCGCCGTGCCCCGGTGGCGGTGTACGTGACGGCCACCGCGGTGCGCACCGGCCAGCCGCGGGTGTTCTCCTGCCAGGACCTCAGCGTGGAGGCGTTGATGGCCTCGGCCTGCCTGCCACAGCTGTTCCGCGCCGTAGAGGTGGACGGCGAGCCCTACTGGGACGGCGGCTACAGCGGCAACCCGGCCTTGTGGCCGCTGATCTACCGCACCGGCGCGCTGGACCTGCTGCTGGTGCGCATCAACCCGCTGGTGCGCCCGCGCTTGCCGGCCACGGCCCACGAGATTGCCGACCGCGTCAACGAGATCACCTTCAACGCCGGGCTGGTGGGCGAGCTGCGCGCCATCGCCTTCGTGCACAAGCTGGTGGTCGAAGGGCACCTGGACCCCGGGCGCTACAAGGACTTGCGGCTGCACATGGTGGCTGACGACGACGGCATGGCCGCCTTGCCGCCTTCCAGCAAGATGGTCACCGACCGCGGCTTTCTGCTGCGCCTGCACGGGCAGGGCCGCGAAGCGGCGTCGCGCTGGCTGCACCAACACCGCCGCGACCTGGGGCGCCGCTCCACGCTGGACGTGCGCGCCAAGTTCCTGGGCTCGCAGGGGTGAAGGCGTCCGCCGGCGACCTGGTGGTGGCCACGCGCGAAGGCCTGTACTGCCCGGCCGGCGACTTCCACATCGACCCCTGGCGCGCCGTGCCGCGTGCGGTCATCACCCACGCGCATGCCGACCACGCGCGGCGCGGCCATGGTGCCTACCTGGCGGCGGCCGACGGCGCCGGTGTGCTGCGCGCCCGCCTGGGCGCCCTGAACCTGCAGGCGCTGGCCTATGGCGAGCCGGTCACCGTGGGCGGGGTGCGCGTCAGCCTGCACCCGGCCGGGCACGTGCTGGGCTCGGCCCAGGTGCGGCTGGAGCACCGCGGCCGGGTCTGGGTGGTGTCCGGCGACTACCACGCCAGTGCGCACGACGGCGACCACAACCCCACCTGCGCGCCGCTGGAGCCGCAGCGCTGCGAGGTGTTCATCACCGAGAGCACCTTCGCGCTGCCGGTGTACCGCTGGCGGCCGCAGCGCGAGGTGATGGCGGAGGTGAATGCCTGGTGGCAGGCCAATGCGGCAGTGGGGCGGGTGAGCCTGCTGCTGGGCTACAGCCTGGGCAAGGCCCAGCGGCTGCTGGCCGGGCTGGAGCCGGGCACCGGGCCCATCGTCGTGCATGACGCGGTGGAAACCATCAACGCCGCCTACCGCGCCGCCGGCGTGGCCTTGCCGCCCACCTTGCCGCTGGCACAGCTGGGCGAGGGCCTGGCGCCGGCGCAGGCGGCGCGCGCGCTGGTCATCGCACCGCCAGCCACGGCAGGCAAGGGCTGGCCAGCGGCGCTGGGCCGGCCGGCGGTGGCCTTTGCCAGCGGCTGGATGCAGTTGCGCGGCACCCGCCGCCGGCGCGGTCTCGGCCGCGGTTTTGTGCTCAGCGACCATGCCGACTGGCCCGGGCTGCTGCGCACCATTGCCGCCACCGGCGCTTCGCGCGTGATCGTCACCCACGGCCACGAAGCGGCGCTGGTGCGCTGGCTGCGCGAACAAGGCCTGCAGGCCGGCAGCCTGGCCACCGGCTGGGGGGAGGGCGAAGACCGCGCCGAGGACGACGCCGACAATGACGCCGGCGACGGCGCGCTACCGGTTCAGTCGTTGGCCGGCTGACCCACCAGCTGCACGTCCAGCCGCGGCTCGGCCAGTTTTTCTTCCACGCGGCTCTCGACGAAGATGCGCTTGGGGTCCACGCCCCGCGCTGCCAGGAAGCGGCGCACCGCTTCCAGCCGCGCCGGGGTCAGCTCGCGCTCGCCGCTGCCGCTGCCGTCTATCTGCCAGGGCCCGGTGGGCACCAGCAAGGCCACCTGCACGTCCAGCACCGCGGCTTCTATGACCAGCTCGTTGAGCTTGTCGCGCGCCTGCGGGCTGAGCTGGTCGCCAATGAACAGCCCGCGCGCCGGCAGCGAGGTGGTGCGGGTGCGGTCCTTGTCGTTCTTCAGGCTGCCCGGCGGCAGCGGCTGCACCGCCTGTTCGGCCGCCGGTGGCGTGGCGGCCGCTGCCGGGCGCGCAGCGGGCTGCGGCTGCGCCGCCGCCGTGCCGGCCGCCAGCAGGGTGAGCAGGGGCAGCAGGTACAGGGCCGCGCCGGCACGCAGCCGGGAGCGCAGGCACGCGGCAAGGGGGCGGTGCAGGGCGGGCATGGGGGCTCCTGGTGCGGGCGTGCGGCAGGCCATTGTGAACTTGCCGCGGCGCCCGGGCCACGACCGCGCCTTGACCACGGTCAACACCGTGCGGTGTTGCGCGCTGCGCCTGAGCGCTTAACCTCGGGGCTGTCGTGACCGCTGCATTGAAAGGCCCGCCATGAAGATCCTGCTGCCCGTTGACGGTTCGGCCGCCGCCCTGGCCGCCGTGCGCCACGCGCTGGACCTGGCCGACCAGGGCCTGTACTGCGAGTACGTGCTGGTCAATGTGCAGGAGCCGGCCTCGCTGTACGAGGTGGTGGTGGCGCAAGACCCCGACGTCATCCGCGAGGTGCGCGGCGCCGCCGGCGCCGACCTGCTGAAGGACGCCGAAGCGCTGCTGGAAGCCGCCGGCCGTGCCTACGAGAGCGAGGTGGCCGGCGGCCACGCGGCCACGCTGCTGGTGGAGCTGGCCGAGAACTACCGCTGCGACACCATCGTGATGGGCACCCACGGCATAGGCGCCGGCGAAGGGCTGGGCCGCACCGCGCGCGCCGTGCTGGAAGCCAGCCCGCTGCCGGTGACGGTGGTGCGGCTGCCGCCGGCCGAGGAACAGCCGCCGGAGTGAACAGGCTTCAGCGCAGCGCCAGCTCGATGGCCACGGTGCCGTCGTCGGGCTGTGCGGCGGCGCGCTCGAAGCCCAGTTCTTGTGCGAGCTTCAGCATGGCCTGGTTTTCGCGCAGCACGGTGGCCGTGAGGCGCTGCGTGCCGCGTGCACGCAGGTAGGCTATGAGCTTGGCCATCAGCCGCCGGCCCAGCCCACCGCCCTTGAGGTTGGAGCGCACCACGATGCCGAACTCGGCCGCGATGTTGTCCGGGTCGCAGCTGGCGCGCACCACGCCCAGCGTTTGCTCGCCGCCCTGCGGCAGCGGCGCGGTGGCCACGAAGGCCATCTCGCGCTCGTAGTCGATCTGCGTCAGCCGCGCCAGTTCGTTGCGCGTGATGCTCTGGCGGCTGTAGAAGACGCGCATGCGTATGTCCACTGGGTCCAGCTTTTCCAGAAAGGCCAGGTGCTGGGCTTCGTCTTCGGGGCGTATGGGGCGCAGCGTCAGCGTGTCGTTGCCGCCGTGGTTCCAGGCCTGGGTTTCGATCAGCTCGGCCGGGTAGGGGCGTATCGCAAAGGCCTTGGCGCCGCCGGGCGCGGCAGCGTCCACCTGCACGCGCGCGTCCAGCGCGATCACGCCCTGGGCGTCGGCCAGCAGCGGGTTGATGTCCAGCGCCACGATCTCCGGCACCTCGGCCAGCAGCTGCGACACCGCCATCAGCACCGCGTGCACGGCGCCGCGGTCGGCCGGCGGCACGTCGCGCCAGCCGGCCAGCAGCCTGGCGATGCGGGTGCGGTCCACCAGCGCCCGCGCCAGCGGCTCGTTCAGCGGCGGCAGCGCCACGGCGCGGTCGGCCACCACCTCCACCGCGGTGCCGCCGGCACCGAACAACAGCACCGGGCCGAACAGCGGGTCCAGGTGCGCGCCGACGATGAGCTCCAGCGCCCGCGGCCGGCGCACCATGTGCTGCACGGTGAAGCCTGTCAGCGCCGCGTCGGGCCGCAGCGCGCGCACACGCTCCAGCATGGCCGCCACCGCGCTGCGCAGCGTGGCCTCGTCAGCCAGGTCCAGGGCCACGCCGCCCACGTCGCTCTTGTGTGTGATCTCCGGCGACAGGATCTTCAGCACCACCGGCCAGCCGATCTCGCGCGCCGCGGCCACCGCCGCGTCGGCATCCGGCCCCACGATGCGTGTGCCCACCACCGGCACGCCGATGGCGGCCAGCACCGCCTTGGCTTCGGGCTCCGTCAGCCAGGGCCGGCCTTCGGCCAGGGCCGGTGCGATGGCGGCCCGCACGCGTGCCAGGTCCGGCGGCACCGGTGCACTGCCGGCCGGCGGCGCCTGCAGCAGCTGGGCCTGGTTGTGCCGGTACTCCAGCAGCTGCGAAAAGGCCTGCACCGCGGCTTCCGGCGTGTCGTGGCAGGGCACGCCGGCGTGCTGGAAGCTTTCGCGCGCCTGGCGCACCGCGGCGTCGCCCAGCCAGCTGGCCAGCAGCCGCTGCGGGTGCTGCTGCACCAGCGGCAGCAGCGCCTGCGCGATCTCGGCGCTGGGCACGATGGCGGTGGGCGCGTGCATGAACAGCAGCGTGCCGCTGTCGCCGTCGGCCAGCAGCGTGCCCAGCGTGTGCACGTAGCGCGCCACCGGCGCGTCGCCGATGATGTCCACCGGGTTGGCGCGCGACCAGTTGGGCGGCAGGCCGGCTTCCAGCGCTTCGCGCGTGGCGTCGGGCAGCGGCGCCAGCGTGATGCCCAGCTCGGCCGCGGCATCGGCGGCCATCACGCCGGCACCGCCGCCGTTGGTCACCAGTGTGAGGCGGTCGCGCGGGTCACCGGGCTCGCGCGGCGCGGCCGAGCCGCGGAAGTGCGCCAGCGTCTCGGCGGCGGCAAACAGGTCTTGCAGTGTCTGCACGCGCAGCATGCCGGCGCGGCGTATCGCGGCGTCGAACACGATGTCGCTGCCCGCCAGCGCGCCGGTGTGCGAGGCCGCCGCCTGCTGGCCGGCGGAGGTGCGGCCGGCCTTGACCACGATGACCGGCTTGTTGCGCGCCGCCGCCCGCGCGGCGGACATGAACTTGCGCGCGTTCTCCACGCTTTCTATGTACAGCAGGATGGCGCGCGTGGCACTGTCGTTGGCCAACCAGTCCAGCAGGTCGGCGAAGTCCACGTCGGCGTGTTCGCCCAGCGACACAAACTGCGAAAACGCGATGCCGCGGCCGGCGGCCCAGTCCAGCATGGCCGTGACCAGCGCGCCGGACTGCGACACAAACGCCAGCGTGCCCCGCGCCGCCGGCCGGTGCGCAAAGCTGGCGTTCAGCCCCGCGTGCGGTGCCAGCAGGCCCAGGCAGTTGGGGCCCAGGATGCGCAGCAGGTGCGGGCGCGCCGCATCCAGCATGGCCTGCTTCTGCGCGGCGGTCTGGCCGGCGGTCAGCACGATGGCGGCCTGCGTGCCGCGCTGGCCCAGCTCGGCGATCAGGCCGGCCACGGTGGCCGGCGGCGTGCAGATCACCGCCAGCTCCGGTGCTTCCGGCAGCGCCGCCACCGAGGGCCAGGCGCGGTCGCCTGCCACCGTGGCGCGCTTGGGGTTCACGGCATACAGCGGCCCGGCAAACCCACCGGCCTTCAGGTTGTGCCAGACCGTGGCGCCCACGCTGGCCGGCCGGTCGCTGGCGCCGAACACCGCGACCGAGCGCGGGTTGAACAGGCTGTCGAGGTGGCGGATGCTCATGCCGGGGCGATGATGCCAGCCTCACACGGCAAAGCGGCATCATCGCAGCGCCATGCATGCCTTTGCCGCCCTGTTGCAAGCCCTGGAGGACGGCGAGACCTGGGCCGCCCGCCGGCGCCTGCTGCGCGACCATCTCGCCGGCGCCGAACCGGCCGACGCCGCCTGGGCCGTGCAGTTGCTGGCCGGCGGCCGCCTGCGGCGTGCCGTGCCGCCCGCCCGCCTGCGCAGTGCCGCGCTGCAGGCCGCGGCCGTGCCTGCCTGGCTGTTCGATGAATGCCAGCAGGCCGCCGGCGACCTGGCCGAAACCATCGCCCACCTGTTGCCGCCGCCCGCGCAGGCCTGCGACGCCGGCCTGGCCGCGTGGATAGAGCAGCGCCTGCTGCCGCTGCAAGGGCTGGATGAAGAGCAACAGGCCGCAAAGCTGGCCGCGGCCTGGGCGGTGTTGACGCCGACCGCGCGCCGCTGCTTCACCCGCCTGGCGGGCGGCGGCTGGCGAAGCCTTGACCACCGCCTGCTGCTGCAGCATGCGCTGGCCGAGGCGACCGGCGCGCCGGGCGCGGTGCTGGCGCAGCGCCTGGCCGCCTGGCCCTTGCGGGGCTGGCCACCGGACGCGGCGGCTTACGAGGCGCTCACGCGCCGGCCCGACCCCACGCTCGCCGAGAGCAGCAGGCCCTTTCCCTTCCAGCCGCTGCAGCCCCTGGAGGCCGCGCCGCCGGCCTGGCTTGATCCGCAAGACTGCATCGTGCTGTGGCTGAGCGAAGGCCCGCGTGTGCAACTGGTGCGGCAGGCCGGCGGCCTGTGGCTGTGGTCCGGTGACGACCAGTTGGCCCTGGCCGACGCGCTGTCGGCGGCGCCCTGGGCCCAGGCCCTGCCCGAAGGCTGTGTGCTGGACGGCCACTTGCGGCCGGCGCGCGACGGCAGCGCGGCGGCCCGTTTTGTGGCCTTCGACCTGCTGCAATGGCAGGGTGAAGACTGGCGCGGCCAACCGCCGTGGCGGCGCCAGCAGCACTTGTCGGCCGTGCTGGCGCAGCAGCCGGCGCACCGGGCGGCAACGCTGGTTGCGAGCGACCCGGCTGCGCTGGCGGCCTTGCACGCCCAGGCGCGAGGCCGCGGCCAGGCGGGGCTGCTGCTGGCCCGGCGCGAGGCCACGGGCTGGTGGGCGTGGCCGGCGGATCTGCTGACCGCCGACGCGGTGCTGGTGTACGCCGAGGCGGGCGACCCGCACGATGCGGCGGCGCCCGCCATCTACGGCTTTGCCGTGTGGAGCCAGGCGCCGCGCGACGAGGCCGAGGTGGCGGCGGTGCTGCAGGCCATAGAACGCCGTGAGCCGCCGGCGCCGCAGGGCCTGCGGTTGCTGCCGCTGGCCAAGGCCGGCAGCGGGCTGAGCGTTGCCGAGCACCAGGGCCTGCAGGCGCTGGCGGCCAGCACCACGGTGCAGCGCTTCGGCCCGGTGCGCAGCCTGAAGCCCACGCTGGTGGTGCGCCTGGGTTTTGAGCAGCTGGCCTTGAGCCGGCGCACCCGCAGCGGCCTGGTGCTGCAGCAGGCCCGCATGCTGCAGCTGTGCCCCGACACCCCGCTGCAAGCCGCCAGCACCCTGCAAGACATGCAGGCCTTGATGTCCCGGATGGCGCCAAGCACGGCGTGAGAACATGCGGCACCGCCGCTGACCCGCATCCGGCAACGCCTCACCCCGCCCCGCCGCCACCTTGAGCCCCGCCGCCGCGCCCCGTTCCCCGGCCGACCTGTTCTGGTCGTGCAGCTGGATCGCCTTGCAGGGTTTCGGCGGCGTGCTGGCGGTGGTGCAGCGCGAACTGGTGGACAAGCGCGGCTGGCTCACGCGCCAGCAGTTTGTCGAGGACTGGGCCGTGGCGCAGACGCTGCCCGGCCCCAACGTCGTCAACCTGGCCTTGATGCTGGGGGACCGCCATTTCGGCTGGCGCGGCGCGCTGGCGGCGGTGGCGGGTTTGCTGCTGTTTCCACTGCTGCTGCTGATGGCGCTGGCGCTGGGCTTTGCGTCCCTGGCCGACGTGCCCGCCGCCCAGGGCGCCTTGCGCGGCATGGGCGCGGTGGCCGCCGGGCTGATAGGCGGCACGGCCTTGAAGCTGGCCTCCGCGCTGCGCGGCAACGTGGTGGGCCGCTGGGGTTGTGTGCTGGCGCTGGCCGCCACCTTCGGCGCCATCGCGCTGTGGCGCTTGCCCTTGGCCGCCACCATGGCGGTGGTGGCGCTGCCGGTGTGCCTGTGGGCGGCGTGGCGGCTGGGCCGCCAGCAGCGCGAAGGCGGCACGCCTTGAGCGCCGCCGACTGGGCCGGCCTGGCGCTGCACCTGCTGGCCTTGTCGCTGCTGGCCGTGGGCGGCGCCATCGCCGTGGCGCCGGACATGCACCGCTACCTGGTGGTGCAGCAGGGTTGGCTGGCCGATGCGCAGTTCACCTCGTCCATCGCCCTGGCGCAGGCGGCGCCGGGGCCCAACGTGCTGTTTGTGGCCTTGCTGGGCTGGAACGTGGGCTTCAACGCCGGTGGTGCACCCAGCGGCCTGCTGGGCCTGGTGATTGCCTTGTTCGCCGTCTTGCTGCCCAGCTCGGTGCTCACGCTGGCCATCACCCGCTGGGCGCACCGCCACCGCGAAGCGCGCGGTGTGCGCGCCTTCAAGCAGGGCATGGCGCCGGTGGTGGTGGGCCTGCTGCTGGCCACGGCCTGGATACTGGCCACCTCGCAGCGCGGCCCGCAGGGCCTGGCGCCGCTGGCCGCCCTGGCGGCCGTGGCGGCGCTGCTGGTGTGGCGCACCCGCCTGCATCTGCTGTGGATGCTGGGTGCGGGTGCCTTGCTGGGGGCGCTGGGCTGGGTGTGAGGGCCGGCCCCGCCCGCAGGCCGCCCCCTATCATGACCGGCGTGTTTTTCACCTGGCCGACCTTGCTGATGTCCACGCTCGCTCTCGCTGCCTTTGCCGCCGGCGCGGCGCCTGAACCGCCGGTGGCCCAGAAGCGGCATCACGTGGTCGCCAGCCCGCATGGCGAGCGTGTGGACGAGTACCACTGGCTGCGCGACGACCACCCCAGCGACAAGCGCCCGGAGATCCTGGCCCACCTGCAGGCCGAGAACGCACACACCGCGGCCTGGCTGGCGCCGTTGGCAGCGCTGCAGACCGAGCTGGTGACCGAGATGCGTTCGCGCCTGCGCGAAGACGACAGCTCGCCGCCGGTGTACGACCACGGCTGGTGGCTGTGGCGCGAGTACCGCCCCGGCGCCGAGTACCCGGTGCACAAGCGTCAGCGCGGCTCGCGCGAACAACCCGACCCGCGGGCCCGCGTGGAAGTGTTGTTCGACGAACCGGCGCGCGCCGCCGGCCACGCCTACTGGGACGTGGGCGCGATGGAGATCAGCCCCGACGGCCGCTGGCTGGCCTGGACCGAAGACACCGCCGGCCGCCGCATGCACACGCTGCGCTTTCGCGACCTGGTGCGTGGCGAGGACCTGCCCGAGGCCATCCCCGGCGTGTTGGAAAACGTGGTCTGGGCCGCCGACAGCCGCACCGTCTTCTACATACGGCAAGACCCGGTGACGCTGCAAAGCGGCCCGGTGTGGCGGCACCGCGTGGGCACGCCGGCCGACGATGATGTGAAGGTCTTCGACGAACCCGACAAGACCTTGTTCACCGAGGTGAGTGCCAGTGCCTCGCGGCGCTACATCCTCATCACCGTGGGCGGCTTCGACACCACCGAAACCCTGGTGGTGCCGGCCACCGCACCCCGCACGCCGCCGCGTGTGGTGTTGGCGCGGCGCGACAAGGTGCGCCACAGCGCCGACCACCTGAACGGCCGCTGGGTGATTCGCACCAACGAAGACGCGCCCAACTTCCGCCTGGTGCAGGCGCCGCAGCGCGGCACCGACGACCGCAGCCGCTGGCGCACGCTGGTGCCGGCGCGCGAGCAGGCCACGCTGGAAGGTTTTGCGTTGCTGCGCCACGGCATTGCCGTGGAAGAGCGCGTGGACGCCGACAGGCGCGTGCGCCTCCTGGCCGGCGGCCGCTGGCGCACGGTGGCCGGCGAAGCCGCGGTCACCGCTTCGCTGGGCGACAACCGCGACCCGCGCGCCGCGCACCTGCGCTACACGCAGACCTCCATGGTGCAGCCCACCGAAACCTGGGACCTGCACCTGGCCAGCGGCCAGCGCACGCTGCGCAAGCGCCAGCCGGTGCCGGGCTACGACCCGGCGCTGTACGCCACCGAGCGGGCGTGGGCCACCGCGCGCGACGGCGCGCGCGTGCCGGTCACGCTGGCCTGGCGCCGCGACCGGGCGCGCCGCGACGGCACGGCGCCCTTGCTGGTGGTGGGCTACGGGGCCTACGGCTGGTCTTACGACCCGGCCTTTTCCACCAACCGGCCCAGCCTGCTGGACCGCGGCTTTGTCGTGGCGCTGGCGCACGTGCGCGGCGGCGCCGAGCTGGGCGAGGCCTGGTACGAAGCCGGCCGGCTGATGCACAAGTGGAACAGCTTCAACGACTTCGTGGACGTGGTGGACGCGCTGGTGGCTCAGGGCTGGGGCGCCCAGGACCGCGTGTTCGCCAGCGGCGGCTCGGCCGGCGGGCTGTTGATGGGCGTGGTGGCCAATGTGGCGCCGGCGCGCTTTCGCGGCATCGTGCTGGACGTGCCCTTCGTGGACGCGGTGAGCACCATGCTGGACGAGAGCATCCCGCTCACCGCCAACGAATGGACGCAATGGGGCGACCCGCGCGAGAAGGCGGCCTACGACTACCTGCTGTCGTACTCGCCCTACGACAACATCAAGGCCCAGGCCTACCCGGCCATGCTGGTGACCACCGGCCTGTGGGACAGCCAGGTGCAGTACTTCGAGCCGGCCAAGTACGTGGCCCGGCTGCGTGCCACCAAAACCGACACCCACCCGCTGCTGCTGCACGTGAACATGAGCGCCGGGCACGGCGGCGCCTCCGGGCGCTTCGAGGTGCTCAGCGAGATTGCGCGCGAGTACGCGTTCTTTCTGGGCCTGGCGGGCCGCAGCGAGAACCGGCCCTAACGTTCTCTACCGGTCCGAGGGCGGCACCTGCGCTGCCACCGCCGCGCCCAGCTCGGCCACGGCCATGGCGTAGAAGCGGCTGAAGTTGTAGCGGGTGATGGCCTGCAGGTTGGCAGTGCCGGCCACCCACAGGCTGGGCCGCGCGGCCTGGCGCAGTTCCACCAGCACCAGCGGTGCGGCCTGCGCGTGCGCGGCTGGGGGTAGTTCGATACCGGCGTCGGCGAACTGCGCCGGCGTGAAGCGCGGTGCCACGTCGCCGGGGGCCAGCGGCCGCCAGCGCGCCTCGTCGGCCGGCAGCGTGACGGCATGGAAGACCGGCAGCCCGCTGTGCCAGCCGTGGCGGGCCAGGTAGTGGCCCACACTGCCCAGCGCATCGGCGGCGCTGCCCAGCAGGTCCACATGGCCGTCGTCGTCGAAGTCCACCGCCCAGCGGTTGATGCTGCCGGGCATGAACTGCGGCAGGCCCATGGCGCCGGCGAAGGAGCCGCGCTGCGCCTGCGGGTCCAGGCCTTCGCGGGCACACAGCACCAGAAACTCTTCCAGCTCGCCGCGGAAGAAGGCGCTGCGGTCGCTGCGCCCGGCGGGGAAGTCGAAGCTCAGCGTGGCCAGCGCGTCCAGGATGCGAAAGCGCCCGGTGATGCGGCCCCAGTAGGTTTCCACACCCAGGATGCCCACGAGGATGTGGTCGGCCACACCGTAGCGTGTCTCGGCCGCGGCCAGCCAGCGCCGATGCTGCTGCCAGAAGGCCACACCGGCGGCAACGCGGGCCGGTTCGACAAAGCGTGCGCGGTGGGCGTCCCAGTCGGGCGGCTGCGTGGACGGCGGCGGCATGATGAGCCGGCGCGCGCCTTCGGCGCGGCGGGCCTGGGCCAGTTGCTGCTGCAGCCAGGCCGGCGGCAACTGTCGGCGCTGGGCCACGTCGGCAATGAAGGCCGCCACCTCGGGGCGGCGGGCGTAGCCGGGCGCGGGCTGGGCGGCGGCTGTTGCCCAGGGGCCGGCGAGCAGGCCACCGGCGGCCAGCGTGGTGGACTTCAGCCAGGCACGGCGGCCGGGTTCGGGAGCGGCGGCAAGGGGGCGAGGGCGCAACATCACCCGCCGATTATCGGAAGCGGGCCGTGAAACCCTTCAGCCTGTGCGTGGTGTGGCGGGTGGTGCGGCCGGTGGTGCGACCTGCGGGGCGGCGCGCGCCGCGGCGGCGAAGCGCTGCCACCAGCCGCCGGCGGGCAGGCGATGCCCCTGGCCATAACGTTCCATGTCCAGCGCCTCCAGCAGCGTTGCCAGGGTTTCGCCTTGCGCACCCAGCGCCGCCCGCACCCGTGCGGCGCGCGCCCGCGGTGCCTCGTGCGGCGCCACCGGCACCCCCAAGGCCGCCAGCCGCTGCTGCACACGGCGCTGCAGGCGTTGCCAGGGGTCTTGCCGTCGGCGGTCCCACCAGGCCCAGCCGGCGCCGGCCAGCGCGGCCGATGACAGCAGCACCACCAGCAGGCTGGCCAGGTCGCGCCAGTTGGGCGCGTCGAAACCCAGCGCACGCAGCAGGTCGAACTGGCGCCCGCGCGAGTAGTTCAGCACCCACTGGTTCCAGCGGTTGTTGGCGGTCTCCCACAGCGCTTTCAGCTCGGCGGCCAGCGTGGGGTTCAGGCCTTGCAGGGCGCTCTCCACAAACCCCGGCGCGGGGCGCAGCGAGCTGCTGACGCGTATGCGGTCCGGCGCCACCGCGGCGGTGGGGTCGATGCGCACCCAGCCTTCGCCGGGCTGCCAGAACTCGGCCCAGGCGTGGGCGTAACGCTGTCGCACGATCCACCAGCCGTCCTGCGGCTCGCGGTCGGTGCCCTGGTAGCCGGTGACCACGCGGGCCGGCACGTCCATGGCGCGCAGCGCCACCACGAAGGCGGTGGCGAAGTGCTCGCAAAAGCCCAGCTTGCGGTCCAGCCAGAACTCGTCGATGGCGTCGCGCCCGTAGGCGCCGGGTTCCAGCGTGTAGGTGTAGCCGCCGGTGGTGATGTGCTGCATCACGGCCTGGGCCAGCGTGCGCGGGTCGACGTCGCGCAGCGCTGCCTGCTGGCGCAGCTCGGCGGCCCATTGCAGCATGCGCGGGTTGTAGCCTGGCGGCAGGCGCAGCAGGTCGCTCAGGCCGGGCACGGGGTCGCGCGGGCCGTGCCGGTGCTGCAGCCAGGCAGCGGTGCTGAAGCGCAGCCGGTCGGTCACCGGGCGGTCCATCTGCCACTGGCCGTCGGGCCGCAGCGTGAGCATCCAGCCGGCGATGTCCGGTGCCGCGCCCGGCTGGTCGGGGGTCATTTCCAGCAGCGGCAGCAGCGGCAGCCGGCTAGGCTCCAGGATCATCTCGTAGCGCAGTGGCCGGCCGCTGAGTTCCAGCTCCAGGCGTGGCCGCTGCGCCACCGGAAAGCGCGGCATCAGGCGTGTCCACTCGCGGCCGTCGAAATGGGACAGCACCGGTCCGCGGAAGTACATCTGCTCCGGTGAAGGGGCCGCGCCCTCGAAGCGCAGCCGCATCACGATGCTGTCGTCCTCGGCGATGGAGGCCACGCCGCCCAGCCGCAGCGAGCCCGACAAGCCGGTGCGGCCGGCGGCGTCCTGGGGCAGGCCCCACAGCGGCCCTATGCGCGGGAACAGCAGGAACAGCACCGCCATCAAGGGCAGCCCCAGCAGCGCAGCACGCGCTGCCACCGCTGCAGCGCGCGTCAGCGGCGGGCGGCCCACCGGCATGTGGGCCAGGGCCAGGGCCGTGAGCAGCGCCCACACCGCCACCAGCAGCCACAAGCCCGCCAGCAGCGACTGCGAGTGAAGAAACTGCGTGAGCACCAGGAAGAAGCCCAGGAAGAACACCACCAGCGCGTCGCGCCGTGCGCGCAGCTCCAGCGTCTTCAGCGACATCAGCACCACCAGCATGGTGATGCCGGCGTCCTTGCCCAGCAGCGTGCGTTCGCCCCACCAGGTGAGCCCGGCGGCCAGCAGCAGCAGCGCCGTCACCGTCCAGCGGCTGGGCAGGGCGCCACCCGCCAGGGCCAGCCGTGCCCGCCACAGCAGCACGCCGGCCGCCATCAGCGCGCACCAGGGTGCCAGGTACAGCAGATGCGGCGCGATGGTCCAGGCGATGACGGCCAGCAGGAACAGCGTGTCGCGTGTCTCGCGCGGCAGGTGGGCAGCGCGTTCGGACAGGGAGGTCAGCACCGCCGCCATGGCCCCGCTACCAGGTCGCCAGCAAGTCCAGCGCCGCGCGGCGGTGGGCGTCGCCCTGGCCCGGCGGCAGTTCGGCGCCAGGCAGGCGCAGGCCGCAGTCCAGGCCCTCGCGCTCGGCCAGCAGCACCCAGGCGGCCAGGCGCGACAGGCGTTGTTCGCGTTCGGCGCCGGCGGTGTCGGCCCAGTCCAGCCACAGCTCGCCGGCGGTGCTGCCGGCGGTCTCGCGGCTGACCAGCTCGCCGCTGCGGGCCACTTTCTTCCACACCACCTGGCGCATGGTGTCGCCGCGCCGCCAGGGGCGCACGCCTTCGAGTTCGCTGCCGGCGTTGCGCGGCTGGGCGCGTTCGTCGCCGGCACGCGCCGCGACGCTGGGCAGGGCGGGCGGCGAGGCTTCCGGCCGCGGCCAGGCCAGCACGCGTGCCGCCGGGCGCCACACCGTCCAGGCGCGGAACAGGCCGAAGGGGAACACGGTTTCCACCACCAGCGCCGGCATCGCATGCCAGCCGCGGTGGTCCGGGGTCAGGCTGAGCTGGCTGCTGCCTTGGCCGAAGGCCGGTGCGTCGCTGTAGGCCGGCGTGGCGCCGTGCTGGCCCACGTCCTCGAAACGCAGCGCCAGGCCGTAGCGCAGGCGCCCGGGGTTGGTGACCACCACTTCCAGCGGCACCGGGTCGCCGGCAAAACCGGGCTGCGGTGTCTTGAGGTGCAGCGTCAGCCCGCGCAGGTTGCCGTGCGTGAGGTGCATGGACACCCCGGCGGCACCGGCCAGCAGGAAGGTGAGCGCATAACCCAGGCTCAACTGGTAGTTGATGGCCGCCAGCAGCATCACCATCAGCGTGATGGCAAAGGCCAGGCCGGCGCGCGTGGGCAGGATGTAGATGTTTCGCTGGCCCAGCACCCAGGTGTCGGTCAGCGGCAGGCGTGACTGCCACCAGCGGCGGAACTGCCGGCGTGGTGACCAGCCGGCGCCCGGGCGGCGCAGCGCAGGGGTGGCCATGTCAGGCGCTCAGGGATGACTCTCAGGGTATGGGGGTGGCCTCGACCATGGCCCGCACCTGCTCCACCGGCCCGCGCCCGGCGCCGGGCACCGGCACCAGCCGGTGCGCCACGGCCTGCGGCAGTATGGCTTGCAGGTCGTCGGGCGCCACGTAGTCGCGCCCGGCCATCAGCGCACGCGCCTTGGCCACACGCAGCAGCGCAATGCCGGCGCGCGGCGACAGGCCCTGCACAAACCAGGCGCCGGAGCGGGTGGCGGCGATCAGCGCCTGCAGGTAGTCCAGCAGCGGGTCGGCGGCGCGCACGGTCAGCACCGCGCGCTGCGCCGCCTGCAACTCGGCCGGGCGCATCACCGGGGCCAGCTTCAAGGCGGCGGAGCGGCGGTCGCCGCCCGCGAGCAGCTCGCGTTCGGCGTGGCGGTCGGGGTAGCCCAGCGTGATGCGCAGCAGGAAGCGGTCGAGCTGGCTTTCGGGCAGCGGGTAGGTGCCCAGCTGGTCGCTGGGGTTCTGCGTGGCGATCACGAAAAACGGCTGCGGCAGCGCCCGCGTTTCGTTCTCCACCGAGACCTGGTGCTCCTCCATGGCCTCCAGCAGCGCGCTCTGCGACTTGGGGCCGGCGCGGTTGATCTCGTCGGCCAGCAACACCTGCGCGAACACCGGGCCGGGGTGGAAGACGAAGGCGTCCTTGCTGCGCTCGAACACCGAGACGCCGATCAGGTCGCTGGGCATCAGGTCGGCGGTGAACTGCACACGCCGGAAGTCCAGCCCCAGCGAGACCGCCAGCGCATGCGCCAGCGTGGTCTTGCCCACGCCGGGCACGTCTTCGATCAGCAGGTGGCCGCCGGCCAGCAGGCAGGCGATGGAGTCCTCCACCTGCGGGCGCTTGCCCACGACGATCGTGCTAACCTGATCGACCAGCCGCGTGAGCTGTCGCACGAGGGCGCCTGCCGCCGGGGCGTGCGCGATTTCAACCGAGGAGACTGCAGCAACCATGGCGCTGCACCTTACCCGAAACGCCTGCCTGCAAGGGCTGATGAAGCGCCCATGAGTACCGCCTTCTACACACATTCCGCCTGCCGCGGCCACGACATGGGCAGCGGCCACCCGGAGTGCCCCGAGCGGCTGGACGCCATCACCGACCACCTGCGCGCCACCGGGCTGGACCTGGCGCTGAGCCTGCGCGACGCACCCGAAGCCACGCTGGCGCAGATCGAACGCGCGCACAGCCCCGGCTACGTGCTGCAGCTGCAGGATCTGCTGCAGGGCCTGGCGGCTTCCGGCCGCCGCAAGGCGCTGGACCCGGACACCATCGCCGGGCCGGGCACCTGGGCCGCGGCACTGCGCGCCGCCGGCGCCGCGGTGGCCGCCACCGACGACGTGATTGCCGGCCGCGCCGCCAACGCCTTTTGCGCGGTGCGCCCGCCGGGCCACCACGCCACGCGCGACACGGCCATGGGCTTTTGTTTCTTCAACAACGTGGCGGTGGCGGCGCGCCATGCGCTGGATGTGCACGGCCTGCAGCGCGTGGCCGTCATCGACTTCGACGTGCACCACGGCAACGGCACCGAAGACATCGTGGCCGGCGACGAGCGCATCTTCATGGCCAGCTTTTTCCAGCACCCGCTGTACCCGTACAGCGGGGGGGTGCCCAAGGGCACCAACATGGTGAACGTGCCGCTGCCGCCCTACACCCGCGGTGCGGCCGCGCGCGAGGCCATAGAGCAGCAGTGGCTGCCGGCGCTGGAGGCCTTCCGGCCGCAGATGCTGTTCATCTCCGCCGGCTTTGACGCCCACCGCGAAGACGAACTGGGGCAGATGGGTCTGGTCGAGGAAGACTACGCCTGGATCACGCGCGAACTGCTCGCGCTGGCACGGCGGCATGCCCAGGGGCGCATCGTTTCCTGCCTGGAAGGCGGCTACCACCTGGGCGCGCTGGCGCGCAGCGTGGCGGCGCATCTGCGCGTGCTGGCCGAGGTGTAGGGCCGGGCTTGGCGTGGTACGCCGGCGCTCAGGGCGCCAGCCGTTCGCGCAGCCAGCGGCCTTCGTCGTCGAGCCGGTAGCGCAGCCGGTCGTGCAGCCGGCTCTTGCGGCCCTGCCAGAACTCCCAGCGGTCGGGCTGCAGCCGGTAGCCGCCCCAATGCGGCGGGCGTGACGGGGCGGTGCCGTGCTGCAGCGCCGCCTTGGCGGCCGCGGCCACCAGCACCGCCCGCGAACCGATGACCTCGCTTTGCGGCGAGGCCCAGGCGCCCAGCCGCGAATCCAGCGGCCGGCTGGCGTAGTAGGTGTCGGACAGCGCCGCTTCAACCTTCTCGACCCGGCCTTCCACGCGCACCACACGCTCCAGCTCCACCCAATGGAACTGCAGCGCGGCGAAGGGCTGCTGCGCCAGCTCGCGGCCCTTGCGGCTGGCGTAGTTGGTGTACCAGACGATGCCGCGCTCGTCGAAACCCTTGATCAGCACCACCCGCGTCGACGGCCGGCCGTCGGCCCCCACGGTGGCCAGGGTCATGGCGTTGGGCTCGGGCAGTTGCGCCTGCAGCGCCTGCTCCAGCCACAGGCGGAACTGCGCCAGCGGGTCGGCCGCCGAGGCCTGCTCGTCCAGCGCGTCGCGTTCGTAGCTCTTGCGCAGCGCGGCGATGTCCATGCAGCCAGTATAGGGACGGGTGAGACGGGTGCATCCACCACTGCCGCAGCGCGGCCGGTGCCGGTGCGACCCCGCGAATGAGGGGGAACGGCTGCGCCGGCGCACGCCACAGAATCCCCCGAATCAAGGGGGGTGGCTGCCGCCTTTGTGAAATCCGGCCGCCTTGCGAAGCGGCGGGCCGGGTGGCCCGGCAACACAGCAGAAAGCACAGGAGCTTGTCGATGAAGCACTTCCACACCGCCGTCGCGCTGGCGGCGGTCATGGCACTGGCCGGTACGGCGCAGGCCGCCGAGTTCTCCCGCGCTGCGCCGTCGCGCGTCGCACCGAACAAGAGCGTGCCGGTGTCGGCCGACGAGACCGCGCGCCAGTGGTTTGTCGAGTTGCAGGGCGCGCCCCTGGTGCAAGGTCGCACCGCCGCCGCCCTGCGGGCCGAGAAGCAGGCCTTCCGCCGCGCCGCGGCCGGGTTGAACCTGCGCGAGCTGTACAGCTACGACCGCCTGTTCAACGGCTTTGCGGTCGAGATCGACCCGCGCCAGCGCGCCCGCCTGGCGGCGCTGCCGGGCGTCAAGGCCATCTACCCGGTCATCCACTTCGAACGCCCGGCGTTTGAAGTGGGCGGCGACAGCGCCCCCGACATCAACGCCGCGCTGCACCTCACCGGTGCGGCGGTGCTGCAGAACAGCCTCGGTCTCAGCGGCGAGGGCGTGAAGGTCGCGGTCATAGACACCGGCGTGGACTACGACCACCCGGCCTTCGGCGGCAGCGGCGTGCCCGGCGGCACGGCGTTCCCGACGGCGCGCGTGGTCGGCGGCTGGGACTTCGTGGGCGACAACTACGATTCCTCCGGCACACCGGAGCAGCAGATCCCGGTGCCCGACGACAACCCGGACGATGTCAACGGCCACGGCACCCACGTCGCGGCCATCGTGGGCGCCGACGGCGGCGGCTTCACCGGCGTGGCGCCCAAGTCCTCGCTGTACGCCTACCGCGTGTTCGGCGCCGGCGGCACGTCCTCGGCGGCGGTCATCATGGCGGCGCTGGAGCGCGCCTACGACGACGGCGTGCACGTGGTGAACCTCAGCCTGGGCGCGGCGCGCCAGTGGCCGCAGTACCCCACGTCCGTGGCCACCGACCGGCTGGCCGACAAGGGCGTGGTGGTGGTGGCCTCCATAGGCAACAACGGCCCCGGCGGCTCGTCGCCGGATGCGCAGTTCGCCGCCGGCGCGCCCGGCGTCGGCCCCAAGACCCTGGGCATTGCGTCCTACGACAACGCGCAGCGTGCCTTCAGCGTGGCCAAGCACCCGTACGGCTACGTCGCTGCCACGGGGGCGCCGCTGCCGCCCAGCACCGGTTCGCTGCCGCTGGCGCGCACCGGCACGCCGGCCAGCGTGGACGACGGCTGCCTGGCTGCCGGCACGCTGCCGCCGGGCAGCCTCGCCGGCCAGGCGGTGCTGATACGCCGCGGCACCTGCGGCTTCCACGAGAAGGCGCTGAACGCGCAGAACGCCGGCGCCGCTGCCGTGGTGCTCTACAACAACGCGGCCGGCGCCTTCAGCCCCACGGTGGCCGGCACGCCGGCCATCACCATCCCGGTGGCGGCGGTCACGCAGGCCCAGGGCGGCATGCTGGACGGCGTGATCGCCGGCGGCGGGGCAGCGCTGAACTGGACGGCGGACTACGTCGGCTTCCCCTACGGCACCGGCGGCCTGATCTCGGGCTTCAGCTCCTTCGGCCTCACCGCCGAGTTGCAGCTCAAGCCCAACCTGGGCGCACCCGGCGGCGCCATCTATGCCGCCGTGCCGCTGGAGCAAGGCGGTGCGGGCACGAAGTCGGGCACCTCCATGTCGGCGCCGCACGTGGCCGGCGGTGTGGCGCTGCTGCTGCAGGCGCGCCCCGGCACCTCGGTGGACCAGATACGCCTGTTGGTGCAGAACACCGGCGCGCCCAAGGCCTGGGCCGGCAACCCGGACGCCGGCCTGCTGGACAACGTGCACCGCCAGGGCGCCGGCATGCTGGACCTGGTGGCCGCGGTGAACGCCCAGGTCACGGCCAGCCCGCCGCACCTGTTGCTGGGCGCCAGCGCTGCCGGTGATGCCACGCACACCCTCACCGTGCACAACGCCGGCACCGAAGCCCGCACCTACGCGGTGTCGCATGAAGCGGCACTGGCCACCGGCCCGAACACGCAAGCCGGGGCTTCGTACAACGTCTCGTCGTACTACAACGCCCCGGCCACGGTGAGCTTCAGCGTGGCCAAGCTGCCGGTCGCACCGGGCGGCAGCGCGCAGCTGAGCGTCACCGTGCAAGCCCCGGAAGGCCTGGTCGACCGCGGCATCTACGGCGGCTACGTGGTGCTGACCCCCAGCGACGGTGGCGAGGCGCTGCGTGTGCCCTATGCCGGCTTCAAGGGCGACTACCAGTCCACGCAGGTGCTCACGCCCACGGCCAACGGCTTCCCTTGGCTGGCGCGGCAAAGTGGTACGACGTACACCAACCAGCCGGGCGGCGCCAGCTTCACGCTGGAAGCGGGTGACATCCCGCACATCGTGTACCACCTGGACCACCACTCGCGCTTGATGCAGTTCTCCGTGGCCGATGCCGCCACCGGCCGCGACATCTTCAAGCTCTCCAGCCAGGAGTTCGTGTCGCGCAACTCCACGCCCACGGGCTTCTTCACGCTGGCCTGGGACGGCTCGGGCTACCCGGCTCCCTCGCGCGTGATCGGCCAGCCCGGCGACGAGACCGCCATCGCGCCCAACGGCAACTACGTGGTCAAGATCAGCGTGCTCAAGGCGCTGGGCGACCGCAGGAACCCGGCGCACTGGGAGCACTGGACCTCGCCTGTCATCACCATCGCCCGCCCCTGAGCCGGCGGCTGCGCCGGTGCGGCGGGCCGGCGCAGCCCTCAGGCCTTAGGTGTAAGGACTTAGGTGAACCTCCCAGTGGCCGTGGCCTAGGGTGGCCCCCATCCTTGGCCGCAAGGAGGTCAAGACCGGGCCCTCAGCCCGGCCGCACATGTCGTGAGCAGATTCCGCCCTGCCATCGTGGTACCCGCCGCCGGCCTGGGCCGGCGCTTCGGTGGCCCGCAGCACAAGCTGGAGCAGCCGCTGGAAGGCGCGACCGTGCTCGGCAGCACGCTGCGCCATGCCGCGCAAAGCCAGTTGCCGGTGGTGGTGGTCACCACGGCGCGGCTGGCGCCGCTGGCCGGCCGCCATGTGGCGCAGCGCGACATCGTCCAGCTGTCGGAGGCCGACGCGGCCCGCGGCATGGGGTACTCCATCGCCGCCGGCGTGGCCGAGCGCTCCGGCGCACCCGGCTGGCTGGTGCTGCCCGGCGACATGCCGCTGGTGCGGCCGGGCACGCTGCGCGCCGTGGCCGCGGCACTGGAACACCACCCGGTGGTCTACGCCCAGCACCGCGGCCGGCGCGGTCACCCGGTGGGCTTTGCCGCCGAGCTGTACTCCGAACTGGTCCTGCTGGACGGTGACGACGGCGGCCGCCGGCTGCTGGCGCGCTACCCGGCCTTTGGCGTGGAACTGGATGACGCCGGCGTGCTGCTGGACGTGGACACGCCGGCGGACTTGCAGGCGCTGCGGCAGGCCTCGACGGCCGAGCGCGCTGCCGAGTAAACCCGCGGGTTCACCGCGGCAAGGCGGCGCCCGCCAGTACGTCGCTACGTCGCTACAACAGGCCGTGCCGCCTCGCCAGCGCCAGCTGGCGCTCCACCTCGCGGTCGCGCACCCCGCTGGCGCGCAAGGCCTGGGCGGTGCGCACCAGGTACTCCAGCGTCGTACCGTAGCGGCCCTGGGCGTGGCGCAGCACGTGCAGCAGTTCGGCGTCGGGCAGCCGGGGCAGGCAGGCTTCGCTGCGCCGGCTGAGCGTGAAGGCCAGCGCCAGCACCGGGCCGTGCGCGGTGCGGCAGGGCAGCAGCCGCGGGTCGTACACGCCGGTGGGCATCTCGCGGTCCCACAGGCGCTCCAGCTCGGCCTCGGCGTTGTCTTCGCGCAGGCGGTAGACCATGCCGCGGCAGGCGCCGCCGGGCAGCAGCGCAAACACCAGGCCGGGCTGCTGCGGCGTGCCGCGGTTCACGCGCGAGCGCATGCGCAGCGCACGGTGCCAGCCGTGCACCAGCGCAGGGCGGTGCTCGGCGGCGTCGAACTCCGGCCGCCAGATCAGCGAGGCGTAGCCGAACACCCAGCGCTGCCCGCCCTGGGCCGCCCACTGGCGGCGCAGCAGCGACAAGGCAGCGCCGGCATCGCGCGCGCCCGGCAGGGGCAGACAGGGGGTGGTCACGACAGGCCGTGGGCCGACAAACGCTGGGCTGGTGGGGATGCCGGTTGACGATGAAACCAGGTTACCTAGAATCGGCTGCATAGGTTACATGATGTGATGAAGTCTGCCCTCGTTGCCGTCACCCAGCGCATACAGCAGCGCAGCGCCGCCACGCGCGCCGCCTACCTGGCCGGTGTCGAGCGCCTGGCCGCGCGCCCGCCGGGTGCTGGACGCATGGGCTGTGCCAACCTGGCCCATGCCGTGGCGGCCTTGCCGGCAACCGACAAGCTGCGCGTGCTGGTGCAGCGCGCGCCGCACCTGGCGGTGGTCAGCGCCTACAACGACATGTTGTCGGCCCACCAGCCCTACGAAGGCTTTCCGGCGTTGATACGCGACGAGGCACAACGCCGCGGCGCCACGGTGCAGGTAGCCGGCGGCGTGCCGGCCATGTGCGACGGCATCACGCAGGGCCTGCCGGGCATGGAGCTGAGCCTGTTCTCGCGCGACACCATCGCCATGGCCACCGCGGTGGCCTTGTCGCACGATGTGTTCGACGCCGCACTGCTGCTGGGCGTGTGCGACAAGATCGTGCCCGGGCTGCTGATAGGCGCGCTGCATTTCGGCCACCTGCCTTGTGTGTTCGTACCGGCCGGGCCCATGAGCAGCGGCTTGCCCAATGCCGAAAAGGCCAAGGTGCGCGAGCGTGCGGCCCAGGGCCTGGCCGGGCGCGACGAGCTGATGGCCGCCGAGAACGCGGCCTACCACAGCCCCGGCACCTGCACCTTCTACGGCACCGCCAACAGCAACCAGATGCTGCTGGAGGCCATGGGCCTGCACGTGGCCGGTGCGGCGTTTGTGCACCCGCATGCGGCGCTGCGTGAACAGCTCACACGCGCTGCGGTGGGCACGGCACTGGAGATCGCGGCGCGCCAGCCGCGCTTCACGCCCATTGGGCGCTTGGTGGACGAGCGCTGCATCGTCAACGCCATGGTCGCGCTGCTGGCCACCGGCGGCAGCACCAACCACCTCATCCACTGGGTGGCGGTGGCGCGGTCTGCCGGCATCCTCATCGACTGGAGCGACTTTGCCGAGCTCTCGGCGGTGGTGCCGCTGCTGGCCCGCGTCTACCCCAACGGCGAGGCCGACGTGAACGCCTTCCAGGCCGCCGGCGGCCCGCCCTGGGTCTTGCGCGAGCTGCTGGACGCCGGCTGCCTGCATGACGACGTGGCCACGGTGGCCGGCCCGGGGCTGCGCCACCAGACCCTCAGCCCCACAGCGGCCGACGGCCCGGCCTTGCGCTGGCAGCCGGCCGAGCCCGACAGCGGTGACGACACCGTGCTGCGCCCCGCCGCGCGGCCGTTCTCGCCTACCGGCGGGCTGGCCCTGCTGCAGGGCAACCTGGGCCGCGCGGTGATCAAGACCTCGGCGGTGGCGCCCGAGCGATGGGTGGTAGAAGCCCCGGCACGTGTCTTCGACAGCCAGCAGGCGCTGCAACAGGCCTTCCAGGCCGGCGAGCTGGAGCAAGACCTGGTGGCGGTGGTGCGCTTTCAGGGGCCGCGCGCCAACGGCATGCCCGAGCTGCACAAGCTGACGCCGCCGCTGGCGGTGCTGCAGGGCCGCGGCCACCGCGTGGCCCTGGTCACCGACGGCCGCATGAGCGGCGCCAGCGGCAAGGTGCCGGCCGCCATCCACGTGGTGCCGGAGGCGCTGGACGGCGGGCCGCTGGCCCGCCTGCGCGACGGCGACCGCGTGCGCGTGGACGCCGTGGCCGGCACGCTGGACGTGCTGGTGGACGCCACCGAGTGGGCTGCCCGCGCCCCGGCGCTGCCCAGCGCGGACCAGGCCGATGAACATGCGCACGGCCTGGGCCGCGAGCTGTTTGCCGGCATGCGCCGGCTGGTGCAGGACGCCGAGCACGGCGCCATCAGCTGGATGGCCTGAGCAAAGAGAGGTTGCGAGGTGAGTGAACGCTTCACCGAAACGCTGCAACTGGCAGCGTACGGGCCGGTCATCCCGGTCATCGTCATCGAACGCGAAGCCGACGCCGTGCCCATGGCGCGCGCCCTGGTGGAAGGCGGCGTGCGGGTGCTGGAGCTGACGTTGCGCACGCCGGTGGCGCTGCGCTGCATAGAGGCCGTGGCGCGGGCCCTGCCCGAGGCCGTGGTCGGCGCCGGCACCGTGCGCAGCGCGGCTGACGTGCAAGCCGCGCGCGATGCCGGTGCGGCCTTTGCCGTGAGCCCGGGCTACACCTCTGCGCTGGGTGCGGCTTGCCGCGAACGGGGCTTGCCGCTGCTGCCCGGCGTGGCCACGGCCGGCGAGGTGATGGCCGGTGCCGACGACGGCCTGCACTTCCTGAAGCTGTTCCCGGCGGTGGCCGCCGGCGGCGTGCCGCTGCTCAAGGCCCTGGCCGGGCCCTTCCCGGACATCCGCTTTTGCCCCACCGGCGGCATCACCGAGGCTACGGCTGCCGGCTTTCTGGCGCTGCCCAACGTGGCGGTGGTGGGCGGCTCATGGCTGACGCCGGCCGATGCGGTTGCGCGGGGCGACTGGGCCGCGGTGACACGCCTGGCGCGCGCGGCCGCGGCGCTGCGGGCCGGCCCGGCAGGCAGCTGACGGCCGGCGTTCAGCGGCCCGCCTGCGCGCCGCAGTCGGCGCTGAGCCAGCGCCCCACCAGCTGGCCTTGTATGCGCGACGGCTGGCCCTTGACCTCGGTTTCCACCTGCGTCTCGGCGCGGTAGGCGCGCGGGCCTTCAAGCGTGTAGGTGGCTTCACCGCGCACCGGCGGCGGGCCGGGGCATTCGAAGCGCATGCGCAGCGTGGAGCCGCTGCGCTGCAGGATCTGCTGCTGGCAGTTTTTCTCCGCCCGCGGCACCAGCTGGCGCTCGGCGTCTTCCTTGCTGAGGCAGGCCTGCACGGTGGTGGTGCCGGTGGCCGGGTCCACGCGCATGCCTTTCTGTGCCAGCATCTGTTCCATCATGCGCCGCTGCTCGGGCGGCATGCGCTCCATCTGCTGCTGCATGCGCGCCATCTGCTCGGACAGCGCGCCGCCAGTCTGCATGGTGATCTGGTGTTCCCACAAGCCGGGCTCGCTGCGCTGGGCCAGGGAAGGGGTCGTGGCCAGCAGGCACAGGGTGGCGGCAAGGGCGCGGGGCAGGGTCATGACGGGGTCTCCTTGGGCGCGGGCTGCATCCAGGCATCCAGCTCGGTGTGGCCGGCCGCGTGCAGGCCCGCGATCACGCCAGCCTGGTCGGCGGCGCTGCGGTTCTGGCTGAGCTTGAACTTGCCGCTCAGCTCGGTGATCTCGATTTCCAGGCCCACGATGGCGCCCAGCATCTGCTGCACAAACGCTGGCGGCGCGTCGTCCACGCTCCAGGGTTGCGGCAGCGGGGCTTCGTGCCGCTGCGTCAGGCGGGTGACCAGCGCCAGCAGCCAGCCGGCATCGGCCACCGTGCGCAGCCGGCCGCGGGCCTGCACCACGGCGTAGTTCCAGGTGGGCACCACCTTGCCGTGCTGCTGCTTGCTGGCGTACCAGCCGGGGCTGATGTAGGCCTGGGGCCCGCTGAAGACCACCAGCACCTCGGCGCCATCGCGCCGGGCGAGCGGGTTGGCGCGTGCCACATGGCCGCGTAGGGTGCCCAGTGCGCCCTCGCCTTCGCCGGCGGCCAGCTCCAGCGGGACCGGGTCGGCGCTGGTGCGGCCGTCGTCGGCGACGACCACCAGCCAGGCCAGCGGGTGGGCTCGCATCAGCGCATGCAGCCGGGCGGTGTCGGTCACGCTGAAGTGGCTGGGCAGGTACATGCGGCGCAGTGTGCCAGCCCGGCCGGCGGTGCAGGGCCTCCCCCGGCAGGCACAACGACAAAAGGGCACCCGCAGGTGCCCTTTCAAGCCGCCACCGCTGGCGCACGAGGCGCCGGCGGCGGGGGGTTTAGCTTAGGCCGCTTGGCGGCGGCGGCGCACCATGGCGCCCACACCGGCCACGCCCAACAGCATCAGCGCGTAGGTGCCCGGTTCCGGCACGACCTGGATCTGGCCACCGGTGGCGCTCATCAGGAAGTCCATGTAGGAGCCCAGGATCATGCCGCCGTAGGCGGTGCCGAAGGTGCCACCGACCTGGTCGGCAGAGAAACGGCGGCCGAAGGTGTTGTTGCCCACCATCACCCACTCGCCGTTGGCCATCTGCACGAAGCTGGGGCCGCCGGAGTCGCCGCCACCCAGCGTGGTTTCGACGTTGTTGGCCAGGATGGGCGAGCACACACCGAACATCGTGCAGTGCGAGTCGATGCCCAGGGCCGCGCTGTCGAAGTCGGCCGTCCAGATCTCCGGCAGGCCGCCGAAGTTCAGCTCGTCATCGAACTCGTCCAGCGGGCGGTCGATGTAGTTGGCGCCGGTGCGCTTGATGAAGAAGCTGGAGCTGCCGGCCTGGTGGCCGGTGATGCCGTTGCCTGTGGTGCCGAAGCCCACGTGCGTGACGATGGTGGACGAGTCGACGAAGTTCGGGTCCACGCGGTAGTTGGCCATCCACTGCGGCGCCGGCGCGGCCAGCGTGACGACGGCGATATCGTCGTTGATGCAGAACTCGCTGGGGTCGGTCACCGCGGCCGGGCAGACGCCGAAGCCGTTGTAATCGGGGTGCATGGTCACCGACACGGCGTTGCCCAGGGTGTAGCCGCCGTCCAGGTTGAACACGGCGCGCACGTCACCGGCGCCGGGGCCGAACGGGCCCAGCACGATGGGGGTGCCGGTGCCGTTGCCCGGGCCGGTGTCAATGCAGTGGGCGGCCGTCACGATGTGGATGGGCGACACCAGTGCGCCGGAGCAGATGAAGGAGCTCGAGCCACCCGGGCCGTAGCGAATGTTCAGGCTCACCACGCCGCTGAAGGGCGAGGAGGCCACGTTCGGGTCTATGCGGGCCGTGGGGCTGTCCGGCGGCGTGCCGCCCGGGTCGCCGGCGACGATGAGGCCGGTGCGGAGGTCTTCGGGCAGCACGGCTTCGGCGCGCAGCATGTAGATCTCGCCGCTGCCGACGCGCGCGGCCTGGGCTGCGCCGCTGAACAGCAGCGCGGCAGCCGTGGCGACGAGGCCAAGCTTGCAAAGGTTGAGGGCTCTCATGGGTCGTACTCCTGTGGATGAAAGACTTGCGGGCAATGTTTGCCAGCAGGTGGGTGCCACCTTCAAGCAAACCATGTGCCCGCCATCGCCAACCTGCCCATCGCCCTTGGTGAAGCTTTAAGGCAGGCTTCCTGCGTGGGCGCATTCTGGGAACATTCGCCGCCTTGAGGGGAGCCGACCCCTTGAACGGGTGGGCGCGCAAACCCTAGAAGTCGCCCACCGGGCATTCATCCCGGTGCCCGCGCCGGCGCTGCGCGGGGGCTCAGGCGTCGCGCTGTATCAGCTCTATCTTGTAGCCGTCGGGGTCGGTCACGAAGGCGATGACGGTGCTGCCGCCCTTCACCGGCCCGGGCTCGCGGGTGACGGCGCCTCCCAGTGCCGCCGCTTGCTCGCGCAAGGCGGCGCAGGCGGCGGCCACGTCGTGCACGCCTATGGCGATGTGGCCGAAGGCCGTGCCGGGCTCGTAGCGGCTGACGCCGTAGTTGTAGGTCAGCTCGATCTCGGCATGCTCGGGGTTGCTGCCGTAGCCCACGAAGGCCAGGTCGTACTGCTGCTCGGGGCGCCGCGTGGTGCGCAGCAGCTGCATGCCCAGCACACGGGTGTAGAAGGCTATGGAGCGCTGCAGGTCGCCCACGCGCAGCATGGTGTGGAGGATGCGCATCGTCGGGTGCGGCGCCGGCGCCGCCAAGGGTTGGTTGGACGGCTGCGGATGCTAGCGCTCGCAGCCCAGCCCGTCGTTTGGCCGGGCGGCGGCCTGCGGCGGCGCGGTGGTCCCCCTTGTCCAGAGGGGTGGCCAGGGCGGTTCGCCGGCCCTGCATTCGGGGGGTGGGGCCTGCCGTGCCTTGGCCGCCTCGGTAAGATATTGATACAAGGCGGTAGGGCGCGGCTCCATGGGCTGCAGGCCGCTTTGCAGGGGCTGGGTTCCGGCCAGTGACCGTTTCTGGAGGCTTGTTTGAAGACTTCTACCCAATGGCTGCTTGCGCCGCTGGCGCTGGCCGCGATGGTCGCCACCACCCCGCTGTACGCGGATTCCGGCCCGCGCACGATGATCGGCATCCGCGACGCGGTGGCCGACCGCACGCCCAACACCGGCAACAGCACCGCGGTGACGAACTGGCGGCTGGACCCGTCGGCTTCGTTCAACGGCGTGCCCAACACCTTCAACGGCACGGCGCTGCTGGAGTTCACGGTGCGCGGCGCGCCGAACGACGTCTACGTGTGCAGCGGCTCGCTGCTGCCCGGCGGCGAGTGGATCCTGACCGCGGCCCACTGCGCCGAAGGCATCCGCGACATGGACGTGCACTTCGGCTGGTACGCCGGCGCCGCGCTGGAGTCGCGCACCGCCACCGGCTACGTGCTGCACCCGGGCTGGATCGCCTCCGGCGGTGAACTGGACAACGGTTCGGACATCGCACTGGTGCGCCTGAACGCGCCGGTGACCAACCTGAACACCTACTACCTCAGCACCACCAACGACGTTGGCCGCGAGCACCTGATCACCGGCTACGGCAGTTCCGGTACCGGCTTTGCCAACGGCAGCCCGGGCTGGGGCGATTCCGCTTACGGCCACTACGGCTACAACGTGTTCGACGGCGAAAGCAGTGTGGTCTTCGGCACCTGGGGTGCCGACGTCTACACCGCACCGACCTACGGCGTGACCTACGTGGTCGACTTCGACTCGTACAACATCGCCGACCCGGGCCGCTACAACACGCTGCAGCGCATGGCCGACATCCGCGGCAGCAGCCTGTGGACCAGCGGTCTGTCGCTGGGCGACCGCGAAGCGCTGATCGCCGGTGGCGACTCCGGTGGCGGCGACTTCGTCTGGGACGAAGCCAGCGGCAACTGGCTGCTGTCGGCGGTGCACTCCTGGGGTTGGCAGTTCTGCCAGGGCCGCATCACCAGCCCCAGCTGCGACTACCGCACCAACAACGACAGCAGCTATGGCGACCTGTCGGGTTCCACCGCGGTGTTCACGCACATCGCCTGGATCGAGTCCATCGTCGGCCGCTCGGTGACCGCGCCCATCCCGGAGCCTGGCACCTACGCCATGATGCTGCTGGGCCTGACGGCCGTCGGTGCCTTCGCGCGCCGCCGGCGTGCCCGCTGAAACCCGGCACGCCAACCAAGCGCACAAGGAGAGCATCAACATGGCCTACAAGCAGAAACTCGCGCGCCTGGCGGCAGCCGCCGTGCTGGCAACGGCCGGCGCTGCGGCGCACGCCGACTTCGTGGAAGTCAATCTCGCCGGCTGGGAGGTGTGGGGCGGCCTGTTCAACCTGAACAATGGCGGCACCCACGTGTACCTGGGCGCCGGCGCCGAAGTCACCGACTACGAGTACGTGAACCTGAGCTTCAGCGCCCAGAACGGCAGCTGGCGCAGCGAATTCGTGCTGACCGTCAGCCACGACGTACCCAACATGAACCTGGACGCCTACCTGGACTACCGTCCGGCGTCGCAGAATAGCCAGGGCAACTTCGGGCCGGCCAGCGGCTTCTGGAGCACCGGCGTGGCCTCGCGCAAGGACGGTGCGCCGTTCCTGGTGGGCGAGAGCGGCATGATCTGGGTCACCACCTGGGACACCTACGATGACGCCGGCCGCGACGCCATCGTCAACAGCGGCCTGCTGCGCATCCACTTCACGCCGGCCATCCCCGAGCCGGCCAGCGTGGCGCTGCTGGCGCTGGGCCTGGGCACCATAGGCCTGGCGGTGCGCCGCCGCCGTCAGAAGGCGGAAGCCTGAGTTCGACGGCCAAGCCTCACCCGAACCTGAACAACAAAGGCGCCCCGCAGGGCGCCTTTGTCTTGGGCGGCAGGCGGACGCCAGCCTCGCTTTGCGCCGGTGCTCAGGCCGCCTCTTGCAGGCGCTCGCGCGCCGCGCGCCGCATCGCCACGGCGTCGGTCTCCGGCGCCACCCCGGCGTCCAGGCGGAACACCTGCACCGCCTCGTCCACGTTGGCGGCCTGGCCCTGAAGCTGCACCGCGGAGGCCGCAATCTCCTCCACCAGCGCGGCGTTCTGCTGCGTGATGGCATCGAGCTTGGAGACCGCCTCGTTGACCAGCGAGATGCCGCCCAGCTGCTCCTGGGTGCCGGCGCTGATGACGTCCACCACCTCGCTGACCTGCTGCACCGTCTGCGCCGCGCCGGACATCTTCTGCCAGGCGTCGTCGGTCAGGCGGTTGCCTTCCTGCACCCGCTGCTGCGACTCGCCGATCAGCTGCTTGATCTCGCGCGCCGCACCGCCGCTGCGCTGGGCCAGCGCTCGCACCTCGGCGGCCACGACGGCAAAGCCGCGGCCCTGCTCGCCGGCGCGCGCCGCTTCCACGGCCGCGTTCAGCGCCAGGATGTTGGTCTGGAAGGCGATGCCGTCTATGACACCGATGATTTCGCCAATGCGCCGGCTGGACTCGCTGATGGCCTGCATGGTGCGCGTGACTTCGCTCATGGCCTGGTTGCCGCGGCCTGTGACGTCGCTGGCCTGTCGTGCCAGCGAAGCCGCCTGTGCCGCAGACTCGGCCGCCTGGCGCACCGTGGTGGTGATCTGCTCCATGGAAGAAGCGGTCTGCTGCAGGCTGGCCGCCTGCGACTCGGTGCGTGCCGAGAGGTTGCGGTTGCCGCTGGCGATCTCGCCGGTGGCGCTGCGCATGTGCTGCACCTCGGAGCGGGCGTCGCGCACGATGGAGCGCAGGTTCACCTGCAGCTGCGACAGCGCCTGCGCCAGCTGCGCGGTGATGCCGTCGCCGCTGACCGTGATGACTTGCGTCAGGTCGCCGGCCGCCATGCGGTGCGCCCAGCCCAGCAGGCGCTGCAGCGAGGCCTGGGCGAGGCCGCCCATCACCACGCCGCCCACCAGCGCACCCACCGTGGCGCCCAGGGCCGTGTGCGCCCACCAGGCGCCGCCCAGCCACGGGGTGCCGGCCAGCAGGCTGGCGGCCGCGGCGGCGAAGGCACTGGCGCCGGCGCCGGCAAGGGCCATGCGGCCACGCAGACCGGGCTGCAGCAGGCGGCGCAGCCGGGCCAGCGGCGTGTTCATCACCAGGCGGCCGCCGGCCAGGGCGTGCACCACGCGGCCGGCGGCCGCTTCCTGGCGCATGGCGGCGTACAAGGCCTCGGCCTGTTGCACCTGCTCGCGCGTGGGTTCGGTGCGCACCGACATGTAGCCCAGCGGCCGGTCGCCCTGCATCAGCGGCGTGACGTTGGCCATCACCCAGTAGAAGCTGCCGTCCTTGCGCCGGTTCTTGACCAGGGCCGACCAAGGCTGGCCGCTGGCGATGCTGGCCCACAGGTCGCGGAACGCCTCCTCGGGCATGTCCGGGTGGCGTATCAGGTTGTGGGGCTGGCCCAGCAACTCGTCGCGCGTGAAGCCGCTGACGGTGATGAACGCCGGGTTGACGTAAAGGATGCGGCCCTTCAGGTCGGTGGTCGAAACCAGGGTCTCGCCGGGCGGGAAGGGGTACTCGTGGTGATTGACGGGGTGGTTGATTCGCATGGCAGCCTCGGGGCCCGGCTTGGCGGTTGGGCGGGGGGCGGTTGACCGAGACAGCGATGGCCTTCCTGCCGGGTTGTCGGCCGGTGCGCAGGCAAGACACAGTCCGCGTGCGTGACAGGCGTCACGCGCGGGCGGTGGTGCGCGAGATGGCGCGCCGCTGGGCCTGCTGTCAGCCGCGATCCAGCCAGACCGCCATGCCTTGTGCGTTCAGCTCGGTGTCCATGGACAGCAGCTGGGCGACGCGCTCGGCGGGCAGGGTGCAGCCGTGTGCTGCCAGGCTGCGCTGGAAGATCTCCAGCTGCCCGCGCTTCAGCGCCTCGTGGCGTTCGGGGTGGTGGCGCAACGACAGGCCCAGCGCCACCAACTCGTCCAGCAGCGACAGCAGCAGCGTCGCCAAGCGTGGTGCCTCCTGCACACGGCCGTAGTGCGTGAGGTACATGCACTGCGGATCGCGCGCCAGCAGGCGCTGCACCGACTGGCGCAAGGCCTCGGGCTCAAACTGCACCGGCGTGGTGGTGGGCATGATCCACGCGCCGCGCGGGCTGTCGAACTCGCGGTAGCTGAGCCCAAAGGTGTCGCCGGTGAACCAGCCGCGCGTGGCCTCGTCCCACAGGCAGTGGTGGTGTTTGGCGTGGCCCGGGGTGTCTGCCGCCACCAGGGCGCGGCCGGCAAGCTCCACCGCAGCGCCGTCGCTGCTGGTGAGTACCCGCTCCGCGGCAATGGGCACCAGCTCGCCGTAGCTGCGGCGCATCTCTTCCTCGCCGTACACCGCCAGCGCGCCCTGCCACAGCGCGGAGGGGTCGATCATGTGGCGTGCACCCCGCGGGTGCACCCACAGGCGTGCGCGGGGCAGCGACTGCATCAGCAGCCCGGCGCCGCCGGCGTGGTCCAGGTGCACGTGGGTGGGGATGACCCAGTCCACCGCGCCCGGCGTCAGGCCCAGCGCGCTCAGCGCGGCCAGCAGCCGCGGCACGCCGTGATTGGTGCCCGTGTCTATGAAGGCGGCGCGGCCGTCCTGCACCAGCAGGTAGGCGGCGTCGAAGTGGTCGCGCTGGAAGCCGGTGTCTATGGCGTATACACCGCCGGGCAGCGGCTGGACGAAGGCGGGCAGGGCGGTGCTCATGGCCGGATTCTGCGCGATGGGCCTGCGGGATTGGTTCACATCTAAAGCATCTGCGCGACAATGCCGCGAGGAGACCCCACCCCATGCGCATCGTCTGCATAGGCGGCGGCCCGGCCGGCCTGTACTTCGCGCTGCTGATGAAGCAGCTGGACCCGGCCCACCGCATCACCGTCGTCGAGCGCAACCGGCCCTACGACACCTTCGGCTGGGGCGTCGTGTTCAGCGACGCCACCATGGCCGGCATGCGCGAATGGGACGTGGAAACGGCCGACGCCATCGAGCAGGCCTTCAACCACTGGGACGACATCGAGCTGCACTTCAAGGGCCGGCGCCTGCGCAGCGGCGGCCATGGCTTTGTGGGCATAGGCCGCAAGCGGCTCCTGAACATCCTGCAGGCGCGTTGTGAGGCCTTGGGCGTGGAGCTGGTGTTCGACACCGAGGTGGACGACGACCAGGCCTTTGCCGATGCCGACCTCATCGTGGCCAGCGACGGTGTCAACTCGCGCCTGCGCCAGAAGTACGCCGAGGTGTTCCAGCCCGACATCGTCACCCGGCCCAACCGCTACATCTGGCTGGGCACGAACCAGTTGTTCGACGCCTTCACCTTCCTGTTCGAGAAGACCGAACACGGCTGGTTCCAGGCCCATGTCTACAAGTTCGACGACAAGACCACCACCTTCATCGTCGAGACGCCCGAGGCCGTGTGGCGCGCGCACGGCCTGGACGAAGCAGACACGGCGCAGTCCATCAGCTTCTGCGAGCAGCTGTTTGCGAAGCACCTGGGCGGCCATGCGCTGCTGAGCAATGCACGCCACTTGCGCGGCAGCGCCTGGTTGAACTTCCAGCGGGTGCGCTGCAAGACCTGGCACCACTTCAACGGCCGCAGCCAGGTGGTGTTGATGGGCGACGCGGTGCACACCGCGCACTTCGCCATAGGCTCGGGCACCAAGTTGGCGCTGGAAGATGCGATAGAGCTGACGCGGCTGTTCCGCGACCGCGGCCTGCAGAGCAGCCACGACATGGGTGCACTGCTGGCTGACTACCAGGCCCACCGCGAAGTGGACGTGCTGCGCCTGCAGAACGCCGCCTGGAACGCCATGGAGTGGTTCGAGGTGGTCGGCTCGCGCTACTGCGACCAGTTGCCGCCCGAGCAGTTCATGTACAGCATGCTCACGCGCAGCCAGCGCATCAGCCACGAAAACCTGCGCCTGCGCGACGCCGCCTGGCTGGAGGGCTACGAACGCTGGTTTGCCGAGCGGGCCGGCGTCACCGTCGCTGCCGGCAGCAAACCGCCCAGCCCCATGTTCACGCCCTTCACGCTGCGCGGCATGACCGTGCCCAACCGCGTGGTGGTCTCGCCCATGGCCATGTACTCGGCGGACGAAGGCCTTCCCAACGACTTCCACCTGGTGCACTTCGGCGCGCGGGCGCTGGGCGGTGCGGGCCTGTTGTGGACCGAGATGACGGCACCCAGCCCCGAGGCCCGCATCACCCCCGGCTGCGCCGGCTTGTGGAACGACGAGCAGCAGGCGGCCTGGCAGCGCATCGTCGCCTTTGTGCACCAGCGCTCCGGCGCGAAGATGGGCCTGCAGCTGGGCCACGCCGGGCGCAAGGGCGCCACCTGCCTGCCCTGGGCCGGCGGTGGGGACGAGCCGCTGCCCGGTGTGCATGAAGCCGATTGGCCGCTGGTGTCCGCCTCGGCCCTGCCCTACCTGCCGCACTCACGCGTGCCGCGCGAACTCGGTCGTGCCGACATGCTGTTGCTGATCGAACAGTTTGTGGCCGCGGCCCGGCGCGGCGCGGCGGCCGGGTTTGATGCGCTGGAGCTGCACTGCGCGCACGGCTACCTGCTGTCCAGCTTTCTCTCGCCGCTGACCAACCAGCGTGGCGATGCCTACGGCGGCAGCCTCGCAAACCGTGCGCGTTTCCCACTGGAGCTGTTCGAGGCGCTGCGCGCCGCCTGGCCGGCGGAGAAGCCGATCTCGGTGCGCTTGTCCTGCCACGACTGGTTCCCGGGCGGCAACACCGCCGACGACGCGGTGGCCATCGCGCGCCTGTTCAAGGCGGCCGGTGCCGACATCATCGACTGCAGCTCGGGCCAGGTGGTGGCCGACCAGCGGCCGGTGTACGGCCGCATGTGGCAAACCCCGTTTGCTGACCGCATACGCAACGAGGTGGGCATCCCCACCGTGGCGGTGGGTGCCATCTTCGAGGCCGACCATGTCAACATGGTCATCGCGGCCGGCCGCGCCGACCTGTGCGCCGTGGCCCGCCCGCACCTGGCCGACCCGGCCTGGACGCTGCACGAAGCGGCCAAGATAGGCTTCGACGCCATCGCCTGGCCGGCGCCCTACGACAGCGGCCGGCGCCAGTACGAGACCAACCTGCGCCGCGCGCAGAGCCTGTAGAGGACCACGCCCCATGAAGGACGACCTGCGCCCCTTCCAGCACTACCGGGCCCAGCACTTTCGCTGGGACTGCCCGGGCGATGGCCGCGTGGCCACCATCACGCTGAACCGGCCGCAGAAGAAGAACCCGCTGACCTTCGAGAGCTACGCCGAGCTGCGCGACCTGTTCCGCGGCCTCGCACAGGCCAGCGACGTGCGCGCCATCGTCATCGCCGGCGAGGGCGGCAACTTCTGCAGCGGCGGCGATGTGTTCGAGATCATCGAGCCGCTGACCCAGCTGCCGGCTCCCGAGCTGCTGCGCTTCACGCGCATGACCGGCGACCTGGTCAAGGCCATGAAACACGCGCCGCAGCCCATCGTCGCGGCGGTGGACGGCATCTGCGCCGGCGCCGGCGCCATGGTGGCGCTGGCCTCCGACCTGCGTTTGGGCACGCCGGCGGCGCGCACCGCCTTCCTGTTCACGCGTGTGGGCCTGGCCGGGGCCGACATGGGCGCCTGCGGCCTGCTGCCGCGCGTCATAGGGCAGGGGCGGGCAGCGGAGCTGCTGTTCAGCGGCCGCAGCATGTCGGCGGAAGAAGGCCTGGCCTGGGGCTGGTTCAATGCGCTGCATGCCGGTGATGCCGTGCTGAGCCAGGCACAGACGCAGGCCAGGGCGCTGGCCGACGGCCCCTGGTTCGCGCACACCGTGACCAAGACCATGCTGAACCAGGAATGGGCCATGGGCATAGACGAGATGATCGAAAGCGAAGCCCAGGCCCAGGCCTTGTGCATGCTCACGCAAGACTTCCGGCGTGCCTTCGAGGCCTTTGCCGCGAAGCAGGCGCCGCGTTTTGAAGGGAACTGAAGGTGGCGCGTGACTCCTCCCTGGCGCTGCCGTTCTTCGACGATGGCCACCGCCGCCTGGCCACCGAACTGGACACCTGGGCCGCGGCTGCGCTGGCGCGGGTGGACCACAGCGACACCGATGCCGCCTGCCGCCACCTGGTGAAGGCACTGGGTGAGGCCGGCTGGCTGCGCTATTGCGTGCCCGGTGCCTTTGGCGGTGCGCACGAGGTGCTGGATTCCCGCTCGCTGGTGGTCTGCCGCGAAACGCTGGCCCGCCACGACGGCCTGGCCGACTTCGCCTTTGCGATGCAGGGGCTGGGCAGCGGCCCGCTGTCGCTGGCCGGGCCGGCGGCCTTGCAGGCGGCCTGGTTGCCGCGTGTGGCGCGGGGCGAGGCGCTGGCGGCGTTTGCGTTGTCCGAGCCCGAGGCCGGCAGCGATGTGGCGGCCATCGCCTGCCAGGCGCGGCTGGACGGCGACGCCTGGGTGCTGGACGGCGAGAAGACCTGGATCAGCAACGGCGGCATCGCCGACTTCTATTGTGTGTTTGCGCGCACCGACGCGGCAGAACAGCGCGGCACGCGTGGGCTCAGCGCCTTTCTGGTGCCGGCCGACACGCCGGGCCTGGGCATCGCCGAGCGCATCGACGTCATTGCGCCACACCCGCTGGCGCGGCTGCGCTTCGAGGGCTGCCGCGTGCCCGGCAACCATCTGCTGGGCGAGGTGGGCCAGGGTTTCAAGCTGGCGATGCGCACGCTGGACATCTTTCGCGCCTCGGTGGCGGCGGCGGCGGTGGGTTTTGCGCGGCGTGCGCTGGACGAAGCGCTGGCCCACACGCGCTCACGCGCGATGTTCGGCCAGCACCTGGCCGACTTCCAGCTCACGCAGGCCACGCTGGGCGACATGGCCGCCGACATAGACGCCGCGGCGCTGCTGACCTACCGCGCCGCCTGGTGCCGCGACACCACCGGCGCGCGTACCACGCGCGAAGCCGCCATGGCCAAGATGGTGGCTACTGAAAATGCCCAACGTGTCATAGACCGGGCGTTGCAACTGCACGGCGGCCTGGGCGTGAAGCGCGGCTCGGTGGTGGAAAGCCTGTACCGCGAGATACGCGCCTTGCGCATCTACGAAGGCGCCACCGAGGTGCAGCGGCTCATCATAGGGCGCGATCTTCTGGCCTGAGGTGCTGGCCTGAGGTGCAGGCACGGAGGTCCAGGCGCCCGGCGTCCTGCCCGCTCAGCGGTCCGGCAGCCGGCTCTTGAGCTGGCCCAGCAGATCGAACAGCTGCGACTGCTGCGCCGGCGTCAGCCCGCCCAGCAACTCCACCACCCAGGTTTCATGGGCCTGCGCCATGGCGCGGAACTGGCGCCGGCCTTCGGCCGTGAGTTGCACCGTGGTGGCGCGGCCGTCGTGGGCATCGTCGCGTTTGTCGACCAGGCCCTCGGCCACCAGGCGGTCGGTCAGGCCGGTGACGTTGCCGCCGGTGACCATCAGGCGCTGCGACAGCTCGCGCATCTTCAGCCCGCCGCTGCTGCGGTCCAGCTGGGCCATCAGGTCGAAGCGGGGCAGCGAGCCCTTGAACTGCTCACGCAGCCGCGTGCGCAGGGGCGCTTCTATGCGGTTGGTGCAGGCCAGCAGGCGCAGCCACAGGCGCAGGGCCTGGTGGTCGCCGGCACCGGCCCGCGTTTCGCTGTCGGGCACGGCGCCGGGCCGTGCATCGTTGTCGGCCGCCAAGGGGTGCGGCCCCGGGGCTCAGCCGCCGCTGGGGCTCAGCACGGTCCACAGCCGTGCGATGTCGGCCGTGCCGTCGGTGCCCCGCACGCTGCGCAGCGTCTGCAGGGCCGCCGGCCGCTTGCCGGCCTGCAGCCGCGCGACACCCAGCCGCAGCTTGGCTTCTTCGGCGTGGCGCAGCTTGCCCTTGGCAATGCCTTGTTCTATGAGCTGTATGCCCTGGTCGTACTGGCCTATGGAGACATGCACCATGCCCACCCGCACCAGGGTGTCGCCGGAATCGAAGGTGGCCGCCTCGGTGGTGGCATTGGGCAGCGAGGCACGCACCTCGCCGTCACGGCGCACCACCAGGTCGCGCAGGCGCTGGTGGCGCTCTGCTTCCGCGCCGGTGCCCAGCGCGCCGGCCTTGAAGCCTTGTTCGACGACACGCAGGGCTTCTGCCGGCAGGCCGGCCTGCACCAGCAACTGCGACATCTCCATGTAGTCGTCGGTCTCGGTCAGTGTGCCGGTGACCAGACGCAGGCGCAGCACATCCAGCGCATAACGCGGCGAGAAGCCACTCTTGCGCGGCAGGCGGCCCAGGTAGGCGGCCCAGTAGTCCTTCTTGGGGTAGTTCAGCGTCAGCTTTTCCAACGTGCCCAGGTAGCCGGGGTTGTTGGTGCGCTGTTGTGCATCGGCCAGGCGCAGCAGGTCGGCCTCGGCCGGGCGGCGGCCCGCCTGTTCGGCGGCACTGACCGCGGCGGCGGCATCGCGTGCAATGGCCGCGTAGTCGCCGGTGGCGGATTGCAGGTACTGTTGCAACTGGCGGATCGTGGGGCTGTTGTTGCCGGCCGCGATGGCACGGTTCATCCACTCGGTGGCCTTGGCGTTGTTGCGCGTCTGCGCATAGGCCGCGGCCAGTTGTTCGGCGATCTGCCCGCTCTCGGCGCCGCTGGTGCGCGGGTGTATGGCTTCCAGCGCGGTGATGGCGGTGCGGTGGTCACCGGCCCGTTGCGCCGCAGCGGCCTTCATGCGGTCTATCAGCAGGCGCTCGGCCGCCGTGATGCCCGAAGCGCCCTCGGCCTCGCGCACCTTGGCCAGGGCCTCGGTGGCCTTGCCGCCGCGCAGCAGCTCGCTGGCCTGCTGCAGCGGGCGGCCTACCTCTGGCCGCACGCTTTGCGCCGAGGCGGTGCTGAGCACGGCAACGGCCGCCAGGGCCAGGGTCAGCGAGCGCAACGTCTTCATGGGCTTGTCAGGGCTTGCGGGCCGGGGAAGTTCTCGAAAAAAGGGCTGAAAGCAACGGTGTCAGAGGAACTGCTCGTTGCCGACGATGCCGATCTTGGTGACGCCCAGGCGCTGGGCGGCGGCCATGATCATCGCCACGTGCCTGTACTCGACCAGCTTGTTGGGGCGCAGGTGCACCTCGGGCTGGTCGGGCATCTGCGCCACGGCGTACAACTTCTGTTCAATCGCACTGCGGTTGCCGGCTTCGATGACCTCACCGTTCCAGCCTATGGTGCCGTCGAAGTCGACGTCTATGCGCACGATCTCGGGCGGCACGACAGGCGGTGGTGCATCGCTGGGCACCGGCATGTCCATCTTGACCGCATGCGTCTGGATGGGGATGGTGACGATGAACATGATCAGCAACACCAGCATCACGTCGATCAACGGCGTGGTGTTGATGTCCACCATCACGTCGCCATCGCCGTCGCCTTCTGGTGATCCGACATTCATGGACATGGAAGGTTCCCTTCGTACTTCTCTAGCCGCCCATGCCGGCGGGCGGCTCGGTGATGAAGCCGACCTTGAAGATGCCGGCGCGCTGGCAGGCCACCACCACGCGGCCCACGGCCTCGTAGCGCACGGCCTGGTCGCCGCGAATGTGCACCTCGGGCTGCGGTTCCTTGACGGCCTCGACCTTCAGCCTGTCGACCAGCGCTTCGATGTCGGGAATGCGCTCCACGCCCCAGAAGATGTCGCCGTCGCGGTTGACCGCGATGGTGATGTTCTCGGGCTTGGTCTGCAGCGGGATGTTGCGCTCTATCGGCAGTTCCAGCCGAACGGTCTGGGTGATGACCGGCACGGTGATCATGAAGATGATCAGCAGCACCAGCATCACGTCCACCATCGGTGTCGTGTTGATGGTGTTGTTGAACTGCTCTTCGCCGTCGCCGCCGCCGGTTCCTACCTGCATCGCCATGGCGGGCTCCTATCGTGCGTGTCGCTGGGTGTGGCCGCGCTTCAGCGCTTGCCCGACAGCAGCACGTTCTGCAGGTCGCCGGCGAAGGCGCGCGTCTGGTCCAGCACTGTCTTGTTGCGGCGAACCAGCCAGTTGTAGCCCATCACCGCCGGCACCGCGACGACCAGGCCGATGGCGGTCAGCAGCAGCGCGGCGCCCACCGGGCCGGCCACCTTGTCGATGGAGGCCTGGCCGCTGAGGCCGATCTTGACCAGCGCGTCGTAAATGCCCCAGGTGGTGCCGAACAGGCCCACGAACGGGGCGGTGGAGCCCACAGTGGCCAGCAGCGCCATGCCGTCGGACAGGCGGCTTTGCACGTTGCCCAGCGCACGCTCGACCGACATGCCGATCCAGGTGTGCTTGTCGATGACTTCCACCATGGTGCCTTCGTGGTGGTCGGCGGCCTTGATGCCTTGCTCGGCGATGAAGCGGAAGGCCGAGCCTTCTTCCAGTGCACCGACGCCGGCCTTCACCGAGCCGGCCTTCCAGAAGGCCTCGTTGGCCGCCTTGCCGCTCTTCATCATGGAGCGCTGCTCGAACAGCTTGACGAAGATGACGTACCAGCTGGCCATGGACATGATGACCAGGATGATCAGCGTGCTGCGCTTGACCCAGTCCGACGAGTCCCACATGCCCTTCAGGCCGAACGGGTTCTCGACGGCCTCCTGGTCCACCGTGGCTTCCAGCGGCAGCGGGGGCGGGGCAGCCGGCTCAGCCTGTTCGGCAGCCGCCGGCTCCGACGCGGCTTGCGCCAGCACCGAAGACGGCAGGGCGAAGGCCAGCACACAGCCGGCGAGCAGCGCAGCCAGCGATTTGGCGGCCCACGAGCGGGCGTTCAGGATCTTGTTCAGTGACATGTTGACTCCAACTGGAACAGGGCAGGCGCGGTCAGCCGCGCTCGTGGGGAAGGACAAAAACAAGGGCAACAAGGGCGAGCAAGCGGCCAGGCAGGTCAATCCTGGATTCGCCAGTTGTAGGTAACGTGCCCGGTGAATGGCTGTGCCACGCCGTCTATGGTGCCCGGCGTTGCCTTGCACGCCAGCACCGCCTGGACCGTCAGCCGGTCCAGCATCTTGTGCTCACGGGTCGGGCCAGCCGACTTCTCGATGACGGCTTGCGTGATGACGCCAGTGGCGTCGGCGGTATAGCGCACCCTGACCTCGCCCTGTACCTCGGCACGGCGCGTCGCAGTGTTGTACTGCGGCACGTCGCAGTCGGTACCAAAGCTGATGCGCGGCGCCACGCGCACCGGCTCGCGCGGCGGCGCGGGCGGTGCGGGAGGCGCAGGGGGCGCGGGCGGCGCCACCGTCACCGCCACCGGCGGCGGGGCTTCCCGCGTGACGGTGATGGTGGGTGTGGGCGTCGGCGGCGGCGTCACCTGGATTTCCGGCGGCGGCACAAACGACGGCGGCGGCGGCGCCATGGGCGGCGGCGGCGGCAGGTTTTCCGGCGGCGGGGGAGGAGGCGGCGTGGTCTCCTCGATGATCTTGGTTTCTATGGGCGCGCGAATCACATCGACCACGCGCTGTGCCAAGCCCGAGACCAGGGCCCACCCCAGCAGCAGATGCAGGCCCAGCACGATGCTGATGCCCACCACATGCTTGCCCGGGTTGCGTTGCTGCTGGGCAAAGTTCACTCGAGTCCTCCAGCGGGCTGCACCCTTACATCGGAGTGCAACCAACGACAAATTCATCACCGGCTCATGACCGGCCCGTCGGCCCTTGGCCCCGTACGGCCAAGAGGGCGGCACTATATCGCACGTGCTTGGCCTTCCACCCAGGACCCTACCCTAAGCTGGGGGGACCGGGTCTAGCGCCTACCCTGGCAAAACAAGCGAGCAAGAACGAGGCCAAGGTGCAATGGCTGCACGACAGCCGCGTTGTTCGCCTCAGTGCGCGCCGTGTGTCTGTGCACGCAAGGCCTGCAGGGCTTGCTGCAAGGCGTCTTCGCCATCGCAGGGCACGACGATGCGTTGCGGCAAGGACCGCAGCCAGGTCAGCTGGCGCTTGGCCAGTTGGCGCGTGGCTGCGATACCTGCATCGCGCAGGCCGTCCAGGCGCTCGGCATCCAGGGCGGCCCAGGCCTGGCGGTAACCCACGCAGCGCATCGAAGGCAGCGCGGTGTGCAGGTCACCGCGCGCGCGCAGCCCTTGCACCTCGGCCACCAGCCCTTGCGCCAGCATGGCATCGAAGCGTTGCGCGATGCGTTCGTGCAACCAGGCGCGTGACTGCGGCTCCAGAGACACCAGCGGCCAGTCCGCGGCGATGCCCTGCGGCGGTGCATCACCGGCGCTGCGACGGTGCCAGGCCGACAGCGGACGGCCCGTCAGGCGCCAGACCTCCAGCGCACGCTGTATGCGCTGGGCATCGCCCGGCGCCAGCCTTTGTGCCGTCGCCGGGTCCACCTGCGCCAGTTCGGCGTGCAGCGCGGGCCAGCCGCGAAGCGTCGCTTCGTGGTCCAGTTCGGCGCGCAGCGCGGGGTCGGCGGCGGGCAGGGCGTCCAGGCCCTCGCGCAAGGCCTTGAAGTACAGCATGGTGCCGCCCACCAGCAGCGGCCGCCGGCCGCGGGCCTGGATGTCGGCCACCAACTGCGTCGCATCGGCCACAAAGGCAGCCGCCGAGTAGGCGTCGCGCGGGTCCAGGATGTCGATCAGGTGGTGCGGCACCTGCGCCCGTTCATCCGGTGTCGGTTTGGCGGTGCCTATGTCCATGCCGCGGTAGACCAGCGCCGAGTCCACGCTGATGATTTCCAGCGGCTGCTCGCGCGCCAGCGCCAAGGCCACCGCGGTCTTGCCGCTTGCGGTGGGGCCGGCCAGGCACAGCGGGCGCAAGGCCGGGTCCACGGTCTTCACGGCTGCTGCGCGCCCGATGGGCGCACCAGCCACCAGGCCGTCAGCGTGGTGGCCAATGCCCAGAAGCCCAGGCCATAGGCCAGCGGGCGCATGCTGCCGTCCAGCGCCCAGCCCAGCCAGCGGCCCACCCCGAAGGCCACCACACACAGGAAAAAGCCCGCCAGCGCCGCCGCGGCGCCGGCCATGCGCGGGAAGGGCGCAACGGCACCGGTCTGCCCCACCGGCTGGTGCTGGCCATGGCCGAAGAGGTACAGGCACTGCGGCAGCAGCACCGCCCACCAGGTGTGCACGCCCGCCAGCGCCAGCCCGGTGATCAGCGCGCCGCCGGCCAGCGTGAACCAGGCGCCGCGACGCACCGTGCCGACCAGGCCCAGGCGCGGCAGCCAGCGCTGCGTCAGCAGCGTGCCGACGATGTAGCTGATGGAGCCGGCTGCCATGGCCAGGCCGTAGGCCGCGGGCGACAGGCCGAACACCTCGATGTAGACGAAGGACGAGGCCGACAGCACCGTGAACAGGCCGCCGTAGGTGCAGGCCGCCAGCAGCGCCCAGGCGCGAAACGCCGGCTGGCGCAGGATGTGCCACCAGTTGCCCAGCAGCAGCCGCGGCGCCAGGGCCTGCGGGTTGCGCGCCGGCAGCGTTTCCGGCAGGCGCCACAGCGTGAAGCCCAGCACTCCCGCGCCTATCAGCATCACCAGCGCCAGCGCACCGCGCCAGCCGGCCTCGGCCGCCAGCAGGCCGCCCAGCAGCGGGCTGGCCAGCGCGATCACGCCCAGCCCGCCCATGGCCCGGGCCATCACCTGGGCGCCGGCCGCGGGGTCGTAGAGATCGCGCACGATGGCGCGGGCGCAGACCACGGCCGCCCCCATCGCAGCCCCCTGCAGCGTGCGCCAGGCCACCAGCCAGTCGATGCTGGGGGCCGTCATCGCGCCCAGGGCCGCCACCAGGTACAGCGTGAGGCCGCCCAGCAGCACCGGGCGGCGCCCCCAGCGGTCGGCCAGCGGTCCGCACACCAGCTGCGCCACGCCAAAGGCCAGCATCAGCGCCGACATGGTCAGCTGCACCAGCGGCATGGGCGCCGCCAGGTCCTGGGCCAGCAGCGGCAGCGCCGGCAGGTACATGTCGGTGGTCACCGGCTGCAGGCCCAGCAGCAGGCTCAGCGCCACGGCGGCGCGCCCGGGGGTCAGCGCGGGGAGCGGGCGCGGGGAAGGCAAGGCTTCAGGCGAAACGTTCGTGCTCGCCCAGGTAGCGCCACTGCCCGGGCGGCAGCGCGCCCAGCGCCACGCGGCCTATGCGCAGGCGCTTGAGCTCCACCACCTGCAGGCCCACCTGCTCGCACATGCGCCGTATCTGGCGCTTGCGGCCTTCGCGCAGCACAAAACGCAGCTGGTCGTCGCTGGCCCAGCTCACGCGGGCCGGCCGCAGCACATGGCCGTCCAGTACCAGGCCGTGGCGCAGCCGCTCCAGGTCGGTGGCCGCCAGCGGCTGCGGGCCGCTGGGGCGCACGCGCACCAGGTACTCCTTCTCGACACGGGTCTGGTCGCCTATCAGCAGCTTGGCCACGCGGCCGTCCTGCGTCAGCACCAGCAGGCCGCTGGAGTCCAGGTCCAGCCGGCCGGCCGGCGCCAGGCCGCGCAACTGCCCGGGGTGGAAGCGCAGCGGGCTGGTGTCGCCCGACCAATGCCGCTGGGCGGTGATCAGCGTGGCCGCCGGCTGGTGGCCGTCCTCGGCCTGGCCACTGACCACGCCCAGGGGCTTGTGCAGCAGCACGGTCACGCGCTGGGCCTGGCCTTCACGGGCCCGTGCGTCTATGTCTATGACGGCGTCGGCCGCGGCACGCTGGCCCAGCACCGCCACCTGGCCGTCGATGCGCACCAGGCCGGCGGCGATCCACTCGTCGGCTTCGCGGCGCGAGGCCAGGCCGCGGTCGGCCAGCAGCTTGGAGATGCGCACCCCGGTGGGCGGCTCGCTGGCCGGCGGTGCTTGCGGGGTCGCCGGCGCGGGTTGGAAGGCTGCCGGGGCCGGCCCGGGCCCGCCCGCCGCCGCCGGCGGGCGCCGCGGTGCCGTCAACGCACGCAACGGCCGCCGTTGCGGGTCGCGTGTGGCGGCCTCGGGCTTGAGGCGCAGGCGGGGGCGAGGGGCATCCATGACGGGGTGGATTTCAACATGGCGCGGGCGCACGCGCCGCCGGCACGGCCGTGCGCGTATCGTGTCGCCCATGCTGGCCCGTGTTGTCGCCGTGGTGTGTCTGGTCTGCTGCAGCAGCGTGGCGGCGTTGCCGCAGGGGCTGCAGGCCCCGCTGGCCGCGGCCGTGCAGGCTTACGAGGCCGGCCGGCTTGGCGAGGCTCACCAGGCGTTTCGCGCACTGGCCCGGCGTGGCGTGCCGGCAGCGCAGCACAACCTGGCCTTGATGCACTTGCAAGGCGAGGTGCCGCAGCCCGACTTGCGTGCGGCGCGCCGGCTGCTGGCGCTGGCCAGTGCCGCCGGTTTCGTGACCGCGCAGCTGTCGCTGGCCACGGCGCTGGAAGACGGTGCCTTCGGCCGGCGCGACCTGCGCGGCGCCCTGCGCTGGTACGAGTTCGCCGCCGCCTCGGGCAGCGTGCAGGCCCAGGTGGCCGCCGGCACCGCCTACTACCTGGGCCGCGGCGTGCCGGCCGACCCATCGCGCGCCGCGCACTGGTTCCGCCAGGCCGCGGCCGGTGGCGATGTGGGCGCCATGTACCTGCTGGCGTCCATGCACGAAGCCGGCCTGGGCGTTGTCCAGGACCTGCGCCTGGCGGCCTACTGGTACCAGCAGGCGGCGCAAGCCGGCGACGAGGCGGCGCCGTACAAGCTGCAGGAAATCGAGCGCCGGCTGGCAGCGCGGCCGGCTTGAAGACGGCCCGGCAACGGGGACGGCCGCAGAGCGGCCCGGGCCGCTACAGCACCACCTTGACCATGGGGTGCGTGGACAGCGTGCGGTACAGCTCGTCCAGCTGTTCGCGGCTGGTGGCGGTGACGGTGATGGTCAGCCCCAGGTAGTTGCCCGCCTTGCTGGGCCGCCGCTCCACGGTGGCCGGGTCGAAGCCGGGGTCGAAGCGCAGGGCGACGTCCACGATGGCTTCCTCAAAACCTTCGGCCACAGCGCCCATGACCTTGATGGGAAAGGCGCTGGGGTACTCGATCAGGCTTTCTTCCGGGGGGATCTCGCGCATCAGGGGGTCTCGCTGGCTGCCGCCCTCAAACGCTCATGCTGCGCTTGGCGGCCTGGTAGGTTTCGTACAGCCGCGCATACACCGGCCCGGGCTTGCCGCGCAGCGCGCCATGGCCCACCGCTTCGCCGTCTATGCGCGTGACCGGCAGCACCTCCTTGGTGGCCGAGCTGAGCATCACCTCGTCGGCGCCGAACACGTCGGCTTCGGCGATGGGGCGCAGGTTGTAGGCGATGCCGCACTCTTCGCACAGCTCGCGCAGCAGGTCCACACGCACGCCTTCCAGCACGTGTTCGCTCTTGGGTGGCCCCAGCAGCGCGCCGTCCTTGACGACCCACACGTTGCTGGCGGCCGCCTCGGTGAGCCAGCCGTCGCGGAACATGATGGTCTCCACGGCGCCGTGGTCGGCCGACATCTGGCGCGCCAGCACATTGCCCAGCAGGCTGGTGCTCTTGATGTCGCCGCGCTCCCAGCGGAAGTCGCGCGCCGTGGTGCAGGCCACACCCTGGTGGCGCTGCTCGGCGGTGGCCGGCTTCATGGGCGAGGCCATCATGAACACCGTGGGCTGCAGGCCCTCGGGCATCACATGCTCGCGAGGCGCCACGCCGCGTGTGATCTGTATGTAGACCAGCTGGTCCTCGGCGCCGCTGGCGGCGTGCGCCTCGGCCACCAGGCGGCGGCACAGCGCCAGCCAGTCTTCGCGGCTGTGCGGGTTGGCGATGCGCAGCTTGGCCAACGAGCGGTCCAGCCGCGCCATGTGCTCGGCAAAGCGGAACAGGCGCAGCCCGTACACCGGCACCACCTCGTAGATGCCGTCGCCGAAGATGAAGCCGCGGTCCAGCACGCTGACGCGGGCTTCGGAGACCTTCAGCCATTGGCCGTTGAGGTGGCAGGGGGCGTCGTACATCGTCGAGCTCAGGGCGGGGCCGGTGCAGTCATTCTGGCACCGGGGGCCGTGCAACGCGAAGGCGGCGCGCTACTGTATCCATAACCGCAGCGAATCCCAGGTGCGGCGCAGGAAGCCGGCCAGCGGCACCGGCTCCAGCACCACCAGCGGCAGCGTGGCGAGTTCGGTGCCGGCGGCGGTGGCCACCTTCAGGTGGCCCACGGGCTGGTCCTGCGTCAACGGGGCCAGCAGCGGGTCGGTGCGCTCCACGGTGGTCTGCAGCCGGTTGCCCTCGCCGCGCGGCACGGTCACGAACACGCCGCCGGGCACGCCCAGCTTGGCCTCGCGCTGTGCGCCCTGCCACACCGGCACGGCGGCCACGGTCTGGCCGGGCTCGAACAGGCGCACGGTGTCCCAGGCGGCCCAGCCCCAGTTCAGCAGCTTCAGGCTTTCGGCGGCGCGCGCCTCGGCCGAGGCGGCGCCCATCACCACGCTGAGCAGGCGGCGCTTGCCGGCCGGGCCTTCGCGCTGCGCGGTGGCCACCAGGCACCAGCCGGCGGCATCGGTGTAGCCGGTCTTCAGGCCGTCCACCGTGGGGTCGCGGCCCAGCAGCAGGTTGCGGTTGGCCTGGCGTATGTGGTTGAAGGTGTACTCGCGTATGGAGTACAGCGCATGGAAGTCCGGGTGCTCGCGCACCACCCGCGAGGCCACGGTGGCGACGTCGCGCGCGCTGCTGTAGTGGCCGCTTTCGGTGAGCCCGGTCACGTTGCGGAACTGCGTGTTCTGCAGGCCCCAGGCCTGCGCCTGGCGGTTCATCATGGTCACGAAGCCGTCCACCGAGCCGCCCACGGCCTCGGCCAGCGCCACCGAGGCGTCGTTGCCGCTTTGCACGATCATGCCGCGCAGCAGCTCGGATACCTTGGGCGTCATGCGCGGGTCTATGAACATCAGCGAGCCGCCGCCGCGCCGCTCGGACCAGGCGCGCTCGGACACCGGTATGGCCTGCTCCAGGCCCAGCCGGCCATCGCGTATGGCGTTGAACACCAGGTAGGCGGTCATCAGCTTGGTCAGGCTGGCCGGCTCGGCCTGCACGTCGGCATCCCGCTCGGCCAGGATCTGGCCGCTGGTGAGGTCTATCAGCAGGTACTGGCGCGCGGCCACCTCGGGCGGCTGCGGTGCCTGGGCGGCGGCGGGCTGTGCAGCGACCAGGCAGGCCGCCATCAGCAGGAGCAGGGATCGGAACATGGAAACTTGAAGGTTGTTTGGCTGCGGTCGCAGCTTGTATCGGGTGAGGGCCTCAGCCTGCCGCCGTGCCGGCCGGCGCGACAGCAAAGGCGCGAAGAACGATTTGTTTGAGCAGGGGCAGCTGGCCGTGGAAGAAGTGGCCGGCACCGGGCACGACGACCAGCGGCAGCGCCTGTGGGCGCAGCCAGTCCAGCACCGCACCCAGGGGCACCACGTCGTCCTGCTCGCCGTGCACGACCAGCGTGTCTTCTGGTACTGCCGGCAGCTGAAAGTTCTGTGCCGCGGGGCCGATCAGGGCCAGGCGCTGCGCGCGCGCGTCGTCCGGCAGGCGGGCGGCGGCCTGCGCCGCCACGTAGGCGCCGAACGAAAACCCGCCCAGCACCAGCGGCTGGCCGGGTTGGCGCAGTGCGGCCAGCACCGCCAGCGCGTCGTCCACCTCGCCGCGGCCTTCGTCCCAGCTACCGGCCGACCGGCCCACGCCGCGGAAGTCGAAGCGCGCGGCGCTGTAACCCAGTTGCACGAAGGCCCGCGCCAGCGTGGTCACCACCTTGTTGTTCATGCTGCCGCCGTGCAGCGGGTGCGGGTGGCACAGCAGCGCCAGGCCCAGCGACGGGCCGGCCGACGGTTCGTCCAGCGCGCACTGCAAATCCCCCGCCGGCCCGGTGGCGGCCAAATAGCGGGTGTTCGGGTTCACCAGGCCTCCTGGGCGCTCATCGCCCCACGTCGGGTGCCAGCAGCAGCCGTTGGACCACGCGGCCGTGCACCAGGTGTTCTTCGACGATCTCGTCGATGTCGCTGCGGTCCACAAACGTGTACCAGACGGCCTCGGGGTAGACCACCGCCACCGGCCCGCCGGCGCAGCGGTCCAGGCAGCCGGCCTTGTTGATGCGCACACCGCCGGGGCCGGCCAGGCCGGCCTTCTTGACGCGGGCCTTGCAGTGGTCGAAAGCCGCCTGCGCGTCGTGATCGGCACAACAGGCTTCGCCGCCCGAACGCTGGTTCAGGCAGAAGAACACATGGTGCTTGTAATAACTCATCCAGCGGGATTGTAGGCAGCGGCACCCAGCGCTCAACGCGGCGACGACCCTGCACGGGGTGCGCCCAGGCGCGTCAGCAGCCAGGCCGTGGCGAGGTAGGGCCACAGCCAGCCCACCCACTGCGCCAGGCCGTGGAAACGCACAAACCGGCCTTGCTCCCAGGCCTGCAGGCTTTGCGCAAAGTACGGGTCCTGCGGCGCCTGTGCCACGCTGGCGACCAGCGCCGTGAGCACCACCAGCGCCACGCCCACCACCAGGCGGCGGCGCAGGGGCACCAGCAGCAGGGCGGCTGCCGCGCCCAGGCCCAGGCCCGGCAGCGTGGTGGGGCCTATCCAGGCCAGCGCGTGACGCGGGCCGAAGTTCAACAGCGTGGCCAGGGTCATGCCGGCCAGCGCCAGCAGCAGCGCGCCGGCAGCCATCACCACCCGCCGCCAGCCCGGCGCCACCACGGCGTAGGCCAGCAGGCAGGGCGCCAGCAGGCCCAGGCCGGTGATCACCACCTCAGTCAGCGGGTGCAGCGCCGTGGCCGGTGCCACCGGCGCCGATACCAGGCGGTAGACCGGCTCGGCCCAGGGCACGTCGGCCAGCAGGCCGCTCAAGGCGTCGCGCAGGCGCGCGCCCACCTGGCCCAGGCCCAGCGGCACCGGCGCCGGGAACAACAGGCCCATGGGCCACAGCGCCAGCAGCGTCAGTGGCACGGCGCCGTCGGCGGCGAACCAGCGCTCGCGCAGCCCATGCAGGCGGTCCACCCAGCCCATGGCGTGCAGGGCCAGTGCCAGCAAGGCACCGGCCGCGGCCCCGCCGGCGTTCGCCGCCATGTCCTTCAGCGACGGGTGGCGGTTGGGCAGGAACTGCTGCAGCAGCTCGCAGCTGTATGACAGCGCGGCCGGGGCCAGCAGCCCCAGCGCCAGCGCTAAACCCGCGTGCGCGCCGCTGCGGCGCGCCGCGATGGTCAGCAGCAGCCCCAGCGGCAGGTAGCCCAGGATGTTGGACCACAGGTCGAAGTCGTCGCGCCAGGGCGGCCAGGGCAGGGCGGCCAGTGCCGACAGCCCCTGGCCGGGCGGCCAGCGCCAGCCTTCAAAAGGGAACAGGCTGGCATACAGCACCAGCAGCGCATAGGCGGCCGCCAGCGGCGTGGCGGAACTGCTGGGCCGCGCCATGGGGCGTCAGAAGGGCTTCACCACCACCAGCACGACGATGGCGGCGAACAGCAGCACCGCGGCTTCGTTGAACACCCGGTACCAGCGGTCGCTGCGCCGGTTGGTCAGCTGCTCGAAGTCGTGCAACAGGCGGCGGCACACGTGGTGGTAAGCCACCGCCGCCAGCACCAGCAGCAGCTTGGCGTGCAGCCAGCCGCCGCTCACGCCATAGCCCAGCCACAGCCACAGGCCCAGCGCCAAGGCCGGCAGCATCAGCAGGCTGCTGAAGCGGTACAGGCGGCGCGCCATCAGCAGCAGGCGTTCGCGTTCGGCGTGGCTGTCGGCCGGCACGGTGGCCAGGTTGACGAACAGGCGGGGCAGGTAGAACAGCCCCGCGAACCAGCTCGCGACAAAAACGATGTGGAAGGCCTTGATCCAGAGGTAGCCGTTGTTCATGCGTCGGCATGATAGGCCGCAAGAAAAGCAGACCCCTCGGTCCAGCGCTGCGCGCTTGACCGGCCCCCGAGGGGGCGCTTTTGTCCTGGGACGGCCCGGCGACAAAAAAGCGGCCCTGGCATAGCCAGGGCCGTCAAGCCTTATCGCTGTCATCACGCTAAGGCACCTGCTCAGGGAGGAAAAGCAGGGAACAACAGCCTCGCGGCTATCATTCACCAACCATCTTATCAGACCGCTTTGCGCCGTCCAGCGCCCCCGTCTACTGGGGCTGACCCTGGGGCAGGGCGCGCGTCTCGAGGGAGTCAGGCTTGACGAATTTGCCCCCGTTTCCGGCCAGCCGGCCGCGCCGGCTGCGCCGGGATGCTGCAACGCGCGCGCTGGTGCGCGAGCACCGGCTGGCGCCCGAAGACTTGATCCTGCCGGTGTTTGTGCTGGACGGCGAACGCCAGGTGCAGGACGTGCCCAGCATGCCCGGCGTGCAGCGACGCAGCGTGGACCAGCTGTTCGCGCTGGCTGAGGAATGTGTGGCGTTGGGGGTGCCGGTGATGGCGCTGTTTCCGGTCGTCGATGCCTCGCTGAAGACGCCCGACGGCCGCGAGGCCTTCAATACGCAAGGCCTGGTGCCGCGTGCGGTGCGCGAGCTGAAGAAGCGCTTTCCGCAGCTGGCGCTGCTGACCGACGTGGCGCTGGACCCGTACACCAGCCATGGCCAGGACGGGCTGCTGGACGACACGGGCTACATCCTCAATGACGACACCGTGCAGGTGCTGGTGCAGCAGGCGCTGGTGCAGGCCGAGGCCGGCGTGGACATCGTGGCGCCCAGCGACATGATGGACGGGCGCATAGGCGCCATACGCACGGCGCTGGAGGCGCAGGGCGCCATACACACGCGCATCATGGCCTACAGCGCCAAGTACGCCAGCGCCTTCTACGGGCCCTTCCGCGACGCGGTAGGCAGCGCCGGCAACCTGGGCAAAGCCGACAAGAAGGTCTACCAGATGGACCCGGGCAACAGCGACGAAGCGCTGCGCGAGGTGCAGCTGGACATCGCCGAAGGCGCCGACATGGTGATGGTCAAGCCCGGCCTGCCTTACCTGGACATCGTGCGCCGCGTGAAGGAGCGCTTTGGCGTGCCCACCTTCGCCTACCAGGTCAGCGGCGAGTACGCCATGCTCAAGGCCGCTGCCGCCAATGGCTGGCTGGACCACGACGCGGTGATGATGGAATCGCTGCTGGCCTTTCGCCGCGCCGGTGCCGACGGCGTGCTCAGCTACTTTGCGCTGGATGCGGCGCGTCTGCTCACGCGCCGCTGACGCGGCGCGAGCCTTCCCACAGCGTCAACAGGCCCTAGGCGCACCGTGCGGGTCTTCCACGTCACCGGCGACCAGTTCACCGAGCTGGCCGAGATGCCGGCCACGCTGCCGGCGCACGGCTTCTTGTGGGTGGGCAGCGGCCGGCGCGAGTTCGAGGTGCACGTGGCCGAGATCCAGGCCGCGCTGCAGCGCTGGACCGGCGGCACGCTGGTGGACCTGCACATCTCGGACCTGCTCAACCACCAGCTGCCCAGCCACTACGACTACACCTCGTGGTACGACCTGATGGTGTTTCGCCGTCTGGCCGCCAGCACGCACGCCGCGGCGGAAGCCGCCGGCAGTGTGCAGGCGGCGCGCCAGGCGCTGCAGGACATAGACACCAGCCCGGTGGGTTTTGCCGTGTTCGACCGCGTGCTGCTCACCGTGCACCCGGCCGACTGCATGGTGCTGGAGCACTTCGCGGCGCGGCTGGCGGCCACCGCGGCCAGCGGCGAGGCGCGTGGCGAGGCCCGCAACGAGGCGCGCGGCGTGGTGCGCCTGCCGGCCAGCCCGGCCGACCTGATGCTGCGCATGATCAACCACATGGTGGACAGCTACCTGGACCTGCGGCGCCTGCTCACGCGCAAGCTGGGCTACCTGCAGCAGCTGCTGCTGGACCCCAAGAGCCGCTTCCATGACTGGTCCATGCTGCTGGAGTCGCGCAACGCCCTGCACCTGCTGGAGGACACCTGCGAAGACCAGCGCAGCGCGGTGCAGGAGTGGATAGAGACCATGGACGACTGGCCGGCCGAGGTGGACAAACACGCGCGGCGAGAGCGTGAGCTGCTGCGTGTGCGTTCACGCGACGTGCTGGAGCACGTGGAGCGTGTGCTCAGCCACGTGCGGCGGCTGGAGCACAGCGCCGAGACGGCGGTGCAGATGCACTTCTCGGCGCTGGGCCACCGCACCAACGACATCATGCGAACGCTGACCGTGCTGACCGCGGTGTTCATGCCGCTGAACCTGATCACCGGTTTTTTCGGCATGAACTTCGACACGCTGCCGCTGATCCACGACGCCACCGGCGTCACCATCATCGTGGTGCTGATGACCGCGGTGGCGGTGGGGCTCACCTGGTACTTCCGCCGCAAGCGCTACCTGGACCGCGGCGGTTGATGTGCGGCCCGGCACCGCAATCCACCTCGCCGCCGCCCCATGATGCAAGCCCGCCAGTTGTGGGTGCTGGGGCTGCTCACCGTGGTGTGGGGCCTGAACTGGCCGGTGATGAAGCTGGGCGTGGCCGACTACGCGCCGCTGACCTTCCGGCTGTGGTCCATGCTGCTGGGGCTGCCGGTGCTGGCGGCTGCCCTGCTGTGGCTGAAGGTGCCGCTGGCACTGCCGCGTGCGCACTGGGGCCAGGTGGTGAAGCTGGCGCTGCCCAACATGATCGTCTGGCATGCGGTGGTCATCGTGTCGGTGCAGTCGCTGAGCTCGGGGCGTTCGGCCATCCTGGGCTACACCATGCCGGTGTTCAGCGCGCTGTGGGGTGTGGCGGTGTACGGCGAACGCATGGGCCTGCGCCAGGCCGCCGGCGTGGCCGCGGCGGCGCTGGGCGTGGTGCTGTTGTTGTGGAGCGAGTTCGCCGGCTTCGGCGGCGCGCCGCTGGCCGCGCTGGCCATGCTGGGCGCGGCGGCGATCTGGGCGGTGGGCACGCACCTGCTGCGGCGTTCCGAGCTGCCGTTTGCTTTGCTCACGCTGGTGTTCTGGATGACGGCGCTCACCACCGTGGTGATGGCGGTGCTGGCCTTCGTCTTCGAGCGCCAGCTCTGGCGCTGGCCCGACACCACGGTGTGGTGGGCCATCGCCTACAACGCCGTGGGTGTGTTCGGCTTCGCGCACGCGGCCTGGTTCTACCTGGCGCGCAACCTGCCGCCGGTGGCTTCCACCATCAGCGTGATGATGATCCCGGTGCTGGGCGTGTTCAGCGGCGCGCTGTGGCTGGGCGAGACGCTGCACTGGCAGGACTTCGCCGCCATGGCTTCCATCGTGGTGGCCATAGGCGCGGTGCTGTGGCGGCGCTGAGCCGCGGCCTCCTTGCAGCGCACCGGGTCAGGATGAACAGGCGGCCGCATCGGCCGCCGCAGCCGTCACCAGCCCCTGCAGCGGCCGCGGCAGGCGGCCGTCGCCGGCCAGAGCCTGCAAGGCCTGGGCGCCTTGGCGCAGCAGCGTGCAGTCTTCACCGGCCCGGCCCAGGTGCACCGCGGCCTGGGCTGCTTCCAGCGCGGCTGTTGCGTTGAAGGCTTCGCGGCGCGCCGCTTCACGCAGCGTGGCCAGGGTCTGCAGCGCTTCGCGCCACAGGGCCTCGCGCTGGTCGGCCTGGCCTGCACCCAGGCGGGGCAGCAGCGCACGCGCACGCGCCAGGCGCAGCTTGGCCAGGGCCGTGCTGTCGTCGGCGATGGCCGCCGGCGCTGCACCCAGGGCCTGCAGCCGCGACACGCCTTCGGCGGCGCGTGCCGGCTGGGCCAGCGCCAGGGTCATGGCCAGGTCGCGTTCACTTTCCACCCAGCGCGGGCCCAGTGCGGCCACCTGCGGAAAGCGTTGGCGCATCTGGTGCAGCAGCTGGTTTTCGCGCTCCAGCCAGGGCAGGGCTTCGAGCAGGCGGCCGGCGCGCAGGTGGTGTTCGGCCAGCGGGCCGTAGCCGTTGGCCAGCGTGCGCAGGGCGCGCTCGTTGCCGGGGTCGGCCTGCACCACCGCTTCGCGTCCGGCGATGGAGCGCTGCCACAACGCCACGCCTTCGTCCCAGTGGCCGGCGTCTATCAGTGCGTCGGCCAGGCGGCCCTCGGTCAGCGCCTGCCAGCGCTGCCACACCGGATGGGCGGGTTCCGCGGCCAGCAGTTGCTGCACCAGCGCCATGCTGCGCTGGGCGTTGGCCAGGGCCGCCGCGTGCTCGCCGGCCAGGCGCAGCATGTCGGTCCACTGGTTGAGCAGGCCGTTGCCGCTGCTGGCCACGTCGGTGTGGCCCGGAAAGCGGCGCAGCAGCTCGTCCAGCCGTTGCACCTGCTCTTGCAGCAGCGCGCGGGCAGTGGCGTGGTCGCCCAGGCTGGGCAGGTTGGGCCAGTAGTGGGCCGAGGCCAGGTAGCGCTGCGTGCGCAGCAGCGCGAGCTGGGCCTTCAGGTCGTCGCCGCGGCGCTCGGCCAGCACGCGGGCCTGGGCCACGGCCTGGCGGTAGTGGTCGGCGGCGCGGGCCAGGTCGCCCTGCGCGCGCGCGTGGTCGCCCAGGCGTTCACGTACCGTCATCAGGCCGGCCACGTTGTCCAGGTCGTCGCCGTCGCGTGCGGCCAGGCGCTCGCGCAGGGCCAGCGCCTGGGCCAGGCTGGTGTCGGCGTCCTGCGGCCGGCCGACGTTGCTGCGGTGGGCGCTGCCCTGGATGTCGGCCACCCGCTCCCAGGCCTCGGCCAGGTCGCGCAGCAGCGCGGTGTCGCGAATGCGTTCGCCCGACAGGCGGCCCAGGTACTGCGCCGCCTGCGACACCAGCACTTCGCGGCCGGCGGTGGGCCCGTCGCGCAGCGCCGAGTCCACGTCGAAGAGCATGGTGCGCGCAAAGCGATGGGCCTCGGCGAAGCGGCGCTCGGCCAGGCCGGCCTGCCACAGCGCGAGGGCGGTGCCGCCCAGCAAGGCCAGCGCGGCCACCGCGCCGGCGGCCACTGCGGCGCGGTTGCGGCCCACGAACTTGCGCAACCGGTAGCCGGCGCTGGGCGCCTGCGCGCTGACCGGGAAACCGGCCAGGTGGGCACGCAAGTCGGCGGCCAGTGTTTCGACGCTGGGGTAACGCCGCTCGGGGGCCTTCTCCAGCGCCTTGAGCACGACGTTGTCCAGGTCGCCGGCCAGGGCGCGGCGCAGAGCGGCGTCGGCGACCACCGCGCTGGGGCGCCGGGGCTCCTGCTCCAGCACCGCTTGCGCGGCGGCCAGTGCCGAATCGGCATCGTGGCCGTACGGGCGCTGGCCGGTGAGCAGCAGGTACAGCAGCACGCCCAGGCTGTACTGGTCGGTGGCGGTGCTCACCGGTTCGCCGCGCACCTGCTCGGGGCTGGCGAAGTGCGGTGTGAAGGCCAGGAGCGTGGTGGCCTGCGTGCCGCCCTGGGTGGCCGGCTGCGGGTTGCCGGCGTCTTCGCCGTGCAGGGCCAGCGCCTTGGCGATGCCGAAGTCCAGCAGCTTGACGCGGCCTTCTTCGTCCACCAGCACATTGCCGGGTTTGAGGTCGCGGTGCACCAGCAGGTGGCGGTGGGCGTGGGCCACGGCGTCGGCCAGTTGCAGGAACAAGGCCAGGCGCTCGCGCAGCGGCAGGGCAGCGGCGGCCTCGTCCAGCGGCCGGCCCTGCACGCGCTCCATCACGAAGTAGGGCAGGCCGTCGGGGCTGCGGCCAGCGTCCAGCAGGCGGGCGATGTGCGGGTGGGACAGGCGCGCCAGCGCCCGCTGCTCCTGCGCAAAGCGTGCCAGCACGGCGTCGGAGTCCATGCCGCGCTTGAGCAGCTTGACTGCGGCCTGGCCGTCGAAGGCGCCGTCGGCCCGGCGCGCCAGCCAGACTTCGCCCATGCCGCCGCTGCCCAGCAGCGCCAGCAGCTGCCAGGCGCCCAGTCGCTGACCCTGGCGGTCGGCGGGGCGCAGGTCTTGTGCTTCCGGCAGTGCCGCGGGCTCGGCCAGGAAGCCGGCGGCGGTTTCCGTGGGGGCGTGGGCCAGCAGTTCGCGCAGCTCGGCCACCAGCGCGGCGGGCAGCGACGGGTCGCTCAACCGGCGCTCGCGTTGCGCGGGGGGCAGGGGCAGCAGTGCGTCGAACAACGCACGCAGAGAAGGAGGCGGGCTCATGGCGGAAGAGACGTCAGCGCGGACCATAACGGCAGCGCGAACCGGGCAGCGGCCCGGTTCAGCGGCCAGGTTCAGTCGTCAGCAGCAAAGACACGCGCCGCAGCCGTTGCCGGCCGCGGCGCGCGAGGGGTTGCAGGTTTCACGGGCCCGTGCCGGGCCGGCACGGGGCGCAGGGGCCTCCCTCCCGCTGCGCCCCTGTCACGGGCATCAATTGCCCGAGGTGCCGAACTGGAACTGGCCGTTCGTGACCTGGATGGTGCGCAGCGGGAGCCCGCCGCGCAGCGTGCCGCTGAAGGTGCCGCGGATGACAGCGCTGGTGGGATGGGTGGCCGTGGGCAGGTGTTGCAGCGTCACCGTGCAGTCCGTGGCATAGAAGGTGTTGGCTGCGCCGCCGCCGGCGGTGGACACGTTGACCTGCACCGTGGTCACGTCGCAGGCCTGGTCGCCCGCCACCACACGGCCCAGCACGTTGATGCTTTCGCCGTTGGGGCCGCCCACCGAGAAGTTGAAGATGTTCATGGGCGCCAGGATGGCGGTGCTGTTGGCCTGGCCGGTCAGCGTCATGCGCTGGCCGTCCACGACGGCCGAGGCGCCGTTGCTGCTGCCCAGGCCTTCGCCGTCATCGCCACCGCCGTTGTCGCCACCGCCGTCGTCGCCACCGTCGTCGTCGCCACCGTCGTCGCCGTCGTCCTCATCGTCGTCGCCCGGGGCGGGGCCGGTGCGCTGCACCGCGGCGCGCAGGTTGATGCCTAGGTTGGGGTGGGCGTAGCGCAGCTCCACCACATCGTTGCCGTCCAGGTGCACGAAGAGCTCGCGGCCCAGGAAGCCGTTGCCGTCGTACAGCACGCGCACGTAGCGGTCGGTGTGGTTCGGCCCAGTGACGTCGTGCAGCCCCTTGATCAGGCCGGGTCGCAGGCGCACCTCGTGGTCGAAGTCCACCGTGCCGTCGCTGTGGATGACGATGCTGCCGCGCTCGCTGGTGCCGGTGGGCGCGCCGCGGCCCGTGGGCTGCGTGGGCTGGCCGGTCACGGTGTACTGGCCGGCGAAGTGGGTCAACGCGGTCAGTGTCGGGTGGAACTCGCGGGTCAGTGCCGGCAGGTCGTCCAGGTTGTGGGCCGCCACGGCGGCCAGCACGGCGTCGTAGCCGGCCAGCAGCGCAGGCACGCCGGACAGCTCGGGCTCGCCCGCCGCGATGGCAATGGCGTCCACCAGGCGGTCCAGCACCAGGTCCCAGGCGTCGCCTATGACGAAGGCGGTGCTCAGCGGGTCGCCGCTGGGCAGCTCGATGCGGGGGTCGGTGGCCAGGCGGCCCAGTACCGCCGTGCGTGCCGCGTCCAGCGCGGCGTCGTCGATGGTGATGGGGCTGCCGTCGAACCAGGCCGCCGGCAGCCCACCGGTCGCGTGGGCGATCACCAGGTCGCTCAGCGGGGTGATGTTGGCGCTGCCGCCGGCGGCGTAGCCGTGCAGACGCAGCGTGCCGCTGCTCACGCGCAGTGCGCAGGGGGCCACGCCACCGGTGACGGTGACGCTGAAGCTGCCGCCGACCGTGGTGGTGGTCTGCGCCGAGCCGCTGGTGCACTTGACGTCCACCGTGGCGTCGCGCAGGCCCACGCCCACGGCGGCGGTGCCGCCTATCTCCAGGCTGGGAGCGGGCGGTGGAGGCGGCGGCGGGGGAGGCGGCGGGGGTGGAGGAGGCGGAGGAGGTGGAGGCGGAGGAGGTGGCGGCGGAGGCGGGCTCGCGGCCGGCGGGCCGGCCTCGGGCTCTTCGGCGGTGATCTTGTCGCCGCCACCGCAAGCCACCAGCAGCACCGCGGCGGCGGCCACGCAGACATGGCGCCAGGGGGCGGGGCGGTGGGGCAAGGGTGCGCGCGTGGGCTTGGGCGCTTCGTTCGAGAGGGTGCTGACCTGGGGGGGAGGGCACGGGGGTCGCATGCAAGCAGTCTCCGGTCGGTGGCCACCGGCGGTGGTCCTGCTGGCTAACGCGCAGGACGAGGGCTTCGCGGCTCACGCCGGCGTGAATTCAGCCGCCAGCGGTGTGAACGGCGTCACGGACGCTGCGCCGCGCTGCAACACAATCCGGGCATGGCCGCCGACCCGCTGCAACCTCCCGCCGACCCGTGGTGCCCGCCAGACGGCACGGCAACCGACGACCCGTCGCCGGCGCTGGAGGAGCTGCCCCCTGGCGAGGTGACGCTGTGGCTGCAGCGCATGGGCGGCGAGACGCCGCCGCCGGCGGTGGCCCAGCAGCTGTTCACGCTGCTGTACGACGAGTTGCGCCGTCTGGCGCGCAGCCAGCTGCGCCGCGAAAACCCCGGCCACACGCTCAGCGCCACGGCGCTGGCCCACGAGGCCTGGTTGAAGCTGGCCTTGCAGCAGCGTGTGCGCTGGCAAAGCCGCAGCCACTTCATGGCGGTGTGCGCCACCATGATGCGCCGCATCCTGGTGGGGCATGCCCGCGCTCGCCGCGCCGCCCGGCGCGACGGCGAGCGGGTGTCGCTCACGCTGTCGGGCCTGGAGGCGCTGCCCGCCGGGCCGCAGCCCGACGTGGTGCAGGTGCACGAGGCCCTGACCGGCCTGCAGACCGTGGACGCACGCGCGGCGCAGGTGGTGGAGCTGCGTTACTTCGGGGGCCTGGAGATCGAGGAGGTGGCCGAGGCGCTGGGCCTGTCGCCCGCCACCGTCAAGCGCGACTGGGCCTTTGCACGGGCCTGGCTGCGCCGCGAGCTGGCCGGCGCCTGAAGCGCACCAGGCGACAGGGCGCTACAGCTGCCGGTGGCGCGCCAGCGGCGGGTTGCGCGCAAAGTAGCGGCGTATGCCTTCGGCCAGCGCCTGCACCAGCCGCTGGCGGTAGTCGCGCGTGCGCAGGAGCGCTTCTTCCTGCGGGTTGGAGATGAAGGCCGTCTCCACCAGGATGCTGGGCATGTCCGGCGCGCGCAGCACGGCGAAGTTGGCCTGTTCCACCTGGCGCTTGTGCAGCCGGCCCACGGTGCCCATGCGCGTGAGCACCTCGTGGCCCACGTTCAGGCTGTCCTTGATCTGCGCCGCCGTGCTCATGTCGGCCATGGCGCGCAGCACGCTGTTGTCGCTGACGTTGGCGATGTTCACGCCGCCCACGGCGTCGGCCTGGTTTTCCTTCTCGGCGATCCAGCGCGCCGCGGCGCTGCTGGCGCCGCGCGTGGACAGCGCGTAGACGCTGGCGCCGCGTGCCTCGCGGCGCGTGAAGGCGTCGGCGTGGATGCTGACGAACAGGTCGGCCTGCACGCGCCGCGCCTTGCGCACACGCTCGGCCAGCGGCACGAAGTAGTCGCCGTCGCGCGTCAGCATCGCGCGCATGCCGGGCACCGCGTTGAGGCGGTCGCGCAGCGCCAGGCCTATGGCCAGCACCACGTCCTTCTCGCGCAGGCCGGTGGGGCCTATGGCGCCCGGGTCTTCGCCGCCGTGGCCGGGGTCCAGCGCCACGATGATCAGGCGGTCCACACGCTGGCGCTCCTCACGCGTGGGCGGTGGTGGCGGTGGCGGGGGTGGGGGCGGTGAGGCCGGGGTCTGCGCGGACGGTGCCGGCGGCGCTGGGGTCGGCGGCAGCGGCAGCGGGGTGGGCGCTTCGGGCGGCCAGGGGCGGTCCACGCGCGCGATCAGCTCGCCCAGTGCGTCCTGCACGGCCTGGGCCGCCTGCTCTTCGGCGGCCTCCTTCTCGCGTATCAGCGCCAGCAGCGGGTCGGTTTCCTGCTGCGGGTACAGGTCCAGCACCAGGCGGTGCTGGTAGGCCGCCACCGGGGCCAGCGTGAACTGCTGCGGCCGCACCGGCTGCTTCAGGTCGAACACCACGCGCACGATGTGCGGCTGGAACTGGCCCACGCGCACGCCGGCGATGTAGGGGTCGTCGGGGCGCACCTTGCCCACCAGCTCGCGCAGCGTGTCGCGCAGCTCCAGGCCGTCGATGTCCACGAACAGGCGCAGCGGGTTGTCCAGCAGGCTGTAGCTGGCGTTCAGCGCGGTGTCGGACTCCAGCGTGACGCGCGTGTAGTCGCGCGCCGGCCACAGGCGCACGGCCACGATCTCGGCACCGAAGGCGATGCGCGGCACCGTCAACAACAACACCAGCTGGCCGGCACCGCGCAACGCGGTGCGGCGACGTGGCGAGACCGGCCCTTTCAAGGCAGCAGCTCCAGGCCGCGGGGCGTGAGCGCCTCGGCGCGCACGGTGCGGCTGTCTTCGCCGTGGGTGTCGTCCGGGTCCTCCCGCGGGGCGATGTGCAGCCGCAGGTCGGGCGGCGGCAGCTGGCCGGCGGCCTTCTCGGGCCACTCCACCAGCTTCAGGCCCGGCGCGGCGAACACCTCGCGAAAGCCGGCGTCCAGCCACTCGCGCGGGTCGTCGAAGCGGTAGAAGTCGAAGTGCGCGATGGCCAGGTCGCCGGCAGTATGCGGCTCCATCACCGCATAGCTGGGGCTCTTGATGCGCCCGGCCACGCCCAGCGCGCGCAGCAGGTGGCGCACGAAAGTGGTCTTGCCGGCGCCCAGCGGGCCCAGCAGTTCCAGCGTGGCGTCACGGATGGCCGGCAGACGCGCCAGCCGCGCCGCGAAATCGGCGCAGGCGGCCTCGTCGGGCCAGGAAAAGGAACGGCTTCCTAGAATCGGTGCATGCCTTTGCAGCATCACTTCGATGGTCGGCAGCTGGTGCAACAGCTGCGGGATCGATCGCGTGAGCTCGGATTCTCACAGATCGGTGTGACCGGCATCGATCTGGCCCACGCCGAGCAGGGCCTGCGCGACTGGCTGGCCGCCGGTTTTCATGGCGAGATGGGCTACATGGCGGCGCACGGCCTGCGCCGCGCGCGGCCGGCCGAACTGGTGCCGGGCACGGTGAGCGTGATCAGCGCACGCATGGACTACCTGCCCCGCGACACCCCGGCCGGCTGGGTGGAGCGTGAGCAGGCGGCCAGCCGCGAGCCCGGCCGCGCGGTGGTGTCCATGTACGCCCGCGGCCGCGACTACCACAAGGTGTTGCGCCGCCGCCTGCAGCAACTGGCCGACTGGCTGCAGCAGCAGCTGGGCCCGCGCGGCCACCGTGTGTTCTGCGATTCGGCGCCGGTGCTGGAGGTGGAGCTGGCCACCCGCGCCGGCCTGGGCTGGCGCGGCAAGCACACGCTGACGCTGGCGCGCGAGGCCGGGTCCATGTTCTTCCTGGGCGAGCTGTTCGTGGACCTGGCACTGCCCGAGGACGAAGCCGCCAGTGCCCACTGCGGCCAGTGCAGCGCCTGCCTGCAGGCCTGCCCCACCGCGGCCATCGTGGCGCCGTACCGGCTGGACGCCCGGCGCTGCATCAGCTACCTCACCATCGAACATCCGGGTGCCATAGACCCCGCGCTGCGCCCGCTGCTGGGCAACCGCATCTACGGCTGCGACGACTGCCAACTGGTGTGCCCCTGGAACAAGTACGCCCAGCGCGCGGTGCTGCCCGATTTCGACCTGCGCGAAGGTTTCGCCGAGGCCACCTTGCTGCAGCTGTGGGGCTGGGACGAGGCCGAGTTCGGCCGCCGCACCGAAGGCAGCGCCATACGCCGCATAGGCTGGCAGCGCTGGCGGCGCAACCTGGCGGTGGCCCTGGGCAACGCCTGGCGCGACAGCGGCCAGCCGGAGATCGCCACCGCGCTGGCGGCGGCGCGCGACGCCAGCGACGCGCTGGTGCGCGAACACATAGACTGGGCGCTGGGCCAGCGCGCACTGGCCGCGGTGGTCTGAACAAACCTTAAGGCGCCGCCAGCGCTGCCCACAGCGCCAGCCAGGCCGGCAAGGCCACCATGGCCACCAGCGTGGACACGGTGACCAGCCCTGCCACGTACGGCCCATGCCCGCCCATGCGCACCGCCAGCACGTAGGCGCTGGAGGCCGTGGGCATGGCGGCAAAGGCCATCAGCACGGCGCGCTGCCCGGTGTTCAGCGCCGTGGCCAGCGGCAGCCAGCTGACAAAGGCCAGCGCCAGCAAGGGCAGCACCGCGTGGCGTATGGCCAGCAGCGTGGCCGCCAGGCGCGGGCCTTCGCGCAGCGCGCCGAACTGCAAGCCCGCACCCACCGCCATCAGGCCCAGCGGCAGCGCGGCGCCGCCCACCCGGCTGAGCGTGGTGGTGGCCACCTCGGGCAGGCGCAGCCCCAGCAGGTTGGCCGCCAGGCCCGAGACGGTGGCCAGGATCAGCGGGTTGCGCGCCAGCTCGCGCAAAAAACCTTGCCCGCCCTGGCGGGCCAGCGGCCACACCGCGCCCACGTTGGCCAGCGGCACGCACACGGCCACCAGCAAGGCCATCCAGGCCAGGCCCTGGGTGCCGGCGATGCGGTCGGCCAGGGCCAGGGCCACGTAGCTGTTGAAGCGAAAAGCCACCTGCGCGCCGCTGGCGTGCAGCCGCGCGTCCAAGCCTGGCCAGCGGCCCACCGCCTGCGCCAGCAGAATGCCCACCGCCATCAACAAGGCCCCGGTGCCGGCCAGCGGCAGCAGCTCGCCCACCACAATGGGGTGGCGCAGGATGGAGTGAAACAGCAGCGCCGGGAACAGCAGGTAGTACACCAGCCGCTCCACGCCGTCCCACAGCGGGCGGTTCAGCGGGGTGTAGCGGCACAGCACCCAGCCCAGCACGATGAGCGCAAAGTCGGGCAGCAGCAGCGTGGCATGGGCGGCGGACGGCATGGGGCGCGAGTATGCGCAATTCGTTGCCATTTCCTGGTGTTAACCCGCAGATTTCCGCCGCCGGCCGGGCGCCGACAATGAACCTTGCGCCGCCTGCCGGCATCGAAGCGCCGATGAAACCCCATCTGACGACCCCTTCGTTCCACCCGCAGCGCCGCCGGGTGGCCGGCCTGCTGCTCGTGGGCCTGGCACCGGGCGGCTGGCTGCCCGCCCTGGCGCAGCAAGGGCAACCGGCACAACAGGGCGAGGTGCGCCTGGTCGAGGGCCGGCGCTTCCCCACACGTTTGCAACTGGGCGGCAGCGAGCTGCTGCTCAACGGCACCGGCGTGCGCGCCGTGGCCTGGTTCAAGGGTTATGCCGCCGGCCTGTACCTGCGCGAACGGGCCGGCGAGGTGGCGCAGGCGGTGGGCATGGCCGGCCCCAAGCGCCTGCAGCTGCAGCTGCTGCACGACGCCCCGGCGGCCGAGTTCGTGAAGGCCTTGCGCAAGGGTGTGGAGCGCAACACCAGCGCCGAGGCCATGCCGGCGATCGCACCGGGCCTGCAACGCTTCGAGGAACTGATCTCGGCGGTGGGCACGGTGCGCCGGCACGACGTCGTGGACCTCGATCTGCTGCCGGGCCAGGGCCTGAGCTTCAGCGTTAATGGCACACTGCGCGGCGAGCCCATCGCCGGCGACGAGTTGTATGCCGCGTTGCTGCGCGCCTTTTTGGGCGAGCGGCCGTACGACCGCAGGCTCAAAGCCGGCCTGCTGGGCCAGCCCGGTACCCCGGGCTGACCCAGCGGCTTGTTCTGTATCCCACCGTTTTCCAACCCACGGAGACTTCTGACGATGCAACGCTCCCGTCTAGCCCTTGTTCTCGGCGCTGTGGCCCTGGCGCTGTCCGCGCCGCTGGCGGCACAGGCCCAGGCCTTCCCCAACAAGCCGGTGCGGCTGATCGTGCCCTTCGCCCCCGGGGGCACCACCGACATCGTGGCGCGCATCGTCAGCCAACCCATGGGCCAGGCACTCGGGCAGCAGGTGGTGGTGGAAAACCGCGGCGGTGGCGGCGGCTCCATCGGCGCGCTGGAAATGATCCGCGCCACGGCCGACGGCCACGTGCTGGGCATGGCCACGGTCTCGACCACGGCTTCCAACCCCGCCATCAACCCGCGCATAGGCTACGACCCGCTGGTCGACTTCGTGCCGGTGATCAACATCGCCGCCACGCCCAACGTCATCGTGGTGCACCCCAGCTTCCCGGCGCGCGACTACGCCGGCTTCCTGGCCGAGCTCAAGAAGAACCCGGGCCGCTACAGCTACGCCAGCTCGGGCACCGGCGGCATCGGCCACCTGCAGACCGAGCTGTTCAAGAGCCTGGCGGGTGTGTTCATGACGCACATCCCCTACCGCGGTGCCGGCCCGGCGCTGAACGACACGGTGGCCGGCCAGGTGCAGATCATGTTCGACAACCTGCCCTCGGCGCTGCCCTTCATACGTGACGGGCGGCTGATCCCCATCGTCATCGCCTCGTCGCAGCGCCTGAGCCAGCTGCCGGGTGTGCCCACGTTTGCCGAAGTGGGCCTGGCCCCGGTGAACCGCATGGCCTACTACGGCGTGCTGGCGCCCAAGGGCACGCCCAAGGCGGCGGTGGACACCATTGCCGCAGCGGTCAAGACCGCGCTCAAGGACGCCAACGTGCGCAAGCGCATTGAGGACACCGGCTCGCTGATCGTGGACAACTCGCCGGAAGAGTTCGGCGCCCAGATCAAGGCCGAGTTCGAGGTCTACAAGGACGTGGTCACCAAGCAGAAGCTGTCGTTGAACTAAGGCCCCCACGCTCCCTCCCGGTCGCTGCCCCCCGAGGGGGCGTCTTGCGACGGGCCGGCGAAGCCGGTCCCGTGCAAGGGCTGGGTTGGGGGAGGTGGTGTGAAAGTCAAGGCCGCGCCGGCATTGCCGTCGAACCCACCGCCTGACAGCCAGGCCGCGATCAACCACTTCGCCGACGCGGTGTGGATAGAGGACGGCCTGGCCCCCCTGACCCTGGCGGCCTACCGGCGTGACCTGACGCTGTACGCCGCCTGGCTGCACCAGCAACACGCGCGCCACCTGGACCAGACCCAGGAAGCCGACCTGCTGGCCTACATCGCCGAGCGCCACGCCGGTACAAAGGCCACCACCGCGAACCGGCGGCTCACGGTGTTTCGCCGCTACTTCCGCTGGGCCTTGCGCGAGCGGCGTGTGGCGGCCGACCCCACGCTGCGCCTGCTGGCCGCCAAGCAGCCGCTGCGCGTGCCCAAGACCTTGTCCGAAGCCCAGGTGGAGGCCTTGCTGGCCGCACCGGACGTGGACAAACCGCTGGGCCAGCGCGACCGCGCCATGCTGGAGCTGATGTACGCCAGCGGCCTGCGCGTGAGCGAGCTGGTGTCGCTGCAGGCGGTGCATGTTTCGCTGCCGCAGGGCGTGCTGCGGGTGCTGGGCAAGGGCTCGCGCGAGCGCCTGGTGCCCTTCGGCGAGCAGGCGCATGGTTGGCTGACACGCTGGCTGGGCGAAGGCCGGCGCGAACTGCTGGGCCCGCGCAGCAGCCCCGACCTGTTTGTTACCGTGCGCGGCGAGGCCATGACACGCCAGATGTTCTGGCGCCTGGTCAAGCGCTATGCGTTGGCGGCGGACATCACCGTGCCCTTGTCGCCGCACACGCTGCGGCATGCGTTTGCCACCCACCTGCTGAACCACGGCGCTGACTTGCGTGCGGTGCAGATGCTGCTGGGGCATGCGGACATAGGCACCACCACCATCTACACCCACGTGGCGCGCGAGCGCTTGCGGCAGTTGCACGCGCAGCATCATCCGCGGGGGTGATGGGGCGCTGCCTTTGCTGATTCGCCGTGGGAGGAAGCCCGCGGACTTCGTTCTTTCAGCGCGCGCCGGCGATGGGGTGGGCCGGTCTGCGCGCCGCCCGATATCGGTGCTAGCCCGGCCCACCCCATCACCGACGTTCGGCGATGACGCGGGGGCGTGTGGCGAGAGTCCTCGGAGTGGCCTCGGCGGTTGCCGGGTACGGGGTAGCCCCGGCGAGCACCGATATCGGGCGGCGCGCAGCCGGGGCTACCCCGTAGCCGGCAACCGCCGCGCACCGTTGTGCCAGGCGCTACCCCGATGCCCCCCCACCCACACCGCCCTCAGGCAAACGCTGCAGTATCAACAGCTCATCAACGCTGAACCCCGCCCGCCGCCGCGCCTCCAGGTTGAACGGCGGCTTCAGCCGCGGCGCACCATGCCGCGCTGCCAGCACCGCATACTGCGCCACCGCATCCAAGCCTTGCTGTTCGCACAACCAGCGGTACCAGTGGTTGCCTATGGCCACGTGACCCACCTCGTCGCGCAGGATGATGTCCAGGATGGCCACCGCACGTTCATCGCCGGCCTTGCGCAGCCGCGCCTGCATGGGGGGCGTGGCGTCCAGGCCACGGGCTTCCAGCGTGCGCGGCACCAGGGCCATGCGCGCCACCGGGTCGCCGGCGGTCTTCTCGGCCATGGCCCACAGGCCGTCGTGGGCGTCGAAGTCGCCGTAGGCGTGGCCCAGCGTGCCCAGGTGCTGGGCCAGCAGCGAAAAGTGCAGCGCCTCCTCGGCCGCCACGCGCAACCAGTCGCGGTAGCAGGCGTCAGGCAGGGCGGGGAAGCGCCACAACACGTCCAGCGCCAGGTTGATGGCGTTGAACTCGATGTGCGCCACCGCGTGCAGCAGCGCCGCGCGGCCTTCGGGCGTGAACGGCGTGCGGCGTGGCACCTGGCCCGGCGGCACCAGCCGCGGCGTGGGCGGGCGGCCCGGCAGGCACAGCAGTGCGGCGGCGGGGTGCAGGTCGGCCTGGGCGTCCAGCACCGTCTCGCCGGCCTGTTCGGCGTCGAACAAGGCGCGTGTGGCTGCCACCTTGGCCGCCGGGTCGCACAAGGCCAGGGCCTGCAAGGCCATCTGTCGCAGTTGGGGTCGGCGTTGGGGACGAAGGCCCATCTCTAGAATTGTCGCTTTGAAGCGAGGAGGGCCACCTTGGCCATCTACCAGCTGGGGGACGAAACCCCCCGCCTTGACGAAGGCGCCTGGGTGGCGGAAACCGCCACCGTCATAGGGCGTGTGCACCTGCTGCCTGGCGCCAGCGTCTGGTACGGCGCAGTGCTGCGCGGCGACAACGAACTCATCACCGTGGGCGCACGCAGCAATGTGCAGGAAAACAGCGTGCTGCACACCGACATGGGCTTCCCGCTCACCATCGGCGAGGACGTGACCATAGGCCACCAGGTGATGCTGCACGGCTGCACCGTTGGCGACGGCGCGCTCATAGGCATACAGGCCGTGGTGCTCAACGGCGCGGTCATCGGCCGAGGTTGCCTGGTGGGCGCCGGCGCGGTGGTGACGGAAGGCAAGGTCTTCCCGGACAACAGCCTCATCCTGGGCGCGCCGGCCAAGGCCGTGCGCGAGATATCGCCGGAGCAGCTGGCGCGCATGAAGCTGGGCGCGCTGCACTACGTGGACAACGCGCAGCGCCACCGCAGCCAGCTGCGGCGCATCGGCTAGGTCAACAGACCCAACATGTCCGAACTGCACGGTTTCCTGTTCGACGGTGCGCCGGTGCGCGGCCTGCTGGTGCGCCTGACCGACGCCTGGCAAGACCTGCTGGTGCGCCGCGCCGCGGCGGGCGCCTACCCGCCGCCGGTGCGCGCGCTGCTGGGCGAGATGACCGCCGCCGGCGTGCTGATGCAGGCCAACATCAAGTTCAACGGCACGCTGGTGCTGCAGATCTTTGGCGACGGCCCGGTGAGGCTGGCGGTGGCCGAGGTGGGCAGCGAGCTCGCGTTTCGCGCCACTGCCAAGGTGGTGGGCGAGGTGCCGGCGGATGCGCAGCTGGAGGCGCTGCTCAACGTGCGCGGCCAGGGCCGCTGCGCCATCACGCTGGACCCGCGCGACAAGCGCCCGGGCCAGCAGCCCTACCAGGGGGTGGTACCGCTGCACGGCGACCAGCGCGAGCCGCTGCAGCAGGTGTCGCAGGTGCTGGAGCACTACATGCTGCAGTCCGAGCAGCTGGACACCAGGCTGGTGCTGGCGGCCGACGACCAGGTGGCTGCCGGCCTGCTGGTGCAGCGCTTGCCGGTGGAAGGCCAGGGCAACCTGGCTGGCCGGCGCAACGAAGACGACATAGGCCGCTCGGAAGACTTCCAGCGCATCGCCCTGCTGGCCGGCACGCTCACACCCGAAGAGCTGCTCACGCTGCCGCCCGACCAGGTGCTGCACCGCCTGTTCTGGGAAGAAAAGCTGCTGCGCTTCGAGCCTCGCACGCCGCGGTTTGTCTGCACCTGTTCGCGCGAGCGGGTGAGCAGCATGCTGCGCTCGCTGGGCCGCACCGAAAGCGACAGCCTGATCGCCGAGCGGGGCCTGGTGGAGGTGGGCTGCGACTTCTGCGGCCAGCCCTACCGCTTCGACGCGGTGGACGTGGGCGAGCTGTTCACGCCCGATCGCGACCAGCCACCGGGCAGCAGCGCGGTGCAGTGACGACCTGAGCCGCCGCCGTCATGGCGGCCCGCTTGCATGGTGGTCGGCGTGTGTATTAGTATATTAATACACATACACCGAACCCATGCCCGCCCTGGACTTGTTCAGCGTCGCCACCGGCTCGGCGGAGCCCATTTACCGCCAGCTGATGGAGCAGGTGCGCCGCCATGTGGTGGCCGGGCGCCTGGCGGCGGGGGACGAGCTGCCCTCGGTGCGCGAGCTGGCGCAGGCGCTGGCGGTGAACCCGATGACGGTGTCCAAAGCCTACAGCGGGCTGGAAGCCGAAGGCGTGCTGCAGCGCCGGCGGGGCCAGGCCATGGCCGTGGCCGCCGCGCACGGCCAGCCCCAGGCGGCCGCCGACCGCGCGGCGCTGCTGCGCCCCACGCTGCGGCGCGCCGCAGCGGAAGCACACCAGCTGCAGTTGTCCAAAGCCCAGGCGCTGGCCCTGTTTGAAGCGCTACTGGACCAGGCCGATTCGCCGCAGGCCCCCGACCCCTAGGCCGCAGCGAAGCTGTCCGCATGACGCCCCTGGCCCGAACACTTGCCGACCCACCCACCATGAACCTCAACCCCAACACCCCCCGCGAAGCGGCGCTGCCTGCGCCCAGCGTGCGCATCCAGGGCCTGACGCTGCACTACGACAAGACGCCGGTGCTGCAAGGCCTGGACTGGGCCTTGCTGCCGGGCCAGGTGGTGGGCCTGCTGGGGCGCAACGGCGCCGGCAAGACCAGCCTGCTGGAGTGCCTGCTGGGCCTGCGCGCCGGGCAGGCCGGCCAGGTGCAGCTGCTGGGCCAGCCGGCGGCGCAGATAGACGACGCGGTGCGCGCGCGGGTGGGCTACGTGCCGCAGCAGGCCGACCTGTTCGGCTGGCTCACGGCCGACGAGACGCTGGCCTACTTCCGCAGCTTCTACCCGCGCTGGAACGAAGCCAAGGTGCAAGGCCTGCTGTCGCGCTGGGACATCCCGCGCGACAAGCCCATAGACCGCCTGTCCGGTGGCCAGCAGCAGCGCCTGGCCATCGTTCGCGCCCTGGCGCACGAACCCGACCTGCTGGTACTGGACGAGCCGGTGGCCAGCCTGGACCCGGTGGGCCGGCGCGACTTTCTGCGCGAGCTGGTGGAACAGGTGCTGGACCGCGGCACCACGGTGGTGTTTTCCACGCACATCCTGTCCGACCTGGAGCGGGTGGCCTTCAACGTGGCCTTCCTGGGCGGTGGCCGCATCGTGCTGCAGGCGCCGCTGGACGAGCTGCTGGAGAGCACGCGCCTGGTCAGCGGCCCGGCGTCGGTGCTGCAGGGCTGGCTGAGCCGGCCCGGGCGCCATGAACTGCACCGCCAGGCCTTGGCGGGGCGAGGACAGGACACCCAGTTGCAGGTGCTGGTGCGAGAGGAGGGCGCGCCCGGCGCCGGCCTGCCGCCGGCCCTGCCTGCGGGGCTGAGCCAGCGCGCCGTGACCCTGGACGACCTGTTCGAGGGGCTGACGCAATGAGCGGCGCCACGCTGCGGCCGCGCGACCATGCCGCGGCAAGCGGCTTGTGGGCGGCCGAGCGCCGCCTGCTGTGGCTGGTGGCGCTGCGTTCCTGGCGCAGCCAGGCGCTGTGGGGCCTGGTGGGTGCCGCCGTGGTGCTGGCGGTGCTGGTGGCCACGCGGCAGGCGGGCCAGGGCCACTGGCTGGCCGCTGTGTTTGCGGTGGTGGTGGGTGCCGTGCTGTGGTGCAACTTCGTCGTGGCATTGCAGCGCCTGAACCTGCCGCGCACGGCCCACCTGGTGCCGGGCCACCTGCTGGCGCTGCGGCGCCTGCTGCTGGCCGGCTGGCTGGCGGCCACGGGCTTGTGCGCCGGGCTGATCGTGGCTTCGCAGGGCCTGCCCTCGTCGGGCGGGCTGCCGGTGTGGGCGCCGGTGCTGGGGCCGGGCCTGGTGCTGCTGGCCTGGACCATGCGATGGCCCTGGCTGTGGCTGCTGTTGTTCCTGGCGTCGGTCTTGGTCGGCCGCACAGGAGCCGGGTGGCTGACCGAGGCGGTGCGCGGTCTGAGCGCCACGCTGAGTGCGCAGCCGGTGACGGGTACGCTGGCCTTGCTGGCGCTGGGCGTGGTGGGTTTGTGGCCGGTGCTGCCGCAGGCCGGCAACTTCCTGCACTCCGGTGCGCCGGCACGGCCGGCACCGCAGTGGTGGCAGCGTTGGGCGGCGCTGGGGCGACGCGGTGTCACCGCCGTCTACCGCGGGTGGTTGCAGCGCCTGGTGTCGCGGCCGTCTGCGGTGATGGCGCGCTGGTTGCTGGTGCTGGGCCCTGCGGCCCACTGGAGCACGCAGGCGCTGGTGGCCGTGGTGGCGGCACTGCTGGCGCTGGCGGTGGTGGCGGTGCTGGCCGGGTTCGGCATCCGTGTGGCAGACCTGCCGCCGGAGCGGTTTGTCGGTGCCACGGTGGGGCTGATGGCCTTTGCCCTCAGCCCCTTGCTGGAGCGCCGCGCCGCGCTGCAGCGCACCCGCCGCGAACAAGCCCTGCTGGCCCTGGCGCCCGGTGTGCCGCGTGGTGCCGCCTGGCGGCGCGCCCTGGGTGCCTGGCTGCTGTTGCAGCTGTGGCTGGCCTGGGCCGTGGCGGCGGCCGTCGGGCTGTGGCTGAGCTGGGGCGAGCAAGGCCCGCACGCGGTGTCGCTGGCGGTCGCTTTCGGCCTGCTGCCCTTCACCACCTGGACGCTGTGGGATCCGCGGCGTGTCAACACCTTGTCCGGCCTGGCCACGGCCTGGCGTGTGCTGTTGATGGTGGCGGTCGCGATGGGCCTGGCCTACCTGCTGCGCGAAGGTCGTGTCGGTGTGGCGCCGGTGCTGGTGGGGTCGCTGGCCTTGACGAGCTTGTTGGCGGTCTGGGGTTGGCGGCAGCTGGGCCGCGCCTGAGCTGCCGAAACCACCGGCGGGCCGGAGGCAGCGGACCGCACCGCCACCCAACGCACGGCGGCAAAGCCTTGGTCGGCGACATCGCTACACAACGGCGACCATTCACAGCCGGCGCAGGCGGCGCGCACACGGCCGGCCGCGAAGGCTTCGCGCAGCCGGTGCAGCAGTGCGTCGCTGGGCAGGAAGCGGCTGCCAGCGCCGTCGGCCTGCGTGTTCAGTGCCAGGCCTTGTTCGCTGCGCAACTGGTCCGCGGCCAGGGCGTCGCGCTGGCGCACGCTGTCGCGGTGGCAGTGGGCTGCGGGATCACCCCGCAGCGGCCGGCAGAGCTCGTCCGGCCCGCTGACCAGCAGCACCTCCTCGCCGCTGGCCAGGCGTTGCAGCACGCTGTCGAAGCCGGCGACGAAGGCCGGGCTGTAGCCGCGGCCTATGTAGGTCAGCGTGCACAGCAGGTGGTGGGCACGCAGGTGCACCGTCATGGGGGTGGATTCAAGGCAGGCCGCCGCTGCGGCGGGCCTGGAACAGCCGCCGCTCGCTGGGCGGGTCGTCGCAGCAGGCGCAGGCCCAGGCCGCAGGCCCGCTGCCGGGTCGGGTGCCCGTACTCAGCCAGCCGGGCGTACGGCGGCCGCTGCCCGCCGGGGCCGGGGGCGTATCGGCGCGCAACAGCGGGGCCAGCGCGGCCAGCGCCGCCGTCAGGCGGGCCTGGCCTTCGCCGCCCACCACGGCAAAGGGCAGGCCGTGGGTCTGCAACAAGGCGCGCAGCAGGTCGTCCACCGGCTGCTGCACCTGCGGGCCATCGCGCTGCAGGCCATCGGCCACCCAGGGCAGGTCCAGCGCGGTCAGCAGCGTGAAGCTCATGCGGCGGTGCAGTTGCACGGCGCGCTCGGTGAGCGAGTCGTCGTCGAAGACGAAGCGGCTGTAGACGGCGGTCATCAGCGCAGTGGTGTCGCACACCACGATGTCGTGCGTGGCCGCCGCCTGCTCTATGCGCTCGTGCTGCGTGCGCAGGATGCTGCCTTGCTCGTGGGCCAGCGGCGTGCGGCCGGTGTGCTGGCACCACTCGCGCAGCCACTCGGCCACCCAGGCCACGCGGCGGCCGGTCTGTTGCGCCAGCGCTTGCGCGAGCGCGGCGGCCAGCGTGGTCTTGCCGGTGCTTTCGGCGCCGACGATGGCGATGCGCAAGGCCGCCTCAGGCACGGACTGCGCCCTGCTGCGCGGCGCGCGCGGCCCAGGCGCGCCAGCCGGCCACCGACAGCAGCGCAAACAGCGCATACAACAGCGCCGTCAGCCACAAGGCCTTGTGCACGAACAGTGCCACGCTGACCACGTTCACGCCCAGCCACACGGCCCAGTTCTCGACAAACTTGCGGCCCAGCAGCAACTGCCCGGTGATGCTGGCCACCGTGGGCAGCGCGTCGAACCAGGGCACGTCGCTGTCGGTGGCGCGGTGCAGCAGCAAGGCCAGCGCCGGCCAGGCGGCCAGCGTGGCGGCGGCGGCCACCCAGCGCCTGCGCGCGCTCATCCAGCGCACCACCAGCGGCCGGCCGGCTTCGCCACGGCCGCGCAGCCACTGCCACCAGCCCCAGAAGGCCACGGCGATGAAGACGAACTGCAGGCCGGCCTCGCCATACAGGCGCGCATCGGCGAACAGCAGCGCGTACATCAGCGAGGTGATGATGGCCAGCGGCCAGGCCCAGGGGTTGACGCGCATGTTGAGCAGCACCATGGCGATGGCCAGCACAAAGGCCACCAGTTCCAGGCGTGTGACTGGGCTGCCCCACAAGGTGAAGGCGGGGGTCAGCAGGGGCTGGGCGTGGGCGAGCAGCGAGTCGAGCATGGGTGGGGGCGGCAAGGGGCTGGCAAGCATAGGCGATGCGCCACGGGGCACCGGGTGTGCCGGGTGCACCAGCAGCGATTCGCCGCTGCGCGCACGGCCGCGCCTTCGGGCTCAGGGTCATTCCGGAGGCCCGGCGGGGGCCCGCTGGCCGGCCCTGGGCGTAGATTGTGTGCACACCCCGTGCCTTGCGCTTTGATGAACCGCCAGCGCTTCCTGATCAGCCTGCTTGCCGCGCCCATGGCCACGCACGAAGCCTGGGCTGCGCGCGTGCCCGGCGCCTTGAGAATCGTTGTCGGCTATCCCGCCGGCGCCACCATAGACGCCGTGGCGCGCCTGCTGGCAGCGCACATGGCTCGCACGCTGGGTCAGACGGTGACCGTGCACAACCGCGCGGGCGCCGGTGGCCGCATCGCCAACGAACAGGTCAAGGCGGCACGGGCCGATGGGAGCACGCTGTTGCTGACCCCGAGCGCCACCATGGTCATCTTTCCGCACAGCTATGCAGGCCGCCTGCGCTACGACCCCTTGGTGGACTTCGAGCCGGTGGCGCACTTGTGCAGCTTCCAGGTCGGGCTGGGTGTGGGCGCGGCGGTGCCGGCCACCACGCTGGCCGAGTACCTGGCCTGGGTGCGGCAAGACCCGCGGAAGAACGGCTTCTACGCGTCGGCCGCGCCCGGTAGCACGCCGCACTTTGTGGGCGTGACGCTGGCGCGTGCGGCCGGGGTGAGCCTGACGCATGTTCCCTACAAGGGCACCGCCGTGGCGATGCGGGCCTTGGCCGGCGGCGAGATCGACGCACTGGTGACCGGCGTGGCCGACCTGCGCACACTGGCGGCCAGCGGCCAGGCGCGTGTGCTGGCGGTCAACGGCGAACAGCGAGACCCGGCGCTGCCCCGGGTGCCCACCTTCCGCGAACAGGGCTACGACATCGTGTCCACCTCCTGGTACGCCTTGTTCGCACCGGCCGGCCTGCCGCAGGTGGCGCTGGAGCGGCTCAGCGCGGCGGCCCAGGCAGCGATGGCCGACGAATCGCTGGCCCGACGACTGGCGGAGATGGGTTTGCAGCCCACCGGCCACGGCCCGCAGCGGCTGGCTGCCATCCTGCGGGCCGACCACGAACGCTGGCGCGAGACGGTGCGCGCTTCGGGCTTCCAGGCGCGGCCTTGAAGCCGGCGCGGCGGCCTGTCACACGGCCGGCCGTTGCAGGCGCTCGAAACTGTCTGCCAGCCAGTCGCCCACACGTTCCATGCGCAGGGTGTTGGGCCGTTCGACGGGCGTCAGCAGCCACACCGACTCGGGCGTGGCTCGCACCGGGCTCACCGCCATGACCAGGCGACGGCGGCGCACCAGCCCGTTCATCAACGGCATCACGCCGCTGAGCACCCCCATGCCGGCTTCGACGGCCCGCGCAGCCTCCAGCAGGGTTTCGAAGGTGGTCACCCGGCGCGGGTAGCGCCCGGTGGCCGGGTGCCGGAAGTTCTCCAGTGTTTCGGCGCGGCGCGAGCGGGCGCAGACCAGGGTGTGGCGGTGCACGTCGTCCCAGTCGCGGATGTGCGGGCGCAGCGCCGGGGCACACAGAGGCGCGGTCTGCAACCGGCCTATCAGGCGTGGCGTGAACTGCGGCCAGGCACCGTCGCCAATGCGCAGGCCGCCGTCTATGGAGGCCGCTTCCGGGTCGTCGCCGAAGTAGGTCTTCATGCTGACGCGCGAGCGCACGCAGATCTCGAGCTGCGGGTCCCAGTCACGCAGGCGGCCCAGGTTGGGAATGACCAGCTCGTGCGCCACCAGGCCGTTCATCGCCAGCGTCAGCGTGGTGGGCTCGGGCCGGGAGACGCTGTGAGATACGCTGGCCAGCGTGGCCAGGGCCTGACGCACCTCGTGCTGGTAGGCGGCGCCGGCGGCGGTGAGCGAGATGCTGCGGTTGCCGCGCTCGAACAGCGCGGTGTCCAGCAACTGCTCCAGCCGCACGATGCGCTGGCTCAGCGCCGACGGTGTGACGGCGATCTCGTCGGCCGCACGCTTGAAGCTCTGCAGGCGTGCCGCCGACTCGAAGGCGACGAGCAGATGCAGCGCAGGCAGTTGGGGGCGCTTCACGGCGGCAGGCTCTCAGGTGTCACTTCAGCAGAACTGTTGCGACGGTCAATATTAGTCGTTTGTCAGCAGCACAAGCCTGACAGGAAGATGCGCGCCTTCACAAGACAACAGCAGGAGACAGACATGGCCTCACGGGCACCCGGGCGCCGCCCGTTTCTCGCGCGAGCTGCCGCGGCCATCGCCGCGCTGCCGCTGGTGCAGGCCTGCACCGGGAGTGCGCCGCGCCAGGCCGGCGGTTCAACGGCGAGCGGACGCTTCGAGTTTGGCGTCGTCGGCGACATTCCCTACACCCGCGCGCAGGAGGCCGAGTATGCGCGCGTGATGCAGGACATGAACGCCCGCGAACTGGCCTTCGTCACGCACATAGGCGACTGCATGTTCGACCCGCGGCCCTACGAGCGCGACCCCTCGCTGGCCCGCATGCCCATGACCGACGACAACTATGCCTATGTGTTGTCCACCTTCCAGTCGTGCCGGCACCCGCTGGTGCTGACGCCGGGCGACAACGACTGGTCCGACGCGGTGCAGTTCAAGACGGTGAAGGTCGACCCGCAAGAGCGGCTGCAGAAGCTGCGCGCCACCTTCTACCCGCACGAAGGCACGCTGGGCCAGCGCAGCATGGCGGTACGCAGCCAGGCACGCGACGCGACCTACGCCAGCTACGTCGAGAACCTGACCTGGACCGTGAGCGGCCTGCGCTTCGCCACGCTGCACATCCTGGGCAGCGACGACAACGCGCGCACTGCCAAGGAAGAGCAGGCGGCCCGCCAGGCCGCCGCCATCACCTGGATGCAGCAGGCCTTTGCCGCGGCCAAGGCCGAGTCCAGCCCGGGCCTGGTGCTGATCTCGCACGCCAACCCCGACTTCGAGAATCGCTGGACGCGTTCCTACGCCTCGCGCTACGCACGCAGCGTGCGCGGTGCGGAGGCGCCGCGCGAACCGCGGGCCACGCCCTACGACCCCTTCCTGGATGCGCTGATCGAGCAGATGCAGGACTACACGCGGCCGGTGCTGTACGTGCACGGCGACACGCACATTTACCGCACCGGCAAGCCCTTGCTCAACCCCAGGACGCAGCGCTTCTTCGAGAACCTGACGCGCCTGGAGACCTTCGGCTGGCCCGATTCGGGCTGGGTGCGCGTGGCCGTGAACCCGGCCAACCCGCAGCTGTTCGAGATCCACCCGGAGATGCCACCCGGCAACTCGGCCAACCACAAGGTGTAGCGGCGCTGCCTGCGCGGCGGCGGCTGGGCCGGGGGGGTCTGGCCGCTGCGCGCGAGGTTCACGCCGACAGCAGCAGGCGCCGCGGGTTGGGCGGTATGCACACGTCCTGGTAGTAGATCGCCTGCTCGCGCTCGTCCAGCGCCACGATCTCCAGCACGCTGCCGGTGGTCTTGGGCCGCAGCTGCAGCGCCGTGCAGACCTCTTCGGGCAGCGTCTGCACGCGCATGGTCTCCACGTAGCGCGCGGTGGGCTGGTGGTACTCGCGTGCGATCAAGTCCTTGAAGCTCACGCCTTCCAGCTGTGACTTGTTCACCTTGGCCAGCTCGGGCAGGCGCAGGCCGTCGAAGAACAGCCGCACATAGACCTCGAACTCCTCCGCGATGGAGAACACGCGGTCTATGCGCAGGGTGTGCGCCGGCGGCAGCAGGGCGCTCCAGGGGCCGTTGCCGCGTTCGCGGGCGCGCGCGACCACCCGCGTGAAGATGGGCAGCAGGCCCTGGCCGCTGTCGTCCAGAAACCGGAAGTGCTGGAAGGGCCCGCCCAGCGGGGCCTTGGGTTCGGCCACGAACGTGCCCACGCCATGGCGCCGCAGCAGGCGCCCCTCGTCCACCAGCATGCGCAAGGAGCGCTGCACGGTGCCCAGGCTCAGGCGGGCCATGGCCGCCAGCTCGCTCTCGGCGGGCAACTGGGTGCCCGCGGGCCAGCGCCCGGCGGTGATCTCGGCCAGCAGCGCGTTGCGCAGCAGCACGTACTTCGGAAGCCCTTCGACGCCGGCCAGGCGCAGTGGTGCGGGTGCAGCGGAGGTGGTCTCGGTCATGGTCGTGGCCGTCAGGTCGGCGCGCTGCAGTGTAGAGGCCGCTCCCGTCGCGGCGTGGTCTTGGGCGGCCTGCAGGGGCGGGTGAACACGGTGTTGACAGGCCGGCCTGGCCGGTAGCACACTAGTCCTATAGAGGACTATATATCTACAGTTGCCCGGCGCCGCTGACCGACAACGTTCGCCACACCCGCCCATACGCAGACACCCGCAGACAAGCACAGACCCATGAAGATCACCGACGTCAACCTGACGCTCTTTGGCTGGGACGACATCCCGCCCACCAGCTACGCCGCCCACACCGGCAAGTTCGCCGGCTCCAGCAAGATCGGCCTGCTGGCCATCGAGACCGACCAGGGCCTCACCGGCCATGCCTTCCTGGGCTCGGCCTACTACGGCGCCGATCTCGACGGCCCCAACCTCGTCAAGTACCTCAAGCCCATCCTGATGGGCCAGAACCCGCTGGACCGCGAACGCCTGTTCCACGCGCTGTGGCGGCGCTCGCGCACGACCACCGTGCGCACCATAGGCGCCTGCGACGTGGCGCTGTGGGACCTGTGCGGCAAGGTCGCCGGCCTGCCCGTCCACCGCCTGCTGGGCTCGTACCGCGAGAAGGTCAAGGCCTATGCCAGCTCGATGATCCTCGACAGCCCCGAGGCCTATGCCGAAGAGGCGCTGCACTACAAGTCCATCCACTGGGCGGCCTACAAGATCCACCCGCCGCACCCCTGGCAGGAAGACATCCGCGTCTGCGAAGCGGTGCGCAAGGCGGTGGGCGACGACTACCTGGTGATGCTGGACGCCGCCTGGAGCTACCAGTACCCCGAGGCCGTGCGCGTGGGCCGCGCCATCCAGGAGATGGGCTACTACTGGTACGAAGACCCGCTGCACGACGCCGACATCTACAACTACGTCAAGCTCAAGCAGCAGCTGCACATTCCGCTGATGGCCACCGAGTTCCCGGCCACGGGGCTCGACTCGTACGCGCCCTGGGTGCTGCAGAGCGCCACCGACTTCCTGCGCGGCGACGTGGCGCTCAAGGGCGGCATCACCAACATGATGAAAACCGCCCACCTGGCCGAGGCCTTCCGCCTGAACTACGAGGTGCACCACGGTGGCAACTCGCTGAACAACGTGGCCGGCCTGCACGTGATCATGGCGCTGAAGAACACCGAGTTCTTCGAGGTGCTGCTGCCCGACGGTGCTCAGAAGTACGGTCTGGCCACCGACATCACCGCCGATGCCGACGGCTGGGTCTACGCACCCACCGCCCCGGGCCTGGGCGCCGACATCGACTTCGAACTCATCAAGAAAAAGACGCTGGCCGTGCTGCGCTGAGCGCGCGGCGGCGTACCTTGTTCATCACAGGAGACAAACCATGATCTGCAATCTGAAGCACCTGGCGCGGGGGCTGGCGTTGGGCCTGGCGCTGGCCACGGCCGCGGTGGCCGCTGCGGCCAGCGAAGCCTGGCCCAGCAAGCGCCTGACCATCGTGGTGCCGTTCTCGGCCGGCGGCAGCACCGACACGGTGGCGCGCATCCTGGCCGGCCGGCTGGCGGCCGATCTGGGCCAGACCGTGATCGTCGAGAACAAGCCCGGTGCCAGCGGCAACATCGCGGGCGACTACGTCGCCCGATCGGCGCCGGACGGCTACACGCTGTTCATGGGCACCAGCACCTCCATCGCCAACATCTCGCTGTACCGCAGCATCCCCTTCGACATCCTGAAGGACTTCACGCCGGTGTCGCAGGTGGTGCACACGCCGCTGGTGCTGGTGACGCACCCGCAGCTGCCGGTCAACAGCATCGAGGAGCTGATCCGCCATGCCAAGGACCGGCCCGGCGTGCTGAACTACGGCTCCGGCGGCAACGGCACCTCGCAGCACCTGGGCGGCGTGATGTTCGAGCACCTGGCCAAGGCGCGCATGACGCACGTGCCCTACAAGGGCGCCGCGCCGGCCATGACCGACCTGATCGCCGGCAACATCCAGCTGATGTTCGCGCCCAGCATCGATGCACTGCCCTTCATACGCTCGGGCCGCGTCAAGGCGCTGGGCGTGACCACCGCGCAACGCTCGCCCAAGCTGCCCGACACCCCTTCGCTGGCCAGCGTGCTGCCCGGTTTTGACGTGGCCACCTGGAACGCCATCTTCGTGCCGGCCAAGACCCCGCCGGCGGTGGTGCAGGCCTTGTCGGCCGCCATCGTGAAGGCCATGAACCACCCCGAGGCCCGCAAGGCCGTGGACGAACAGGGCAGCGAAGTGGTGGCCAGCACGGCGGCCGAGTTCAAGACCTTCCTGGACCGCGAGGTCGTCATCTGGAAGCAGCTGGTGGAAATCTCCGGCGCCAAGATCGACTGAACACCCGCCGCCGGGGCTGCTGCCGTGCGCTCGCACCGCCGCCTGCCGGGTCGCTGCCGGCCGCCCGCCGGGCGCCGCGCAGCAAGGCCCGCGGCGCTGTGCGAGATACTGCGCGGCCGTGAACGCCGTGCCGCCGCTGAACCCCCTGGAACGCCACACCCTGTGGGACCGCGCCTACGGCTCGCTGCGCTCGGCGCTGATGGCCGGGCGCCTGGCACCGGGCCAGCGCATCGTGCTGCGCGAGATGGCCGACCAGTTGGGCATCAGCCTCACGCCGGTGCGCGATGCGGTGAACCGCCTGGTGGCCGAAGGTGCGCTGGAGCGCGGCAGCGTGGGCGCTGGGGGCGGGGCCACGGTGCCGCGGCTGGACGCCGACCAGTTTGCGCAGTTGATGCTGGTGCGCGGCAGCCTGGAGCCGGTGGCCACCGCCGCGGCGCTGCGGCATGCCATGCCGGCGCAGCTGGACGCCATAGAAGCCGACCTGGTGGAGATGAAGGCGGCGCTGGGCGCCGGCCGCATAGGCGGCTACTTCGAAGCGCACTACCGCTTTCACTTCGGCATCTACGCGCTGTGCCGCATGCCCATACTGCTGGAGATCATAGAAACCGCGTGGCTGCGGTGTGCCCCCACGCTGACGCTGCCGCAGTACACGCCCGGGCTCAAGCGCTACCCGCTGCATGTGGCGGCGCTGCAGGCGCTGCGCGCCGGCGACGGCGATGCGGCGGCCCAGGCCATACGTGCCGACATCGACAGCGCACGCGACGATATCTGCCCGCTGTTGCCGCCCGCTGGCGCGCCCTGAACGCCGTTCTGCGCCAGGCCTCGACCTGGGGTTTACGCGCGGTTTTGCCTGGATGTTATTTGTTATAACAATACAAGACTTCCAGGAGACAAACCATGTCCATGCCCCAAGACGCCTCCCTTGACTTCACCGTGCGCCAGCCTCGCCGCCGCAGCCTGGCGCGGCTGGCCCTGGCCGCCCTGGCTCTGGCCGGTGTGGCCGCAGCCGGCCCGGCCGCCGCGCAGGCCAACTTCCCGAACAAGGAAATCCGCTTCGTGGTGCCGTGGAACGCCGGCGGCTCCAACGACATCGCCGCCCGCGCGCTGGCGGCCATCCTGGCCGAGCAGGGCGTGCGCGTGATCGTGGACAACGTGCCCGGCGCCACCGGCTCCATAGGCATGCGCCAGGTGGCCAATGCCGCGCCGGACGGCTACACCATAGGCATGGGCACCAGCAGCACGCTGGCGCTGATGGCCCAAGGCCTCACGCCGCTGAAGAGCGAACACTTCACGCCCATTGCGCGCGTCACCACCGACCCGCTGCTGCTGCTGGTGCCCAGCAACAGCGCCCAGGGCAGCATAGAAACCTTCGTGGCCCACATCAAGGCCAACAGCGGCAAGGTGTCCGTGGGCACGCCGGGCAGCAACAACCTCAACCACATCTTCGCGGTGATGTCCGGCCGCGTGGCCGGTGCCGACGTGGTGGTGGTGCCCTACACCGGCGGCAGCCGCGTGGTCACCGACCTGGCCGGCCGGCAGATCGACGCGGCGGTGCTCAAGCCTTCGGAGAGCAAGGCACAGATCGACGGCGGCCTCATCAAGCCCATAGGCTTGTTCGCCAACGAGCGGCTGAGCATCATGCCCGACGTGCCCACCTTCAAGGAGAAGGGCCACGACGTCTTCCCGTACGGCCCGCTGGTGCAGATGGCCTACCTGGTGGCGCCGGCCAACCTGCCGCCGGCGGTGCGCGACCGCCTGATCACCCTGTTTGGCGGTGCCATACAAAGCGCCAAGTTCAAGGTCACGGCCGAACAAGGCGGCGCCATCGTCGACGACCTCACCGGCGACGCGCTGGGCCGCGAGGTGGCGGCGGTGGAGAAGTCGCTGGCCGTGGTGGCCAAGCAGGTGTTCACCGAAGAGAAGAAGTGAGTTCCATGTCGAGTTCCCCCAGCGTCATCAAGAAGGTCAGCTGCCACGTCGTCGCAGCGCCCGTCGAGAAGCCCTTCACCTCGTCCCGCGGCTGGCTGTACAAGACCCGCGGTTCCTGCATCGTCGAGATCGAAACCGCCGACGGCATCGTCGGCTGGGGTGAGTGTTACGGCCCCTCGGCCGTGGCCAAGGCCTACATCGAGACGCAGTTCGGCCCGCGCATCATCGGCCGCGACGCCTTCGACGTGGAAGTGGTCTGGGAAGACCTCTACAACCGCATCAAGGACTACGGCGGCAAGGGCATGGCCGCCTCGGCGCTGAGCGGCATCGACATCGCGCTGTGGGACATCGTCGGCAAGAGCGTCAACAAGCCGGTGCACAAGCTCATCGGCGGCGCCTTCCGCACCGAGGTGCAGGCCTATGCCACGGGCCTGTACTTCATCGACACCAACCGCCTCATCGAAGAAGCGGTGGAAGAAGCGCGCGAGTACGTCGAGCAGGGCTTCACCGCGGTGAAGATGAAGATCGGCCTGGGCGATCCCAAGTTCGACATCAAGCGCGTGGCCGCCGTGCGCGAAGCCGTGGGCGACAAGATCCGCCTGATGGTGGACGCCAACCACTGCATGACGGTGCCGCAGGCCATCCGCATCGGCCGCGAGCTGGAGGCGCTGGACATCGAGTGGTTCGAAGAGCCCATCTCGCCGGAAGACATCGACGGTTATGTGGAAGTGACACGCGCGCTGGACATGGCCGTGGCCGGCGGCGAAAACGAGATGACCCGCTGGGGCTTCCGCGACCTGGTGGTGCGCAAGGCCATGGACATCATCCAGCCCGACGTGTGCGCCGCGGGTGGCATCAGCGAATGCCGCAAGATCGCCACGCTGGCCGCCGCGCACGGCGTGGAATGTGTGCCGCACGCCTGGGGCTCGGCCATCGGCCTGGCCGCCACGCTGCAGTTCATCGCCTCGCTGCCCGACCAGCCGCCCAGCTACCGGCCCATCCCGCCGATGCTGGAGTTCGAGCAGTGCGAGAACCCCTTCCGCGACCACCTCAGCAAGGAACCCATCGTGCAGCACAAGGGCATCGTGCAGATCCCCACCGGCGCGGGCCTGGGCATCGAGATCGAGCGCAGCGTGCTCGACCGCTACCGCGTCGCCTGATGCGCTGCGCCAAGTTCGTCAGCTTCGCCGGCGCGGCCGGCCCGGACGTGGCGGGGGTGCTGGTCGACGACCAGACCGTGGCCGACCTGTCGCACCCCAGCTGCGCCGCGCTGCTGGCCGGTGCGGCCGCGAACATGCTGGCGCTGGTGGCCGCCCCAGGCAGCCTGACGGCACTGGCGGAACGTTGCCGCGCCCACCGCTTCGACCCTGCCGCGCTGCGCCCGCTCGGCAGCCTGCAGCTGCGTGCGCCGCTGCGCCCCGGCAAGGTCGTCGGCGCAGCCTTCAACTTCACCGACGCGCTGGCCGAGCGCGGCATGGCGCCGCCCGGCGAGCCGGTGACCTTCGTGCGCTCGGGCTGCACCGTCATCGGCCCCGGCGAGGCCATCGAAGTGCCGCCCGATGTGGGCAACGTCGGTTACGAAGCCGAGCTGGCGGTGGTCATTGGCCGGCGCGCACTGAACGTCAGCGAGGCGGACGCGATGGCCTTCGTGGCCGGCTACACGGCGCACAACGACGTGAGCGGCAGCGCGCTGGTCAAGCAGGACGGCAACTTCGTGCGCGGCAAGAACCTGCCGGCCAGCGCACCGCTGGGCCCCTGGCTGCTGAGCGCCGATGCGCTGCCCGACCCGCATGCCGTGGGCATCCGCTTCGACATCGACGGCCGGCTGCTGCAGAACGGCAGCACCGCGAGCATGCTGTTCCGCATCCCGGCGCTGATCGCCCACATCTCCGCGCGCATGCCCCTGGAGCCGGGCGACGTGATCGCCACCGGCACGCCGGCCGGCATCGCCGCCAGCCACACGCCGGCGGCCTGGCTGGCGCCGGGCCAGACCGTGCACGTGCGCGTGGAAGGTTTCGGCGTGTTGTCCAACCCCGTCGTCGCCGGCCCGAACTTCCTGTGAATGCCATGACAAGCCGCCCCAAGGTCCTGCTCACCGACCACATCCACCCCGCCGTGCGGCCTGATCTCGAGGCCCACTGCGAAGTGATCGTCGCGCCCGATGCGCAGCCCGCCACGCTGGCCCGGCTGATCGCCGATGCCGACGCGCTGATCGTGCGCAACAAGCTGGCCGCCGACCTGTTCGAACACGCGCCGCGCCTGCGCGCCGTGGTGCGCCACGGCGTGGGCCTGGACCTGATTCCGGTGGAAGCCGCCACCGCGCGGCGCATTCCGGTGGCCAACCTGCCCGGCTCCAACACCACGGCGGTGGTGGAGTACTGCATCGCCGCCATGCTGCAGCTGCGCCGCAACCTGGCCGCGCTGGACGGCCGGCTGCGCAGCGCGGGCTGGGCCGCCGCACGCCCGCTGGCCGACGGCGCCACCGAACTGCGCGGCAGCACGCTGGGCATCGTCGGCGTGGGCGCCATCGGTGCGCGTGTGGCCACCATCGGTTCCGCGCTGGGCATGCAGGTGCTGGGCCTCACGCGCCGGCCTGCCGGGTTGCCAGCGGGCGTCACCGCCGCCGACAAGGCCACGCTCTTTGCGCAAGCCGACGTGGTGGTGCTGAGCTGCCCGCTGAGCGACGAGACCCGCGGCCTGGTCGACGCCGCCACGCTGGCCACGATGAAACCCGGCGCCATCGTCATCAACGTCTCGCGCGGGCCGGTCATCGACACGCCGGCGCTGATCGCCGCGCTGCACGAAGGCCGCCTGGGCGGCGCCGCGCTGGACGTGCACGACCGCCAGCCGCTGGCCCCCACCGAGCCGGTCTTCGACGCGCCGAACCTGCTGCTGACCCCGCACGTGGCCGGCATCACCGCCACCAGCCTGCACGGCATGAGCCGTGGCGCGGTGGACACCACGCTGGCGCTGCTGCGCGGCGAGCGCCCGGCCAACGTGGTCAACCCCGAGGTCTTTGCATGACAACCGCTGCTTCCCGCATCGCCGACATCCGCGCGGTGCCCATCTCCTTCCCGGTGCCGCCGGAACACTCGGTGCGCCTGGGCATCGGCCGCAGCGTCAAGCGCGACGCGGTGCTGGTGCGCGTGGAAACCGCCGAAGGCCATGTCGGCTGGGGCGAGGCCCACCACGGCCGCTGCCCCGGCGCCATCGCCAAGCTCATCGACACCACCATGCGCGAGCTGGTGCTGGGCATGGACGCCTTCGACGTGAACGGCGTCTGGGCGCGTGTCTACAAGATGCAGCTGGCCAGCCACGGCATGGGCGCGGCCGCCGCGCTGGCGCTCAGCGGCCTGGACATCGCCTTGTGGGACCTGCGCTGCCAGGCCACCGGCTGGCCGCTGGTACGGCTGCTGGGCGGCACGGCCAAGCCCATCAAGGCCTATGCCGGCGGCATCTCGCTGGGCTGGCAGCCCACCGACACCCTGGTGGCCGAGGCGCAGCGCCATGTCGCCAGCGGCTACCGTGCGCTCAAGCTGCGCGGCGGCGACACCTGGCGGCGCGACATCGAGCGGGTGCAGGCCGTGCGTGCCGCGGTGGGCGACGAGATCGAGATCCTGGTCGACGCCAACACCGGCTACACGCTGGACGACGTGCGCCGCGTGATGCCGGCCTTCGAAGAAGCCAACGTCGGCTGGCTGGAAGAGCCCTTCCCGGCCGCCGACCGCCACGCCTACAAGGCCGCCGCCGCGCTGGGCCGCGTGCCGCTGGCGGCGGGCGAGAACCACTACACCCGCTACGAGTTCGACACGCTGCTGGAAGACCAGGTGGTGGGCTTCGTGCAGCCCGACCTGTCCAAGACCGGCGGCATCACCGAATCGCTGCGCATTGCCGCGATGGCCAGCGCGCGCAAGCTCACCGTCAACCCGCACACCTCGGCCACGGCCATCAACATGGCCACCTCCATCCACTTCCTGGCGGCCGTGGACAACCCCGGCTACTTCGAAGGCGACGTGACCGTGCTGAACCCCTTCCGCGATGAACTCGCCGACCGGCTGCCCTACGAGCTGGATGCGCAGGGCAACGTGCAGCCGCTGCCGGGCGTGGGGCTGGGCTTGAAGATCGACACGGCGTTCATCAAGGCGCACCCCTTGATCGAAGGGCCTTGTTACGTCTGAGCGGTGGTCGGCGCGAGGGTGTTCAGCGCCGCGCCGGCGTCACCTGCACCAGGATCTCGTCGGGCTTGAGCATGCCCAGCTCGGCGCGGGCCTTTTCTTCGACCATTTCCAGGCCGTCGCGCAGGTCGTCCACCTCGGCCGCGACGCGGGCGTTGCGCTCGCGTGCGGCGTCGTTGGTGGCGCGCTGGCGCTGCAACTCCAGCTCCAGCCCCATCACATAGGGCAGGTTGCCCTTGCCCATCCACAGGTCGGCCTGCACCGCCAGCAGCAGGCCTGCCAGCAGCAGCGTGGGCCAGCGCGACCAGGTGGGCATGGCGGTGGGGCCTTCAGCGCAGGTTGTAGAACGCCGCGCGGCCGGGGTAGGAGGCGACGTCGCCCAGGTCTTCCTCTATGCGCAGCAACTGGTTGTATTTTGCAATACGGTCGCTGCGGCTCATGGAACCGGTCTTGATCTGGCCGGCGTTGGTGCCCACCGCGATGTCGGCGATGGTGCTGTCTTCCGTTTCGCCGCTGCGGTGGCTGATGACGGCGGTGTAGCCGGCACGCTTGGCCATCTCGATGGCGGCGAAGGTTTCGCTGAGGGTGCCGATCTGGTTGATCTTGATCAGGATGGAGTTGGCCACGCCCTCGCGTATGCCGCGCTCCAGGATCTCGGTGTTGGTGACGAACAGGTCGTCGCCCACCAGTTGCACCTTCTTGCCCAGGCGTTCGGTCAGCAGCTTCCAGCCTTCCCAGTCGCCTTCGTGCATGCCGTCTTCGATGCTGACGATGGGGTACTTGTCGCACCAGGTGGCCAGCATGTCGGCCCACTCGGCAGCGGCCAGCGTGAGGCCGTCGCCGGCCAGGCGGTACTGGCCGTCCTTGTAGAACTCGCTGGCGGCGCAGTCCAGGCCTATGGCGATCTGCTCGCCGGCGGTGTAGCCGGCCTTGTCTATGGCTTCCAGGATGAGCTGTATGGCCGCCTCGTGGCTGGCCACGCTGGGGGCGAAACCGCCTTCGTCGCCCACCGCGGTGCTCATGCCCTTGCTGTCTATGATCTTCTTCAGCGCGTGGAAGACCTCGGCGCCGTGGCGCACCGCCTCGCGGAAGCTCTTGGCGCCCACCGGCAGGATCATGAACTCCTGCAGGTCCAGGTTGTTGTTGGCATGCGCGCCGCCGTTGATGACGTTCATCATGGGCACCGGCAGCTGCATGCGGCCCATGCCGCCGAAGTAGCGGTACAGCGGCAGGCCGCTTTCCTCGGCCGCGGCGCGCGCCACGGCCATGCTGACGGCCAGCATGGCGTTGGCACCCAGGCGGCCCTTGTTGTCGGTGCCGTCCAGGTCTATCAGGGTCTTGTCCAGAAAGGCCTGCTCGGAAGCGTCCAGGCCCAGCACCGCTTCGCTGATCTCGGTGTTGACGTGCTCCACGGCGCGCAGCACGCCCTTGCCCAGGTAGCGGCCCTTGTCGCCGTCACGCAGCTCTATGGCTTCGCGGCTGCCGGTGGAGGCGCCGCTGGGCACCGCAGCGCGGCCCATGGTGCCGCTTTCCAGCAGCACGTCGCATTCCACCGTGGGGTTGCCCCGGCTGTCCAGGATTTCGCGGCCGACGATGTCGACGATGGCACTCATGTCTGTCCTCAGCGAGTCGTTTTGGATCTTGTGCGGTGCTCAGACGGGGGCTTCCACGCCCTCGACCAGCACCATGTTGAAGTAGGCGGTGGCGCCTTCGCGCAGCGGCTTCGCCAGGCGCGCGTACTCGCCCTGGTTGAAGGCCTTGGCCTGTTCGTAGCTGGGAAACCGCAGCACCGCCACGCGGTGCGGGTTCCAGTCGCCTTCCAGCACCTCGTGGCGGCCGCCGCGCACCAGGTACTCGCCGCCGTGGGCCTTCACCAGCGGCGGCGCGGCGGCCATGTACTGCTGGTACTGCTCGCGGTCGGTGACGTGCATGGTCACCAGCAGGTAGGCGGGTGCGGTCATGGGGGCAGGGCGCCTTCAGGCGCTGAAGTTGTTTTCCAGCAGCGGCTGCGTCTTGACCACCCGGTCCAGCGCCAGCAACTGCTCCAGCAAGGCCTGCATGTGTTTCAGCGGCACGGCGTTCGGGCCGTCGCTCAAGGCCTTGGCCGGGTCGGGGTGGGTTTCCATGAACAGGCCGGCCACGCCCACGGCCACGGCAGCCCGGCTGAGCACCGGCACAAACTCGCGCTGGCCGCCGCTGCTGCTGCCCTGGCCGCCGGGCAGCTGCACGCTGTGCGTGGCATCGAACACCACCGGGGAACCGGTCTCGCGCAGGATGGCCAGGCTGCGCATGTCCGAGACCAGGTTGTTGTAGCCGAAGCTGGCGCCACGCTCGCAGGCCATGAAGCTGTCTTCCGGCAAGCCCTTCTCGCGGGCGGCGTCGCGCGCCTTCTGGATGACGTGTTTCATGTCGTGCGGCGCGAGGAACTGGCCCTTCTTGATGTTCACGGGCTTGCCGCTTTGCGCCACGGCACGTATGAAGTCGGTCTGCCGGCACAGGAAGGCCGGCGTCTGCAGCACGTCCACCACCGCGGCCACCGCCGGGATCTCGGCTTCGCTGTGCACGTCGGTCAGCACCGGCACGCCAAGTTGGCGCTTCACGCCGGCCAGGATCTCCAGCCCGCGGTCCATGCCCGGGCCACGGAAGCTGCTGCCGCTGCTGCGGTTGGCCTTGTCGTAGCTGCTCTTGAAGATGAAGGGGATGCCCAGGCTGCGGGTGATTTCCTGCAGCCGGCCGGCCACGTCCATCTGCAGTTGTTCGCTCTCCACCACGCAGGGGCCGGCGATCAGGAAAAACGGGCGGTCCAGGCCCACTTCAAAGCCGCACAGCTTCATCGTGCGCTCCTTCAGGCCACGGCCTTGACCGGCGCATTGCCGGCGCGGCGCGCCTGGTGTTCCAGCGCCGCCTTCACGAAGCTGGTGAACAGCGGATGGCCGCCCCAGGGCGTGCTCTTGAACTCGGGGTGGAACTGCACGCCCATGAACCAGGGGTGCACCTCGCGCGGCAGCTCCACGATCTCGGTGAGCTGTTCACGCTGCGTGAGCGCGCTGATCACCAGGCCGGCGGCCTGCAACTGGTCGAGGTAGTTGACGTTGGCCTCGAAGCGGTGGCGGTGGCGCTCGGTCACCACCGGCCCATAGATCTGGTGGGCCAGGGTGCCGGCCTTGACGTCGGAGCTTTGTGCGCCCAGGCGCATGGTGCCACCCAGGTCGGAGTTGGCGTTGCGCTTTTGAATGCTGCCGTCGCGGTCTTGCCATTCGTCGATCAGCGCGATGACCGGGTGCGGCGCCGCGGGTTCGAACTCGGTGCTGTTGGCGCCTTGCAGGCCGGCCACGTGGCGTGCGTACTCGATGGTGGCCACCTGCATGCCCAGGCAGATGCCCAGGTAGGGCAGGCGCTGTTCACGCGCGTACTGCACCGCCAGGATCTTGCCTTCCACCCCGCGCTTGCCGAAGCCGCCGGGCACCAGGATGGCGTCGAAGCGGCCCAGCTGCGACACCGATTCACGCGTCAGCGTTTCGGCGTCCACGTACTCTATGTCCACCTTGGCGTGGTTGTGTATGCCGGCGTGGCGCAGCGCCTCGTTCAGGCTCTTGTAGCTGTCGGACAGCTCGGTGTACTTGCCCACCATCGCGATCTTGACCGCACCGCGCGGGTGCGCCACCTCGTGCACCAGGTGGTCCCAGCGCTTCAGGTCGGCCGGGCGCGTGAGCAGCTGCAGCTTCATGCAGATCAGCTCGTCCAAGCCTTGTTCGTGCAGCAGGCGGGGCACCTTGTAGATGGTGTCCACGTCCTGCATGCTGATTACCCCGTGCAGCGGCACGTTGGTGAACATGCTGATCTTCTGGCGCTCGTCGTCGGGTATGGGGCGGTCGGCGCGGCACAGCAGCGCGTCGGGCTGTATGCCTATGGCGCGCATCTTTTCCACGGTGTGCTGCGTGGGCTTGGTCTTCAGCTCGCCGGCGGCGGCGATGAAGGGCACGTAGCTCAGGTGCACAAACGCGCTGTTGGCCGGGCCCAGGCGCAGGCTCATCTGGCGCACGGCTTCCAGGAAGGGCAGGCTCTCGATGTCGCCCACCGTACCGCCTATCTCGACGATGGCCACGTCCACCGGCGCGGCCTCGGCGCCGCGCTTGACGAACTCCTGGATCTCGTTGGTGACGTGCGGGATCACCTGCACCGTCTTGCCCAGGTAGTCGCCGCGCCGCTCCTTCTCGAGTACGCTCTTGTAGATCTGGCCGGTGGTGAAGTTGTTGCAACGTTTCATACGCGTGGTGATGAAACGCTCGTAGTGGCCCAGGTCCAGGTCGGTTTCGGCCCCGTCATCGGTGACGAAGACCTCGCCGTGCTGGAAGGGGCTCATGGTCCCCGGGTCGACGTTGAGGTAGGGGTCCAGCTTGATCAGCGTGACCTTCAGGCCGCGCGACTCGAGGATGGCCGCTAGCGACGCCGCCGCGATGCCCTTGCCGAGAGAGGACACCACGCCGCCGGTGACGAAGACAAACTTGGTCATTGCGCGCCGTGCGCCGGGTGGGTGGGCGCACGCCGAGGTGGTAAAGCCCGAGTATATCGACGGGGCCCGGCGCCGGCCGGGCTGGGGGCATCTTGCACTGCGTCATGGCAGGGTGCAGGGCCGCCTGCACGGGGCAGCGGCGTAGCATGGCCGCATGCATGCTCCTACCGGCCCGCAGCGCATCGTCTGCCTCACCGAAGAGACCACCGAGTGGCTGTACCTGCTGGGCGAGCAGGACCGCATCGTGGGCATCAGCGGCTACACGGTGCGCCCGCGCCGCGCGCGCGAGGAAAAGCCGCGGGTCAGCGCCTTCCTGGACGGTAGGCTGGACCGCATCGTGGCCTTGCAGCCCGACCTGGTCATAGGTTTCTCGGACATGCAGGCGGCGCTGGCCGACAAGCTGATACGCGCCGGCCTGAACGTGCTGGTGACCAACCAGCGCAGCGTGCAGGAGATCTTCGCCACGCTGCGCCTGGTGGCTTCAATGATCGGCGCCGGCGAGCGGGCCGAGGCCTGGATCGCCGCCTGCCTGGCCCGGCATGCAGAAGTCGCCGCTGCGGCCGCCGCCTGGCCCCGGCGCCCGCGCGTGTACTTCGAAGAGTGGGACGAACCCATGATCAGCGCCATACGCTGGGTGTCGGAGCTCATCAGCATCGCCGGCGGCGACGATGTGTTCCCCGAGTTGGCACAACAGTCCATGGGCCGCGACCGCGTGGTGGCCGATGCGCTGGAGCCGGCCCGCCGCGCGCCGGAGCTCATCGTGGGCTCCTGGTGCGGCAAGAAGTTTCGGCCCGAGAAGGTGGCGGCGCGCGCCGGCTGGGCCCAGGTGCCGGCGGTGCAGCGCGGGCTGCTGGCGGAGATCAAGAGCTGCGACATCCTGCAGCCCGGCCCGGCGGCGCTGACCGACGGGCTGGAGCAGTTGCACCGCTGGTGCCAGCGCGCGGCCTTGGTGGCCTGAAGCGCTGCGGCGGCGGCGGTTGCCGCGGCCCCAGCAGGGCTCACCGATCGCCTCCAGCCGCGGTTCATGCGGCGCCGGCGGCCGTCCGTCGCAAGCCCCTGGCGGGCGGCGGCGGGGCGGCCGAAGATGCGCCCAACATGAAAACGACGCCACCGCTGGAGAGCATCATGAAACAAGGTCTGTTGGACCGCGCTGCCGCCCTGTGCCTGGCCGCTGCCGTGACGTTGTCGCTGCTGGGCGGTGTCAACGGCATCGCACAGTACGAGGCTGCCGACAGCCTGTACGCGCTGCAACACGCGGACCACCGGGACGCCCAGGGATGAGCCTGGTTCAGTGGGCGGGTGGCGTGGCCGCCGGGGCTGCGGCCAACGCCAGGGCCAGCACCCGGTTGGGGTACGCCGCCGGGCCTATGCGGTGGCTGGTGACGCCTATGTCCTGCCAGCCGCAACGTGCGTAGAAGCTGCGCGCGCGGGCATTGCCTTCCCAGGCCGTGAGCCACAGCGTCGCCGCACCACGCGCACGTGTTGCGTCGGCGGCTGCCTGCAACAGCCGCCGGCCTATGCCGCGGCGCTGAAAGCTGCGCAGCAGGTACAGCCGAACCACCTCGGCCGCCGGGCCGCGCAGCGCGGCCGGCAACGGCACCGGCGGCATCACCCCCAGGCGCCACTCCACATACCCCACGACGTGGCCTTGCCACTGTGCCAGCAGCACCTGCTGCGCCGGTTGCGCCAGGCGGGCCGCCACGGCCGCCGGCGTGTGCTCGCCCAGCACCTCGTCGGCCAGGTCCGGCCGCAGGCCGGCGGTGGCGTAGGTGTCTATGAACACCTGCGAGCCCAACACGGCCAGCAGCGGGGCATCGTCCGCTTGTGCCGGGCGCAGCAGCAGCGTGTCGGCTGGTGAAGGTGCCAGCGGGCGCACAAAGGCCACCACGCGTTCCGTCTCGGCAAAGCCCAGCGCGGCGTGCATGCGGTGGCTGTCGGTGTTGGCCAGCAAGGCGTCGGAGGCCAGCTCGCGGCAGCCGCGCTCGGCACCCCAGCGGGCTGCCTCGTCCACCAGCCTGCGCGCCACACCCTGGCGCCGCGCGGCCGGCAGCACGTACAAGCCTTCCAGAAACGCCACCGGCGAGCGCTCGGTGCCCAGCACGTAGTCGTGGCGCAGCGCGGCTTCCACCAGGCCTACGGCGCGGCCGGCTTCGTCGCGCGCCAGCCATTGCGCGTAGCGCTGCGGCTCGGCGACCAAGGCCGCCATCTCGGCCAAGTGTTCGTCGTCGCTGCCGTCGGGCCATAAGGCGCGGCGCAAGGCCAGCCAGTCGGCGTGCAGCTCGTTCAGCAGGTGCAGGTTCAGGGGCATGGCAGCGACGCTGCATTGAAGCACAGCGCCGGCGCGCGCTCTTGACGTCGCCGGTTCAAGCCGCCTGCAAGGCGGCATGCGCAGCCAGCGTCTGCAGGCAGGCTTGCGCCACCTCGCGGCCCTTGAGTTCGAAATGGCTGCTGAAGAACCGCCGATGTTCCTCGTGCTCGTGGAAGTGGTGCGGCGTGAGCACGGCGGAGAACACCGGCACACCGGTGTCCAGCTGCACACGCATCAGGCCGTCGATGACGGCAGCGGCCACAAAGTCGTGGCGGTAGATGCCGCCGTTGACCACCAGCGCGATGGCGGCGACGGCATCAAAGCGCCCGCTGCGCGCCAGCCGCTGGGCCAGCAGCGGTATCTCGAAGGCGCCGGGCACGTCGAAGCCTTGCACCTCGGGGGGCGGCGCGGCCTGGGCCAGTTCGGCCAGCAGCGTCTGCCGCGCCTGGTCCACGATGTCGCGGTGCCAGTTGGCACAGAGGATGGCGACGCGGCGGCCGGTGGTGGCGGTGGGTGTACGGGTCTGATTCACGGGCAGTCTCCTTGCGGACGGCGAGAACGGCCTGGAACCAGGGCGAGCGCAGGCCCGGGCACCGCTGCGGCCATGCCGCGGCAGCGCCCTGCGGCGCGCGCGCTCTCTTTCATCCGGACTGTGACCGTCGGCCCAGGCATTCGACCTGGTCTGCTGACCCTGGGGCGAAGCAGGCTTCGCCCCAGGCGCTCGCGGGCTTGCGCGGTGCATGTCGGCCGACATGCCGCGCCTACCGCCGGTGGGGACTTGCACCCCGCCCTGAGAACGCAAAACCCCTGCGGTTTGAAGGCAGGGGTGCGCAGTGTGCCGCAGGTGGCGGCAGGGGCTTGTCGCCGCGGCGACTTGGGCCGGCGCTGTGCGCCGGCGGTCCTCAGCCCCGCAGGTGGCAGGCCACCCAGTGCCCGTCGCCCGCCTGCTTGAGCTGCGGCTTTTCGCTGCTGCACAGAGGCTTCTGGGCGATGGGGCAGCGGGTGTGGAAGTGGCAGCCGCTGGGCGGGCGCAGCGGGCTGGGCACGTCGCCCTGCAGCGGGATGCGCTTGCGCTTGACCGTGGGGTCGGGGATGGGCACGGCCGACAGCAGCGCCTCGGTGTAGGGGTGCAGCGGCTGCGTGTACAGCGCCTGCGCCGGCGCGATCTCGACGATGCGGCCCAGGTACATGATGGCCACGCGATCCGAAAGATGGCTGACCACGCCAAGATTGTGGCTGATGAAGAAATACGTGAGCGAGTATTCTTTGCGCAGCTGCATGAACAGATTCAGCACCTGCGCCTGGATGGATACATCGAGCGCGGCCACGGCCTCGTCGCAGACGATGACGGAAGGCTTGACGGCAAGCGCTCGCGCCACGCCGATGCGCTGGCGCTGCCCGCCCGAGAACTGGTGCGGGTACCGGTAGCGGTATGACGGGTCGAGCCCCACCTTGCGCATGAGCTGCGACACATAGGCTTCCTTTTCGCCGCTCTTGATCATGCCGTGCACCACCGGCCCTTCGCCGATGATGTCGATCACGCGCATGCGCGGGTTGAGCGACGAGTACGGATCCTGGAAGATCATCTGCACGCCGAGCTCGTACTCGCGCCGCGCATTGCCGATTAACTGGGCCACCGGCCTGCCCCGGTAGCGGATCTCGCCCGCGCTGGGCGGCAGGATGCCGGTAAGCATGCGGCCCAAGGTCGACTTGCCGCAGCCGGACTCCCCGACGATGCCAATGACCTCGCCGGCCATGACGTCCAGGTCCACGCCGGCGACGGCCTGCACCGAGCGCGGCTTGACGCCGCCCTTCAGCGCCCCGCCCAGGCGCGACAAGAGATCCACGGGCTGGGAATAAACCCGCTGCACATTGCGCAAGCCAAGGATGACTTCCTGTCCGCTCATGCCTGCACCCCCTGGTGCCAACAGGCGGCCCAATGGCCGGGGCCGACCTGCTCGAAGGGCGGATCCTGCACGCACGAACTGCTGGCGCGATAGCACCTTGCCTGGAAGGGGCAGCCTTGGGGAAGATTCAGCAAGGACGGCGTGGAGCCGGGAATCTGGAACAGCTCTTTGCCGCGGGTATGTATCGAGGGAATCGAGGATATCAGCCCATGCGTGTAAGGGTGGCGCGCCCCGCCCACGATCTCCGGAGTGGCGGCGGTTTCGACGATGCGGCCCGCATACATGACGGCCAGGCGGTCGGCCAGCCCGGAAACGATGGCCAGGTCATGCGTGATCCAGATCAGCGCCGTGCCCGACTCGCGGCAGAGCTTCTGTACTTCGAACAGAATCTGCCCCTGTATCGTGACGTCGAGCGCCGTCGTGGGCTCGTCGGCGATGACCAGTCGCGGGTTGCGGGTGAGAGCCATGGCGATCAGCACGCGCTGGCGCTGTCCGCCGGAGAGCTCGTGCGGGTACGACGCGAGCGTGCGCTTCGGGTCGAGACCCACGAGTTCCAGCAGCTCCTCTGCGGTGCGGGTGCCGCCGCGCGAGGTGAGCTGCTTCATCTGCGAGCGGATGAGCATGGCCGGGTTCAGGGAGCTGAGTGCGTCCTGGTAG
>JBBCJV010000009.1:0-290431 GCA_037190565.1 Burkholderiaceae bacterium
CATCAGCTTGGCGCGCTCTTCGCCCATGGAGGCTTCCACCACGGCGCGGCGGCTCAGCACCACGTTGTTGCGCTTGCGGTCGAGCTTGATGACCTTGAATTCCAGGGTCTTGTTCTCGTAGGGGGTGAGGTCCTTGGTGGGGCGGCTGTCGACCAGCGAGCCCGGCAGGAAGGCGCTGATGCCGTTGACCATGACCTTGAGGCCGCCCTTGACCTTGCTGGAGGTGGTGCCGGTGACGAATTCGCCGGATTCCAGGGCTTTCTCCAGGGACATCCAGGAGGCCAGGCGCTTGGCCTTGTCGCGCGAGAGCAGGGTGTCGCCGAAGCCGTTTTCGACGGAGTCGATGGCCACGGCCACGAAATCGCCCACCTGCACTTCGAGTTCACCCTGGTCGTTCTTGAATTCGGCCAGCGGCACATAGGCTTCCGACTTCAGACCGGCGTTGACCACCACGTGGCTGTGTTCGATGCGAACGACCTCGGCGGTGATGACTTCGCCCGAGCGCATTTCGGCGCGTTTGAGGGACTCTTCGAACAGGGCGGCAAAAGATTCAGACATTGAATTTCCTAGAACCACTCAGCGTCGGTGCAACAACCACGGGCAGGCGGCTGAAACGGATGCGACGGTTGGGCGGTATTGACATGGGCGGCGCGAAACGCCGCGGGTTAATTGAAAGAACCATCGGGCATGCGGGCAGGGAACGCCCGGCGGTGCCGTCTGGGCCAAGGTTTTCGGGCCGGCGGGCGGTGGATTCAGGAACCTGAAAACACCGTCCTGCCCTGCCACCAGTCAAGCACCTGCTGGACCGATTGCTCGATGTCCAGCCCGGAGTTGTCCAGTTCCAGGGCATCTTCGGCGGGCTTGAGGGGTGCGTGCATCCGGGAAGCATCCCGCTGATCGCGCGCCCGCAGGTCCGCCAAAAGACTGTCGATGTTAGCAGCAATTCCCTTTGAAATCAACTGTTTATGGCGCCGCTCGGCGCGTTGCTCGACGGAGGCGGTCAGGAATACCTTCAGCGGGGCGTCGGGAAAGATCACCGTACCCATGTCGCGCCCGTCGGCGACCAGGCCGGGCAGGCGCCGGAAGCCGTGCTGCAGGTCGAGCAGGGCCTGCCGCACGGCCGGCACCCCCGAGACGCGGGAGGCGGCCATGCCCGCGGCCTCGCTGCGCAGGGCGTCGGTGACGTCCACGCCGTCGAGCCAGGTCTGCAGGTTTTCGAAACGCACCTTCAGGTGGGCGGCGATCTGGCCCACGCGCGCGGCCTGGCGCGGGTCCTTCAGGTCTTCGTCGGTGGTGGACAGGCCGGCCTTTTCCGCCGCCAGGCCCACCAGCCGGTACAGCGCGCCGGAATCGAGCAGGTGGTAGCCCAGCCGGGCGGCCACCTCCGCGGACAGCGTGCCCTTGCCGGAAGCCGAAGGCCCGTCCACGCAGATGACGGGGATGTGCCGGGTCTGCGCGCGGCAGACCTGGAACAGGGTCTCGAAATAGTCGGGAAAGGTCTTGCCGACGCACTTGGGGTCGGCGATGCGCACCGGCAGGCTGGCCGGGTTGAACGCGGCCAGCGAGAAGCACATGGCCACGCGGTGGTCGTCGTAGGTGTGGATGGCCTCGGTGCGCCACTGCCCGGCGTTGGCCGGCGGCGTGATGCGGATGAAGTCGGCGCCTTCCTCCACCGTGGCGCCGAGCTTGCGGCATTCGTTGGCCATGGCCGCGATGCGGTCGGTCTCCTTCACACGCCAGCTCGCGATGTTGCGCAGCGTGGTCGTGCCTTGCGCGTAGAGGGCCATCACGGCCAGCGTCATGGCGGCGTCCGGGATGTGGTTGCAGTCGAGGTCGATCGCCTGCAGCGGCCAGATGCCGCGCCGGATGTGCAGGCGGTTGGCCTCGCCCGTGATGTCCGCGCCCATCTGGCGCGCGGCCTCGACGAAGCGGATGTCGCCCTGGATGGAGGACAGCCCCACGCCTTCGATGGTGATGCCGTCGGTGCCCGGCGCGGCGGGCGCGATGGCCCCGAGCGCGATGAAGTAGCTGGCGGAGGACGCGTCGCCCTCGACCGCGATCTGCCCGGGTGAACGGTAGCCGCTGCCCGCGGGAATGGTGAAGCGCTGCCATTGCTCGCGCCGCACGGACACGCCGAAGCGTTCCAGCAGGTTGAGGGTGATCTCGATGTAGGGCCGGGAGATCAGTTCGCCGACGACCTCGATGACCACGTCCTGCTGCTGCGCCACCAGGGGCAGCGCGAGCAGGAGGGCGGTGAGGAACTGGCTGGAGACGTCGCCGCGCACGCGGATCGGCTGGTCGAGCTTCAGGGCATGGACCTGGCCATCGCCGAGCCGCAGGGGCGGATAGCCCTCCTGCTCCAGGCATTGCACCGGGCAGCCGAGTTGACGCAGCGCGTCGACCAGGTCGCCGATGGGGCGTTCGTGCATCCGGGGGATGCCGCGCAGCTCGAAGGCGCCCGCGTGCCGCGCCGCCAGCAGGGCGAGCGAGGCGGTGAGCGGGCGCATGGCGGTGCCGGCGTTGCCGAGGAACAGCGAGGCCTGGGGGTTGGGCAACTGTCCGCCCAGTCCGTGCACGCGCAGCGCGCCGTCGGGGCGGTCTTCGATGCGGCAGCCGAGCCGGGCCAGGGCCTCGAGCATCACGCGGGTGTCGTCCGAGTCGAGCAGGTCCAGCACGTCGGTGTGGCCGGTGCTCAGCGCGGCCAGCAGCAGCACCCGGTTGGAGATGCTCTTGGAGCCGGGCAGCCGCACGTGGCCGCCCGCGCCGCACAGGGGCGGAATGTCGAGGTGATCGATGGGAAACATGCGCGTGGGGAGGCGGGCTGGGCGCGGCGGGGGCGCGCGCTCAGCCGCGGGGCTTGATGGCGGTCATGCGCCAGCGCGCGCGCGCATGGCTGGCCTGCTCGATGAGGGCCTCCAGGGCGTCGGGATTGCCGGCGTTGACCGCGGTCTCCAGCGCGTGCAGCGCGCGCTGGAAATGACGCGACTGGGACAGCAGCTCTTCCCGGTTGGACATGAGGATGTCGCGCCAGACCGCTGGCTCGCTGGCGGCGATCCGGGTGAAGTCGCGGAAGCCCGGGCCCGCCAGCGACAGGAAATCCTGGCCGGCGGCTTGGCCCTGGATCGCGTTCATCAGCGCGAAGGCGACCAGGTGGGGCAAATGGCTCACCGCGGCATAGGCGGCGTCGTGCGCCTCGGGCGTCATCTGCTTGACCTGGCAGCCCAGGGCGGTCCAGAGCTGCTGGGCCTTTTCCAGCTGGGGCGCCAGCGTGCGCTCGATCGGCGTGAGGATGACCTGGCGGCCGTGGTAGAGGTCGGCGTCCGCGTGGTCCACGCCCGCCACTTCCTTGCCCGCGATGGGGTGCGCCGGCACGAACACGCCCACCTGGTCGCGCAGCACCCGCCGCGCCGCATCGATCACCTCGCGCTTGGTGGAGCCCACGTCCATGATCAGGACATCGCCCCGCACCAGGTGGCGGATCGCCTTGAAGGTGGCCTCGGTGGCCGCCACCGGCACGGCCAGCAGCACCAGGTCGGCGCCCGAGACCGCCAACAGCGCGGAAGGCGCCTCGACGTCGATGACGCCGAGCTGGCGCGCGCGCTCGGTGGTGGAGGGCGACTTGCTGTAGCCCACCACCCGTTTGACGAGGCCCGCGCGCTTGAGGGCGAGCGCAAACGAGCCGCCCATCAAGCCGCAACCGATCAATCCCAGTTGTTCAAACATCATTCATTCACCGGGTAGGCACCCAACACTTTGTAGAACGCGCACAGCCCCTGCAATTCCTGCAGCGCGGCGGCCACGTGGGGTTGTGAAGGGTGGCCGGCGATGTCGATGTAGAAGTAGTACTCCCATTGACCGGACTTGGCCGGGCGTGACTCGAAGCGCGTCATGGAAACGCCATTGTTCTTGAGCGGCACCAGCAGGTCGTGCACGGCCCCGGGCCGGTTGGGCACCGATACCACCAGGCTGGTGCAGTCGCGGCCCGAGGCCGGCGGCATGGCCAGCGTCTGGGGCAGGGCGATCACGGCGAAGCGCGTGCGGTTGTAGGCCTCGTCCTGGATCGCGTGGGCCACGATGTGCAGGCCGAACTGGGCGGCGGCGCGTTCGCTCGCCAGGCCGGCCCAGGCCGGGTTTTCCGACGCCAGCCGGGCGCCTTCCGCGTTGCTGGACACCGCGCGCCGCTCGGCGTTGGGCAGGTGCTGCGTGAGCCAGTTCTGGCACTGGGCCAGGGCCTGGGGGTGCGCCATGACGACCTCGATGCCTTCGAGGTGGTTCAACTGGCGCAGCAGGTTGTGCCGGATCAGCAGGCTCACTTCGCCCACCACGTGCACGGGCGAGCGCAGGAACAGGTCCAGCGACCGCGCCACCACGCCTTCGGTGGAGTTTTCCATGCCGACCACGCCGAACTGCGCCGTGCCGGCCGCGGTGGCGTGGAACACCTCGTCGAAGTTCGCGCAGTAGATCAGGTTGGCCGCACCGCCGAAAAACTCGATGGCGGCCTGTTCGCAGAACGTGCCTTGCGGCCCGAGCACCGCCACGCGCTGAGGCGCTTCCAGCGCCAGGCAGGCCGACATGATCTCGCGCCAGATCGAAGCCACGTGCTGGTTGAGCAGCGGACCCTGGTTGGCGCCCTGGATCTTTTCGATGACCTGCGCCACCCGATCGGGGCGGAAGAACGGTGAACCCTCGGCGCGCTTGATGTCACCGACCTGCTCGGCCACGTGCGCGCGCTGGTTGAGCAGGGAGAGCAGTTGCTGGTCCAGCGCGTCGATCTGCACGCGCAGCTTCGCCAGGGCCTCGGACTGGGTGGGTTGGGTCATCGTGTTCAGGCCTGTGTTTGTTCGAATCGCCGCATGTAGTCCACCAGCGCCTGCACGCCTTCGAGGGGGATGGCGTTGTAGAGGCTGGCCCGCATGCCGCCCACCGACTTGTGGCCCTTGAGCTGCAGCAGGCCGGCGGCCCTGGCGCCGGCCAGGAAGGCGTCGTTGCGCGATTCGTCGCGCAGGAAGAACGGCACGTTCATGCGCGAGCGGCAGTGCGGGGCCACCCGGTTGAAATAGAACGGGGACCGGTCGATGTAGTCGTAGAGCAGGGCGGCCTTGGCGGTGTTGCGTGCCTCCATGGCCGCCACGCCGCTCAGGTTTCCTTCGGTCTGGCGCTTGAGCCACTGGAAGGTGAGGCCGGCCATGTAGATGGCGAACGTCGGCGGCGTGTTGTACATGGACTGGTTGTCCGCCACGGTGCGGTAGTCGAACGCGCTCGGGCAGATCGGCAGCGCATGCCCGATCAGGTCCTCGCGCACCACCACCACCGTGAGGCCGGCCGGCCCGAGGTTCTTCTGAGCGCCCCCGAACGCCAGGCCGACGCGCGACCAGTCCACCGGGCGCGAGGCCACGTGGGAGGAAAAGTCGATCACCAGGGGCGCGTCGGAGCCCAGCGCGGCGAGGTCCGGGAGTTCGTGCACCTCGATGCCATGGATGGTCTCGTTGCTGCACAGGTGCACATAGCTCGCGCCGCGCGAAAGCCGCCACGTGGCCGGGTCCGGCAGGCTGGTGTGCCCGTCGGCCTCGTTGCTGGCCGCCACGGCTGGCTGGCAGTAGCGGCGCGCTTCCTTCAGCGACTTCAGGCTCCAGCCGCCGGTGATCACGAAATCCACCGCCTGGCCGCGCGAGAGGTTCAGGGGCACGATGGCGTTCTCGCCCAGGCCGCCGCCCTGCATGAACAGGATCTGGAAATGGTCGGGCACCGCGAGCAGTTCGCGCAGATCGGCTTGCGCGGCCTTCAGGATCCGGCCGAATTCCTGGCCCCGATGGCTCATCTCCATCACGCTCATGCCGCTGCCCTGCCAGTCCAGCATTTCGCTGGCGGCCTGCTGCAGCACTTCGGCCGGCATGGCCGCCGGACCAGCGGAAAAGTTGTAGGGCCGCGGCGTCACGACGCGCCGCCCGGCTCTTCGTCTTCACCGGCTTCCGGCGCGTTGGCATCGTTTTCCACGATGCGCTGCAGGCCCGAGAGTTCGGCGCCTTCGTCCAGCGCGATCAGGGTCACGCCCTGGGTGGCGCGGCCCATCTCGCGGATTTCCGAGACGCGCGTGCGCACCAGCACGCCCTTGTCGGTGATGAGCATGATTTCGTCGTCCGCGTGCACCAGCGTGGCCGCCACGACCTTGCCGTTGCGCTCGCTTTGCTGGATCGCGATCATGCCCTTGGTGCCCCGGCCATGCCGGGTGTATTCGGTGATGGGGGTGCGCTTGCCGTAGCCGTTGACGGTGGCGGTCAGCACGCTCTGGTCCTCGTCCTCGGCCACCAGCATGGCGATCACGCTCTGGGTGTCCTCGATCAGCATGCCGCGCACGCCTCGCGCGTTGCGGCCCATGGGCCGCACGTCGTTCTCGTCGAAGCGCACGGCCTTGCCGCCGTCGCTGAACAGCATCACGTCGTGCTGCCCGTCGGTGAGCGCCGCGCCGATCAGGAAATCGCCGGCATCGAGGTCGACGGCGATGATGCCGGCCTTGCGCGGATTGCTGAATTCGTCGAGCGCCGTCTTCTTCACCGTGCCCATGGACGTGGCCATGAACACATAGCGGTCCGAGGGGAAGCTGCGCATCTCGCCCGTGAGCGGCAGCACCACGTTGATCTTCTCGCCTTCTTGCAGCGGGAACATGTTGACGATCGGCCGCCCGCGCGAGCCGCGCGAACCCGCCGGCACCTCCCAGACCTTGAGCCAGTAGAGCCGGCCGCGGTTGGAGAAGCACAGGATGTAGTCGTGGGTGTTGGCGATGAAGAGCTGGTCGATCCAGTCGTCTTCCTTGGTGGCCGTGGCCTGCTTGCCTCGCCCGCCGCGCTTCTGGGCCCGGTACTCCGAAAGCGGCTGGCTCTTGATGTAGCCGCTGTGGCTGAGCGTGACCACCATGTCGGTCGGCGTGATCAGGTCTTCGGTGGCCAGGTCCTGCGCGTTGTGCTCGATCTCGCTGCGGCGCGCGCCGAGCTTGGTCTGTCCGAACTCCTGCTTCACGGCGGTGAGTTCGTCCCCGATGATGATCGAGACGCGTTCGGGTTTCGACAGGATGTCCAGCAGATCGTCGATCTCGCCCATGACCTCCTTGTATTCGGCCACGATCTTGTCCTGCTCCAGCCCGGTCAGGCGCTGCAGACGCATCTGCAGGATTTCCTGGGCCTGCGTTTCGGACAGGCGATAGAGCCCGTCGGCACCCATGCCGAAGGCCTTCTCCAGGCCGTCCGGGCGGTAGTCGTCGGCATTGACCACGCCGCCATCGGCGCGCGTGCGGGTGAGCATCTCGCGCACGAGCTGGCTGTCCCAGGGGCGGGCCATCAGTTCGGCCTTGGCCACCGGCGGGGTGGGGGAGTCGCGGATGATGCGGATGAACTCGTCGATGTTGGCCAGCGCCACCGCCAGGCCTTCAAGCACGTGGCCGCGTTCGCGCGCCTTGCGCAGGTTGAACACCGTGCGGCGCGTCACCACTTCGCGGCGGTGCTCCAGGAACACCTGGATCAGGTCCTTCAGGTTGCAGAGCTGCGGCTGGCCGTCCACCAGGGCCACCATGTTGATGCCGAAGGTGTCCTGCAACTGGGTCTGCTTGTAGAGGTTGTTGAGCACGACCTCCGGCACTTCGCCGCGCTTGAGTTCGATCACCAGGCGCATGCCGGACTTGTCCGACTCGTCCTGGATGTGGCTGATGCCCTCGATCTTCTTCTCGTGAACCAGTTCGGCGATGCGCTCCTGCAGGGTCTTCTTGTTGACCTGGTAAGGCAGCTCGTCGACGATGATGGCCTGGCGCTGGCCCTTGTCGATGTCCTCGAAATGGCACTTGGCGCGCATGACGACGCGGCCCCGGCCGGTGCGGTAGCCGTCCTTCACGCCGCTGACGCCGTAGATGATGCCGGCGGTGGGGAAATCGGGCGCCGGCACGATCTCCATCAGCTCGTCGATGGACGCTTCCGGGTTCTTCAGGAGATGCAGGCAGGCATCCACCACCTCGTTGAGGTTGTGCGGCGGAACGTTGGTGGCCATGCCCACCGCGATGCCGGCCGAGCCGTTGACCAGCAGGTTCGGCAAGCGCGAGGGCAGCACGGAAGGCTCTTGCAGCGAACCGTCGTAGTTGGGAATGAAATCGACCGTTTCCTTGTCGATATCGACCAGCATTTCGTGCGCGATCTTGGTCAGGCGGATTTCGGTGTAGCGCATGGCCGCGGCGTTGTCGCCGTCGACCGAACCGAAGTTGCCCTGGCCATCGACCAGCATGTGGCGCAGCGAAAACGGCTGGGCCATGCGCACGATGGTGTCGTAGATCGCGCTGTCGCCGTGCGGGTGGTATTTACCCATCACGTCGCCCACGATGCGGGCGCTCTTCCTGAACGGCCGGTTCCAGTCGTTGTTATGCTCGTGCATCGCATACAGCGCGCGGCGGTGCACGGGCTTGAGGCCGTCCCGGGCATCGGGCAGGGCGCGGCCCACGATCACACTCATCGCGTAGTCGAGATAGCTTCGCCGCATCTCCTCTTCAAGACTGATGGGCAGGGTCTCTTTGGCGAACTGTGTCATGTACGGTGGCTATAAAGCAAGGTATGGGCCGAGAGGCAACCCGTCATTTTAAGGTGCGCCCCGTGGCGTCCCTGTCGGGCCGTTTTGTTGTGCCACGACAACGAATGACGCAACGGGGTGTTAGCGCCGGAAGTGACGCCCGGGGACCACCGGTTGGGGTATGCGCGCTTGTGGCACAATAAATTCAGCGTTTTTAGTGGTGGTCACTACAAGCGTCGTTCTTGTCACGCAGTTCCGTCTGCGGCTTATATAGAGGAAAACCATGAAAAAACTCAACAAAGTGGCAATGCTGTTTGCAACCGCCGCCATGGCAACCGCCGCCGGCGCACAAACCATCGACAACTGGCGCAATGGCACCGGCGAGGCGGTTTGGAAGAACGGCACCAACGAACTCTGCTGGCGCGATGCGAGCTGGACGCCTGCGACCGCCGCACAAGGTTGCGACGGCGCCATCGTGCCCGTGGCCGCCCCCGCACCGGCTCCGGCGCCTGCTCCCGCTCCGGCACCCGCCCCGGCTCCGGCGCCTGCTCCGGCACCCGCCCCGGCGCCCGCACCGGCCCCCGTCGCCTCCAAGGTGACCTATGCCGCCGATGCATTCTTCGATTTCGACAAGGCCGTCCTCAAGCCCGAAGGCAAGGCCAAGCTGGACGATCTGGCTGGCAAGGTGTCCGGCATCGCCCTGGAAGTGGTGATCGCCGTCGGCCACACCGACTCCACCGGCCCTGCCGGCTACAACCAGGGCCTGTCCGTCCGCCGCGCCGAAGCCGTGAAGGCCTATCTGGTGAGCAAGGGCATCGAAAGCAACCGCATCTACACCGAAGGCAAGGGCCTGACCCAGCCGGTGGCCGACAACGCCACCCGCGAAGGCCGTGCCAAGAACCGCCGCGTGGAAGTGGAAGTGGTCGGTACCCGCAGGAACTGATCCCGTCCCTCTTGACCTCCACGGAAACCGCGCTTCGGCGCGGTTTTCTTTTGGGTGGCGATAATCCGTTCATGAACCCCCACATCAACGCCGACCCCGCCGAACTGGCCAAGTTCTCCGACCTGGCGCACCGGTGGTGGGACCCCGACAGCGAGTTCCGCCCGCTGCACCAGATCAACCCGCTGCGGCTGGACTGGATCGAGAGCATGGTGTCGTTGAAGGACGCCGCGGTGGTCGACGTGGGCTGTGGGGGCGGCATCCTTGCCGACGCCATGGCCCGCAAGGGCGCTCGCGTGCTCGGGATCGACCTGTCGGTCAAGGCGCTGCGCGTGGCCCAGTTGCATGCCCTGGAAGCCGGCACCCCCCATGTGCAATACGAGGAAATCAGCGCCGAGGCGCTCGCGCGGGAGCGCCCCGGTGAGTTCGACGTGGTGACCTGCATGGAAATGCTCGAGCACGTGCCCGACCCAGCTTCCATCGTCAAGGCCTGCTCCACGCTGGTCAAGCCCGGTGGCTGGGTCTTCTTCTCCACGATCAACCGCAACCCCAAGGCGTTCCTGTTCGCGATCCTGGGGGCGGAGTACGTGTTGCAGATGCTGCCCAAGGGCACGCATGAATTCGCCAAGTTCATCCGGCCCAGCGAGCTGGCCGCCCATTGCCGCGCCGCGGGCCTGGATCTCCTGCACACCCGCGGCATGGAATACAACCCGCTGACCCGCCACTACTGGCTCAGCGGCGACACCAGCGTGAACTACCTGCTGGCCACGCGCAGGCCGTAGTCCATGGCGACCCCGGTCTTTCGCGGCGTGCGCGCGGTGCTGTTCGATCTGGATGGCACCCTGATCGACAGCGCGCCCGACCTGGGTGCGGCGGCGGACGGCATGCGGCTGCGCCGGGGCTTGCCCGCGCTGCCCCTGGACCGGTATCGGCCGCTGGCGGGTTCCGGGGCGCGGGGCATGCTGCACGCCGCTTTCGCGGTCACCCCGGACCATGCCGACTATGCGGCGCTGAGAGAGGAGTTCTTCGTCGAGTACACGGCCTGCCTGATGGCCCGGACCCGGCCCTTCGACGACGTTTCGGCCCTGATCGGGTCGCTGCGCGGCCATGGCATCGCCTGGGGCGTGGTGACCAACAAGGCCGAGCGGTTCACCTTGCCCATCACCCGGTCCATCGAGCTGTTCGCCACCGCCTCGGCCATCGTGAGCGGTGACACCACGCCGCACGCCAAGCCGCATCCGGCCCCGCTGCTGGAGGCGGCCAGGCGCATGGGCGTGTCGCCGCCGGATTGCATCTACGTGGGCGACGACGAGCGCGACATCGTCGCCGGACGCGCCGCCGGCATGCCAACGGTGGCCGCGCGCTATGGCTACCTGGGCGTGGGCGCCGACGTTCGCTCATGGCAGGCGAGCGCCGAGGTGTCTTCTCCCCTCGAACTCTTGAAATTGCTGGAACTGCCTTAAACTTGGGCGCTTGGGGCTGTACTGGTTTCGACGTGGGTTCGGACACGCAGCAGGGCATGTCGAGGTTCTGTCACCTCGTTAATCCGCAGAAACAAACCAACTGCAAACGACGAACGTTTCGCACTCGCCGCTTAAACACCGGTGAGCCTCGCAACAGCAGGCCGATGGGCTGGGCAAGGGGGTCGCAAGACCTCCCGGCTGCGAGGACATTCACATCGGCTGGCTCTGCGCCGGGCACCTTGGCGCAGGGTGAGATCCAAGGATGCTGGCTTCCCGTTTAGCGTGCCACTGCGCGACTCGGGCGGCGAGACCCAAAACAGACGGCTACACATGTAGAACTGCGCGAAGAAGGCTTGCGGACGGGGGTTCAATTCCCCCCAGCTCCACCAAACGTCAAATCGCCCGACACCGGCCGAATTCTGGCCGGTGTCGGCGCATGAGGTATGTCACAGCCAGATGCATCCTGTGCCGAGGCATCCGCCAATGCCTTTGCCACGCCCGTGAAGGCAGGCTGCGCGGCGACAATCCCGGCACCATGATGCAGTTGCAGGAGATTCTTTTTTCGCAGGGCTTCGGCACGCGCCGAGTCTGTGCCGGCCTCGTCCAGCAAGGGCTGGTGACGGTGGGGGAGGATCGCAGGGCCTGCGCCGATCCGGCCGAGCGGTTCGACCCGGCGGGGCTGGTGTTCCACGTGCAGGGCCAACGCTGGCACTACCACGCGCTGGCCTACCTCATGCTCCACAAGCCCGCGGGCTTCGAGTGCTCCCAGAAGCCCGGCGCCCACCCCAGCGTCTACACCTTGCTGCCAGGGCCCCTGCGCACGCGCGGGGGTGGGGCGGCCGCGGGTGTGCAGGCGGTGGGCCGGCTGGACCACGACACCACCGGCCTGCTGCTGCTCTCCGACGACGGCAAGTTCATCCACCGCATGACGTCGCCGCGCCACCACGTGCCCAAGGTGTACGAAGCGCAGGTGAAGCATCCGCTGGACCCGCGGCAGGTGAGCCGCCTGCTCGAAGGCGTGGTGCTGGACGACGATCCCAGGCCGGTGCGCGCGCAGGCCTGCGCCGCGCTTGGCGAGCGCCATCTGCGCCTGACCCTTACCGAGGGCAAGTACCACCAGGTCAAGCGCATGGTGGCGGCGGTGGGCAACCGTGTGGAGTCGCTGCACCGGTCCGCGGTGGGCGCACTGGTGCTCGAGCCCGCCGAACTGCCGCCGGGGCGGTGGCGCTGGCTGAAACCCGAGGAAGTGGCCTCGCTGATGAGCAAAGGGGAAAACCGGTAAGCGAGGCCGGGGTAGGGTGCCGGCTTCAGGCCGCCAGACGCTCGGTTGGTCCCCTGGTGGCCGCACTCGGTACCTGGTTCGCGCAGGCCGGGGTGTACCTGCCTACATTCGCGTCAGCGCCGCCCGGAGCCCGCAATGACGCCTGATACCCCTCGACCCCTTCGGGGCCCTTCCGGCCTGCTGGACAAGAACCCTTTTCAGGCGGAGTCCTTGTATGCCCGGGCGCTGGACATGTTGCGGGCGGGTGACATCGCGCAGGTGCAGGCGGTGCTCCCGGTGCTGTTGGCGCATCGCCCGGAGGATTCGGATGTGCTGCATTTGCAGGCGGCGGTGGCGCTGGCGAGGCGGTCTGCGGGCGAAGCCATCCAGGCGTTGGGGGAGGTGCTTCGCCGCAACCCGAGGGACGCGCGGGCGTGGTTCAACCTGGGGCAGGCGCTGTGCATGGCCCAGGACGCGGTCCGCGCGATCCAGGCGTTCGACCGTTCGCTGTTGCTGCTCCCGGACCAGGCGGAAGCTCATTTCGGGCGGGCGCTGGCCTGGCGGGCATTGGGCGAGCATGGCAGGGCGGGCAGGGAGGCGAGCGAGGCGCTGCGCCTGGAGCCAGACCACATGGGCGCCTTGCAGGAGCAGGCGAACGCGTTCCTCGTGGCCGGCGCGTTCGATCGGGCGCTGTCGGCTTTCACGGCCTTGGAGCGTCGCCGGCCCGGGGCGCCGTTCGTGGCCTGCCTGCGGACGTTCCTGGCAAGGCAACTGTGCGATTGGTCGCCTCAGGGGCTGCCGCTGATGGAGGGCGAAGCGCCGGCGGCGTCCGAACTGGAAACCCTGCGCCAGCGCGCGCTGCGTGGTGAGCCCGCGCTGGAGCCGTTCGCGAGCGTGGTGCTGTACGACGATCCGGCCCTGCACCGGTCGGTGGCTGCGACGTGGATGGCGAAGCTGCACCCGCCGGTGAGCGGGCCGCCCGCAGGCGCTCACCCGCTGGCGGCGGGCGAGCGCCTGCGGGTGGCCTATGTGTCCAGTGATTTCTACAACCATGCCACGGCCTACCTGCTGGCGGGGGTGCTGGAGCACCATGACCGCGACGTGGTGGAGGTGCTGCTGCTGAACTGCGCCGCGCCGCGCGAGGATGCGATGCGGCAACGCCTGGAGAAGGCCGCCGATCGCTGGATCGATGTGTGCGAGAGGCCGGACGCCGCGGTGGCGGCGCTGTGCCGGGAGATGGGGGTGCACGTCGCGGTGGACCTCAAGGGAATGACGCGCGACAGCCGCCCGGGCATCTTCGCGCACCGGGCCGCGCCACTGCAGGTGAGCTGGCTCGGGTACCCCGGGACCATGGGGTCCCCGTGTTACGACTACCTGCTGGCCGACCGCGTCGTGATGGGCGAGGTGCAGCGGGCGCATTGCACCGAGGCGGTGGCCTACCTGCCGCACTGCTACCAGCCCAACGACGACCGGCGCCCGATCGATGCCACGCCGCCGCGCCGCGCGGCCCATGGCCTTCCCGACGAGGGCCTGGTGCTGTGCAGCTTCAACAACAGTTTCAAGCTCACCGCCGAGGTGTGGGCGCTGTGGATGGGCTTGCTGGCAAGAACGCCGGGCAGCGTGCTGTGGCTGCTGAAGACGCACGACGCGGCCGCGGCGAATCTGCGCCAGCGTGCCGCCGAGCACGGCGTGGACCCGTCGCGGCTGGTGTTCGCCCCGCCGCTGGACCTGCCGCTGCACCTGGCGCGCCTTCAGCTCGCCGACCTGAGCCTGGAGACCTTGCCCTGCAACGCGCACACCACGGCGAGCGATGCGCTGTGGGCCGGCGTGCCCCACATCACCTGCATGGGGCATTCGTTCGCCTCGCGGGTGGGCGCCAGCCTGCTGAACGCGGTGGGTATGCGCGAACTGGTCACGTCATCGCTGGAGGCGTATGCCGGGCTCGCGCAATCGCTGTTGCAGGCGCCCGAGCGCCTGGCGGCCTTGCGCGAGCGGCTGCGGGCCGCACGTGACGACGCGCCCCTGTTCGATACCGCCGGCTTCGCCGGCCAGCTCGAGCGCGCTTTCCTGGCCATGCATGCGCGGCATGCGTGCGGGCTGCCTCCGTCCGACTTCGACGTGCAGTAGGGCCGCGGGCCTTTCGCCGGGAATGCTTCTGCGAGCCTAGAGCAGATCGCCCTTGCGGCTGTCCAGTGGCATGAGGAAAGAGTTTTCCGGCCACTGGGAATTGAAGTCGCTGCGCGGGAAATCGCTGCGGGACTCGCCGGTGGTGCTGTTGGGCCAGTTGGACAGCGGGCCGAAATCGCTGTTGCGGCTGCTGCGCTGGCGGGTGAGCGCGGTGCGCAGGTTGGCCTGCGCGGCGATGATGGCCCGTTCTTCCATTTCGCGTTCGCGCATGGACTGGCTCAGCGTGGATTCACCCAGAAACTCGGCGCGGATCTCGGCCACCGTGGGCAGGCTGTTGGAGCGCACGACCCAGTAGGGCAGGCCGCAATGGGTCAGGAGCGAGTGCTTGAGCGTGCGGGTGCTGCGGGGCAGGCCGGCGCTGCCGGGCACGTCCAGGCAGCCCAGCACCCGGCCGTCGGAGCGGCAGACGGTGAAGGTGCAGTAGACGCCGCCGAGCAGCTTGTACCACTCCATGCCCTGCTCCTTGTTGCGGGGCAGGGTGAAGCGCGTCACGGGCAGCTTGATCATGACGTGCTGGTCGTAGAACGCGCGGGCCAGCCAATGCCAGACACGGGCTTCCTCGCTGTTGGCCAGGGCGCGCGTGCTCAGCGGCCAGTGCTTAGGCAGCCGCCGGCGTTCGCGCGCCTGCCGGGCCATCCACCAGCGGTGCGCCAGCGCGCCCAGTGCCAGCAGGGCGGGCGCGAGCACGGCAAGCAGCCATGGATGGGTCCAGTTGTTCATGGTGGTGGCGGTTCGGACGGTCGATTTGTATCAAAGTGTAGAGGTTTGCCGCGAAAGCGGGGGGCTCTGTGGCTTGCGATGCACGATTCTGGTGTGAATTTCTTGGTGTTTGCCCGCCCTTTGCGCGATACGGGCGGTTCAGGCCACGCCGGCGAGAAAGGGCAGCACCGTTGCGGTCAGGGCGTCGGGCTGGTCGCGATGCGGGCTGTGGCCGCAGTCGGCGAGTTCGACGCTGCGGGCATGGGGCACGGCGGCCTCGATCGCCCGCAATTGCTCGAGCGTGCCGTATTCGTCGTCGACGCCCTGCACCAGCAGCAGCGGCGTCTGGATGCGGCGGCAGTCGGGGCGGATGTCGAACCGGGCAAAGGCGGGGCTGAGCCAGACGTCGTTCCATTGCCAGAAGGCGTTGTCCACGTCGGCGTGGTGGCGCGACAGGCGGTGGCGCAGCCCGCTTTCAACCTCGGGATCGCGTTCGTACAGGCGGCGCGCCTGTCCGATGGCTTGCAGCGCGACGTCTTCCACCACGACGTGCGGCGCCATGGCCACGCAGGCGGCGACCGGATGCCGGCTGGCGTAGAGCAGCGCGATGGTCGCGCCGTCGGAGTGTCCGACCAGCACGGGCGGCCTGGTGATGCCGAGCGCCGACAGGAGCGTGGGCAGCACCTGCCAGGCTTCGCGGTGCATGTAGTCGGGTCCGTGGCGCCCGGTGGACCAGAAGCCGGACGCATCGGGCTCGCCGCGCACGTCGGGGATGGGGTCGGACGCTCCGTAGCCCCGCCTTGAATAGAGCCAGCCTTCGCGCCCGGCGGCCGTGCACAGCTCGGCGGGCCAGTCGCGTCCGCGCTGGCGCCACATGGCCACGCTGCCCAGGCCTTCGTGCAGGAACACCAGCGGGGCGCGATCCGCCCCGGCGCCGCGAAGATGCGCCACTTCCAGGCCGGTGCCTTCGATGTCGATGCGTCGTTTCATGAAGCGAATCGTAGCCGCGCGCCGGCCGGGGGCGGCGCTGGAATGGATGTATTCTTGCCGCCATGTCCCTGCTCTTCGATTCCTTCTGGCGCGCGGTGGCGTACTGCGCGCATCCGCGCGTGATCGCGCTCTCGTTCCTGCCGCTGATCCTGATGGTGGTGCTGTCGTTCGGCCTGGGCTACTTCTTCTGGGACGGCGCGGTGGCTTCGGTCACGGCCTGGCTGGAGGCCTTCGACATGGTCCAGGTGCTCCTGGGCTGGCTGGAGCAGGTGGGAGCGGGCTCGCTGCGCGTGGTGTTCGCGCCGCTGCTGGTGCTGGTGCTCGCCACGCCCTTGATCGTGCTGCTGTGCCTGCTGCTGGTGGCGATGTTCATGACGCCGGCGATGGTGGAGCTCGTGGGCACGCGCCGATTCCCCGGCCTGGAGCGCAAGCACGGCGGCTCCCTGGTGGTGAGCGTGCTGTGGTCGCTGGGCTCCACGCTGCTGGCGGTGGTGGCGCTCGTGCTGTCGATGCCGCTGTGGCTGGTGCCGCCCCTGGTGCTGATCCTGCCGCCGCTGATCTGGGGCTGGCTCACGTACCGCGTGTTCGCGTTCGACGCGCTGGCCACGCACGCCAGCAGCGAGGAGCGCAAACGCATCATGCAGGAGCACCGCGGCAGCCTGCTGCTCATGGGCGTGCTCAGCGGCTACCTGGGCGCGGCCCCCAGCCTGCTCTGGGCGTCGGGCGCCATGTTCATCGCCCTGGCCCCGGTGCTCGTGCCGGTGGCCATCTGGATCTACACCCTGGTGTTCGCGTTCGCCTCGCTCTGGTTCGCGCACTTCGCGCTCGCGCTGTTGCAGCGCCTGCGCGAGCAGGCCGCGGCTCCCGCGAGCGAGCCTGCTCCGCCGCCCGAGGTGCTGCCTGCGCCATCCTCCTCCTCCGCGGAGCCCGCGCCATGACGACCGGGTTCGGCCTGATCATCGTTGGCGACGAGATCCTCTCGGGCAAGCGCAGCGACAAGCACCTGCCCAAGGTGATCGAAATGCTCGCGCAGCGCGGGCTCTCGCTGTCCTGGGCGCGGGTGGTGGGCGACGAGCGAGAGCGCATCACCGTGGCGCTGCGCGATGCCTTCGCGGGCAGCGACGTGGTGTTCTGCTGCGGCGGCATCGGTGCCACCCCGGACGACCACACGCGCCAGTGCGCCGCTGCCGCCCTGGGGGTGGAGCTGGCGCTGCATCCGCAGGCGCGCGATCTGATCGAGGAGCGCATGCGCGACATGGCCGCCGAGCGCGGGGAGACCTTCGATCCCACGCGGCCCGACAACGTGCATCGCTACAACATGGGCGTCTTTCCCGTGGGCGCGCGCATCCTGCCGAACCCTTACAACAAGATCCCCGGCTTCAGTTGCGATGGCCCGGGCGGCGGCACCGTGCATTTCCTGCCGGGCTTCCCGGTCATGGCCTGGCCGATGATCGAGGGCGTGCTGGACGGGCCCTATGCGCACCTGCATCGCCAGGGCGCGTGGCTGGAGCGTTCCGTGATCGTCTTTGGTGCCATGGAGGCCGCGCTGACGCCGCTCATGGAGCAGATCGAGCGGACCTATCCGGTCAAGGTGTTCAGCCTGCCCAGCGTGGACCACGCCGAGTACGGCCGGCACATCGAGCTGGGCGTCAAAGGGGCGGCCGCCTCGGTGGCTTCGGCCTACCAGGACCTGATCGAGGGACTGCGGGGGCACGGCGCGCAGATGGGCCCCGAAATGGTGCGCCCCTAGAATGCACCAAGGTGGACATCGCCGGTCGACCGCACCAATATGGTGCTCTCCGGGGATTCGATGCGAGCCTGGGGGCGCTGCGCGCCCAGCCTCGCCGGTGGCACGGATACTGCTTCATGGCAGCGTCGTTTCAATTCTCAACTCACCCAGCTACAGGAGCATTTGATGGCCAAGACCGTCGCAGACGTGATGCAAATGGTGAAGGACAACGAAGTCAAGTTTGTCGACTTCCGCTTCACCGACACCCGCGGAAAGGAGCAGCATGTGACCGTGCCGGTTTCCGCCTTCGACGAGGACAAGTTCAGCTCGGGCCACGCGTTCGACGGCTCATCGGTGGCGGGCTGGAAGGGCATCGAGGCTTCCGACATGCAGCTCATGCCCGATCCCAACACCGCCAACATCGACCCCTTCTTCGAAGAGACCACGCTGTTCCTGCAGTGCGACGTGATCGAGCCCGGCGACGGCAAGGCCTATGACCGCGACCCACGCTCCATCGCCCGGCGCGCCGAGGCCTACCTGAAGGCTTCGGGCCTGGGCGACACCGCCTTCTTCGGCCCCGAGCCCGAGTTCTTCATCTTCGACGGCGTGCGCTGGAACAACGAACCCGGCCGCGTGTTCTACGAGATCGAGGAATACGAGGCGCCCTGGAACAGCGGCGCCAAGCTCGAAGGCGGCAACCGCGGCCACCGCCCCACCGTCAAGGGCGGCTACTTCCCCGTGCCTCCGGTCGACAGCACGCAGGACATGCGCGCCGAGATGTCCCTGATCCTGGAATCGCTGGGCATCCCCGTCGAGGTGTTCCACCACGAAGTGGCGGGCGCGGGCCAGAACGAGATCGGCACCAAGTTCAGCACGCTGGTGGAGCGCGCCGACTGGACCCAGGTGCTGAAGTACGTGGTGTGGAACGTGGCCAACGCCTATGGCAAGACCGCCACCTTCATGCCCAAGCCCTACGCCGGCGACAACGGCTCCGGCATGCACGTGCACCAGTCGATCTGGAAGGATGGCAAGAACCTGTTCGCGGGCGACGGCTACGCCGGGCTGAGCGATTTCGCCCTGTTCTACGTCGGCGGCATCATCAAGCACGCCCGCGCGCTCAACGCCATCACCAACCCCGGCACGAACTCCTACAAGCGCCTGGTGCCTGGTTTCGAGGCGCCGGTGAAGCTGGCCTATTCGGCCCGCAACCGTTCCGCATCGATCCGCATTCCCTACGTGGCGAACCCCAAGGGCCGCCGCATCGAGGCTCGCTTCCCCGATCCCTCGGCCAACCCCTACCTGGCGTTCTCGGCGCTCATGATGGCGGGCCTGGACGGCGTGGAGAACAAGATCCACCCGGGCGAAGCCGCCACCAAGGACCTCTACCACCTGCCGCCGGAAGAAGACAAGCTGGTGCCGACGGTCTGCCACAGCCTCGACCAGGCGCTGGAATACCTCGACAAGGACCGCGGCTTCCTGACCAAGGGGGGCGTGTTCACCGATTCCATGCTCGACGCCTACATCGAACTCAAGATGGGCGAGGTCACGCGCTTCCGCATGGCCCCGCACCCCGTCGAATTCGACATGTACTACAGCCTGTGACGCGACCGCCCGGCCGGGCCGGGCGAGCGCTTCCAGCCAGCCAGGGACCGCCGTTGCGGTCCCTTTTTCGTGGTCCGGCGGCTGAAACCCGCCGTTCGGTCCCCGGGGCACTTTTGGCCCGCTTTTTCAGTCATACTGGCCCGCGCCCGTTGGCATCCGCCAACCGCTACGTTCCGTCCGCTGGAGTTGCCGTGGTTCCGAGTCCCTTGTTTTCTGCCCCCTTCCGTTGGCTGGTGCCGGCCGCGCTGGCGCTGGGTGCCTTCCAGGCCCAGGCCCAGGGCCGCATCTACCGCTGCGGCAACGAGTACACCAACGACGCCGTCGTGGCCAAGTCGCGCGGGTGCACCGTGATGGAGGGCGGCAACATCACCATCGTCGAAGGCACCAAGGTCGCCCCGCCCGCGGCCCGGGCCACGCCCCCCGCCGCCACGACCCGCAACGGTGGCGAGCGGATCGACTCGGCCGCGCAGCGCGCCCGCGACAGCGATGCCCGGCGCATCCTGGAAGCCGAACTGCGCAGGGCCGAGGAACGGCTGGCGCAGGCGCGCAAGGAGTACGCCAACGGCGAGCCGGAGAAGCAGGGCATCGAATCGCGCAATTACCAGCGCTACCTGGACCGGGTGGCCGAGCTCAAGGCCGCCGTGGGCCGGGCCGAGAGCGACGTGGCCAGCATCCAGCGCGAGCTGGCCCGCGTGGGCAGCCCCGCCAGCGCGCCGGGTTCTGCCTCAAAATAGGCGGCTTGAAAAAGACCACGCCTCCCACCCGGCTCCCGACAGACGCGCAGCGCCCGTCCTCTCCTGCCAGCGGCACGCGCAAGCCGCTGTCGGCCCCTCACCGATTCCAGTCGCTCGACCTGCTGGCCACCCTGGTGGCGGTGGTCGATTCGCGCGGCGCGGTGGCGTACGCCAACGCGGCCCTCGAAGATGCGCTGGGCATGTCCCGCCGCAGCATTTCGGGCACGCGGCTGCAGGACTGCTTCACCGAGCCGGCCCTGCTGGAAAGCGCCTTGCAGGGCGCCAGCGGCAACCAGTTCGCCGCCCTGCGCTACGACGCCTGGCTCAAGCGCCTGAACCACGAGCCGCTGCCGGTGCACGTGGTGGTGGCGCAGACCGACCATCCCGGCGAGGTGGTGGTGGAATTGCTGCCCCTGGAGCAGCAGGCGCGCCAGGAGCGCGAGGAGCGGCTGATCGATCAGGCGCAGGCCAACAAGGAGCTGATCCGCAACCTGGCGCACGAGATCAAGAATCCGCTGGGCGGCATCCGGGGCGCGGCCCAGTTGCTGCAGATGGAGCTGGAGTCGCGCGAGCTCATCGAGTACACGCAGGTCATCGTGCACGAGGCCGACCGCCTGCAGTCGCTGGTGGATCGCCTGCTGGCGCCGCACCGGCGCCCCCACGTCGTGGGCGACGTGAACATCCACGAGGTCTGCGAGCGGGTGCGCTCGCTCATCCTGGCCGAGTTTCCCAAGGGCCTGAAGGTCGTGCGGGACTACGACACCTCGATCCCGGAGTTCCGCGGCGACCGCGAGCAGCTCATCCAGGCCGTGCTCAACATCGCCCACAATGCGGCGCAAGCCCTGGGCGAGCGCATCGCGGCGGGGGACGCGCGCATCGTGTTCCGCACGCGCGTGGGCCGGCAGGTGACGTTCGGCAAGCAGCGCTACCGGCTGGCATTGGAATTGCATGTGATCGACAACGGGCCTGGCGTGCCAGACTCGATCAAGGACCGCATCTTCTTCCCGCTGGTATCGGGACGCGATGGCGGCTCCGGCCTGGGGCTCACGCTGGCGCAGACCTTCGTGCAGCAGCACCATGGCCTGATCGAGTGCGAGAGCACGCCAGGGGGAACGGATTTCAAGATCCTGATCCCCTTGCCCTAACCGACCGCCGAACGCCGCGCCACAGGAAAGGGAAGACACAGACATGAAGCCGATCTGGATAGTGGACGACGACCAGTCGATTCGCTTCGTGCTCGAGAAGGCGCTGCTGCGCGAGAACCTGCCCACGCGCAGCTTCACGAATCCGCAGGACGTGCTCAAGGCCTTGACGGAGACCGCGTCGTCCGACAGCGAGGGCCCGCAGATCCTGGTGAGCGACATCCGCATGCCCGGAGGCTCGGGCCTGGAACTGCTGGAGAAGGTCAAGGAGCGCCTGCCCGGGCTGCCCGTGATCATCATGACGGCGTTCTCGGACCTCGACAGCGCGGTGTCCGCCTTCCAGGGCGGGGCCTTCGAGTACCTGCCCAAGCCCTTCGACCTGCCCAAGGCGGTGGAGCTGATCCACCGCGCGGTGGAGGAAAGCCAGCGCGAGGAGGTGGCCGAGGAGCGCATGAGCGCCGCGCCCGAGATGCTGGGCCAGGCGCCGGCCATGCAGGACGTTTTCCGCGCCATCGGCCGCCTGAGCCAGAGCCAGGTGACCGTGCTCATCACGGGCGAATCGGGTTCGGGCAAGGAACTGGTGGCGCGCGCGCTGCACAAGCATTCACCGCGTTCGGCGGGGCCGTTCGTGGCCATCAACACGGCCGCCATCCCCAAGGACCTGCTGGAGTCCGAACTGTTCGGCCACGAGCGCGGCGCCTTCACGGGTGCGCAGACCGCGCGGCGCGGGCGTTTCGAGCAGGCCGAGGGCGGCACGCTGTTCCTCGACGAGATCGGCGACATGCCGTTCGACCTGCAGACGCGCCTGCTGCGCGTGCTCTCCGACGGCCATTTCTACCGCGTGGGCGGCCACAGCGCGGTGCGCGCCAATGTGCGGGTGATCGCCGCGACGCACCAGAACCTGGAGCAGCGCGTCAAGGAGGGCGTGTTCCGCGAGGACCTGTTCCACCGGCTGAATGTGATCCGCCTGCGGCTGCCGGCCCTGCGCGAGCGGCGCGAGGACGTGCCCATGCTCACGCGCTTCTTCCTGCAGCAGAGCGCGCGGCAACTGGGCGTGGAGCCCAAGCGCATCTCGGAGGCCGCCCTGAAGCTGCTCGGCGGCTTCGACTTCCCCGGCAACGTGCGCCAGCTCGAGAACGTCTGCCACTGGCTGACCGTGATGGCGCCCGCGCAGGTGATCGAGGTCAAGGATCTGCCGCCCGAGGTGCTGTCCTCCACGGACGCCACGGGGGAGTCACCGGCCTCCGTGGGCCCGGCGGTGCCGTTATCGCCGCCTGTCGCCGGGTCGGGGGTGGAAACGCAGGAACGCGTGGCGGCCCCAGCCGCCGACGCCGCCCCGGCGGCTGCTCCGGCGGGCTGGGAAACCGGCTTGCAGGCCGAGGCGCTGTCCCTGCTGGAAGAGGGGCGGACCGATGTCTGGGACGTGCTGATCCGGCGATTCGAGACCCGGCTGATCCAGACCGCGCTGGCGAACACGCGCGGGCGCCGCATCGAAGCGGCGCAGAAACTCGGCATCGGCCGCAACACCATCACGCGCAAGATCCAGGAACTGGATCTGGAGTGACCGCCCACCCGGGCGCGTTGCGCCGCCCTGGGTGCGCCTACGCGAGCGTCACCACCACGGGCGCATGGTCGCTGGGCTGCGGGTTCTTGCGCGGCGCGCGGTCGATGTGGCAGGCGCTCACCTTCTCGCGCAGCGCCTCGCTCACGAGGATGTGATCGATGCGCAGGCCGCGGTTCTTCTGGAAGCCGAGCATGCGGTAGTCCCACCACGAATAGCTCTTCTCGGGCTGCTCGAACAGGCGGTAGGCGTCCGTGAGGCCCAGGCGCAGCAGTTCCTGGAAGTGCGCGCGCTCCTCCACCGTGTGGTGGATCGTGTCCTTCAGTCCCACCGGGTCGAACGAGTCGCGGTCTTCGGGCGCGATGTTGAAATCGCCCAGCAGCACCAGGCGCGAATGGGTCTTGAGTTCCTCGAACAGCCAGCGGTGCAGGGCGGTGAGCCAGAGCATCTTGTAGGCGAACTTCTCGGTGCCCGGCGCCTGCCCGTTGACGAAGTAGCAGTTCACCAGCCGCAACGGGCCTTCGGGCGTGTCCAGCGTGGCCGCGATGACGCGCGACTGGTCGTCGGTGTGCTGCGGGATGTTGCGCACCACGTCGCCGACGGGCGTGCGGCTCAGGATCGCCACGCCGTTGTAGGTCTTCTGCCCGAACACCGCGGCGTGGTAGCCGGCTTCCCGGAAGGCATCGTGGGGAAATTTCTCGTCCACCAGCTTGAGCTCCTGCAGGCCGAGCGCGTCCACGGGATTCGCGGCCAGCCAGTCCAGCACCTGGGGCAGGCGGATGGTGAGGGAGTTGATGTTCCACGTTCCTATGCGCATGGTTTTCTCAGGCTGTCGTTTGAAGAAGGTTTCCTGGAATTGGACACCATGTCAGGGCAGGGTTTCCAGGAAGCGCATCACCTGTTCGGCGTTCTCGATCGGCCGGGGGTTGGTCGCGGTCCAGCGGTCCAGCATCACGCCCTCGGCCAGGCGCGGGAGATCGCGCCGGTCGAAGCCCACTTCGGCCAGCGAGCGGGGCATGCCCAGGCGGCGGATCAACTGGTCGAGCAGCGTGCTGGCGGGGGCGTGCGCATCGCCCAGCGCGGCGCTGATGCGGTGCTGCCGTTCGCCGTTGAATTCGAGGTTGAAGGCCAGGGCGGAGGGCGCGACGACGCATGAGGTGTGGCCGTGCGAAACGCCGAAGCTGCCGCCCAGCACGTGGCCGGTGGCGTGGCTGATGCCCATGGGGATGCCGGCCGCCAGCGGCATCATGGATTGCCAGGTGGCCGTGAGGCAACGCCCGCGCGCGACCATGTCGCCGTGTTCGGCGAAAGTCCGGGGCAGGGCCTCGGCCAGGGTTCGCAGCGCGCTTTCGGCCAGCGCGTCACCGTACGCGTTGGAGCGCAGCGAGCCCAGGGTCTCGACCGCGTGGTCGATCGCGCGCACGCCGGTGGAGAGCCAGAGCCAGTGCGGCGTGTACCGGGTGATGGCAGGGTCCAGCACGATGGCGCGCGGTACCATCTGTCGGTGGCCGAAGCTCTGCTTGCGGCCCTGGCGTTCGTTGGTGATGCCGGCGGTCTCGTAGAACTCCGCGCCGGAGAGCGTGGTGGGCACCGCGATCACCGGGACCTCGGGGCCGTCGAAGCCCGGCGGCAGCCGCTCGCCCCGCTCGCCCACCTGCACGCGGTAGGGCTCCAGGTCGTCGTGCGCCTCGAGGCGGTGCCGCAGGCACAGGGCCACCACCTTGCTGGTGTCGATGATGGAGCCGCCGCCGATGGCGACCAGCGCGTCGGCGCCCGCCGCGCGCGCGGCCGCGGCGGCGGCCAGCACGGCGGCGCGCGAGCCGTGCGCGGGCACGTCGCAGAAGGTGCCGGCGTGGCGATCGCCCAGGGCGGCCTGCAGCGCGGCGATGGCCGGCGAGGCCGTGGCCAGCGTGCGGCTGGCGATGAGGAAGGCGCGGCGCCTGCCCGTGGCCTCGAGTTCGTGCGCGATGGCGCGCGCCGCCGGCTCGCCCACGTAGATGCGCTCGGTGGCCGATTGCGCGTGAACGGAGCGGCCCGGCTCCAGGCTCATGGTGAACGCTTGTAGGTGACGAAGGCGAAGGGCAGGCCGCTGGCCGTGGTGTGGCTCTCGCGTGCGGTCTCGCGCCATTCCGGCCCGAAGACCGGTGCGTGCGCATCGCCTTCGAAATCCTGCGCGATCTCGGTGACCACGGCGGTGCTCGCCAGCGGCAGGGCGGCGGCGTAGATCTGCGCGCCGCCGATCACCCAGACGTCGCTGCCGGCCGGGCTCAGCGCCAGGGCCTCCTGCAGCGAGCCCGCGCGTTGCGCGCCCTCCGCGCGCCATTGCGCGTCGCGCGTGACCACGATGTTGGCGCGGCCGGGCAGCGGGCGGAACCGGGGCGGCAGCGAGTCCCAGGTCTTGCGGCCCATGATCACGGGGCAGCCGAGCGTGGTGCGCTTGAAATGCGCGAGGTCTTCGGGCAGGTGCCAGGGCAACTGGTTGTCGCGGCCGATCACGCCATTGGCGGCGCGGGCGAGGATGAGGTGCAGGCGAGGCCGGTTCACGGGAGCACCTTCGGCGCTCACACCGCCACCGGCGCCTTGATCACCGGATGGTGCTGGTAATCGAGGATCTCGAAGTCGTCCAGCTCGTAGTCGAAGATCGACGGCGGGCGGCGCTTGATGCGCAGCGTGGGATAGGGGTGCGGCGCGCGCGTGAGCTGCAGCGCCACCTGCTCATGGTGGTTGCTGTAGATGTGGCAGTCGCCGCCGGTCCAGATGAATTCACCCACTTGCAGGTCGCACTGCTGCGCGAGCATGTGGGTCAGCAGGGCGTAGCTGGCGATGTTGAAGGGCACGCCCAGGAAGATGTCGGCACTGCGCTGGTACAGCTGGCAGCTCAGGCGGCCCGGTTCGCCGGGCGTGGCGCCGGGCGCCACGTAGAACTGGAAAAACGCGTGGCAGGGCATCAGCGCCATCTGCGGCAGCGCGGCCACGTTCCAGGCGCTGACGATGAGACGCCGGCTGTCGGGGTTGTGCTTGAGCTGCTGCACCACCTGCGCTATCTGGTCGATGTGGCCGCCGTCGGGCGTGGGCCAGCTGCGCCACTGCACGCCGTACACCGGGCCCAGGTCGCCGTCGGCGCGCGCCCATTCGTCCCAGATGGTGACGCCGTGTTCGCGCAGCCACTGCACATTGGCGTCGCCGCGCAGAAACCACAGCAGTTCGTAGGCGATGCTCTTCCAGTGCACCTTCTTGGTGGTGACCAGCGGAAAGCCCTCGCGCAGGTCGAAGCGCATCTGGTGGCCGAACACGCTGCGCGTGCCGGTGCCGGTGCGGTCGCCCTTGGCCACGCCATGTTCAAACACATGGCGCATGAAGTCTTCGTACTGCGATCGCACGGGGCGGGAGGCGGGGCCGTTCATGGCGGTGATTATCCGGCGGCGGTGGTGGCCCCAGTGACACCGGTGGCCGCAGTGGCCGTGTCGGCAGCCGTGGCCGCCTCAGGCGCCTGGTCGAACTGCATGGCCGCCAGCCGGGCGTACAGGCCGCCGCGGGCCACCAGCTCGTGGTGCCGGCCCATGTCCACGATGCGGCCGGCTTCCAGCACCACGATGCGGTCGGCCTTGAGCACCGTGGCCAGGCGGTGGGCGATGACCAGCGTGGTGCGGTCGGCCATGGCAGCTTCCAGCGCACGCTGCACCATGCGCTCGCTCTCGGCGTCCAGCGCGCTGGTGGCTTCGTCCAGCAACAGCAGCGGCGGGTTCTTCAGCATGGCGCGGGCGATGCTGATGCGCTGGCGCTGCCCGCCGGACAGGCGCACGCCGCGTTCGCCCAGGTAGGTGGCGTAGCCCTCGGGCAGGGCGCTGATGAACTCGTGCGCGTAGGCGGCCTTGGCGGCTGCGATCACCTCCTCGTCGCTGGCCTCGGGCCGGCCGTAGCGTATGTTTTCCAGTGCGCTGGTGGAAAACACCGTGCTGTCCTGCGGCACCAGGCCCATGCGCGAGCGCAGCTCGGCCAGCGCCGCATCCTGCACCGGCACGCCGTCCACCAGCACCTGGCCGCGGCTCACGTCGTAAAAGCGCAGCAGCAGTTGCAGTACCGTGCTCTTGCCGGCGCCGCTGGGGCCAACCAGCGCCACGGTCTCGCCGGGTTGCACCTCCAGGTTGAAGTCCGCCAGCGAAGCCTGCTGCGGCCGCGAGGGGTAGTGGAAGCTGACGTTGTCGAAGCGCAGCGACGAGCCGCCGCGCGCCGGCGGCAGGGCTTTCGGCGCCGGCGGGTCCTGCACCGGCGAACGGGCGGCCAGCAGCTCCATCAGGCGTTCGGTGGCACCGGCGGCGCGCAGCAGCTCGCCCCACACTTCCGACAGCACCGCCACCGAGCCCACGAACAGGATGACCAGCACCACGGTCTGCCCCAGGTGGCCCGGCGTGATGTTGCCGGCCAGCACCGCCTGCGTGCCCTGGTACAGGCCCCACAGCAGCGCGCCGAAGGTGGCGGTGATGATGAAGGCCACCAGCAACGAGCGCACGCGGGTGCGGCGGCGGGCGGTTTCAAACGCCGCCTCGGTGCTGTCGGCAAAACGCTGCGCCTCGCGCGGCTCCTGCACGTAGCCTTGCACCACCGGAATCTCCGACAGCACCTCCGCGGCGATGGCGCTGCTGTCGGCAATGCGGTCCTGGCTGGCGCGCGACAGCCGCCGCACGCGGCGCCCGAAGTACAGGCTGGGCAGCACCACCAGCACCAGAATGCCCAGCACCTGCGACATCACCCAGGGGTTGGTGACGATCAGCGCCAGCAGCGCGCCTATGCCCATCACCACATTGCGCAGCCCCAGGCTCAGCGACGAGCCCACCACCGTCTGCACCAGCGTGGTGTCGGTGGTCAGGCGCGACAAGACCTCGCCGGTGCGGGTGGTCTCGAAGAAGGCCGGGCTCTGGCGCAGCACATGGGCGTACACGGCGCTGCGCAGGTCGGCGGTGATGCGCTCGCCCAGCCAGCTCACCATGTAAAAGCGCGCTGCCGAAAACACGCCCAGCGCCGCCGCCACGCCGAACAGCAGCACAAAGTGTTCACGCAGCGCCATCAGGCGCGCGCCGGGGTCGGCGTCGACCAGGCCGCGGTCTATCAGCAGCTTCAACGCCACCGGAAACGCCAGCGTGGTGGCGGCCGCCAGCGTCAGGAAAACAATGGCCAGGGCGATGCGGCCGCGGTAGGGGCGCACAAACGGCAGCAGGCCGGCAAGCGCACGCGGGCTGGCCGCCGCGGCGCGGGCAGGGGCTTCGGACATGGCGCGCAGTCTATGCGCGGTGTGACGGACCCCTCGCTCACGGGGACGGCGGCGAGACCACCATGCCCAAGGGGCTCTGCGGGCCACCCGGGTTGTGGTCGAATAGGCATTGCTCGCCCAGCGAGCATGTCCCGCCCTCCGGGTTACCGCTTTCCGCCCGCCACTGTTGTGCCGTCCCCTGTGCCGCCTTCCTTGCCTTCCGGCACCACGCCTGCCGTGCCTTCCACAGCGCCCGCCGGCGCCCGGCTGCCGCTGGCCTGGGCCGCGGTGCTGTGGGTGGCCTGTGTCACCGTGCTGGCCGGCGGTGTCGCCTACGCGCTGGTGGCCTTGCTGGGCTGGGGCGTGGGCTGGGCCGCCGCCGCCGGCGCCTCTTTGGCGGTGGGCCTGGGCGCCGTGCCGGTGGCCGCCTTGTTGATGCGGGTGGCCGGGCAGGGCGCCACGGTGGAAGCCGCGCTGCGCCTGCTGCCGGGCGGCGGGCTGCCGCGGGCGCTGTTCATGGACCTGGCCGAGCGGGAGTGGGCGCGTGCCCGACGCTACGGCAGCGGCGCCGCCCTGCTGCTGGTGGACGTGGATCACGGCGCCCGGCTGCGCGAGATCCGGGGTGTTGAAGCCGGCGAGCTGGTGTTGGCAGAGTTGCTGCGCCAGACCGCACCCACGCTGCGTGTGGCCGACGTGCTGACACGTTTTGGCGAGCACCAGATGGCCGTGTTCCTGGCCCAGGCCGACGCCATGGGCGCGCTGGACGTGGCCGAGCGTATACGCGAACGCGCCGAACTGCTGGAGCTGCCCTGGCAGGCCCAACGCCTTAGGTTCACGGTGAGCATAGGCGTGGCGGCGCTGCGCCCGGCGCACCTCAGCCTGCAGGCGGTGGTGGACGATGCCGTGGACGCCATGCACGCCGCGCGCCAGGCCGGCGGCAACTGCGTGCGCGCCGCGCCGGTGGATGTGGCGCGCCAGCCCCAGCCCGACCGAGGCGAACCGCGCGACGAGCGCCGCGCACCGCGGCCCTGATTCGCCCCTGTACCGGCCCTGGTCCAGGCTTGCCGGCCTGGTGCAGCCGCGGCGGGCCTACAGCCGCAGCCGCCCGGCGTAGCCGGTCATCTCCAGGTAGCCCAGGCCCACCCGGCGCCCGCCGGCGTCGCGCAGCTCGCTCAAGCCTTCCCAGTACAGCGTGCCGCTGCCGCCGGCCTGGGCCATTTCCTGCGCGTCCAGCAGGGCCTGCACGCTGTACTGGCCGGCCGGGCTGCTGATGTCCCACTCGACCGGGTAGTGGCCGTCGGTGGCCGGGCTGCGCCAGCGCCGTCCGGCGGTGAAGCGCAGTTCATCCGGCCCGAAGGCCCGGGTGGCGCCGCCGGCCGGGCGGTGGCTGCCGCCGGCCCACAGGGCGCTGCCGTCGCGCCGGCGCAGCTGGAAGGCGGTGAAGGCGCCGCCGTCCAGCAGGTTGATGCCGCACCAGTCCCAGCCCACGGCCTCGGGGTGCAGGATCTCGTCGCTCCACTCCTGGTCCAGCCAGCCGCGGCCGGGCAGGCGCTGGTTGCGGCCGGCCAGCGTCAGCGCCACTTCGGCGGCCAGCTGCGGCTCGCTGTAGTAGTGGCTGGCCTGACGTTCCTGCGGGCCCTTGCGCGAAAAGCCGGCGTCGCCTTGCAGCAGCAGCGGCTGGGTGCGGCGCAGCGCCAGTTGCAGACCGAAGTCGCGCGCCGGCAGGGCGGCCTGCCACAGCGCGCCGCCCTGGGGCTGGTCTTCGCGCCGCAGCGTCCAGTCGCCCAGGCGCAGGTCGGCGTCCCGCAGCGCGGCGCGGTCACCGGGGTGGGCCGGGTCGCCGTTCCAGCGCGCGAGGCGCAGGTCGTGGTGGTGGCGGCCGGCCGCCAGGTCGGTGACCGCGGCATGCGCCATCAACACCTGGCGCGCCGCCAGGCGGCTGCCCGAGCTTTCGGCAGGTGGGTTGCGGCTGCGGAAGAAGGTCAGTTGCCAGCCGTAGGCCGGCGTCTGCGCTTCGCCGGCCCAGCCGGTGGCGTACCACCACTCGGTGCGGGCGGAAGGATGGGCGCCGTGGTCGCGCGGGAACACCAGCGCCCGGCCGCGGCGCACCGGGTCGTCCGGCGGCGCGCCGGCGGTGGGGGTTGCCGGCGCGCGGCCACCGGCCAGCAGGGCCAGGCTGCCGGGGCCTAGGCGGGTGAGCCAGCGTCGCCGCAGCGGGTTCATGGCCTGGCCCTCACCAGTCTTCCTTCACCGACTGCACCGCCGCTGCCGCGGTGGCACGGCGGGCGCTGAAGGCGGCGGTCAGTGTGCCGGCGGCCAGCACCGCCGCGGCCAGGGCCGCCAGGCGCGGGCCGGGCAGCACCAGGTCCATGCTCCAGTGAAAGCTCTGCGGGTTGACCACGTGCACCAGCACCACGGCCACCGCCACGCCCAGCAGCAGGCCCACCACGGTGCCGGCCGCCACCCAGGCGGCGCCTTCGCCGGCCACCACGGCCACCACCTGGCGGCGTGTCAGGCCCAGGTGGGCCAGCAGGCCGAACTCCTTGCGCCGTGCCAGCACCTGCGCCGACAGGCTGGCGGCGATGCCCACCAGGCCGATGGCGATGGCCACCGCCTGCAGGTAGTAGGTGACGGCAAAGCTGCGGTCGAAGATGCGCAGCGACAGCGCGCGCAGCTCGGCGCTGGAGGCGAACTCCAGCATGGACGGGTCGGCCAGTTGCTGGCGCAGCGCGGCCATCACCGGCGCGGCGGCCTGGCCGGGCACCAGCCACAGCGACAACTCGTTGAGGCGTTGGTCGCCGGTCAAGCGCTGGTAGTCGCTTGTTTCGATGGCGATGCTGCCGAACTGGCGCGCGTAGTCGCGCCACACGCCCAGCACGCGCGCCGGCACCTGCTGGCCGTCCAGCGGCAGCATCAGCACGCCGCCTAGCGTGGCGCCGTGCAGCCCCACCACACCTTCGCTGACCCACACCGCCACCTCGCCGGCCTGCACGGCAGAGCGCGGCAGCGCGGCACCCACCAGCGGCAGCGTGGCGGCGGCGTCGCCGATCTCGCGCGCCACCAGCACCACCGCGGGCCGGTTCGGCGCCAGCGGCAGCGAGCGCGTGCGCTGGGCCTGCACACGCTGCACGCCGGGCACGCGGGCGGCCGCCTCGGCCAGGCTCGGCGGCAGCCAGGCCTGTTCGCCAGCGGCGCTGCTGCCGGCGCTGCGCGCGTACAAGTCGGCCGGCAGCACGCTGTCCAGCCACTGCGAGACGCCGTCGCGGAAGCTGGCCACCATCACCGTCAGCGCCACCGACAAGGCCAGGCTGGCCACCACGCCGGCCACCGCCGCGGTGGCAGTGCGGCGGGCAAAACGGGCGCGTGACACGGCCAGCAAGGGCAGGGCGCCGCGCGGCGGCGGCAGCCACGCCAGCAGCCCGTGCACCACAAAAGGCAGCAGTGCGATGCCGCCGAACAGCAGCGCCGCCACCGAGGCGTAGGCGGCGATGGGCAGGCCGGCCACCGGTGGCGCAAAGGCCGCGGCCACGCCGGCGGCCAGCAGCGCCAGCCCGGGCCAGGGCGAGGGCGTGCCGGCATCGAACTGGCCCAGGCCCTTGAGCGCCACCGCCGGCACGATGGCCTGGGCCTGGCGTGCCGGCCACCAGCCGCCCACCAGCGCCGACGCGGTGCCCAGCAGCGCAAAGACCGCGACGCCGCCGGCATGCCATTGCAGCGCCGGTTGCACACCGGGGAAGTAACCGCCACCCAGGTCGCCGCCCAGCAGGCGCAGGGCCACGGCGGCCAGGGCACCCCCCAGCAGCAGGCCCAGCACGCTGCCGGCCAGGCCGATCAGCGCACATTCCAGCAGCACCAGCTGCCGGCGCTCGGCGGCCGTCATGCCCAGCACGCCCAAGAGCGCCAGGGCCGGCGCACGCTGCGCCACCGACAAGGCCACCACCGAAAACACCAGGAAGGCGCCCACGAACAAGGCCACCAGCGCCAGCACCGTGAGGTTGACGCGATAGGCGCGCGAGACCTGCGAGGCGCGCTGCGTGGCTTCGTCGGCCGCCACCACCAGCACCTGCGGCGGCAGCGCCAGGCGAGCGCGCAGCGCGGCGATGTCGGTGCCCGGCGTCAGGCGCAGGTCTACGCGCGTGAGCCGGCCCAGCGCGCCGAAGTGCTGCTGCGCGCCGGCGATGTCCATCACCACCAGCGGCGGCCCGGCAGCGGCCACGGTGCCGGCCACGCGCAGCGCCTGCCAGGTGCTGCCGGCCTGCAGGCGCAGCGTGTCGCCATCGGCCAGGCCCAGGCGTTCGCGCGCCGCCGCGTTGGGGAACACGGCGCCGGGGTCCAGCATCACCAGCCGGTCTTCGCCCTCGGCGGCGCGCGGCAGCAGCTCGGCCGCCAGGGCCGCCACACGCAAGGCGTCCACGCCCATCACCTGCACCGCCACCCGCCCACCGTCGGGTGCCGCGGCATAGGTGGGCAGCACCAGCACCGGGCTGGCCTGCTCGACGGCGGGGTCGGCCAGCACCTGGTCCAGCAGGCGGTCGTCCAGGCCGCTGCCGGCGCTGCGCAGCGTGAGGTCGGGTTCGCCGTTGGCGGCGCGCACCGCGGCCGAGAACTCGGCCAGGGCCGAGCGGTTGATCAGGTGCACCGACCAGGCCAGTGCCACACCCAACGCCACCGCCAGCAAGGCCACCGCGTGGCGCCAGGGGTGGTGGCGCCACTCGCGCAGCACCAGGGGCCACAGCAGACGCAGGTTCACGACGTTTCGACGGCCCGCACGCCCTGCGGCGTGAGGCGCAGCACGCGGTGTGCGCGGGCCGCGGCGGCGGCCGAGTGGGTGATCAGCAGGCAGGCGGCGCCGGCACCGTGCACCTGCTCGTGCAGCAGCGCCAGCACGCGCTGGGCGGTGGCCGGGTCCAGGTTGCCGGTGGGTTCGTCGGCCAGGATCAGCGCAGGCCGGTGCACCACGGCGCGTGCAATGGCCACGCGCTGCAACTGCCCCCCCGAAAGCTGGGCCGGCATGCGGCCCCCCAGGCCGGCCAGGCCCACCGCATCGACCACGGCCTGCACGCGCGCCTCGTCGGGCCGGCCCAGCAGGCGCAGCGGCAGGCCCACGTTGTCCGCCACCGTCAGCTGCGGCAGCACATGGAAGGCCTGGAACACGAAGCCCAGGTGCGCGCGGCGCAGGCGTGCGCAGTCGTCGTCCGAAAGCCGGGCCAGATCCTGTCCCGCCAGTGTGATGTGGCCGGCATCCGGCCGGTCCAGCCCGGCGATGCAGTTCAGCAGCGTGGACTTGCCCACGCCGCTTTCCCCCAGCAGCGCGACAAACTCGCCGCGCGCCAGGTGCAGGGAGACGTCGGCAAACACCGTGCTGTCGCCGTAGCGACGTGCGAGACCGTGAACTTGCAGCATGCTGCAGCCGATGATGCCGCAAGGCCGGTGCCCCCATGGCGGGGCGCTGCAGCCTGCGTGCTATCGTGAACCGCGCCCCTCGGCCTGCCTCTTGTCTTCGTACGGCGGGCTGTTTCCTGTGCACCCGAGAGCGAGAGAGAGAAGCTGCCCATGGCATACCAGATCGACTTGTCCGGCCGCGTGGCCTTTGTCACCGGCGCATCCAGCGGCCTGGGCACGCAGTTCGCCAAGACGCTGGCGCGCGCCGGCGCCGGGGTGGTGCTGGCGGCGCGGCGCGTGGAGCGCCTGAAGACGCTGCGCGCCGAGATCGAGGCCGAGGGCGGCGACGCCCACGTGGTGGGGCTGGACGTGAGCGACCCGGCCAGCATCGCCGCCGCGGTGGCGCATGCCGAGACCGAGATGGGTGCGATAGACATCCTGGTCAACAACGCCGGTGTCAGCACCACGCAGAGGCTGCTGGACGTGACGGCCGACGACTACGATTACGTGATGGACACCAACACCCGCGGCGCGTTCTTCGTGGCGCAGGCGGTGGCGCGGCGCATGATTGCGCGCAGCAAGGGCGAGGCCCCGGGCACCTTCACCGGCGGGCGCATCGTCAACGTGGCCTCCATGGCCGGCCTGCGGCCCTTGTCGCAGATCGGCGTGTACGCCATGAGCAAGGCCGCGGTGGTGCACATGACCCGCGCGATGGCGCTGGAGTGGGGGCGCTTCGGCATCAACGTCAACGCCCTGTGCCCGGGCTACATAGACACCGAGATCAACCACCACCACTGGCAGACCGACGCCGGGCAGAAGCTGGTGAACATGCTGCCGCGCAAGCGTGTGGGCCAGCCGCAGGACCTGGACGCTGCGCTGATGATGTTGTGCGCCAACGAAAGCCACTTCGTCAACGGCGCGGTGATCGCGGCCGACGACGGCTTCGGCCTGTGACGGGGCGGGTGCAGCGCAGGAGCCGCCCATGCAGCCCTTGACCCCGGTGCAGGCGCGCGTGCTGGGCGTGCTGGTCGAAAAGCAGGCCACGGTACCGGACACCTACCCGCTGAGCCTGAACGCGCTGGTCTCCGGCTGCAACCAGAAGACGGCGCGCGCGCCGGTGATGGAGCTGGCCGAGGCCGAGGTGCTGCAGGCGCTGGACGAACCGAAGTCGCGCACGCTGGTGGTGGAAGTCAGCGGCAGCCGCGTCGTGCGCTTCGAGCACAACATGGGCCGCGTGCTGAAGCTGCCATCGCAGTCGGTGGCGTTGCTGGCGGTGCTGATGCTGCGCGGCCCGCAGACGGCCGCCGAGCTGCGGCTGAACAGCGAGCGCCTGCACCGGTTTGCCGACATCTCCTCGGTCGAGGCCTTCCTGGACGAACTCGCGGCGCGCGAGCCGCCGCTGACGGTGAAGCTGGCGCGTGCACCCGGCGCGCGCGAGCAGCGCTGGGCGCATCTGCTGTGTGGCGAGGTGGCGGCGGCTGCGCTCCAGGGCAGCGACTTGCCTGGCGCCGAAGACGGGGCCGCCGCGGTGGGCCTGGCCGCCACCGTGCAGGCCTTGCAAGCCGAACAGCAGCGCATGGCGGCGGAGTTGTCGTCGCTGCAAAAGCAGGTGGCCTTGCTGCAGCAGGCCCTGGGCGGCGCCGAGGCGGTGGACGGCGCATGAGGTTCGAGCTGCCCGAGCACAAGAAGCTGGTGCACCAGATGCAGATGCCCCTGCGCTGGGGCGACATGGACGCCATGGGCCATGTCAACAACACGCTGTACTTCCGCTACTTCGAGATCGTGCGCCTGGACTGGATCTACCGCATAGGTGCGGCCGCCAAGCCCGGCGCCGGCGAAGGCCCGGTCATCGTGAACGCCTTCTGCAACTTCCTGCGCCAGCTGGAGTATCCCGGCGACATACGCGTGACCCTGCACGTGGCCCAGCCCGGCCGCAGCAGCTTCGAGACCTACCACACCATAGAACGTTGCGACGAACCCGGGGTGCTGTACGCCGAAGGCGGCGCCAAGGCGGTGTGGACCGACTACGCGACCAAGCGCTCGGCGCCGCTGCCGGACTGGTTGCGCAGCCTGCTCGGCTGAGTTCCTGCGTTCAGCCAGCGATGCGGTACGGCCCGCCGGCCTGCAGTGCGCGGGCATAGGCCGGGCGTGCGTGGATGCGCGCCAGCCAGTCCATCAGCCGCGGCCGCGAGGCGTCCAGTCCGCCGCGTGCTGCGGCGGCCTCCAGCGCAAAGCTCATCTGTATGTCGGCGGCCGTGAACTCGTCGCCGGCAAACCAGGGCCTGGTCGCCAGCTCGTCTTCCATGAAGCTCAGCTGGCGCGTCAGGTTGGGGTGTACGAAGCTGCGGTCCACCTTGTCGGCCAGCTTGCGCACCACGGGCTTGGCGAAAAACGGCAGCGGCGCGGCGCGCACCTTGTCGAAGATCAGCTTCACCAGCAGCGGCGGCATGGCGCTGCCTTCGGCAAAGTGCAGCCAGTAGGTGAAGCGCAGGCGCTCGGGCGTGTCGGCCGGCGGACGCAGCCGCCCCTGGCCGTAGCGGTCCAGCAGGTACTCGACGATGGCGCCGGACTCGGCCACGGTCACGTCGCCGTCGCTGATGACCGGTGACTTGCCCAGCGGGTGAACCTGCATCAGCGCCGGCGGCGCCGCCAGCGTCCTGGGGTCGCGCGCGTAGCGCTCTATGCGGTAGGGCAGGCCCAGTTCTTCTAGCAGCCACAGCACACGCTGCGAGCGCGAGTTTTCAAGGTGGTGCAGCGTGATCATGGCGTGGCCCTTCGCTTCACTTCCGTTTCGGGCGGGCGTCAATCCTGCCCGGCCAGCAGGCGCTTGACCAGGTCGGGCGTGGTGGCGGCGCCGGTCTTGCGCATCAGCCGGGCGCGGTACACGTCCACCGTGCGCGGGCTGATGTCCAGGCGCCGGCCTATCAGCTTGCTGGTCAGGCCCTCCACCAGCAGCGCGGCGATCTCGCGTTCGCGCGGTGTCAGCCCCGGCTGCAGCAGGCGCTCGCCCGACAGGTCTTCAAAGGCCCAGATGCCGGCGGCGTGCGGCTCTTTCGGGTCCAGCGCGCGGCCGCTGACATGGCACCAGAACAGCTCGCCGGCGCGCGGGCCGGCCAGGCGCTTCATCACCCGCTCGTCGGCATAGCGGCCCTGGGCGTCCAGCCGCGCAACGATGCGCTGGCCGGTGCGCACAAACTCGTCGTGCGTGGGGTACAGGATCTCGAAGGACCGGCCCACCACCTGTTCGCGTGTGGCGCCGAAGATGGCCAGCAGTTCGCGGTTGCAGTCGGTCATCAGCCGGCTGCGCGACAGCACCAGGCCCACCGGTGCCCATTCGAAGGCACCGCGGTAGTCGGGCGCAGCGGCGGTTTCGCTGACGGCGTTCACAGCAAGGCGCTGGTGGGGGTGGCGCAGGCGGCCACCACGGCCGACAGCATGTCCGCGTCGGCCAGCGACGCATGGGGGTCGTGCGCACTCACGGAACCTCCGGCCTCCCGCCCATGGCGGCTCAAGGGTGGCAACAAACCCGGACTGCTGGGTTATGGTTTAGGCGATTCTACGTAACGGCTACGTAAGCGCTTAAGTAGTACGCTTCGCGGCGCGCCGGTCTGCAGGCCGGCTGCAGGCTGGCTGACGGGCCGGCAGGCCCCAGGTTTCTTGGACGGAGACGGTTCGATGAAGAAGATTTATCCCAGCGCCGCGGCGGCCCTGGACGGCGTGGTGCGCAGCGGCCAACTGCTGGCCGTGGGCGGCTTCGGCCTGTGCGGCATCCCGGAGGCGCTGATAGACGCCTTGCGAGACAGCGGCGCCGGCGACCTGACGGTCATCAGCAACAACGCCGGCGTGGACGGCTTCGGGCTGGGCAAGCTGCTGCAGACGCGCCAGATCAAGAAGATGATCTCCAGCTACGTGGGCGAGAACAAGGAGTTCGAGCGCCAGTTCCTGGCCGGCGAGCTGGAGCTGGAGTTCACGCCCCAGGGCACGCTGGCCGAGAAGCTGCGCGCCGGCGGCGCCGGCATCCCGGCCTTCTTCACGCGCACCGGCGTGGGCACCCTGGTGGCCGAAGGCAAGGAAACGCGCGAGTTCGACGGCCACACCTACGTGATGGAGCGTGCGCTGGTGCCCGACGTCTCGCTGGCCAAGGCCTGGAAGGCGGACGAAAGCGGCAACCTGGTGTTCCGCCGCACGGCGCGCAACTTCAACCCGGCGGCCATCATGGCCGGCCGCGTGGCGGTGGTGGAGGTCGAGGAGATCGTGCCCACCGGCAGCATAGACCCCGATGCGGTGCACCTGCCGGGCATCTACGTGCACCGGCTGGTGCTCAATGCCTCGCCCGAAAAGCGCATAGAGAAGCGCACCACCAAGCAGAACCCCAAGGGTTGAAGGAGACCATCGCGATGGCATGGACCCACGATGAAATGGCCGCCCGCGCGGCCCAGGAGCTGCAGGACGGCTTCTACGTGAACCTGGGCATCGGCCTGCCCACGCTGGTGGCCAACCACGTGCCGGCGGACGTGGAGGTGTGGCTGCAAAGCGAAAACGGCATGCTAGGCATAGGCCCGTTCCCGGACGAGAGCGAGGTGGATGCCGACCTCATCAACGCCGGCAAGCAGACCGTGACCACGCTGCCCGGCAGCAGCATCTTCGGCAGCCACGAGAGCTTCGCGATGATCCGCGGCGGCAAGGTCAACCTGTCCATACTGGGCGCCATGCAGGTCAGCGCCGCCGGCGACCTGGCCAACTGGATGATCCCCGGCAAGATGGTCAAGGGCATGGGCGGCGCCATGGACCTGGTGGCCGGCGTGGAACGTGTCATCGTGCTGATGGAACACGTGGCGCGCAAGAAGGACGGCAGCACCGACCTGAAGCTGCTGGCCCAGTGCACGCTGCCGCTGACCGGCGTGGGCGTGGTCGACCGCATCATCACCGACCTGGCGGTGCTGGACGTCACCCCCGCCGGCCTGAAGCTGGTGGAGTTGGCCCCCGGCGTCACGCGCGAAGAGCTGCAGGCCAAGACCGGCGTGCCCCTGCAATAGGGCCGCGGCCATGAGGCTGGCGCGGCTGGCCTTCAGCTTCGCGCTGCCGCTGCTGGCGGCCTGCGGTGGCGTACCCGTTGGCGCGCCGCCGCCGCCGCAGCCGGAGATGGCCAGCGGCTGGACACCCAAGCCGGGCTGGCAATCGCGCCGGCAGATGGTGGCCGCCGCCCACCCGCTGGCGGTGCAGGCCGGCCAGGCCGTGCTGCGCGAAGGCGGTGCCGCCATCGACGCCGCGGTGGCGGTGCAGATGGTGCTGGCGCTGGTGGAACCGCAGTCCAGCGGCCTAGGCGGCGGCGCCTTCCTGATGCACTGGGACGGCCGCGAGGTGCAGGCCTGGGACGGCCGCGAGACCGCGCCGGCGGCTGTGGACCCGCGGCAGTTCCTGCGTGCCGACGGCACGCCCGTGCCCTTTGCCGAAGCGGTGTTCGGCGGCCGGGCGGTAGGCACGCCGGGCGCCGTGCGCATGCTGGAAGCAGCGCACCGTGAGCACGGCCGCCTGCCCTGGGCGCGGCTGTTCCAGCCGGCCATCACGCTGGCCGAACAAGGCTTCCCGCTGGGCGAACGCCTGCACCATCAACTGGCCGGCGACCCGCATCTGCGGCGCGATGCCCAGGCGCGCGCCTTCTTCTACCGCGCGGACGGCACGCCGCACCCGGCGGGCCACCGCCTGCACAACCCGGCGCTGGCCGTGGTGCTGCGTGCCATCGCCGAAGGCGGCGCCGATGCGTTGCACAGCGGCCCGGTGGCGGCCGACCTGGTGCGGCGTGTGCAGCAACACGCCGTGCCCGGGCGCCTGAGCGAGGCCGACCTGGCCGGCTACCGGCCGTTGCGCCGCGCGCCGCTGTGCACCGCCTGGGCGCCGCCCTGGCGGGTGTGCGGCTTCCCACCGCCGTCGTCCGGCCACCTGGCCTTGATGCAGATGCTGGGCATGCTGCAGGCCCAGCCGGTGCTGCCGGCCTTGGCTGACGGCGTACCGGGGCCCGACTGGCTGCATGTCTACAGCGAAGCCGCCCGCCTGGCCTACGCCGACCGCGCGCGCTACGTGGCCGACCCGGCCTACGTCGATGCGCCGGCCGGCGACTGGGCCAGCCTGCTGGACGCGAACTACCTGCGCGAACGTGCGGCGCTGATAGGCCCGCGCCGCCGCGACGACGCCCCCGCCGGCGACCCCGCGGTGCACCGGGGCCGCCCCGGCGCACAGGCCCGCTGGGGCGACATGCCGGCGCAGCCGGAACACGGCACCAGCCACATCAGCATCGTGGACCGCCACGGCAACGCCCTGGCCCTGACCAGCACGATAGAAGCCCAGTTCGGCGCACGTGTGATGGCCGACGGCGGCAGCGGCCTGCCCGGCGGCTACCTGCTGAACAACCAGCTTACCGACTTTGCCTTCGCGCCGGCCGACGCCCAGGGCCGGCCGCTGGCCAACCGCCTTGAGCCGGGCAAACGCCCACGCTCCAGCATGAGCCCCACGCTGGTGTTCCTCCGCAGCGAAGGCCAGCCTGACGAACTGGTGATGAGCCTGGGCTCACCCGGCGGCCCTTTCATTCCGCATTTCACCGCCAAGGCCTTGCTGGCCACGCTGGCCTGGGGGCTGACGCCGCAGCAGGCCACCGCGCTGCCCAACTTCGGCAGCCTGGGCGGGCCGGTGCTGCTGGAGGCGGGGCGCTTTCCGCCATCCACCGTGCAGGCCCTGCGGGAGCGCGGTCATGCGGTGCAGGAACTGGCGCTGACCAGCGGTCTGCAAGTCATTCTTCGCCGACCCACCGGCGGCGGCTGGGCCGCCGGTGCCGACCCGCGGCGCGAGGGCGAGGCGGCGGGGGACTGAGCGGCTTCGCCGCCGGCGTTGCGTGGCGGCCTACTGGCCCAGCGCCTCGCCGATCCGTTTCTGATCGAGGTGGCGCTCAAACGCCGACATGGATTCGTTCACCGCCTTGTCGGACATCAGCTCCTGCATGGCCAGCTGCCCCAGGTTCTGGAAGGCCGCCTGTATGGCGCCGGTGCCGGCGACCTGCACGGCAGCCTTCACTTCATTGGTGCAGGCTTCGGTCATCAGGCGTGTGAACAGGCGGGCCATGAAGCGCGAACTGTCCTCGGACGCCGCGGCGGCAGCGGGGGTGGCGTACTGTTGTATCTCCGGGTGTTTGGACATGGCCAGGAACACCCAGCGCGCGAGGTCCTTGCGGTCTCGGCCGGAAGTGGCGTCGGCCACGCAGGTGGTGAGCGCCTGTACCGCGGGCTGGGCGACCGCAGGCGGGGCAGTGGTCAGCAACGCGGCCGCCAGCAACGCCGCCAGCGTGGTGGATCGCATCATGAAAAGCTCCCTGCGCTTGTTGGAAAGGTCAGTGTAGAAGCGGGCAGGCGCGCTGGCGCGGCAGCGCATTCAGCGGCTGGCCAGCGCCCGCGCCGCTTCGTCCACCAGCGCCGGCCCGCGGTAGATCAGCCCGGTGTAGATCTGCACCAGGTCGGCCCCCGCCTCCAGCTTGCTGCGTGCGTCGTCGCCGCTGAGCACGCCGCCCACGCCGATGATGGGGTAGCCGGCGCCCAGTGCGGCGCGCAGCAGGCGGATGACGCGGTTGCTGGCTTCCAGCACCGGCGCGCCGCTCAGGCCGCCGGCTTCGTCGGCATGCGGCAGGCCTTGCACCGCGTCGCGCGCGATGGTGGTGTTGGTGGCGATCACGCCGTCTATGCCGTTCTTGCGCAGCGTGGCGGCGATGACGCCCACTTGCGCCTCGTCCAGGTCGGGCGCGATCTTCACGAACAGCGGCACCTGGCGGCCGTGCTGCTGCGCTAGCTGGCCGCGGCGCGCCTGCAGCTGCGACAGCAGCGCGTCCAGCGCTTCGTCGCTTTGCAGCGCGCGCAGGTTCTGGGTGTTGGGGCTGGAGATGTTGACGGTGACGTAGTCGGCGTGCGGGTACACACCTTCCAGCCCCGCCAGGTAGTCATCGGCCGCCTTTTCTATGGGTGTAGCGGCGTTCTTGCCGATGTTCAGGCCCAGCACGCCGCCGCCGGCGCGAAAGCTGCGCGCGCGCTGCACGTTGGTCACAAAGGCTGCCAGGCCTTCGTTGTTGAAGCCCAGCCGGTTGATCAGCGCCTGGCGCTGCGGCAGGCGGAAGATGCGCGGCCGCGGGTTGCCGGGCTGGCCCTTGGGCGTGACCGTGCCCACCTCGATGAAGCCGAAGCCCATGGCGCCGAAGCCGTCTATGCAGCGGCCGTTCTTGTCCAGCCCGGCGGCCAGGCCCACGCGGTTGGGAAACTGCAGCCCGGCCAGCGCTACCGGGTCGGCCACGCGCCGCTGCGACCACAGGCACTGCGCCGGCGTGTTCTGCAGCCGCGCGATGCTGTCCAGCGTCAGTTCGTGGGCACGTTCGGCGTCCAGGCCGAAGAAAAACGGGCGCGCTAGCGCGTAGGGCACGAGGGGCATGCGGCATTGTCGCCGCTGGCCGCGCACCGATAATCCGCCGCATGACGCAGGACGAACTCAAGACCCTGGTGGGCGCGGCGGCACTGGCCCGCGTGCCCGACGGCGAATGGATAGGCGTGGGCACCGGCTCCACGGTGGACCGTTTCATAGACGCCCTGGCCCAGCGGCGTGACCGCATACGCGGCGCGGTGTCCAGCTCCGAGCGCAGCACGGCGCGCCTGCGCGCGGCCGGCATCACGGTGGTGGAGGCCGGCGAGGTGGAGCGCCTGCCGGTGTACATAGACGGCGCCGACGAGATAGACCAGCGCGGCTTCATGATCAAGGGGGGCGGCGCCGCGCTGACGCGCGAGAAGATCGTGGCCGACCTGGCCGAGCGTTTCATCTGCATCGCCGACGAGAGCAAGCTGGTGGACACGCTGGGCCGCTTCCCGCTGCCGGTGGAGGTGGTGGCCATGGCCGCGCCGCAGATCACACGGCGTTTTGCAGCCCTGGGTGGCCGCGCCGTGCTGCGTGCCGGCGTGCTGACCGACAACGGCCACCCCTTGCTGGACGTGCACGGCCTGGCCATCACCGACCCGCCGTCGCTGGAGGCCGAGGTGAACCAGTGGCCCGGCGTGGTGTGCGTGGGTGTGTTTGCGCGACATCGTGCCCACACCTGCTTGCTGGGCACCGCGCAAGGCGTGCGGTCCCTGGTGTTCTAATCGCGCCTGGTCCGGCTTCGCCCACAAGGACACACGTTTTGGCCAAACCCAACTACTCGTTCGAAAAACGCCAGCGCGAGCTGGCCAAGAAGAAGAAGAAGGAAGAAAAGGAGCGCGACAAGGCCGCGCGGCGCGCTGCCGGCGGTGCCGATGCGCCGGCAGACGACGCCGACTTGCCGCCCGGCGAAGAAGCCGGCGCGCCGTCCGACGAGCTCAAACCGCCGCAGGCTTGAGCCGCGCCTGCTCAGGCGCCTGACCGCGTAGGCGCAGGGACAGGCGCAGGCATGGGGGCAGGCCTGGCATCGGCGGCGCGTGCCGCGCGCACCAGCCAGCGGCCCGGGTCCACGGCATCCACCAGGTCTTGCTCCAGCGGCCAGGGTGCGCCGGCCGCCATGGCCGCCACCAACTCGCCCAGCAAGGGCGCCAGCGTCAGCCCGCGCGCGCCCAGCGCCGTCAGCACAAACAAGCCGCTTTCGCGGGGCAGCCAGCGCGCCTGGTCCATGCGTTGACCCGGCGGCATGCGCAGGGCCGGCAGGGCGCCGGCCAGGGGCAGCCGGTCGTCGCTGTGCAGGCGCCAGGCCACACGCCCGCGCCAGGCCTGGGGGTCGCTGGGCACCGGCAGCCCGGTCAGGCGCTGGCAGCGCTGCAGGTTGTGACGGTGGTCGTCGTCGCGTGGGGCCGGGTCGTCGCCAGGGTCGCCGGGTTCGCGCGTGGCGCCGCACAACAGGCCGGCCACTGCCTCGCCGGGCCGTGCCGGCTGGGGCAGGGCGTAGCCGTCGCCGGCCAGCGGGCGCAGCAGCGGGGGGTTGTCACCAGCACTGTCGAAGGCCGTGACCTGGCCGCGGGTGTGGCGCAGCGGCCAGGCCGGCCCGCCCAGCGGCGCCAGCAGCCTGGCGGCATCGCCGGCGTTGGCCAGCACCAGCACATCGGCCTGGGCCAGCAGGCGGCCCTGGGCGTCCCAGGCTTGCCAAGCACCGCCCGGGCCGCCCGGATCACCCTGACGCGTCAGGCGGTGCACGGCCTGGCCGCCCTGGAAGTGCAGGCCAGGGGTGCGCAGGGCGTGGCGCACCCAGTCGGCCGGGTCCATCCAGCCGCCGCCGGGGTAGTACCAGGCCGGGTGGGCCAGTGCCACGCCGGCCACGCCGGCCAGTTGGGCCGCCTGCGCGGCGTCCAGCGCCTGCACATACGCCGGCGGCACGCCGGCACGTGCCTGCAAGGCCTGCATCGCGGCGAGGCCGCCTGCGCGGGTGTCCAGGCGCAGCAGGCCTTGCACCTGCCCCCGCACGCCGGCCGCCACGGCGGCGCTGTAAACGCGCTGGGCGTGCAGTGCCGCGGCGCGGAACAGGCGCGCGTAAGGCCCGTCGTCCGGATGCACAGTGCCGTGGAACAGGCCGGCGGGGTTGCCGGAGGCCTCGGTCGCCGGCTGCGCCTGGCGGTCCAGCACCGTGACCGCCAGCCCGCGCCGCGCCAGGGCCGAGGCCACGGCGGCGCCGGCCAGCCCGGCACCTACCACCAGCGCTGTGCGCGGTGATGCGCCGGGCGCCGGCAACGGGTGCCGCGGTGCAAAGCCCGCGACGGTGATTTCGCGCTGGCCGTGTCGGCCGGGCACGCGCCGCGGTGTGAAGCCGGCCGCCTGCAGGCCGTGGCGCAGCGGCGCGGCCACGCTCCAGGTGGCGGCGGTGGCGCCGGGCGCAGCGCGGCGTCCCAGCGCCGCCAGCACGCGCGGTGTCCACATGGCCGGGTTGCGGTCCGGCGCAAAGCCGTCCAGGTACAGCGCATCGGCCTGCAGGCGCAGTGCGGGCAGCAGGGCTTGCACGTCGCCCAGGGCCAGCAGCAGCCGCACGCGCCCCTCGTCAAAGCTCAGCAGGTGCAGGCCGGCAGCCAAAGGCGGCCAGGCGGCTTGCAGCGCTTGTGCCAAGGCCGGCAGCGGGTGGCCCTGGTGCGCCCGGGCCAGGTCGGCGGGCGAGGGCGGGTGGCGCTCCACGGAAACGAAGTCCAGTTGCCGGCAGCGGGCGGTGTCCTGCCGCCAGGCCTGCCAGGTGACGAGGAAGTTGTTGCCCAGGCCGAAGCCGGTTTCCAGCACCACGAAACGCTCGCGCCCGGCCCAGCGCGCCGGCAGGCCGTTGCCGGCCAGGAACACCTGCGAGGCCTGCACCAGCGCCCCGGCGCGCGGGTGGTAGACATCGCCGAAATCCGCGGCCCAGGGGGGCTGCCCGTCGTCGCTGAAGACGATGTTCGCCGGTGTCACCGGCGCAGGCTTCATGCCGCCAGGGCGCTGCCGGCGCGTTCGGCCAGCCAGTGCAACAGCGGTTCGCGCACGGGGGTGAGACCGCGGTAGGCGAGCACGGCCTCGCTCATGGTCGACACCGCCGCGTGCAGCGCGGCAGCGCGGGCCGGGCTGTCCAGCACCTCGCTCAGCGGCTGCACGTCCACGAGGATGGTGAAGGCCGCCTGGGCACGCTGCGGCAGCGGTATGAAGGTCTGGTGTTCGCTGCGGAAGAAGGCGCGATCGACCGGCGTGTGCTCCCAGCGCCGTGCCTCGCCATGCGCCGGGTGGGCGTGCAGGCGCGGCTGGTCGGTGATGTTCCAGACAAAACGCTCCCAGCGGTCGGCCCCGGTGACCAGGCGCATCAGGCCTTCGGAGGCCTTGAGCAGCAGGGCGTTGTCGGCCACCGGCGCGTGCACCTCGGCGAAGTGGCGGCCCAGCTTGTCTTCCGGCGCCCAGTGGCTGGGCAGGCACACCGCCAGCCAGGGGATGCGGCCGCTGGCGGCGTCGAGGATGGCGAAGTCCTCGGCAAAGGCCAGCGCCAGCAGCGCCGGTTGCCGCCACTCGGCCGGCAGGCCGTGCAGGCAGCGCGCCACCTCGTCGCCCAGGCCGAAGCGGCCGGCGGCGGTTTGCTGCACGCTGCCGTCGGCATGCACCGCGGTGCCCAGGTGCAGGGCTTCGGCTCGCGCACCGTCGTCCCAGCGCCAGGCGTCGCCGTGGTCGCGTGCCGCCTGCTGGTACACCGCCTGCAGCGCCAGCTGGGGGTCGAAACCTTCGACACAGCCCAGGGCCTGCGACCAGTAGGCGCTGAGCACGGCCAGCTTCTCGCGCTGGTGGCGCGAGCCGGGCGCCAGCGGCGTGAGTTGCAGAGCGCCAGCGGCCATGCGCCGCAGGCCGGGCTGCATGCGAAAGGGCGCCGTGACGGCGGTGTCGAACTCGAAGGCCATGGCCGTGCTGTCGTTGCCTTTGCCCGCAGCCTAGGCCGGCTCGTGGCAGACCGCTTCGACGTTGTTGCCGTCGGGGTCTATGACAAACGCGCCGTAGTAGTGGTCGTGGTAATGGGGCCGCAAGCCGGGCGCACCGTGGTCGCGGCCGCCGGCGGCCAGTGCACCGGCGTGGAAGGCATCGACCGCGCTGCGGCTGGCGGCGCGCCAGGCCAGGTGACAGCCTGTGGTGGGGCCGCCGCTGCCGTCCGAGGGGCCGTCCACCAACCAGGTGTCTATCTTGCCGTCGCTGCCGTAGCCCAGCACACGCACGCCGTCGTGGGTGGCGTCGTAGACCCGGGTGTGGCCCAGCGGCGCCAGCGCGGCGTCGTAGAAGGCCTGTGCGCGCTGCATGTCGCTGACGCGAAAGGTCATGTGGTCGATCATGGGCCCGTCCTCCAGGTCAGCGAGCATAGCGCCGCGCTGCAAAAACAAGACGGGCACCCGAAGGTGCCCGCTGTGGCGTGCCGGAGCCGAAACCGACGCTCAGACCCGCTTGCGGTACTCGTGCGTGCGGGTGTCGATTTCTATCTTGTCGCCGTCTTCCACGAACAGCGGCACGCTGATCTCGAAGCCGGTGCCCACCAGGCGCGCCGGCTTGAGCACCTTGCCCGAGGTGTCGCCCTTGACGGCGGGCTCGGTGTTGATCTCGCGCACCACGGTGGTGGGCATTTCCACGGAGATGGCCTTGCCGTCGTAGAAGGTCACTTCCACGGTCATGCCGTCTTCCAGGTAGTTGATGGCGTCGCCCATGTTCTCGGCTTCCACCTCGTACTGGTTGTACTCGGTGTCCATGAACACGTACATCGGGTCGGCGAAGTAGGAGTAGGTGCACTCCTTCTTGTCCAGCACGATCTGGTCCATCTTGTCGTCGGCCTTGAAGACGACTTCGGCCCCTGCGGCGTTGAGCAGGTTCTTCATCTTCATGCGCACGGTGGCGGCGCCGCGGCCGCCGCGGCTGTATTCGGTCTTCAGCACGACCATCGGGTCCTTGCCCTGCATGATGACGTTGCCGGCGCGGATTTCCTGAGCGAGTTTCATGGCGTGTTCCGGGTTCTCGAGGCCGACGGTGTGGCCCGTGCGGCCAGGGCGGGCCGGCGCAGAGGTGGCCAGCCGGTGGGCGCGTGTTGCGCGCAAAGCCCTTGATTCTAACATTCGCGGCGCTGGCCTTGCCAGACGCCGCGCGGTGGTTGGGGCCCGGGTTCAGGGGGCGAGGTCGGCGCGGTCCAGCACAAAGGCCCGCAGCTGGGTCGCCAGGTCGTCCTGCGCGGCCAGCGCAGCGGCCCAGCGGCGGGTGGCCGCCGCCCAGGGCGCACCGGCTGCGGTGTCGGGCAGGGTGGCCGGCATGCCTGCGCCGGGCAGGCCGTTGAAGGCGCGCCACAGCGCGGCCACGTCGGGCGGCGGCTGCAGTTGCTCCAGCAGTGCGTTCAGCTTGGCGTGGTGGGCCTGGTCGTGCTGCGGGTAGATGTGCCAGATGAACGGGGCGCCGGCCCACACGGCGCGCAGCAGCGAGTCTTCGCCGCGCACCACGTTGAGCTCGGCGCTCCACAGCAACTGGTCGTAGTGCTCCTGCGTCAGCCAGGGCAGGGCCTGCACGCGCAGGCCGGGCGGCAGCGGCAGGCCGGCCAGCTGGCGCTGCGCCGGCCCGGGCGTGGCCAGCAGCAGCGTGGGCCGCGCAGCCAGCGCCGCCAGCCAGCCGGCCAGCGCCGGGTTGTCGTAGCAGAACAGCGTGGCCAGCCGTTCACCGGGCTGCGGGTGGATGCCGTGGTCTTGCAGCCAGACCGCGGTGTCGTGCGCCGCGCGCCGGGCCGGCAGGTCGGTTTCGCGCAAGAGGCCGCCGGTGGCGGCGGTGAAGCCGGGGAAGAAGAACCATTTCGTCAGCCCGCCGGGCTGGGGCGAGGGCAGGCGGTGGGCACGCTCCACCCAGCTTTCGGCGCTGAGGTACTCCAGGTTCACCCACACCGGCACCGGCTGCTGCTGGGCCTGCCGCTGCACCAGGGCCGACACATAGGCGGCCGGCGGGTCGCAGCCGAAGGCTTCCACCACCACGTCGGCGGGCCGCGCGACCGGCGCCGCTCCGGGCCAGCCCACGACCTGAACACCCGGCGCGCCGTCGGGCGCCATCCAGCGCAGCGCCGCAGGGTCGTCCACCACCAGCCGCACGCTGTCGCCCCGCGCCGCCAGCGTGCGGGCCAGGCGCCAGCACACGCCGAGATCGCCGTGGTTGTCGATGACGCGGCAGAACACGTCCCAGGCCAGCGTGGGCATGGGTGCATTATCGGCAGGCGCCACAATGCGCTGCGATGAACGAACAGGCGCCTTCCCCCACGCCCCCGCCCGGCGTTGTGCCCGGCGCCCCGCAGGGCGAGGCCGGCGACGTGGCAGGTGCCGTGCCGGCTGAACTGGCGCGCGAACGCCTGCTGGCGGAGGTGGCGGCCCTGCCTTCGCTGCCCGGCGTGTACCGCTGGCTGGACGCGCAAGGCCAGGTGCTGTACGTGGGCAAGGCGCGCAGCCTGAAAAAGCGTGTCGCCAGCTACCTGCACAAGGACCACGACGGCACGCGCATTGGCCAGATGGTGGCGCGCATCGCCGGCCTGCAGACCACGGTGGTGCGCACCGAGGCCGAGGCGCTGCTGCTGGAGAACAACCTCATCAAGGCCCTGGCGCCGCGCTTCAACATTCTGTTCCGCGACGACAAGAGCTACCCCTACCTGAAGATCACCGGCGCGCCCGGGCGCGCCGCCGATGGCGCCGGAGCGTCGGCTGCGGCACGTTATCCGCGCATGGCCTACTTTCGCGGCGCGGTGGACCGCCGCCACCGCTACTTCGGCCCTTACCCCAACGCCTGGGCGGTGAAGCAGACCATACAGCTGATGCAGAAGGTGTTTCGGCTGCGCACCTGCGAGGACACGGTGTTCAACCACCGCTCGCGGCCCTGCCTGCTGTACCAGATCCAGCGCTGCTCCGGCCCTTGCGTGGGCCTGATAGAAGCGCCCGACTACGCGCGCGACGTGGCCGACGCCGAACGCTTTCTGCTGGGCCGCACGCAAGAGGTGGTGGGCGACCTGCAGGCGCAGATGATGTCGCACGCCGACGCCCTGGAGTTCGAGCGCGCGGCCGAGCTGCGCAACCGCATCGCTTCGCTGTCGCGCGTGCTGCACCAGCAGGCGGTGGAAGCCAGCAGCCTGTCCGCCGCGGATGCCGACGTGGACATCCTGGCCGTGCGCGTGGCCGGCGGCCGCGCCTGCGTCAACCTGGCCATGGTGCGCGGCAGCCGCCACCTGGGCGACCGCTCTTTCTTCCCGGCCCATGTGGACGAAGGTGCGGCGCTGGAAGCGGCCGGCGACGACGAAGCGCCGGACGCATCGCAGCCCCCCGACACCGCCGCCGGCCTGCACACGCCGGAGGCCGCCGTGCTGGCTGCCTTTGTGGCCCAGCACTACCTGCAGCAGCCGGTGCCGCCGCAACTGGTGACCAGCCACCCGGTACCGGCGGCGTTGCTGCAGGCCTTGTCCGACACCGCCAGCCTGCGTGTGCGCGCCACGCACCAGCCGCGCGAGCAGCGACGCATCTGGCTGGAGATGGCGGCCAAGGGCGCCGAGCTGGCGCTGGCCCGCCTGCTGGCCGAAGAGGGCTCGCAGCAGCAGCGCACGCGCGCGCTGATCGAGGCGCTGGACCTGGACGTGGCCGACCCGGCGGCGCTGCGTGTGGAGTGTTTCGACATCAGCCACACCGCCGGCGAGGCGACGCAGGCCTCGTGCGTGGTCTACGAAGGCCACCAGATGCAAAGTGCCCAGTACCGGCGCTTCAACATCGAAGGCATCACCGGCGGCGACGACTACGCTGCCATGCGCCAGGTGCTGACGCGCCGCTACGCCCGGCTGGCCGAGGCCGTGGCCGCCGGCCGCAACGACGAGCCCGAGGGCGCGGCAGCGACCGATGCGGTGCCCGAGCCGGCAGCCGAAACTGCGGCCGAACCCACGCCGGGCACCGCCCGGCCGCGCCGCCGCGCCGTGGCCCGGCTGCCCGACCTGGTGCTGGTGGACGGCGGCCGCGGCCAGGTGGCCATGGCGCGCGAGGTGTTCGAGGAGCTGGGCCTGGACATCGCCTTGATCGTGGGGGTGGAGAAGGGCCTGGGCCGCAAGGTGGGCCTGGAAGAACTGGTGTTCGCCGACGGCCGCCCCAAGGTGGCGCTGGGCCACGATTCCGCCGCGCTGATGCTGGTGGCGCAGATACGCGACGAGGCGCACCGCTTCGCCATCACCGGCATGCGCGCGCGCCGCGCCAGCGTGCGCACCGGCGGCAGCCGGCTGGAGGACATCCCCGGCGTGGGCCCACGCAAACGGGCGCGTTTGTTACAGCGTTTTGGCGGCTTGCGCGGCGTCAGCGCCGCCGGCGTGGAAGACTTGGCAGCCGTGGACGGCATATCGCGTGAACTGGCCGAGGAGATTTACCGTGCCTTGCATTGAACGGCGGCGCCAGGCGCTTGCCACCCTGGGTGCCCTGACGGCACTGGCGGCCGCCGGTCTGGCGGGCTGCGGCGGCCGGCAGCAGCCGGCGCCCAGGCCGCAGCCCTCGCCGGTGCCTTCGCCACCGCCACCTGCGGTGCCTGCGCCGCCGCCGACCGTGGACCTGGGGCCGCGCCCGGCCGTGCCCCGCCGCCCCACGCTGCCGGCGCCCCAGGTGCCGCGCAGCCTGGGCGAGCTGAAGGTGCTGGCGGCCATGCGCCTGGTGGCGGCCCACCCGGACGAAACCTACATGAGCCCGGCGCCGGAGCCGCTGCTGGCCATTCCGGTGCTGGAGGTGGAGCTGCATGCCGACGGCCGCGTGCGCAACATCAAGGTGCTGCGTGAGCCGCGCGAGGCCAAGGACACGGTGCAGCTGGCCATGGCCGCCGTGCGCCGCGCGGCGCCCTACGGCGACGTGTCGCGGCTGCCCCGCCCCTGGAACTTCGTCGAGGTGTTCCTGTTCGACGACCACCGGCGCTTCAAGCCCGCGACGCTGGACCAGTGAGCCCCGGGCGGCGGTAGCATCACCAGATGTTCCTCACCGTCCCCACGCTGCTGACCTGGGCGCGCATCGCCGCCATACCGCTGGTGGTGGGCGTGTTCTACCTGCCGGGGCCGGTGGCCACCAAGAACCTGGTCGCCACGGCCTTGTTCATTCTCTTTGCGCTGACCGACTGGCTGGACGGCTGGCTGGCGCGCAAGCTCAAGCAGACCTCGTCCTTCGGTGCCTTCCTGGACCCGGTGGCCGACAAGTTCCTGGTCTGCGCCTGCGTGCTGGTGCTGGTGGAGCTGGACCGCGTCAACGTCTTCGTGGCGCTCATCATCATCGGCCGCGAGATCGCCATCTCGGCGCTGCGCGAGTGGATGGCGCAGATAGGCGCGTCGCGCAGCGTGGCGGTGCACATGGTGGGCAAGGCCAAGACCACCACGCAGATGATGGCCATCCCGTTCCTGCTGTACGACGGGCCGCTCCTGGGCTTCATAGACACCCGGGTGTGGGGCACGGTGCTGATCTGGGCCGCTGCGGTGCTGACCATCTGGTCCATGGTCTATTACCTGCGCAAGGCCATCCCCGAGATCCGCGCCAAGGCCCGATGAGCGGCGCGCGCCAGCCGCCGCCCGGCGCCGGCCACGACGCGCTGCTGCAGGCCATGCCGGCGGTGTTTGTGCTGATCTGGAGCACCGGCTTTGTGGTCGCGCGCTACGGCATGCCGCATGCCGGGCCCATGGCCTTCCTGGCCGCGCGCTACGCGCTGTCGGTGCTGGCCTTTGCGGTGTGGATTCTGTGGGTGCGCGCCGCCTGGCCCCGGGGGCGTGCGCAATGGGGCCACCTGGCGGTGACCGGGGTGCTGATGCACGCCGGCTACCTGGGCGGCGTGTGGATGGCGGTGAAGGACGGCCTGGGCGCCGGGCTGGCGGCGCTGATCGTGGGCCTGCAGCCGGTGCTGACGGCGCTGTGGGTCAGCAGCACCGCGCAGCAGCAGGTGCGCCCGCGCCAGTGGCTGGGCCTGGCGCTGGGGCTGGCCGGCCTGGTGCTGGTGGTGTGGAACAAGCTGCACCTGGGCGAGGCGCGGCCGCTGAACGTGGGCTTTGCGCTGCTGGCACTGGCCAGCATCACCGCCGGCACGCTGTACCAGAAGCGCTGGGTGCAGCCCTGCGATGTGCGCACCGCCAACAGCGTGCAGCTGATGGCGGCCTTTGCGGTTACCTTGCCGCTGGCGCTGTGGGAGTCCACCACCGCCTGGGGCGGCGTCACCTGGCATGTGGAGCTGTTCGGCGCCATGGTCTGGTCGGTGCTGGTGCTCACGCTGGGCGGCAGCTCGCTGCTGTACCTGCTGATACAGCGGGGCGCTGCCACCACGGTGTCCAGCCTGATGTACCTGGTGCCGCCTTGCACCGCCGTGCTGGCCTGGTGGCTGTTTGACGAGGCGCTGACGCCGCTGGTGCTGACCGGCCTGGCGCTGGCTGCGCTGGGTGTGGCCCTGGTGGTGCGGTCGCCGGCCGCGGCCAAGACAGCCTGAGGGCAGGCCCCTGGCCGATACCGGTGGACACGGCCCGGGGCGGCGGCCTACGCCTAGAATCGCCGCTCTCGCTTGACACTGGGAAAGGGCGGGCGCTGTAATGACCCGCAGGGAAAGCAGGGGCGAGAACGCGGCGGCGGGCAGCGTCTTGGCCTACCCATCCACCGCACGCACACCTTCCAAGGGGACCGCGACGTGAACAAAAGTGAACTGATCGAAGCCATCGCCCAGCAGGCAGACATCTCGAAAGCTGCTGCGTCGCGCTCGCTGGAGGCGCTGATAGGCGCCGTCAAGACGACGCTGAAAAAGGGCGGCAGCGTCACGATCACCGGCTTTGGCACGTTCACGGCTCCCAAGCGCGCGGCGCGCGTGGGGCGCAACCCGCGCACCGGCGCGGCCATCAAGATCAAGGCCGCCAAGGTGCCCAAGTTCCGCCCGGGCAAGGGCCTGCGCGACGCGCTGTAGGCGCCTGCAGCACACCGGGTGCTTAGCTCAGCCGGTAGAGCGGCGCCCTTACAAGGCGTAGGTCGGCGGTTCGAACCCGTCAGCACCCACCACCACTTCTCGGCAGCCGGCCGGCGGCGGTTCGCGCACCGGCTGGCCTCGCAGATGGAAGTGCATCCAGGGCCCGGGTGAACCCGCGGCCGCCGGGGCACGCGGGCCTCGAATAAAATCGGCGGTTTGGGTGCGCTGCGTCGCAGCCCGCGCCGGCACCACTTCCGAGGCCTGTTCCGATGTTCGAGTTCATCCGCAAGCACACGCGCCTGGCCCTGGGCCTGCTGTTGCTGCTGATCATCCCTTCGTTCGTGTTCTTCGGCGTCGAGGGCTACACCCGCTTTGCCGACGGCGGCAACGCCACGGTGGCCAAGGTGGGCCGCAACGAAATCACCCGCATCGAGTGGGACCAGACCCACCAGCGCCAGGTCGAGCGTGTGCGGCGCCAGAACCCGGACATCGATGCCGCCACGCTGGACACCCCGCAGGCCCGGCGCGAAACCCTGGACGGCCTGATACGCGACCGCGTGCTGCTGGCCGCAGCCAGCGAGCTGCAGCTGTACCCCACCGTGGGCCGCATGCAGCGCCTGTTCGACAGCGACCCGCAGTTCTCCGGCCTGCGCGGGCCGGATGGCCGCATCAGCCGCGAGCTGCTGGCGGTGCAGGGCATGACGCCGGAAATGTTCGACCAGCGGCTGCGCCAGGACCTGGCCATGCGCCAGGTGGTGGCGGGTGTGCAGAGCTCGGCCTTCACCACGCCGGGCGTGGCCGCCGCCGCGCTGGAGCCCATGCTGCAGCGCCGCGAGGTGCAGTTGCAGGTGTTCGACGCTTCTGTGTACCGCAGCCGTGTGCAGCCCACCGACGCCGACCTGCAGACCTACTACGAGGCCAACGAGAGTTCGTTCCGCCGGCCCGAGCAGGCCGAGATCGAGTACGTGGTGCTGGACATCGACCAGTTGTCCAAGGACGTGGCCGTGTCCGAGGGCGACCTGCGCACCTACTACCAGGAAAACGCCAGCCGCTACACCCAGGCCGAGGAGCGGCGCGCCAGCCACATCCTGATCACCGCTGCCGAAGACGCGCCGGCCGAGGAGCGCAAGGCCGCTCGCGAACGCGCCGAAGGCCTGGTGGCCGAGCTGCGCCGCAACCCGGCGGCCTTTGCCGACCTGGCGCGCCGCCATTCACAAGACCCGGGCTCGGCGGCCCAGGGCGGCGATCTGGACTTCTTCGGCCGCGGCTCCATGGTCAAGCCCTTCGAGGACGCCGTCTACGCCATGAAGACTGGCGAGATCAGCAACCCCATAGAGACCGAGTTCGGCTACCACATCATCCGCCTTGCGGCGGTGCGCGGTGGCGAGCGCCAGCCCTTTGAGCAGGTGCGCGGCGAGATCGAAGCCGAGCTGCGGCGCACGCTGGCGCAGCGCCGCTGGGCCGAGGCGGCCGAGCAGTTCACCAACACCGTCTACGAGCAGTCCGACACCTTCCAGCCGCTGGTCGACAAGCTGGGCCTGAAGCCGCAGCGGGCCGTGGTGCACCGCCAGGCGCAAGTGGGCGCCGAAGGCGCGCTGGCGCAGCAGCGGCTGCTGGACGCGGTGTTCGCCAGCGACTCGGTGCGCGAGAAGCGCAACACCGATGCCATCGAATTCGGCGTCAACCAGATGGCCTCGGCACGCCTCCTCAGCCACGAGCCCGAGCGCACGCTGCCGCTGGCCGACGTGCGCGACCAGGTGCGCGAAAGCGTGATCGCGGCCCGTGCCGCCGAGCTGGCCCGCGAGGACGCCCGCAAGCGGCTGGAAGAGCTGCGCGCCAAGCCCGAAGAAGTGCTGCCGACCACCGTGGTCTTGTCGCGCATGAACACGCAGGGCGCACCTTCGGAAGTGGTGGAAGCAGTGCTGGCGGCCGACGCCACGCGGCTGCCGGCGCTGACCGAGGCGCCGCTGGGGCAGGGTGGCCACGTGATCATGCGGGTGACGCAGGTGCTGCCGCGCGAGCAGCTGCCCGGTGGCGACGCGCCCTTGCAGCAACAGCTGGCGCAGGCCTTTGCCGTTGCCGAGTCGCAGGCCTATCTCGAGGCGCTGAAGAAGCGATTCAAGGCCGAGGTGACCCCGGCGGCCGGCGCGGCACGCTGAGTACCGCACGCTATACTCCACAGCTTACGGCGGTGGCTGTAGCTCAGTTGGTAGAGTCCCAGATTGTGATTCTGGTCGTCGTGGGTTCGAGTCCCATCAGCCACCCCAAACCAAACGTTTGACCTGCTTAGCGAGCGGCCCCTTCGGGGCCGCTGCTGTTTGTGGACCCTTGCGTGCCGGCTCGCGGTGCGCGTCTGCCTGCCCATGGCCTTGAAATCCACCGTCTACAAGGCCGCTGTGCAAGTGGCCGACATGGACCGCCACCACTACCGCGACCACGCGCTGACGCTGGCGCGCCACCCCTCGGAAACCGAAGAACGGCTGATGATGCGGGTGCTGGCGCACGCGCTGCTGGCGCCCAACGACGACACGGCCACGCCGCTGCAGCAGGCGCGTGGGCTGTCGGACAGCGAAGAGCCCGACCTCTGGCAGCACGACCGCACCGGCGCGCTGTTGCAGTGGGTGGAGGTGGGCCAGCCCGACGATCGCCGCCTGATCAAGGCCTGCGCGCGCAGTGCCCAGGTGTCGGTGTGGGCCTACGCCGCATCGACCGCGGTGTGGTGGCAGGGCCTGGCCAACAAGCTGACGCGGCTGAACAACCTCACCGTCTGGCAGGTGGACCACCAGGAAAGCCAGGCCCTGGCCGGCCTGGCGCAGCGGTCCATGCAGTTGCAGGTGACGGTGCAGGACGGCCTGGTGTGGGTATCCGACGGCCAGCACAACGTGGAGCTGCAACCGGCCAGGCTGCGCGCCGCGGCGTGAGCGAAGCGGCGGCCCCTAGTCCGACCAGGTGGCCCGCTTGCTGAAGGCCGACTGCGGCCACAGCCAGATGACGAGGCCGGCAAAGGGCCAGTAGACGGCGTGGAACAGCCAGTCGCCGTAGACAGCGCCCCAGGCGTGCGCAGACAGGCTCTTCTTGAACACGGTCTGGCCGTCGCGCTGCAGCTGCAGCAGCACGCCTTGAGCCGGCGACACCCCCAGCAGCCGCGCCACGGTCGGCACTTGTGCATAGACCGCCGTGGCGGGGCCGGCCTGGCGCAGGCGGCTGTCGCAGCTGGCCGGCACGCCGGAGAAGCTGTACTTGCAGACCAGGCTGATGCCGCCTATGGACAGGGCCTCGGCGCACAGGCCCAGGCAGGCCTGCGTCGATGAGAGGGTGCCGCTCACCTGGCGGGGTTCCGGGTGGAGCGCCGGCATCGCGAGATAGAGCGACAGCAAGAAGGGCAGCACCGCGGCAACGGCCACGCGGGGCCAGGAAGAGGTTTTCATGGGCCTGGGCTGTGGGGTGGGGCCGGGCTGGGTGCGGGGGTCTGCAGCGCCGGGTAGGCCTGCAGCAGCGGCGTGACACGCCCCGCGGCAGCCGGGTCGTAGCCGGGCAGGCCGGCCAGCATGGCCTGGAAGCCGGGGTCGCGCAGCACCGCCAGCACGGTCTGCAGGGCGGCCGTCTGCATCACCTCGTCGCGGCACAGCAGGAAGTAGCGTTCGGCGGCGATGGGCACGAAGTCCAGCTTGAAGTGCCGCGCCGGCGGCTCCAGGCCGAAGCCCACGTCGGCCATGCCGCTGGCCACGTAGGCGGCCACCGCGGCATGCGTGTACTCGCCCTGCTCGAAGCCGGCGATCTGCGTGGCCGCGATGCCCTGCGACCTGAGCAGGCCCTCCAGCAGCAGCCGCGTGCCCGAGCCCGGCTGGCGGTTGATGAAGCGCACCTGCGGCCGCGCCAGGTCGGTCAGCGCATACAGCTCCTTGGGGTTGCCCGGGCGCACCATCAGGCCCTGGCGCCGGTTGGCGATGTCCACCAGCGTCAAGTCCAGGCCGTGCAGCCAGGGCCGGTAGTGCGCCAGCGCCACCGGTTCCATGGGCCCCAGCGGCAGGTGCAGGCCGGCGACATCACAGTCGCCTTCGCGCAGCGCAGCGGCCGCGGCCGAGCTGCTGGCGTACTGGAAGCCCACCTCCAGCCCGTCGTCGGCCAGGCGCTCTATCAGGCGCTCGATGGCAAAGCCGTGGCTGGCGTGTATGCGCAGCGCCGACGGTGTTTCGCTGAGCGCACCCCGCAGGGCTTCAGCCAGCTCGGACGACAGGGTTTCCAGCGTCGGCTTCAGCCGCGCGTGTATGCGCTTGTCGGCCCACACGATGCGCGCCCCCAGCTCGGTGAGCGTGGAGCCGCGGCCGCGTTCCATCAACAGCAGGGGCGCGCCGAAGACCTGCTCGCCCTGGCGCACCAGGTCCCAGGCGCGGCGGTAGCTCAGGCCCAGCGTGCGTGCGGCCAGCAGCAGGCTGCCGCATTCCGACACCTGCACCAGCAACTCCACCAGCCGCGCCGGCAGCAGCGGGCCGCTGCTGTCCTGTATGGTCCAGACCGGCCGGATAGACACGTGTTTCATCAGGGTTGCTGCTTAGGAAGCCGACTGCCACTGCACCGGCCCGAACCCTTCATATTGCGCAACGCGCCATTCGCTCGCACGATAGGCTGGTGATGAACCAAGTTTGTGCATTGTCCATAGTAACCGTGGCCCGGCTCGCGGCCGCCGCGGCGGCGGCATGACGCCCGCCAACAGCACGCCGCCAGACCCGGCGCACAGGCTCGCCGTGGTGGCGGACCTGGCGGCGCATCACCGTGACCAGCCCGGCGCCTTGCTGCCGCTGCTGCATGCGGTGCAAGAGGCGCTGGGCCATGTGCCGGACGATGCCGTGCCGGTGATCGCGCGGGCGCTGGGCTTGTCGCGTGCCGAGGTGCATGGCGTCATCACCTACTACCACTTCTTCCGCCGCGAGGCGCCGGGGCGCACGGTGGTGCAGGTGTGCCGCGCCGAGGCCTGCCAGGCCTGCGGTGCCGAGGCCTTGCTGGCCCAGGCCGAGCAGTTGCTGGGCTGCGCTCGCCACAGCACGCGGGCCGACGGCGCGGTGACGCTGGAGCCGGTGTACTGCCTGGGGCTGTGTGCCTCGTCGCCCGCGGTGCTGGTGGGCGACCGCCTGCACGCGCGCGTGACGCCGGCGCGGTTGCAAGCCTTGCTGGCCGACGTGGAGCGTGCGGCATGAGTGTGGTCACCGTCTATGTGCCGCGCGACTCGGCGGCCTTGGCCGCCGGCGCCGACGAGGTGGCCCATGCACTGCGCAGCGAAGCTGCGGCGCAAGGCCTCGCGCTGCACATCGTGCGCAACAGTTCGCGCGGCCTGTTCTGGCTGGAGCCGCTGGTGGAAGTGGCCACCCCGGCCGGGCGGGTGGCCTATGGGCCGGTGCAGGCCGAAGACGTGCCGGGCCTGCTGGCCGCAGGGCTGCTGCAAGGCCAGCCGCATGCCCTGGGCCACGGCCTGGTCGATGCCATGCCCTACCTGGCCCGCCAGGAGCGGCTGACCTTTGCGCGCATGGGCGTGACCGACCCGCTGTCGCTGGCCGACTACGCCGCCCATGGCGGCTGGGCCGGCCTGCAGCAGGCCCTGGCCCTGGAGCCGGCCGCGGTGGTGCAGACGGTGCTGGACGCCGGCCTGCGTGGCCGCGGCGGCGCGGCCTTCCCGGCCGGCATCAAGTGGCGCACGGTGTTGCAGGCCCAGGCGGTGCAGAAATACGTGGTGTGCAACGCCGACGAAGGCGATTCCGGCACCTTCTCCGACCGCATGGTGCTGGAGGGTGACCCCTTCCTGCTCATCGAAGGCATGCTCATCGCCGGCCTGGCCGTGGGGGCGAGCAGGGGTTACGTGTACGTGCGCTCGGAGTACCCGCATGCGGTGGCGGTACTGCGCGAGGCCATCACCCAGGCCGAGGCCGCCGGGTTCCTGGGCGCCAGCGTGCGCGGCAGCGGCCGCGCCTTCCACCTGGAAGTGCGCAAGGCCGCCGGTGCCTATGTGTGCGGCGAAGAAACGGCCATGCTGGAAAGCCTGGAAGGCCGGCGCGGCATCGTGCGCGCCAAGCCACCGCTGCCGGCGCTGCAAGGCCTGTTCGGCTGCCCCACGGTCATCAACAACGTCATCAGCCTGGCCAGCGTGCCCATCATCCTGGCCCGCGGCGCCGAGTTCTACCGCGACCACGGCATGGGCCGCTCGCGCGGCACGCTGCCGTTTCAGCTGGCCGGCAACGTGCGTTTCGGCGGCCTGGTCGAAAAGGCCTTCGGGCTGACGCTGCGGGAGCTGGTGTTTGACTTCGGCGGCGGCACGCGCAGCGGCCGCCCGGTGAAGGCCATACAAGTGGGCGGCCCGCTGGGCACCTACGTGCCCGAGTCGCGCTGGGACGAACCGCTGGACTACGAGGCCTACGCTGCCTTCGGCGCCGTGGTGGGCCACGGCGGCGTGGTGGTGCACGACGACACCGCCGACATGGCCCGGCTGGCGCGTTACGCCATGGAGTTCTGCGCGCTGGAAAGCTGCGGCAAGTGCACGCCCTGCCGCATAGGCAGCACGCGCGGCGTGGAGGTCATGGACCGCATCCTGCTGAACCAGGGCCGCCCCCAGCAGGTGGAGCTGCTGCGCGACTTGTGCGACACCATGGTGCACGGCAGCCTGTGCGCCATGGGCAGCATGACGCCCTTGCCGGTGCTCTCGGCGCTGGACCACTACCCGCAGGACTTCGGCTTGGCGGCGCCCGCCGGCCGCGCTGCCTGAAGGAGACAAGCCATGCTTGCGCACTTGAAGACCGAGATCGACCACGGCACCCCGGCCCGCAGTTCGGCAGAACAGGTGGCGCTCACCATAGACGGTTACGCCGTCAGCGTGCCCAAGGGCACCTCGCTGATGCGTGCGGCGGTGGACGCCGGCATCAAGGTGCCCAAGCTGTGCGCCACCGACAGCCTGGAGCCCTTCGGCTCCTGCCGCCTGTGCCTGGTGGAAGTGGAGGGCCGGCGTGGTTACCCGGCCTCGTGCACCACGCCGGCCGAGGCCGGCATGGTGGTGCGCACACAAACGCCCAAGCTGCAGCAGTTGCGCAAGGGGGTGATGGAGCTGTACATCAGCGACCACCCGCTGGACTGCCTGACCTGCAGCGCCAACGGCAACTGCGAGCTGCAGGACATGGCCGGCGTCACCGGCTTGCGCAACGTGCGCTACGGCGTGGGTGCGCAGGTGGTGGACGGCGTGGCCGGTGCGCACCACACGCAGTCCAGCAAGGACGAGTCCAACCCCTACTTCAGCTACGACCCCAGCAAGTGCATCGTCTGCAACCGCTGTGTGCGGGCCTGCGAGGAGACCCAGGGCACGTTCGCGCTCACCATCAGCGGCCGCGGGTTCGACAGCCGCGTGTCGCCGGGCCAGGACCAGCCCTTCATGGACAGCGAATGCGTGAGCTGCGGCGCCTGCGTGGAAGCCTGCCCCACCGCCACCCTGCAGGAAAAGAGCGTCATCGAGCTGGGGCAGGGAGAGCACAGCGTCATCACCACCTGCGCCTACTGCGGCGTGGGCTGCGGCTTCAAGGCCGAGATGAAGGGCAACACCGTGGTGCGCATGGTGCCCTGGAAGGACGGCCAGGCCAACGAAGGGCACAGCTGCGTGAAGGGCCGCTTTGCCTGGGGCTACGCCACGCACAAGGACCGCATCACCAAGCCCATGGTGCGCGAGAAGATCAGCCAGCCCTGGCGCGAAGTGAGCTGGGACGAGGCCATTCAATTCGCCGCCACGCGCTTCAAGGACATACAGGCCCGCCACGGCAAGGACGCGGTGGGCGGCATCACCTCCAGCCGCTGCACCAACGAAGAGGTGTACCTGGTGCAGAAGCTGGTGCGCGCCGCCTTCAACACCAACAACGTGGACACCTGCGCGCGCGTGTGCCACTCGCCCACCGGCTACGGCATGGGCCAGACCTTCGGCACCTCGGCCGGCACGCAGACCTTCAAGAGCGTGGAGCAGGCCGACGTGGTGATGGTCATAGGCGCCAACCCCAGCGATGCGCACCCGGTGTTTGCCTCGCGCATGAAGCGCAGGCTTCGCGAAGGCGCGCAGCTCATCGTGGTGGACCCGCGTCGCATAGACCTGGTCGACGCGCCGCACGTGCGCGCCCGCCACCACCTGGCGCTGAAGCCGGGCACCAATGTGGCGGTCATCACCGCGATGGCGCACGTGGTGGTCACCGAGGGCCTGGTCAACGAGGCCTACGTCAACGAACGCTGCGAGCCGAAGAGCTTCAACGAGTGGCGCGAGTTCGTGACGCGCCCCGAGAACTCGCCCGAGGCCTTCGAGCCGGAAACCGGCGTGCCGGCGGCCGAGCTGCGCGCCGCCGCGCGCCTGTTTGCCGCCGGGCCCAACTCGGCCATCTACTACGGCCTGGGCGTCACCGAGCACGCCCAGGGCTCCACCATGGTGATAGGCATCTGCAACCTGGCCATGGCCTGCGGCATGGTGGGCCGCGAAGGCGTGGGCGTGAACCCGCTGCGCGGGCAGAACAACGTGCAGGGCAGTTGCGACATGGGCAGCTTCCCGCACGAGCTGCCGGGCTACCGCCACATCAGCGACACCACGGTGCGTATGCAGTTTGAAGCCGCCTGGGGGGTGGACATCAGCCCCGAGCCGGGCCTGCGCATACCCAACATGTTCGAGGCAGCCCTGGGCGGCAGCTTCAAGGGCCTGTACTGCGTGGGCGAGGACATCGTGCAGAGCGACCCCAACACGCAGCACGTGGCCGCGGCGCTGGAGGCCATGGAATGCATCGTGGTGCAGGACATCTTCCTCAACGAAACCGCCAAGTACGCGCATGTGCTGCTGCCCGGCAGCAGCTTCCTCGAGAAAGACGGCACCTTCACCAATGCCGAGCGCCGCATCTCGCGCGTGCGCCAGGTGATGCCGCCGCTGTCGGGCGTGGGCGACTGGGAGGCCACGGCACGGCTGTCCACGGCGCTGGGCTACCCCATGCACTACCGCCACCCCGAGGACATCATGCGCGAGATCGCCGAACTCACGCCCTCGTTTGCCGGCGTCACCTACGAAAAGATTGACCGCCTGGGCAGCCTGCAATGGCCCTGCAACGAGCACACCGAAGAAGCCGGCACCTCGCTGATGCACGTGGGCGGCTTTGTGCGCGGCAAGGGGCGCTTCTTCAACACGCAGTACGTGCCTTCGGACGAGAAGGTGACGCGCCGCTTCCCGCTGCTGCTGACCACCGGGCGCATACTCAGCCAGTACAACGTGGGCGCGCAGACGCGGCGCACCGCCAACAGCCAGTGGCACGACGAAGACCGGCTGGACATGCACCCGCACGACGCGCAGGAGCGCGGCATCCGCGACGGCGACTGGGTGGGCATCACCAGCCGCGCCGGCCAGACCGTGCTGCGCGCGGTGATCAGCGAGAACATGCAGCCCGGGGTGGTCTACACCACCTTCCATTTCCCGGAGTCGGGCGCCAACGTCATCACCACCGACAGCTCGGACTGGGCCACCAACTGCCCCGAGTACAAGGTCACGGCGGTGCAGGTCAGCAAGGTGATGCAGCCTTCGGCATGGCAGCGTGACTATGCCGACTTCAACCGCCAGCAGCTGGCGCTGCTGGCCCAGGGCCGCAACGCCGGCGCGGTGGTGGCGGGCAAGTGATGCAGGCCGACACGGTGCCTGCCCAGGCAGGCGCCCGCCACGTGGAAGTGACGGCCTGGCGCGAGCACCAGGCCACGCGCACGCACGACGCCGTGGCCGACGAGGTGCCGGTGGCGCTGGTCTTCAACGGCATCTCGCACGCCGTGATGATGGCCAGCCCCAGCGACCTGGAAGACTTTGCGCTGGGCTTCGGCCTGACCGAGGGCCTGCTGAACGACCCGTCCGAGCTGTACGGCGTGGAGGTGCGCGAGGCGCCCGAAGGCCTGGAGCTGCAGCTGGAGGTGGCCTCGGCCTGCGCCTGGCGCCTGAAGGAACGGCGCCGCACGCTGGCCGGCCGCACCGGCTGCGGCCTGTGCGGCGCGGAAAGCCTGGCACAGCTGCGCCGCGAGCCCCCGCCGGTGCCGGTGGTGCAGTTGCGGCCCCAGGCCCTGCTGCGCGCGCAGCAGGGCATGCGCAACGGCCAGGCGGTGCAGCAGGCCACCGGCGCCGTGCACGCCGCCGCCTGGTGCGGCCTGGACGGCGCGGCGCTGTGGGTGCGCGAAGACGTGGGCCGCCACAACGCGCTGGACAAGCTGGTGGGTGCCATGTTGCGGGCCGGCGCCGACGCCGGCGAGGGCTTTGCGCTGATCTCCAGCCGCGCCAGCTTTGAGATGGTGCACAAGGCGGCCATGGCCGGCATGGGTGCGCTGGCCGCCGTCTCGGCGCCCACGGCGCTGGCCATACAAACCGCGCAGACGGCCGGGTTGGCGCTGGCCGGCTTTGTGCGCGGCGAAGACTTCGTGGCCTACACCCACCCCGAGCGTTTCGGGGTGGCGGCGGCGCGCTGAGCGCCTGGGGGTTTGCAGCAGCGATGGACACAGCCAACCTGGTGAAGATGGCCAACCGCATAGGCGACTTTTTTGCCGCCATGCCGGACCAGGAGGCCGCGGCGGCAGAAGTGGCCCAGCACCTTCGCAAGTTCTGGGAGCCGCGCATGCGCAGCGCGCTGCTGGGCCACCTGGACCAGCACGCCGGCGAAGGCCTCAGCCCGCTGCTGCTGCGTGCCGTGCAGGACCACCGGTCGTCGCTGGCGGTACCGGCCGGCCCGCGGCCGGCGGCCGGGGCTCAGTGACGCCCGGTGGCCGGGTGTGCAGCGCGGCCCCGCACGGCGGCCCGCGACGGCGTCAGAACCACATGTCCTTGATGCAGCGGCCGTCGCGCGGCAGGTCGTCCCAGGTGTCGAAGCCGTCGAAGTGGTCTATCGGTACGTCGGCGATGGGCCCGGGGTCGGTCATGCGCAGGTTCACCGCGGCCCGGCGGCGGCCTTGTTCGTTGGGCTGCAGGCCGCGCCAGTGCATCACCGAACCGCAGCGGGGGCAGAAGTTGAAGCTCAGCGCCTCGCCGCGCACATAGGCCGTGGTGTCGCCGAAGAAGCGCAGGTTCTCGTCTTCATAGCCGTAGGCCCACAGCGTGCCGTAGCGTCGGCAGGCGGTGCAGTTGCAGGCCGTGGCCGACTCGGGCACTTCGTCGAGCTGCCAGCGTGCAGCGCCGCACAGGCAGCGGCCCTCAAGCATGGGTGGGCTCCGGGTGGCGCCGGGCCGCCAGGCGGCTGACCAGGCTGTGCCCCAACCAGGCCATGGGCAGGTAGGCCAGCAGCAGGTCCAGCGCGGTGAACCAGGCCGGCGAAGACAGCATGACCACATTGGCCACGCCACCCAGCAGGAACAGGCCGCCCACCGTGTAGGCCGGCACCGGCGAGCGGCCCGGCGCCAGCCAGGCGGCCACCGCCGCGCCCACCAAGGTGCCCAGCGCATGGGCCAGGAAGGGGAAGATGAAGTGCCGCGGCTCGAACAGCGGCAGCGCGGCCTTGAGCCCTTCCATGGTGCTCACATCGGCGCCGGCAGGCGGCAGCACCAGCTTGCCGCCCAGCGTGATCAACGCCATGTTGACGACGCTGCCGACCACGAAGCCGGCCACGATGGCCCCGAGCATGCGAAGGAACTTGGCCATGCAAAGACTCCGGTAGAGGGGCGACCACGCGATGTGCGGGGCGCATGATAGGGGCCGAGGCGGCGGCCGGCACATCCCGCAAAACCGCGGCGCAGGCGGTCGACCAGGGGCGGCTCTACTGGCCTTCAGGCGGCTCCCACAGCTCGAGCTTGTTGCCCTCAGGGTCCACCACCCAGCCGAACTTGCCGTACTCGGACTCTTCGACCTTGTCGTCCACCTGCACGCCCTCGGCACGCAGCGCGGCCAGCAAGGCGTGCAGGTCGGCCACGCGGTAGTTGATCATGAACGACGCCGAGCCGGGTGCGAAGTAGCCGGTGTCGGCCTTGAACGGGCTCCAGATCGTGGTGCCCACACCTTGCGGGTTGTCGTCGCTGTTCCAGCGAAAGGCGGCGCCGCCCCAGTCCAGCACATCGATGCCCAGGTGGGTCTTGTACCAGGCACCCAGCGCCTTGGGGTCTTGCGCCTTGAAGAAGATGCCGCCGATGCCGGTGACGCGTTTCATGGCTGCTCCGCTCAGGCTTTACAGGTCTGCCGCAACCTTCTTGGCGATCTCTGTGAGCCCGGTGCGCAGGCCGTCCTTGGCCTTTTGCGGGTCGGCGATCAGCGCGTCGCGGCTGGCGAAGGAAAACTGCTTGTCGCGCTCTATGTGCGTGAGCTTGCCCAGAGGCTTGGCGGCGTAGAGAAACGAATCCGCATAGTACGTCTTCGCGCAGTTGCCGGAAAGCAGCTTGACGGTGGCCGACACACGCGGTTCGGTGGCGGTTTCCACGGCGTAGCCGGTGGCGATGGTAGTCAGCAGCACAGCGTCGAACTTGCCGGCCAGCGAGCTGCAGTCCACTTCCTTGCCGCCGCTCTTCATGGGGAGAGAAGGCAGCGGCGTGGCCTCATAGCCCTTGGCCTGAACCAGCGTCAACACACTGTCGTTCCAGTGGCTCGCAACATCGGGCTGCGTGGGTTTGAGGGCCAGGGTGAACTCGTTGGTGGCGGCTTGCGCGCGCGAGGCTTCTATGCCGCCCAGTATCAGGCCGCCCAGGGCGCCGAACATGTAAAGAGCCGCTCCACCGGGGGCCATGCCCGGGTGCAGGAAGTAGCTGTCGGGTTCGTTGACGCCTATGACGGCCACCGTCTTGATCGTCTTCTTGGCCTCCGGCGAAAAGGCGGTCTTGTCCACGGTGGCACAGCCGGTGGCCAGCAGGGCCGACAGCACGAGCGCGATGACGCGGTATGAATTCATGGCACCTCCCTGGTTTTTGCCGGCCGCGAGTCTAGGGCCCGGCTTGGAGGTGCGCTCGGCGTTTCGATCAGGAAAAACCCAGGCGGGCGGTGGCCACCCCGCGAACGAGGGCCGAGGAAGCCGGCAGGCTCAGATGTCCCGTATCAACTGCCGGAAGGCGTTGACGTCTTCAAACTCGCGGTACACCGACGCGAAGCGCACGTAGGCCACCTTGTCTATGCGCTTGAGTTCGCGCATCACCAGTTCGCCCAGGCGTGCACTGGTCACCTCGCGCAGGCCGCTGGCCAGCAGCTTGTCCTGTATGCGCTCGACCGCAGCGTCCACCTGTTCGATGCTCACCGGGCGCTTGCGCAGCGCCAGCGTCATGGAGCCGCGCAGCTTGGCGGGGTCGAACTCCACGCGCGAGCCGTCCTTCTTGACCACTGCCGGCAGCGCGATCTCGGGCCGTTCGTAGGTGGTGAAGCGCTTGTCGCACTTCAGGCAGCGGCGGCGGCGGCGTATGACGTCGCCTTCGTCGGACTCGCGCGTCTCGACGACCTGCGTCTCTTCGTGGCTGCAATACGGGCAGCGCATGGCTCAACCGGCCGCCGCCGGGCCGCCCCAAGGCGGCCGAGCCCCCTCGGGGGGCGGCGAAGCGGCGCAGCCGCAAGCCTGGGGGCTCACCGACACGGCCGCCGCCGGGCCGCCCCAAGGCGGCCGAGCCCCCTCGGGGGGTGGCGAAGCGGCGCAGCCGCAAGCCTGGGGGCTCACCGGTACACGGGGAAGGCGCGCGTGAGCGCCGCCACCTGCTCGCGCACGGCGGCGAGGTGGGCTTCGTCGTCGGGCCGGTCCAGCACGTCGGCGATCAGGTGCGCGGTGCGCCGGGCTTCTTCTTCCTTGAAGCCGCGCGTGGTCATGGCCGGCGAACCCAGGCGTACGCCGCTGGTGACCATGGGCTTTTCCGGGTCGTTGGGGATGCCGTTCTTGTTGCAGGTGATGTGCGCCGCGCCCAGCACCGCCTCGGCGCGCTTGCCGGTCAGGCCCTTGGGGCGCAGGTCAACCAGCATCACATGGCTTTCGGTGCGGCCGCTGACGATGCGCAGGCCGCGCTCCATCAGCGTCTCGGCCAGCACCTTGGCGTTGGCCAGCACCTGCTGCTGGTAGGTCTTGAAGGCCGGTTGCAGCGCCTCCTGGAAGGCCACCGCCTTGGCCGCGATCACGTGCATCAGCGGCCCGCCCTGTATGCCCGGGAAGATGGCGCTGTTGATCTTCTTGGCGATGTCTTCGTTGTTGGTGAGCACGATGCCGCCGCGCGGGCCGCGCAGGCTCTTGTGCGTGGTGCTGGTCACCACGTCGGCGAACGGCACCGGGTTGGGGTACACGCCGGCGGCGATGAGGCCGGCGTAGTGCGCCATGTCCACCATGAAGTAGGCGCCGACCGCCTTGGCCACCTTGGCGAAGCGCTCGAAGTCGATGCGCAGGCTGTAGGCGCTGGCGCCGGCGATGATGAGCTTGGGCTTGTGTTCGTGCGCCAGGCGTTCCATCGCTTCGTAGTCGATGGCCTCGTCGGTGTCCAGGCCGTAGCTCACCACCTTGAACCACTTGCCGCTCATGTTGAGCGCCATGCCGTGGGTCAGGTGGCCGCCTTCGGCCAGGCTCATGCCCATGATGGTGTCGCCCGGCTGCAGCAGGCCGAAGAACACCGACTGGTTGGCCTGGCTGCCGCTGTTGGCCTGCACGTTGGCAAAGCCGGCGCCGTACAGCTGCTTCAGGCGCTCTATGGCCAGCGTTTCCACCACGTCCACGTGCTCGCAGCCGCCGTAGTAGCGGCGGCCCGGGTAGCCTTCGGCGTACTTGTTGGTGAGCTGGCTGCCCTGGGCGGCCATCACCGCCGGGCTGGCGTAGTTTTCGCTGGCGATCAGCTCGATGTGGTCTTCCTGGCGGCGGTCTTCGGCCTGGATGGCGGCCCAGACCTCGGGGTCAACCCGGGCGATGGTGGAGGTGTTGCGTTCGAACATGGCAGTGCTTAGCAGGGCAGGGACGGTAGGCCTCGGCCGCCCGCGCGGCGCACCGGGCCTGAAAAGGCGCGGTGGCGTTGCAGTGACCAGAAGCTGCCCAGGCGCACGGCGGATGCCGCGCAGCGGCGCGCGCGGCCTGCGCTTCCCGGTGGTCGGCCACCTCGAGGCGGCGGCGCGGCCGCTGCCTCTATCGCCAGTTGCGCAGGCCGCCAGTTTACCCGGTGTACCGGGCCGGCGCGGCCCGCTTCAGCGCAGCCAGGCGACCTGCTGCACCAGCGGCTCGGCGCTGGCCGAGGCCGGCGGCGCTTCCGGCTCGGCCGGGGCCTGCACCTCGACGGCCTGGGGCGGCGGCGGCACGTTGTTGCTGGCGTTGATGGGCACCGACTGGCCGCTGACCACCGCCAGCATCAGCGCCTGTTCGGCCAGCACGCGGTTGGTGTAGCCGCCGTCGCTGTCCAGCAGCGCCGCGCCGACGTAGAAGCGCAGCCCGGCATGCAGGCTGCCGGCGCGGGCGATGCATTCCTTGAGCACCTGCACGCCCACGCGCAGGTTGGTGATGGGGTCGAAGGCCGCCTGCTTGCCGCCGAAGTACTGGTACTTGTCGTCGTGCACGCGCGTCATCACCTGCATCAGCCCTTGCGCGCCCACGGGGCTGTTGGCAAACGGGTTGAAGCTGGATTCGATGGCCATGATGGACAGGATCAGCGTCGGGTCCAGCCCGGCGCGGGTGCCCAGGCTCCAGGCCTCTTGCACCAGGGCGCTCACCGGCTCGGGCGCCACCTTGTAGCGGCGCGAGATCCAGCGTGTCAGCAGCGCCTGCTCACGCGGCAGCGCCGCGGGGTCGGCCGCCGTGGCGCGCAGCACCGCGTCGGGCTCGGCCACCACGGCCAGCACATTGCCTTCGGCCAGCGTGCGTGCTTCCAGGCGGTCTTGCAGCCATTGCAGCGCTGCCACCTCCACGTGGTCGCGCACCTGGGGCCGGCCCAGCGTGAGCGCCATCACCACCAGCGACACCAGGCCGACCAGCGCCAAGGTGTTGTGCCCGATTTCCAGCAATCCGCGCCCGACGTCGCCGGCAAACACCGACACCGACCGCGCGGTCGCCTGCTGCGCACGGCGCAAGCTTGCGAATCCTCGCATCCCGTTCTCCTGCAGTCCAAGACCGCGCCGCTCCTCCTGGGGTGCGGCGCGCGGTGGGCTTCAGTGGTGGTCCAATGGGGCTGCCCAGCGGTGGGGCGGCATCTCGGTCACTGTGCAGCGTCTGGCGGTGCTGCTTGCGGGTAAACCCTGAAGCCTCTGAGTTGCCGCGATTCTAGAAACCGCTAAATACACGGTCAAGAATAAAAAATCTTGTCTTAAGAACCGCAAGGAATGAAATACAAAGACCTGCGAGACTTCGTTGCCCAGCTGGAAAAGCGGGGTCTGCTGCGAAAGCTGGACCATCCGGTGTCGCCGCGCCTGGAACTGACGGCTATAGGCGACCAACTGCTGCGAGCCGGCGGCCCGGCGGTGCTGTGCACCAACGTGCCTGGTTACGAAACAGCTTGTCTGATCAACCTGTTCGGCACCCCTGAACGTGTGGCCTTGGGTCTAGGGGTGTCGTCGCTGGCCGAGCTGCGCGAGGTGGGCCAACTGCTGGCGGCCCTGAAAGAGCCCGAGCCGCCCAAGGGCTTGAAGGACACCGGCCGGCTGCTGCAGCTGATGAAGGCGGTGTGGGACATGAAGCCGGCGCTGTCGCGAAGCGCCCCCTGGCAGCAGGTGGTGCGCGAGGGCGACGAGGTGGACTTGGCCGAGTTGCCAGTGCAGACCTGCTGGCCGGGCGACGCCGGGCCGCTGATCACCTGGGGCCTGGTGGTGACGCGCGGGCCGCAGGGCGTGGCCCAGCCGCGCACGCGCCAGAACCTGGGCATCTACCGCCAGCAGGTGATAGGGCCGCGGCAGGTCATCATGCGCTGGCTGGCGCACCGCGGCGGCGCGCTGGACTTTCGCGAGTTCGCGCGTGTGAACCCCGGCCAGCCGTTTGCCGCGGCGGTGGTGCTGGGGGCCGACCCGGCCACGGTGCTGGGGGCGGTGACCCCGGTGCCCGACAGCCTGTCGGAGTACCAGTTCGCCGGCCTGCTGCGCGGCAGCCGCACCGAGCTGGTGGACGGCCAGGTGGGCGAAGGCGCGCTCAAGCTGCAGGTGCCGGCCAGCGCCGAGATCGTGCTGCAAGGCCACATCCCGCCGGCCGAGCCGGGCTTCGAGGGCGTGTCGCCGGCCGGCGTGCCGCTGAAGGAAAGGGGCGGCTACCTGCATGCGCTGGAAGGCCCCTTCGGCGACCACACCGGCTACTACAACGAGCAGGACTGGTTCCCGGTGCTGCGTGTGGACAGCCTGTCGCGCCGCCGGGACGCCATCTACCACAGCACCTACACCGGCAAGCCGCCGGACGAACCGGCGGTGCTGGGCGTGGCGCTCAACGAGGTGTTCGTGCCGCTGCTGCAAAAGCAGTTTGCCGAGATCGCCGACTTCTACCTGCCGCCCGAAGGCTGCAGCTACCGCCTGGCAGTGATCAGCATACGCAAGGCCTACCCGGGCCACGCCAAGCGGGTGATGTTCGGGCTGTGGAGTTTTCTGCGCCAGTTCATGTACACCAAGTTCATCATCGTGGTGGACGACGACGTAGACATTCGCGACTGGAAGGAGGTGGTGTGGGCCGTGACCACGCGCATGGACCCGGTGCGCGACACGGTGCTGGTGGACGGCACGCCCATCGACTACCTGGACTTCGCCTCGCCCACCAGCGGCCTGGGTGGCAAGCTGGGCTGGGACGCGACGCACAAGTGGCCCGGCGAGACCACGCGCGAATGGGGCCGCGCCATCACCATGGACCCGGCGGTGAGCCAGCGGGTGCAAGGGCTGGTGCAGCAGCTGCTGGCCGGCACACACGCACAGCCGGGCACGGCACCGCCTTGAGGCGCAGGCTATCGGCAGCGCCAGCCGTTTGCTGATTTCTTGTTGCGCCCTTGCGCGCACCGGCCTATGCTGGCCCTGCCTGCGATGCAGGTCCAACCGATGGCGCAGTCCACTGCGCGTCAGGAGCCCCGGACAACCTCTCTCCGGAGCCCCGCAGGCGGTCGCACCGCCAGCCCCTCCTGGCCGGCAACGGTCGGAGGGGCAACTTGTTTCTGGGCGGCGCTGGTTTGTTCTTGCTGACGCGGCAGCGTGTTCAGCGCGCGTCTTCGCGGATCATGTCCGCCGCCTTCTCCGCGATCATGATCACCGGCGCGTTGGTGTTGCCCGAGACGATGCGCGGCATGATGGAAGCGTCCACCACGCGCAGGCCTTGCAGGCCGTGCACTCGCAGCCGCGCATCCACCACGTCGCGCGCCGGGTCCGGCCCCATGCGGCAACTGCCCACGGGGTGGTAGATGGTGTCGGCATGGTCGCGTATGAACTCGGCGATCTGCGGGTCGGTCTGCGCCCGGTCCGAGGTCTGCAGCTCGCGCGCGCCGAAGCGGGCCAGCGCCGGCTGCTGCATCACCTGGCGCATCAGCTTGAAGCCGCGCACCAGCGTGCTCAGGTCGCTGGGCGCGCTCAGGAAGGCCGGGTCTATCAAGGGTGCGGCCAGCGGGTCGGCGCTGGCCAGCGTGAGGCGGCCGCGGCTGGCCGGCCGCAGCAGGCACACGTGGCACGAGTAACCGTGGCCCAGCACCGTCTTGCGGCCATGGTCCACCAGCTTGCCCACCACGAAGTGCAGTTGCAGGTCGGGCGTGGCCACCTCCGGCGAGCTGCGCACGAAGCCGCCGGCCTCGGCAAAGTTGGTGGTGAGCAGGCCGCTGCGCTGGCGCCGCCATTCGAAGATGCCGCGCAGCACACGCACCGCCCCGGCCAGCGACAGGCCGAACAGGTCGTGCATGCCCGGTGCGTCCCACACCTGCACCACGTCCACGTGGTCGTGCAGCTCGCGCCCCACGCCGGGCAGGTGGTGCTGCACCGCCACGCCGACGCGTTGCAGCTCGGCAGCGTCGCCCACGCCCGACAGCAGCAGCAACTGCGGTGACTGCAGCGCGCCGGCGCACAGCAGCACCTCGCGCCGGCAGTGCAGCGTGCGTGTCTCGTGTCCTTGGCGGAACTCCACGCCCACGGCGCGGCGCTGGGCGTCCAGCAGCACCCTGGTGGCCTGCGCGCCGGTGATCACCTGCAGGTTGGCGCGGCCGCGGTGCGGTGTCAGGTAGGCCTTGGCGGCGCTGAAACGTTCGCCGTCGCGGTGGGTGACCTGGTACAGGCCCACGCCTTCCTGCTGCGCGCCGTTGAAGTCGGGGTTGACCGCGTGGCCGGCCTGGGTGGCGGCCTGCACGAACAGCGGCGCAAAACGGTTGGGGCTGCGCAAGTCCATCACGTTCAGCGGCCCGCCGCTGCCGTGCCAGGCGTCGGCACCGCGTTCGTTGTGCTCGGCGCGCTTGAAGTAGGGCAGCACCTCGTCCCAGCCCCAGCCGGGGTTGCCCTCGGCGGCCCAGTGCGCGTAATCCTGCGGCTGGCCGCGCAGGTAGATCATGGCGTTGATGGAGCTGGAGCCGCCCAGCACCTTGCCGCGCGGCTGGTAGCCGCGTCGACCGCCCAGCCCGGCCTGGGGCACGGTCTCGAAGGACCAGTTGGCCTGGCCGTTCCTGGCCAGCACCGCCAGCCCGGCCGGGCAGTGGATGAGCACGCTGGTGTCGGGCGGGCCGGCCTCGAGCAGGCACACGCTGACCGCGGGGTCCTCGCTCAGCCGTGAGGCCAGCACCGAGCCGGCGGACCCGCCGCCGACGACGATGTAGTCGACCATGTCTCCGAAGGTGGCCCGCACAGGGCCCGGTTGTCTTTGCCCGGCATCATAGGCGCCGCCGCCCGGGCCGGCCCGGTGGCGGCGAAGCAACGCCGGCTTGCGCCGGGCCCCGCAAAGGGCCATCATCGCGCGCCCTTGCCGCCAGGCACCGCCGGCATCGCTGGCGGTCAGCCGGCCGCAGCAGCGACCGGCGTGCGCGTTGCGCAGCCGCCCCGCGGGCCAGGCCCTGCGCACCACCCACCGACGGCCAGCCGCCGTCGAGGTGGTGCACCCGCCCGGCATGGCAGCACATTGGTCCGCCCACCGCGCTGTGCGGTGTGCGCTGGGAGCTTTGCGTGTTCAAGCTGTTCGAACGCATGGTGCATCCGTACCCGGATGCCATGCCGGCACCGCCGCCCAAGGCGTTTTTTGCGTTCCTGTGGGAGTGCTCGCGCGGCGTGCGCCCCTACATCCTGATGCTGATGGTGTTCACCGCCGGCATAGGCGCCTTCGAGGCCTTGCTGTTCAGCATGATGGCGCACGTGGTGGACGTGCTGTCCGAGGTGCCCGCGGCCGAGCTGTGGGCCCGCCATGGCGGCACCCTGACGCTGCTGGCCGGCATCCTGGCCGGCAGCGTGCTGCTGGTGGGGGTGCAGGCGCTGGTGAAGTACCAGGCCGTGTTCGGCAACTTCCCCATGCGCCTGCGCTGGAACTTCCACCGGCTGATGCTGGAGCAGAGCCTGTCCTTCTACCAGGACGAGTTCGCCGGGCGCATCGCCACCAAGGTGATGCAGACCTCGCTGGCGGTGCGCGACACCTGGCTGATCTTCTGCGACATCCTGGTCTTCGTGGTCATCTACTTCGTGACCATGGTGGCCGTGGTCGGCGCCTTCGACCTGTGGCTGGTGCTGCCGTTCGTGGGCTGGCTGACGCTGTACGTGCTGACGCTGTGGTACTTCGTGCCGCGGCTGGGGCGCATCGCCAAGCTGCAGGCCGACGCGCGCTCGCTGATGGTGGGCCGCGTCACCGACGCCTACACCAACATCGCCACCGTCAAGCTGTTCTCGCACGCCCACCGCGAGGCGCAGTTTGCGCGCGGCGCGATGCAGGAGTTCATGGTCACCGTGCACGCGCAGATGCGCCTGGTGAGCGCCTTCGAGGTCATCAACCAGCTGCTGTCGGTGCTGCTGATCGCCGCCACCGCCGGTGCCTGCCTGCTGCTGTGGATGGACGCCAAGGTGGGGGTGGGTGCCGTGGCCGCGGCCACTGCCATGGCCTTCCGCCTGAACGGCATCTCGCACTGGGTGATGTGGGAGATGGCCACGCTGTTCGAACACATAGGCACCGTGCAGGACGGCATGGGCACGCTGTCGCGGCCGCGCCAGGTGGTGGACCGCCCCGGCGCGGCCACGCTGGCGGTGTCGCGCGGCGAGGTGCGCTTCGACGAGGTGCGCTTCGGCTACGGCGCGCAGCGCAAGGTGGTGGACGGCTTCAGCCTGACCATACGGCCGGGCGAGAAGATAGGCCTGGTGGGCCGCTCGGGCGCGGGCAAGAGCACGGTGGTCAACCTGCTGCTGCGCTTGTACGACCTGGAGGCCGGGCGCATCCTCATCGACGGCCAGGACATCGCCGGCGTGACGCAGGAAAGCCTGCGCCGCCAGGTGGGCATGGTCACGCAGGACACCTCGCTGCTGCACCGCTCGGTGCGCGACAACATCGTCTACGGCCGGCCCGACGCCACCGACGACGACATGCGCCGTGCCGCCGAGCGTGCCGAGGCCGACGAGTTCATCGCCGGCCTCACCGACCCCAAGGGCCGCACCGGCTACGACGCGCACGTGGGCGAGCGTGGCGTCAAGCTCAGCGGCGGCCAGCGCCAGCGCATCGCCATCGCCCGCGTGATGCTCAAGGACGCGCCCATCCTGCTGCTGGACGAAGCCACCAGCGCGCTGGACAGCGAGGTGGAGGCGGCCATACAGGCCAGCCTTTACCGGCTGATGGAAGGCAAGACGGTGGTGGCCATCGCGCACCGCCTGTCCACCATCGCGGCCATGGACCGCCTGGTGGTGATGGACCACGGCCGCATCGTCGAGATGGGCGACCACAAGAGCCTGCTGGCCGCCGGCGGCATCTACGCGCGGCTGTGGGAGCACCAGAGCGGCGGCTTCCTGGGCGACGACGACGAGGACGAAAACGGCGGCGGTGCGCCCCAGCCGGCGACGACCGCGGCCTGAGCCGTTCAGCGGCGCGGCGTGGGCTGCGGCGAAGCGGCCAGCTGGGCACCCACCGTGGGCTGCGTGTCCAGCCAGCGGCTCTCGCCGCGCTGGGCCATGCGGTCCAGCGCACCGTCCAGCGTGGCGCGGCGGCGCGCCTGGTCGCCGGCGGCCAGCGTGGCGCTCAAGGTGGAGTCCAGCGGCACGTCCACCTTGCTCACGCGGGGTGCCGCGGTGCCGGGTGGCGGCACACGGGCGCGCCCGGCGCGGTGCTCCCACAGCGCCACGGCCACCGCCGCCACCAACAGGGCCACGATGCCCAGCGTCAACCAAGCCATCAAGTCATCCATGTCAATCGCTATCGTCGCCGCAGCGCATGACTTGAGCGCGACAGCGGCCGCCGCCCACGTGTCATTTGCCGCGGATTGCCCGCCGGCGACAGCCGCCGGCCGGCGTTTGACCCCGCCCAGGCTGGTTTGGCGGCCAGCGGCGACAATCGCGCTTGCGCCCGCCACGCCATGAACACGCCCGCCCTGAAGCCCCGCCCCGCAGCCCGCACGCCCGAGCGTGTGCGGGCGCTGAACGGCTGGCGGCCGTTCTGGGCCAAACGTTTCGGCACCGCGCCTTTCCTGCCCACCAGCCGCGCCGAGATGGAGCAGCTGGGCTGGGACAGCTGCGACATCGTCATCGTCACCGGCGACGCCTACGTGGACCACCCCAGCTTCGGCATGGCGGTCATAGGGCGGGTGCTGGAGGCGCAGGGCTTTCGCGTGGGCATCGTGGCGCAGCCCGAATGGAACTCGGCCGACGCCTTCCGCGCGCTGGGCCGGCCCAACCTGTTCTTCGGCGTGGCGGCCGGGAACATGGATTCCATGATCAACCGCTACACGGCGGACCGCAAGCTGCGCAGCGACGACGCCTACACACCCGGCGGCCAAGGCGGTGCGCGGCCCGACCGCGCCACGCTGGTGTACACGCAGCGCTGCCACGAGGCCTTTGGCGACGTGCCGGTGGTCGTGGGCGGCATAGAAGCCAGCCTGCGCCGCATCGCGCACTACGACTACTGGCAGGACAAGGTGCGCCGCTCCATCCTGGTGGACAGCAAGGCCGACCTGCTGGTCTACGGCAACGCCGAGCGCGCCATCGTCGAGATCGCCCACCGCCTGGCGGCCCGCGAGCCGGTGGAAATGCTCACCGACATACGCGGCACGGCCTTCGTGCGCCGGCGCGGCGACCCCAGCGCCCTGGGCTGGTTCGAGCTGGATTCCACCGAGGTGGACCGCCCGGGCCGGCTGGACGCCCACATCAACCCCTACCTGACCTTCGAGGAACAGGCGGCCACCCAGGGCCAGGCCTGTGCGCGCGGCGACGAAGCGCCCGAGGGGCAGGGTGAGACCGGCACCGCCGTGGTGGCCATGCCGGTGTCGCTGAAGAAGGCCGCCGGCGCGCTGGCCCTGCCGCCGCGCGAACGCACGGTGATACGCCTGCCGGCTTACGAACAGGTCAAGAGCGACCCGGTGCTGTACGCCCATGCCAACCGTGTGCTGCACCTGGAAACCAACCCCGGCAACGCCCGCGCGCTGGTGCAGCGCCACGGTGACGGCGCCACCGCGCGCGAGGTGTGGATCAACCCGCCGCCCATCCCGTTGAGCACCGCCGAGATGGACTGGGTGTTCGACCTGCCGTACGCGCGCAGCCCGCACCCGCGCTATGCCGACGAGCAGGGCCGCCACGACGGGGCCACCAAGATCCCGGCCTGGGAGATGATCCGCTTCAGCGTGAACATCATGCGCGGCTGTTTCGGCGGCTGCACCTTCTGCTCCATCACCGAGCACGAAGGCCGCATCATCCAGAGCCGCAGCGAAGACTCCATCGTGCGCGAGGTGGAGGAGATTCGCGACAAGGTCAGCGGCTTCACCGGCGTCATCAGCGACCTGGGCGGCCCCACGGCCAACATGTGGCACATAGGCTGCAAGAGCCGCGAGATCGAAGCCGCCTGCCGCAAGCCCAGCTGCGTGTTCCCGGGCATCTGCCCCAACCTGAACACCGACCACGGCCCGCTGATCAAGCTGTACCGGCGTGCACGCTCGCTCAAGGGCGTGAAGAAGATCCTGATAGGCAGTGGCCTGCGCTACGACCTTGCGGTGCAAAGCCCCGAGTACGTGAAGGAGCTGGTCACGCACCACGTGGGCGGCTACCTGAAGATCGCGCCGGAGCACACCGAAGCCGGGCCGCTGGGCAAGATGATGAAGCCCGGCATAGGCACCTACGACCGCTTCAAGCAGCTGTTCGAACAGGCCAGCGCCGCGGCGGGCAAGAAGCAGTACCTCATTCCATACTTCATCGCCGCGCACCCGGGCACCAGCGACGAGGACATGATGAACCTCGCGGTGTGGCTGAAGAAAAACGGCTTCAAGGCCGACCAGGTGCAGACCTTCTACCCCAGCCCCATGGCCACGGCCACGGCCATGTACCACTCGGGCCTGAACCCGCTGAAGGGCATCAGCCGAGACATCGGGCCCGGGCGGCGCGCCGAGCGTGTGGACATCGTGCGCGGCGAGCGCCGGCGCCGGCTGCACAAGGCCTTCCTGCGCTGGCACGACCCCAACAACTGGCCGCTGCTGCGCGAAGCGCTCAAGGACATGGGTCGCGCCGACCTGATAGGCAACGGCAAGCATCACCTCATTCCCAGCTACCAGCCAGCCACCGACGGCGGCTACGCCAGCGCGCGGCGCAAGAACAGCACGCCGCCGGGCGTGCACAAGGGGCGGCTGCTCACGCAGCACACCGGCCTGCCGCCCCGGCCGGGCACCAAGGCCAAGTAACCGGGCCCGGTAACAAGGGCTGACAGCGCACGCCCCCGGTTTGCGGGGTGGGAGTTGTCCGGTGCGGCCGGCGCCGTCACCACGCCGCAGCAGGGCCTGTGCTAGCTTGCGACACCCTTTTCGACAACAACGCGAGACAACGATGAAGCACCTCCTGCGCCGCTGCGCCGCTTCGCTGGCCCTGGGTTTTGCCGCCGTCTGCAGCCTGCCTGCGATGGCGCAGTACAGCAGCCTCACGGTGTTCGGCGACAGCCTGTCCGACACCGGCAACATCTTCCTCGCCACCGGCGGCGTCACGCCCGCGGCGCCCTACTTCAACGGCCGCTTCTCCAACGGCCCGGTGTGGATAGACCACCTGGCCGCCGGCCTGGGCCAAGGCGCCGGCGCGGTGCCTTCGCTGATGGGCGGCAGCAACTACGCCTTCGGCGGTGCCCGCACCGGCGGCGCCGCCAACCCGCCCGGGCTGCTGGCGCAGATCAACGGCCTGTGGGCGCCTTCGCACCCCGTGGCCGACGCCACCGGCCTGTACGTGGTGGTGGGCGGCGGCAACGACCTGCGCGACGCGCGCGGCGCGAGCAGCACGCCCGAGTCCCGCCAGGCTGCCGCCGTGGCCGCGGCCAACAACGTGTTCAATGCCGTCAGCCTGCTGGCCAGCCGTGGTGCCCAGAACGTGCTGATCTCCAACGTGCCCGACCTGGGCGCCACGCCCGAGGCCATGGGCCTGAACCTGGTGGCCAACTCCAGCGACGTGTCGGAGCGCTTCAACCTGCTGATCGCCGGCATGGTGCCGTTGCTGGAAGCCAGCTTCAGCCACCTGGACGTGACCTTCTTCGACATGGCCGGCCTGGCCGCCGCCATACGCAACGACGCGCTGAACAACGGCGGCGCGCAGTACGGCATCCTCAACGTGCTCACGCCTTGCGGCAGCTTCCCGGGCTCCATAGGCATTTCCTGCAGCGTGTCGGCCTTTGCCGACGCGCTGCACCCCTCGGCCGCCGCCCATGCGCTGATAGGCCAGGCGGCGCTGGCGGCCGTGGTGCCGGAACCCGGTACCTGGCTGCTGATGGCCGTGGGCGTGGCGGCGCTGGTGCTCAGGCGCCGCAGCCAGCAAGCGCCTTAACCAGCGCGTCCAGCTCGGCCTCGGTGTTGTAGGCCTGCACCGAGACGCGCACGAACACCTGCTCGCCGTGCCGGGTGACCGGCACCTCGATGCGGTGTTGGTCGAACAGGTGCCGGCGCAGCGCCTCGGCGTCGCCTGGGGCGCAGCGCACCGGCACGATGACCATCTGCGCGTGCGCCGTATCGGGCGCCGGCGGCGGCAACCCGTTGCGCGCCAGCACGCGCTGGCGTGTGGCGATGGCCAGCGCGTGGCAGCGCGCGCGCTGGGCCGGCCAGCCGTGCTGCTGCTGGAAGTGGATGGCTGCCGGCACCGCCAGGAAGGCCGCGATGTCGCGCGTGCCCTGCCATTGCAGCCGGCGCTCCAGCGTGGTGTGGCCGGTGTAGGCGTCAAAGCCGGTGTGGCCGCCGGCCTGGGCGTCGGCCTCGCTGCCAGCCTCGCTCTCGGCCACGTAACCCCAGCTCACCACGCTGGCGTCCAGCAGCGCCTGGTGTTCCGGCCGCGCATGCAGGAAGGCGGCGCCCTTGGGCGCGCACAACCACTTGTGGCAGTTGCCGGTGTAGAAGTCGGCGGCCACGGCCTCCAGGTCCAGCTCGACCTGGCCGGGCGCATGCGCGCCGTCCACCAGCGTCAGCAACCCCTTTTGCCGGGCTAGCGCGCACAGCTCGGCCACCGGAAACACCAGCGCGGTGGTCGAGCTGATGTGGCTGGCGAACACCAGCCGTGTGCGCGGCGTGGCCGCCACCAGCAGACGCTGGGCCCAGGTGTCGGGGTCGAAGGGCAGGGGGACGGGCACACGCCGGTAGTGCGCACCGCGCTGGCGGCACACCAACTGCCAGGCGGCGTCGCAGGCGCCGTACTCGTGGTCGCCGGCCAGCACCTCGTCGCCGGGGGCCAGGCGCAGCGACTGCGCGACGATGTTGACACCCTGCGTCGCATTGGTCACGAACACCAGGTCGTCGGCGCTGGCCCCCAGGTAGGCGGCCAGCGTTTCGCGCGCCTGGCGCAGCAGGCCGGCCGAGCGGCGGCCCAGAAACTCCACCGGGTTGCGTTCCAGCGCCAGCTGCCACTGCTGGAACTGCTCGAACACCTCGCGCGGGCAGGCGCCGAAGGAGCCGTGGTTCAGGAAGACCAGCGTCGGGTCCAGCAGAAAGCCAGCGCGCAGCGATGTCGGGTTCATGCCCGCGATCTTGGCAGCATCCCGGCCACCACGGGCCGGGCACTGGCAGCTTGTCGGATGCCGGACGACACCGCACTTCGGCGCCCGCTGACCCGCCGCCTGGCCCTGGCCCGGCAGCGCCGACGGGGGCGGCGCCCTATCGTGGGCCGGCCTTGCACTGTGCCGGAGCTGCCGCGATGAACCTGCCCCTGCCCACCTTGAGCGCGACCCCGCTGCCCGGCGGTTTTGAACTGCGCTTCGAGTCGCTGTTCCACCCGGGCCGGGCCCTGGTCTTCCCTTGCGACGAACGCGGCTGCGTGGTGCTGGACAGCCTGAGCGAACCGGCACGCCGCAACTACTTCTATGCCCGTGCCGTGGTGGGCCGCGAGTTCGCCACGCCGGCCGTCGTGCGCGGGCAACAGCCCGCAGGAAACAGCGCCGCAGGAAACAGCGCCGCGCACTGACAATGCCGGCATGGCCGGCAGCAGCCTGTTGCTTCTGATCGACGACATCGCCAGCGTGCTGGACGATGTGGCGCTGCTCAGCAAGCTCGCTGCCAAGAAGTCCGCCGGCGTGCTGGGCGACGACCTGGCGCTCAACGCCCAGCAGGTGGCCGGCGTGCGCGCCGATCGAGAACTGCCGGTGGTGTGGGCGGTGGCGCGCGGTTCGCTGCTCAACAAGCTCATCCTGGTGCCTGCGGCGCTGGCCATCAGCGCCTTTGTGCCGTGGCTGGTGACGCCCTTGTTGATGCTGGGCGGCGCCTTTCTCTGCTACGAGGGCTTCGAGAAGCTGGTGCACCTCTACCAGCAACGCCGGGCCGGCGGCCAGCCGGCGCAGCAGCGGGCCGAGGAACGCGCGCACGAGCGTGCGCAGGTGGCGGCCGACCCCGAACAAGACCTGGTCGCCTTCGAGCGCGACAAGATCAAGGGCGCCGTACGCACCGACTTCATACTCTCTGCCGAGATCATCGCCATCACGCTGGGCACCGTGGCCTCGGCGGCCTTCGTGACGCAACTGCTCGTGCTCAGCGGCGTGGCGCTGGCCATGACCGTGGGCGTCTACGGCCTGGTGGCCGGCATCGTGAAGCTGGACGACGCCGGCCTGTGGCTGAGCCAGCGCCGCCAGGCCGCAGCGCAGGCCCTGGGCCGCGGCATCGTGGCCGCGGCGCCCTGGCTGATGAAGGCCTTGTCGGTGGCCGGCACCGCAGCCATGTTCCTGGTGGGCGGCGGCATCCTGCTGCACGGGGTGCCCGCGTTGCAGCAGGCGCTGGACGCCGCGCTGCAAGGCCTGGGCGGCCTGTCGCAAGCCTTGTTGACCGCGCTGGCCAACGGTGGGCTGGGCGTGGTGGCCGGCGCGGTGGTGCTGGCCGGCGTGGGGCTGGTGCGGCGGCTGCGCGCCGCCTGAACCACCCGCGTGGCGGAGCGGGCCGCCGTGGCCGCGTCAGGGCTTCAGCGCGGCGACTCGAAGCCCAGCAGTTCCACCTCGAACTGCAGCACCGCGTTGGGCGGGATCACGCCGCCGCCGGCACCCCGCTCGCCGTAGGCGATGCGGCTGGGGCAGGTCAGCTTGGCCTGGCTGCCCACCTGCATGCGTTGCAGGCCCTCGGTCCAGCACGGGATGACCCGGTTCAGCGGAAAGCTGGCCGGCTGCCCGCGCGAGTGGGAGCTGTCGAATTCGCGCCCGTCGGGGAAGCTGCCGCGGTAGTGCACGCGCACAACGTCGGTGGCGATGGGCGAGCCGCCGCTGCCGGCGCGCAGTTGGCGGAACACCAGGCCGCTGTCGGTGACCACGGCGCCGGGTTCTGCCGCTGCGCGGGCCAGGAACTCCGTGGGCGCGACGGCCGGCGTGGCCGCAGCGGGCGCGGGGGCCGTCTGTGCGGCCGCCGGCGCCAGGGCCGCGGCGGCGCACAGCCCTGCCAGCGTGGTGAACAAGCCGCTTTGGGTCATGCGGCGGGTCGGGGAAGTCTGGCAGGGCATCGTGTGGAGGTGCTCAAAGGTGCTCAAGGTTGCGGGAAGGTTTCGTCGAACCAGCGGTCGATCATGCGCTTTTCGTATCCCAGCGAACCCTGGTAGCGCACAGGGCCCGGCACGGAAGGCCGGAACGACATCTCGCTGAGGCGCTGCTCGCCGGCCTGAACCGCGCCGGGTGCTCCGCGCAGCTCGTAGCGCAGTGTCATGCGCGGCCAGTCGGCGGAACTGCGCAGCATGCGCAACTCTGTGCGCGGGTAGCGGCCGGTTTCGCCGGCCAGGTCCACGTCCAGCACGTCGATGTGCAGCGTTTGGCCGGCGGGCAGCCTGTCGGCCAGGGCCTCGAAGTGAGCGGCAAGCGTCTTCAGGTGTTCTTCACGCTCGCGCGCCGGCCAACCGATGTCACTGAACTTTTCCGGCGAAACAAAGCGTACTTCCACGGTGCCGGCGGCCGCCGGCAATGCCCAGACCGCCGTGACGGCGGCTACCAGGGTGGCGGCGCTCCAGGCTCGCAGTTGAGAGATCATGGGGCTCTCCTTGCTGGCTAGCGTTGGTGGAGTGGGTGAACAACAGGGCCGGGGTAGACCTTGGCGGCAGGGCGGGAGTTCCCATCCTGCCCGATGCCCACCCCCCAACCCCGGTCGGCGCGGCCTCAGGAACCCCAGCTGTCCTTCAGCGTCGTGATGCGGTTGAACACCGGGGCTTCGGCGCGGTGGTCCACACGGTCGGCGACGAAGTAGCCGTGGCGCTCGAACTGTACGCGCAACTCCGGCGCAGCCTGGCCCAGCGAAGGCTCCAGCCAGGCTTGCACCACCACCTTGCTGCGCGGGTTCAGCACCTCCCGGAAGTCGCGCCCGCCGGAGTCCGGCTGGGGCTCGGTGAACAGGCGGTCGTACAGGTTCACCGTGGCCGGCACGGCGTCGTGCACGCCCACCCAGGTGATGGTGCCCTTGACCTTCACGGCGTCGGCGCCGGGCGTGCCGCTCTTGGTGTCCGGCACCACGCGGGCCAGCACCGCGGTGACGCGGCCCTGGTCGTCCTTCTGGGCGCCGGTGCATTCCACCACCAGGCCGTACTTCAACCGCACCTTGTTGCCGGGCGCGGTGCTGCCGTCGGGCAGCGTCCTGGGCGGGAACAGGCGGAAGAAGCCCTTGGGCGGCGTCTCGGCGTAGTCGTCGCGCTCTATCCACACCTCGCGCGCCAGGCCGAAGCGGCGCTGGCCCAGCTCCGGGCGGTGCGGGTGGGCCGGCGCTTCGCAGGGCTCGATGTGGGTCTCGCTGCCGAAGACTTCGCCCCAGTTGCTCAGCACCAGCTTCACCGGGTCCAGCACCGCCATGGCCCGCGGGGCCTGGCCTTCCAGGTCGGCACGCAGGCACTGGTCCAGCACGGCGTAGTCCAGCCAGATGTTGGTCTTGCTGGCGCCGGTGCCGTCGGCCATGGTGCGAACGGATGCCGGCGTGTAGCCGCGCCGGCGCATGCCGAACAGGGTGGGCATGCGCGGGTCGTCCCAGCCGCTGACGATGCCTTCTTCCACCAGCGCGCGCAGTTTGCGCTTGCTGGTGACCACGTAGCTGAGGTTCAGGCGGCCGAACTCGTACTGCTTGGGCAGCGGGCGCGCCAGCAGGCCCAGGTCGGCCAGGTGTTCCAGCAGCCAGTCGTAGAAGGGACGCTGGTCTTCGAACTCCAGCGTGCACAGGCTGTGGGTGATGCCTTCCAGCGCGTCCTCTATGGGGTGCGCGTAGGTGTACATCGGGTAGATGCACCAGCGGTCGCCGGTGTTGTGGTGCGTGGCGCGCTTGATGCGGTACAGCGTGGGGTCGCGCAGGTTGATGTTGGGCGACGCCATGTCTATCTTGGCGCGCAGCACCGCGGCGCCGTCGGGCAGCCGGCCGTCGCGCATCTCGCGCAGGCGCGCCAGGTTCTCTTGCGGCGTGCGGCTGCGGAAGGGGCTGTCGGTGCCGGGCGTGTGGAAGTCGCCGCGCGTGGCGTGCATCTGCTCGGCGCTCTGTTCGTCCACATAGGCCAGGCCGGCGCTCACCAGGGCCTCGGCGGCGCGGTACATGAAGTCGAAGTAGTCGCTGGCGAAGTACAGGTGGCGGGTACCTGCAGCGTCCCAGTCGAAGCCCAGCCACTGCACGGCCTCCTGTATGGCGTCGACGAACTCCTGCTCTTCCTTTTCAGGGTTGGTGTCGTCGAAGCGCAGGTGGCAGACGCCGCCGTAGTCGCGCGCCAGCCCGAAGTTCAGGCACACGCTCTTGGCGTGGCCCACGTGCAGGTAGCCGTTGGGCTCGGGCGGGAATCGGGTGCGAATCTTCGCGGGATCGGGGGCACCGGCCTCGTGGTGGGCCTTGTCGCCCGGGCCGCCGCCAAAGCGGCGTTGATCCAGCGCACCGCTGGCCAGGTCACGTTCGATGATGCCGCGCAGGAAGTTCGCTGCGGGCTTGGCGGGGGAGTGGTCTGAGGCCATGCGGGGCCGCGTGAGGCGGGGTAGGGCGGGGTGTGGTGGGCGCCGCCGTGGCGTGCGGTCAACAGCGCCGGGATTCTAGCCAGGGGCTGATAATCGGCCGCGAGTACGAACGGCGCAGCCGACGGCGGCTGCGGTGAGAACATCGGGCCGTGGCCGGCCGCCTTGCCCTGCTGCGAGACTTCCGATCAGTGATGACTGCCGAGTTAATCCGCTCCTGCTCTGCCGGCTGGGCCGCCTGGGCCCTGGCGGCGCTGATGCTGGCCGGAGCCGGCGCTGCATCGGCCGCTGACGACGCCGGCCTGCCGCTGTGGGAGGTAGGCTTCGGCGCCGGCGCCTTGAGCCTGCCGCACTACCGCGGCAGCGACCAGAGCCACCAGTGGCTGCTGCCGGTGCCTTACGTGGTGTACCGCGGCCGCCTGCTGCGCGCCGACCGTGACGGCGCGCGCGCCGTGCTGCTGTCCGGCGAGCGGGTGGAGTTTGACCTCAGCGTCAGTGCCAGCGCACCGGCGCGCAGCCGCGACAACCGCGCGCGCAGCGGCATGCAGGACCTGGCGCCCACGCTGGAAGCCGGCCCCAACCTGAAGATGCGGCTGGCCGAGGGCGCCGGCTGGCAGCTGGACCTGCGCCTGCCGGTGCATGCGGTGTTCACCGTCAACCGCGATGCGCGGTCCATAGGCTGGACGGCGCAGCCGGCGCTGAACCTGGACCGCCAGTTCGGCGGCTGGAACCTGGGCCTTCAAGGCGGCCCGCTGTTCGGCAGCCGGGCCTACCACGGCTACTTCTACGGGGTTTCGCCGAGCGATGCCACCGCCGACCGGCCGGCCTACAGCGCCCGCGGCGGCTTTGCCGGCTGGCGCCTGACGGCTGCTGCCTCGCACCGCTTCGGACCCTACTGGCTGGGCGCCTTCGTGCGGGCCGACAGCCTGCAAGGCGCGGTGTTCGAAGACAGCCCGCTGGTCCGCCGGCGCCAGCACCTGAGCGCCGGCCTGGCCTTGAGCCGGGTCTTCGGCGTTTCCAATGAGCGTGTTGCAGTCCAGCCCTGACCGCGCCGGCGCCGGCCTGCCGCTGCTGCTGCGCCCGCTGGCCTGGCTGGCGCTGCAGTTGCTGCTGCTGTTGCTGGGCCTGATGTCGCTGAGCTGGAACTTCGCAGCGCTGCTGCTGCACCCGGTGTTGTCGTCGGCTGCCGGCCGGCGCATAGGGCGGCGCGCCATCTCGCGCGGGTATTCGATGTTCTGGGCCGCGGCACAGGCCAGCGGCCTGCTGCGCCTGGACACCTCGGCGCTGGACGCGCTGCGCGACGAGCGCGGCCTGGTCATCGTGGCCAACCACCCCAGCATGCTGGACGCGCTGATGCTGGTGGCGCGCCTGCCGCGCAGCGCCTGCGTGATGAAGGCCAGCCTGCGCCGCAACCCCTTCCTGGGGCCGGGCGCGCGGCTGGCGCGCTACATACGCAACGACTCGGTGCGCGGCATGATCCGCCTGGCCGCGGCCGACCTGCAGCAAGGCGGCCAGCTGCTGCTGTTCCCGGAAGGCACGCGCACCACGCAGCGCCCGCTGAACCCGCTGTACGCCAGCTTTGCGCTCATCGCCGAGCAGGCGCAGGTGCCGGTGCAGGTGGTGTTCATAGACACCGACTCGCCCTACCTGTCCAAGGGCTGGCCGCTGTGGCGGCTGCCGCCGCTGCCCATACGCTTCAGCGTGCGGCTGGGCCAGCGTTTCCAGCCGCGCGGCGACCACCACGCGCTGTTCTCGGAAGTGAAGGCGCATCTGTTCGCCGGTGTGCGCCCAGGCGGCGACGAGGACGTGTCTTGAGCGGCGTGCCCGCCGTGCCTGCACCGTTGCCGGCCGCAGCGTCTGCCACGCACCTGGTGCTGATTCCCAGCTACGACACCGGCGCGAAGGTGTACGAGACCGTGGCTGCGGCGCGTGCCGCCTGGTGCCCCGTGTGGGTGGTGGTGGACGGCAGCCGCGACGGCACGGCCGAAGGCCTGCAGGCGCTGGCGGCGCAAGACCCCGGGCTGCGGGTGATGGTGCTGCCACAGAACCGCGGCAAGGGCGCGGCGGTACTGCATGGCCTGGAGCAGGCCCTGGCCGCCGGCTACACCCACGCCCTGACCATGGACGCCGATGGCCAGCACCCGGCCGCACTGATAGACAGCTTCATGCAGGCCTCCGCGGCGCGGCCTGGCGCAATGATCCTGGGCCGCCCGGTGTTCGACGCCAGCGCGCCGCTGCTGCGTGTGCGCGGCCGGCGTGTCTCCAACTGGTGGACCAACCTGGAGACCCTGGGCGCCGGCGTGGCCGACTCGCTGTACGGCTTTCGCGTCTACCCGATCGCGCCGCTGGTGCAGGTGATGCACGGCCAGCGCTGGATGCGCCGCTTCGACTTCGACACCGAAGCGGTGGTGCGCCTGGCCTGGCGCGGCGTGGTGCCGCTGAACCGGGACGCGCCGGTGAAGTACCTCAGCGCCGAAGAAGGCGGGGTCTCACACTTTCGCTACCTGCGCGACAACCTGCTGCTGAGCTGGATGCACACGCGGCTGATGCTGGGCTTTGTGCTGCGCCTGCCGCTGCTGTGCTGGCGGCGCTGGCGCGGTCAGCCGCCGTTCGGCGGCTGAGACAGGCCGCGCTTCAGCGGCGTTGTTGCGCCCGACGGCGCTGGCGCTGCCAGCCCACCACCAGCAGGCCGGCACTGAGCAGCACCCATTGCGCCGGCTCGGGCACCACCATCACCATGGGCAGGCCCAGGTCGGACAGCATGGCCACGTTCAAGGCGCTGATCTGGTAGCGCGCGCCGCGCTGCATGGACACGCCGTTCATCACGTCGCCCAGCAGGTCGCTGCCGGCGCCGTAGAGATTGCCCACGTGGTAGTTGTTGCCGGCGGTCAGCGGCACCATGCCGCCGTAGACCTGCATGGCCTGCAGGCCGGTGAACCACAGCGTGCTGCCGTCGTAGTGGGTCAGCGCGTCCCAGGTGGAAGCGTAGGCGCCGGGCAGCGCGCCGGTGCTCAGGTCGCCCCAGCCGTTGAAGCCCAGCGCGTGGCCGAACTCGTGCACGAAGACCGACATCGCGTCGGTGCGGTTCACATCGGGCGTGGCGGTGCGGGCCACCGGGTCGCTGTCGAACCACAGCTCGGTGGTCAGGTACACGGGGTTGAAGTACAGCTGCACGTCCGGCGCGCTGCCGTTGACGTCCACGCCCGTGCGCAGCAGGTGGCCCAGGCCCTGGTCGTAGACATGGCGGCTGCCGTCGTAACCCACCCAGGCCGCGGCGCCCGAGGCGGCAGCGGCACGCGGCACGCTGTCGGTGACGTTGAACTGCACCGTGATGCTGGCCGTGGCGTCTATGTGCTGGCCCCAGTGGTACAGCGAGGCCGCGACGTGGCTGCGTATGCGGTCTTCGAAGCTGGCCGCGGCGCCGGTGGGGTCCACGATCTGCAGCGTGAAGCTCAGTGTGGCCTGGGCCGGCAAGGCCAGCAGCGCGCCGGCGGCGAGCAGCAGGCCGGCCAAGGCGCCCCGCAGGTGGTGGGCAGGGCGGCCGGGCTTCGCGGGGGTGTTCATGCTGGGGCGGTACAACAAGCAGATCTTGCTGCGGAGCATAGGGGCCCCACCCCGGTTACACGCCCCCCTGAGCGGGGTGAAGTGTCGATTCCGCCCGTGAAGTAGTGCCGATGCCCGGTGCCGGCGCCGCGTGTTGCCGGCGCCGGGGGTTCAGCGCGCCGGCTTCAGCGGTAGCCCAGCTCGTTGGCGCTGTGGATGATCCAGATCAGGTGGGCGTTGGAGTCGAAGCCGCTGCTGCCGGCAAAGACCAGCCGGCCCAGGCCCTTGTAGACCACTTCGTAGCGGTAGCGGTCCGAGCCGAAGAAGAACGGGATGAAGGCCTTGCCGGTGACGTAGGCGCCCTGGTCGGTGGGCGTGCCCACGATGTCCAGCACCTGCTTGAGCGGCATGCCAATCTGGATGTTGTTGAACTTGCTGCCGGGCACCGGCACGCCGGTGATCTCGCCTTCGTAGTCGTTCAGGCCCTTGACCTTGCGGCCATGGCCCGACTCGACCTTCTTCGGGTCCACCACTTCGCCGCGCTCGTTCATACCCGGGCCGATCTTGGGCGCCGCAGGCGCCGAAGCGGTGGTGGTGGACGATTCCGAGGACTTGCTGCCCGGCATCGTCAGGCAGCCGGCCAGCAGCCAGGTGGTGGCCAGGGCAGCGCCCAGGCCAAGGCGGTAGGTGGTGGACTTCATCGTGTGCTCTCGAAGGGTCTGGAAGATGGGGGTGCAGGTCGGATGGGGCTGGCCGGCGGTTGCAGGCGGGCTGCGTCGGACCGCGAAGCGACGCAACCTCGCATGGTAGCTACCGGGGAGCGCTTGTCCAAGCGCGAACCCAGTTGCGAACGTATCTGCGCCGTGCAGGGTGCCGCGCACCGGGGCGGCAGCGGGGTGTCGGGGTGTATAAGCGCGGGCCATGAGCAAGACCCACCGCGTGGCCGTCATCCCGGGCGACGGCATAGGCAAGGAAGTGATGCCCGAGGCGCTGCGCGTGCTGGGCAGGGCGCAGGCCCGTTTCGGCTTCCGGCTGCAGGCCACCGACGTCCCCTGGGCCAGTTGCGACTGGTATGCGGCCCACGGCGACATGATGCCCGCCGACTGGAAGGCGCAGTTGCAGGGCCAGGACGCGCTGCTGTTCGGCGCCGTGGGCTGGCCGGCGACAGTGCCCGACAACGTGTCGCTGTGGGGCAGCCTGCTGAAGTTTCGCCGCGAGTTCGACCAGTACATCAATCTGCGGCCGGTGCGCCTGTTCGAGGGCGTGCCCTGCCCGCTGGCGGGTCGCCGGCCGGGCGACATCGACTTCCTCATCGTGCGCGAGAACACCGAGGGCGAGTACACCAACCTTGGCGGCGTGATGTACGCCGGCACCGAGCGCGAGATCGTGGTGCAGGAAACGGTGATGAGCCGCTTCGGCGCCGAGCGTGTGCTGAAGTACGCCTTCGACCGGGCCAGCGAGCGCCCGCGCCGCCACCTGACGGTGGCCACCAAGAGCAACGGCATCGCCATCAGCATGCCCTGGTGGGATGCCCGCGCCGACGAGGTGGCGCAGGCCTACCCGGGCATCACGGTTGACAAGCAGCACATCGACATACTCACCGCGCGCTTCGTGTTGCAGCCGCAGCGTTTTGACGTGGTGGTGGCCAGCAACCTGTTCGGCGACATCCTGTCCGACCTGGGCCCGGCCTGCACCGGCACCATAGGTTTGGCGCCTTCGGCCAACCTCAACCCCGAGCGGCGGTTCCCCAGCCTGTTCGAGCCGGTGCACGGCTCGGCCCCAGACATCTACGGCCGCAACATCGCCAACCCGGTGGCCATGGTCTGGAGCGCGGCGCTGATGCTGCAGTTCCTGGGCGAGCAGGCGGCGCACGGCGCCATCCTGCGGGCCATCGAACAGGTGCTGGCTGCCGGGCCGCGCACGCCGGACCTGGGCGGCAGCGCCAGCACCACCGAGATGGGCGAGGCGATCGCTGCGCTGGTGTAGCGCTTACGGCCTTGCGGGCCACGGCCCGAGAGATCAGTACAGCCCGCCGTTGACGGAGATCACCTGCCCGGTGATGTAGCCGGCCTCGGGGCTGCACAGGAAGCCCACCAGCGCCGCCACTTCTTCGGGCGTGCCGGCACGCTGCGCCGGCACCAGGCGCTTGACGGCGTCGGCATCAAAGGCCGCGTCGGCCATGGGCGAGGCGATGATGCCCGGCGCCACCGCGTTGACGGTGACGCCGCGGCTGGCCAGTTCCAGCGACAAGGCCTTGGTGGCGCTGTTCAGCGCGCCCTTGGCCGCGGCGTAGTTGACCTGGCCGCGGTTGCCCGCCAGCGCCGCCACCGACGACACGTTGACGATGCGCCCCCAGCGCGTGCGCAGCATGGGCAGCACCAGCGGCTGCGTGACGCGGAAGAAACCGTTCAGCGACACGTCGATCACACGCTGCCACTGCGCCGCCTGCATGCCGGGGAACACCGCGTCGTCATGGATGCCGGCGTTGTTGACCACGATCTGCACCGCACCACCGGCCAGCAGGCGCGCCGTGGCTTCGGCGCAGGCGCTGTCGCTGGTGATGTCGAAGACCACCGGCTCGGCCTGGCCGCCGTCGGCGATGATCTGTGCCGCCAGCGTGTGCAAGGCCTGCGGCCGGGCATGGCCGTGCAGCAGCACCGTGGCGCCGTCGGCCGCCAGCCGGCGCGCAATGGCCGCACCCAGTGCGCCGCTGGCACCGGTGACCAGCGCACGCTTGCCGCTGAGCGGCTTGGGCGGGGCGCTGCTCATCTTGCCGGCCAGGCGTTGAGCACCACGGTGGCGCGGCCTTGGGCCAGCGGATGGTGTTCGTCTTCTTCGGCGGTGACGGCAAAACGGTACATGGCCTGCTGCTCGTCACCGGCCAGGCGTTCGCAGCGCACGCGCAAGGCGCCGGGCTGGTCGTCCAGGCGCGGCACCCGCAGCTGCACGCCGCGCACGCTGGCCAGCAAGCCGGGCCGCGCGCCAGCCGATGGTGTGGGCGCTGCCAGCGCGGCGTGCAAGGCCATGGCCTGCGCCGCGTACTCGATGGCCGCGGTGCAAGGCAGCCGGTTGCCTTCGCGCAGCGGGTTGTCGGCCTGGTGGTGGCTGAGCGCCCGGCATTCGATGCTGTCGGCGTCCCAGCGCAGCAGTTCGTGCAACAGGCACATGCTGCCGGCATGCGGCACGCGTGCGGCAATGCCGGCGTGGTCCAGGGTGGCGGGGGTGCTCATGCGGCGGACACATGCAAACGCAGGGACCAGCCCACGTCGCCGGCCACGTCCACCACCGCCGCGCCGGGGGCGGCCAGCGCAGCCAGCAGCGGCAGGGCGCGGGCCGCGGGGATGCCCTGGCGCACGGCCTCCAGGTCGGCGTCGGCACAAGGTGTGGCCGGCTGTTCGTCGCACAACGCCAGCTGCAGACCACGCCCGCCGGCCGGTGCCAGCAGCAGGGCGGTGGCCAGGGTGTCGGCCACCGGGCGCTTGCTGTGCAAGGGTTCGGGGTAGGGCAGGTCCACCGACACCAGCAGCACCGGCGCGCCGCTGGTGTGCACCTGCACCGCCGCTTCCAGCAAGCCGGCGGCAAAGCTGGCGTCGAAGGCGCCCAGGCTGGTGGACGGTGCGCGCGATGCCGCGGCAATGTGCCAATAGCCCGCCGGCGCGTTGTGCACCGAGTTTGTAAACCGGGTGGGCGACATCAAGCGGGTGGGTGCGGCCAGCGCCTCGCACAGCAGGTGGCAGTTCAGCGGGTCGCCGGTGGACGAGGTGAACACCGTGGCCAGCGTGGCGGCGTCGATGTCGGCGCCGGCCGCGGCCACCGCCTGGTCGGCCACCACGATGGCCGCCTTGACCAGCGCGCCGGCACGCCGGCGCTCGGTGGCCGGCAGCCTGTGCGGCAAGGGCACTTCGGTGGGCTTGCGCAGCCACTGCGCAGGCTGGCGCAGCAGCGCCGCGCCGCCGGCCCAGTCGGCCAGGCCGGGGCCCAGCAGACCGATGCCGTTGATGCTGCAGCGCAGGCTCATCGCGCCGCCCCTGCCGTGCCTGCGGCGCCGAAGGCCAGGCAGGCGTTGCTGCCGCCGAAGCCGAAGGAGTTGCTCAAGGCCACACGCAGCGGGCCTGGCTGCGCTTCGCGCAGGATGTTGGCGTGCAGCGCCGGGTCGCGCTCGCGCAGGTTCAGCCCGGCGGGCAGCAGGCCTTGTTGCAGGCACAGCATCACGATGGCGGCTTCCACCGCGCCAGCCGCGCCCAGGGTGTGGCCGGTGAAGCCCTTGGTGCTGCTGCAAGGCAGCTGGCTGCCGAACACGGTGCACACGGCGCGGTCTTCGGCCGCGTCGTTGCCTGGTGTGCCGGTGCCGTGCAGGTTGAGGTAGTCCACGTCCTGCGGCGCCAGGCCGCCGGCCGCCAGCGCGTCGCGCATGGCCTGGGCCGCGCCGGCGCCATCGGGGTGCGGGCTGCTCATGTGGTGGCCGTCGCTGCTTTCGCCGCAGCCCAGCAGCCACGCGGCTGCTGCGGCCTGGCCGGGCGCCTCACGCTCCAGCAGCGCCAGCGCCGCGCCTTCGCCCAGCGACAGGCCGGCGCGCTGCGCGTCCCAGGGGCGGCAGATGTCGGGCGACACCAGTTCCAGCGCGTTGAAGCCGTACAGCGTGGTCATGCACAGGCTGTCCACGCCGCCCACCACGGCGGCATCCAGTAGACCGGCCTGCAGCATGCGGGCGGCGGTGGCAAACACCTTGGCGCCGGACGAGCAGGCGGTGGACACCACGTGCGCCGGCCCGCGCAGGCCCAGCGACTCGCGCAGGTAGCGGGCCGCCGAGTAGGTGTTGTGCGTGCGGGCGTAGTCCAGCTCGGGCGGCAGCGCGCCGGTGGCGGGGTCGCGGTGGCGGTAGGCGATCTCGGACGCCAGGATGCCCGAGGTGCTGGTGCCCAGGAACACACCCACCCGCGCCGCGCCGTGGCGCTGCACCGCGCGGCGTACCGCGGCGGCGAAGTCGTCGGCGCACAGCGCCAGCTCGGCCAGCCGGTTATTGCGGCAGTCGAAGGCGGCGAACTCGGCGCGCAGCGGCGTGCTGTCCAGTGCATCGACCACGCCCAGCCAGGTGTCCAGTTGCGCGGTTTCGAAGCCGCGCCGCACCAGGCCGCTGCGGCCTTCGCGCAGGGCTGCCAGCGTGGCCTGGCGGCCCACGCCCAGGGCGCTGACCACGGTGAAGTCGGTGACGGCGATGGGGGTCATTTCAAGTCCGCCACCAGCAGCACGTTGGCAAACGGTGTGCCCTGGCTCATGGGCACGGCGTGCACACGCTGAAAACCCAGTTCGCTCAACAGCGCCGTCCACGCGGTCAGCGGGCGGCCCCAGGTGGGGGGCACGCGGTGGCCGCGCGCCAGCGTCACCACGCGGTCCACCCACTGGCTGACGGCAAAGCCGCGCCGGCTGGCGGCGTCGCCCACACGCAGCAGCAGGCGCCCGCTACCTTGCCCGGCGCGCAGGGCCTGGGCCACACGCTCCAGCAGCTGCCGCTGCTCGGCGTGGTCCACGTAGTGCAGCACGTCCAGGATGACCACCACGTCGCAAGGCGGCAGCGGCGCACGGCGCATGTCGTCGTTGACGAAGCGCGGGCGCGGCTGCAATGCGGCCAGCGCCTGCTCGCCGCGCGCCACGTCGCGCGGCATCAGCTCTATGCCCAGCCAGCTGCCGGCCGACGGCGCCGTGGGCCAGGCGGCAGGCCACCGGCCTTGTTCGGCGGCGCTGGCGCAGGCGGCCAGCAGGCTGGCCAGCAGGCCCTGGCCACAGCCTATGTCCACCACGCGGGCGTGGGCCGGCAGGTCGCCGCGCTCGAGCATGCCGCGGAACACCGGGTCGCGGCCCAGCTTGCCGCGGGCCCAGTGCCAGGCAAAACGGCCGGCGGCGCGGTAGGGCGCGCAGGCGGCCGTGTGCAGCGCCTGCCAGGCGGCGTCGGGCTGCATGGTGGGCTGCACCGTAGGCAGGGCGTCGCGCTTCATGCGGCGGCCGGCTCGCCGACAGCGGCGTGGCGCGGCGGCACCGCGGCGTCCAGCGTCACCCAGCGCAGGCCGGCGGCGCGGTAGCGGGCCAACAGCGGCGGCAGCACGTCCAGCAGCACGGCGCGGCCCTGGGCGCTGCGCCGGGCGTGGCCGTCGTGCAGCAGCAGGATGTCGCCGCCGGCCTGCTGGCGCGCCAGCCGCGCCAGCACCACTTGCGGGTCGCGCTCGCGGGTGTCGAAGCCGCGGCGTGTCCAGCTCACCAGGTGCAGGCCCAGGCGGTGCAGCACCGGGTCCAGGAAGGGGTTGCGCAGGCCGGCCGGCGCACGAAAGCAGTGCGGCCGGCGGCCGGTGAGCTGGGCCAGCCGGTCTTGCGCCGCGCCCACCTCGCGCGCCAGCGCGCGCGGGCCCAGCAGTGAAAAGTGGTGGCGGTGCAGGTTGCTGTGGTTCTGCACGCTGTGCCCGGCGTCGACGATGCGGCGCAGCAGCGCCGGTTGCGCCACCGCACGTTCAGCGATGACGAAGAAGGTGGCGCGCGCACGGTGCTCGGCCAGCAGGTCCAGCACCGCGGGCGTGACCTCGGGGTCGGGGCCATCGTCTATGGTGATGGCCACTTCGCCGCGCGCCGCCGCCTCGGCCGGCAGGCGGCGCAGGTTGGGGCCCAGCAGGGCGCTGCGCGGCGTCAGGCCGGCGGTGGTGAGCGCCGCATGGTTGGCCGCCAGCGCGGCGGCAGCCCAGGGCCAGTGGGCCGGCCAGGCCAGCAGGGCGCCGGCCGCCGCCGCGTGCAGCGCGGCGCTGGCGCCCACCAAGGCGGGCACCGGCCAGCGCGGCAGGGCGGCGGGCGGCGGTGACTGCGGTGAAGGCAGGGCGGCAGGCATGGCAAAGATTCTGTCATGCGGCCATGTGCCTTCATGGTGCGTGCCCGGACGCCCGGTGGTGCCGTGGCGCAAAGGCCGCGGCCAGCAGCAAGGCCAGCAGCGCGCCGGGCGCCACCACCTGGCCGATGGCCCGCAGCGCCGGGATGGCCGACACCGCGATCAGCCCGTAGACCAGCGCTGTGGTCACATTGGCCAGCAGCAGCGATGCCAGGGTGTCGTCGTCGGCCTCGCGCTGCTGCACCAGGTCGAAAAACAGCGAGTAGTTGGAACCCACCGCCACCACCAGCAGCAGGCCCACCAGGTGCAGCATGCCCAGTTGCACACCGGCGGCCACCAGCGCGCCGGTGACCAGCAGCACCGCCAGCACCAGCGGCAGGCACACCGCCAGCACACGGCGCGGCGAGCGCAGCGTCAGCGCCACCAGCAGCAGCACGCCGGCGCCGCCCAGCAGGGCCTGCAACTGCGCCTGGCCCAGGTAGCGCTGGTACAGCGTCGACAGCTCGCGGCCCACCTCCAGCACCTGCGCGCCGGGCAGGCCGGCCAGGGCTTGTTCGACCTGCGCGGCGTCCAGCGTGCCGCCGGCCGGGGGCGCCAAGGGCAGCAGCGCCACCCAGCCGCCGCCACGTTCGTCGCTGCGTTGCAACATCAGCGCGTCCACCAGCGGCGCCAGCGCGCCGCCGGCGGCCTGGCGCAGCGTGGCCAGCTCCACCGGGGTTTGGCTGCGCGCGGCCTGCACTTCGGCCACGAAAGGCTCCAGCCGGGCCGCGGCCACCGGCAGGCCGGACACCGCCTGCTGCACCGCGGTGCGCAGCGCTGCCGCTTCCGGCAGTGCGGCCAGGCGCTCGCGCTGCGTGCGCTCGCTGGGCAGCCAGCGCACCACGCTGTCGTAGCCGCCCAGCCGGCCCTCGTCCACCAGCGCGTCCAGTTGCACGCCGGCCTGTTCGGCGCGCTCCAGCACTTGTTGCAGCGTGTCGGCCTGGACCACGGCCAGGGCGCCGTCGTCGCCCGCGGAAAGGTCGGCGCGCAGGCTGCGGTCCAGCGCCATGGCCTCGGCCGGCACCGGGCTCAGCGAGGCCAGGTCGCCCTGCCACAGCGGGCCGCGCGTGGCCAGCAGCACGGCCGAGGCCAGGCCCAGTGCCAGCAAGGGCCAGCGCAGCCGCGGCAGGGCCTGCAGCAGGTGGCGGCCGGCGCGGCCGAAGGCGCGCCGCAAGGCGGTGCCGGGCGCGCCCGCGGGCCGCAGCAGCGGCAGCACAAAGCGGGTGGTGGCCGCTGCGGCGACCAGCCCGGCCACCGAGAACACGCCCAGTTGCGCCAGGCCCGGGAAGCCCGAGAACACCAGCGCCGCAAAGCCGCACACCGAGGTCAGCAGGCCCAGGCGCAGCGTGGGCCAGCCGCTGCGCAGCCAGGCGCGGGCGCCTTGTTCGCGGGCCTGTATCAGGTAGAAGATGCTGTAGTCCACGGCCTCGCCTATCAGCGTCACGCCGAAGGCCAGCGTCAGGCCGTGCACCTGGCCGAAACCGAGGCTCACCGCGGCGATGCCCACCAGCACGCCGGTGGCCACCGGCAGCGCGGCCAGGGCCAGCACGCCGGGCGAGCCCAGCGCCAGCCACAGCAGGCCCACCACCAGCACTGTGCCGGCGATGGCCAGCCGGTGCACCTCGCTCAAGATCTGGCTGCGGCTGTCCACGCTGAACAGCGGCGCGCCGGACAACTGCAGCTGCAGCCCCGGCGTGGCCACAGCGGCGAAGTCCTCGCGCACCCGCGCGATGGTGGCTGCCAGTGCATCCAGGTCGGCGCCGGCGGCGCGCGCCACGGCGACGATCAGGGCGCGCGGGTGTTCGCGCGACACCCACACGCCGTCTTCGCTGCGCGGCGCCTGGGCCGGGATCAGGCCTTCGGCGATGCGCTGGGTTTCGCCGCTGGGGTCGCGCTCGAACAGCGGCTGCACCAGGGCGCCGGCGGGCGTGCCCAGCAGCGACATCGTGTCCAGCAGTGCGTCGCGCAGGCCTTCGGCCTGGAAACGCTCCGGCGTGACGCCGGGGCTGAGCAGGTAGCGGTGCTCGAACAACCAGGGGCCGATCTCGGCGTAGGCGTCGAACTGGCCGTTGGCCACCTGCTCGAACAAGCCGCTGGCACGCAGCCGGGTGGCCAGTGCGCTGGATGTTGCGGCGCGCGCCGCGCTGTCGCCGCCTTCCACGGCCAGCAGCAGCGTGCGTGCCGGCACACCGGCTTCCACCTGCTCGATCAGCACCCGCTGGCGCGGGTCGGGGTCGGCCGGCAGGAAGGCGCTGAGATCGGCGACGAAGCTGCTGCGCAGGATCTGCAGCACCGCCAGCACCAGCACGGCAGCCCACACCGCCAGCACCAGCGTCAGCGGCGCGGCGCGCTGCGGTTCGGGCGACGGGGTCATCGCGCGGCGGGCAAAGGCTCGATCAGCATCAGCGAGCGGTCGCCGTTGCTCATCCACAGGCCCACGCTGCGCACGTCGGCCTGCACGCCAGTGATCTGCATCTCGCGCACCTGCGCGGCCAGACGCTCGTCGCGCGGCAGCAGCGTCAGTGTCCAGGTGCCGGGCGTGCCTTCAACACGCGTGCTGAAGTGGCGCTGCAGCAGCGCGGCGTTGCCGCCCAGCGTGCCGCGCAGCGCCTCCACCAGCGCGGCCAGTTCGGGCACCGCGTCCAGCGCCATCTGCCGGCTGCGCCCGCCGCGCTTGAGCACCAGCGTATTGCCCTCGATGGACATGGACTCGGGCCGCGGCTCGGTGACATGGCGGGTGAAGCGGTCCGGCGCGCTGAAGCTCAGCGTGCCGCGGGCCACCAGCGGGCTGTCGAAGCCGGTCACCACACGTTCCTCGGTGAACCGCGCCTCGCCCTGGCGGCGCTGCGCCAGCAGGGTGGCCAGGGCCGTCAGGTCAAAGCGAGGCTGCGCCTGGGTCGGCAAGGCTGCGACCAGCAAGGCTGTCACCAGCCATTGCCGCCGGCCAGGGTAATGGGTCATGACACACCACGGAAGCAACGACATCCACAAACGGTAGCCCAGCCCCGGCACGGGACCGGCTTTGCCGGCCCGTAGACGGACGCCCCCTCGGGGGGCAGCGACCGGGAGGGAGCGTGGGGGCCTACTCTTCACGCCAGAAGTCGTAGAAGTTGAACCAGTTGTACGGCGCCTCGCGGACCAAGGCTTCCAGCGTGGCGACGTAGCGTTGCAGCGCTGCGCGCAGTTGTGCGTCGCGCGCGGCAGCGTCGGCTGGGACTTCGCGAAAGTCGGCCAGTTCCTCAAAGCGCACGTCGTAGCGCCGCCCGCCCTGGTACAGCGCCACCATGAAGATGACACGCCGGCGCAGCAGCAGGGCCAGGCGCAGCGGGCCTTCGTCGAAACGGGCCGGCACGCCCAGGAAGGGCAGTTGCACCAGGCGTGCCTTGCTGTCGGCCAGCACACGGTCGCCCAGCAGGCCGGCCATGCCGCCGCCGTCCAGCCAGTCGCGTATGGCCAGCGTGGAGCCGGTGCAGCCTATGGCGATGACGTTCAGCGCCATCTGCGGTGCCACCGCCTGCAGCACCGACTGGATCTTGCGCGCGTTGTCCGGGTACATCACCATGGCCACGCGCAGCCCGGTGCGTTCCACGCCCACGGCCTGCAGCGCCTCGAAGCTGCCCAGGTGGGCGCCCAGCAAGAAGGCGCCGCGGCCTTCGGCCAGGGTGTCGAACACGGTTTCGGCGCCGCGCAGCGAGAGATCGAAGCGCTGCGTCTGCCCGCGGGCGAAGTAGATGCGGTCCAGCGCCACCGAGGCAAAGGCGTGGAAGTGCCGCCACAGGTCGCGCCAACCGGGCGCGCGGCCCAGCACACGCTGCAGGTAGCGCGCCGAGTGGCGGCGTGCAGTGGGTGCAAACAGCAGAAAGTACAGCGTCACCGGCCACAGCACGGCGCGGGCGGTGCCGCGACCCAGCTTGACCGCCACCCAGGCCATGGCGCGCACCGCCGGCAGGTTGCTGCGTTCATCGGCGGCGGCCCAGGCCGCGGCCGGGCGGGCGCCGGGCTCCAGCACAGGCGGGTTGGCGGCCACGGCCTTCAGGCTCCGGCGGCCAGTTGGCCACGCGCCAGCAGGCGGGGGCCGTCCAGCACCTCAAAGTCCACGGCGTGGGCGCTGCCGGCGGCCGGACGCAACTGCACCGTGATCTCGGCACCCGGGCCGGCCGCGGCCAGGAACTTGGCGTTGCTGATGCCGGGTTGCGGCCCCAGCGTCGCCGCCAGCGCCGGCTGGGCCGCCAGGGCCTGCATCACGCGGCCCAGCAGCAGCGCACCGGGCAGCACCGGGTGGCCGGGGAAGTGGCCGGCGAACACCGGGTGCTCGTCGGGCACCGCCCATGGCGCCGAGGGGCTGGCCAGCGTTTGCAACGCAAAACTGCGCAGCGCCGTGCTGGTGAGCTTGCCGGTGGCTTCGCGGGGCAGGGCCGCGACGGCCACCACGCGCCGCGGCACGAAGGCCGGCTCCAGCACCTGGCGCAGGGCGTGCACCACGTCCTGCGCGCCCAGTTGCGGGGCGACGACAAAGGCCACCGGCCGCACCACCTCGCCCGGCACCTCGTCGGGCAGCCAGAAGGCGCCGTCCTCCACCCCGGGGATGCGGTTCAGGTGAAAGTTCAGGTGCGCCAGCGAGCTGCGCTTGCCGGCCACGTGTATGAGGTCGTTGGCGCGGCCCAGCAGCCGGAAGTGCCGTTCGTCCTGCAGGACCAGCACGTCGGCCAGCGGCGTGGGCTGCGGCAGGTAGTCGCCGCCCACCACAAATCGCTGCTGCGGCGGTTCGGTGCCGGGCAGGGCTTCGGCGTGGATGTTCAGGTCGCCCAGCGTGGTCCACAGGTCGCCGGCCGTGGTGCGGCGCGTGGCCACCTGGCCGGCCTCGGTGCAGCCGTAGATCTCCACCAGCGGGCCGCCGAAGGCGGCCTCGGTCTGCGCCGCCAGCTGCGGCGGCAGCGGGGCCGTGGCCGACAGCACCAGCTCGGCCGGCGGCAGCGCCAGGCCGGCGCGCAGCAGGGTTTTCAGATGGAAGGGCGTGCTGACCAGCGCACGCGGCTGCGGCACCCGCTGCAAGGCGGCGGCGATGTCCGCCGGGTAGAAGGGGCGGCCGGTGTCGAAGGCGGCGCCGCCCAGCAGCGCCAGCAGCACCGTGCTTTCGAAGCCGTAGCTGTGCTGGGTGGGCACGGTGCCCACCAGCGTGAGCCCGGCCAGGCTGTCGCGGCCCAGCAACTGCGCCAGCCGGGTGGCGCCGGCGGCCACGGTGGCCACCAGCGTGCCCCAGTGTTTGGTGTGCGGTTGCGGCACGCCGGTGGAACCGCTGGTCAGCAGGCAGGCGGCACGCTGCGCCGCCGGGATGTTGGGCACCGCCTGCGCCGGCGGGCCGGTGGGGCGGTCGTCCACCACCACCTGGGGCAGGGCGCTGTCCGTTGACGGGGCACCGGCATCGACCAGGGCGTACGGCTCGCCTTCGTCGGCCGGGGTCTGGCGCAGGGTCTCGGCCAGGGTGTTGGGCGGCAGCAGGCTGGTGTGGCCGCGCAGCAGCGCGGCGGCCAGGCCCAGTGCAAAGTGCCAGCGATCCTGGCACAGGTTGACGGCGGCGCCGCGCGCCGGCAGCCGGGCGGCCAGCGCCTGGGCGTCGGCGATGAAACGGCCGGCGGACAGCGGCCGGCCGTCGCGCCAGGCCAGCGGCGCGGTCAGGTCGCGTGGCGCCAGCAGCGGCAGCACGGGGCGGGTCATCGCGCCGCCGTGCCCTGGCTGCTTCGCCAGGCCTGCAAGGCGGCCCGCAGCGGGATGCGCTCGAACTCCGGGTGGCGCCGGTAGCGCCACAGGTGCTCGCCCACAAACAGCGTGGCCACGGCCAGCGGTGTTGCCAGGTTGCAGTAGGCCGACCACCAGGGCCAGGGCGCCAGCAGGTACAGCGCGGTAGACACCAGCAGCATCACCACGAAGTAGCCCACCCACACGGCGGTGAGGCGGCGCGTGTAGGCGGCCAGCGCCGGCGTGAAGCGGCGGTGCAGGGGCGCGGCCAGCAGCGTGATCAGCGGCGTGGAGCCCGGGCGCAGCGTCAGCGCAAAGCTCCAGGCCAGCGCCACGTGGATGCCGGCGTGCTGCAGGAAGTACATCAGCTGGATGTCGCGCACGCCGCCGTGCACCACGATCCACGCCAGCAGCGCCACCAGCGCGGCGCAGGCCGCCAGCGTGAGCCACTGCCGGCGTGTCCAGGCCATCAGCGCAATGCCGGCCAGCAGCGGGCCGAACAGCGCGGCCACCGCCCAGGGCAGCTGCGCGGCGTGCACCATCAGCCAGTGCGACAGCAGCGCGTAGCCGGCCAGCGCGGCGGCGCCCGCGGCCCAGCGCCAGGCGGTCATGCTGCCGGCAGCCCTACTGGGTGCGGTGCTGGGCGACATGCGCCGCCAGGCTGCGCAGGTTGCGGAAGATCTTCTGGTTGTTCTCGTCGTCGGAGCGCAGCTGGAAGCCGTAGCGCTGCGAGACTTCCAGCGCCACTTCCAGGATGTCTATGGAGTCCAGCCCCAGGCCGTCGCCGAACAGCGGCGCGGTGGGGTCGATCTCGCCGGCGGCGACTTCCAGGTTCAAGGCCTGCACGAACAAGGCGGCCAGTTCGCTTTCCAGCGCGGCATGCTCCGGCGGCGCGGCGGCGTCGGTAGGGGGCAGGGACACAGCGCAGACCTCAAGGGGACTCAGGGGACGGAAAGAAGCCGCCGGGGACCGTGCCCTGCAGCAGCCGTTGATTCGGCACGCGCGAAGGCCACCCGGGCCGGCGACGCGCAACAGCGGATTGTAGGCTGGCGGCCGGGCGCGGCCAGGCGGCCGGGCGCGTCAAAGTCCGCGGAACAGGTGGGCGTACAGCCGACTGGCGCTGAGCTTCTCGGGGCGGCCGCGCAGCGTGAGCGTGAGCTTGCCGCTGTCTTCGCGATGGGCGCTGGCCACGGCCGTGGCGCGCACCACCGTGCCGCGGTGCACCTGCCAGAACTCGGCCGGGTCCAGCCGCGGCAGCAGCTCGCGCAGCGACAGGCGTATCAGGTGCTCCTTGCCGGCAGTGACGACGCGCAGGTACTTGTCGGCGGCCTCGAAGTACAGCACCTCGGCCAGCGGCACCAGGGTGACGGTGTTGCCGGCCTGGGCCGGGATCACGCTCAGGCGCTCCGCCGGCGGCGCGGCGGCCGTGCCTGCCGCACCCAGGGCCCCCAGCAGGCCGCGCAGCTGGTCCATGGTCTGTTCCAGCGGGCCCGGCCCCGGCGCACCGGCGCCGCGGTCGGCCAGCCGGGCCTGCAGCCGCGCCACGCATTGGGCCAGGCGGGGGCGGTCCACGGGCTTGACCAGGTAGTCCACGGCCTGGGCCTCGAAGGCTGCCAGCGCGTACTGGTCGTAGGCGGTGACGAAGACGATCAGCGGAAAGGGCCGCCCCTGGGGCCAGTCCTCGGCCAGCGCCTGCGCCGCCTGCAGCCCGCTGCTGCCGGGCATGCGTATGTCCAGAAAGCAGACTTCCGGCAGCAGCGCCAGGGCTTGTGCGATGGCGCTGTCGCCGTCGCCCACCTGGGCCACCACCTCCAGCGCCGGCCACAACGCCGCCAGCTCGGTGCGCAGCGCCTGGGCCAGCAGCGGCTCGTCCTCGGCGATCAGTGCGCGCGGTGCGGCAGGCGACGACGCGGCAGGGGGTAGGGCAGCGGTCATGTGCGGTCTCCGGTGGGCAGCGGCAGGCGCACCTGGGCCAGGGTGCCGCCGCCTGGCGCGGCTTGCAGGCTGAGCGATGCGGCGCGGCCGTACAGCGCGGCCAGTCGCTCGCGCACCTGGGTCAGGCCGAAGCCGCGCCCGGCCTGGGCCGGCGGCGGCAAGGCCGATGGGGCCGGCAGGCCGGCGCCGTTGTCCTGCACCGTCAGCAGCAGCTGGCGGCCTTCGGCTTGTGCCGAGACCGTGATGCGGCCGCCTTGCAGCTGGGGCTCCAGCCCGTGCTGCACGGCGTTTTCCACCAGCGGCTGCAGCAGCAGCGCCGGCACCGGCAGCGCCGCCAGCGCCGGCGGCAGCGTCAACTGCACGGTCAGGCGCGGGCCCATGCGCACCGCGATCAGCGCCAGGTAGTCGGCCAGGCGCTGGAACTCCTGCTCCAGCGGGTGTTCGCCCAGGCGCGAGGCGGCCAGCGTGCTGCGCAAGAAGGCGATCAGCCGGTCCAGCATGGCTTGCGCGCGCGGCGGGTCGGTGGCGATCAGCACCCGCAGGTTGGCCAGGGTGTTGAACAGCATGTGCGGTTCGAGCTGGCTTTGCAGCAGGCGCAACTGGGTTTCGGCGGCCTGTTGTTCAACGGTGGCGATGCGGCTGCGGCTGTGGAAGTACAGCGTGGCCCCCAGCGCCGCTGCCAGCGACAGGCTCAGCACCCCGGCCCAGGCGGCGGGCCGGTCGCGCAGCGGCAGGGCGCTGCTGTAGCCGGTGATGGCGTCGCCGGCCAGCGTGCCCAGCACAAACCCGGCGATGCTGCCCAGCACGATCAGCGGCAGCAGCACCGCCCAGCCGATGCGCTGCGTGCGCCGGCGCGCCAGCACCAGGCGCACGCCGCCATGAATCAAGGCCCAGCAGCAGCTGCCTATCAGCGCCGAGTACAGCCAGGAAGTCAGGAAGCTGGAGGTCCCCAGCAGCCGCAGCAGCACCGCCACGCCCAGGCAGATGATCTGCACGTGCAGCCAGGTCTGCAGCGGGTGGCGTTCGCCGGCGCCGGCGCGTGGGGTCAGGAGCATGGGCGCGAGCATGCCTCAGCCCGCGGGCTGCGCCCAGCGCCGCGCGACGGGGCGTCGCCCGCGTGCGCCAGGTGCCGTGGGGCGGCGCCGGGCGACAAGCCCTTTCGCGGTTGCGGTGTGAAACCTGTGCCTGCGGCCGGTGCTGGCAACATCGCGCCAATGCACAACAAGACGCCAGCAGCCAAGCGCCGAGGCAGGCAGCTCGCCGCCGCCGCGCTGGCCGTTGGCGCCGCGTTGGCGGCATCGGCGGCGCTGGCCGCCGGGGCCGAGACCGCGCCGCCGCTGCAGCAGCCGGCGCCGGTGACCGCGGTATGGCCCTACGGCGAAGCCGTGGCGGCGCGTTTCCCCGCGCCGCTGCAGCGCTACGACACGCCGGGCCTGCGCGAAGGCCGTGAGCACTACACCAGCGACGAAGAATTGGCCACGCTGCTGCGCGAGCTGGCGGCGCGGGAAGGCGGGCCGCGCTTGGTGCACGCCGGCACCTCGGCGCAGGGGCGCGCCATCGAAGCCTTGCTGTTCGGCCCGGGCGACGGCTCGCGCCCGCTGGTGATGCTGGTGGGGCAGCAGCACGGCGACGAGCCGGCGCCGGCCGAGGCCTTGCTGGTGCTGGCCCAACAACTGGCCGGCGGCCAGCCGCCGGGCGTGCTGGAAGCGGTGGACGTGCTGCTGCTGCCGCGCGCCAACCCCGACGGGGCCTTGCAGGGCACCCGCCGCGGCGTGCACGGGCTGGACATCAACCGCGACCACCTGCTGCTGCGCACCCCCGAGGCGGCAGCGCTGGCGGCGCTGGCCCGGCGCTGGCAGCCCATGGTGTTTGTCGACGCGCACGAGTACCTGGCCAACGGCCGCCAGCGGCAGCGCTTCGGCATGCTGCCGCGCCACGACCTGCTGCTGCAGTACGCCACCACGGCCAACCTGCCGGCACCGCTGCTGCGCGCCAGCGAGCGCTGGTTTCGCCGGCCGCTGCTGCAGGCTTTGGCGCGCGAAGACCTGAGCACCGACTGGTACCACACCGGGGCCACGGCGCCGGGCGACCTGCGGCTGTCCATGGGCGGGGTGCAGGCCGACATCGCGCGCAACGTGCAAGGCCTGGGCCACACGGTGAGCCTGCTGCTGGAGTCGCGCGGCGTGGGCATAGGCCGGCTGCACCTGCAGCGCCGGGTGCACAGCCATGTGGTGGCGATGCGCAGCATCCTGGTCAGTGCCGCGGCGCGCGCCGACGAACTGAGCGCCTTGCGCACCGAGCTGCAGGCGCAGACCGCGGCCCTGGCCTGCCTGGGCGAGGTGGTGGTGCTGGCGGCGCAGACGCTGCAGCGCCGCGAACTGCTGATGCTGGACGCGCAGACCGGCGCCGACCGCCTGCTGGAGGTGCCTTGGAACTCGTCGCTGGAGCTGCGCACGGTGCAAAGCCGGCGCCGCCCCTGCGGCTACTGGCTGGACGAAGGCGCGTTGGCCGCCGTGCAGCGCCTGCAGGCCCTGGGGCTGCAGGTGCAGCGGCTGGGGGAAGACACCGAACTCGCGCTGGAGGACTGGCACGACCTGCTGCCCTGGCAGCAGCCGCCCGAGGCCGCGCGCGGCCCGGCCGGCGAGGCACCGCCGCGCCTGGTGCAGGTGCGGCTGGCGGCCGAGCGCCGCCGCGTGGCGGCCGGGGGCTGGTGGCTGTCGCTGGCGCAGCCGCGCGCCCACCTGGCCGTGGCCGCGCTGGAGCCGGACACGCCGGCCAGCTTCTACGCCAACCACCTGCTGCCGGCGCTGGGCAGCGCGGCGCGGGTGGTGGAGATGCCCGGCCGCTGATGCTCCGGCCCGAGATGCCGGGCGTCAGCGCTTGCGCGTGCCTATCAGCGAGCCCAGCACGCCGCGCATGATCTCGCGGCCCAGCGCCGAGCCTATGCTGCGCACCGCCGAGCTGGCGGCCTTTTCGGCCAGGCCCGGCCGGTGCCCGCCGCGCGGGCCGGTACTGCCGAACACGGCATCGCGCATGTTGCCCAGCAAGCCGCCACCGCCGGCCTGGGCGGGGGCTCCGGCACCGGCGGGCGGCGGCGTGTCGGCACGCGCCTTCAGCGCCTCGTAGGCCGATTCGCGGTCCACCGCCTGGTCGTAGGTGCCGGCCACCAGCGAGGATTGCATCAACGCGCGCCGCTGCTCCGGCGTGATGGGGCCGATCTGGCTGCCCGGCGGCAGCACGTACACGCGCTGGGTGATGCTGGGGCGGCCCTTGTCATCCAGGAAGCTGACCAGGGCCTCGCCCACCGCCAGCTCGGTGATGGCGCCGGCCAGGTCGGGGATCTCCGGGTTCTGGCGCATGGTGGAGGCCGCGGCCTTCACCGCCTTCTGGTCGCGCGGCGTGAAGGCGCGCAGCGCATGCTGCACGCGGTTGCCCAGCTGCGCCAGCACGGTGTCGGGCACATCCAGCGGGTTCTGCGTCACGAAGTACACGCCCACGCCCTTGCTGCGCACCAGGCGCACCACCAGTTCTATGCGCTCTATCAGCGCCTTGGGCGCCTCGTTGAACAGCAGGTGCGCCTCGTCGAAGAAGAACACCAGCTTGGGCTTTCCGGGGTCGCCCACCTCGGGCAGGCTCTCGAACAGCTCCGACAGCATCCACAGCAGGAAGGTGGCGTACAGGCGCGGCGAGTTCATCAGCCGGTCGGCGGCCAGCACGTTGACGACGCCGTGGCCGTCCTCGGTCTGCATGAAGTCGGCGATGTCCAGCATGGGCTCGCCGAAGAAGCGGTCGCCGCCTTGTTCTTCTATGCGCAACAGCCCGCGCTGTATGGCGCCTATGCTGGCGGCGCTGATGTTGCCGTACTCGGTGGTGAACTGCTTGGCGTTGTCGCCCACGTGCTGCAGCATGCTGCGCAGGTCTTTCATGTCCAGCAGCGCCAGGCCCTGGTCGTCGGCGATGCGGAACACCAGGTTCAGCACGCCGGCCTGGGTTTCGTTCAGTGCCAGCATGCGTGCCAGCAGCAGTGGGCCCATGTCGGACACGGTGGCGCGCACCGGGTGCCCCTGTTCGCCGAACAAGTCCCAGAAGCTCACCGGGCAGGCGAAGGGCTCGGGTTCGGCCAGGCCGCGGTCCTTGAGGATCTGCGCCACCTTGGGCGGCAGCTCGCCGCGCCGCGCAATGCCCGCCAGGTCGCCCTTCACGTCGGCCAGGAACACCGGCACGCCGCGCCGGCTGAAACCCTCGGCCATGGTCTGCAGCGTGATGGTCTTGCCGGTGCCGGTGGCGCCGGTGACCAGGCCGTGGCGGTTGGCCAGGCCGGGCAGCAGGTGGCATTCGATGTCGCCACGCTGGGCGACGAGCAGGGGTTCGGACATGGGCGGCTCCGGGCGGTGCGGCAGACTGGCGCGCAGTCTAGCGGGCGGGCGAGATCAACCCGCGATGACGCCCCGCGCGCGCAGCAACGCCAGAACCGAGTCGGCCGCCTGCTCGGCGGTCAGCGCGGTGGTGTCCAGCCGCAACTCGGGCTGGTTCGGCGCTTCGTAGGGCGAGTCGATGCCGGTGAAGTTCACCAGCTCGCCGCGCCGCGCCTTGGCGTACAGGCCCTTCACGTCGCGCGCTTCGGCCTGCGCCAGCGGGGTGTCCACAAACACCTCGATGAACTGGGCTTCGGCCACCAGGCGGCGCGCCAGCTGCCGTTCGGAACGGAAGGGCGAGATGAAGGCCGTCAGCACGATGAGCCCGGCGTCCACCATCAGCCGCGCCACCTCGGCGATGCGGCGAATGTTTTCCACGCGGTCGGCCTCGGTGAAGCCCAGGTCCTTGTTCAGGCCGTGGCGCACGTTGTCGCCGTCCAGCAGGTAGCTGGCGTAGCCGGCGGCGTGCAGGCGTTTTTCCACCAGGTTGGAGATGGTGGACTTGCCGGCGCCGGACAGGCCGGTGAACCACAGCAGCACCGGCTTCTGGCCCAGCAGCCGCGCGCGCGCGGCCTGGTCCACGTCCTGCGGCTGCACGCGCAGGTTGTGCGCGCGCCGCAGCGCAAAGTGCAGCATGCCGGCGCCCACCGTGTGCTGGCTGACGCGGTCTATCAGGATGAAGCCGCCGGTGTCGCGGTTGTGGCGGTAGGGGTCGAAAGGCAGGGCGCGGTCCAGCGCGATGTTGCACACGCCTATCTCGTTGAGCTCCAGCTGCTTGGCGGCCAGGCGCTCCTGGGTGTTGACGTTGAGCTTGTACTTCGCCTCGGTGATGCTGACGCCGGCGGTGCAGGCGCCCAGCTTCAGCAGGTAGGGCCGGCCCGGCAGCAGCGGTTCGTCGGCCATCCACACGATGCTGGCCTCGAACTGGTCGGCCACCTCGGCCGGCGCATAGTCGGCGCTGATCAGGTCGCCGCGCGAGACATCCACCTCGTCGGCGAGCGTGAGGGTGACCGACTCCCCGGCCACGGCCAGCGGGCGGTCGCCGCCGTCCGCGCCGACGCCCGTGCCCACGATGCGCGCCACCGTGCTGCTGCGGCCCGAGGGCTGCACCACCACGCGGTCGCCGGGCCGAACGCGGCCGCTGGCGATGAGCCCGCAGAAGCCGCGAAAGTCGGCGTGCGGCCGGTTCACCCATTGCACCGGCAGGCGCAGCGGGCCTTGCTGCAGCCGTGTTTCGTGCACCTCGCAGGTTTCCAGGTGCTCCATCAGCGTGGGCCCGCTGTACCAGGGCATGTGCGGGCTGCGTGCGACGACGTTGTCGCCCACCAGGCCCGACAGCGGCACGGCGGTGATGTGCTGCAGGCCCAGGCCGGCGGCGAAGGCGCGGTACTCGGCCTCTATGCGCCGGCAGGTGGCTTCGTCGTAGCCCACCAGGTCCATCTTGTTGATGGCCAGCACCACCTGCTGCAGCCCCAGCAGCGCCACCAGGTGGCTGTGGCGGCGCGTCTGCGTCAGCAGGCCCTTGCGCGCGTCCACCAGGATCACCGCCAGGTCGGCGGTGGAAGCGCCGGTGACCATGTTGCGGGTGTACTGCTCGTGGCCCGGCGTGTCGGCCACGATGAACTTGCGCCGCTCGGTGCTGAAGAAGCGGTAGGCCACGTCGATGGTGATGCCCTGTTCGCGCTCGGCGGCCAGGCCATCCACCAGCAGCGCCAGGTCCAGCTCGCCGCCCTGCGTGCCCCACTTGCGCGAATCAGCCTGCACCGCGGCCAGCTGGTCGTCGTACAGCAGCTGCGATTCGTACAGCAGCCGGCCTATCAGCGTGCTCTTGCCGTCGTCCACCGAGCCGCAGGTGATGAAGCGCAGCAGGCTCTTGGCCTGGTGTTGCGCCAGGTAGGCGGTGATGTCGGTGGCGATCAGCGTGCCGGTGTGGGACATCTCAGAAGTAGCCTTCTTGTTTTTTCTTTTCCATCGACGCGGCGGCATCGTGGTCGATCATGCGGCCCTGGCGTTCGCTGCTGCGCGTGAGCAGCATTTCCTGGATGATGGTCGGCAGCGTGTCGGCCTCGGACTCCACGGCGCCGGACAGCGGGTAGCAACCCAGCGTGCGGAAGCGCACCTTCTTCACTTGGGGCACCTCGCCCGGCTGCAGCCGCATGCGCTCGTCGTCCACCATGATGAGCGTGCCGCCGCGGTTGACCACCGGGCGCGGCGCCGCGAAGTACAGCGGCACCACCGGGATGTTTTCCAGGTGGATGTACTGCCACACGTCCAGCTCGGTCCAGTTGCTTAGCGGAAACACGCGCAGCGACTCGCCCGGCCGCTTGCGCCCGTTGTACAGGTGCCAGAGCTCGGGGCGCTGCGCCTTCGGGTCCCAGCGGTGCTGCGCGCTGCGGAAGGAGAAGACGCGCTCCTTGGCGCGGCTCTTTTCCTCGTCGCGCCGCGCGCCGCCGAAGGCCGCGTCGAAGCCGTGCAGGTCCAGCGCCTGCTTCAGCCCCTGCGTCTTCCACAGGTCGGTGTGCACCTGCGAGCCGTGGTCGAAGGGGTTGATGCCTTGGGCCCGGGCCTCGGGGTTGTGGTGCACCAGCAGCGTCATGCCGGCTTCGTGGGCCATGCGTTCACGCATGGCGTACATGTCGCGAAACTTCCAGGTGGTGTCCACGTGCAGCAGCGGGAAGGGCGGCGGCGCCGGGTGGAAGGCCTTGCGCGCCAGGTGCAGCATCACCGCGCTGTCCTTGCCTATGGAATACAGCATCACGGGGCGCGCGGCCTCGGCCACCACTTCGCGCAGGATGTGCACGCTTTCGGCTTCCAGCCGCTGCAGGTGGGTCAGGCGCACGGGCACTGCGGCGTCGCTCATGGGGGGCGGGGCGGTGGGCATCACGCCCGGCTTCTATCACAGGCCCCTGCGCGGCGGCCGCCGCCGCGTGGCGGGCGGCCTGTACCCGTCCCTCCAAAGGACGGGCCGCATGCCCTGCGCCGGTTGCGCCGGGGCCGTAGAATCATGGGTTACCCGAAACACGCTGCTGCCGCGGACCGTCCAGGACACAAGGCGGGCACGACCACCATGGCCGGACATTCCAAATGGGCCAATATCCAGCACCGCAAGGGCCGCCAGGACGAAAAGCGCGGCAAGGCGTGGACACGCGTGATCCGCGAGATCATGGTGGCCGCCCGCACCGGCGGCGGTGACCCCACGGCCAACCCGCGGCTGCGCTTGGCCATAGACAAGGCCAAGGCGGTGAACCTGCCGGCCGACACCGTCAAGCGCAACATCGACAAGGCCACCGGCAACCTCGAGGGCGTGAGCTACGAGGAGATACGCTACGAAGGCTACGGCATCGCCGGCGCGGCCATCATCGTGGACTGCATGACCGACAACCGCGTGCGCACGGTGGCTGAGGTGCGCCACGCCTTCAGCAAGTACGGCGGCAACCTGGGCACCGAAGGCAGCGTGGCCTTCCAGTTCAAGCACTGCGGCCAGCTGGTGTTTGCGCCCGGCACCAGCGAAGACCGGGTGATGGAAGTGGCGCTGGAAGCCGGCGCCGAAGACGTGATCACCGACGCCGACGGCGCCGTCGAGGTGCTGACCGCGCCGGCCGACTACGAAGTCGTGAAGGCCGTGCTGGAAGCCGCCGGCCTGCAGCCCGAGATCGCCGAGGTCACCATGCGCGCCGAGAACCCGGTGGCGCTGGCCGGCGATGACGCCGCGCGCATGCAGAAGCTGCTGGACGTGCTGGAAGACCTGGACGACGTGCAGGACGTGTACCACAACGCCGAGTTCGCTGAATGACTGCAGTACCGGGAGCGGCCGCATGAAAGTGTTGGTCATAGGCGGCGGTGGCCGCGAGCATGCGCTGGCCTGGAAGCTGGCGCACTGTGCGCGCGTGCAGACGGTGTACGTGGCGCCGGGCAACGGCGGCACGGCTGCCGACCCGCTGCTGAAGAACGTGCCCATCACCGACCTGGCCGAGCTGGCCGACTTTGTGCAGGCCGAGAAGGTGGCGCTGACGGTGGTGGGCCCCGAGGCGCCGCTGGCCGCCGGCGTGGTGGACTTGTTCCGTACCCGCGGCCTGCGCATCTTCGGCCCCACGCAGGCCGCGGCGCGGCTGGAAAGCTCCAAGGCCTTCGCCAAGGAGTTCATGCAGCGCCACGGCATCCCCACCGCGCTGTACGCCGCCTTCACCAGCGCCGAGCAGGCGCATGCCCATGTGCGCAAGCACGGCGTGCCCATCGTCATCAAGGCCGACGGCCTGGCCGCCGGCAAGGGCGTGGTGGTGGCCATGACCGAGGACGAGGCCCACGCCGCCATCGACGACATGCTGGGCGTCAACACGCTGGGCATACAGCACAGCGGCGGCGTGGCCCGCGTGGTCATCGAAGAGTTCATGGAAGGCGAGGAAGCCAGTTTCATCGTCGCCTGCGACGGCCGCAACGTGGTCGCGCTGGCCAGCAGCCAGGACCACAAGCGCATAGGCGAGGGCGACAGCGGCGCCAACACCGGCGGCATGGGCGCTTACTCGCCGGCGCCGGTGGTCACGCCCAACGTGCATGCGCGCGTGATGCAGGAAATCGTGCTGCCCACCGTGGCCGGCATGGCCAAGGACGGTACCCCCTTTGCCGGCTTCCTGTACGCCGGGCTGATGATCGACGCACAAGGCCGCCCGCGCACCGTGGAGTTCAACTGCCGCCTGGGCGACCCCGAGGCCCAGGTGCTGCTGATGCGCCTGAAGAGCGACTTGTTCGAGCTGCTGATGGCCGCCACCGAAGGCACGCTGGACAAGGTCGAGCTGCAATGGGACCGCCGCGTGGCGCTGGGCGTGGTGATGGCCGCCGCCGGTTACCCGGCCGCGCCGCGCAGCGGCGACGCCCTTACCGGCCTGCCCGCGGGCAGCGACGACCTGCAGGTCTTCCATGCCGGCACGCGGCAGGACGATGGCCGGCTGCTCACCAGCGGCGGGCGGGTGCTGTGCGTGACCGCGCTGGGCGACTCGGTGCGCCTGGCGCAGCAGCGTGCGCTGGAGGCCGTGCGCGGCATCCAGTTCGACGGCGCGCAGTGGCGCAACGACATCGGCCACCGTGCCATCCGGTCCTGAACGGCCCGTCTTGAACGACACCGCCGCCGTCCGCCGCTACCTGCTGGGCTTGCAGGAGCGCATCGTCCAGGCGCTGCAGGCCGAGGACGGCGGCCGTTTTCTGTCCGACGGCTGGGAGCGCCCACCCGGCGGCGCGCTGCAGGGCGACGGCCTGACACGGCTGATGGAGGGCGGCGCGGTGTTCGAGCGCGGCGGCTGCAACTTCAGCCATGTGCGTGGTGCCGCGCTGCCGGCCTCGGCCACGCAGCAGCGTGCCGCGCTGGCCGGCGCCCCGTTCGAAGCCCTGGGCGTTTCGCTGGTGCTGCACCCGCTGAACCCTTATGTGCCCACGGTGCACATGAACGTGCGCCTGCTGGCGGCGCAGCCGGCGGGTGGCGAGCCGGTCAGCTGGTTTGGCGGCGGCATGGACCTGACCCCGGTGTACGGCTTCGAGGACGACGCGCGCCACTTCCACCGTGCCTGCGCCGACGCGCTGGCGCCCCTGGCCGCAGACTTCGGGCAAGACCTGTACCCGCGCTACAAGGCCTGGTGCGACGAGTACTTCTTCCTCAAGCACCGCAACGAACCGCGCGGCATAGGCGGCATCTTCTTCGACGACGTGGACCAGGGTTTCGACACCGGCTTTGCGCTGATGCAGGCGGTGGGCGATGCCTTCCTGGGCGCCTACCTGCCCATCGTGCAGCGCCGCCGCGGCCTGGCCTACGGCGAGCGCGAGCGCGACTTCCAGGCCTGGCGGCGTGGCCGCTACGTGGAGTTCAACCTGGTGTGGGACCGCGGCACCCATTTCGGCCTGCACGGCGGTGGCCGCACCGAGAGCATCCTGATGAGCATGCCGCCGCTGGTGAAGTGGCGCTACGACTGGCAGCCCCAGCCCGGCACCCCCGAGGCGCGGCTGGCCAGCGATTTCCTGCGCCCGCGCGACTGGCTGCATGAATAAGCCCCTGCCGGGCCGCATAGGCCTGTTCGGCGGCACCTTCGACCCGGTGCACGTGGCCCATGTGGCGCTGGCGCATGCGGCGTTGCAGGCCTTGTCGCTGCAGCAGGTGCGCTGGGTGCCCACCGGCCGGCCCTGGCAGAAGCAGATGCAGATCACGCCGGCCGAGCACCGCGAAGCCATGGTGCGCCTGGCCATTGCGCACGAGCCGGGTTTTGTGCTGGACCGCATAGAGATAGAACGCGCCGGCCCCAGCTACACGCTGGACACCGTGCGCGAGATGCAGGCCGCCTGGCCGGGCCGCGAGTGGGTGCTCATCGTGGGCCAGGACCAGTACGCCGGCCTGCACACCTGGCGCGACTGGCCCGAGCTGCTCTCGCGCGTGACGCTGGCGGTGGCCAACCGGCCCGGGCCGCCGCAACAGCCTGCGCCCGAGGTGGCGGCCTTCAAGCACCGGGTGGTGCCGCTGGCCATGCTGGACGTGTCCTCCACCGACATACGCCAGCGCGTGGCCGCGGGGCAGGACATTTCGCAACTGGTGCCGCCCGAGGTGGCACGCTATATTGACCGCCATCGGCTGTACCGGGCAGAGCCCGGCGCCGCTACCGGGAGTTGAATGGACATCCGAAAGTTGCAGCGCGCCATCGTTGATGGCCTGGAAGACGTGAAGGCCCAGAACATCACGGTCTTCAACACCGAGCATCTGTCAGCCATGTTCGAGCGCGTGATCATCGCCTCGGGCAGCAGCAACCGGCAGACCAAGGCCCTGGCGGCCAGCGTGCGCGACACCGTCAAGTCGCGCGGGCTGCAGGTGATGAGCACCGAGGGCGAGGACAACGGCGAATGGATCATCGTGGACTGCGGCGCCGCCGTGGCCCACATCATGCAGCCCGCCATACGCGAGTACTACCATCTGGAAGAAATCTGGGGCGGCAAGGCGGTGCGCCTGAAGGTGGCCGCGGCGCCCACGGCCTTGCCCAAGGCGGGCAGCACCAGGCCGGCGCAGGCGCCGGCGGTCAAGAAGCCGGTGGCGAAAAAATCGCCTGCCCAGAAGGTGGCCGGCGGCAAGGTGGCTGCGAAAAAGCCGGCGGTGAAGCGGCCGGCGGCGAAAAAGACCGCGCCCAGGAAGGCCGCAGCCACCCAGGCCCCCGCCAGGCGCAACACGCGCGGCTGAGCGGTGCAGCTGCTGGTCGCCGCCATAGGCCAGCGCCAGCCGGCCTGGGCCGACGAGGCCTGGGCCGAGTTTGCCAAGCGCTTTCCGCCGGAGATGCGCCTGCAGCTCAAGGCGCTGAAGGCCGAACCGCGCAGCGGCGGCCGTACCGCCGAGCAGTGCATGGCGGCCGAGGCCCAGCGCCTGCAGGCCGCGCTGCCCAAAGGCGCCCGGCGCGTGGTGCTGGACGAACGGGGCACGCGGCTGAGCACAGCCCAGCTGGCGGCCCGCCTGCAGGCCTGGCGCGGTGAAGGGCGGGACGTGGCCCTGCTGGTAGGCGGCCCCGACGGCCTGGACCCGGCGCTGCGCGCCCAGGCCGACGAGACGCTGCGCCTGTCCGACCTGACCCTGCCGCACGCCCTGGCGCGTGTGCTGCTGGCCGAGGCGCTGTACCGCGCCTGGACGCTGGCCAGCGGCCACCCCTACCACCGCGAGTAGGCGGCGCGATGCGGCCCCGGCAGCAGCCCGCGCCGCTCAGAACCCGGCTTCGAGAAACACCAGCGGGCCGGCAAAGCGGTAGTGCACGCGGCCGGCAAAGCCGCTGCCGCTGCCCTTGATGTCGTAGTCCACATGGCGCCAGCCGGCACCCAGGCCGGCCCAGCGGCTGAACTGCCACAGCGCCTGGGCCTGCAGGTGCAGCAGCTCACCGCGGTAGCCGCGCGCCTTCAGCGCCAGCAGGTCGGCGCGGGCGCTCAGGCGCCAGGCCGGCGACGGCGCCCAGGCCACGAAGGCGCCGGCCGTGGGCAAGGGCAGCAGCTTGTCGGCCACCGCCTGCTGCACGCGCAGCGTGTCGTCGTTGAGCCGGGCCTCGCCGCGCAACGCCAGGCGGAAGTCGGTGGCGTGCACGCCCACCAGCACGCCGGCCTCCAGCGTGGGCCGGTCCACGAAGGCGTAGCCCAGCGAAGCGCGCATCACCGTGGAATCGAACTCGCTGTCCACCAGCAAGGCCAGGTCGAACACGGTGCCGTCGAAGACAAACTCGGTTTCCAGCGCCCGCGCACGGGCCTGGCGCTGCAGCTTGTAGTGCTCCAGCTCCAGCCGCCAGGCCCCGCCGAAGCGCAGGCCCAGCAGCGCCGAGGTGGCGCGTTCGCGGCGCGGCAGGCCCAGCTCGCGCTCCAGCACCAGCTCGGTACCCACCATGCCGTTCTCGACCCGGTCCACGCGCACCGTGGAGTCCAGGCCGGCGCTGAAGGCGCCGAGCTGGCCCCACCAGGTGGGGCCGAACCGGTCGTCTCGGGCCGCGGCCGGCGCGGTGGCCAGCAAGCCGCCTGCAAGGCAGGCCACGCCTGCCCAGGCCGTCAATCGCATGGAATGCCTCCCGTTGTTGCCTGCGGCATGGTCGGCGGCCAGGTCGCCGTTTGTCAACGCCTCCAGGCCGTGGAGCGCCGGGTTTCAGCCGGCGAAACCCCCGGCCGACAGGAAGGCGGCTTCCTCGGCCGTGGTCTCGCGGCCCAGCGCCGGGTTGCGGTGCGGAAAGCGGCCAAAGCGCTGGATGATCTCCTGGTGCTCGTGGGCATGGCGCACCGAATCGCCGCCCAGGGCCTCGTACAGCCGCACCGACAGCGCCTGGTCGGCGGCGTCTTCGCTGTGCATGAAGGGCAGGTAGATGAAAGGCCGCAGCACCGGCTCCACCGCCTGGTCGAAGCCGCGCGCCAAGGCTTGCCGTGCAAAGTGCCGGGCCAGCGGGTCGGCGGCGAACATGTGGCCGGTGCCGCGAAAGCTGTTGCGCGGGTACTGGTCCAGCAGTATCAGCAGCGCCAGGGTACCTTCGGCGGTGTCGGCCCAGGCGTCCAGCTCGCGCCGTGCCGCGGCGTGGTGCGCCTGCTGGAAACGCTGGCTGAAGCGCTGGTCGAAGTCGTCCGACTTGGCAAACCAGGCGCTTGGCCCGGCCTGGCGCCAGAACGCCACGACGTCGGCCGGGGTGTCGTGGTTTTGCATGGGAGGCTCCTTTCAATCGTCAATCATGGGAACGCGGCGGCGGCGTGGGGCGTGCAGCGCGGCGCGCGAGGTGTTAAAAGTATCGGATTTGGCGGCCGAATGGGCTGTGTCGTCACCAATTGGTGAGTTCAGCGCTCAAGAGCCCTGAAAGCGCGCCGAATCAACGCTGTTGGGCCAGGCCTGGCAGGGCGGTGGCGTCGCATGTTGCCACCGGCTGCCGAACCGGCTGGCCCGTGTTGCCACTGTCTTTGCCTGGAAGCCGCCGCCGCACCACGCCTGCCGTGTCCCAGCCTTACCACGACCTGGTTGCCGTCAAGAAGCACCGCATACGGCTGTTGCTGCAGGGCAGCGGGTGGCTGATGGTGGCCATAGGCGTGCCCTGGGGCATCCACTTCGCGTTGCAAGGCCTGTGGCTGCTGGCGGCGCTGGATGGGCTGGTGGCCGCTGTAGGCGCTGCGGTGGTCTGGTGCGTGCCGCGCGACCGCCTGCGGCTGGGGGCGGTGCTGTTTGTCGGCTGCGCCTACCTCGTGATCTGCGCCATTGCGCTGCTGGTGGATGTGCCGGACGGCAGCCACCCGCGGTCTGTGCACCACTTCCTGCTGGCGCTGGCCTTTTCCGCCTACCTGGCGCTGCAGCTGGAGCACCGCGCGCTGTACTTCGGCGTGCCGGCGGTATGCCTGCTGACCTTTTTGCTGCTGGCCAGCACGCCGGTCGGCTTTGCGCAGCCGCAGTTCGGCATCCCGGCGGAGCAGCGTGCGCTGAGCGTCTGGTTCAACAACTTCTCGGCCCTGCTGTGCCTGTTTGTGGTGATGGTGCTGATGCATGCCGACATACGCGTGCGCACCGCGCTGGAAGCCGAGCTGCGCACCGCGCTAGCCAACCGGCAACTGGTGCTGTACTACCAGCCGCAGGTGGCGCACGACGGCAGCGTGATCGGCGCCGAGACCCTGGTGCGCTGGAACCATCCGGCCCGCGGCCTGGTGCCGCCGGCCGAGTTCATCTCGCTGGCCGAGGAGTGCGGCCTGATCGGCCAGCTGGGCCGTGCGGTGCTGCGTGACGCCTGCCGCCAACTGGTGCAGTGGTCCAAGCGGCCCGAACGAGCGCACCTGACGCTGTCGGTGAACGTCAGCGCCTCCGAGCTGCGCCAGCCCGGCTTCGTGGACGCCACGCTCAAGGTGCTGGACTGGACCCGGGCCGAGCCGACGCGGCTGAAGATAGAGCTGACGGAGACCCTGCTGGTCAACGACATCGAGGACGTGAGCGGCAAGCTCGCCGCGCTGCGGCAACGCGGCATAGGCGTGTCGTTGGACGACTTCGGTACCGGTTACTCGTCGCTGAACTACCTCAAGCGCCTGCCCCTGACACAGCTGAAGATAGACAAGTCCTTCGTGGACGACGTGCTGACCGACACCAGCGACGCCGCCATCGCCCGCACGGTGGTGGCCCTGGGGCGCCAGCTGGGCCTGCACGTCATTGCCGAAGGCGTGGAGACCGAGGAGCAGCGGGCGCTGCTGCAGGACATAGGCTGCCTGGCCTACCAGGGCTATCTGTACAGCAAGCCGCTGTCGGCCGAAGACTTCGAGCGCTTCCTGCTGGCGCGCGAGCAGGACGGCCGCCAGCACGCCGGCGCCGCCCAGGCCGCTGCCTGAGCGCGGCCCCCTGCGGCAGCCTTCGGCAGCCCTGCGGCCGCCTTCGTTGAAGGCCGGCATACGATTGCCGCATGCCCACGCTTCCGCCACCGCCGCCCGGCCGCAGCGCCGCCCACGAGTTCGTCTACCTGGCCTCGCAAAGCCCGCGCCGCGCGCAGCTGCTGCAGCAGCTGGGGGTGCAGCACCGCCCCTTGCTGCCGGACCAGCACGAGGGCGCCGAGCGCCTGGAAGAAACCCGCAGCGGTGAAACGCCGGACGACTATGTGCGCCGCGTGACGCTGGCCAAGCTGCTGGCCGCTCGCGGCCGGCTGACGCGGCGGCGCCTGCCCGCGGCGCCCATACTCACTGCCGACACCACCGTGGCCGTGGGCCGGCGCATCCTGGGCAAGCCGGCCGACGCGGAAGACGCCGCGCGCATGCTGCGCATGTTGTCCGGCCGCACCCACCGCGTGCTCACCGCCGTGGCCGTGAGCGCCGGGCCCGACGGCCGCCAGGCACCGCTGATGGTGAGCGTTTCGCGGGTTCGGTTTGCCGCGCTGTCGCAGGCCACGATAGACCGCTACATCGCCAGCGGCGAGCCCTTCGGCAAGGCCGGCGCCTACGCCATACAAGGCCGCATCGCGGCCTGGATCGCGGCGATCGAGGGCAGCTACACCGGTATCATGGGCCTGCCCTTGTACGAGACCACCCAATTGCTCAGCCTGGCCCGCGTTCGTTTGGACCTGTAGCCGCCCGATGCCGCAAGCCATGCCCGGGCAGGACATCCTCATCAACTGGTCGCCGCAGGAAACGCGGGTAGCCATCGTCGAAAACGGCGCCGTGCAGGAGCTGCACGTGGAACGCACGCTGGAGCGTGGTCTGGTGGGCAACGTCTACCTGGGCAAGGTGGTGCGGGTGCTGCCGGGCATGCAAAGCGCGTTTGTCGACATAGGCCTGGAGCGCGCCGCCTTCTTGCATGTGGCCGACCTGCACCTGGCCGGCGGCAACGGCCGCGGCGAACCGCGCCACGACCACCCGCGCCCCGACAGCCGGCAGGACACCCCGGTGCCCATAGAGCGCCTGGTGTTCGAGGGCCAGACGCTGACCGTGCAGGTCATCAAGGACGCCATTGGCAGCAAGGGCGCGCGCCTGTCCACGCAGGTGTCCATCGCCGGGCGGCTGCTGGTGTTTCTGCCGCACGACACGCACGTGGGCATCAGCCAGAAGATAGGCAGCCCCGAGCTGCGCGAGCAACTGCGCTCACGGCTGAATGCGCTGATAGACGAGAGCACCGAGCGGCCGGCCGACCGCGGCGGCTTCATCCTGCGCACCAACGCCGAGGAAGCCACCGACAGCGAGCTGGCCGAGGACATCGCCTACCTGCGCCGCGCCTGGGCGCAGATACGCCAGCGCTCGCACACCCAGCCCGCCGGCACGCTGCTGCACCAGGACCTGAGCCTGGCCGAGCGCGTGCTGCGCGACCTGGCCGGCGAAGCCACGCAGGCGGTGCGCATAGACAGCCGGCTGCAGTACGAACAGCTGCGCGCCTTTGGCGAGACCTACATGCCGCGCGCCGTGGGCAAGCTGGAGCTGTACCGCGGCGAGCGCCCCATCTTCGACCTGTTCGGCATAGAGGAAGAGATACAGCGGGCGCTGGCGCGGCGCGTGGACCTGAAGAGCGGCGGCTACCTCATCATCGACCAGACCGAGGCCTTGACCACCATAGACGTCAACACCGGCGGCTACGTGGGCGCGCGCAACTTCGAAGACACCATCTTCAAGACCAACCTCGAGGCGGCCGGCGCCATGGCGCGCCAGCTGCGGCTGCGCAACCTGGGCGGCATCATCATTGCCGACTTCATAGACATGCTGCGCGAGGACCACCAGCAGGCGGTGCTGGCCGAGCTGCGCAAGCAACTGGCGCGCGACCGCGTGCGCACCACGGTGAGCGGCTTCACGCAGCTGGGCCTGGTGGAGATGACGCGCAAGCGCACACGCGAGAGCCTGGCGCACATGCTGTGCGAACCCTGCCCCACCTGCGAAGGCCGCGGCCAGGTGAAGACCGCGCGCAGCGTGTGCTACGACATCCTGCGCGAGATCCTGCGCGAAGCGCGCCAGTTCAGCCCGCGCGAGTTCCGCGTGGTGGCCAGCGCCACGGTGGTGGAGATGCTGCTGGACGAAGAAAGCCAGCACCTGGCGGGCTTGAGCGAGTTCATAGGCAAGCCCATCTCGCTGAGCGCGGAGCCGACCATGAACCCGGAGCAGTACGACATCGTGCTGATGTGAGCTGCGCCGGCCCGGGCCCCGGCCTGCAGCCGACCGGCCGGTGACGCCTGATCACGCCTGCGCAATCACGCCTGCGCGTCAGAACGGGCAGACGGCGTGCTCGCCCAACAAGTCCGCCGTGAGCCGCTTCAACTGGGCTTGAACTGCCGGCGTGCCCGGCAGGCTGCCGTCTTCGGGCAGCGAGGTGGCGTCGAGGCCGGTGAGCACCTGGTACAGCACATAAGCCGTCAGCAGCGAGCCCAGGTCGTTGGCGTGGTTGCCGTCGGGGTGGTGCAGGGCGGGCGTGCCCGGCTGCGCCAGGGCCTGGTCCCACACCGGGCCGACCGGCGCGACGCAGCTGGCCTGGCGCGCGGCGATGCGCTGATGCAGTTCGTAGACCGCCTGGCCTTCCAGGCTGTTGCCCCGTTGCGGGTGCTCGGGGTACAGCACCGTCATGCTGCCGGCGGCCTTGCTCAAGTCCAGCAGGGTTTCCGTCTCGGTGGTGGGGTAGGCCGCCGTCCAGGACTGCGAGTACTTCTGCCCCTGCAGGATCACGTGGGTCCAGCCGCCTTGTTCTATGCGCTGCAGCGTGTCGGGCCTGCGCGCCGCTTCATCAAGGAAAGGGGCGGCCACGTAGCTGAGTGTCGACTCGGTGCCGGGCAGGCCCAGCTGCAGCAGGCTGCGCAGCAGCGGCGAAACGCCTCCGGCGTGGCTGTTGCCAATCATCAACACCCGCAGCGGCCTGTCCTGGCGGCGGTCCGGCACCGCCAGGTTGCGGTCCGGTGCTTCGGCGCCAGGGCCTGGGGGTGGCGGCGAACCCGCAGGCGGGGCGGCCGCGCCTCCGGTGCCGGCGGGTTGCCCGCCTCCGCCACAAGCCATCAGCACAAAACACAAGGAGCCCAAGACCCCCGCACGACGCCACATGCCAACCACTCCGAAAGACCCAGCGCGGGCCGTGGCCGCCTGGGGTCCGCAGGCGGCGCTTGGCCTTCAATCAACCAGTATCGCCGCAAACCCGGCGGCTGGCCTGCACCTTGCCGCACGTCACCGCGTGCAGGCTCTCCTCAGGCCTCGCCCACCGGCGGCGGGTTGCTCTCGCGGTCGTAGTACGCCGCCGTCGCCTCGGAGAGGAACATCTTGTGCAAACCCCGGCCGGGCGGCTGGTCGGCATGCACGCCGGTCTTGTTGGAATCCGGGTACTCGCACACCTCGATTTCCGACAGGTTGGACAACGCGAGGTAGCGCAGGGTTGTGCTGCCGGTGTTGATGATCTGGTGCGCCGTGCTGGCGTCGCCCGTGGGGCAGGCGATGACGTCATGGCGGCGTATCTTGTGCCGCTCGGCCCCGTAGCGCAGCTCACCTTCTCCTTCCAGGATCAGGAACATCTCCTCCTCGGCGCGGTGGGCGTGGAAGGGGCACTGGGCCTTGCCCGGCGGCAGCTCGGTCAGGTTGTAGCCCAGCTTGCGAGCGCCTATGCCGGCGCTGAACTGGGCTCGCCGGGAGGTGTAGTAGCCGTTGTCCTCGATGTCGGTGAACTCGACTTCCGAGAGGTTGATGAAGGGCTTGGGCATGCAGGCTCCCTGCAGAAGGTGGTTGGCCGGTGTCGCCGGCAGCGGGCTGGGTGCGGCCGGCCAGGCGTCATCGCTGCCCTGTTCGGCCCAGCACCACATGGGTCGCGCGTGCCGTGGCGACGTGCCGGGTGCAGGTGTAGCCCAGCGCCGGCAGGTTGATGCCTTCAAACAGGCGTTCGCCCGCACCCAGCAAGACGGGTGAGATGGCGATGTGCATCTCGTCGATCAGCCCTTGGCGAAGGTACTGCTGTATGGCCTGGACACCGCCACCCACGCGCACGTCCTTGCCCTTGGCGGCCTCGCGGGCGCGGGCGAGTGCGGCTTCGACGCCGTCGGTGACGAAGTGGAAGGTGGTGCCGCCTTCCATCACCAGCGGCGAGCGGGCGTGGTGGGTCAGCACGAAGACGGGCACGTGGTAGACCGGGTTGTCTCCCCACCAGCCTCGCCAGCTTTCATCCGGCCAGGGCCCGCGCACCGGCCCGAACATGTTCCTGCCCAGTATCCAGGCGCCTATGTTCTGAAAGCCCCGGGCGGCAAAGTCCTCGTCCACGCCGGTTTCGCCGCCGTCCTTGCCGAACAAGTGCTTCTGGAACGTCCGCGTGGGCAGGGCCCAGCCGTGCAGCAGCGTGCCGCCCACCCCCAGCGGGTTATGGATGTCCTGGTTCGGGCCGGCGCCGAAGCCGTCCAGCGACAAGGTGAAGCTCTCTACGCGCAGTCTGGACATCATGAACCTCGTTATGCCTGGGCCTGGTGTGCGGGCCGTGCTGCCCGGTACGACTTGAGCGGCTGGCCGTCTACGCGCCGGTCGCCGACGTAGCGCATGCCGATCTTCTCGGCCACCCGAATGGATGCGATGTTCGCAGGATGGATGTCGGCCACCACCTCGTCCAGGCCCCGTTCGGCAAAGGCGTGTTCCAGCACCGCCTGGGCCGCCTCCGGCGCGTAGCCGTGTCCCCAGGTCGCGCGTGTGAACCGCCAGCCTATCTCCACCTCGCCGGCGAAGGCGTCGTACGGGATCAGCAGAATCCAGCCGAGGAATGCGCTGTCGCCGTGCAGGCGCACCGACCAGTAGCCCAGCCCGCGCGGGTACTGGGTGCGGATTCTGTTCAGCACGAACTGCCGGTGGTCGCCCGGGTCGGCCCAGGGGCCGGCGATGTACTGCGTCACCAAGGGGTCGCGGTCCATGGCCAGGCAGGCTTCAAGATCCGCCATGGAACGCGGCGTCATGGCCAGCCGCTGGGTCGACAGGGTGGCGGGCATGCGGCAGGCCTTGGCTTTGATGTGCTTCGAAGTTTGGGGGTTTGGGCTCTTCGCGCGTCACAGCGCGCGCAGGAGGCGCAGGGGGCGCGGCGCCCGGCTACTCGGCGGCCAGCTTCCCGGCCACATGGCGGCGAAAGCTGTCCAGGATGGCCTGCCAACCGGTTCGCTGCTGCTCCTCGGAGTGTGTCTGTTCGCTGTCGAAGGTCACGTGCACCGAGACGCCGTCCGGGCCTTCCTTGAACTCCACCGTGCCGGTTCGTTCGCCAAACACGTACTCGATCAGCTGCAGGTGCACGACCTTGGTGTACTCGCCGGCAAAGTCGAACCCGAAGGACCCGTCCTTGGCTTCCATGCGCGAGGAAAACTTGCCGCCCGGTCGGAGGTCCACCGACGAGGAGGTGGTGTGCCAATCCGGCGACGCCGTGTTCCAGACCTTGATGTCATCGGGCGTGGTGTAGGCCGCCCACACGTCTTGCAGCGGGGCGGCAACGATGGTTGAAACGGTGATCTTCAAGCTGGCTCCTGTTGCGACAAGGGCGTGCTGTGCCAGGCCGACTGCTCGAGCCAGGCCATGGCCATGCGCGCAGGCCGTTTCGGCACGGCAGAACAATGTACCGCCGCGGCTTGTCGCGGCCAAATGTCCGCGTTTTGACTGCCGCAGGCCTTGGGCGGCTCCTGCTGCACTGCTACAGTGAAGTTCGAGAGATGGCATTCCTCTCCGTACTGCCGGCAACAGGGCTGGCTGATGATGCCTACGGGTTCCCGGGATGGGGTTCGTAGGCTTGCGTGCCGCTCATCCCGGGCTGAATTGCGTGCATTGCAGCGCTCGGGGGCGGACGAACATGTGGACTTCGATACTGGTGGTGCTGGCGGGTGGCGCCAGCGGTTGCCTGCTGCGCTGGGCGCTGGGCAATGGCTTGAACACGCTGTTCCCCGCCATTGCGCTGGGCACGCTGGTGGCCAACTGGGTCGGCGGCTACCTTGTCGGGCTTTCGCTGGCCCACTTTGCGGCCCATCCGGAGCTGCCCTCGCACTGGCGGCTGCTGGTCATCACCGGCTTTCTCGGCGGGCTGACCACGTTCTCCAGCTTCTCGGGCGAGGTGGTGCTGCTGTTGAGGGACCAGCGTCTCGGCCTGGCCTGTGCCGCCGTGGGCTTGCACCTGGGCGGCTCGCTGGTGTTGACCGCCCTCGGCATGGCTTCGTTGCGGCTGTTCCGGGCCTGAGAACCTGAGCGCGCGGGCTGCAACACGGAACTTGGCCCTTGGCCGGAAGCCCTGCGGTGTTGCACCCTCAGGCCACGCTCGCCGCCAGCGCTCAACGAAGGAGAGGCGACCGATGACCAGCCCGCCGCGCCTGATCTTCATGGCCCAGCCACCGGCTGAGGTCAGGCAAGCCTTACACGACATCCTGCTCGCCCAGGGGCTGGCGCAACAACTGGGGAACAAGATGTTCGCGCCGGAGAACTGGCACCAGTCGCTGTCCCTGCGCTTCGATGACGACCCCGCCATGCGCGCCCGCCTGCTGCGGGCCGGCGGGCGCCTGGTGGGCGAATGCTGCACGGTGCTCATCAGCCAGGTGAGCAGCTCTGGCTGGGCGGCGCGCCCGCCCCTGCACTGGGCGTTTCGCATGCGAGGCCGCCTGGGCGGCCTGTTCGCATTGCAGCGTGCCGTTCGCCAAGCCTTGCAGACCGAGCATCTGCACGACGACGGCAGGCACAGCGGCCACATCACCGTCAGCTACAACGCGCCGGCACCGCTGGCGCCGGTGCCGGTAGGCCCGGTGCGGTGGACACTGAGCGAGGTGTTGCTGGTGTGCGGAGCGGGGCAGCCCTACCGCTACGAAGTGCTGGGGCGCTGGCCGCTGCGTGCACCGCCGGTGCAGGCAGAGCAGCTGACGCTGCCCTGGTAGGCCTTGGCCGGCGGGCCTGCTCGCTGTTCGCGTTTCCTTGGTTGCAGCCTGCGCCTGGGGCTGCCTAGACTCGGTCTGCACCATGCAGGCCGCACAGAACGAACTCATCACCCGCACCGGCCCCGGCACGCCGTGCGGCGAGCTGCTGCGCCGCTACTGGCAGCCGGCGGCCTTGCTGGACGAGTTCAACCCGGCGCTGGACCCGGCCATGGCCACGCGCCCGCTGAAGGCGGTGCGCCTGCTGGGGCAGGACCTGGTGCTGTGGCGCGACGCGGCCGGCGTCTACTCGCTGCTGGACCGCGACTGCCCGCACCGTGGTGCCGACCTGAAGTACGCGCGCACCGAAGGCGACGGCCTGCGTTGCCCCTTCCACGGCTGGAAGTTCGCCGTCGACGGGCGCTGCCTGGAAACCCCGGCGGAGCCCGCCGGCAGCACCCTGTGCCAGCGTGTGCGTCAGCGCAGCTACCCGCTGCAGGTGGCGGCCGGTGTGCTGTGGGCGTGGCTGGGGCCCGAAGACCTGCCGCCGCCGGCCTTGCCGGCGCTGGACTGTTTTGCTGCACCGGCCAGCCACAGCTTTGCCTTCAAGGGCCTGTGGCGCTGCAACTGGCTGCAGGCGGTGGAAGTGGGCATAGACCCGGCGCACCCCTCGTTCTTGCACCGCATGCTGGACGAAGGCGATGCCGATCCGGCGCTGAGCTACGGCCGCCAGTTCCGCGCCGCCAGTGCCGGCGAGGTGGACGGCCAGCGCTGGCCCATGACGCGCATCATGCGCGAGTTCTGCAGCCCCGAGATCCACCACGAGGCACTGGCCGACGGCCTGACGCGCATCACCACGCTGCGGCTCATGGACCAGCGCCACACGCATGTGCGTGTCACCTGCTCGCTGTTTCCGCAGACCTTTGTCATCCCCTTGTCGGAAACGCTCACCATCACGCAGTGGCATGTGCCGGTGGACGACGTCAACACCTACTGGTACAGCTTCTTCACCAGCTACGGCGAGCCGCTGGACAAGGAAACCATGCGCGCGCAGCGCCTGGTCAACACCCAGCTGCCGGACTACCTGCCCAAGCTGGGCCGGCACAACGACTGGGGCTTCAACGCCGAAGAGCAGCGCACGCGCACCTTCTTAGGCATGGGCGACCAGGACATCAACGTGCACGACCAGTGGGCGGTGGAAAGCATGGGCGCCATACAAGACCGCACGCGCGAACACCTGGGCAGCAGCGACAAGCTCATCATGGCCAACCGCCGCCTGCTGCTCAAGGCCATAGAGGGGGTGCGCGGTGGCGGCCACGCCCCCATGCCGGCGGGTGATCTGCAGGGCCCGGCCACCATCGATTGCGTGGCGCCGGCGGCGCAGTGGCAAGCCCATTGGCAGCAGGCGGTGGCGGCACGCCGCGCGGCGGCGCCCTGGCTGCGCGCTGCGGCCACGGCCCAGCCATGACCCTGGCTGCGCGCTGCGGCGCGGCCGGCTCTGCGCGCGACGCCGCGGTGGCGGCCTTGCTGGCTCGCCTACAGCAAGAGCGTCTGGACACCCTGCGTGTGGCCTGGTGCGACCTGCATGGCACGCTGCGCGGCAAGACCCTGGTGCTGGGGCCCGATGCCGGCTGGCTGGCCGGCCCGTTCAGCGAGGGCCTGGGCCTGGTCAGCACGCTGCTGCTCAAGGACAGCGCCGACCGCACCGCCTTCCCGGTATTCGAGCCCGGTGCGCTGGCGGCCTTGCCCGGTTTCGGCCAGGCCAACAACGTGCTGTTGCTGCCCGACCCGGCCAGCTTCACGGTGCTGCCCTGGGCGCCGGGCACGGGCTGGGTGCGTGCCGAGCCTTTCTTTGAAGACGGCGCACCCGTGCCGGCCTGCCCGCGCCGCGTGCTGCAGGGCGCGCTGGCTGCCTTGCAGGAGGAGGGCTACGGGCTGCGCTGCGGCATCGAACTGGAGTTCCACGTCTGGCGGGTGGAAGGCCAGGCCTTGCCGTTGGCCGACGATGACCAGGCGGTGGACTGGCCCGCCGAGCCGCCACGCCTGCGCCTGGTGCACCCGGGTTACCAGCTGCTGTCCGAGGCCGCCGCCGACCAGGCCCACGAGGTGCTGGACATCGTGCGCCGCACGGCGCTGGGCCTGGGCCTGCCGCTGCGTTCGCTGGAAATCGAGCTGGGCCCCAGCCAGTTCGAGGCGGTGTTTGCGCCGCTGGATGCCTTGCCCGCCGCCGACCTGGTGGCCTTGTTCCGCAGCGCCGTGCGCCAGGCGCTGGCGCGCGCCGGCTACCTGGCCAGCTTCACGGGCAAGCCACCGTTGCCGCAGGCCGTTGCCAGCGGCTGGCACCTGCACCAGTCGCTGGTGGATGCGGCAGGGCAGGCTGCCGGCGGCAACGCGCTGCGACGCCAGCAACCGGGCGGCCCGGCGCAGGAGGCGCGCGCAGTGCTGTCCGACACCGGCGCGCACTGGCTGGCCGGCCTGCTGGCGCATGCGCCGGGCATGACGGCGCTGGCCGCGCCCACGTTGCCGGCCTACAGCCGCTACCGGCGCAGCGTGATGGCACCGCAGGCGGCGCTGTGGGGGCGCGACAACCGCGGCGCGCTGCTGCGCGTGCTGGGCCGCTGCGGCGACGCCGCCACGCGCATAGAAAACCGTGCCGGCGAGTCGGCGGCCAACCCCTACCTCTACATCGCCTCGCAGGTGTGGGCCGGGCTGGACGGTCTGCACCGGCGGCTGGAGCCGCCGGCCGCCACCGAGCAGCCTTACGGCGATGCCGGCGGCGACACGGGTGCTGCCGCCTTGCCCGCATCGCTGGAAGAAGCGCTGGCCGCGTTGCAGGCCGACGAGGTGCTGATGCAGGGCCTGGGCCCGGCCATGGCCACCGTGCTGCTGGCCATCAAGCAGCAGGAGCTGAAGCGTCATGCCCAGGCGCCGGACAGCCTGGCCTGGCAGCGGCGTGAATACCTGATGAGGCTGTGAACGCGCATGTCCCCACCGGCCCTCACCGTTCACTTCCGCAGCGCCGATGGCGGCTCGCTGTGGGCCGTGCCCGCCCGCCCCGGCCAAAGCCTGATGCGCGCCGCGCTGGCCGCCGGCCTGGACGGCATCGCGGCCGACTGCGGCGGCTGCCTGAGCTGCGCCACCTGCCATGTCATCGTTGACGAAGCCTGGGCAGCCCGCCTGCCGCCGGCTGACGCCGACGAGCGGGCCATGCTGGAGATGACCGCTTCGCCGCCGGAGGCCCACAGCCGCCTGGCGTGCCAGATCGCCATCAGCCCGGCGCTGGACGGCCTGACCGTCACCCTGCCGCCCACACAATACTGAGCCTGCGCACGGCGCGACACGCCGCACCGCCTAGGAGACCCTTTGCCCACCCCGCTGTACAAGCTGCTGGAAGCCCTGGCCAAGCTGTGCGCCGTGCTGGCCGGCCTGCTGCTGGTGGGCATCACGCTGATGACCTGCACCAGCCTCATAGGCCGCAACACCGTGGGCTGGACCATCCTGGGCGACTTCGAGCTCACGGCCTACGCGGCCGGTGCCGCCATCGCGCTGTTCCTGCCCATCTGCCAGCTGCGGCGCGGCAACATCATCGTGGACTTCTTCACCCTGCGCGCCAGCCGCCGCACGCAGCAGGGGCTGGACCGCGTGGGGGCGGCGCTGGTGGCCGCCGCCATGGGGGTGATGGCCTGGCGCGGCGCACTGGGGGGCCTCAGCGCCTGGAACTCCCACACCGGCTCCATGATGCTGGGCGTGCCCGACTGGTGGGTGTACGCCGGCATGGTGCCGGCGCTGGGCCTCACCGCCGTCATCGCGCTGGCGCAGGCGCTGCTGGGCTTTCCGCGTGAGGCCGACACCGAGGCCGAGACCGAGGCCGGCGTGGCGTTCGAGAAGGGCGCGGCATGACGCCCATCGCGCTGTCGCTGATGATCTTCGGCGTCATGCTGGCGTTGATGGTGCTGCGTGTGCCCATTGCCATCGCCATGTTCGCCGCCGGCACGCTGGGCTACGTGCTGCAGGCGGGCTGGACGCCGCTGAGCTTTTTCCTCAACACCCAGGCGTTTGCGCGTTTTGCCAGCTACGACCTGTCGGTCATTCCGCTGTTCATCCTGATGGGGCAGTTCGCCACGCACGGCGGCTTGTCGCGCGCGCTGTTCGGTTTTGCCGCGGCGCTGATGGGGCGGTTTCGTGGCGGGCTGGCCATGGGCTCGGTGGTGGCCAGCGCGGCCTTCGGGTCCATCTGCGGCTCGTCGGTGGCTACCGCGGCCACCATCAGCGGCGTGGCGCTGCCGGAGATGAAGCGCCACGGCTACAGCGGCCGCCTGGCCACCGGCACGCTGGCCGCCGGCGGCACGCTGGGGGCGCTGGTGCCGCCTTCGGTGCCGCTGGTCATCTACGCCGTGCTGGCCGAGCAGAACATCGCCAAGCTGTTTGCCGCCGCCATCGTGCCGGCGCTGATTGCCGTGGTGGGCTACATCGCCGCCATCGCCCTCTACGTGCGCCTGGTGCCCGGACAGGCGCCCGAGCACGACGAAGCACCGCCGCTGAATTGGCGGCTGGTGTGGGGCGTGCTGCCCATTGCGGTGATCTTCGTGCTGATGTTCGGCGGCATCTACGGCGGCCTGTTCACGCCTACCGAGGGCGCGGCGGTGGGGGCCGCGGCCACGTTTGTGGCGGCCTTGGCGCGGCGTGAGCTCACCTGGGCCGGGCTGCGCCAGTGTTTCTACGGCACGGCCGGCGCCTCGGCCATGATCTTCATGATCTTCCTGGGTGCCGACCTGATGAACGCCGCGCTGGCGCTCACGCAGGTGCCGCGCGAGCTGGCCGCCGCGGTGCAGGGCTGGGGCCTGCACCCGGTGGCGGTGGTGGGTGGCATCGTGCTGCTGTTCATCGTGCTGGGCATGGTGATGGACGAGCTGTCGGTCATCCTGCTGGTGGTGCCCATCCTGCTGCCGCTGGTGCTGGCGCTGCCACTGGGGCTGACGCCCGACCAGCAGGCCATCTGGTTCGGCATCCTGGTGCTGATGACCGTGGGCATAGGCCTGCTGGCGCCGCCGGTGGGCTTGAACGTCTACATCGTCAACTCGCTGGCCAAGGGCCTGCCCATTCTGGAAAGCTACCGCGGCGTGATGCCCTTCCTGATCAGCGACGCGCTGCGCACGCTGCTGCTGTTGCTGGTGCCGGCGATTTCGCTGTGGCTGGTCGGCGTCCTGTACGACTGATGGCCACCTCGCACGCCCCTGACAGCCGCCAGGCCTGGTGGCGGCTGGTGATGGCGCTGCTGCTGATGACCGTGGGCAGCGGCGCCATGTACGTGGTGTCGGTGGTGCTGCCGGCGGTGCAGGCCGAGTTCGGCGTGGCGCGGGCCGACGCCTCGCTGCCCTACACGCTGCTGATGGTGGGCTTCGGCCTGGGCGGCGTGCTGATGGGGCGGCTGAGCGACCGCCTGGGCGTGATGCCGGTGCTGTTCATAGGCGCCGTGGGTCTGGGCCTGGGTTTCACGCTGGCGGCGCGTGCTGACAGCATCACCGGCTTTGCCATCGCGCACGGCCTGCTGCTGGGCCTGCTGGGCAGCAGCACCAGCTTCGCCCCGCTGATGGCCGACACCGGCCAGTGGTTTGTGCGCCGGCGCGGCATCGCCATGGCCATCTGCGCCAGCGGCAACTACCTGGCCGGCTCGGTGTGGCCGCCCATCGTGCAATGGGGCATAGAGGCCTGGGGCTGGCGCGACACCTACACCGCGCTGGGCCTGTTCAGCGCGCTGGCCATGGGGGTGATGGCGCTGGCCATGCGCGAAAGGCCGCCGGCGGCCGCGCCCGCCGCGGCGCCGCGCACCGGCACGCCGCAGCCCAGCGAGCGGCCCTTCGGCCTGTCGCTGAACACCGCCACCGCGGTGCTCAGCCTGGCGGGCATCGCCTGCTGCGTGGCCATGGCCATGCCGCAGGTGCACATCGTGGCCTACTGCAGCGACCTGGGCTTCTCTGCCGCGCGCGGCGCGGAGATGTTGTCGCTGATGCTGGGCTTCGGCATCGTCAGCCGCCTGGTCAGCGGCGCCATCTGCGACCGCATAGGCGGGCTGCGCACGCTGCTGCTGGGCTCGGCGCTGCAGGGTCTGGCCTTGTTGATGTTCCTGCCTTTCGACGGCCTGGTGTCGCTGTACGTCGTCTCGGCGATGTTCGGGTTGTTCCAGGGCGGCATCGTGCCCAGCTACGCCATCATCGTGCGCGAACACTTCCCGGCCGCGGTGGCCGGCGCACGCACCGGGGCGGTGTTGATGGCCACGCTGGTGGGCATGGCGCTGGGCGGCTGGATGTCGGGCAAGGTGTTCGACCTGACCGGCTCCTACGACGCCGCCTTCCTGAACGGCATCGCCTGGAACCTGCTGAACCTCAGCATCGCCAGCTGGCTGCTGTGGCGTGTGCACGGGCCGCCGCGCTGGTTGAAGCGGCGCGGGCGACTGGCGGCCACCTGATCGCCGCCTGATTGCGGCGAAAGCGTGCCGGCCAGGCCGGCTCTACGGGGAAAACCGGGTCGCCTGCGCGGCCGCGCATCACGACACTTGCCGGGCACGCGCGCAGCCCCCACGCCGCGAAGGAGACATCGCTATGAAACGACGCACCCTGATCCAGGGCGCCGCCGCCACGGCAGCGCTGGGTCTGCCTCACCTCTGCGGCCTGGCACAGCAGACGGTGACGCTGAAGTTCCACACCTTCATGGCGCCCATGTCCAACGTGTGGCTGACCATGCACAAGCCCTGGATGGAGAAGGTGGAGAAGGAATCCGGCGGCCGCATCAAGTTCGAGGGCTACCCGGCCATGCAGCTGGGCGGCACGCCGCCGCAGCTGTACGACCAGGTGCGCGACGGCGTGGTGGACGTGATGTGGAACGTGGCCGGCTGGGCGGCTGGGCGCTTCCCGCGCATAGAGGCCTTCGAGCTGCCGTTCACGATGAACAACGCCGAGGCCACGTCCAAGGCCTACTGGGAGTACTACCAGACCAAGTGCCCCGATGAGTTCAAGGACACCCAGGTGCTGGCGCTGCATGTGCACGGCCCGGGCATGTTCCATTCGGCCACCAAGCCCATACAGTCCGCCGGCGACCTGCGGGGCATGAAGGTGCGCGGCCCCACGCGCATGGTGACCAAGATGCTGTCTGCGGTGGGCGCCACGCCGGTGGGCATGCCGTTGCCGCAGATCCCGGATTCGCTGTCCAAGCGTGTCATAGACGCCTGCGTCATCCCCTGGGAGGTGGTGCCCTCGGTCAAGGTGCACGAGCTGACCAAGTTCCACAGCGAGTTCGACCGCAACGGCCCGGCGCTGTACACCACGGCCTTCATCATGGCCATGAACAAGGCCAGGTACGAAGGCCTGGCGCCCGACCTGAAGCGTGTGATCGACGCCAATTCCGGCATGGCCACCTCGGCCTGGCTGGGCAAGACGCAGGAAGGCAACGACCCGGATGGCCGCAAGCAGGCCGTGGACCGCGGCAACACCATCTACACCTTCACCGCCGCGCAGCGCGCCGAGTTCGTGCGCCTTTCCGCCGGCGTCGAGGAGGAGTGGGTGGCCGACATGAACAAGCGCGGCTTCAACGGCCGCGACCTGCTGGACACCGCCAAGGCCTTGATCGCCAAGCACGGGCGCGCCTGAGCAGCGCAAAGAAGAGCGGGGCCGGCGGGGAGGCCGGCCCCGTGAAAGCGATCCATCCGTACGGGGAGTGAGATCGCAGGAGGGTCGAGCAGCGGTGCCCACAGGAGCGTGAGCGAAGGGGTCCGGCACCGCTGCGAAGCCAATGTACGGGGCGGGTGAGGCCTGTCCCAGCGCCATGCGACGGAGGGCCGCCGGCGCGGCATGGGCGTCGCTGGGCCGCGATGAACTGCGGCGCCGGTGCGACGAAGCGCTGTCCGGCCGGAAAGCCGCTGGTTGCAGTGGGGACATGCCGGCGGCGCTGCTCGGCGCCCGCGGCATCAGCGCTTTGCCGCCACCTTGACCGGCACACGCCGCATGGGGAACTCCAGCACACGCGCCAGGCCTTCGCGCTGGCCCTCTATGCGGGCCAGCAGGCGCTGGCCGGCCTCGCGCCGGTAGCGAATGCGCCGCGGGAAGTCGTGCGCCAGGTTCTCGAAACACCATTCGCCGCCCTCGGCGGCCACCAGCGTGAAGGCCGTCTCGCGCTGGCCCGAAGGCAGGGCGATGTAGCGCAGGTGGCCGTCGTCGCCCAGCTCTATGCGCAGGAACTCGTGCGCCACCATGCGGCCGTTGCGCAGCGTGCGGCTGGCACCCAGCATGGCGTCGCCTGCCGGCGGCATCCACTGCTCCATGGAGCCGGCTTCAAAACGCTCGCTCTGCCAGCAGCCGGCCAGCCAAGCCAGAGCGGCCAGGGCCTCGGGGCCGGTGGTCGGGGTGGGTGCGGGCGGCGGCGGGGCCGCCTTGTGACGCCGTGCCCGCTCGGTCATGCCAACTGCCTGCCCAGCCAGGCGGCGCCGCGCACGCCGGAGGCGTCGCCGTGCAATGCCGGCAGCAGCCGGGTGCGCACCGGCGGGTCTTGCGCGGCACCGAACACCCACTGCGGCCACAGCGCCGGCACCTGCTGGTACAGCGAAGTGAGCTGCGACAAGCCGCCGCCCAGCACGATGACGTCCGGGTCCAGCAGGTTGATCACCGCCGCCAGGGTGCGCGCCAGGCGGTGGGCATGGCGTTGCAGCGTGGCCGCTGCCGCCGCGTCGCCGGCAGCGGCCAGCGCGGCGATGCGGCTGGCATCCAGCGCCTCGCCGCCGGCCGGTGCCGGGGCCTGCCGGGCATGGTCCAGCGCCAGGGCGGGGCCGCTGAGCAGGGTTTCGACGCAGCCCAGGCGGCCGCAGTAGCAGCGCAGCAGCGGGTCGTCGCCGGGCTCGGACCAGGGCAGGGGGTTGTGGCCCCACTCGCCAGCCAGGCCGTTGGGGCCGCCCAGCACGCGGCCATGCACCGCAATGCCGGCACCCACGCCGGTGCCCAGGATGGCGGCAAACACCACCCCGGCACCGGCGCCGGCGCCGTCGGTGGCCTCGCTCAGCGCCAGGCAGTTGGCGTCGTTGGCCATGGCCACGGGCTGGCCCAGCGCGGCTTCCAGGTCTTGCTGCAGCGTGTGGCCGCTCAGGCAGGTGGAGTTGCAGTTTTTCATGCGCCCGCCGGCACCGGCGGTGCCCGGCGTGCCCATGCCCACGGTGCAGGCGCCGCCCGCCTGGGTACGCGCACGCTGCACCAGCTGCACCAGGCTGCGCAGCGTGGCGGCATAGTCGCCGGCCGGGGTGGGCACACGTTCGCGCCAGAGTTCCTGGCCGTCGGCGCCCAGCAGCCGGCCTTCTATCTTGGTGCCGCCCAGGTCCAGGCCCAGCGCCGGCGGGGCGGGGGTGGCCACGGGGTCAGATCGGCTGCGTGCGCTCTTGCAGCCAGGCCAGCGCCGCCCCCTGCACGCGGGGCGCCAGGCGCTCGCGCACCGTGGCGTGGTAGGCGTTGAGCCAGGCGATCTCGTAGTCGCGCAGCAGATCACGCTGTATGCAGCGTGTGTCTATGGGGCACAGCGTCAGCGTCTCGAACTCGAGGAAGGCGCCGAACTGCTCGCCCTCGCTGGTGGCGGCCGGCACGGCCAGCACCAGGTTTTCTATGCGCACACCCCACTGGCCGGCGCGGTACACGCCCGGCTCTATGCTGGTGATCATGCCCGGCTGCATGGCCATGTGTTCGCTGGGCACCGCCTTGCTGATGCTTTGCGGGCCTTCGTGCACCGCCAGGAAGTAGCCCACGCCGTGGCCGGTGCCGTGGCCGAAGTCGATGCCGTGCTCCCACAGCGGCGCGCGCGCCAGGCTGTCCAGCATGGGGCTGGGCGTGCCCTGCGGGAAACGGGCGCGGCTCAGGGCCAGGGTGCCCTTGAGCACCAGCGTGTAGTCGCGCTTCATGGCTTCGCTGATGCGGCCTATGGGCCACACGCGCGTGATGTCGGTGGTGCCGCCCAGGTACTGGCCGCCGCTGTCTATCAGCAGCAGGCCATCCCCTTCGATGACGGCGTGGCTGTCGTCGGTGGCGCGGTAATGCGGCATCGCGCCGTTGGCGTTGAAGCCGGCGATGGTGGAGAAGCTCAGCCCCACGAAGTGGGCACGCTTGGCACGCTCGGCGCTGAGTTGTTCGTCCACCGTCAACTCGGTGAGGCGCTCGCCCCGCGCCAGGGCGGCTTCGAACCAGGCGTAGAAGTGGCACATGGCCGCGCCGTCCTCGGCCATGGCCTCGCGCACATGGGCGGCCTCGGCTTCGCTCTTGCGGCTCTTGAGCAGCGTGCTGGGGTTGATCTGTTCGACGACGCGGCAGCCGGCGCCCACCTGGGCACGCAGGCCGTGGGTGACGCGGCGCGGGTCCAGCAGCAGGGTGTCGCCGGCAGCCAGGCGGGCCAGTGCGGCGCCGGCCTGTTCGTAAGGGGCGATCTGCACGCCGTCGGCCGCCAGCGCGGCGGCCAGCGCCGGCGGGGCCTTGCCAGGGCCCATGAACAGCGTGGCGCCGGTGGGCGACAGCAGCAGATGCGCCATGAACACCGGGTTGTAGGTGACGTCGTTGCCGCGCAGGTTGGTGACCCAGGCGATGTCGTCCACCGTGGACACGAAGTGGTGCGTGGCGCCGGCCGCGGCCATGGCCTGGCGCACCGCCGCCAGGCGCGCGCTGCGCGGCACGGTGGCAAAAGGCGGCTGGTGTTCGTAGATGGGCGCACCCGGCAGGCCCGGGCGTTCGGGCCAGATGCGGTCCAGCAGGTCCACGTCGGTCAGCAGGCGCACGCCGGCGTCGTCCAGCGCCTGCTGCAGCGCCTGGGCCGAGGCCAGGCCCAGCACCTGGCCGTCCACCGCCACGGCGCCGCCGCGCGGTACCTCGCGGGCCAGCCAGCTGATGTGCTCCGGCGAGGTGCCGCTGTGGATCTTGACCAGGTCTATGCCGCTGCCGGCCAGCTCGGCTTCGGCCTGCACCCAGTAGCGGCTGTCGGCAAACAGCGCGGCGCGGTCCACGGTGACCACCAGCGTGCCCATGGAACCGGTGAAGCCCGACAGCCACACACGGCCCTGCCAGCGCTCGGGCAGGTACTCGCTGATGTGGGGGTCGCTGGAAGGCACCAGCAGGGCGTGCACGCCCTCGCGGGCCAGAACTTCGCGCAGCTGGGTCAGGCGCAGGCGGGTGGGGGAGGTGCGGGTGTCCATCGCGGGCTCCGGTGCAGATGGCGGGATTTTAGGTTCGGGCCCTGCCGCCGCGCGAGCACCGCTTGACGAGCGGGGCTGAATAGGTGACCATTTGGGCACATATTGTGCGCCCCATGTTCTGGGCTCCATGCCGCCGGACCAGCTCAACGCCACCTTCTTTGCACTGTCTTCCGAGCTGCGCCGCCGCATGCTGGATGTGCTGAAGAAGGAAGCCGGCTGCACCGTGGGCCGGCTGTGCGAGGCCTTTGCCGGCGAGGTGGGCCGCCACGCGGTGATGAAACACCTGGCGGTGCTGGAGCGCGGCGGCCTGCTGGTCACGCAGCGCCAGGGCCGCGAAAAGCACCTGTGGCTGGACGTGACGCCGCTGCAGCTGATACACGAACGCTGGACCAGCGAGTTCAGCGTGTACTGGGCGGCGCAGCTGACGCAGCTGAAGTACAGCGCCGAGGGCGCGCAGGTGCACCCGCTGCGGCGCGTGGCGGCCGCGGCCGCAGCGCCGCCCGTGGCTGCGCAGGACGACGATCTCGCTGCGCCCGCGCAGCGCCAACCCAAGAAAGGCCGCCATGGCTGACACCCCGGGCGACGACGCCGTCTTCCGCATCTTCATACAGGCCGACATCCAGCGTGTCTGGCACGAGCTCACCAAGACCGGCGAGCCGCAGGGCGCGGTGTTCAACGCCTGGCTGCACGCCGCCGGCCCGCTGGCGCCGGGGGTGCCCATGCAGATGCGCACCGGCAGCGGGCGGCATGTCATCGTGGACGGGCAGGTGGAGGTGTTCGAGCCGCCCCACCGTTTTGTGCACACCCACCGCTTCACGCAGTACGACGACCCGGTGTGCCGCGTCAGCTACGAACTCAAGCCCGTGGGCAGCGGCGTGGAGGTGACGCTGCGTGTCATCAACCTGCCCGCCGGCAGCAAGACGGCCAAGAGCATGGCCAGCGGCGGCACGCAGATCCTGGCAGCGCTGAAGGCCATCGCCGAAACCGGCCGGCCGCCCCTGGGCCTGCGCCTGATGTATGCGCTGTTCGCCCGCTTGGAGTTTGTGCTGCCGGCACGCACGCGCAGCGAACACTGGCCGCTGGGCGGCCGCCCCCGTTGAACCGCCAAGAAGGAGAGCACCATGGCCGACCCGAACGCCGCCCTGGTCACACAACTGAAGAACATCCAGCAGCGCAGCGGGCGCCGCGTGGCCGACCTGCTGGCTGCGGTGGCCGCCAGCGGCGCCGTCAAACACGGCGAAAGGCGCAGCTGGCTGATGCAACAGTTCGGCCTGGGCTATGGCGACGCCAACACGCTGGTGCACTTCATGGACAAGCCGCTGCCGGACCTGGGCGACGGCGGGGCCGCCCCGGCTGCTGCCGCCGGGGCGGCCCCGCCGCCGGCCGCCGATGTGCTGGACACGCTGTACACCGGCGCCAAGGCCCCGCTGCGCCCGCTGCACGAAGCGGTGATGACGCTGGTGCGCGGCTTCGGCCCCTTGGAAGAAGCGCCCAAGAAGAGCTACGTCAGCCTGCGCCGCAAGAAGCAGTTTGCGATGCTGGGCCCGGCCACCAAGGACAGCGTGGAGATCGGCCTGAACGCCAAGGACCTGCCGGAACACCCGCGCCTGAAACACCTGCCGCCCGGCGGCATGTGCCAGGCCACCACGCGCATCACGGCCGCCAGCGAGGTCGATGCCACGCTGGCGGGCTGGCTGCGCCGCGCTTACGACGCGGCCGGCTGATAAGCTGCACCGGTTGGCTTGTTTCCAGGAGTTCTGCATGCCCGGCCTGCGCCCCGACGTTGACCCCGACGGTCTGATCGAATACTCGGTCGTCTACACCGACCGTGCGCTGAACCACATGTCGCGCCGCTTCCAGCAGGCCATGCGCGACGTGTCGGCCACCTTGAAGGCGGTGTACGGCGCGCACTCGGCCCTCATCGTGCCCGGCAGCGGCAGCACCGGCATGGAAGCGGTGGCGCGCCAGTTTGCCGGTGGCAAGAACTGCCTGATCGTGCGCAATGGCTGGTTCAGCTACCGCTGGACGCAGATCCTGGAGATGAGCGGCATCGCGCCCGACCCGGTGGTGCTGAAGGCGCGCCGCCCGGTGCCCGGCACCCAGGCACCGTTCACGCCGGCGCCGGTTGGCGAGGTGGTGGACGCCATCCACACCCACCAGCCGGCGGTGGTGTTTGCGCCGCACGTGGAAACGGCGGCCGGCATGATGCTGCCCGACGACTACCTGCGCGCCCTGGCCGACGCGGTGCATGCACACGGCGGCCTGCTGGTGCTGGACTGCATAGCGAGCGGCGCCGCCTGGGTGGACATGCAGGCCACCGGCGTGGACATCCTGCTTTCCGCGCCGCAAAAGGGCTGGAGCAGCACACCCTGCTGCGGCATGGTGATGCTGTCGCAGCTGGCGCGCGAGCGCATAGACGCCACCACCAGCAGCAGCTTCTCGCTGGACCTGAAGAAGTGGCTCTCCATCATGGAGACCTACGAAAGCGGCGCCCACGCCTACCACGCCACGCTGCCCACCGACGGCATCGTGCAACTGCGCGACGCCATGGCCGAGCTGCAGGCCTTTGGTGTGCAGCGTGCGCGTGATGCGCAGTTTGAACTGGGCCGCCGCGTGCGTGCGCTGCTGGCCGAGCGCGGCATCCCCAGCGTGGCCGCGCCGGGCTTTGAGGCGCCGGGCGTGGTGGTCTCCTACACCACCCGCGACGACTGGCACAACACCAAGGCCTGGGCCGCGCAAGGCCTGCAGGTGGCCGGCGGTGTGCCACTGGCCTGCGACGAAGGCCCGGACTTCAAGACCTTCCGCCTGGGCCTGTTCGGCCTGGACAAGTGGCAGGACGTGGACGCGGCGGTGGCCAGGCTGCGCGACACACTGGACCGGCTGGGCTGAGGCAGCCAAGGCGGGCTGGTGCCTTGCGCCTCGATGCCGTCTGCCCTGGTTGGTTTCCCCTGAGAACGCTCAAGCGCCACAGCGCATAGACTGGCCGGGTGCGCGGTGCAAGGCCGCGCACAAAGCCGTACCGCTGATCACGCGCCCTCACGGGGCAGCGTTTTGCTTGGTGCACCAGGTGCTCCGTAGGAGCCCGCTCCAGCCCTGCTTCATTCGCCATGACTTCTGTTGTCGCTTCCTGCGCAGCGCCGCTGCGCCGCCGTGTGCTGTTCGCTTCCACCCTGGCCGCCACCGTGCCGGGCCTGCTGGTCGGGCGCGAGGCCCGGGCCTCCACCACGCTGCGCCTGGGTTACCCGCTGCCGCAGAACTCGCAGTTCGGCGCCGCCGCCGACGCCTATGCCGCCGCCATCCACAGCGGCAGCGAAGGCCGCTACACGCTGCGCCAGTTTCCGGCCAGCACGCTGGGCGGCGAGCGCGAGATGATCGAAGCGGTGCAGCTGGGCACGCTGGACCTGGCCCTGGTGTCCACCGGCGCGGTGGGCAACTTCGTGCCGCAGGTGACGATCTTCGACCTGCCCTTCCTGTTCCGCGACTACGCCCACGCACACGCCGTGCTGGACGGCGCCATGGGGGCGGAGATGCTGGCGCTGTTCCCGGCGCGCAAGCTGGTGGCGCTGGCCTGGGGCGAGGGCGGCTTCCGCCACGTCACCAACAACCGCCACCCGGTGCGCGTGCCGCAGGACTTGCGGGGCCTGAAGATACGCACGCAGGAAAACCCCATGCACATCGCCGCGTTCCGCGGCCTGGGCGCCAACCCCACGCCCATCAACTGGCCCGAGACCTACACGGCGCTGCAGCAGGGCGCGGTGGATGGTCAGGACAACCCCATCTCGGTCATCGAGTCGGCCAAGCTGTACCAGGTGCAGAAGCACTTGTCGCTGACGCAGCACCTGTACTCGCCGGCGTTGTTCCTGGTGTCGCCCACGCTGCACCGGCGCCTGTCGGAGGCCGACCAGGCGGCCTTCCTGGCGGCGGCGCGCGCCGGGGCTGCGGCGATGCGCCAGCGGGTGGCGTCCGACGAGCGCACGGGCGTGCAGAACCTGGAAGCCGCCGGCATGCAGGTGGTGAAGACGGTGGACAAGGCGCCCTTCGTGGCCGCGCTGGAGCTCAGCTACCAGGGCTTCCGCGAACGCTTCGGCGCGCAGAACATCGCGCGCATACAGCAGGTGCGCTGAGGTGCGCTACTCCATCTTCTCCGTCCAGGACCACCACCCGGCGCGCCACCGCACGCTGGCCGACCTGTACGAGCAGGTCATCACCGAGGCGCGCCTGGCGGAGTCGCTGGGGTACGACACCTTCTTCGTGGCCGAGCACCACTTCCACGAGTGCGGCTCGGTGCCCAACCCGGCGGTGTTCCTGTCGGCGCTGGCACGCGAGACGCAGCGCATGCGCCTGGGCGTGGCGGTGTCCAACATCACGGTGCACAACCCGTTGACCGTGGCCGAGGACTACGCCATGGTGGACCTGCTCTCCGGCGGTCGCCTGACGCTGGGCGTGGGCTCGGGCTACCTGCGCCACGAGTTTGAAGGCCACCGCATCAGCCCCGAGGAAAAGCGCGAGCGCTTCGACGAAAACCTGCAGGTGCTGCTGCGTGCACTGAGCGGCGAGCCGGTGCACTTTCAGGGCAAGTACAACGACGTGCCCGGCGTGGCGCTGAACGTGCAGCCGCTGCAGCGCGGCGGGCTGCCGGTGTACGTGGCCATACAGCGCCGCGAGGCGGCCTGGCATGTGGGCCGCCAGGGCCGGCACATCTTTTCGCTGCCGTACTCCTGCCTGTCGTCGTTTGAAGAGATCGCCGGCCTGGTCGGCGACTTCCGCGAGGGCTACGCCCAGTCCGGCGCCGCGGGGCCGGGCGACGCGGTGCTGGCCTTCCACTGCCACGTGGCCGAGTCCGATGCCCAGGCCAGGACCGATGCCGAAGAGGCCTTCAACCTGTACCTGGACACGCGCCTGTTCTACGCCACGCGCCAGACCTACGACACGGTGCTGGCCAAGGGCCTGGGCATGTTCGGTTCGCCCCAGACCGTGGCCGACAAGCTGGTGGACCTGCACCGCATGGGCGTGCAGCACGTGATGTTCCTGCAGAACTTCGGCGTGCTGGCGCCGGCGCTGGTGCAGGCTTCCATGCGCCGTCTGGCCACCGAGGTGATGCCGCTGGTGAAGCGGCGCATTGCCGAGGCCGGCTGAGGCCGCTGCGGCGCGGCGCTCAGCGCCGTGGGGCCCGTGTCGTCTGTGGCGTCTGTGCCGTCTGCGTGGCCTGCACACGCGTCAGCAGCAGGTGGGCGCCTTGCTGCTGCGCCGTTTGTGCTGCCTGCGCCAGCCAGCGCGCCGCTTCCTCGGCCTGGCCCTGGGCCTGGCTCACGGCGCCCAGCACCCGCTGTATCTCCGCCAGCGCCAGGCGGTCGCCTATCTCCAGGCACACCGCCAGCGCAGCCTCGGCCTGCGCCTTGGCGGCGGCCAGCTCGCCGGCGCGCAGCAGGGCATCGGCGGCCATGGCGCGCAGCAGGGCCAGGTCGGTCTGCATGCCCTGCGCCATGGTGCCGGCCAGGCCTTCGTGCACCAGCGCCAGGCCACCGGGGTCGCCGCCGGCCACCAGGGCCCAGCCCAGGGTCAGGCGGTTGGGCTCGGCCAGCGGCGTGCCGTCGTCGGAGGTCATCAAAGGCCGCGCACGCTCGCCGGCGGCGCGGCAGGCCGCCACGTCGCCACGCAGGTGGTGGGCGTAGGCGATGAACCACAGGCCGGTGACCTCGCTCAGCGGGTCGGTGCCGGCGGCGATGAGCGCATCGATCTGTGCGTGGCAGGCGTCGGCCTCGGTACGCCGGCTCAGGGCTTCCAGTGACAGCGCCAGGTTGGCCTGTGCTTCGATGCGCAGGTCGTGGATGAAGCGCGGCGTACCCAGTTGCGCCGCTGGCAGCGTGGCCTGGGCCTGCAGGCTGGCCTGCAGCTCGGGCAGCGCATCGGCAAAACGGCCTTGTGTCAGCGCCACCATGCCCAGCAGGTTGCCGGCCACGATGCGCTGGCCCACATCGCCTTGTGCTTGTGCGCGCTGGCGCAGGCGGGTGGCCTGTTCGCCGCATTCGGCGATGTCGCCGGCGATGAACTGCGCCCACAGCATGGCGTGCCACAGCGGCGCGGTGTCGGCCTGGGCCGGCAGGTGTTCGGCCAGCGCGGCGGCTTCGCCTATGGCAGCGCGGGTGGGTGGCGCGGCATAGCCCTGGGTCACCGTCAGCGCCGGGATGCGTGCCGACAGCAGCTCGAAGCGCAGCGCATCGCGCGCCGCGCCGGCGGGCAGCACCGCGGTCAGCACCAGGCCGCGCGACGCCAGCTGATCGGCTTCCTGCGGTGCCAGCCGGCGCAGTGCGTTGCGCGCCGCCTGGGCCAGGTAGGCCGCAGCGCGTGCCGGTTCGCCGCCCCGCTCAGCGTGCTGCGCCAGGTCGGCGGCCAGCAGCGAGCCCAGCGGGCTGTCGCCGCTGCCGGCAGCGGCCTCCAGCGCATGGCCTATGCGGCGATGCAGCTCGGCGCGGTCGCTGTGGCCTATGCGGTGTTCGAAGGCGTGGCGGTACAAGGCATGGCCGAAGGCAAAACGGGTGCTGCGCCGGCCGTCGGGCAGCACCGCGGCATCCATCTCGCGCAGCCACAGCCCGCGCCGCACCAGGCCGGCGCACTGCGCCTGCACGGCGTCGGCGTCCAGGCCCAGGGCCTCGGCCAGCGGCCGGTGCCAGAACTCCTGGCCGCACAGCGCGGCGGCTTCCAGCAGGCGGCGCAACTCGCCCGGCAGGCGTTCGATCTGCAGTGCGATCACACCCACCAGGCTGTCGGGCACCGGCAGCCTGGCCGGCGCGTCTGACGAGGCATGGGCTGACAGCTGCCAGCGCCCGCCGCCGCGCTGTTGCAGCAGGCCGGTGTCCACCAGCTCGTCGATGACACGGCGCAGAAACAGCGGCAGCCCGCCGGTGTGCGTGTGCAGGGCGCGCAACCAGGGTGCCGGCCAGTCGGCGTGGCCGAAACGCAGTGTGAGGTAACGCGCGATCTGGGTTTCGTCCAGGCCTTGCAGCGTGACCTGCTCGCACAAGCCATGCAGCAGCAGCTCGCGGCGCAGCGTCTCGAAGGCGTGTTCGCTGAGCACCAGTTCGGCCGGGCGGAAGGTGCACACGATCATCAGCCGCGCCGCGCCGCGCCGGCGCGCCAGGTGGTGCAGCAGGCGCACGGTGGCGGCGTCGGACCAGTGCAGGTCCTCGATCAGCAGCAGCAGCGGCTGCTGCTGCGCCAGGCGCTCCAGCAGCACGCCCATCTCGCGCAGCATGCGCTCTTGCGTGGCGCCGGCCAGTTCGCGCGCCAGCGCGGCGCGCTCGGCTTCGCTCAGGTGCCAGGGCCATTGCAGCAGCCAGGTGGGCGCCACCTGGCGCAGCAGGGGCAGCAGCGCCGGCTCGCGTGTGCACAAGGCGTCCATGGCTTCCAGCACCGGCAGGTAGGGTTCGCCGGCGCCGTAGGGCTCCACACACTGGCCTTGCGCCACCCGCGCGCCACCGGCACGCGCCGCCAGCGTGGCGGCCAGCGTGCTCTTGCCCATGCCGGGGTCGCCGGCCAGCAGCACCAGCTGGCTGCGGCCCTGGGCGGCTTGTTGCCACAGCCCGGCCAGGCGCTGCAGCACGGCTTCCTGGCCCACGATGGGTTCGCTGCCGGCCGGCGCCGTGCTGGATGCCGGCGGCGTGCCGGGCGCCCCTGCCGCGCCGCCATCGGTGGCGGGCAGGGCGGCCGGCACGGTGTCCTGCAGCGTGGCCACGAAGCGGTAGCCGCGCCGCGGGATGGTCTCCACCCAGCGCGGGCTCTTGGGGTCGTCGTCCAGCGCGGTGCGCAGGTGGCTCATGGCCGTCTTCAGCGCCGAGTCGCCCACATGGCGATGGCCCCAGACGGCGTCCAGCAAGTGGTCCTTGGTGAGCAGAAGGCCGGGCCTTTCGGCCAGGTGCACCAGCACGTCGAAGCTGCGCGGCTGCAGCGGCACCGCCGTGCCGTCGCGCGTGAGCCGGGCCTGGTCGCGGTCCAGCACGAAGGGGCCGAAGTGCAGCGGCGGGCGTGCCCCGGCCGTCATGCGGCGCCCCGGGGCGTGGGGCGCAGGCGGCTGTTCAAGCGCTGGTACCGGGAGGTGTGCACGGGCAGGAGGCAGGCGCGAGGGGCAGTCGCGGACTGTAACCGCGACCTCACCAAACGGTGAGAAGCGGCTCGGCACCGGCCCGCAACCAAACCGTGACCACCCCGCAACCGCGCCGCCATGACGCCGCGCGGCCCCGTACAGACACTGCCTGCACCCCTGAAACACGCTTGTACGGAGCTTTGATGCGACCCCCTCAGAAGAAGAGCCCGCCGACGATGACCCGCCGCCGCTGGCTGGAAGCCCTGGGCCTGGTGGCCCTGGTGCCCATGCTGCCGGCCTGCGGCGGCGGCGAAGACACGCCCGCCGCCTGGCGCATGCCCGCCGAGACCGAGCCGCAGGACGCGGTGCTGATGGCCTCGCTGCCCTACGACTACAAGGAGGGCTGGTCCACGCTGCGGGTGCAGGCGCACATGATCCGCGAGCTGCTGCAGCACGTGACCGTGGTCTACGCCGTCAACTCGGTGGCCGAAGAAGGCCAGCCGCTGGTGGACCTGCTGCGTGAGATGGGTGTGCCGCAGGCGCTGATGGACCAGCGACTGCGCCTGCGGGTCATAGACCACGCCGAATTCTGGGTGCGCGACTACGGCGGCATCTTCCTGACCAACGGCCAGGGAGGCCTGCGCGTGGTGGACTTCGACTTCGACGGCTACGGCTACAACGCTTTCGGCAGCATCTACACCCAAGAGGTCTACGACTACGACAACGACTTGTCGTTGCGCGTGGCTGCCGACTTCGGCGCCGAGACCCTGCGTTCGCCGCTGATAGGCGAGGGCGGCAACCTGCAGTTCAATGGCCGCGGGACGGTGATCTGCACCGAGTTCGCCTTCCTGGACCGTAACCCCAGCTGGAGCCGTGCCGCCATAGAGGCCGAGCTGCGGCGTCTGTTCGATGTGCGGCGCGTGATCTGGCTGCCGCAGCACCTGCCCACCGACGCGCACGTGGTGCTGCACACGCCCTACGACTTCAATGGCGAGTGGGTCTACAACGTGGGCGTCACGCACGCCGACGAGATGGTGGCCTGGGCCGACGAGCGCACCGTGCTGCTGCCCCAGGTGACGCCCGAGGACCTGGTGGCCGCCACCGCCATAGGCGACCCGCTGCCGGCGCTGGCGCACGAGGCGCTGGAGAAGGCCTACCAGGTGCTGGCCAACAGCACCGACCAGGACGGCCGGCCGCTGAACATCGTGCGCGTGCCCGAGCCGGGCAGCATCGTCATCGAGGTCACGCCCGAAGACGGCACCTGGCAGATGATCGCCGACCTGGACCACCACCCGGTGCACCGCCTGCGCGGCGCCGAGGCCTTCGAGGCCGGTCTGCCGGTGAAGTTTGCGCTGCCGGCCAGCTACATGAACTATGTGGTGACCAACGGCCTGGTGCTGGTGCCCGCCTTCTACAAGCCCGGGCGCGACCCCGAACTGGCCAACAAGGACGCGCAGTTCCAGGCCATCATCGCCCAGCAGTACCCGGGCCGGCGCGTGGTGGCGATAGACGCCGACGCCGTGCTGGCCGGCGGCGGCGGCATGCACTGCATCACCCAGCAGGTGCCGCGGAGCCGGGCGTGAGCCCTGCGGTCTTTCTGCACGGCTTTGGCCTGTGCTTCGGGCTCATCGCCGCGCTGGGCCCGCAGAACCTGCATGTGCTGCGCACCGGCCTGGCGCGCCAGCATGTGGGGGCCACCGTGGCGCTGTGCATCGCGGCCGACCTGCTGCTCATCTGGGCCGGGCTGGCCGGCGTGGCCGAACTGGCCGCCGGCCAACCGGGCTGGGTGGCGGTGGCGCGGGTGGCGGCGGCGGTGTTCCTGCTGGCCTGCGCGGCACGCGCGGCGCGCGACGCCTGGCTGGGCGTGCTGCCCGGCGTGGGCGAAGCCGGCCGGCGCTCCTGCCGGCGCGCCCTGCTGGCGGCGGCGGTGGTCACCTTCGGCAACCCCTCGGCCTACCTGGAGACGCTGCTGCTGCTGGGCGCCAGCGGGGCACAGCACCCCGATGCCGGCCGCTGGGTGTTCGGCCTGGGCGCCGTGTGTGCCTCCACGCTGTGGTTCACCGGCCTGGGCTACGGCGCGCGCCTGGGCGGGCCCTGGCTGACGCGCCCCGCCGTGTGGCGCGCTCTGGGGGTGTTCAACACCGTGGTGCTGACGGCGCTGGCGCTGCACCTGCTGACCGGCTTCCAGACCGAACCCTTTCAACAAGCTTTCCTTTGACGCAGAAGACGAGAGAAGACCATGAACGACAACCATGAAAACCGGCGCCAAACCACAAGACGCCACACACGGCCCCAACACAGGCCACGCTGGCGCGCCTGGTGGCTGGCCGCCGCCATCGCTGCGCTGGGCACCCTGGCCGGCTGCGGCGGTGGCGACCCGGTCGAGCAGGAGCACGACGCGCCGATGACACCGCAGGCCCAGGGCAACCAGCCGGACTGCGTGTTTGAAGGTTACCCCTGCGCCTGGAAGGAGGTGGCGCGCCCGCTGATAGAGCGCAGCGCCGAGCTGGGTGCCGCCGTGGAGGCGCGCCTGAGCAACGGCCAGACCACGGCCCAGGCCGTCGCCTGGCTGCGCCAGCAGGAGCCGCAGGTGGTGCTGCAGCACGACGACATCGTGATCCGCTTCCGCATCCCCGGTGCCCGCCCGGTGTGGGTGATGACACCCGACGGTGGTTTTGACACCAGCGAGCAGGCACCTGAAGCCCAGCTGGCTCCGCGCAGCATGGCGCTGAAGGCACCGGCCGAGCCCAAGAAGCAGACGCGCAGCGTCGTGGCCACCGGCTCGGAGAGCAAGAGTGCGCTCATCCTGTCGCCGTTTCGCTTCGAGAACCTCAGCGTGGTGGGCGAGCGGGTGAAGGCCGAGCTCCTGCAAACGCGGGGGTATGCCGGCCGCGTGACCTACAAGGAAAACGCCGTCGAGTCGGCACGCAACGTGGGGGTCTCGGATTTCGACCGCTTCAACGACCATGACGTGATCGTGGTGGACACCCACGGTGCCCGGCTGTGCAAGAACCTGGAGACCGGCGAGCCCATCAACCCCTGCAAGGGCTTGTTGACTGCCCAGCTGGTGACCGACAAGGTGGTGGACTCGGTCGAGGCCGGCAACGTTGGTGTGGAGCTGTTCTACTACCAGGGCCTGCCACGTCTGGGCCTGTCGGCGGACTTCTTCCGCGAGATGTACCCGCAAGGCGTCACCAACAAGCTGCTGTACATCAGCGCCTGCCACAGCGCCGACGTGGACATCGCCCTGGCCCTGCACGGCACCAACAGCGTGTACGTGGGCTGGGAGCGGCGTGTGGGGGTCTACCACGCCAACGACGTGGCCCGCGCGGTGTTCGAGGAACTGGCCTTTGGATGGTCCGTGAGCGAGGTGCTGGAGGTCATCCTGGGCAAGAGCCACACCAAGGACTACCTGCGCAACTCCGAGTTGCTGACCAACGGCCGCGATATCCGCGTCCGCGAGCTGCCCGACGCCATTGACGGCTACTCGCAGAAGCCCTTGACCAACGGCGGCCCCATCGAGGTAACCGGTACCCCGGGCGACGGCCAGGCCGACTCGCTACTGCTGGAGGTGCTGGTGGACGGGGTGGACGGTGAGCTGCTGCGCCGCTACCTGCTGCAGATCAGCGTGGACGGCGTGGCACGCCAGTCCCTGGACCTCACGTCGGCAGAACAGGTCGACGACCACGGCCGCTGGCGTGTGATGGTGGAGGTGCCGCTGGGCAAGGACGTGCAGCCCGGCCAGACGCTGACCCTGCGCTTCGACGTGTCGCTGCCCGAGCGTGGCCTGAGCACCTGGACCGTGCAGCCGGTGGTGCGTGACCTGAGCGCGCTGCCCTCGGGCTGGTTCATGGAGGTGACTGCCGAATCGGCCGGCTTGTTCAGCCAGTCGCTGAAGACCTCGCATGTGGAGTGGCGCCTGAAGCCCAACCAGGACCCGCGTTCCGACCGCCGCTACTACGAGGCCAAGTCGCTGGTCGTGACGTGGCAGAACTGGTTCGAGTTCCGCGTCGGCTACCTGGTCTGCTCAGGCCCTGGCTTTGCCGTCGTGCAGATTCCGCCCACGGCGCAGATGACACTGTGGTTCGACGTGACCACCCAGCCTATGCGCTACTACAGCTGGTCGGCGCGTGCCCCGGAGCAGCAGGTGGAAGTGCAGGTCACCTGCGACGACCGCACCGAGGTGGTTCGTGTGGGCCTGGGCGGCCTGTTGTGGATGACCAACTTCGACGAGGCCTACCCCTTCGTGGAGTACAACGAAGATGGCCTGGTGGCCGGCGAGTTTGTCGTCAACAGCGGGCTGCCCACCACCTACCGGTGGACCCTGGAAGCCGTTGACTGACATCACGGGCAGGCGGGCAGGGGTGCCTGCCCCAGCCAGGCCAGGGCCGCGCGTTGCGCGGCCCCTTTTTCATGGTCCCATGGCGCGCGTAGCCTCAGTGGTAGAAGGCGTAGGCCACCAGGATGGCGCCCACCACCCCCACCAGGTCGGCGAACAGGCCGCAGCCCAGCGCGTAGCGGGTCTTCTTGATGTTGACGCTGCCGAAGTACACCGCCAGCACGTAGAAGGTGGTTTCGGTGGAACCCTGGATGATGGCCGCCAGCTTGCCCTGGAAGCTGTCCACGCCGTAGGTGTTCATCACGTCCACCATCAGCCCGCGCGCGCCGCTGCCTGAGAGCGTCTTCATCAGCCCCACCGGCAGCGCCGGCACGAAGTCGGCGTTCAGGCCCAGCGCCACCACCAGCGCACCAATGCCGCCCACGATGAAGTCCATGCACCCGGTGGTGCGGAACACCGAGATCGCCACCAGGATGGCGATCAGGTACGGGATGATGGTCACCGCCACCTGGAAGCCGTCCTTGGCGCCGTCCACGAAGGCCTCGTAGACGTTGATGCGCCGCCAGGCGCCCACGGCCACGAACAGCACGATGACGCCGAAGATCACCAGGCTGCCCAGGAGGCCCACGGCCATGCCCATCTGCTCCGGCGGCAGGCGCGACAGGCCCAGGTACAAGCCGCCCATCAGCGCGGCAAAACCGCCGAAGAACACCAGGATGGGCGCCTGCAGCAGGCGTATGCGCTGAATCCAGGCCACCGCCACCAGCCCGGCGGTGAAGGAGATGAAGGTGCCTATCAGCGTGGGCAGGAAGATGTCGGCGGCGTTGAAGCCCACCAGCCCCTGGCTGGCCGCCATGCTCTGGCGTATGGCGATCACCGAGGTGGGGATCAGCGTGATGCCCGCGGTGTTGAGCACCAGGAACATGATCATGGGGTTGCTGGCGACCTCCTTGTCGGGGTTGATCTCCTGCAACTCGCGCATGGCCTTCAGGCCCAGCGGCGTGGCGGCGTTGTCCAGCCCCAGCATGTTGGCGCTGAAGTTCATCACGATGCTGCCGCCGGCCGGGTGCTTGGGCGGGATGTCCGGGAACACACGCCGGAACAGCGGGTCCATGGCGCGCGCAAACAGCGCAATCATGCCGGCGCGCTCGCCAATCTTCATGATGCCCAGCCACAGGCTCATCACGCCCACCAGGCCCAGCGAGATGTCGAAGCCCACCTTGGCCGTGTCGAACAGCCCGGTCATGATCTTCGTGAAGATGGCGGTGTCGCCCTGCACCAGCTGCACCAGCGCGACGACAAAGCCGATCAGGATGAACGAGACCCAGACAATGTTCAGCGCCATGGCGACGGCCGTTGGGGTGTGACGAAACAGGGGCGGAGCATAGGGCCGGCCCGCGTTTGGGCCTTCAGCGCAAGGCCGCCGGCCGGCGCACCGCCAGCGTGTTCAGCGCCAGTCCGGCCATCACCAGGCCGGCGGCGCCCAGCTTCCAGCCGGGCAGGGCCTCGCCCAGCCACCAGGCCGATGTGGCCAGGCCGAACACCGGCACGCCCAGCGCCAGCGGCGCAATGGCCGAGGCGCGGTAGTTGGCCAGCAGCCAACCCCAGGCGCCGTAGCCGAACACGGTGTTGCCCAGGGCCTGCCACAACACCGCCGTCCAGGCGCCCAGGCCGGCCTGGGCCAGCCCGCTGGCGATGCGCGCAGGCCCTTCCAGCGCCAGCGACAACACCAGCAGCACCGGCGCCGCCCAGGCGGCGCTGTGCACCACCAGGCCCATCACATGGGCCGAGGCCGTGCCGCGTGCCAGGTGGTTGCCCAAGGCCCAGCCGGCGGCAGCGCCCAGAACCATCAGCAGGCCGGTCAGGCTGGCATCGCCTTCGGCGCGCCAGGCGATCCACACCACGCCGGCGGCGGCCACAGCCAGTGCCGGCCATTGCAGCGGGCGCAGGCGTTCGCCGCCCAGCACCCACGCCAGAGCGATGGTGAAAAACACCTGTGTCTGCACCACCAGCGAAGCCAGGCCGGGCGAGATGTGGCCGTTCATGGCCCAGTACAGCAGGCCGAACTGCCCCACGCCTATGGCCAGGCCGTAGCTGGCGATGCGCCAGCGCGGCAGCGGCGGGCGTGCCACCAGCCAGCTCAGCGGCCAGGCCACCAGGCCGAAGCGCAAGGCCGCCATCAGCAGCGGCGGCAGGCTTTCCAGCGCCGCGTGTATGACCACGAAGTTGCTGCCCCACACGGCCACCACGGCCAGGGCCAGCAGCCAGCCGGCGGCGCCGGGCAGGCCGCGTTCTGCGCTGCCGGTGCTCACGGTCTGCGGGGCGGGTGTTGGGGTGGCCGCCTCACAAGTCGGTGCGCAGGCGCCAGATCTCGGGGAACAGCACCACGTCCAGCATCTTGCGCAGGTAGCTCACGCCGCCGGTGCCGCCGGTGCCGCGCTTGAAGCCGATCACGCGCTCGACGGTGGTGACATGCCGGAAGCGCCACAGGCGGAAGGCGTCTTCCAGGTCGGTCAGCTCTTCGCCCAGCTGGTACAGGTCCCAGTGCTGTTGCGGCGCGCGGTAGACCTGCAGCCAGGCGGCCTCGACGTCGTCGCTGGCGTCATAGGGCCGGGTCCAGTCGCGCTGGGTGTGGCTGGCGGGCACCGGCAGGCCGCGGCGCGCCAGCAGGCGCAGCGCCTCGTCGTACAGGCCGGGTGCGGCGTAGGCGGCCTGCACCTCGGCCAGGCGCGCCGCGTGGTGCTCGTGCGGCTTGAGCATGGCGGCGTTCTTGTTGCCCAGGCTGAACTCGATGCAGCGGTACTGCCAGCTCTGGAAGCCGCTGCTGCTGGCCAGGTAGGGGCGTATCGCGCTGTACTCCGGCGGTGTCATCGTGGCCAGCACGTCCCAGGCGTGCACCAGCTGCTCCATGATGCGCGACACACGCGCCAGCATCTTGAAGGCCGATGGCAGCTCGTCGCGTGCCACGGCGGCGATGGCGGCACGCAGCTCGTGCAGCATCAGCTTCATCCACAGCTCGCTGGTCTGGTGCTGCACGATGAACAGCATCTCGTCGTGGTGCGGGCTGAGCGGGTGCTGCGCGCCCAGCACCTCGTCCAGGTGCAGGTAGTCGCCGTAGCTCATGTCGGCGCTGTAGTCCAGCTTGGCGTCGTGGTGTCCGGCCATGGTGAGGTGGGCTCAGGTGACGGCCTGGCGGCGGTTGAATTCGGGGCGTTGCCATTCGCCGCTGGCCAGCACCTGCTGCAGGTGCTCGGCGGCGTCGAAGGCGTCCACGTAGCGGGTGTACAGCGGCGTGAAGCCGAAGCGCAGCACGTCGGGGGCACGGAAGTCGCCCACCACGCCGCGTGCGATCAGCGCCTGCACCACCGGGAAGGCCAGCTCGGGATGCGCCAGGCAGACCTGGCTGCCGCGCTCAGCGTCGTTGGTGGGTGAGGCCAGGGTCAGTTGCGGGCAGCGCGCCTGCACCTGCTGCGCAAACAGGGCCGTCAGCGCCAGCGACTTGCGGCGCAGCGCCTGCAGCCCGCCCAGCGGCTCGGCGGCCAGCAGCGTGTCCACGCCACACTCCAGCGCCGCCAGCGACAGCACCGGAGGGGTGCCGCACAGGTAGCGGTCTATGCCCGGTGCCGGCCGGTAGCCGGGGCTGAACTCGAAGGGCGCCGCATGCCCCATCCAGCCCGACAGCGGCTGCTGGAACTGCCCGGCATGGCGCGGGTGCACCCACACAAAGGCCGGTGCGCCCGGGCCGCCGTTGAGGTACTTGTAGCCGCAGCCCACGGCCATGTCGGCGCCGTCACCCCGCAGGTCCACCGGCAGCGCGCCGGCGCTGTGCGCCAGGTCCCACACCGCCAGCGCGCCGGCCGCGTGCGCGGCGCGGCTCAGCGTAGCCATGTCGTGCAGGCGGCCGTCGCGGTAGTTCACCTGCGTGAGCATCAGCACCGCGGTGTGTGCGTCCAGCAGGCCGGGCAGGGCGTCGGCCGTGTCGGCCAGCGCCAATTCGCAGCCGTGCTGCGCCGCCAGCGACTGGGCGATGTACAAGTCGGTGGGGAAGTTGCTGCGTTCGCTGACGATGCGTGTGCGCTGTGGGGCCGCCTCGCGGGCGATGGCCAGCGCCGCCGACAAGACCTTGAACAGGTTGACGCTGGTGGAGTCGGCCACCACCAGCTCGCCCGGCCCGGCGCCCACCAGGCGCGCGATCTTGTCACCCACACGTTGCGGCAGGTGTATCCAGCCGGCGCTGTTCCAGCTGGCGATCAGGTCGCGGCCCCATTCCTGCTGCACCACCTGCTGCACCCGTGCCGCTGTGGCGCGCGGCAGCACACCCAGCGAGTTGCCGTCCAGGTAGATCACCCCCGGCGGCAGGTCGAACTGCTCGCGCAGCGGGGCCAGCGGGTCGGCGGCATCCAGGGCCAGGGCGTCTTCGCGGGTGAGACGGTTCATGGCAGTTCCCTCAGCACGGCGCGCACCGGCGAAGCGCAGGCCGTGGTCAGCTTCAGCGGCAGGGCGATCAGCTCGTAGTCGCCTTCGGGCACCTCGTCCAGCACCAGGTTTTCCAGCACGCGCAGGCCGCGCTGGCGCAACACCTGGTGGCTGTCCAGGGTCTTGCTGCTGGCCGGGTCCACGCTGGCCGTGTCTATGCCTATCAGCACCACGCCCAGGTCGGCCAGGCGGCGCACGGTGTCGGGGTGGTAGGCGGCCAGGTCAGGGTCCCAGCGGTCTTGCGGCATCTTGGCGTAGGTGCGCACCAGCACACGCGGCGGCAGCCCGGCCAGGGCATGTTCCAGGTGCTGCCACAACACCAGCGGCCCGCAGCCTATGGCATGTATCACGCGGCAAGGCCCCAGGTAGGGCGCCAGGTCCAGCGCGCCGGCGGCGGCACCTTCGTCGTCGTAGTGCAACGGGGCATCGGCGTGCGCGCCGGTGTGCGGCGACAGCGTGAGCGTGCTCACGTTGACCGGGCAGCCGGGCCCCATGCGTGCCGTCCATTGCAGTGCAAACGGCGTGTCACCGGGGAACACCGGCGCGCCGGTGTGCACGGGCGGCGAGATGTCCCACAGGCGGCGCGAAGGGCTCATCGCCGGATGATAGTGCGGGGCCTGTGCAGATAGTTGACATCTAAAGTATCTGCCCGAAGAATGGGCCATGGCCTGGTCGCCGCCCCAACAAGTGCAAAGCGCGCATGCAGACAGCTTCGCGCGCGACCGCCTGCCGCCGCCGCAGGCGCTGCCCGAACTGCTGTTCGAACTGCCCGAGTTGCAGCTGCCTGCCCGCCTGAATTGCGCCGCCGAACTGCTGGACCGCTGGGTGCAGCAAGGCCAGGGCGAGCGTGTGGCCCTGTGGGGCGAGGGCCTGCGCTGGACCTACGCCGAGCTGCAGGCGCGCGCCAACCGCATTGCGCGTGTGCTGGTGGAAGAACTGGGCCTGGTGCCCGGCAACCGCGTACTGCTGCGCGGCGCCAACTCGCCCATGCTCGCGGCCTGCTGGTTCGGCGTGGTCAAGGCCGGCGGCATCGTGGTGGGCACCATGCCGCTGCTGCGCGCGCGCGAGCTGGCCACGCTGATAGACAAGGCGCAGATCAGCCATGCGCTGTGCGACGCGCGCCTGGCTGACGAACTGGCCAGCGCGCGGGTGCAAAGCCCGGGCCTGCGCCAGGTGCTGCACTTCGGCGGCGCCACGCGCGAGCTGGAAACCCTGTGCGACGCGCGCTCGCCGCAGTTCAGCAACGTGGACACCGCGGCCGACGATGTGGCGCTGATCGCCTTCACCTCCGGCACCACCGGGGTGCCCAAGGGCACGCTGCACTTCCACCGCGACGTGATGGCCTCGGCCCTGTGTTGGCCGCCGCATGTGCTGCGTGCCCAGCCGGACGACATCTTCATAGGCAGCCCGCCGCTGGCCTTCACCTTCGGCCTGGGCGGGCTGCTGGTGTTCCCGCTGGCCCTAGGCGCGAGCACCGTGCTGCTGGAAAAGGCCACGCCCGATGCGCTGCTGCCGGCCATCGCGCGCTTTCGCGCCAGCGTGTGTTTCACGGCCCCCACGTCCTACCGCGCCATGGCCCTGGCCATCGCACAGGCCCGGCTGGCCGGCCAGCCGCCGGACCTGTCTTCGCTGCGCAAGTGCGTCTCCGCCGGCGAGGCGCTGCCGGCGGCCACGCGCCTGCAGTGGCGCCAGGCCACGGGCATAGAGATCATCGACGGCATAGGCTCCACCGAGCTGTTCCACATCTTCATCAGCGCCGACGAACAACAGGCCAAGCCCGGCGCCACCGGCCTGCCGGTGCCGGGCTACCGCGCCGTGGTGCTGGGCGACGACGGGCAGGAGCTGCCGCGTGGCCAGGTGGGCCGCCTGGCGGTGAAGGGGCCTACCGGCTGCAAGTACCTGGACGACCCGCGCCAGGCGGCCTATGTGCAAAACGGCTGGAACCTCACCGGCGACGCCTACCTGGTGGACGAGGACGGCCAGTTCGTCTACCAGGCGCGCACCGACGACATGATCATCTCCGGCGGCTACAACATCGCCGGGCCGGAGGTGGAAGGCGCGCTCCTGCTGCACCCGGCGGTGGCCGAGTGTGCGGTGGTGGGCCTGGCCGACGAGGCGCGCGGCATGCTGGTGCAGGCCTTCGTGGTGCTCAAGCCCGGCTACGCCGGCGACGAGGCCATGAAACGCACGCTGCAAGACCACGTCAAGGCCAGCATCGCGCCCTACAAGTACCCGCGGGTGCTGGAGTTCCGCGACAGCCTGCCGCGCACCGAGACCGGCAAGCTGCAGCGCTTCCGGTTACGACAGGAATGAGCCCCCACGCTTGCTGTCGTGCGCTGCCCCCCGAGGGGGCTGGACTCCCTCGGGCGACCCTGCGAGAGTCCGAATGAGCTTCTCCACCCAGCGCACGGTGCGCTTTGCCGACTGCGACCCGGCCGGCATCGTCTTCTACCCGCAGTACCTGGTGATGCTCAACACGCTGGTGGAGCAGTGGTTCGACGACAGCCTGGGCCTGCCTTATGCGCAGTTCATAGGCGAGCACAGGCTGGGCCTGCCCACGGTGCGGCTGGAGGCCGATTTCACCGCCGTCAGCCGCCACGGGGACGCGCTGCGCCTGCGCCTGATGCTGCTGCGGTTGGGCCGCAGCTCGCTGCAACTGGGCAGCCGTTTCGAATCTGCCGCCGGCGAGCTGCGCATGAAGACCCGCCAGGTGCTGGTGTGCACCTCGCTGCACACCCACCGGCCCGTGCCGCTGCCCGAGGGCCTGCGCGCCGCGATGGCCGCCCAGTTGAGCAACGAGGAACCCGCATGAAGGTCTTGCAACCCACCGGCTGGGCGGCGCCCCGCGGCTACGCCAACGGCGTGGCGGTGGCGGGCGGCACCCAGGTGTTCGTGGCCGGCCAGATCGGCTGGAACGCCGACAGCCGTTTCGATACCGACGACCTGGTGGCCCAGGTGCGCCAGGCGCTGCTGAACGTGCGTGCCGTGCTGGCCGAAGCCGGCGGCCGGCCGGAGCACATCGTGCGCATGACCTGGTACCTGACCGACAAGCGCGAGTACCTGGCGCGCGGAAAGGAGATCGGCGCCGCCTACCGCGAAACCATAGGCCACTACACGGTGGCCATGTCGGCGGTGCAGGTGGTGGCGCTGATGGAAGACCGTGCCAAGGTGGAGATCGAGGTCACCGCCGTGGTGCCTTGAGTCAGGCGCCTTCGGGCGCCGGCCTCAAGGCCTGCCGCCCGCCCGCCCCGGCAGGCCGAACAGCTCTGCCAGCGCCTGGCGGTACTGCGGCTGGCCCAGCGAGTTGGTGTTGTGGTGCGAGCCGCCTTCCACCAGCACAAACTGCTTGGGCTCGGCGGCGTGCTCGAACAACTGCCGGCCCAGCGCCGGCAGGATGAGCCGGTCCTCGCTGCCATGCACCACCAGCACCGGGGCACCGGCCTGCGCAATGCGTGAGGCGGCGTCGAAACGCTGGGTGATCAGCCCCGACACCGGCAGCCAGCCCCACTTGGACGTGCCCACCACGGCGGCGATGGACGGGAAGCTGCCTTCGACGATGAGCCCGGCTTCGTCGTTCACCTCGGTGGCCAGGTGCACCGCGATGGCGCCGCCCAGCGAGTGGCCGAAGATGTAGCGCTGCGCCTGCGGGTGCTCCCGGGCCAGCCAGTCCCAGGCGGCGCGGGCGTCCTCGTAGGCCATGGCCTCGGAGGGCAGGGCCTGGGAGCTCTGGCCGAAGCCGCGGTAGTCCACGCCCAGCACGGCAAAGCCCAGCTCCTGCATGCGCCGCATGCGGGTGGCGCTGCCGCGCACGTCGTAGCGGGCACCGTGCAGGTACAGCAGCACCGGCGCGTTGGCGTCCGCCTGGCCGGCCCACAGCGCATGCAGGCGCGCCGGCTGGCCGGTCTCGCGCGAGTCGAACTCTATCCAGACCTCCTGCATGGCCTCGGCCGCGGCCACCCCGCCCCACCAGCTGCGGTCGCTGGGCTGGAAGATCCAGCGCCGCTGCTGCTCGTCCAGTGCGCCGCAGCCGGCGAACAGCGCCGCCGCCAGGGGCAGCATCAGCAGCAGGGCCCACCAGCGTAGGCGGCGGGGAGCCCGGGCGGCGTGTTTCATCATGTGCGAGATGCTGCCATGCAACAAGCTGTGTGACAGGTTCGTGGGCCGCACCCCTTGGACCTTGCACGGGCTTTGTGTAGGCTTGGTCCCTCGTCTTGCCACGAGGAGCGACCATGAAGCCGGTTTCCGAACTGCTCAGGAAGCGTGCCGACGGCACCTTGTGGCATGTGCGCCCCGAGGATTCCGTGTTCGGGGCGCTGGAGCTGCTGGCGCGCCACGAGGTGGGCGCCCTGGTGGTGATGGACGGCCCGCGCCTGGCCGGCGTGTTCTCCGAGCGCGACTACACGCGCAAGGTGGCCCTGCAAGGCCGCAACTCGCGCGAGACGCGCGTGGCCGACATCATGACGCGCAGCGTGGTCACCGTGCTGCCGGCCACCGGCACCCACGAGTGCATGGCGCTGATGCGCGACCGCAGAATACGCCACCTGCCCGTGGTCGACGGCGACACCGTGCTGGGCATGATCTCCATCCGCGACCTGATGGACGACATCATCGCCGAGCACGAGGCGACGATCACGCAGCTCGAGACTTACATCAGTTCCTGAGGTGAAACGTCCGCAGGCGACGGCCCGCTCCGGCGCGATGCGCGGGGCGGCCGCCGTGCCCCGCGGCCCGCCGGACGACGCTGACGACTTGCGCGCACGCTATGCTCGCAACCTCATGACCGAGTCCGACGACGGCATCGAGGCGGCGATCCAGCGCGAGGTGTTGCAGCTGGCGCTGCGCAATTCCTCGCGCAGCGTGCCCCTGCTGGTGCTGGCGATGCTGTTTGTCGGCTGGCTGGGCTGGGACGCCGGCGTGCCCACCGCTGCCGTGGTGGTGGTCGTGATGGGCGTGGTCGTCGCCGTCTGGCGCTGGTGGGTGTGCCGCGGCCACGACCGCCTGGAACTCACGCACGAAGGCGTGGCCTCGCGCCTGGTGCGCCACCTGGAAGCCAACGCCGCCGCCGCCGGGGTGACCTGGGCGGTGGCCACCTTCACCATCTACCCGCTGCTGCAGGGCCCCACCGCAACCGTCTACTTCGCGATGTTGTTCGGTTCGGTGGTCACGGCAGCGTTCTTCATGTCGCTGACCGGCCGCGCCTTCGTGCTGCTGGCGGTGGTGCAGATGGGCAGCATCTTCCTCGTCTCGCTGCTGCCCGGCCGCCTGCATTCGCTGCCGCTGGCGGTGCTGACCCTGGTGTTCGGCGCCACGCTGTTCCGCTCCACGCGCGAGTTCGGCCAGGCCACGCTGCGCTCGCTGCGCCACAGCTACGAGGCGGCCAGCGCCAATGCCTCGCTGCTGCGGGCCAAGGAGGCCGCCGAGGCAGCCAACGTGGCCAAGAGCCAGTTCCTGGCCACCATGAGCCACGAGATACGCACCCCCATGAACGGGGTGCTGGGGGCGCTGGACCTGCTGCGCCAGACCAGCCTGGACCTGCGCCAGCGCCGCCTGGTCAAGACGGCCGCCGCCTCGGGCGAAAGCCTGATGGACATCCTCAACGACGTGCTGGACCACAGCAAGATCGAGGCCGGCAAGCTGCTGCTGTCGGCGGCACCCATGTCGCTGCACTCGGTGGCGGCGGCGGCGGCGGCGCTGTTCCGCGCCAATGCCGAGAGCCGCGGCCTGACCATCGCGCTGCAGATGGACGAGAGCGTGCCCGACGGGGTGGTGGGCGACGCGCCGCGCCTGAAGCAGGTGCTGCTGAACCTGTTGGGCAACGGCGTGAAGTTCACCGAGAAGGGCGGCGTGGCGCTGCGTGTCTCCGCGGTGCCGGACGGCCTGCAGGCCAGCCGCGTGCGTTTTGAGGTGGAGGACTCCGGCATAGGCATCCCGGCCCATGCGCTGGAGCAGGTGTTCCAGCCCTTTCACCAGGTGGACGGCACGCGCTCGCGCCTGCGCGGCGGCACCGGTCTGGGCCTGGCCATCAGCCAGCGCATCATCGAAGCCATGGGCGGCCACATCACGGTGGCCAGCCGGGTGGGCGCCGGCTCCTTGTTCACGTTCACGCTGCACATGCAGCACTCCAACAAGGTGCCGCTGCCGCGCAACGATTCGGAGTTCGGCACGCTGGACAACAGCCCGGCCGCGCTGCGCGGCACGGTGCTGTTGGTGGAAGACAACGTGGTCAACCGCATGATCGGCGCCGAGATGCTCAAGACCTTCGGCCTGGAGGTCATCGAGGTCGAGGACGGCGCCCAGGCCTTGCAGCTGCTGGAGCAGCAGCGCGTGGACCTGGTGCTGATGGACATACAGATGCCGGTGCTGGACGGCTACGAGGCCACGCGCCAGGTGCGCGCACGCGAACAGCGCCTGCGGCTGCCGCGGGTGCCCATCGTGGCGCTCACGGCCAACGCCTTCGACGAAGACGCGGCGCAGTCCATGACTGCCGGCATGGACGCCCACCTGGCCAAGCCCTACTCGCGCAGCCAGCTGCGCGAGCTGCTGCAGCGCTGGTTGTAGGCCGCAGTCCGGCCGGCCGGGTCGGGCCGTGGGCGGGTCAGGCCCGGGCGGCTTCGCGGTGGGCGTGGATGTGCAGCAGCCCGTCGAAGATCAGGCTGTCGATGATCTCGAAGTGCAGGTCGGTGATGGCCGCCAGCTTGTTCGCGGCGCCGCCGGTCATCAGCAGCAGCGGCTCTTCGCCGGTCTTGTCGCGCAGGCGGCGCGCCTGGCGTTCTATGGCACCGGCCATGGCGTTGGTGCCGCCGCTCATCAGCGCGTCGCTGGTGTTGGTCGGGAAGTCCACCATCTCGCCGGTAGGCACCTTCAGCCCGGCGGTGCCCATTTCCAGCGCGCGCTGCATCAGGCCGAAGCCGGGCAGGATCAGCCCGCCCAGGAAGCGCCCGCTGGCGTCCAGCGCGTCCACCGTGACGCAGGTGCCCACCATCACCACCAGCGCCGGGCGCGGCCGGCCGCGCCGCAGCAGGTGCCAGCGGGCACCGGCCATGGACACCCAGCGGTCGGCACCCAGGCGCGTGGGGTGGTCGTAGCCGTTGACCAGGCCGGCCTCCGAGGCGGCGGACACCACCCAGCGCGGCGCAATGTCCCACAGCTCCATCTGCTCTTCCACGCGCTGGCGCACGGCGTCGCCCGCCACCGCGCAGCCCAGCATGGCCGTGGGCGCCGGCACCGAGGCCCAGTCGGTCTCGGCCAGGGCGTCTATGGTTTCCAGGAACACCGCGCCGTGCTGCAGCACCGGGCTGCCGGGGCGGCCCCAGGAAAAGACCGCCCACTTCAGGCGCGAGTTGCCGATGTCTATAGCCAGAAAGCTCATGTCGGGGGCGGAGACTACCAGCGGCCGCAGCCGCTTCGCGCCGGGCCCGGGAATACCATGAGACGGGGCTGGTGGTGCAGGGGGGCATGGCATCATCAACCTTGACGTTTACGTAAACGTCAACCAGCCTGTGACGCCGGCCGCCTGCCCGGCGCTGCCGAACCCGCCGATCTTGGGACCCGCCCGCCATGACCGACCTGTCCGCCGAAGCCCAGGCCCTGGCCGCCTACCGCCCCACGAACAAGGTCCGCTTTGTCACCGCGGCCAGCCTGTTCGACGGCCACGACGCGGCCATCAACATCATGCGCCGCATCCTGCAGGGCATGGGGGCCGAGGTCATACACCTGGGCCACAACCGCAGCGTGGACGAGGTGGTGACCGCGGCGCTGCAGGAAGACGTGCAAGGCATCGCCATCAGCAGCTACCAGGGCGGCCACGTCGAGTACTTCAAGTACATGGTGGACCTGCTCAAGGCGCGCGGCGGCGAGCACATCCAGGTCTTCGGCGGTGGCGGCGGCGTCATCGTGCCGGCGGAGATACGCGCGCTGCAGGAACACGGCGTGGCCCGCATCTACAGCCCCGAGGACGGCCAGCGCATGGGGCTGCAGGGCATGATCGGCGAGATGCTGATGCGCTGCGACCACGACCTGTCGTCGCACGCGCCCCGGCAGGTGGCGGCGCTGCAGGGCGCCGGCCAGCCGCACAGCGAAGCCGCCTGGCGCGCGCTGGCCCAGGCCATCACGGCACTGGAAAACGGCAGCGCCGACGCCGGCTTCAAGGTACAGCTCACCGAGGCCGCCGCGGCGCGGCGTGTGCCGGTGCTGGGCATCACCGGCACCGGCGGCGCCGGCAAGAGCAGCCTCACCGACGAGCTGATACGCCGCCTGCGCCTGGACCAGGGCGACGCGCTGCACATCGCCGTGATCAGCATCGACCCTTCACGCCGCAAGAGCGGCGGCGCACTGCTGGGCGACCGCATACGCATGAACGCCATCGCCCCCTGGCAGCGGGGGGCGCGGGTGTTCATGCGCAGCCTGGCCACGCGCAACACCTCGGCCACCGGCGGCAGCGAGATCAGCGCCGCCTTGCCCGACGTGCTGGCCGCCTGCAAGGCCGCGGGCTTTGACCTGATCATCGTGGAGACCTCCGGCATAGGCCAGGGCGACGCCGCCATCGTGCCGCTGGTGGACGTGCCGATGTACGTGATGACGCCGGAGTTCGGCGCCGCCAGCCAGCTCGAGAAGATCGACATGCTGGACTTCGCCGAGTTCGTGGCCATCAACAAGTTCGACCGCAAGGGCGCGGCCGACGCGCTGCGCGACGTGGCCAAGCAGGTGCAGCGCAACAAGGAGGCCTTCGGCCGCCGGCCCGAGCAGATGCCGGTGTTCGGCACCATGGCCAGCCGCTTCAACGACGACGGCGTGACGGCGCTGTACCAGGCGCTGTCACCGCGCCTGACCGCGCTGGGCCTGCCGCTGGCGGCAAGCCGCCTGCCCCAGGTGGACACCCGCCACAGCACCCAGGGCACGCCCATCGTGCCCGGTCCGCGCGTGCGCTACCTGGCCGAGATCGCCGACACGGTGCGCGGCTACAAGCAGCGCGCCGTGGCGCAAAGCCGCCTGGCGCGCGAAGTGCAGCAGCTGCGCGCCAGCGCCGCCATGCTGCACACCGACAAGCCCGAGCGCCACCGCGCCGTGGAGGCGGTGCAGGACCTGGCGGCGCAGCGTGAAGCGCGGCTGGAAGCCGGCAGCCGCAAGCTGCTGGCGCTGTGGCCGGCCATGCAGCAGGCCTATGCCGGCGACGAGTACGTGGTGAAGATACGCGACAAGGAGATCCGCACCGCGCTCACGCACACCACGCTCAGCGGCAACAAGGTGCGCAAGGTGTCGCTGCCGGCCTACGAGTGCCAGGGCGAGCTGCTGAAGTGGCTGCTGCTGGAAAACGTGCCCGGCAGCTTCCCGTACACCGCCGGCACCTTTGCCTTCAAGCGCGAGGGCGAAGACCCCACGCGCATGTTCGCCGGCGAGGGCGATGCCTTCCGCACCAACCGGCGCTTCAAGCTGCTGAGCGAGGGCATGCCGGCCAAGCGGCTTTCCACCGCTTTCGACAGCGTCACGCTGTACGGCCACGACCCCGACCTGCGCCCCGACATCTACGGCAAGGTGGGCAACTCCGGCGTCAGCATCGCCACGCTGGACGACATGAAGGTGCTGTACGGCGGCTTCGACCTCACCCACCCGGCCACTAGCGTGAGCATGACCATCAACGGCCCGGCGCCCAGCATCCTGGCGATGTTCATGAACACCGCCGTGGACCAGAACCTGGAGAAGTTCTGCAGCGACAACGGGCGCGAACCCACCGACGACGAAGCCGCCAAGATACGCGCCTGGACACTGGCCAATGTGCGCGGCACGGTGCAGGCCGACATCCTGAAGGAAGACCAGGGCCAGAACACCTGCATCTTCTCCACCGAGTTCAGCCTCAAGGTCATGGGTGACATCGCCCAGTACTTCGTGCACCACGACGTGCGCAACTTCTACTCGGTGTCCATCTCGGGTTATCACATCGCCGAGGCCGGGGCCAACCCCATCAGCCAGCTCGCCTTCACGCTGAGCAACGGCTTCACCTTCGTGGAGGCCTACCTCGCGCGCGGCATGCACATCGACGACTTCGCGCCCAACCTGAGCTTCTTCTTCAGCAACGGCATGGACCCGGAGTACACGGTGCTGGGCCGCGTGGCACGCCGCATCTGGGCGGTGGCGCTGCGCGACAAGTACGGCGCCAACGAACGCAGCCAGAAGCTGAAGTACCACATACAGACCAGCGGCCGCAGCCTGCACGCGCAGGAGATCGCCTTCAACGACATACGCACCACGCTGCAGGCGCTGATCGCGATCTACGACAACTGCAACAGCCTGCACACCAACGCCTACGACGAGGCCATCACCACGCCCACCGAAGAAAGTGTGCGCCGCGCGATGGCCATACAGCTCATCATCAACCGCGAGTGGGGCCTGGCGAAGAACGAGAACCCCAACCAGGGCGCCTTCATCATCGACGAGCTGACCGAGCTGGTGGAAGAGGCGGTGCTGGCCGAGTTCGAGAAGATCGCCGAGCGCGGCGGGGTGCTGGGCGCCATGGAGACGGGCTACCAGCGCGGCAAGATCCAGGAAGAGAGCATGCACTACGAGATGCTCAAGCACACCGGCGAGCACCCCATCATCGGCGTCAACACCTTCCGCAACCCGCACGGCGACCCGGTGCCGGAGCACATCGAACTGGCGCGCAGCACCGAAGAAGAAAAACAGGGCCAGCTGCAGCGCCTGGCCGACTTCCATGCCCGGCATGCCGGCGAAGCCCCGGCCATGCTGCAGCGGCTTCAGCAGGCCGTCATCGCCAACCACAACGTGTTCGAGGTGCTGATGGACGCGGTGCGCGTGTGCAGCCTGGGCCAGATCACCAGCGCCTTGTTCGAGGTGGGCGGGCAGTACCGGCGCAGCATGTGACGCTGGCGGCCGGTGCCACCGGCTGTCGATAATCCAGGGCATGAGCCCCCGCACCGCCGCTGCCGCCACCCGGGCTGCGGCCCGCGCGGCTTCCGGCGCCGCGCGCCTGGGGCGCCAGGCCTGGCGGCTGCTGCACCTGGACTCGGCCCGCTCGCTGGCCCTGGCCGAGCGGGCGCTGCTGCAGGCCCGGCAGCGCGAAGACCCCCTGGGCGAGGCCTGGGCGCGGCTGGCCCGCGGGTTCCATCGCCTGTACTTCTCGACACCCACGCAGGCCACGGCCGACCTGCGCATCGCACGCCAGCGGTTTGCGTCGCTGGGCGACCGGGCGGGCGAAATCCTGTCCACCGCCGGCATCGCGCGGGCCGACTGGCGCGCCGGCCACGCCCAGCGGGCGCTGGACCGCCTGCTGCCGCTGCGCGACGAAGGCGTGGCGCTGCTGCGCCACGAACAGCGCGGCGTGCTGCTCAACGCCATCGCCGGCTGCTGGTCGGCCCAGGGCCGCTCCGACCAGGCCTTCGCCTACATGTACGAGGCGCTGCGCGACGCCGGCCCGCACCGCGGCCATGGCTTCGACGCGGTGCTGCACTGCAATCTCTCGCACGAGCTCTTGCAGCTGGGTGATTTCGACGAAGCCCTGGCCCAGGTGGACAAGGGCCTGGCCCGCTGCCAGGGGCTGGACAACGCCAAGCTGCTGAGCGTGCTGCTGATCAACCGCGTGGGTGCCTTGACCGAAAGCGGGCGCGCCCGCGAGGCACTGCCCAGCGTGCAGCAACTGCTGGCCTTGCCCGAGGGCGCAGACGGGCGCGGCACCCATGCCATGGCCTTCGAACTGCTGGCCATGGCGGCGCTGCGCGCAGGGGAGACCACGCTGGGGGCTTCGCTGGTGGCCCGCGCGCAGGCGGCATCGCTGCAACTGGCCGACGAGCGCATCGAGCTGGCGGTGGCCCAGGCCCTGCTGGCCGCGGCGCAGGGCGACGTGGCCGCCGGCCTGTCGGCATTGGCGACCGTGCAGCCGCTGCTGGCGCAAAGCCTCACCGATGTTGAAGACCCGGCCAGCCTGCGTGCGCGCTGCCTGCACGCGCAGTTGGCGTCGGAGCTGCACGAAGCCGCCGGCGACACCGCCGCCGCGCTGGCCGCGGCGCGGCGCTGGCAGGCCTGGAGCGCCGAGCGGGCGCGCCAGGCCTCGCGTGCCCGCTACCAGGCGGCGGCCTTGCAGACCGAGCTGCTGACGCTGCAGCACCAGCTGGAAGAGCAGGCCGCGCGCCGGCGAGCCACCGAGCGCGCCCGCGCGGCGCTGGCAGCCGCCAACGAACAGTTGTCGCGCAAGGTCGCCGAGGTGCAGGCGCTGCAGGCCGCGCTGCGCGAGCAGGCCACGCACGACGCGCTGACCGGCCTGGGCAACCGCCGGCACCTGAACGACACGCTGCCTACCTTGCTGGCCATGGCCTTGCGCGAGCGCGCGCCGCTGGCCGTGGTGCTGATAGACCTGGACCGCTTCAAGGCCGTGAACGACGAACACGGCCACGGCGCCGGCGACCTGCTGCTGGCCGCCTTCGGCCGCCTGCTGAGCGAGCAGCTGCGCGGCAGCGACCTGGCCTTTCGTTATGGCGGCGAGGAGTTCTGCCTGCTGCTGCCGCACACCAGCACCGCGGCCGCAGCGGACAAGGTGCGCGCGCTGCTGGGCCTGTGGCGCGGCCAGGTGTTCGACCTGGACCGCCTGGTGCTGCGCGAGCAGAGCTTCTCGGCCGGCGTCACCGACTCGCAGGAGGTGAGCCCGGCACCGGGCGCGCTGCTGAGCACTGCCGACCAGCGCCTGCTGGCTGCCAAGCGCGGCGGGCGCTCCCGTGTGGTGGCCGCGGCCCTGCCCAGCAGCCCGGCCGTGGACGCCACGCGCTGAACGCGGCGGCGGCCGTGGCGGGTGTCAGACGCCGGCGCGGCGGTCCATGGCGCCGGCGCGGCGTTCGCCGCCGCTGCGGCGGTCGCCCCAGGCCTGGTCCAGTTCCAGGCGCTTGATCTCTTCGACGGCACCTTCGTCGCCCCCGCCGGCCTTGCGCGCCTGGGCGCGGGCCAGGCGTTCCATCAGCCGCAGGTCGCGGTCGGTCAGGCCCAGCGCGGTTTCGGCCCACAGGTCCACGATGGCCATCAGCCGCTCCTGGTAGATGGGCGCCGCCAGGCGCAGCGCGCGCAGCCCGGCCAGGGTGCCGCGCAGCCGCGGGTCCACCTCGCGCAGCACCCGCTCCAGCGCCGCCTCGCCCTGGCCGTCGTCGGCCACCACGTCCACCAGCTGGCGGTTGCGCAGCTCCTCGGCGTTGTACAGGCGGCCGGAGAGGATCATCTCGTTGGCCACCGCGAAACCGGCCTTGCGTATGGTGAAGTCCCAGGCGCCCATGCCGGGGAACAGGTTGAACAGCACCTCGGGGTAGCCGGCCTGCACGCTGCGCTCGAAGATGACCTTGTGAAAGGGCATCACGCTTTCCAGCCCGCCGCCCAGCACGTCACCCTGCACCAGCACCGTGGTGTGTATGCCCAGGTTGACGGCGTTTTCTATCCACCACACCAGCTCGACGCAGCGGCGGGCGTAGAGCTTGAGCGAATCGATGTCGCCGGCGCGCACCAGCAGCACGAACAGCGCCAGGTCGCCGCCGAAGTTGAAGACCCCGGTCACGTCGGAGGTCATCACCAGGTGGCGCACCAGGCCCGGGTTGGCGCCGATGTCGTCGGCCGCCTGCAGCATCTCGTTGAGTGCCGTCAGGCTGAAGCACTGTATGGGCTTGACGCCCAGGCGAACGCGCAGCAGACGCAGGTCGGAGCTCCACTCCAGGCGCAGCGTCTTGTACGGTCTGCCCAGCAGGCCGGCGACGCCGACGGCTGCAGGGGTTTGTTGCATCGGTGGCGTGTTCAGAGGGCCTCGACGATGCGTGTGAAGTGGTGGAAGTTGACCAGCGCCGACTCGACGATGGCCTGCTGCGCCGCTGCGTCGTCGATGCGGTTGAGCACCCCGCGCAGCTCGGCCATGTGCTGCGCGTCCATGGTGGCGTGCGACGACAGGAAGGACACGCCGCGGTCACCGTCCAGCAGCAGCGACTCGCGCACCGCGTCGGAAAACGGCCCGCCGTACACCGAGGCGATGACCTCCAGCGTGTACAGCATGCCCAGCACCGAGCAGGGGTGGCGGCGGTCGGCCGCCCAGTAGTTGTAGCCGGTCAGGGCCAGCGTGTGGCTGGAAGGCGCATGGGCCTTGGCCGTGGCCGGCTCCACGCCCACGGCCTGCAGGTCGTTGAGCACCCATTCCTCGTGCCCCGTTTCCTCGTGCATGTGCTCGTAGAGGAAATGGCGTATGGACTGGAAGCGGTCGTCCATGCGGCTGGCCGCCGCTGCGCACACCGGGTTGAAGTGCCAGACCACCTGGTACAGCTCTAACAGCAGGGCGCGGTAGCGCTCGACGGTCAGGCCGTTGGCCACGGCGTCCATCAAGACCGGGTGGGTCTCGAAGGCGCGCCTGTCCTCATCGGTCCGGGTGACGAGGTCGACAAAAAAGGCAGGCATTGGTGAAGGGATTCCCAACAAAGCGGGCTTGGTCGACCGCCAAGCTCTTGCATTCCCTCATTCTGGAGTCTAGGGCTTGTGGCGTCACCCGTCAGACCTGACAGGGTCGTTGGAGTGGCGCACCTACAATGCCGGCCATGAGCGAAACCGGCCACGCCCCCGTCGCCGACCGGGCAGGCGGGGCCGCGGGCCGGCGCCGCATACGCGAGCTGCCTGACGCCCTGGTCAGCCAGATCGCCGCCGGCGAGGTCATAGACCGGCCAGCCGCCGTGGTGCGCGAACTGGTTGACAACGCCTTGGACGCCGGGGCCACGCAGGTCACCGTGCGCCTGCTGGCCGGCGGCGTGCGCAGCATCGTGGTCGAGGACGACGGCTGCGGCGTGCCGCTGGAGGAGTTGCCGCTGGCGCTGAAGCGCCACGCCACCAGCAAGATCGCCTCGCTGGCCGACCTGGAATCGGTCATGACCATGGGTTTTCGCGGCGAGGCGCTGGCCGCCATCGCCTCGGTGGCGCAGGTCACCATCAGCAGCCGCACCGCCGACGCCGCCCACGCTTGGCGGCTGGACAGCGGCGGCGAAATCACGCCCGCGGCGCGTGGCGTGGGCACCACGGTCGAGGTGCAGGAGCTGTTCTTCAGCACGCCGGCGCGGCGCAAGTTCCTCAAGACCGACGCCACCGAGCTGTCGCACGGCCTGGAAGCGGTGCGCCGCCACGCGCTGGCGCGGCCGGACGTGGCCTTCACCGTCTGGCACGAAGGCCGGCTGCTGGCGCAGTGGCGGGCCGGCGCCGCCGCCCAGCGCCGCGCCGAGGTGCTGGGGGCCGAGTTCACCGCCGCCAGCCGCGTGCTGACGGTGCAGCGCGGGCCCTTGTTGATCGAAGGGCGTGTGGGCCAGCCGGAGGCGGCCCGCTCACGCGCCGACCAGCAGTACCTGTTTGTCAACGGCCGCTTCGTGCGCGACCGCCTGCTGGCGCATGCCGTGCGTTCGGCCTACGAAGACCAGTTGCACGGCAGCCGCCAGCCGGCCTACGCCTTGTTCCTGAGCATCGCGCCGGAACTGGTGGACGTGAACGTGCACCCGACCAAGATCGAGGTGCGCTTCCGCGACGGCCGCGCCGTGCACCAGGCCTTGCGCAGCGCGGTGGAAGACACGCTGGCGCCCACGCGCGCCAACGAAGCGCCGCCCGCGGAAGCCCCGGCACTGCCGGCTGCGCCGGCGGCGGGCCCGTCCTTGCCCCCCGTCTCGCCGGCCCCGTGGCAACGGGCACTGGGCCTGGCCGAGCCTGCGCCGGTCTGGGCCGCGCCGCACGGCGCCGGCGGCTTGCCGGCGTGGCAGGCCTTGTTGCAGCCGGCAGAGGAAGGCAGCCCCGCAGCCGCTGTCGCCGTTGCGCCGCCTGCCGGGGAAGCCGCGGCCTGGCCGCTGGGCCGCGCGGTGGCGCAGATCGGCGGCGTGTACATCCTGGCCGAAAACGCGCAAGGCCTGGTCATCGTGGACATGCACGCCGCGCACGAGCGCATCGTCTACGAAAAGCTCAAGCGCAGCGCCGCGGCCGGCGCCGCGATACCGGCGCAGCCGCTGCTGGTGCCGGTGAGTTTTGCCGCCACCGCGGCCGAGATCGCGGTGGTGGAATCCGAGCAGGCGGCGCTGCAGGAGCTGGGGCTGGACATGGGCCTGCTGGGCGCTTCCACGCTGGTGCTGCGCAGTGCGCCGGCGCTGTTGCCGCTGGCCGATGCCGCCGACCTGGCCGAGCTGGCGCGGCGTGTGCTGGCCGACCTGGCGCAGGCCGAGCGCGCCGGCAGCGTGGTGCAGCGTGCGCGCGACGAGGTGCTGGGCACCCTGGCCTGCCATGCGGCGGTGCGCGCCAACCGGCGGCTCACGCTGCCGGAGATGGACGCGCTGCTGCGCGAGATGGAAGCCACCGAGCGGGCCGACACCTGCAACCACGGCCGGCCTACCTGGCGCCAGCTGTCCATGAAAGAGCTGGACGGTTTGTTTCTCCGCGGGCGCTGAAGCGCCCGCGTCGTCGGCCCGGCGCTGAGGCGCCTGCGTCGCGAGGCCCGGCGCTGAAGCGCCCGGCACCGTCAACCCCTGTTCAGGCCGCCAACGCGTGGCTCAGCGAGTCGCGCGTGCGGTGCGCCCACTTGGGGCCCTGGCGCAGGGTTTCCAGCTGCATCGCACTGGCGTCGGCAAAGAACAAGGCCTCGTCCACACCCAGGCGCTCGAACAACCGGCGTTGGCGCAGCGAGCGCACGCGCAGGTCGCCTTCGGCCGGCAACTGGCGGAACAGCGTGGCGGCGCGCTGTGCCACCTCCAGCGCCGCAGCGTCCAGCGCCGGCACGGCGCGCGGTGCCGACAGCCGCGCCTGCACGATGAAGGGGTTGCGCCCCACCACCAGGCCCCAGGGCCGCAGGCCTTGCACCGGGTCCACGCTCAGGGCCTCCAGCTTGGTCAGGCCGAAGGCGCGCGACAAGGCCAGGCGCGCCGCCAGTCCCGGGTCCTGGGCCTGCACCAGGCGCAGCGCCCAGGCGGCTTCGGACGGGCTGCCGGCCACCGGCAGCACCAGCGAGCGCAGCAGCGTGGCGGCGTGTTCATCGCCCTGCGACGTGGCTTCGTGCAGCCAGTGCAAGGCCTGCTCGCTTTCGTCCAGCGTCGCCGAACCGCGCAGCACCAGCGCGCCCAGCTTGCGCTGCGCCTCGGCCTGGCCGCGCACCGCGGCCTTCTCCAGGAAGAAACGCGCCATCTGCGGGTTGGCCACGGACAGCCGGTGGTCGGCGTGCAGGCGGTACAGGTGCAGCCAGGCTTCGTCTTCGCCGGCGTCGGCGGCGCGCAGCATGTAGGCCGCGCCCTTGCGCACGTTGTGCTGGTCGGCAAACACCGCGTCGGGCAGGCCCGGCACCGCCATGCCGCACAGGCCGCGGGCCAGCACGTAGGCGGCGTCGCGGTCGCCCTGGGCGGCCCGCTGTTCCAGCGCTTCGAGCAGGGCCGACGCCGCCACGCCCTCCAACGCCGTCAGGGGTTGCGGCTGTTCCCGCGCCGTCGGGGGCTGCTGCTGTGGTGCCTGTGCGAGCAGCACCAGGGCCACCAGCAGCTCGGCCAGTGCGGCGGTCATGGCGGGGTGGCCGGGTGCCAGCGTGTGGGCGGCCGACAGCGCCGCCGCCAGGCGCGGCACGTGGCCTGCCGCCCGGGCCTTGTGCGCAGCCCACAGCGCCACGGCCTGGGCGTCCACGCTGTCGACGGCGGCCAGGGCGCGCAAGGTCTGGCTGGGCATTTGGTCTGCGGGTGCGGCTTGCAGCGCGGCCAGCACGGCTTCGGCGTCGGCGTGGCCCGCCGCGGCGGCGCGGGCCACCCAGGCACGGCCGTCGGCCTGGCTCTCGGCGCACAGCATCACGCCGTAGCGCAGTTGGGCCAGCGCGCTGCCGTCGGCAGCGGCGCGCGCCAGCGCGGCTTGCTCACCGGCTTGCAACAGCTCGTGCAGCGGCAGGTTTTCGGCCAGCACACGCGCGGCGCGTGCCGGGTCTTGTTGTGCGGCCTGGCGCAGATGGTCCAGGCCCGAGGGCACGTGGCGCATGAAGCCGTCGGTGCCTAGCAGGTAGCGCCGTCCGACTTCGCAGCGTGCACGCAGATCGCCCTGGCGTGCTTCGGCCAGCAGGCGTATGTCTTGTCGCTTCAATGTTGCACTCCATCGATTCAGGGCCGCCCGCCGCCACGCCGGTGTACGTGGTCTTGGCGGGTTGGATGCATCGATGATGGAAAGCGCCGATGGCGGCTGGGTGTCTGCTGGATTACCGATTCGTAATCCACATGGCCCCTTGACCCGACCGCGCGCCAGGACAACGCTGTTTCACAAAGAAGCAAACAGGCCGCACCCGCTTGCGCGGTGTGCGGCCTGCCTGGAGCCCCTGTTTGTGCGGAGGGGCTGGGCTGTGTTGCCGTGATCAGAACGCGTGGCGCAGGCCGAACTCGTAACCCGTGGAGCGGGCACCCGGCACGGCGGCCGGCGGCGTGGCCAGCACGTAGCTGGCGGCGCCGTCGTTGCTGACGCGCGCGTAGGTCGCGTACACCGTGGTGCGCTTGGACAGCGGGTACACGTAGCCTATGGCGATCTGGTCGGCGTCGTTGCCGTTGATGTTGGCGCCTGCGGGCGTGGTGCCCTTGGCATCCGACTCGGTGTAGGCCGCACGCAGGTAACCAGCACCCAGCGGCACCGTGGTGCCTATGCTGTAGTTCACCAGCTCGGCACCGCCGAACTTGTGCTGCGTGTAGTAGCCGCTGAGCTTGAGCACGCCGAAGTCGTAGGACGCGCCCACCGCGGTGAGCTTGTACTCGTCCTGCCCGGCGATGGGGCTGACGTCGGTGATGCCGTAGCCCAGCGACACGCTCAGCGCACCGCTGGCATAACCCAGGCGCCCGGCGATCTGCTTCTTGCCGCCGGCCCCTTCGCCGGCTGCCGCGGAGATCTGGCCGTTGAAGCCGCCCAAGGCGGGCAGGATGTACGAGACCTGGTTGTCGGCGCGCGTCAGCGTGTCGATGTCCGAGCCCAGGCGGTTGGCAAACTTGCCCGCGGCGGCGATGCCGTTGTCGCCGAACACGTCATAGCTGGCGTAGGCGGTGTAGGTGGGGCTGAAGTCGCGGCCCAGGCGCAGCTCGCCGAAGCCACCCATCAGCGACACCGTGGCGCGGCGGTTCCAGAAGCGCGAGCCGTCGGACTGCGTGCCGGTGTCCACGTTCAGGCCGTGTTCCATCCAGAAGCCGGCCTGCAGGCCGCCACCCAGGTCTTCCTGGCCGCGCAGGCCCAGGCGGCTGGAGTTGAAGCCGCCGCTGCTCAACGTGGTGACCGAGTCGCCGCCGTTCTTCACGTTGCGCACGCTGGCGTCGAGAATACCGAACAGCGTCACCGAGGATTGCGCCTGGGCCGAGGCAGCAGCGGCTGCAGCCACCAGCAGGATCGCGAACTTTTTCATCTGTCTATTCCTTTGCGTTGATGGGTTTGCAGCGGGCTTGCCGCCTGCCGCAAATCGCCCAGCTCAGGCGATGCATCGCAGATTAGGAATTGCCGGCGCAGGCCGACAGAGGCTGTCGCGCAAGTGCAGGCCCCATGCGCCCAAAGGCCCCCCGAAGCTGTCGCAAACGTGGCCTCGCCGCCACCGTGCCGTGGCCTTGTCGACAGCGGCAACAGGGTCTTCGTGAACCGGGCAGCGGGCCCGGCCAAGGGGTCAGGCCGCCGGTGGCAGCGTGGCGCGCAGGCGGCCCACTTCGGTGCCGTTCCAGTTCTTGATAGACAGCTCGGCCAGCGTGGCCAGCAAGGCGGCGGGCTCGCCCACAGGGCGCAGCAGGCGCTGCAGCAAGGCGGCCATCACCACCTCCACGGCGCGGGCGTTGTTGCCGTCGTCCATCTTCACCGCCACGCCCAGGCCCAGCGAGGGCAGGGCGGCGCAGTGCATGCCCTCGGCCCCCACCTTGCAGAAGACCTGCTCGCCGAAGGCCTGCATCACACGCGTGTCAAAACGGCCGCTGCCGCCCACCATCCACGGCGCGCGCGCCACCGCCTCGCGCAGCCTGCGCGCCGCCTGTGCGCGCTTTGGGGCCAGGTGGTGCCCGGTCGCGACCTTGGCAAAGGCGTGGGCCAGGTGCTGCAATGGCACGGCGTAGGTGGGGATGGAGCAGCCGTCGGTGCCCGCGGCAGTGCGTGACAAGTCCCAGCCCGTGGTGTCCTGCAAGGCGGCGGTCACCTCTTGCATCACCGGGTGCTCGGGGCGCACATAGCCCTGCAGGAAGGCGCGCGCATCGCGGCCGGTGGCCGCGGCCATCAGGCAGCCCACGCAGACAAAGCCGGCGTGTTTGCCCGAGCAGTTGTTGTGCAGCGCGCTGGGGCTGTCGCCGGCCGCAGCCAGGGCCTTGAGCGCGGCGTCGTTGTAGGGCCAGTGGGCGCCGCATTCCAGCGCCTGGGCGTCCACGCCGGCCTTGGCCAGCATGGCGGCCGCGGTGGCCGCATGCCGAGGCTCGCCGCCGTGCGAGGCGCAGGCCAGGGCCAGTTCTTCGTCGCTGAGCGCAAAACGTTCGGCGGCGCCGCTTTCCACCAGCGGCAGCGCCTGCAGCACCTTCACCGCCGAGCGCGGGAACACCGGGCGCTGGATGTCGCCGGCGGCCTGCAGCACCCGGCCTTGTTCATCGACCACGGCGTAGGCGCCGCGGTGGAAGGACTCGACCGCGCCGCCGCGCAGCACCTCGACCAGCACAGGATGGGTAGGCATGCGCCACTGTAACCAAGCCGCAGTGAGCGCGCTGCGACCACAATGCCGGCATCGTGGACCTGCTCGGTGTGGACTTCAGCAGTGCGCCGTCGCGGCGCAAGCCCATCACGGTGGCGCGTGGCCGCCTGCAGGGCCGGCAACTGCACTTGCAGGCGGTGGACGAACTGACCAGCCTGGCGGCCTTCGAGGCGCTGTTGCAGGAACCGGGGCCGTGGCTGGGCGCCTTCGACTTCCCCTTCGGCTTGCCGCGCGCCTTTGTGGACAGCCTGGGCCTGGGCGTCAGCGCGGCGCAGGTCAGCGCCGCGGTGCACAGCCGCTGCAGCAGCCGGCTGGCCTGGCGCGCGGCCATAGACGCCTGGGGCCAGGTGCGGCCGCCCGGGCAGCGGCTGCTGCACCGTGCCTGCGACCGCACGCAGCCCGGCATCAGCTCCACCAGCCCGCTGCAGACACGCTACGTGCCGGTGGGCTTCATGTACTACGAGGGTTTGTCGCGCCTGCTGGCGGCCGGGCTCACGCTGCCGGGCCTGCACGCAGGCGACCCGCGGCGCTGCGCCGTGGAGGGCTACCCGGGGCTGCTGGCGCACGAGCTGATAGGCCGCCGCTCGTACAAGAACACCGACGACGCGGCGCGGCGTGCGGCGCGTGCCGAGCTGGTGCAGGCCTTGCAACAGGGTCGCACGCGGCTGGCACTGCAATTGGACCTGGGCCCGGCACAACAGGCGGCCCTGCTGGCCGACACCGGTGGCGACCGCCTGGACGCGGTGTTGTGTCTGGTGCAGGCGGCCTGGGCTTCGCAGCAGCCGCGCGCCGGCATGCCGGCCGCGGTAGACGCGGTGGAAGGCTGGATCGCCACCGCATGATCGAAGCCGTCGAGTCCTGGTTCGCGGTGCGGGGCTGGCAGCCGCACGGCTTTCAACGCCAGGTGTGGGCTGCGCTGGCCGGCGGGCGGTCCGGGCTGCTGCATGCCAACACCGGCAGCGGCAAGACCTACGCGGTGTGGCTCGGGGCCTTGTTGCGTGACGAAGCCTTGCCAGCCGCCGGCAGTGGCCTGCGTGTGCTGTGGCTCACGCCCATGCGTGCGCTGGCGGCCGACACCACGCGCGCGCTGGGCGAACCGTTGCCCGCGCTGCGGCCCGCCTGGCGCGTGGGCCAGCGCACCGGCGACACGCCCAGCAGCGAACGCGCCCGCCAGGAGAAGCGCTGGCCGCAGGCGCTGGTGACCACGCCGGAGTCGCTGAGCCTGATGCTCACCCGCCCCGGTGCGCGCGACGAACTGGGCAGTGTGCACACCGTCATCGTCGACGAATGGCACGAGCTCATCGCCAGCAAGCGCGGCGTGCAGGTGCAGCTGGCGCTGGCGCGGCTGGCGCGCTGGAACCCGGGCCTGGCGGTGTGGGGTTTGTCGGCCACGCTGGGCAACCTGCAGGAGGCCATGCACACGCTGGTGGCGGCGCCGGGCGCCGAGCTGGTGCGCGGCCGCGTGGAGAAGTCGCTGCGCATAGACACACTGCTGCCCGCGGACCCGGGCCGCTTCAGCTGGGGCGGCCACCTGGGCGCGCAGATGCAGCCGGCGGTGGTGGACGAGCTGGCCCAGGCCGGCACCGCGCTGGTCTTCACCAACACGCGCAGCCAGGCCGAGACCTGGTACCAGCTGCTGCTGCAGGCGCGGCCCGACTGGGCCGGGCTGATCGCGCTGCACCACGGGTCCATAGACAAGTCGGTGCGCGACTGGGTGGAAGCCGGGCTCAAGGCCGGCACGCTGAAGGCCGTGGTGGCCACCTCCAGCCTGGACCTGGGCGTGGACTTCCTGCCGGTGGAACGTGTGCTGCAGATCGGCAGCGCCAAGGGCGTGGCGCGGCTGTTGCAGCGCGCCGGGCGCAGCGGCCACGCGCCGGGGCGCGAGAGCCGCATCACGCTGGTGCCCACCAACACGCTGGAGCTGGTGGAGGCCGCAGCGGCGCGCCGCGCCGCGCTGGCTGGGCAGGTGGAGTCGCGCCAGGCGCCGGGCAAGCCACTGGACGTGCTGGTGCAGCACCTGGTGACGGTGGCGCTGGGCGGCGGCTTCGTGGCCGACGAGTTGTTCGACGAAGTGCGGCGAGCGCCGTCCTACGCCACGCTGAGCCGCGCCGAGTTCGACTGGGCGCTGGCCTTTGTGGAGCGCGGCGGCGAGTCGCTGGGTGCCTACCCCGAGTACCACCGCGTGCAGCACGGCGACGACGGCGTGTGGCGTGTAGGCGACCGCGGCATCGCCCGCCGCCACCGCCTGCAGGTGGGCACCATCGTCAGCGAAGCCTCCATGGCCGTGAAGTGGGCCGGCGGCGGCGGTACGCTGGGCCACATCGAAGAAGGCTTCATCGCGCGGTTGAGCCCGGGCGACTGTTTCGTCTTCGCCGGCCGCGTGCTGGAGCTGGTGCGGGTGCAGGAACTCACCGCCTGGGTGCGCCTGGCGCGCAAGCCGCGCGGCCTGGTGCCGGCCTGGGCCGGCAACCGCATGCCGCTGTCCAGCGAGCTGGCCGACGCGGTGATGGCCTTGCTGGACACGGCGGCGGCCAGCCTGGCCGGCGAAGCCCAGGCGGCTGCGCCCTGGGACCAGCCGGAGATGGCGGCGGCGCGCGAGATGCTGGCCACCCAGGCGCGGCTGTCGGCACTGCCGCGCGCCGGGCGGCTGCTGGTGGAGCAGTTGCAGTCGCCGGAAGGCCACCACCTGTTCCTGTACCCGTTTGCCGGGCGCAACGTGCACATCGGCCTGGCGCAACTACTGGCCTGGCGGCTGGCGCGCGACGCGGCCAACACCTTTTCGCTGTCGGTCAACGACTACGGGCTGGAGATCCTGGCGGCGCAGCCCCTGCCGGCGGGCGCGCTGGACGCGGCGGCGCTGTTCGACACCGAGCACCTGCTGGCCGACGTGCTGGCCAGCCTGAACGCCGGGCAGCTGGCGCAGCGGCGTTTTCGCGAGATCGCGCGGGTGGCCGGGCTGGTGTTCGGCGGCTACCCGGGTGCGCCCAAGAGCCTGCGCCAGCTGCAGGCCAGCAGCAGCCTGTTCTACGAGGTGTTTCGCAAGTACGACGCCGGCAACCGGCTGCTGTCGCAGGCCGAGGGCGAGGTCTTGTCGCAGGAGCTGGAGGCCCAGCGGCTGCAACACACCTTGCAGCGCCTGGCCGCTGCCCCGCTGGACCACGTGGCGCTGCAGGTGCCCAGCCCGTTTGCGCTGCCGCTGATGGTGGAGCGGCTGCGCGAGCAGCTCAGCACCGAAAAGCTGGGCGACCGCCTGCAGCGCCTGCTGGCCGAGGCCGAACAGGTGCTGCAGCCGCCGCCCCGGCGGCGCCGGCGTGGCATCGTGCACGGCACGGCGGCGGAGCCGGGCGGGGGCGCTGCGGCATCATAGGTGCCGGCCCCTTGACCACCGCCTTGCCATGCGACCGTCCGCCCTGCTTGCACTGCCCCTGGGCCTGCTGATGAGCGCTGCCGCGCTGGCGCAGCAGAACCCGCCCCGCGCGGCCGCCGCGCCCCTGACCGGCGTGGTGCTGCGGGTGGTAGACGGCGACACGCTGGTGGTGTCGGCCACCGGCCAGCCGCCGCTGACGCTGCGCCTGCGCGACATGGACGCGCCGGAGATCTGCCAGGAAGGCGGCGAGGAGTCGCGCCGCATGCTGGAAGAGCTGGCCCTGGGCCAGACGGTGACGGTGCGTGTGGCGGCGCGCGACCGCCATGGCCGCAGCGTGGCGCGTGTGGCCACCACCCAGTTCGACCTGGGCACGCGCATGGTGGAAGAAGGCTGGGCCTGGAGCGTGCGCGGCCGCGACGACCGCGGCCCGCTGCTCAAGCAGGAACGCATGGCCAAGGCCCTGGGGCGCGGTCTGCACGCCAACGCGGGCCAGGTCTACCCCTGGGTCTTCCGCCAGCGCCACGGCGCCTGCAAGCCGGCCTCGGCCGGCTGAAGCGGGCTGAGGCCGCCGCCGCCGCGTCAGCGCGCCGGCGTGCCCACCTTCACCCAGCGCAGCTCCATGGTGTCGTTGGGCCACTGCACCACCGACACCTTCTTGGCCATGGCCCAGGTCAGCGTGCGGCGGTACAGCGGGATGTAGGGCAGGTCCTCGCCCGCCAGCCGCAGCACCGTGGTGACCATGGCGCGACGGCGCGTCAGGTCGGGCTCGGTGCGGATGGCGTCTATCAGCGAATCCAGCTTGGGGTTGCTGTAGCGCCCGGCGTTGAAGGTGCCGAAGCCGGCACGGTCGAAGGTACGGAACAAGGCGTTCAGCGAGTTCCAGGCGTCGGGGCTGGCCGTCCAGCCGTACTCGATGAAGCTGGCCGTGCCCTGCGACAGCTTGGGGAAGAACTGGTTGCTGGGGCTGGATCGCAGCGTGGTGCGTATGCCCACCTGCGTGAGCATGGCCGCCACCGCCTGGCACACGTTTTCGCGCCAGGCCACGTTCACGCAGTCCAGCGTGATGGCAAACCCGTTGGGGTAGCCGGCCTCGCCCAGCAACTGGCGCGCGCGCGCCGGGTCGTAGGGCAGGCGCTTGTCCAGCTCGGCCGGCGAGCCGTCCACCATGGGCGACAGGAAGGCGCCGGTGGGCTCGGCCTGGCCGCGCAGCACCTTGTCGATGATCAGCGGCACGTTGATGGCGTGGTACACGGCGCGGCGCACGCGCAGGTCCTTGAAGGGGTTGCGGCCCTTGACGTCGCTGAACTCCAGCTCGTCGCGCGCCTGGTCGAAGGTGAGGTACTGCTGGCCGATGTCCGGCACCTGCGTCAGCGTGAGCCGCGGGTCGGCCTTCAGGCGCGCGATGTCCTGGTAGGGCGGGTCCATGACCAGGTCCACCTCGCCGCTGGCCAGCGCCGCCAGGCGCGTGGCGTCGGAGCGCACGGTGACGAAGCTCAGCGACTGCAGGTTGCCCGAGCGGCTGTCCTTCCAGCCCCAGTAGGCCGGGTGGCGTCGCAGCGTGGTGCGCACGTCGGGCTCGTAACGGTCCAGCACAAACGGCCCGGTGCCGTTGGCGTTGCGTATGGCGAAGGTTTCCTGCTTGGCGTTGAAGTCCTGGGCGCGCTGCACGTTGTGCTTCTCGGACCAGGCCTTGTTCATCATCGCGATGAACTGCAGCTTCTCGGGCAGCACGGCGTCGGGCGCTTCCAGCTGTATCTCTAGGGTCAGCGGGTCCACCTTGCGCACGCCGGTCACGCCCTTGAGCTGGAAGGCGCGCTGCGAGGGCGGCGCCAGCGCCCGCTCCAGCGAGAACACCGCGTCGTCGGCGGTGAAGGGGCTGCCGTCGTGGAACTGCACGCCCGGGCGCAGCTTGAAGCGCCACAGCAGCGGGTTGACCGCCTGCCACGACACCGCCAGCGCCGGTTCCATCTTGAAACGCTCGTCGCGGCCCACCAGCGAGTCGTAGATCTGGAACACCACGCGCGAGTGGTACAGCAGCGCGATGGCGTGCGGGTCCAGCGTCTGCGGGTCGAAGGCCGAGGCGACGCGCAGCGTGGCGCCGGCGGCTTCCGGCGCGGCCCGCCCCTGTGCCTGCCCCTGTGCCTGCGCCGGTACCTGCAGCGCCGCGGCCGCCAGCATGGCGGCGATCAGCCAGCGCAGCGGCTGCCCCCGCCAGGCCGGCAGCGGCAGACGGGACCAGGGGGCGGGGCGGAACAGGCGGCGGAAGGCAGACACGGCAGACAAGGCTTGCATGGGGTGGTCAAAGACATTCATCGGCGCCGGGCCCGGCGGGCGGCTTCGAGGAAGTCCAGCAGGATGGGCGTGTCGTCGAGTGTGGCCGCATCCGCCGGATCGTGGAACTCGGGATGCCACTGCACCCCGGCCACAAAACCCGGGCCGCGGCGGCGTATCGCCTCCACGATGCCGTCGTCGGGGCAGCGCGCCTCGGCCACGAAGTCCGGCGCCAGGGTCTTGATGCCCTGGTGGTGGATGCTGTTGGTGGTGGCGCGCTGTACACCTGGAAACAAGGAAGCCAGGTGCGTGCCCGGCACAAACTCCACACTGTGGTGGTGGTGTTCGTAGCGGCCCGGCTCGCGGTGGGCCAGGGCCTCGGGGCGCTGGGTGCGTATGTCCTGCCACAACGAGCCGCCATGGGCCACGTTGAGCAGCTGCAGGCCGCGGCAGATGCCGAACACCGGCTTGCCGGCGGCGATGAAGGCGCGCACCAGCTCCATTTCGTAGAGGTCGCGCACGCGGTCGCCGGCCCAGTCGGGGTGCAGCGCCTGCTCGCCGTAGTGTTCCGGCGCCACGTCGTTGCCGCCCTGCAGCACCAGGCCGTCCAGCGTGTGGGCGTAGTGCACCAGGTCGATGTCGCTGCGGCGCACGATGCTGGTGGCGTCCACCGCCGGCACCATCACCGCCATCGCGCCGCCGGACAGCACCCAGTGCGCCACCGACTGCTCCAGGTAGTGCAGGGTCTTGGAGAACACGCCCTCCAGCGGCACGCCGGCCGAGCCGGGGTAGTAGATGCGCGCGGAGATGCCTATGAGCAGCGTCGAGTCCATGGCGGGATGATGGCCGGCGCCGCGTTGCGAAGCAAACGCCGGCGTGGGGAAGACCTACTCCTCGGTCTCGTCGCCGCCGTCGTCCAGCTCGTTGTCGGCGTCTTCGCGGCGCGCGCGGGCGGTGCGTTCGGCCAGCACCGCCTGCAGCGGCGCCATGCGTTCCAGCACCGCCTGCGACGAAGCCGGGCTGTCCAGGTGCAGCCCGGGCAGCGGCAGCGTGCTCATGTAGGGTGCGCGGACCAGGCGATCGGTGCTGCGGTGGGTCATCAGCAGCGACACCGCGCTGCCGGCGAGCGTGGCCGCCGCCACCACGGCGGTGAGCACGCGCGGGTGGGCCGGCAGCACCTGCACCAGGTGGCGGCGCACCATCAGCGCCAGCAGCAGCACCTGCAGCGGCGGGCCCAGGTGCCACAGCAGCGGCGCCGCCAGCGTGGTGGCCAGCAGCGGCCACAGGCTGTCCACCAGCTCGATGGCCAGCAGCCAGGGCAGGGCGATGCGCAGATGCGGCACGAACTCGAAACGGTGCTGGAACAGCTTGGACAGCAGCGCCCAGGCGCCGCACCAGCCGGCCAGCAGCACCGGGATGCCGGCCACCGCCGGCAGCCAGGCGGCGGCGTCGGCGCCCGGGTCCAGGCTCAGCCAGTGAACAAACAGCAGCAGCGCCGCCAGCAGCGCGCCGCTGGCCAGCGGCCAGGCCGGCCGCGGCGGCAGCGGCACTTCCGGCGCCAGCGTTTCGCCGGGCAGGCGCAGGCGCAGCCGTGTGCCGCCCAGCTGCAGCTCGGCGCCTTCGGCCGGCAGTTCGGCACGCGCGCCGCGGCCCAGCTTGCGCCGGCCCCACAGCACGCCGTTGTCGGTGTCCAGCACTTCCAGCACGATGCCCGCGCCGCCGGGCTCGGCCGCCGCCAGGCGCAGGTGCTGCGGCGCGACGTGCGGGTCGTCCAGCACCACGTCGTTGTCCAGCGCGCGGCCCAGCGTCAGCGGCCAGGCGTGCACGTCCAGCACGCGGCCGCTGCGGCCGTCGCGCTCGAACAGCTCGATCAGCGCGACGCGGCCGGGTCGGTCCATGAATAACCGTCGAGGTAGTGGCGGGTCAGGCGCTGGGCGCTGTCGAAGCTGATGCCGTAGGCGTCGAAACGGCCTTGCACGCCTTCCTGCGCGGCGTCCAGCGTGGCCACCAGCACCGACAGGTCGTGCAGGCCCTCCAGGCGCTTGTAGGCGCGCAGGCACACCACGGCGCGCAGCGCCAGGCCTTCGCGATCCACCGTCTGCTCCACGCAGCGCGGGGCGGTGCGGCGCGGGTCGTCCTGGCCCATGTACTCGTTGTCGAAGCTGGCGCTGTAGCGCTCGGCAAAACGCAGCGTGCCCAGCTTGCGGCCGTCGTAGGCCTCGTGGCGCACGGTGAGGAAGCCGGTCATCAGCCCCGGGCCCACGAAGACGCGGCTGTCCATGGTGCAGTCGGAGCGTTCGAACTGCAGCCCGCGCACCGCCTGCGACGAACCGCGGCCCCAGCAGCGCATGAAGGTTTCCTGCGGCACCGGCACGTTCCAGCGTGTGTGGCCGGCGTTGCGCCAGGGCTGCTCGATGAAGCGCTGCACCAGCGTGGCTTCGTGCGCCAGCAGCTGGCGCGTGACCTCGCCCCAGGCCGGCGCGGTGACGGGCGCCGCGTCGCGGCCGCGTTCTATCAGCGTGCGCACCGGGTCGGCCGGCACCAGAAAGCTGACCTGCTCGCCGTCGCGCCGCGTCGCCACGTTCACGCCCACCAGGCGGCCGGCATCGTCCAGCGCCGGGCCGCCGCTCATGCCGGCGCTGAGCGAGCCGCCGAAGAACAGCGTGGGCAGAAAGCTGCGTTCCACCGGCCCGTTGTAGGTGCCTTCGGACAGCGCAAAGCCCACGTCCAGCGGGTTGCCCAGGGCGAAGATGCGCCCGCCGCGCGGCAGGGGCAGATCGGCCGGGCGCAGCACCACGGCACCGCGGCCGGCAAAGGCCTCGGGCTCCACGGCACGCAGCAGCGCCAGGTCGTGCACCACGTCAAAGGCCAGCAGCTCCAGCGCGCCGTGGCGCCCGTCGGTGCTGGCGTAGACCAGCCGGTGGCGCTGCGGCTGCAGCGCAAACTGGCTGACCACGTGGTAGTTGGTGACGATGAAACGCCCGTCGTCCACCAGAAAGCCCGAACCCACCGACGACTGGCTGTCCTGCGTGCGCAGCAGCGTGCGAACCTGCAGCAGGCGTTCGCGGGTGCGTTCGTAGATGCGCTGCGCGGCGCCCGAAGGCGGGGTGTCGGCGGCGGGTGCCGAAGCCGCTTGTGCTGCCGCGGGCGAAGGCGCCAGCGAGGCCGCCAATGCCACGGCCAGCAGCACGAAGCCCAGGAGGCCGATCGTGCGCTGGCTGGACGATCGACGCCACTGCGGTTGCATGGCCGCATCTTAGTTCACCGTGTGCGCGCCGCGCCGCGGTGGGGTCGAAGCCCGGGGCCTTGTGGTGGGGGGCGGTGATACCCTCGCTGCATGCCGTCCGCGCCCCGTGAACCCGCCGCCTCCAGCCGGCTTCGTGGGGTGCGCTGGCTGGGGCCCTGGGTGCTGGAAGTCAACGCCGGCACGCTGCGCGCCGACCTGCTGGCCGCGCTGCTGGCCGTGGTGCTGGTGCTGCCGCAGGGCCTGGCCTTTGCCGCGCTGGCGGGGTTGCCGCCGGTGTGGGGCCTGTACAGCGCCATCGTGCCGGCGGTGGTGGCGGCGCTGGCCGGCTCCAGCCGGCTGGTGCTGACGGGGCCCACCAACACGCTGGCGCTGGCGCTGGCCGCTTCGCTGGCCCCGATGGCGGCGGCCGGCACGCCGGAGTACCTGCGCCTGGCACTGGTGCTGACGCTGATGGTGGGCGCCCTGCAACTGCTGGTGGCGGTGACGCGGCTGGGCAGCCTGACCCACTTCATCGCGCCTTCGGTGCTGCTGGGGTTCACCACCGGCGCGGCGGCGCTGATTGCCTGGCATGCGCTGCGCGGCATCGTGCCGGGGCCGCAGGCGGTGCAGGGCGGCGAGCTGGCGGTGGCGGCGGTGACGCTGGCGTCGGCGCTGGCCCTGCGGCGCTGGGCGCCGCGCTGGCCGGGCATGCTGCTGGCGCTGGTGGTCGGCACCGGCTTGGCGGTGGTGCTGGCGGCGCTGGCGGGCCTGCCCATTGCGCGCGTGGGCGCGCTGCCGCAGGCCTGGCCGGTGTGGCAGCCGCCGGCACTGGCCTGGGACGACCTGCCGCGCCTGGCCACCACCGCCCTGGCCCTGACGCTGATCGCGCTGGGCCAGACGGTGGCCATTGCCAAGGTGCTGGCTGCGCGCACCGACCAGCCGCTGAACGTGGACCGCGAATGCCTGGGCCAGGGCCTGGCCAACGTGGCGGGCTCGTTCTTCTCCAGCTTCGTGGTCTGCGGCTCGCTGAACCGCTCGCTGCCCTACTGGCAGGCCGGCGCGCGCACGCCGCTGGGCGGGGTGTTCGCGGCCGGGGGCCTGCTGCTGCTGGTGGCGGTGGCCGCACCGGTGCTGTCGCTGGTGCCCATGGTGGCCATCGCCGCGCTGCTGCTGCCGGTGGCGCTGGCGCTGGTGGACACCACGGCCTGGCGCGAGCTGTGGCGCGCTGATCGGCCCGATGCGCTGATCGCCGCCGGCACTGCGGTGGCCACGGTGCTGCTGCCCATCGAGGCCGCCATCCTGGGCGGTGTGGCGGCGTCGCTGGTGCTGTACCTGCACCGCACGGCCCACCCAGCGCTGCGCACCATGGTCTTTGACGCACCGCCGGCGCCGGGGCGCGAGCGCCCCTTCGTCGTGCAGCAGGCCGGCGAGCCCGAGTGCCCGCAGCTCAAGCTGTTGCGCATGGAAGGGCCGGTGTGGTTCGGTGCCGCGGCGCATGTGTCGGATGCGCTGGCGGCCTTGCGTGACGGCTCCAACCAGGGCTCGGAAGCAGGCCCGCCGCGCCACCTGCTGGTGATGGGCAAGAGCATGAACTTCATAGACGCCGCCGGCGCGCAGCTGTGGGAACAGGAGCGCCGCCGCCGCCTGGCCGCCGGCGGCGACCTGTACTTCCACCGCCCGCGGCCCCAGGTGCTGACCATGTGGCAGACCACGGGCTTCACCGAGCGCCTGGGCGCCGACCACCTGTTTGCCACCAAGCGCGAGGCCATTGCGCACATCGTGCCGCGGCTGGACCCGGCGGTGTGCGCCGGCTGCCGCGCGCGCGTGTTCGAGGAGTGTGCGGCCCAGCCGGGGCCGCCGTCGTCTGTTGCGGCGGGCTCTACTGCCGCATGAGCGTGCTCTTGCCGAACAGGCTTTCCACCAGGTCCACGGCCAGCACGGCGGTCTTGTTGCGCACGTCCAGCGCCGGGTTCAGCTCCATGATGTCCAGGCTGGCCAGGCGGCCGGTGTCGGCGATCATCTCCATGCACAGCTGCGCTTCGCGGTAGGTGGGCCCGCCGGGGATGGTGGTGCCCACGCCCGGCGCGATCTCCGGGTCCAGGAAGTCCACGTCGAAGCTCACGTGCAGGTGGGTGTTGGCGTCCAGCGTGGCCAGCGCCAGCTCCATGGTGTGGCGCATGCCCATCTCGTCGATGTAGCGCATGTCGAAGACCTCCAGGCCCACCTGGTGCACGAAGCGCTTCTCGCCGGGGTCCACGCTGCGTATGCCGATCTGCCGCACCGCCTTGGGGTTGAGCGCCGGCACGGTGCCGCCGATCTCCACCAGCTCTTTGGGCCCGTGGCCGCACAGGCAGGCCACCGGCATGCCGTGGATGTTGCCGCTGGGCGTGAGTTCGCTGGTGTTGAAGTCGGCATGGGCGTCCAGCCACAGCACGCGCAGCTTCTTGCCGGCATCGCGGCAGTGGCGGGCCACGGCGCTGATGCTGCCTATGCCCAGGCAGTGGTCGCCGCCCAGCAGCACCGGCAGGCGTTGCTGCTGCAGCTCGGCGTACACCGCTTCGTGCACCGCCTGGTTCCAGGCCACCACCTCGGCCAGGTGGCGGTAGCCCTGCACCGGCGGCAGCCAGGGGTTGGCCGGGCCGGCCAGGTTGCCGAGGTCCAGCACTTCCAGGCCGTGGGCTTCCAGCGCGGGCTGCAGGCCGGCCACGCGCAAGGCCTCGGGGCCCATGCTGGCGCCGCGCGCGCCGGCACCGATGTCGGTGGGCGCGCCTATCAGGGAAACCGGGAGAGAGACGGGGCGTTTCATGGCGCCGATGCTACCTGCGCCCGGGCGCAGGCCCCGCGCGCCGGCGCTTCAGATGTCCACGGCAAACGCACCGGTCTGGGTGGGCGGCTCGTCAAAGCCGTAGTGCGCCGACAGCACCGCCCAGGCTTCCTCGGCGGTGTCCACCACCGTGTACAGCTTGTCGTCGCCGGGCGAGATCATGCCGGTGTCTATCAGCCACTGCACGTTCAGCAGGCGCTCCCAGAAGTCGCGGCCCACCAGCACCACCGGGCGGCGGCGCACCTTGCCGGTCTGCTGCAGCGTCAGCACCTCGAACAGCTCGTCCAGGGTGCCAAAGCCGCCGGGGAAACACACCAGCCCGATGCTGCGCATCAGGAAGTGCATCTTGCGCATCGCGAAGTAGTGGAACTGGAAGCACAGCTCCGGCGTGATGTAGGGGTTGGGCGCCTGCTCGTGCGGCAGCACGATGTTCAGGCCTATGCTCTTGCCGCCCACGTCGTGCGCGCCGCGGTTGCCCGCTTCCATGATGCCGGGGCCGCCGCCGGTGACCACCACCACCGGCGCGTCGCAGTGGCGGGTGCCTTCGGTCACCATGGCGGCGAAGCGGCGGGCTTCGTCGTAGTAGCGGCTCATCTCCACGGCCTGGCGCGCACGCGCCACCGCGGTGGGCTCACCGCGCTCCTCGGCCTGCTGCAGCCGCGCGGCGGCGTCTTCCGGCGCCGGGATGCGCGCGCTGCCGAAGATGACGATGGTGGATTCGATGCCCTGTTCCTGCTGCACCAGCTCGGGCTTCAGCAGCTCCAGTTGCATGCGCACCGGGCGCAGCTCCTGGCGCAACAGAAAGGCGGTGTCGGTGAAGGCCAGCCGGTAGGCGCTTTCGGGCCCGGCGTAAGGGCCTACGGGCTGCACGCTGGCGGCTTCTTCCTTGGCGCTGGGGAAGTTGGGCGCGGTCAGGGCGTCGGCGGGCGTGTCGTCGGGGCGGGCAGGGCGGAAGCTGTCGGTCATGCGGGAACTGTAAACCCGGACCCCCAATCCGCACCGTGGCGGTGCGGCGCCGCACCGCCGGGCGTCAAGGCTTTAGCGTGTACCGGGCGGCGAACCGCAGACGCTGCAGTGCGGCTGGCGCTGCACCACCAGTTCGTCGAAGCGCATGCTGCGGGCGTCCAGCATCAGCAGCCGGCCGGCCAGCGAGCTGCCGGTGCCCACGATGAGCTTCAGCGCCTCCGCGGCCTGCAGGCTGCCCACAATACCCACCAGCGGCGCGAACACGCCCATGGTGGAGCAGGCCACGTCTTCGTGCGCCGCCTCCGGCGGGAACAGGCAGGCCCAGCAGGGCGTGTCGGCGCGGCGCGGGTCCACCACGGTGAGCTGGGCGTCCCAGGCGATGGCGGCGCCGGCCACCAGCGGCACGCGGTGGCGCACGCAGGCGGCGTTGACGGCCTGGCGGGTGGCGAAGTTGTCGCTGCAGTCCAGCACCACGTCGGCGCCGGGCACCAGTTCGTCCAGCAGCGCGGCGTCGGCGCGGCGCACCAGGCTGCGCAGGCGCAGGTCGGGGTTGAGCGCCGCCACGCTGGCGGCGGCCGAGTCGGCCTTGGCCAGCCCCACGCGGCTGCTGTTGTGGGCGATCTGCCGTTGCAGGTTGGTGAGGTCCACGGTGTCGGGGTCCACCACCGTGAGCCGGCCCACGCCGGCGCTGGCCAGGAACAGCAGCGCCGGCGAGCCCAGCCCACCGGCGCCTATCACCAGCGCATGCGCCGCCAGCAGCCGGCGCTGGCCTTCCACGCCTATCTCGTCGAGCAGCAGGTGGCGCGCGTAGCGCTGCAGCTGGGTGTCGTGCATGGGGTGGCGTCGCGCGGTGGGTCAGGGCCCAAAGCACAAGCCCGCCGGGTGGCGGGCTTGCGGGGCGGCCAAGGGGCGCCGGCCGCTCAGTTCGTGGCGCCGGAGGCGTCGGCGCGTTGTTCGGCGCCGGCGGTCTTGCTGGCGATGACCGGCAGGCCCTTGAGCTGGTTCAGCGCCTGCTGCAGCGGGAAGTCTTCGGCGCTGCCGAATTCGGGCAGCGGCTTGGGCGGCTCCTTGCTCTTGGCCAACTGCTCTTCCAGGCGGGCGCGGGCGGCTTCACGCGCCTGGTTGCGTGCGCGCTCGGCTTCGCCGCTGGTGTCTTCGTCGGCGCCTTGCAGGTGCTTTTGCAGATCGGCCTCGCGCATGCGCAGCGCGGCGAACACGTTGCCTTCGGCGGTTTCGTCCAGCCAGACGTCGGGCTCTATGCCCTTGGCCTGGATGCTGCGGCCCGCCGGCGTGTAATAGCGCGCGGTGGTGATCTTGAGCGCCGACTCGTTGGGCAGCGGGCGCACGGTCTGCACCGAGCCCTTGCCGAAGGTCTGCGCCCCCATCACGGTGGCGCGCTTGTGGTCTTGCAGCGCGCCGGCGACGATTTCGCTGGCCGAGGCCGAGCCTTCGTTGACCAGCACCACCAGCGGCACGTTCTTCATGGCCGCGGGCAGGCGGCGCAGCGGGTCGCCCAGGCCGCGGCGGGCATAGAACTCGGGGCTGGCGCGGAAGGTGGCGCGCGATTCGGTCAGCTGGCCGTTGGTGGTGACCACCACCACGTCGGCCGGCAGGAAGGCGGCCGACACCGCCACGGCGCCGTCCAGCAGGCCGCCCGGGTCGTTGCGCAGGTCCAGCACCAGGCCCTTGAGCTGCGGGTCTTCCTTGTACAGCTCGCCGACCTTGCGCACGAAGTCCTCGACCGTGCGGTCCTGGAACTGGCTGATCCGCAGCCAGCCGTAGCCCGGCTCGACCATGCGCGCGCGCACGCTCTGCATGCGGATCTCTTCGCGGATGATGGTCACCGGGAAGCTGCGGTTTTCCAGCTTGCGGTGCACGGTGAGCAGCACCTGGGTGTTGGGCTCGCCGCGCATGCGCTTGACGGCCTGGTCCACCGTCAGCCCGCGAACAGGCGTTTCGTCTATGCGGGTGATGAGGTCGCCGGGCTTGAGGCCGGCGCGGAAGGCGGGCGAGCCTTCTATGGGTGAGACGACGCGCACGACGCCGTCTTCCATGCTCATCTCTATGCCGATGCCGACAAACCGCCCGCCGGTGTTCTCGCGGAACTCGCGGAAGGTCTTCTTGTCGAGGTATTGCGAGTGCGGGTCCAGGCCGGACACCATGCCGGCGATGGCATCGTTGATGAGCTTTTTCTCATCCACCGGGTCCACGTACTCGGCCTTGACGCGGTCGAACACGGCAGCCAGCTGCTGCACTTCTTCCAGCGGCAGCGGGGCCAGCGCATTGCGCGCAACCGCCTGCAACTGCATGGTGGCCAGCGCGCCGGTGAGCGCACCCACCGCCAGCAGACCCGCAACTTTCAGCTTGGCACTCATCGTCGACGCGCCCCTTTCACGACCAGCCAACCTGGCTGCCGCACGGCATGCCGCACAGCGCCACACTCGAGCCCAGTATAGGACCGGGCGCCATTTCGAGCACGCCGTACGGGGAAAGTTGCACCCCGCGTCCGTGTGTTCCTGACGCTGTGCCTCAAACGGTGCTGTTACGCGCTGCCGTCAACCCGGTGTCTGGCGCGGGAAGGTGACCACGTGATCCACCTCGGCGCGTATGCCTATCCACTCGCCCACCTGGTGGTCATGGTGCGAGGGCACGTGGGCCAGCAGGCGCTCGCCGCCACCCAGCCGCAAGGTGTAGAGGAATTCCGAGCCGCGGAAGGCCTTTCGTTCGATCAGGGCCTTCACCGGGCTGGCGTCGTCGTGCACGATGTCGTCGGCTCGCAGCAGCACCTCGCACTCACCTTGCGGGTAGCCCTGGGGCAGGGGGCGGCCGGCGGCGTCGTGCAGCTCGCCCAGCGGCGTCAGCACGCACCGGCCTTGTGCGCAGGCCACCACCTGCCCCGGCGCGAACACGCCGTGGCCAATGAAGCCGGCGACAAAACGCGAGGCCGGGCGGTGGTACAGCGTGTAGGCGTCGTCCCACTGTTCCAGGTGGCCCTGGTTCATCACGCCCACCACGTCGGCCAGGGCAAAGGCTTCCAGTTGGTCGTGCGTGACCAGCAAGGCGGTGGTGCCGCTTTCCTTGAGGATGCCGCGTACCTCCTGCGCCAGGCGTTCGCGCAGGTCCACGTCCAGGCTGGAGAAGGGCTCGTCCAGCAGCAGCAGGCGCGGGCGCGGTGCCAGCGCGCGCGCCAGGGCCACACGCTGCTGCTGGCCGCCGGACAGCTGGTGCGGCGCGCGCGGCCCGGCCTGCGACAGGCCCACCAGCGCCAGCATCTCCTGCACGCGCGCCTGGCGCTCGGCGCGCGGCAGCGCGGCCACGCCGAAGGCCACGTTGTCGGCCACTGACAGGTGCGGGAACAGCGCGAAATCCTGGAACACCATGCCCACGCGGCGCCGTTCCGGGGCCAGGTGCAGGCCCGAGGCGGCGTCGGACAAGGTCTCGCCGGCAATGCCCAGCCGCCCGCCGGCCAGGCGCTCCAGGCCCGCCACCGCACGCAGCAGCGTGGTCTTGCCGCAGCCCGAGGGGCCGATCAGCGCGCCGATCTCGCCGGCCTGCAGGCCCAGCGACACCGCTTCCACCGCCGCACGCGCAGCGCCGGGGTAGCGCAGCGTGACGCTTTCTATGCTCAGGAACATCAGCCCATGATAATGACCGGCTTCGAATGAGGATTGTTTGCATTCTTATGTCGGCGGCGTCCTGCCGGCCATCGGCAGCCCCGCCATGCGCGCGCTGCTGACCCTCGCCTGCCTGTTGCTGGCCTTGCCCGTGGCGTCGCTGCTGGGGGCCTGGCTGGCCTTCGACGAGGCGGCCTGGGCCATCTTGCGCCACCAGGCCGGCACCGTGATGCCGTCGTACGCGCTGCAGTCGGTCTGGCTGGTAGCGGGCGTGGGCGCCGGCGTGGTGGTGCTGGGTTCGGCCACCGCGGCGGCGGTGACGCTGTACCGCTTCCCCGGCCGGCGCTTCTTCGAATGGGCGCTGCTGCTGCCGCTGGCCATGCCGGCCTATGTGCTGGCCTACGCCTGGACCGACGCGCTGCAGTTCTCCGGCCCGGTGCAGACGGCGCTGCGCGAGCTGCTGGGTGTGCGCGGCGCGCTGTGGCCCGACGTGCGCAGCCTGCCGTTCGCCACGCTGCTGTTCGTGCTGTGCCTGTACCCCTACGTGTACCTGCTGGCGCGGGCCGCGCTGGGCGAGCGCGCGGTGCGCATGATGGAAGCGGCGCGGCTGCTGGGGGCGCCCATGCGCCGGCGGGTCATCGAGGTGGCCTTGCCGCTGGCGCGGCCGGCCATCGCTGCCGGCACCGCGCTGGCGCTGATGGAGACCCTGGCCGATTACGGCGTGGGCTCGTACTTCGGGCTCACCACCTTCAGCACCGGCATCCTGCGTGCCTGGCTGGTGATGGGTGATGCCACCGCCGCGGCGCAACTGGCATCGGTGCTGCTGCTGGTGGTGGCAGCGCTGCTGGCGGCCGAACGCGCGGCGCAGCGGCGCATGCGGTTTGCCACCGCCAAGGCGGCGCATTCGGCCGAGGCCCAGCCGCTGCCGCTGCGCGGCGCGGCGGCCGGCGCAGCCATCGTCCTGTGCGCCGCGCCGGTGCTGCTGGGTTTTGTGCTGCCGGTGGGCTGGCTGTCGTGGCTGCTGTGGCGCGAGGCGGTGCATGGCGAGTTCGGCCTGCCGCTGGCCCGGTTTGCCCAGTGGTCCTGGACCAGCTTCAAGCTCGCCGGCGGTGCGGCACTGGCGGCCACGCTGCTGGCCCTGGCGCTGGCCTTCGTGATGCGCCGCGGCGGCGGGCACGGCGGCCGCGCCTTGCAGCTGGCGGCACGCACCTTGTCGCTGGGCTATGCCGTGCCGGGCGCGGTGATCGCCATAGGCGTGCTGCTGCCCATGGCCTGGCTGCAGCAACGCTGGCCGCAGGCCGGCGCGGCGGCGCTGGTCACCGGCACCGTGTTCGGCCTAGTCTATGCCTACCTGGTGCGTTTCTCGGCGGTGGCGCTGCAGTCGGTGGAAGCCGGCTACAGCCGCGTGCCGGCCAGCCTGGACGAGACGGCGCGGCTGCTGGGGGCGCCGGCACGGCGCATCTTTGCCGCGCTGCACCTGCCGCTGCTCAAGCGCTCGGCGCTGGCCGCGGTGCTGCTGGTGTTTGTGGACGTGATGAAGGAACTGCCGGCCACGCTGGTGCTGCGCCCCTTTGGCAGCGACACGCTGGCGGTGGTGGCCTACAACTTCGCGCGCGACGAGCGGCTGGCCGAGGCGGCGCTGCCTTCGCTGGCCATCGTGGCCGTGGGGCTGCTGCCGGTGCTGCTGCTCAGCCGTGCCTTGCGCGCGCCGCCGGCCTGAGCTCGCGGCACCGCCGCCGTCGGCCGTTGCAACTGGTCACCGGATGGCGGCGGCGATACCTACAGCCCGCCACCGCCGCGGCCGAAACCAGAGTCCATGACCCGTCTGCCGCCTGCCGTCCCGACCCTGCACTTGCTGGGCGGTGCGGCTGCGGACGTGCAGGCCGAACAGGCGCACTGGCTGCGTGTGCGCCGCCCCGAGCGCGACGGCGACCGGGTGCTCAGCGAAGCGGCGCGCCAGTGGCTGCGCCGCCTGCCGGTGGGCCGGCGCCCGCAGCGCCTGTGCGCCCAGTTCCCGCGCGTGGCCAACCGCCTGGCCTGGTGCTGGCACGACCCCGACCTGGCGGCGCAGGCCCTGGACGACTTGTTGGTCGACCGCCGGGGCGGGCGCCGCGGCTTCCCGCCGGCCATCGTGCGCGAACTGCAGCGCCTGCGTGCGTTCAACGAAGCGGCGCCCGCGGTGCATTCGTCGGCCGGCGCCGAGACCCGCTTTCAGGGCTGCGTTCAGGGCAACTGAACGCCGGCGGCCGCCGCAGCGGCGCGCACCTGCTGCGGCCAGTTGATCAAGCCCGGGTCCTGCCCACTGGCCAGGCCCATCAGGTAGGCCGGCTCCGGCGCGATGTTGCGAAACCCGCGCGAAACGCCGGGCGGGATGCTGATGGTGTCCCAGGCTTCCAGCACCACGCAGCGCTCGCCCTGCGGCCCCCAGAACACCTCCCAGCGCCCGCTCAGCGCCACGAACACCTCCTGGGTGAGGTGGTTGTGCAGTGGCGCGGACTTGCCCGGCTCGCACAGCACGATGTTGAGGTGAAAGCCCTCGGCCGCCAGCGGCGCGCCTGGCTGAGCACCGATCACGCGGTAGGTCTTGCGTTCGCAGCCCGGGATGCCGGCATCCACGTAGTCGGCCGTGGCCTGCAACTGGCGAAAGCGCGCCACGCGGGCCTCCATCTCGGCCACCGTGGGGTTGAGGTCGGTCACAGGGGCTTGGGGCGGCATGGGCGTGCAGCGGGGCTGGCAGCAGCGGCCATGATGACCGACAAAACCCTGCCGGCCAAGCCGGGCCGCCGCCGAGCTTGACGGGGGTGCTCGTTCAGTACAAGATTGAATTTATATAAGTCAAAACTTGTGCGAAAGGATGCACCATGCTGAACTTCGATCTCGACGCCTACCTGGGCACCGCCACGCGCACGGTGAGCTCGCTGCAACGCGACGGGCAGGAGGCGCGGGCGGTGACGCTGGCCCGCTCCTACGACACCGGCATTGCCGACCTGTGGGAGGCCGTCACCAGCCCGCCGCGGCTGGCGCGCTGGTTCCTGCCGGTGGAGGGCGAACTGAAGCTGGGTGGCCGCTACCAGCTGCAGGGCAACGCCGGCGGCCGCATCACCGCCTGCGAGCCGCCGCGGCTGTTCGACATCACCTGGGAGTTCGGCGACACGCTGAGCTGGGTGGAGCTGCGGCTGGCCGAGCAGGGTGAGCAGCGCACGCGCCTGACGCTCAGCCACATCGCGCTGCTGGACGAACACTGGCAGACCTACGGCCCGGGCGCTGCCGGCGTGGGCTGGGAGCTGGGCCTGCTGGGCCTGCTGCGCCACCTGGAAACCCCGGACAGCCGGTTCGACGAGGCCGCGTTTGCCGCATCGCCGCCGGCGCAGGCCTTTCTGCGCGGCAGCAGCCAGGCCTGGGGCGAGGCCGACATCGCCGCCGGTGAGGCGGCGGCGCAGGCCCGCGCGGCCGCCGAGCGCACCGCCGAGTTCTACACGGCGCCCCCGCCGGAAGCCGCGCCGTGATGCACGCCTTCGATGTGCTGGGCGACCCGGTGCGCCGCCGCATCCTGGAGCTGCTGGCCCAGGGCGAGCGGCGCTCGGGCGACATCGTGCAGCACGTGCAGGCGGAGTTCGGCATCACCCAGGCGGCGGTGTCGCAGCACCTGCGCGTGCTGCGCGACAGCGGCTTTGCGCAGGTGCGCGTGGACGGCGCGCGCCGGGTCTACTCGGTGGATGCCCAGCCGCTGCGGGAGGTGGACGCCTGGCTGGGGCGCTTTCGCAGCTTCTGGGAGCCGCGGCTGGATGCGCTGCAAACCGAAGTGGCGCGCGGCAGGAAGGCGCGGCGGGGCGGCCAGCCCGCCGGGCTGCCGCCGTCCACCGACGAGTCTGCCGGCTGAGGTCCGCCTCGGCCGGGGTCAGACCTCGCTGCGCCGGGCCTGCAGTTCCTTGCGCACTTCCCGGGCCGCCTGGCGCCGCACCCGGGTGGCGTCGGCCTCGTAGACCGACTGCCCCTGCAGGCGTATCTGCAAGGCCTTGGACAAGGCCGTGTCGTAGCGCGCCTGCGAGTAGTTGCTGCGCGTGCCTATGTGCACCTTGCGCACCAGGTTGGTCTTGCCGAAGCGCGGAATCAGCACCGAGAACACCGCCGCGGGTTCCGCCTTGCGCTTGCGCATCTCCAGGATGGGGCCGGAAATGCCGGCCGGCAGGTTGGAGCTCTTTCGCGGGCTGGGGGCACGCCGCAGCGACACCGGGGCCGGCATCGTGGCAATGCGGTGCAGCAGCTCGCGCGTGGCGGCCTGCAGTGCGCGCTGGGGGCCGGTGGTCCCGTCCGGGAAGTACTTGGTGCCCTGGTAGCGCACCTGCCAACCGTGGGTGGATTTGGAGTCCAGGCGCTGTATGCCCTGGGGAACAACAAAGGTCTCGCCGGAGGCGAGCGTGACATCTCTGGTCTTCATGTGTACGTCCTCAACAACTTGGGAGGACTCCCTGATAACGGCGCGCCGCGCTCTGGTGAAGGTGCTGCGCGCAGCCGCCATCATAGACAGCGCCGGCCGTGGGGTCGGGCGCTGCCGGCGCTACACGCGCCGCAGGCCGCGGAAGCCCCGGGCGCCGTAGTACGACTGCGCGCCGTTGTGGTACACGAACACCCGGCCGTAGCGGCGGTCGCAGAACAGGGCGCCGCCCAGTGCGCGCACCGGCGCCGGGGTGGCGATCCAGCTGGAGGTTTTCAGGTCGAACTCACCCAGCTGCTGCAGTGCGCGGTACTGCGGCTCGTCCAGCAGCTCTATGCCCATGGCGGCGGCGGCTTCCACGGCGCTGCCGGCGGGTGGGTGTTCCTTGCGGGCGTTCAGTGCTTCGCGGTCGTAACACAGGCTGCGGCGGCCGGCCGGGCTCTCGGCGGCGCAGTCGGCCCACAGGTGCCGGCCGGTGGCGCTGTCCTGGCCTATCACGTCGGGCTCGCCGCCGGAGGCCTGCATCAGTCCCACGGCTTTCAGCGCGGCGGCGTCGGCGGTCAGCCGGGCCGCGACCGCTGCCCAGGCCAGGCCGGCGTGCCGGTGCGGGTGGGCCTCGAACCGGGCTTGCAGGGTCTGCAGCAGGCTTTGCGGGTCGGTGTTCTTCATCAGGCGCCCCGAGGTGGAAGGGGAAAGGGCCTCAGCGGCCGGCGCCCAGCGGCACGGCCACACGCCGCGTCTGCCCGGCCCGCCAGACGCTGAGTGTCACGGATTGCTCGGGTTGCAGGTCTTCCAGGATGGTGAGCATGTCGTCCAGATCGCGCACCGCCTGGTCGTTGACGGCGGTGATGACGTCGCCGGCGATCACCTCGCCGCGTGCGCCGCGGCGAAACGGCTGCAGGCCGGCGCGGGCGGCCGGGCTGCCCGGCTGCACCTGCACCAGCGGTATGCCCGGCGGCAGCCGCAGCGAGCGCTGCAAGGCCGCCGGGCCGGCGGTCACGCCCACGGCGGGGCGTGTGAAGCGGCCGTCGCGTATCAGCCGCGGCACGATGCGGTTGACCTCGTCCACGGGGATGGCAAAGCCGATGCCGGCGCTGGCGCCGCTGGGGCTGGCGATCTGGGTGTTCACGCCTATCAGCCGGCCGGCGCTGTCCAGCAGCGGGCCGCCGCTGTTGCCGGGGTTGATGGCGGCGTCGGTCTGTATCACGCCGCGTATGGTGCGGTTGTTGAACGACTCGATCTCGCGCCCCAGCGCGCTGACCACGCCCAGGGTCAGCGTCTGGTCCAGGCCGAAGGGGTTGCCTATGGCGTACACACGCTGGCCCACCAGCAGGTCGCGGCTGCTGCCCACGGCAATGGGCGGCAGCTTGTCGCGCGGCGCCGCGATCTTCAGCACCGCCAGGTCGCGGTCGGGGAAGGCGCCGACCACCTGCGCGGCGTGGCTGCTCTGGTCGGCCAGCGTCACCTGTACCGCGTTGCCGCCCTGTATGACGTGGAAGTTGGTGACGATGTGGCCTTGTTCGTCCCACACGAAGCCGGTGCCGCTGCCGCGCGGCACCTGTTGCACGTTCATGGAGAACATGTCGCGCTGCAGGCCCAGCGCGGTGATGTGCACCACCGACGGCGAGCTGCGCCTGAACAGCTCGATGTGTGCCTGCTCTTCCGCCGTCAGCGGGCCGCGCGGGGTGACGGCCCGCGGCGCGGCCTGCGGGGCGTCGGTACGCGCCTGCGCGGCGGTGGGTGGGGCCAGGCCGGCGACGGCGGCTGCCAGCAGCGCAGCGGCCAGGCCCAGGGCGCGGGCGAGGGGCCGCAGCGGTGGGCGGGAGGACAAGTGCTTCATACCGGTGGCTTCTTCGGGCGTTTGGACGTAGGGCAACGGGCCCGTTGCGCCGCGCAGTTGGGGGCTGCCGGCTTCAGTGCAAGGCCCGGCCGCCTGCGCGGCGGCGTTCAGGCCACCACGTACGCCGCTGCGCCGGTGGCCAGCAGCTGCCCTTCGTCGTTGTGCAGGCGCATCTGCGTGGAGCCCACGCGCCCGCCCAGCCGCGTGACCTCGGTGGACGCCACGAAACGCCGGCCCAGGCCCTGGCGCAGGAAGTCCACACGCAGGTCTATGGTGCCCATGCGCGCGAAGCGGTGCATCACCTGCATGGCCGTGTCGGCGGGGTGGCGCTCGGCAATGGCCACCATCAACGCCAGGCCGCCCATGGCGTCCAGCACTGCCGAGATCACGCCGCCGTGCAGGCGGCCGTAGACGAAGTGGCCCACCAGTTCAGGGCGCATCTCGAACTCGCCGCGCACGTCACCCGGCTGCACCGACACCACCTTCAGGCCCAGCACCGTGTTGAAGCTGATGCGCTGCTCGAACATGTCCACCAGCATGGCCTCGAACCGGGCCTGCTCCTGGGCGCTGCGCCGCTCGGTGTCCTGGGAGGGGCTCATGGGGCGGCGCGGCCCGGCAGGCCGCCGCTGCGCGGGGAGAGGAAAGGGGGTGTCATGAACAGATCGGCTGCCGGGTGTCTCGATGCCCACCCGCGCCGGCTGGCGATGCGGGTGTTCTTCGGCTGTGAACGGCTTGCCAGGATAGCGCCAAGGCCGGCGAGTTGCCCACGGCAGGGCTGCCCGCACCCGGGCCGGCGCACCGGCCGCTAGCATGCCGCCGTGGCGCACCCGGCGCCGGCATGTGAGACAAGACCATGAACCTGCAAGACTGCACCGAAACCCTGCGCGCCAAGGTGGGCGCCGCCGAAGGCCTGGGCGCCACCTTGACGTTCGACTGCGGCGCCGATGGCGTGGTGGTCATAGACGGCAAGAGCGTGCCGCCCCGGGTGCACAACGAGCCGGTGGACGCCGACTGCACCATCAGCATCTCGCAGCAGAACCTGGCGGCGCTGCTGCGCGGCGAACTGGACCCGACCACCGGTTTCATGACCGGCAAGTTCACGGTGGCCGGCGACCTGGGCGTGGCGCTGAAGCTGCAACGCTTCGTCTAGGGCCTGTCAACGCTAGGGGTGGGCTCGCCTCAGCGCGGCAGGTCGCCCGCCGTTTCAATCACCCGCTGCACCAGGCCGTAGGCGATGGCCTCGTCGGGGCTCATCCAGTGGTCGCGCTCCACGTCGATCATCACCTGGGCCAGCGGGCGGCCGGTCTGGCGCGAGATCACGCCGGCGATGCGTTCCTTCATGCGGATGATCTCCTTGGCCTGTATCGCGATGTCGCTGGCGGTGCCGCCGGCGCCGCCGCTGGGCTGGTGGATCATGAAGCGTGTGTTGGGCAGGCACAGCCGGCGCTCCTTGGGCGGCGCCAGGAAGATATGCGCCCCGGCGCTGGCCACCCAGCCCGTGCCCACCGTGGTGACGGGCGCGCGCACGAAACGGATCATGTCGTGTATGGCGTCGCCGCTTTCCACGTGCCCGCCGGGCGAGGAGATCAGCACCGTGATGGGCTGCTCCGACTCTTCCGCCAGCGCCAGCAGGCGGCGGCAGGTGGCCTGCGCCAGCCGGTCGTCTATGGCGCCGAACACCAGCACGAAGCGCGACCGGAAGGCCAGTTGTTCCTCCAGCCGGTTCGTGCGCTCGGGGGTGGGCGTGTCGGGGGTGTCGTCGTCTTCGCGGGGGGTGCGGGGCATGCCGGGATCCTGGGTCGAACACAAGGCCGCCATGATGCCGCAGCCGCGGCGTGAGATCGGACGCAGGCTGGCGGCCTCGTCCTACAGACGCCGCGGCCCGCGCTGCCCATACTGAGCTCATGTTCAACACACGCCGCCTGCTGTGCTTGGGGCGGCCCGCTGAAAGATGATGAACCCGCTGAACACCCCGTGGAGACAACTGGCTGCCGGCGCCGCGTTGCTGCTGGCCATGGCCGGCGCAAGCGCCAGCCCGGGCGGCACCACCGACAAGGTGGTTCACCACACCACCAACGCGGCGCTCAAGGCCGAGGGTGCGATGGAAAAGGGTGCCCGCGCGGCCTCGCGCGGCGTGGAGCGGGGAGCCCATGCCACGGGCCGGGCGGTGGACCGTGCCGCGAACTGGCTGCGCCTGCCCACCGAGGCGCGCCATGCGGCGGCCGACCGTGAGCGGCAGCGCGAGGCGCCTTGAGCCACAAATCCAAGCCACAAATCGCGTGACTTTGCCGGCAGCGTAACTTCGCCGGCAGCCTGGATGATCAGCCCCTGAGCTTGGCCGCCGGCGCCTCCCCTGGCGCCGGCGCTTTAACGCCCCCGCTGCAGCGCTACAGCGACTTCTTCAGCCAGGCGCCCAGCTCGCCCACGATGCCGCGGCGGAAGGCCAGCACGCACAGCACGAAGATGCCGCCCTGCACGATGGTGACCCAGGCGCCCAGCTGCGCCAGGTAGTTCTGCATGGTGATGATCACCGCCGCGCCCACCACCGGCCCGAACACCGTGCCCATGCCGCCCAGCAGCGTCATCAGCACCACCTCGCCGGACATGGTCCAGTGCACGTCGGTCAGCGAAGCGAGCTGGAACACGATGGCCTTGGTGGCGCCGGCCAGCCCGGCCAGCGTGGACGACAGCACAAAGGCCATCAGCTTGAAGCGGTCGGTGTCGTAGCCCAGCGAGGTGGCGCGCTGTTCGTTTTCGCGTATCGCCTTGAGCACCTGGCCGAAGGGCGAGTGGATCACGCGGTAGATGAAGGCAAAGCCGGCCAGGAAGATGGCCAGCACCACCGCGTACATGGCCAGCGGCTGGCTCAGGTCCACCAGCCCGAACAGGTGACCGCGCGGCACGGCCTGTATGCCGTCTTCGCCGCCGGTGAACGGCGCCTGCAGGCTGAAGAAGAACACCATCTGCGCCAGCGCCAGCGTGATCATCGCGAAGTAGATGCCCTGCCGGCGTATGGCCAGCAGGCCGGCCAGCCAGCCCAGCAGTGCGGCGCAGGCGGTGCCGAACAGGATGGCCAGCTCCGGCGTCAGGCCCCACACCTTGGCCGCGTGCGCCGAGGCGTAGCTGGCCGAGCCCAGGAACATGGCGTGGCCGAAGGACAGCAGGCCGCCGAAGCCGATCAGCAGGTTGAAGGCGCACGCAAACAGCGCGAAGCACATCACCTTCATCATGAAGACCGGGTAGACCACCAGCGGCGCCAGCGCCAGCAGCACCGCCATGGCCACGAACACGATGAGGTGGGTGCGCTGGTCGCTGCGCGAGGTGCCGGCGGCGACGGCGGAAGCTGCGCCGGGAGAGGCGCTGGAAGAGGGGGTGGCGGGTGTGCTCATGAGCTCACTTCTGCGTACCAAACAGGCCGGCCGGACGCAGCAGCAGCACGATGGCCATGATGATGAAGATCACCGTGGCCGAGGCCTCGGGGTAGAAGACCTTGGTCAGGCCTTCGACGACGCCCAGGCCGAAGCCGGTGAGTATGGCGCCCATGATGGAGCCCATGCCGCCTATGACCACCACCGCGAACACCACGATGATGAGGTCGGCCCCCATCTGCGGGCTCACCTGGTAGATGGGTGCGGCCATCACGCCGGCCAGCGCCGCCAGCGCCACGCCGAAGCCGTAGGTCAGCGTGATCATGCGCGGCACGTTGATGCCGAAGGCCTGCACCAGCTGCGGGTTCTCGGTGGCGGCGCGCAGGTAGGCGCCCAGCTTGGTGCGCTCTATGACGTACCAGGTGCCCAGGCACACGATCAGCGAGGCCACCACCACCCAGGCGCGGTAGTTGGGCAGGAACATGAAGCCCAGGTTCTGCCCGCCCACCAGCTGGTCGGGGATGCGGTAGGGCAGGCCGGCCGAGCCGTACTGCTGGCGGAACAGGCCCTGGATGATGAGCGCCAGGCCGAAGGTCAGCAGCAGGCCGTACAAGTGGTCCAGCTTGTACAGCCGGGCCAGCATGGTGCGCTCTATCACCACGCCGGTGGCACCCACGATCAGCGGGGCAAACAGCAAGGCCCACCAGTAGCCCACGCCCAGCTTTTCCAGCAGCAGGTAGGCCACGAAGGCCCCCATCATGTACTGCGCGCCGTGCGTGAAGTTGATGATGTTGAGCATGCCGAAGATCACCGCCAGCCCCAGCGACAGCAGCGCATAGAACGAGCCGTTGATCAGCCCGATCAGCAACTGGCCGAACAGCGCGGCGGTGGGAACTCCGAAAATCTCGGTCATCGGTGGGCCATCTGGGTTGTGTCGTCAGCGAAGGGCGGCGCCCCCTGCGAGGAGGAGGCGCCGCAGGCGCTGCAGGGAGCTACTTCACCAGCGGGCACTCGCTTTCCGACAGCGGCCGGAAAGCCTGGTCGGCCGGGATGGTGGCGCGCACCTTGTACAAGTCCCAGGGGCCGGTGGATTCCGACGGCTTCTTCACTTCCACCAGGTAGGCGGGGTGGATCTTGCGGCCGTCGGCGCGCACCGTGCCCTTGCCGAACAGCGGGTCGTCGGTGGGCATCTTCTTCATCTGCTCTATGACCTTGGCGCCGTCGTCGGTCTTGATGGCTTCTATGGCCTTCAGGTAGTGCAGCACCGCCGAGTACACGCCGGCGTGGATCATCGTCGGGTAGTTGTTGCGCGGTGCCTGGGCCGAGAAGCGGCGGGCGAAGGCGCGCGTCTGGTCGTTGAGGTCCCAGTAGAAGGTCTCGGTGAAGATCAGGCCCTGCGCCGTCTGCAGGCCCAGCGCGCGCACATCGGTCAGGAACACCAGCAGCCCGGCCAGGTTCTGCCCGCTGCGCGTGATGCCGAACTCGGCCGCCTGCTTGATGCTGTTGATGGTGTCGCCACCGGCGTTGGCCAGGCCGATGATCTTGGCCTTGGAGCTTTGCGCCTGCAGCAGGAAGGAGCTGAAGTCGCTGCCCGGGAACGGGTGGCGCACCTTGCCCACCACCTTGCCGCCGTTCTTGGTGACCACGGCTTCGGTGTCGCGTTCCAGCGCATGGCCGAAGGCGTAGTCGGCCGTCAGGAAGAACCAGCTGTCGCCGCCGGTCTTGACGATGGCGCTGCCGGTGCCGTTGGCCAGCATCCAGGTGTCGTAGGTCCAGTGGATGGTATTGGGGCTGCAGGCCTTGCCGGTCAGGTCGGACGTGGCCGCACCGGAGTTCAGGAAGGCCTTGCCCTTTTCGCGCGTGATCTGGTTGACCGCCAGCGCCACCGAGCTGGTGGGCACGTCCACGATGACGTCCACCTTGTCCACGTCGTACCAGGTGCGGGCGATGGTGGAGCCTACGTCGGGCTTGTTCTGGTGGTCGGCGCTGACGATTTCCACCTTCAGGCCCTTGGCCGCGGCGCCGAAGTCTTCGATCGCCATGCGCGCGGCCAGCACCGAGCCCTGGCCGGACAGGTCGGCGTACAGGCCCGACATGTCGTTGAGCACCCCGATCTTGATCACGCCATCGGAGATCTGGGCCTGCGCGGCACCTGCCGCAAACAGCGCACCCACCAGCGTAGCCATCAGCTTGCGTTTCATCTCGACTGTCTCCTTGCCAGAAAAAGGTTGCGAAACACCCTCGTGACGGCGCCGGCGGCGCCATCCATCCCTCAGACCCCGAGCACCTCGTGCAGCATCTCGCGCCGGGCTTCCAGCTCGGCGGCGGCAAACTGCTCGATGACCCGCCCGTGTTCGATCACGTAGAAGCGGTCGGCCAGCGGCGCGGCGAAGCGGAAGTTCTGCTCCACCATCACGATGGTCAGGCCGCGCTCGCGCAGCGTGCGTATCGCGCGGCCCAGCGCCTGCACGATGACCGGCGCCAGGCCTTCGCTGATCTCATCCAGCAGCAGCAGCCTGGCTCCGGTGCGCAGGATGCGCGCCACGGCCAGCATCTGCTGTTCGCCGCCCGAGAGCCGGCCGCCCGGGCTGGCGCGACGTTCCTTCAGGTTCGGGAACATCGTGTAGATCTCGTCCAGGCTCATGCCCCCGCTGGCCACCGGCGGGGGCAGCAGCAGGTTTTCCTCGCAGCTCAGGCTGGTGAGGATGCCGCGTTCCTCGGGGCAGTAGCCCAGGCCCAGGTGGGCGATGCGGTGCGGCGGCAGGTTCACGGCCTCGGTGCCGTTGATGGTGATGGAGCCGCTGCGCCGCCCCACCAGGCCCAGGATGGCCTTCAGCGTGGTGGTGCGCCCGGCGCCGGTGCGCCCCAGCAGCGTGACCACTTCGCCGCGGTTCACGCTGAGGTTGATGCCGTGCAGGATGTGCGACTCGCCGTACCAGGCGTGCACATCGCTCAGGCGCAGCAGTTCAGTGCTCATGAATGGGCGCCCTGCAGTTCGACTTCTTCGCTGCCCATGTAGGCCTGCAGCACCTGCGCGTTCTTGGACACCTGGGCGTAAGGCCCTTCGGCGATGACCGCACCGCGTGCCAGCACCGTGATGCGATCGGCGATGGAGGACACCACGTTCATGTTGTGCTCCACCATCAGCACCGTGCGGTTGGCCGCCACCTTCTTGATGAGCTGGGTGACCAGTTCCACGTCCTCGTGCCCCATGCCCTGCGTGGGTTCGTCCAGCAGCATCAGCTTGGGGTCCATGGCCAGCGTGGTGGCGATCTCCAGCGCGCGCTTGCGGCCGTAGGGCAGCTCCACCGTCACGTGGCCGGCGTAGTCGCGCAGGCCCACGGTGTCCAGCAGCTCCAGCGCGCGGCCGTGCAGCGACTGCAGCGACTGCTCGGACTTCCAGAAGTGAAATGCCGTGCCCAGGCTGCGCTGCAGCGCCACGCGCACGTTTTCCAGCACCGTCAGGTGCGGGAAGGTGGCGGAAATCTGGAAGCTGCGTATGACGCCGCGCCGGGCGATCTGCGCCGGCTTTTCCTTGGTGATGTCGCGGCCGTCAAACAGGATCTGCCCGCGCGTGGGCACCAGGAACTTGGTCAGCAGGTTGAAGCAGGTGGTCTTGCCGGCGCCATTGGGGCCGATCAGCGCGTGGATGTGGCCGCGCTGCACATTCAGGTTCACCCGGTCGACGGCGACGAAGCCCTTGAACTCCTTGACCAGGTCGCGCGTCTCGAGGATGACGTCTTGGTCCATGCCGGGGCGCGCGTTGTCGGGCGGCCGTGTTGTTGTCGAATCCGGCTCATTATTGGGAGCGCGCTGCGCGTGGCACAGCGGGTTTGTGCTTAACGGGATTCGCTTAATGGAAGGCCCGGCACCCCGCCGCCTACGATGGCAGTTGCGCCGGCTGCCTGCCGGCGGTGGGGCACCACCATGAACATCTACGAACACGGCCTGCAGCGCAGGCCCGCCAATTACGCGCCGCTGACGCCGGTGAGTTTTGTCGAACGCAGCGCCGAGGTTTTCGGCGACCTGCCGGCCGTGGTGCACGGCACACGCCGTTACAGCTGGCGCCAGTGCCGCGACCGCAGCGCGCGCCTGGCGGCGGCGCTGGCGGCCGCCGGTGTGGCGCGCGGCCACACCGTGAGCGTGATGCTGTCCAACACGCCGGAGATGGTGGAGGCGCACTACGCGGTGCCGGCGCTGGGCGCGGTGCTGAACACGCTGAACACGCGCCTGGACGCCGCGCTGCTGGCCTGGCAGATGAACCACTGCGAGGCGTCGGTGCTGATCACCGACCGCGAGTTTTCACCCACCATGGCGCGCGCCTTGCAACTGCTGCGCGACGAACACGGCCGCACGCCGCGCGTGGTGGACGTGTGCGACAGCGAGTACAGCGGCCCCGGCGAACGCCTGGGCACGCTGGAGTACGAAGCCTGGCTGGCGGCCCACGAGCCGCTGGCGCGGCTGGAGGGCGCGGTGGACGAATGGGACGCCATCGCCGTCAGCTACACCAGCGGTACCACCGGCGACCCCAAGGGTGTGGTCACGCACCACCGTGGGGCTTACCTGAACGCGGTGGGCAACGCCGTCACCTGGACCATGCCGCAGTTCCCGGTGTACCTGTGGACGCTGCCCATGTTCCACTGCAACGGCTGGTGCTTCCCCTGGACGGTGGCGATGCAAGGCGGCACCCATGTCTGCCTGCGCCGGGTTGAGGCTGCCGCCATCCTGCAGGCCATGCGCGAGCACGGCGTGGACCACTACTGCGCCGCGCCCATCGTGCACAGCCTGCTGATCGCAGCGCCGGAAGACCAGCGCCGCGGCATGGACCGGCGCGTGCGCGGCCTGGTGGCCGGCGCCGCGCCGCCGGCGGCCATGATCGAAGGCATGGCCCGCCTGGGCTTTGACATCACCCACGTCTACGGCCTGACCGAGGTCTACGGCCCTGCTGCGGTGGCGGTGAAGCGGCCGGTCTGGGCCGATGAAAGCTTGTCGGAGCAGGCGCGCCTGAACGGCCGCCAGGGCGTGCGCTACGCCTTGCAGGAAGGCATGACGGTGCGCGATGCCGACACGCTGGCCGAGCTGCCGGCCGATGGCCAGACCATGGGCGAGATCATGTTCCGCGGCAACATCGTGATGAAGGGTTACCTGAAGAACCCGGCCGCCACCGACAAGGCCTTTGCCGGCGGCTGGTTCCACACCGGCGACCTGGCGGTGCTGGAGCCCGACCGCTACGTGAAGATCAAGGACCGCAGCAAGGACATCATCATCAGCGGCGGCGAGAACATCAGCTCCATAGAGGTGGAGGACGCGCTGTACCGCCATGCGGCCGTGCTGGCCTGCGCCGTGGTGGCCAAGCCCGACGCCAGGTGGGGCGAGACGCCGCTGGCCTTTGTGGAACTGCGGCCCGGCGCCGAGGTGTCGGCGCAGGACTTGATCGCCCACTGCAAGAGCCTGCTGGCCGGCTACAAGGTGCCGCGCGAGATACGGTTTGAAGAGATCCCCAAGACCAGCACCGGCAAGATACAGAAGTTTCAATTGCGCGAACGGGCCCGGAGCTCGTCGGCCATCGGGTAGCGGGTGCGGCCGTCTGCCGCGCCGCCGCGCTACGATGCGGCGCAAGCCCGATAGGGGCATCCGAGCCGTCCATGACCCAGCCCCCCGAACCCCTGCTGCTCAGCGAGAAGGACTCGCGCGGCGTCGTCACGCTGACGCTGAACCGCCCCCAGGCCTTCAACGCGCTGTCCGAGGGCCTGCTGCAGGCCTTGCAGGCCGAGCTGGACCGCCTGGCCATGGACGAATCGGCGCGCGTGGTGGTGTTGGCCGCCGCCGGCCGCGCCTTCTGCGCCGGGCACGACCTGCGCGAGATGCGCGACCAGCCCTCCCAGGCCTACTACGAGCGCCTGTTTGCACAGTGCGGCCGCATGATGATGAGCCTGCAACGCCTGCCGCAGCCGGTGGTCGCCCGCGTGCAGGGCATCGCTACCGCCGCCGGCTGCCAGCTGGTGGCCATGTGCGACCTGGCGGTGGCGTCCAGCGAGGCGCGCTTTGCCGTCAGCGGCGTCAACCTGGGGCTGTTCTGCAGCACGCCCAGCGTGGCGCTGGCGCGCAACCTGTCGCGCAAGGCGGCCTTCGAGATGCTGGTCACCGGCGACTTCATCTCTGCCGAAGAAGCGCTGGCGCGCGGCCTGGTCAACCGCGTGGCCGAGCCCGAGCAACTGGACACCGCGGTGGCGGCGCTGGTGGAGCGCATCGTGGGCAAGCCGCGTGTGGCGTTGGCGCTGGGCAAGCAGCTGTTCTACCGGCAGCTGGAAACCGGCATCGCCGCCGCCTACGACGATGCGGCCATCACCATGGCCTGCAACATGATGGACGACAGCGCGCTGGAAGGCGTGCAGGCCTTCCTGGACAAGCGCAAACCGAACTGGCCCTGAGCGGGCCGCAACACCCGTCCACCATGCCTGACATCCGCCGTATTCCCGGCCGCCGGCTGCTGCACTCGCCCGGGCCTTCGCCGGTGCCCGACGAAGTGCTGCACGCCATGCAGCGCCAGCCCATGGACCTGGCCGACCCGCGTGTGGACGCCACCATCGCCGCCTGCGAACAAGGCCTGCGCCGGCTGCTGGGCAGCGAGTCGGCGGAGATCTTCTTCTACGCCTGCAACGGCCACGGCGCCTGGGAGGCGGTGGTCGAGAACCTGTTGCCACCGGGCGGCCTGGCGCTGCTGCCCGGCACCGGGCACTTCTCCGAGTCCTGGGCGGCGCAGACCGAGGCGCTGGGCCGGCGCGTGGTGCGCACGCCCTGGCTGCCGGGGCATCCCATAGACGGGGCAGCAGTGACGCAGGCCTTGCGCGCCGACAGCGCGCACCAGATCACCGCCGTGTTCGCAGTGCACACCGACACCGCCAGCGGCACCACCAGCGACCCGGCCGCGCTGCGCGCCGCCATCGATGCCGCCGAGCACCCGGCGCTGCTGGTGGTGGACGCCGTGGCCTCGCTGGGCGTGGAGCCGCTGGCCATGCAGGCCTTGCGTGCCGACGTGGTGCTGGGGGCGTCGCAGAAGGGCTTGATGTGCCCGCCGGGCCTGGCCTTCATGGCCTGCAATGAACGCGCGCTGGCCTGCGCTGCCGCCAACCCGGCGCCGCGTTTCTACTGGGACTGGCAGCGCCGCCGCGGCAGCCTGTCGTACCAGAAGTTCTGCGGCACGCCGCCGCTGGCCTTGATGGCCGGGCTGGAAGCGGCGCTGGGCTTGTTGTTCGCCGAAGGTGTGGAGCAGGCGCTGGCGCGGCACCGGCTGCTGACGCGCGTGGTGCACGCCGCCGTGGCCGGCTGGGCCCAGGGCGGCGCGCTGGACTTCTTCTGCCGCGACGCCGCCAGCCGCGCCGCGGCCGTCACCGCCATCGCGGTGCAGCCCGAGCTGCTGGACGTGGACCGCCTGCGCACCCTGGCGCGCGAGCGTTTCCAGGTGTCCATAGGCGGCGGACTGGGCCCGCTGCAGGGTCGGGTTTTCCGCATAGGTCACCTGGGCGACCACAATGGCGTGGGCCTGCTGGGTGCGCTGGGCGGGGTGCAGGCCGCCTTGCAGGCCCTGGGCGTGCCGGTGGGCGAGGGCGTGGCAGCCGCCACCGCGCTGCTGTCACGCGAGAGCACGGGCTGAACCGCAGTTGAAAGAAGGCCGCCATGGCGTACATGTTGTTGATCGTCGAACCGCCGGGCCAGCGCGAGGAGCGCGGGCGCGAAGCGGGCGAGCAGGTCTACGCCCAGATGCTGGCCTTTGCCGAACAGTTGCAGCAGCAGGGCCAACTGGTGGCGGCACAGGCACTGAGCAGCCCGCAGACGCGGCTGCAACAGCGCGAAGGCCGCCTGCGCGTGGTGGACGGCCCGTTCGCCGAGGCCAAGGAGTTTGTAGGCGGCTTTTTCCTGCTCTCCGAGCAGGTGTCGCGCGAGCAGGCGCTGGCCATCGCCGCGTTGTGCCCGGCCGCTGCCTGGGCCACGGTGGAGCTGCGCGAATTGGGGCCCTGCTTCCTGTGACAGGCCCGCTGCAGGGGCTGCGGGTCATAGAACTCGCCGCCATTGGCCCGGTGCCCATGGCCTGCAGGCTGCTGGCCGACCTGGGGGCCGACGTCATCTGCGTGGACCGCACCGAACCCAGCGGCCTGGGCCTGGCCATGGAGCGCCGCTTCGACGTCAACGGCCGCGGGCGCCGCTCCATCGCGCTGGACCTGAAACAAGCCGCCGGCCGCGATGCCGTGCTGGCCCTGGTGGACACCGCCGACGTGCTGGTGGAAGGCCTGCGCCCCGGTGCGACCGAGAAACTGGGCCTGGGCCCGGCCGATTGCCAGGCTCGCAACCCGGCGCTGGTCTACGGCCGCATGACCGGCTTCGGCCAGACCGGCCCGCTGGCGCAGCAGGCCGGCCACGACCTTAACTACGTTGCGCTGAGCGGCGTGCTGCATGCCCTGGGCCCGGCCGGCAGCGCGCCGCTGCCGCCGCTCAACCTGGTGGGTGACTACGGCGGCGGCGCGCTGTACCTGGTGCTGGGGGTGATGGTGGCCTTGTGGGAACGCCAGCGCTCCGGCCGCGGCCAGGTGGTGGACGCTGCGATGGTGGACGGGGCCGCTTCGCTGGCCTCGCTGTTCTGGGGCCTGAAGGCCGCCGGCAGCTGGGGCGCCGAGCGCGGCGGCAACCTGCTGGACGGCGGCGCGCCGTTCTACGCCACCTACGCCTGCGCCGACGGGCGCTGGGTGGCGCTGGCCGCGCTGGAGCCCAAGTTTTTTGCCGTCTTCGCCCAGCGCAGCGGCCTGGACCCGCGCTATGTGCCGCAGCAGTACGAGCGCAGTGCATGGCCGCCCCTGCGCCAGGCGCTTCAGGCCTTGTTCGCCAGCCGAACGCGCGACGAGTGGGCGGCGCTGTTCGAAGGCAGCGACGCCTGCGTGACGCCGGTGCTGGACTTTGGCGAGGCGGCGGCACACCCGCACGCCCGCGCGCGCGGCAGCTTCGCGACGGTGGACGGTGTGGTGCAACCCGGCAGCGCGCCGCGTTTTGACCGCACGCCGGCCGCGCCGCCGCAGCCTGCGCCTGCCGTGGGCCAGCACACGCGGGAGGTGTTGGCAGAGTTGGGTTACGAGCCGGCGCGCATAGAGGCGCTGCTGGCACAAGGAGTGGTGAAGTGAGTGCAGTTCATGTCACGCCGCCGGGCGCACGCCGGGCGGCTTCGGTGCTGGTGTTGCGTGACGGCGAAGACGGCCTGGAAGTCTTGATGTTGCGCCGCGCCGAGCGCGCCGGCGACCAGCGCAGCGGCGCGGTGGTGTTCCCCGGCGGCGTGCTGGACGCCGGCGACCGCGCCGCCCACCGCTACTGCACCGGTGCTGACGACGCCGGCCTCAGTGCCCGGCTGGGCCTGGACGAAGGGGCGCTGGACTACGCCGTGGCCGGCGTGCGCGAGTGTTTTGAGGAAGTGGGCCTGCTGCTGGCTGACGGGCCCTTTGCGCTGCCCGAGCTGGCGCCCTGGCGCGAGCGCCTGCAACGCGGCGAGACCACGCTGGCCGCCTTGTGCGAAGCCGCCGGCCTGAGCTTGCCCGTGGGGCGCTTGGCCTACTACAGCCACTGGCTGACGCCGCCGGGCATGCCGCTGCGTTTTGACACCCGCTTCTTCGCCGTGCTGGCGCCGCCGGGCCAGCAGGCGGTGGCCGACAACGGCGAGGCGGTGGAGCTGATGTGGCTGCGCCCTGCGGCAGCGCTGGAGCCGGCGCGGGGCCTGAAACTGATGGCGGTGACCCAGCGCACGCTGGCCGACCTGGGGCGCTTCCATCGCGCCGAGGACGCCTGGGCTGAGGCGGGCCAGCGCCGCGACATACGCCTGGTGATGCCACGCCGCGGCAACCATCAACGCGGGCCGCGCGTGGTGCTGCCCGATGAACTGCCCTACGCCGAGATCGCACGCCTGGACCCGGAAGGCCGCGGCGATGTGTCCACCGAGCTGCTGCCGGGCGTGCCGGTGCGCCTGTCGGCGAACGTCATACGCGTGACCGCACCCAACCCCGGGCCCATGACCGGGCCGGGCACCAACAGCTACCTGGTGGGGGCCGGCGAGGGCGACAGCGGCCGGTGGACGGTGATAGACCCGGGCCCGGCCATGCAAGCGCATGTGCAGGCGCTGCTGGCGGCGGCGCCAGGGCGCATCACCCGCATCCTGACCACCCACACCCACCGCGATCACTCACCGGCGGCGCCGCTGCTGGCCGCGGCCACCGGCGCGCCGGTGTGGGGGCGGGTGGCGGCGCACCCCGAGTGGCAGGACCCGACGTTCGCACCCGCCTACCAGCCGGTGCACGGCGAGGTGATGGAGGCCGCCCCCGGCGTTGCCCTGCGGGTGTTGCACACGCCGGGCCATGCCAGCAACCACCTGTGTTTTCTGCTGGAGCACGAGCGCTTGCTGTTCACCGGCGACCACGTGATGCAAGGCAGCACGGTGGTCATCAACCCGCCGGACGGCGACATGGTGGCCTACCTGGCTTCGCTGAACGAGCTGCTGGGCGAAGACCTGCAGTGGCTGGCCCCGGGCCACGGCTTCCTGGTGGGCGAACCCCATGCCGTGTTGCGCGGGCTCATCGCCCACCGCCTGAAGCGCGAGGCCAAGGTGGTGGCTGCCTTGTCCCGCCAGGCATCGGCCAGCCTGCCCGAGTTGCTGCCGCTGGTGTACGACGATGTGCCGGCCGCGCTGCACCCGGTGGCTGCACGCTCGCTGCTGGCGCACCTGCTGAAGTTGCAGCACGACGGAAGGGCGAGCGTGAGCGGCGAAGGGGCTTGGTCCGGGAGCTGAAGTCGGCTTCATCGCTTGCAATCAGCAGCCGCGCGCAACGGTCACAGGGCAGGCCCGGCTGCGCGCCGCCCGATATCGGTGCTCGCCGGGCCTGCCCTGTGCCCGCTGAGAACGGTCGAGGCGGGGTCCAGGAACACAGCAGCGCTTCACAGCGGGTGGGGCACATCGCCGCCCGGGTGAGGGTGGGGCAGGCCGGCCGAGCACCGATATCGGGCGGCGCACAGGCCGGCCTGCCCCATCCTCACCGCGCGCCTATGCTGGCGTGCGGCTGCTCTGTCGCCCCTCTGTCGACCAGCAGCCCGATCAGATCTCAGGCGGTGCCTGCCAGCGCCCGTCTATCAGCAACTGGTGCGGCCGGAACTGCGCCTTGTAGAGCATCTTGGGGCTCTCGGCGATCCAGTAGCCCAGGTACACATGCGGCAGCTTGAGCTGGCGTGTCTGCTCTATCTGCCACAGCACGCTGTAGGTGCCGTAGCTGCTGCCGGCGTCGGGTTCGTAGAAGGTGTAGACGGCCGACAAGCCATCGGACAACACGTCCAGGATGGTCACCATCTTCAGCGCGCCGGGTTCGTCGCCCACGCCCGGCTCGCGAAACTCCACCAGGCGTGAATTGACGCGGCTTTGCAGCAGGAACTGGGTGTACTGGTCCACGCTGTCGTGGTCCATGCCGCCGCCGCTGTGGCGCCCGCCCTGGTAACGCAGGTACAGCTGGTAGTGCTCGGGCACAAAACACAGGCGCAGCACCCGCGCCTTCAGCTGGCCGTGCGCCTTGCGGGCGCGGCGCTGGCTGCGGTTGGGTTCGAAGCCGTCCACCGGCACACGCAGCGGCACGCAGGCGCGGCAGCCGTCGCAATAGGGCCGGTAGGTGAACATGCCGCTGCGCCGGAAGCCGGCGGCCACCAGGCCCGAGTAGGTGTCGGCGTGTATCAGGTGGCTGGGCGTGGCCACCTGCGACCGTGCCTGGCGCCCGGGCAGGTAGCTGCACGGGTAGGGGGCGGTCGCGTAGAACTGCAGCGACCGCAGCGGCAGTTCCTTCGGGTGCGTCACGAAGCCTCGTCTGCGGACCCTGGCATCAGCAGCTGGTCGGACAGCCTGCGCCAGGCGGCGGGATCATAGGTCCAATCGCCGCCGTCCGGCCTCCCCAGGGTGAGGGCCAGGTGCCGTTCAAACTGCACACGCGGCACTTCCCGCGCGCCCAGCGAAGCCAGGTGCCCGGTGTTCTGCTGGCAGTCGATCAGCGTCACGCCGCGGCTGCGGCAGGCGGCGACCAGGGCCGCCAGCGCGATCTTGGAAGCGTCCGTGCGCCGCGCGAACATGGATTCGCCGAACACCATGCCGCCTATGGCGACGAAGTACAGGCCACCCACCAGTTCGCCGTCCACCCAGGTTTCGGCGCTGTGCACACGGCCGGCGCGGTGCCAGGCGGTGTAGGCGTCCACCATGGCCGGCACGATCCAGGTGCCGCCCTGGCCTTCGCGCGGCGTGGCGGCGCAGGCCATGATGACGGCGCGGAAGTCGCTGTCGAAGCGCAGCTCGCAACCCGGCGTGCGCAGAAAGCGCCGCAAAGTCTTGCGCAGCGAGTGCGACAGCCGGAACTCGGCCACCGGCAGCACCATGCGCGGGTCCGGGCTCCACCACAGCACCGGCTGGCCGGGGCCGTACCAGGGGAAGATGCCCTTGCGGTAGGCCTCTTCCAGGCGCTGCGGGCTGAGGCGGCCGCCGGCCGCGACCAGGCCCGGTGCGTCGCTGTCCGGCCCCAGCGCGCTGGCCGCCGGCGGCAGCTCGGTGCCGTCTTCTATCCAGGGCAGCATGGGGCAGGGCGGCTTCAGCGCGCGGCCATCAGCGTCTGGCGCAGGAAGCTGAACTCCAGCGCCATCATCTGCGCCGTCTGGCGGTTGTCGGCCGCGCCGCCATGGCCGCCTTCGATGTTTTCCCAGTACAGCACGCGGTGGCCTTGTTCCAGCATGCGGGCGGCCATCTTGCGCGCGTGGCCGGGGTGCACGCGGTCGTCGCGTGTGCTGGTGGTGAACAGCACCGGCGGCATGTGCTGCCCGGCGCGCACGTTCTGGTAGGGGCTGTAGCGGGAAATGAAGGCCCAGTCGTCGGGGTTGTCGGGGTCGCCATACTCGGCCATCCACGAGGCGCCGGCCAGCAGGTGGTGGTAGCGCCGCATGTCCAGCAGCGGTACCTGGCAGACCACGGCGCCGAACAGCTCCGGGCGCTGCACCATCACCGCGCCCACCAGCAGGCCGCCGTTGCTGCCGCCCTTGATGCCCAGCTGCGGCGGGGAAGTGATGCCGGCGGCGATGAGGTCTTCGGCCACGGCGATGAAGTCGTCGTAGCTGTTCTGGCGCCGATCCCGCAGCGCCGCCTGGTGCCAGGCCGGGCCGAACTCGCCACCGCCTCGTATGTTGGCCAGCACGTAGACGCCGCCAGCGCCCGTCCAGGCGCGGCCCAGGGTGCCGGAGTAGTTGGGCGTACGCGAGATCTCGAAGCCGCCGTAGCCGTACAGCAGCGTGGGGTTGTGGCCGTTGGCCTGGGCGTTGCGCGGCCAGACCACGAAGTAGGGCACGCGCGTGCCGTCGCGCGAACGGGCGAAGCGTTGCTCCACGCGCATGCCGCTGGCGTCGTAGAAGCTGGGGCGCGACTTCAGCAGCTCGCGTTCATCGCTGCCGGTGCGGCCCAGTTGCAGCGAGTCGGGCTGCAGGAAGTCGGCGGCGTTGAGGAGGTAGTCCTCGGCCAGCGGGTCGTCGGCCACCAGCGGGTCGTGCAAGGCGGCCACCGAGAGGTCGCCGGGGTAGGGCGCCGCCACTTCGCGGCGCTGCCAGCGGCCGTCACCCCGGCTGTCGTCCACCCGGCGCCACTCTTCAATGCGGCTGGCCACGTTGTCCAGCACCGTGAGCAGCAAGGTGTCGCGCGTGGCGGTCCAGGCTTGCAGCGAGCGGGTGGCGGTGGGCGAGAACAACACGCTCACCTCGCGCTGGCCGGCCTGCCAGGCGGCGGCGTCGGCCACCAGCAGCGAACCGCCGGGGTGTCCTGTACCGTCGCCGGCGGTCCATTCGCCGCGCAACTCCAGCAGTAGCAGGTCGCGTTCGAAGGACAGCTGTGCGTCGTCGGGCTTGTGCAGTTGCACGCGCTCATCGCCATGCCCGCCTTCAGCCAGCAGCCACAGCTGGGTGCTGTAAAAGTTGACCATGCGCGTCAGCACCGTGCGCTGATAGCCGGGCGTGGGGTCCACGCTGACCCAGGCGGCCATGTCGCTGGCCTGCACCTCGAAGACCGTGGTGGCCTGGTCCAGCGGCTGGCCGCGCCGCCAGCGCTTGACCACGCGCGGGTAGCCTGAGTCGGTCAGGCTGCCCGGGCCGAAATCGGTGCCGACCAGCAGCGTGTTTTCGTCCAGCCACTGAAGCTGGGTCTTGGCCTCGGGCAGCACAAAGCCGTCGTCGATGAAGCGCCGTTCGACAAGGTCGAACTCGCGCACCACGCTGGCGTCGGCGCCGCCGCGCGACAAGGCCAGCAGGGCGCGCCGGTTGGCCGGGCCCAGGCAGGTGGCACCGCCCCAGACCCAGTTTTCGCCTTCAGCGCGGCCCAGCGCGTCCAGGTCCAGCAGCGTTTCCCAGGCCGGCTGCGGGCGGCGGTACTCGTCCAGTGTGGTGCGCCGCCACAGGCCGCGCGGGTTGGCAGCGTCGCGCCAGAAGTTGTACAGATGATCGCCGCGTCTAGCGACGTACGGGATCTGCGCCGGCGAGTCCAGCACCTCGCGCAGGCTGTCCCGCAGGGCTTCAAAGCCGGGCGCGGCCTGCAATTGCTGTTCGGTGGCTGCATTGCGCTCGCGCACCCAGGCCAGGGCGCGGTCGCCGAGGACATCCTCGAGCCAGAGGTAGGGGTCTTGGTGGGTGTCGTGCATGGGCGGCGTGGGGGGGCATGCGGTGGGGCGGCCGTCAACGGCGTCAGCGGACGCCGCTTCAGCGGCGCCGACGGTGCAGGCCGAGCACTGTGCCACAGCGCCATTGGGGCCAGGCCTGCGGTGGCAAAATGCCCCATTCGGCCGGCCGAACGGCGGCTCGCCGCGTGTTGACCCAATCCCCACGAAGGATGCCCATGAAGTCCATCTCTTTGCTGCAAGCCGGCGCTCTGTCGGCCCTGGTGGCCCTGGCCTGTCTGCCGACGCCGGCTGCGCTGGCGCAAACCCCCGGCGCCGCCAGCAGGACCTTGAGCGGCGGGTCCGGTGGCGGGCCGCTGCTGACGCGCGAGGAACTGCGTGTCTGCATGAAGGAGCAGGAGGCCGTTCGCGTGAATGTGGCGGAGGTGGAAGGCCGCCGCGCCCCGCTGGACGCCGAGATGGAGCAAGTCAAGGCCGACCAGGTGAAGCTGGAGGCCGAGCGCGGCGCCATCGAAGAGCTTCGTGTGAGGAGCGAGGCGTTCACCGCGCGCTCCCAGGCCTACGCCGACAAGATCGAAGAGTGGAACAAGCGTGCCAAGGACCTGAACGACGGCAAGATGGGCAGCGGACGCATGGTCGAGCGTCACCGCAACACGCTGAACAAGGACCGCGCCGATCTCGAGAAGGAACGTGTGGCCCTGGAAGCAGAACGCCAGGAGCTGACCACCGGCAGTGAAGAAATCGTGCGCAGCTACAACGCCAAGGCCGATGCGCTGACGGCCCGCGTTGACGATTGGAACGACCGCAACCAGAAGTGGACCACCGACGCCGCCGCGGCGGAGCTGCGGCGCGAGGAATGGTTGGTCAACTGCGGTGACCGCCGCTACCGCGAAGACGACGAGATCGCCATCCGCCGTGGGCAGTGAGCCGGCCACCGGGAGCGACACCATGAGCGAGAACCCGCTGCTGCAGGCCTGGGACACCCCGTTCGGCCTGCCGCCTTACGAGCGCCTGCGCGCCGAGCACTTCGAACCGGCCCTGCGCGAGGCCATGCGCGAGCACCTGGCCGAACTGGCCGTGATCGCGTCTTTGAAAGAGGCGCCCAGCTTCGACAACACCGTGGCCGCCTTCGACCGCGCCGGCCGCCGGCTGGCCCGCGTCGCCTCGGTGTTCTACAACCTGGCCTCGTCGGCCACCAGCCCCGAGCTGCAGGCGGTGCAGCGGGCCATCGCGGCGCCCATGGCGGCGCATGAAAGCGCGGTGTACCTGGACCCCGCGATGTTCGCCCGCCTGGATGTGCTGCACGAGCAGCGCAACGAGCTGGGCCTGGCGCCCGAGCAGCTGCGGCTGCTGGAGCGTTTGCACCTGGACTTCGTGCGCGAAGGCGCCCGCCTGGCACCGGCGCCGCGCAAGCGCTACGCCGAGATCATGGAGTCGCTGGCGACGCTGACCACACGCTTCGCGCAGAACGTGCTGCACGAAGAGTCGCACTGGCACCTGGCGCTGCCTGACGACGCAGCCATGGCCGGCCTGCCGGACTTTGCGCGCGACGCTGCACGCCAGGCGGCCGCCGACCGCGGCTTGCCGCAGCCGGTGATCACCTTGTCGCGCTCGCTGATCGTGCCTTTCCTCACCTTCTCCGAACGCCGCGACCTGCGCGAGCAGGCCTGGCGGGCCTGGGTGAGCCGCGGCGAGCACGCCGGCGAGCAGGACAACCGCGAGGTGGCGCGCGACATCCTGCGTCTGCGCCGCGAACAAGCCGCGCTGCACGGCCACACCAGCTACGCCGACTACGCGTTGGCCGACACCATGGCCGGCACGCGCGACGCCGTGCAGCGGCTGCTGGGTGAGGTCTGGCCGCGCGCGCTGGCGGCCGTGGAACGCGAGCGCCAGCAGTTGCTGGAAGTGGTGCGGCAGGAAGGCGGCGACACCACCATCGAACCCTGGGACTGGCGCTACTGGGCCGAGAAGGTGCGCCAGCGCCGCTACGCGCTGGACGAAGCGGCCATCAAGCCCTATTTCCGGCTGGAGAGCGTGGCCCAGGCCGCCTTCGACTGCGCCGGCCGCCTGTTCGGCCTGCAGTTCCTGCCGCGGCCGGACCTGCCGGTCTACCACCCGGACGTGCGTGCCTTCGAGGTGCGCGACGCCGGCGGCCAGGCCATAGGCGTGTTCCTGCAGGACAACTTCGCACGCCCCAACAAGCGCAGCGGTGCCTGGATGAGCGCGCTGCGCTGGCAAAGCCGCAACGTGGTGCCCGGCGACGGCAGCACGCAACTGCCGGTGATACTGAACAACAACAATTTCGCCAAGGGCGGTAGCGCCGGCGACGGCGGGGCGGCTCCCACGCTGCTGTCGCTGGACGACGCGCGTACGCTGTTCCACGAGTTCGGCCACGGCCTGCACGGCTTGCTGTCGGACGTCACCTACGAGCGCTTGTCCGGCACCCAGGTGCTGCGCGACTTTGTCGAGCTGCCCAGCCAGCTGTTCGAACACTGGATCACCGAGCCCGAGGTGCTGCGCCGCCATGCCCGCCACTGGCGCACCGGCGAAGCCATTCCCGACGAGCTGATCGCGCGCCTGCAGCGGGCCCGCCGCTTCAACCAGGGTTTCGAGACCGTGCGCTACACGGCCAGTGCCATTGCCGACATGGCGGTGCATTCGCTGACCGACGCCGAACCGCCGGCCGACCTGTGCGCCTTCGAAGCCGAGTTGCTGCGCGAGCACGGCCTGCCGCACGGGGTGGGGCAGAACCACCGGCTGGTGCACTTCCAGCACCTGTTTGCCGGCGGCTACGCCGCAGGCTACTACGTCTACCTGTGGGCCGAGGTGCTGGACGCCGACGGCTACGACGCCTTCGCCGAGGCCGGCAGCCCCTTTGCGGCCGAGGTGGCCGAGCGTTTGAGGCGCCATGTCTACGCCGCCGGCAACAGCGTGGACCCGGCCAGTGCCTTTGCCGCCTTCCGCGGCCGGGCCCCGGTGGTGGAGCCGCTGCTGAAGAAGCGGGGCCTGCTGGAGCCCGAGCCGGCCTGAGTGTCGGCGGGGCGTTGCGACGCAGCGCCCCGCCGCGCGCCGGGCCATCACGGCCGGGCGATACTGCGGCCATGATCCGGCTTGAAGGCTTGGCGATGCACTACGCGCTGGCTGGCGCGCGCGTCGAGGTGTTGCGGGGCGTGGACCTCGACATCCCCCGCGGCCAGCGCGTGGCGGTGGTGGGGCCTTCGGGCTCCGGCAAGACCTCGCTGCTGCTGTTGCTGGCCGGGCTGGAGCAGCCCGCTGCCGGGCGCGTGCTGCTGGACGGCCAGGACTTGTCCACCCTGGACCGTGATGCGCTGGCCGACCTGCGGCGCGACCGCATAGGCATCGTGTTCCAGAGCTTTCACCTGCTGCCCAGCCTGAACGCGCTGGACAACGTGGCGCTGCCGCTGCAGATCGCCGGCCAGCGCGAGGCGTTGCCGCGGGCACGCGCGCTGCTGCGCCGCGTGGGCCTGGGTGAACGGCTGTCGCACTACCCCAGCCAGCTCTCCGGTGGCGAGCAGCAGCGCGTGGCCATTGCCCGGGCGCTGGTGCACCAGCCGCGGCTGCTGCTGGCCGACGAACCCACCGGCAACCTCGACGACCACACCGGCGCGCTGGTGCGCGAGCTGCTGTTCGAGCTGCACCGCGACAGCGGGGCCACGCTGGTGCTGGTCACGCACGACCTGGCGTTCGCCCGCCGTTGCGACCGGGTGCTGCAGCTGCACGAAGGCCGCCTGCACGAAGAAGCCGCAGCGCCGCACGAGCGCGCCCATGCGCTTTCTGTTTGACCTGGCCTGGCGCGACCTGCGCGGCAGCGCGCGCACGCTGTGGGTGTTTGCCGCCTGCCTGGTACTGGGCGTGGCGCTGGTGGCCGCCGGCGGCGGCCTGACACGCCAGGTGGCGGTGTCGCTGCAGGGCGAGCTGCGCGCCATGTTCGGCGGCGACATCGAGTTGCGCCACACCCAGCCGCTGGACGAAGCCCTGCTGGCCTGGGCCGCCGAGCGCGGCCAGGTCTCGCGCGTGGTGCAGCTGCGCAGCATGCTGCGTGTGGCCGATGGCCGTTCGCCGGGAGACACCGCGCCGGGCGGGGCCCGCCCCTGGGGGCCTTCTCAACTGGTGGAGCTGCAAAGCACCGACGCCGCCTACCCGCTGGTGGGCACGCTGCACACCCAGCCTGCCCAGCCGCTGGCGGAGCTGCTGGCCCAGCGTGATGGCCTGTGGGGCGTGGCGCTGGATCCGCTGCTGGCGCGCCGCCTGGGCCTGGCGGTGGGCGACCGCGTCGAGATAGGCGAGGCCACGCTGGCGGTGCGTGCGCTGGTGTTGCAGCAGCCCGATCGCAGCCTGCGCGCCGAGTGGGCCGGCGCGCCGGTGCTGATAGGCGACGGCGGCCTGGCCGCCACCGAGCTGGTTCAAGCCTTCAGCCGCGTCAGCTACCGCTACCGCGTGCGCACCGACACGCCGCCCGACACCTGGCGGGCCGCCCTTGCCGCCGCGTTCCCGGAAACGCCGGTGGAGCTGCGCAGCGTCACCGACCGCAGCGACCGTGTGGCCGAGGTGCTGGCGCAGGTCAGCTCGGGTTTGCTGCTGGTGGGCTTTTCGGCGCTGTTCATAGGCGGGCTGGGCGTCTTCAACAGCGTGCAGGCCTGGCAGCAGGGCAAGCTGGGCACGCTGGCCACGTTGCGCGCGCTGGGCCTGCGTGACGGCCGCTTGGCGGCGGTGGTGCTGCTGCAGGTCTTGTTACTGGCTTTGCTGGCCAGTGCCGTGGGTGCCGTGTTGGGTGGGGCCTTGGCGCTGGCGGGCCTGCAGTTGGCGGCTTCGCGCATGCCGCTGGCGGTGTCGGGCGGCGCGCTGGCCGGCCCGCTGTTGCTGGCCATGGCCTTCGGCGTGTTGACCGCGTTGGCCTTTGCGTTGCCGGCGCTGGGGCGGGCGCTGACCGTGAGCCCGGCCGGCCTGTTCCGCGGCTTGGACGGGGGTGCCTTGCGCACGCCGCGCCTGGCCTGGGCCTTGACGGCGCTGGCCGGCGCAGCGGTGCTGGCCTTGCTGCTGGCGGCCATGCCGGATGCCCGCTTCGGCCTGGCGTTTGTGGCGGTGGCGGCCCTGCTGCTGTTGTTGCTGGAAGCCGTGCTGCGCGGTTTGCGCCGTGTCGCAACCGGGCTGCTGGCGCATCCACGCTGGCACCCCGGTTTCGAGCTGCGTGTGGCGCTGGCGGCCTTGCAGCGGCCGGGTTCGCCGCTGCGTGCGGCGCTGCTGTCGCTGGGCTCGGCGCTCACGCTGCTGGTGGCCTGCACGCTGGTGGTGGCGGCGCTGCTGCGCACCATCCACGAAACCGTGCCGCAGCAGGTGCCGGGCCTGGTGTTCTACGACGTGCAGACCGAGCAGCTGCCGCTGCTGCAGGCTGCGGCGCAGGCCCAGCCCAGCCTGCAGCGGCTGCAGACCGCCCCGCTGGTGCTGGGGCGGCTGGTGGCGGTGGGCGTCGACGAACTCACGGCCAGTGCCGACTGGCGTCGCCGCGAGCTGGCGCGCGACGAACACAAGTTCAGCCACCGCCAGGGCAACATCGACGACGTGGTGCTCACCCGCGGCGCCTGGTGGCCCGAGGGCGACCACAGCGTGCCGCGCGTGGCCATGGAAGACCGCGAGGCCGACCGCCTGGGCCTGCAGGTGGGCGACCGCCTGCGTTTCGAGATCCTGGGCCAGCCGGTGCAGGCTCAGCTGGCGGCCATCTATGCGCAGCGGCGTTTCCAGTCGCGGCTGTGGCTGGAGGCCATCTTCAGTGACGGCGTGCTGGACCCGTTCGTCACCCGCCACGTGGGTGCGGCCTGGTTGTCGGCCGACGATGCCATCGCCCTGCAAGACCGCCTGGCTGCCGACGCGCCCAACGTGGCCAGCGTGCGCACCCAGGCGCTGCTGGACAGCACGCGCGCGCTGATGGGCCAGGCCGGGGCCGGCCTGGCGGTGATCGCCGGTGCCTGCCTGGCCGCCAGCCTGCTGGTGCTGGCCAGCGTGGTCGCCGCCAGCCGTGCGCGCCAGGTTTACGAAGCCAGCGTGATGCATGCGCTGGGCGCGCGGCTGGGCAGCCTGCGGCGTGTGCTGCGCTGGGAGTACACGCTGCTGGCGCTGGTGACCGCGGGCTTTGCCGTGCTGCTGGGCAGCGCGCTGGCCCTGGCCTTGCTGCGTTGGCGGCTGCAGCTGGACGCCAGCGGCCTGCTGTGGACCGGCGCCGCCGTGGCCTTGCTGGTGAGCCTGGGCAGCCTGGTGGGCGGGGCGCAATGGCTGCTGCTGCGCCTGCGCGTGGCCCCGGCGCAGCTGCTGCGCGGCGGCGGTTGAAGCCGGCCCCGGCTGTCGCAGCTCAGGGCGCCGGGCCGAACAGCGCGTCTATGGCCGACAGGAAGGCCTTGAAGTCCAGCGGCTTGGTCCAGTAGTCGGTCATGCCGGCCTTCAGCGCCCGCTGTATGTCTTCGGGCATGGCGTTGGCCGACAGCGCGATGCAGGGGATGCCGGCGGTGGCCGGGTCGGCCTGCAGGCGGCGCAGCACCTCGAAGCCGTCGAAGTCGGGCAACTGCATGTCCAGCAGGATCAGCGCCGGCCGCAGCGCCGCGGCCTGGGCCACGCCGCCGGCGCCGTCCACCGCCACGTGCAGTGTCACGTCGGGGCGGCGTGACAGCAGCTCGCCGATGATCATCGCGTTGACCGGGTTGTCCTCGATGTACAGCAGGTCGCGGCGCGCCGGGCTGGCCACCGGGCCGGAGGGCGCCGGCATGGGGGTCTGTGCTTCCTCGACGCCGGGAGCCGGCGCGACGGCGCTGGCCAGCTGCAGCTCGAACAGGCTGCCTTCGCCGACGCGGCTGGACACGCGCACCTGGCCGCCCATGCGCTCCACCAGCGCCTTGACGATGGCCAGGCCTATGCCGCTGCCTTCGGTGGCTTCGTCGGCGCCCAGCCGGTTGAAGGGTTCGAACAACTTCGACAGTTGCTGTTCGCTCATGCCTTGGCCGGTGTCCTGCACGCGCAGCACGGTGCTGCCGTCGGGCTGGCCTTCGGACTCGATGTGCACGCTGCCGCCGGCGCGGTTGTACTTCAGCGCGTTGGACAGCAGGTTCAGCAGCACCTGGCGCAGCCGCGTCGGGTCGGCACGCACCACGCCGGGCAGGGCGCCCACCTGCACGGTGATGCCGCGGCTGGCGCGCAGTGGTTCCAGCAGCGGCAGGGCCTGCTGCACCAGCGGTTCCAGGGCCACCGGCTGGGGGTTGATGCGCATCTCGCCGCCCTCCAGGCTGGCCAGGTCCAGCACGTCGTTGATCAGGTCCAGCAGGTGTTGGCCGGCCACGCGCACATGCTCCAGCCGGCGCCGCCGCGCCGCCGCTGCCGCATCGCAGCCGGTTTCGTCGGCCAGCAGCAGCTGCGCAAAGCCCAGCACCGCGTTCAGCGGTGTGCGCAGCTCGTGGCTCATGCGTGCCAGAAACTTGCTCTTGGCCTGGCTTTCGTGCAGCGCACGTTCGCGTTCCAGCCGCACCGCCTCGGCGTTGCGCACGGCGGTGATGTCCCAGTTGACACCTATGCGGCGCAGCGGCCGCCCGGCTTCGTCGAACACCGTGGTCGCGCGCGAGGCCAGCCAGTGCACGCTGCCGTCGGGCCAGACCACGCGGAACTCGTACTCCAGCGGCAGGTCGGCCTGCGTGGCCTGCATGAACCGCGAGCGCACCTCGTCGCGGTCGTCCGGGTGCACGCAGGCCATGCGCTGTTCGTGCGGCAGCTCGCCGGTGGCGGCCGGCAGGCCGCGCAGGCGGTACATCTGCTCGTCCCAGTAGGCGATGCCGGTCTTGGGGTCGCGCTCCCAGGTGCCCAGGCCGGCCCCGCGGGCTGCCAGCGTGATGCGCTCGGCGGCGTGGCGCGCCGCCTGCTCGGCGCTGCGCAGGCGCGTGATGTCCACCACCACGCCGAAGCGCAAGGGCGGGTGGGCGCTGTCATCCTGCCGCGTGTGCAGCAGCAGATGGCCCGGTTCGCCGTCGGCACGCACGATGCGCAGCGTCAGGTCCATGGCGCCGCTGGGGTTGCGGTTCCAGGCCGCCAGCACGGCGCTGGCCCGGGCCTGGTCGTCGGGGTGCACGAAGCGCTGCAGCCACTCGCGGAACCGGGGCACCGGCTCGTGCCGCGACAGGCCGAAGATGACCCGCATCTGCTCGCTCCAGATCACCGGCGCCGGGCCCAGCTCCTTGGTCCAGTAGCCTATGCCCGCGGTGTGGGTGACCAGCTCGATGCGGCGCGCCATCTCCTGCGCGTGCCGTGTGCGCTCCATGCGGTCGGTGATGTCCAGCGCCACGCCGACAAACGCGGTGGGCTGGCCTTCGTCGTCGCGCAGCACCACGCGGCGCGTCATCACATGGCGCCAGCTGCCGTCGCTGCGCCGGTAGCGCGCCTCCATGTCGGTGGGCCGGTCGGTGGCCAGCGCCTGCTGCGCCGAGGCCAGCACGCCGGGCAGGTCGTCGGGGTGTATGAAGGCCCGCACCTCGTCCAGCGACAGGCCCTGCGGCCGCGGCGCGATGTCCAGCACGCGCCAGGCCTGCTCGCTGTAGTACATGCGCTGGCTCTTCAGATCGTGGCGCCAGATGGTGATGTTGCCCAGGTCCAGCGCCAGGGCCAGCGTGGAGCGGGCCTCGGCGGCGCGCACCGCGTCCACGGCATGCAGCGCCAGCAGCACGCCGCCTTCGGGCAGCGGCTCGCGGTGGGCCTGCACCCAGCGTCCGCAGTGGGCGGCCAGGCGTAACTCGGCGCTGTCGGGGCCGGGCGGCCAGGGGGTGTCGGCATGCCACAGGCTGTCCAGGGGGTCGCCGATCGCCACCGTGCCCAGCAGCTGCGCGGCACGCCGGTTCAGCCAGACGATGCGGCCGCTGGTGTCGGTCTGCAACAGCGCCACCGGCGCACGCGCGAGAAGTTCGGCGGCGGGGGGGCGAGGCAGGTCGGCGTACATGAGGGCGTGGGGCTCCCGGACGGTACTGCATCGCCGGTGCCGCGCGCAGCGGCCCCAGGCCTTGAACCATGCCGCCCCGTCGGGCGCAACCCCATTGTGGGACACACGGGCAGCGGGCGGAAGAGCGCTCGGGCGCCCGGCCGCCGCTTACATGGGCTTGAAGCGCCAGGCCCAGGCCTGGCTGACCTGCAGCCGCTCCGCGTGCCGCTTCAGGTGCAGCCAGATGCGGCTGTTGTCGTCGCGCTGCACCCGCGCGATCTCGGCAGCGCGCACGATGACGCCGCGGTGCACCTGCCAGAACACCTCGGGGTCCAGCCCCTCGGCGATGTCCTTCAGGGCCTTGCGCACGTGCACCTCGTCGTCGGGCGTGACCACGCGCGTGTACTTCTCGTCGCTCTGGAAGAACAGCACCTCGTCGATGCCGAACATCTTGATGGTGTCGCCCACGTTGGCGCTGACCCAGCGCAGCCGGGTGGCCGGGTCGGCCGCAGCGGCCCCAACGGCGGTACCCGCCGCCCCGGGCGCTGCCCGCCATTGCGCGGCCAGCCGGCTGACCACCGCCTCCAGGTCCGGCGCGGCGGCGCGGGCGTCCAGCCGTTCGCGCAGCCGCGCCACGGCCTGCGCCAGGCGCTCGGCGGTGACGGGCTTGAGCAGGTAGTCCACCGCGCCGGCGTCGAAGGCCGCCACCGCGTGGCTGTCGTAGGCGGTGGTGAACACGCTGTGGCAGCGCCCGCTGGCGGCCCGCGCCACGTCCAGCCCGCTCAGGCCCGGCATGCGTATGTCCAGGAAGGCCACCTCCGGCGCCAGCGCGTCCAGCGCCTCCACGGCCGCCGGGCCGTCTTCGCACTCGGCGACCACCTCCAGCTCGGGCCAGGCCGTTTGCAGCATGCGGCGCAGTTCGGCGCGCGGCAGGTCTTCGTCGTCGGCGATCAGGGCACGGGGCATGGCGGCTGGGCTCTCTTCAGTCCACCGGCAGGGTGATGGTGGCGCTCACGCCGCCGCCGGTGCGGGCCCGCAGCGACAAGGCGGCCCGCGCACCGTGCATCTGCGCCAGCCGCTCGCGTATGTTGACCAGGCCCAGGCCACCACCGGCATCGCCGGCCTGCTGGAAGCCGGCGCCGTCGTCGGCCACCGTCACCGCCAGCCGGCCGTCGTCTTCGCGCCGGGCGGTGACTTCCACCTGCGCCGGGCCGACCTTGGGCTCCACCCCGTGCTTGACGGCGTTTTCCGCCAGCGAGATCAGCATCAGCGGCGGGAAGGGCAGGGCGCGCAGCGCCGGGTCCACGTCCACCCGCCAGGCCAGCCGCGGCATGCGCGCGGCCATCAGCGCCAGGTAGGACTGCACCAGGTCCAGCTGACGGCCCAGCGTGGTGTCGGCGCTGCCGTCGCTGCGCAGGTGCGGTATCGCGGCGCGCAGGTACTCCACCAGGCGGTCGATCATGCCGCTGGCGCGTGCCGGGTCGGTGGCGATGGCGCTGCGCACACCGGCCAGGGTGTTGAACAGGAAGTGCGGTTCCACCTGGGCGGCCAGCACCGACAGCCGCAGCTCGGCCTCGCGCCGCGCCCCCTGGGCCTGCGCCAGCGCGCGCTCCTGCGCCAGCGCCGCCAGGCCGGCACGCTCCCGCCGCCAGCCCCACAGCCCGGCGCCGCCGGCCAGGAAAAAACTCAGCAGCGCGCTGACGACCACGCCGGGCAAGGGGGACGAGGTCTTGTCCTGGGCCTGTTCCTGGCGCTTGGCGCTGCTGACGAAGATGCCGATCTGCATGACCACCTGCTGGCGCCGGCCGTCGTCGTCCAGCGTGCCCGCCCAGGTGGCCACCGCCTGCTTGGCCGGCTCGGCCGCCCAGCGGTGAAAGGCCAGCAGCAGCACGATGGTGGCCAGCATCACCAGCAGCAGCGCGCGCCACTCGCGCGCCGCCGGCCAGCCACGGCGGCGCACCTGCCAGGCCAGCCAGGGCCCCAGCAGCAGCGGCACGAAAAGCTGCACCACCGCCTGCAGCAGGCCGCCCAGCGGCCACTCGGCACGGGGGGCGTCCAGCATGGGCAGCGCCGCACCAAGAAACAGCAGCAGCACCAGCGTGCCCAGGGTGCGCAGGCGGCCGCGCACCCAGTGCGCGCTGAACACCGGGTAACGGCGGTAGCGGCTGAGCCAGCCCTGCGAGCGGCCGGTCAGCTCGGCCGGCAGGGGCGCTTCCAGCGCCTGCTCCAAGGCCTGCAGCGGCGGCGGCTGCAGCGGGGCCGGGGGGGCGGTGTGAAGAGGGGTTGCGGCGGCCATCAATGCCTAGCGTAGCGCGCCGCCACCGGGATGCCATCGGTGCCGCGACCAAGGCCGGGTGCGGCGCGACAAGCGCCGCCTGCCGCGCGACGGGCGATGGGCGACACGCGGCGAACCGCAGCGCGGCGTCAGCGCTCGGCCAGCACCGCCAGCACCTCGGAGCGGAACTCGCGCCGGTACAGCACCGCCAGCACCACCGCGGTGGCCACCATCCAGGCCCAGGGCGAGAAGAACCAGGCGCAGACGGCAAAGCTCATGTAGTAGGCGCGCAGGCCGTCGTTGAAGCTTTCGGCGGCCAGCCCCACGACACGGCCGGTGCGGTCGGCAAACGCCTCGCGCTCCTCATCGCTGAGCGCCTGCAACGGCGGCGCGGCGCCCACCAGCAGCGCGCCGAAGCCGTACTGCCGCAGGCTCCAGGTGAAGCGGAAGAAGGCGTACGCAAAGATGCCGGCCAGCAGCACCACCTTCAGGTCGAACACCAGCAGCGAGGTGCGCGCCGCGAACGGCAGCTCGGCCACCAGGTTGCTGGCGCGGTCGGTGGTGGACAGCACCGCCAGCAGGCCGCCGATGATGAGGATGGTGGTGGAGGCGAAGAACGAAACGCTGGTGGTCAGGTTCTGCATGACCACGCCGTCCACCACCCGGTTTTCGCGCCCGGCGGTCTGCAGCATCCAGCGTGTGCGTTCGCGGTTGGTCAGCGCCAGCAGCGAAGGGGTGCAGCGCGCCTGACGCTTGGCGAAGGCGGCATAGGCCACCCAGGCGGCAAAAAACAGCACCATGGCCAGCCAGTCGCTGGCGGGCAGCGTCTGCCAGATGGTGCTGAGGATGTCGGCGGCCTTCATGGGCTGCCACTGTAAGGGCAGCCTGGCCCCATGGACGAAGGCGGCGGCGGCCGGTGGGGCCTGCCGCCGCCTCGCCGGCCGTCAGGCCTTGGCGCGGCGTGCGTCCAGGCTCAGGCTGCCGGCGCCCAGGGCGAAGATGACCAGCAGGCCGCCGATGATGGCCAGGTTCTTGTTGAACATCAGCTTCTGCATGAACTGCGCTTCCGCCGGCATGGACCAGTAGGCGTGGAAGAAGAACGAGGCGATCAGCGTGAACACCGCCAGCGCCAGCGCCGACCAGCGTGTCTGGAAGCCCACGATCAGCGTCGCGCCGGCCACGGTTTCCAGCAGGCCGGCACCCAGGGCCAGCAGGCCCGGCATGGGCAGGCCCACGCTGGCGATGTAGCCGCTGGTGCCTTCCAGGCCGGTGAGTTTGCTGATGCCGGCCAGCAGGAAGAGCAGGCCGATCAGGATGCGGCCGATCAGGTCGGCGATGGATTGCACGTTCATGGAGGTTGTCCTGTTGGTAGTGAAGGGAACGGTTGCGGGAAGGGGTTGTTGTCAAACGTGGAGAGAACGCGGGTTCGCCGGCCGCGGCCCCCCTGGGCGCCGCGGCCGGCCATTTTCAGTGCGCCAGGTCGAAAACCAGCACTTCGGCGGCTTCCCCGCCTTCCAGCACCAGCCGGCCCTCATGTTCCAGGCGCGCGGCGTCGCCTGCATGCAACTGACGGTCGTTGACGCGCACGCTGCCCCGTGCCACGTGCACGTAGGTGATGCGGGCCGGGTCCAGGGCCGTCTCGGCACGTTCGTCGCCGTCGAACAGGCCGGCGTGCAGGCTGGCATCGGCATGGATCACCACCGAGCCCTCGCGCCCGTCGGGCGACGCCACCAACGCCAGGCGTCCGCGCTTGGAGGCATCGCTGAAGTGCTTCTGCTCATAGCCCGGCGCGATGCCGCGGGCGCTGGGCAGCAGCCAGATCTGCAGGAAGTGGGTCTCGCCGTCGGCCTGGTGGTTGAACTCGCTGTGCATCACGCCGGTGCCGGCGCTCATGCGCTGCACGTCGCCCGGGCGTATGACGCCGGCGGCCCCGGCGGCGGTGCCGTTGCCCATGCTGTCCTTGTGCGCCAGCGCGCCGCTCAGCACGTAGCTGACGATTTCCATGTCGCGGTGGCCGTGCGTGCCGAAACCGGTGCCCGGGGCGATGCGGTCCTCGTTGATGACACGCAGGTTGCCCACGCCCATGTGAGCCGGGTCGTGGTAATCGGCAAAACTGAAGCTGTGGAAGCTCTTGAGCCAGCCGTGGTCGGCGTAACCACGTTCGGCGCTCTTGCGCAGGGTGATCATCGTGACGCTCCTTTGTTTCCAGGAGCGTCACTGTAGGCAGCCGGCCCTCCGTGCGGGCTGATGCCCGTTGACGAGGCCATTCAAATAAGATGAAGCCATGCCGCAACGCCGCCAGGCCCTGACCCCCGACGCGCTCGCGATGATGGACACCATCGCGCGCACCGGCAGCTTTGCCGCCGCCGCCCGCGAACTGGGCAAGGTGCCCTCGGCGCTGACCTACAGCGTGCGCCAGCTTGAAGACGCGCTGGACGTGCTGCTGTTCGACCGCAGTTCGCGCCAGGCGCAGCTCACCGAAGCCGGCCGCGAGCTGCTGGACGAAGGCCGCCGCCTGCTGGAAGAGATGGATGCCGTGGTCGACCGCGTGCGCCGCGTGGCCGGCGGCTGGGAATCCACGCTGGCCATCAGCGTGGACGACGCCTTGTCGGTGCCCACCGTCTTCGAGCTGGTGGAGGCCTTCTGCGGCGTGTGCAACGGCAGCCGCCTGGCCGACGCGGTGGGCGAGGGCGGCGCCGCCACGCGGCTGCGCCTGCGCACCGACGTGCTGGCCGGCACCTGGGAGGCGCTGGTGTCGCGCCAGGTGGAGCTGGCCATAGGCGTGGGCGACCAGATGCCCAGCGTGGCCGGCATAGAGCGGCGGCCGCTGGGGCCGCTGCCCTTCATCTTCTGCGTCGCGCCGCACCATGCGCTGGCCGAGTTCGAAGGGGCGCTCACCGATGGCGAGCTGGTGCACCACCGCGCCGTGGCCGTGGCCGACACGGCGCAGCGCCTGGCGCCGGTCACCGTGAACCTGCTGCCGGGGCAGGACGTGCTGACCGTGCCCAACATGCGCGCCAAGCTGGAGGCGCTGCTGCGCGGCCTGGGCTGCGGCTACGTGCCCGAGCCGCTGGCGCGCCCGCACGTGGAGGCTGGCCACCTGGTGCGCAAGACCATGCCGCGCGGCGACTTCACGGCCGAGATGCACTACGCCTGGCGCGCCGAGGCCGGCCCGCTGGGCATGGGCCGCGGCTTGCAGTGGTGGCTGCAGCAACTGGAAAGCCCGGTCACGCGCCGCGCCTTGCTGGAACATCACGCCAGCCGCCGGCCCTGAGGTGGCTGCAGCCGCCTACGTCGGGCGCTTTGCGCCGTCGCCCACCGGCCCGCTGCACGCGGGTTCGCTGGTGGCGGCGCTGGCCAGCTGGCTGGACGCACGGGTGCACCGTGGGCGCTGGCTGCTGCGCATCGAAGACGTGGACCGCCCGCGCTGCCTGCCGGGCATGGGCGAGCACATCGTGCGGCAGTTGGCGGTCTGCGGCCTGGTGCCTGACGAGCCACCCCGCTGGCAGCAGGCGCACGATGCCGCCTACGCCGCGGCGCTTCAGCAGTTGCAGACTGCCGGCCGCGCCTACGGCTGTGCCTGTACGCGCCAGGACGTGGTGCAGGCGCTGGCGGCCCAGGGCCGGCCGCGGCAGCGTTTCGGCGAGTTGGTCTACCCGGGCACCTGCCGCCCGGCGTCAGGCGGCTTGCGAGGCCGCCCGGCGCGCGCGCAGCGCTTTCTGGTGGATGACGAACACCCGCTCGTGCACTGGCACGACCGCCGCCTGGGCCCGCAACAGCAGGACGTGGCGCGCGAGGTGGGCGACTTTGTGCTGCAACGCGCCGACGGCTGCTGGGCCTACCAGCTGGCGGTGGTGGTGGACGACGCGGCGCAAGGCGTCACCGACGTGGTGCGCGGCGAAGACCTGGCCGACAACACCGCGCGCCAGAGGCTGTTGCAGCAGGCCCTGGGCCTGTCCACGCCGCGTTACCTGCACCTGCCGCTGGTGCTGGGGCCGGACGGCCACAAGCTCAGCAAGCAGAACGGCGCCGCCGGGCTGGACCTGGCCCAGCCGCTGGCCGCCTTGCAGGCTGCCGGCGCGGTGCTGGGCCTGCCGCAGTTGCCCGGTCAGCAGGTGGCTGACTGGCTGGCGGCAGCCGTGCCGGCCTGGGCTGGCATCATCCAGCGTTTCGACCTGAGGAAAGAGCTTCCATGAGCAGCATCACCACCGTCAGCGGCCTGAGCTATGAAGACACCGTCGTCGGCGACGGCGAAGAGGCCCGCGCCGGCCAGCACGTGCGTGTGCACTACACCGGCTGGTTGCACGACCCGACGGCGCCCAAGTCGCGCGGCGCCAAGTTCGACAGCAGCAAGGACCGCGGCCAGCCCTTTGCCTTCGGCCTGGGCCAGGGCATGGTCATACGCGGCTGGGACGAGGGCGTGCAAGGCATGAAGGTGGGCGGCACGCGTGTGCTGACCATCCCGGCCGACCTGGGCTACGGCGCGCGCGGTGCCGGTGGTGTGATTCCGCCGAACGCGACGCTGGTGTTTGAGGTGGATTTGCTGGGCGTTTGAGCCTGAGGCTGCTGATCCTGCCCCGGTGGCGCGCGGCGGCCACCGGTCGCCGGGCAGGCCCGGCTGCGCGCCGCCCGATATCGGTGCTCGCCGGGCCTGCCCGACACCCGGCGGCCTCCGAACAACTGCTCGTTGTGGGGTTGGGGCTCTGCGTTCTCAACCTGTCCACGGCGAGCATGGGGTAGGCCGATCGAGCACCGACATCGGGCGGCGCGCAGACCGGCCTACCCCATGATCGTCGCGCGCTGAAGCGCAACGAACCACAGCGCCCTGGGCGCTACAAGCGCGGCGCACTCACACGCCGCGCTGCCGAACCCGATGCTTCAGCGTCGCGGGCCCGGACGGGCGCCGCCGCCGTCACCCTTGCCCGCATGCCCGCCACCGGGGCCGCCGAAGCGTTTGGCAAACGGCTTGCCGAAAGGCTTGGGGCCGCCGCGGCGCGGGCCGGGGGCCGGCTTCTTGGCCAGCGGCTGCGGTTCGGGCCGCGTGGGTTCCAGGCCGGTGATGGTGGCCGACGGAATGCGCTGCGTGGTGAAGCGCTGTATGCGCTGCACCATGCCGAAGTCGCGGCGCTCGGCCAGCGTCACCGCCAGGCCCGTGCGCCCGGCACGGCCGGTGCGGCCTATGCGGTGCACGTAGTCCTCTTCCTTCATCGGCAGGCCGAAGTTGATGACGTGGCTGATGGTCGGCACGTCGATGCCGCGCGCCGCCACATCGGTGGCCACCAGCACACGCAGGTGCCGGTTGCGCAGGCCTTGCAGCACGCGGTTGCGCCGGCCCTGCGGCATGCCGCCGTGCAGGCTGGCCACGGCGTGGCCCATCTCGTGCAGGCGGTCGGCCAGCCAGTCGGCGTCGCGCTGGGTGCTGGTGAACACCACCGCCTGGTCCACACTGCGCTCGGTGAGGATGTGGTCCAGCAGCGCGTTCTTGTGCGCGAAGTCGTCGGCCCAATGCAGGCGCTGCTCGATGTCGGCGTGCGCCTCGGTGTGGTTGGCCACGTCTATGCGTTGGGGGTCGCGCAGCAGCTCGGTGGCCAGGCGGCCCACGTTGCCGCCGAAGGTGGCGCTGTACATCACCGTCTGGCGCTCGCGCGGCAGGGCCTGGGCGATGTGGTGGATGTCGTCGATGAAACCCATGTCCAGCATGCGGTCGGCTTCGTCCAGCACCAGCATCTGAACATCGCCCAGGCGGGCCTGGCCGCTGCCCAGGTGGTCGATCAGGCGGCCGGGCGTGGCGATCAGGATGTCCAGCGGGCCTTGCAGCGCACGCAGCTGCGCGCCGTAGGGCACGCCGCCCACCACCGTGGCCACACGCAGGCCGGGCACGAAGCGACCGTAGTCCATGGCGGCGCGCGACACCTGCAGCGCCAGTTCACGCGTGGGCGTCAGCACCAGGATGCGCGGGCCGCTGGCGGGAAAGCGCGGCTGCATGCGGTGCGGGGCGCCCCGGCCGCGGCGCTGCTGGGGCTCCGGTGCGGGTTGCGGCGCGGCGGCGCGCGGCTCGCTGCGGCTGTTGATGACACGCATCAGCGCTGGCAGCATGAAGCTGGCGGTCTTGCCGCTGCCGGTGCGGCTGCTGACCATCAGGTCGGCGCCGGCCAGGGCCGGCGGGATGGCGGCGGCCTGCACATCGGTGGGGGTGTCGTACTGCGCGGCCTGCAGGGCGTTCAGCAGGTGGGCGTGCAGGTTCAGGGCTTCGAAACTCATCTCTTTACTTTCGTCTCATCAACACGCAGCCTGCGCCCCGTGGGCACATGGCTGCAACAGCCGGTGCATAGGGTGGCAGGGCTGTGAAGGGGTCGCAGGTCAGCGACGGCATCGCCGGCGACCTGGAGAGCGAAAGCGGCGCTGGCGGCTGGGCCGTGGCGCCTGGGAGGTCGAAGGGGATGAACGGTTTTGCTGCGTCGCACACAAGCGTGCGTTGCAGCAAACCGCGCATTGTACCTGATCCTCGGGTTTCCACCAGGCCCCAGGGTCCGGCCCGGCAAGCTCAAGCCTGGGAAGGCATGGGCAGGCGGCCCTGTATGCGTGGTGCCAGCGCCTGCCACACGGGCGTCAGCCGGCCCGGCAGGTCGGGCAGGGCGCCCAGCGCGGTGCGGCTTTCGTCGGGCGAGTGGAAGTCGCTGCCGCGGCTGGCCAGCAGCTTGAACTCCACGGCCGTGTCGGCATAGCGGACTTGCTCGGCGGCGCTGTGGCTGCCGGTCATCACCTCCACGCCGCGCCCGCCGTGGCCCATGAACTCGGTGAACAGTGCGTACTCTTCGGTGGGCGTGAAGCGGTAGCGCGCCGGGTGGGCGATGACGGCGATGCCGCCGGCACCGGTGATCCAGCGCACCGCGTCGCCAAGCCGCGCCCATTGGTGCGGCACGTAGCCGGGCAGGCCGTCGGCCAGGTAGCGGCGGAACACCGTGTAGGTGTCGGGGCACACGCCGCTGTCCACCAGGAAGCGGGCGAAGTGGGTGCGCGAGATCAGCTCCGGGTTGCCCACGTAGCGCAACGCGCCTTCGAAGGCGCCGGGGATGCCGGCGCGCGCCAGTTCGTCGGCCATGCGCTGCGCGCGCTCGCGCCGCCCGCCGCGGGTGGCGGCCAGGCCGGCGGCCAGCGCTGCGTCGTCGGCATCAAAGCCCAGGCCCACGATGTGCACCGTGCGGCCTATGAAGCTGACCGACACCTCCACGCCGGTGAGGTAGGCCATGCCCAGGTCCAGCGCCGCCTCGCGCGCGCGGGCCAGGCCGGCGATCTCGTCGTGGTCGGTCAGGGCCCACAGCTCCACGCCGCCTTCGGCGGCGCGCGCCGCCAGGTCCTGCGGCGTCAGCGTGCCGTCGGAGACGGTGCTGTGGCTGTGCAGGTCGGCATTGAGCAGGTGCATGGGGCCGATTGTCCCGCAGGCCCCGGTGTGGCGCCGGGGCCCGCGGCCCGGCCATACCCTTCAGCGGGTCACCTTCAGCGCGTCAGCTCCAGGCGCCGCCCGCAGCGCGCCGCCAGCGCCGCGTCGTGCGTGACGACCACAAAGGCCGTGCCCTGGGCGCCGGCCAGCGAGATCATCAGCTCGAACACGCCGTCGGCGGTGGATCGGTCCAGGTTGCCCGTGGGTTCGTCGGCCAGCACACAGGCCGGCTGGGTGACCAGCGCGCGGGCGATGGCCACACGCTGGCGTTCGCCGCCCGAGAGCTGCGCCGGGTGGTGGGCCAGGCGGGCGCCCAGGCCCACACGTTCCAGCATGGCTTGGGCCGCCGCGCGCGCGCTGGCCAGGCTGTCGCGGCGTATGCGCAGCGGCATGGCCACGTTGTCCAGCGCGCTGAACTCGGGCAGCAGGTGGTGGAACTGGTAGACGAAGCCCAGGTGCCGGTTGCGCCAGCGGCCTTGTTCGGTTGCCGACAGGCTGGCCAGGTCGCGGCCCATCAGTTCCACACGCCCGCTGCTGGGCGCGTCCAGCCCGCCCAGCAGGTGCAGCAGCGTGCTCTTGCCGGCGCCCGACGGGCCGACGACCGCCAGCGTGTCGCCGCGAGAGACCTCCAGGTCCACGCCGCGCAGCACCGTCACGTCCAGCGCGTCGGCGCCGCGGCCCTCCACGAAGCGCTTGTGCAGCCCTGCGGCGCGCAACACCGGTGCGTCACTCATAGCGCAGCGCCTCGGCCGGGTTGACGCGGCTGGCGCGCCAGCTGGGGTACAGCGTGGCCACGAAGGCCAGTACCAGCGAGATCAGCGCAATGGGCACGATGTCGCCCATCTGCGGGTCGCTGGGCATGCGGCTGATCAGGTACACGCTGCTGGGCAGGAAGGCCGTGCCCAGGGCACGTTCTATGGCCGGCACGATGACGTCGATGTTGAAGGCCACCAGCAGCCCCAGCCCCACGCCCACCGCCGTGCCGATGATCCCCGAGGTGGCACCCTGCACGATGAAGATGCCCATGATGGAGCGTGGGCTGGCGCCCAGCGTGCGCAGGATGGCGATGTCGGCACGCTTGTCGGTGACCGTCATCACCAGCGTGCTGACCAGGTTGAAGGCGGCCACGGCCACGATCAGCGTCAGGATGATGGCCATCAGCCGCTTTTCTATCTGCACCGCGTCGAACCACTGGCGGTTGGTGCGTGTCCAGTCGCGCACCAGCACGTCCCGGCCCAGGGCCTGCTGCAGCTGGAAGGCCACGCTGCGTGCCTCGTGCACGTCGGCCAGGCGCAGCTGCACGCCGGTGGGCCCGGCAAAGCGGAACAGCACCGCCGCGTCGTCCACGTGGATGAGCGCCAGGCCGGCGTCGTAGTCGTAGTGGCCGGCCTCGAAGGTGCCCACCAGCGTGAACTGCTTCAGCCGCGGCACCACGCCGGCCGGCGTGACCTGGCCGCCGGGCGCCACCACCGTGACCTTGTCGCCCACGCGGGCGCCCACCAGGCGGGCCAGCTCGGCGCCCAGCACGATGTTCCATTCGCCGGGGCGCAGCTGGGCCAGCAGGTCCTGGCGCGTGCGGGCCAGGTCGGTGACGCCGGCCTCGGCCACCGGCTCTATGCCGCGTATGGCCGCGCCGCGCAGGTTGTCGCCGCGCCCCAGCAGGGCCTGTGCCGACACAAACGGCGCCGCGCCCACCACGCGCGGGTTGGCGCGCGCCGCCGCGGCGGTGGCGGGCCAATCGGGCAGCGCGTCGCCGTAGGCGTCGAAGATCTCCACGTGCGACACCACGCTGAGCATGCGGTCGCGCACTTCCTTCTGGAAGCCGTTCATCACGCTGAGCACGATGATCAGCGCCGCCACGCCCAGGGCAATGCCCAGCATGGACACGCCGCTGATGAAGCTGATGAAGCCGTTGCGCCGGCCGGCCCGGCCGGCGCGGGTGTAGCGCCAGCCTATGTGCCATTCGTAAGGCAGGGTCATGGGGCCGGCATGCTACCCGCTGCGGCTGCCGGCCGGTTGCGCCGGCCGCAGCCGCCTCAGCGCTGGAGGTGGACCCGCCGCAGGTTGTCGTCGCTGTTGCGGTCTATGCGCTTGTTGTACGGGTCTATGCCGGCGAAGGCCGGCTCGGTGTCCACCACCAGCTGCAACACCTGTTCGCCGCTGTGGATGCGGTGGCGTTCGAAGTGCAGCACGTTGGCCGAGCTGAAGCCCTTGCGGCCCGGTTCGGCGGAGAACACGCCGATGTCGAAGGGCTCGTCGCTGAAGGCCTCTTCGGTCTCCACGCCGCGGCCGTCGGCCGCCAGCTTGCGGGCCGACAGCTTCAGCGTGAGCGCCCAGCGGCCGTCGGCCTGGCGCTGGGCGTCGGCCTGCAGCAGCTTGGCGTCCACCAGCACGATGCGCTCGAACAGGTCGGTGATCAGGGCGTCGTGCGCGGGCCCGGCCTCGGCGCGCAGCAGCCGCAGGAAGTCGCTGCTGTTGGGGTAGGGCGCGGGTTGGAAGGCGTAGGTCTCTATCAGCCGCCGCAAGGCACGGTTGACCACGTCCTCGCCCACCACCTCCTTGAGCCAGTACATGACCAGCGCGCCCTTCTGGTAGTGGATGTAGGGCTGGTTCTCCACACGCGCCAGCGGCAGTTCTTCCAGCACCTCGCCGCCGCGGGCGCGCAGGTAGCGGTCCAGTTCGTACTTCAGGAAGCGGCGTATCTGGTCGCGCCCGTACAGGCGCTCCATCACCAGCAGCGCGCTGTACTGGGCAAAGGTTTCCGACAAGAAGGTGGAGCCCTGCTGGTCGGCGCCTATGACCTGGTGCGCCCACCACTGGTGCGCGATCTCGTGCGCGGTGACGTAGGTCACCATGTCTATCTTCTCGTCGTCGCGGTGGTTGATGACGAAGCCAATGCCCTCGGAGTACGGCACCGTGGCGGCGAAGGCCTGGGCAAAGTCGTCGTAGCCCGGAAACTCCAGGATGCGCGCCTGCTTGAACTGGTAGGGCGAGAACACCTCGCCGAACACGTCCAGGGACTTGGCCATCGCGTCCAGCATGCGCTGCACGTTGTAGTCGTGGCGCGGCAGATGGTAGACGCTGAGCTCCACGCCCTGGTGTTCCCGCGCCGTCACCGCGTAGCGGCCCGACTGCATCGAGAAGAAGTGCTGTATGGGCGCTTCGGTGCGCGTGACCAGCGTGCGGCGGCCGCCTTCGGTGGTGTCGCTGAGCACGGTGCCGGGCGCCACCGGCACCTGGTCGGCATCGGTGGTGAGCGTCAGGTGGGCGTTGACCCAGTCGCTGTCGCGGCGCAGGTAGTGGTGCTCGCGTGCCGTTTCATCTTCCAGCGGCGCCATGCGCAGCTCCGGCGGCAGGCCGTGCTTGCGGCGCTTGTTGCGGTCTTGCAGCAGCATGCGGCGGTCCATGCCCAGCAGCGGCGCCAGCTCGAAGCTGTTCAGGAAGCTGCCGTTGTCCACGATGCGGTGCTGGCCGGCCCGGTTGCGAAAGCCGACATCGGTGCGCTCGGTGCTGAAGCTCAAGCTTCGTTGTTCGCCCGGCTGCAGCGCGGGCGACAGGCGGTAGATGCGGTAGCGGTGCTGGGTGTATTCCTTTTCCAGCGTGGCGCCTTCCAGCGTGGCGCTGAGCAGCGCCAGCGGCGGCGCCCAGCGCATGTGCAGATGCGTCAGCGGCTCGCTGCCGGGGTTCTCCAGCAGGTACTGCCCGGTGACGGCCGCGCGGCGTTCGCGCGGGAACAGCTCCACCGCCAGCGTCACGTCGCGTACGCGCGGCTGGGGCAGGGTTTCGTAGGCGATGAGGTCGCGCTCATAGGCGGCCTGGCGCGCTTCCTGCGCCGGCTGCGGCAGGTACTCGCCCAGCACATTGGTGTTGTAGAAGATCCAGCCGCCCAGGCCGGCCCAGGCCAGCGTGGCACCGCCCAGCACCACGCCGCTGGCGCCGCGCAGGCGTTGCGGCAGGCGGCGCAGGCGCGGTGCCAGCGCGTCCTGCGCGCCGCGGCGGCGCAGCGCCAGCGCCAGCACCACCAGCACCACCGCGAACACCGCCCAGTAGGCCTGGAACCAGGCACGGCCTATCCAGAAGTGGCCCTGGCCGTTCAGGTCCGACAGCGGCACCGGGGGCGTGCCGGCGTACAGGTACAGGTTGTGCTCGAAGCCGGCGGCGCTGAGCGCGGTGGTGGCCACCACGTAGACCAGCATCACCGCCCAGCCCATCATCTTGCTGGGCACCAGCGTCTGCACAAACACCGACAACACCGCCAGCAGCCCCGCGGTGATGGTCTGCGGCAGCAGGTACCACAGCAGGTAGTGGCCCAACTCCAGCTGGGTGTAGCCGCGCAGCAGCTGCACGCCCACGGCGGCGGCGATGGCCACCAGGTTGCACACCACCAGCACGCCCACGATGGCGGCGATCTTGGGCAGCAGGTGCGCCGCATCGGGCGCCGGCGTGGCGTCCACGATGTCGTGCATGCGCTGCTGGCGGTCGCGCCACACCAGCTCGCCGGCGTAGAAGATGGCGATGATGATGGGGATGATGGTGAAGGCGCCCTCCAGCGCCTGCACCATCACGCGTGTGACCGGGTAGATCTCGGTGCCGTACAGCTGGCTGGCGTACCACAGGCCGCCGAAGCCGTTGAGCAAGCCTATGGCCAGCAGCACGAAGAACGCCGGGCTGCGGAACACGCTGCGGGCGTCGAAGCGGGCGATGGCCCAGAACGAGGCCCCGAAGCCGGGGGTGGGCGGCGGCAGGGTCGAAGCGGCCGGCCGCGCCGGTGCCGGCAGGGGCGGCGGCGCGGCAGCGGCGTCCTCGGCCGCAGCGGCTGCAGCCGACGGGCGGCGCCGGCCGAAGATCGGCGCGCCGTCCATGCGGAACATCCACCAGGCCAGGCCCAGCAGCACCATCGCCACGCCCAGCCACAGCAGCCGGTTGGCGAGCAGCACGCCTTCCAGCGCCGGCATCAGCGTGTTGCGTTCGGCGGCGGTCCAGTACTTGGTGGCCAGCGTCAGTGCCGAAACGCCGAAGGGGTCGGCCAGCGCGCTGATGTGGTCCAGCGCCGGGTCGCGCAGCAGCGCGCGCGAGACGATGAAGCCCACCAGCGCCGCCACCGCGCCTATGTAAGTCCACATCAGGCTGCGGGTGGCGGTGGCCAGCGCGAAGAAGGCGGCGCTGATCACCAGCATGGTGGGCAGCGCAAACACCAGCAAGGCCTGCAGGTAGGGCCACGGGCTTTGCGGCCCCAGGCGCTCCGGGTCCAGCCAGGGCATCCAGGAGCCCACCCACTGGCCCAGCGGTACCGAGGCCATCACCAGCACCGCCACCGTGGCGGCGCCGGCGAAGCGCCCCAGCACGTAGGCCGGCTTGGCCACGCGGGTGCTGCGTATCAGCGGCGCGAAGCCGGTTTCGTCGTCGCGTATCACCGCGCCGGCCACGAAGGCCGTGGCAACGAAGACGCCGAACACGCACATGATGGCCAGCGTCTGCACGATGGCGTAGGGCGCGTTGACCTGCACGTTGCCGCCGGAGCCGATCTGGATCTGGTCCACGGTGGTGGCGCCGAAGGCCAGCAGGAAGAAGATGGCGAAGGCGATCCAGAAGACCGGGCTGCGCAGTTGGTGGCGCAGCTCGAAGCGCGCTATCGGAAGAAACATCGGGCCGAACATGGAACCAAACATGGGTGTGCTCCGCGCTCAGGCCGCTGCCGTGGCGGGTGCTTCACGGCGCAGCCGCGACAGCGTGGCGAAGTACACGTCCTCCAGCGTGGCCGGCACCGGCGTGAAGCCTTCGCCCGGTGCCTGGTCGGCCTGCACGTGGATGACGGTGCGGCCCTCGCGCAGCCGCGTGGCGATGACCTCGGCGCGCTCTCGCCAGCCGGCCAGGGCCTCGCGCTCGACGGCGCGCGCCCACACGCGGCCCTGCAGCTGGGCGACCAGCGCCTTGGGGTCGCCCGCGGCCACGATGCGCCCGCCGGCCAGTATGGCCATGCGCGGGCACAGGTCGGTCACGTCGTCCACGATGTGCGTGGACAGGATGACCACCACACGCTCGCCTATCTCGGCCAGCAGGTTGTTGAAGCGGTTGCGCTCTTCCGGGTCCAGGCCCGCGGTGGGCTCGTCCACGATGATGAGCTGCGGGTTGCCTATCAGCGCCTGCGCAATGCCGAAGCGCTGGCGCATGCCGCCGGAAAAGCCCGCCACCGCCTTCTTGCGCACGGCCCACAGGTTCACCTGCTGCAGCAGGCGTTCAACCGTCTCGCTGCGTTCGGCGCGTGCGCTCAGTCCCTTGAGCACGGCCAGGTGGTCCAGCAGTTCCAGCGCCGACACCCGCGGGTAGACGCCGAAGTCCTGCGGCAGGTAGCCCAGGCGCGCGCGCAGCGCTTCCGGTTCGCGTTGCACCTCGATCTCGCCCCCGTCGGCGCTGCCCAGGGTGATGCGGCCTTCGCTGGGCGTCTGCAGCGTCGCGATGCAGCGCATCAGCGTGGACTTGCCGGCCCCGTTGGGCCCCAGCAGGCCGAACATGCCCGGCGGTATCTGCAGGTTCACGTCGTCCAGCGCGCGGGTGCCGTTGGCGTAGGTGTGCGAGAGGTGTTGGATGGTCAGCATGGGCGGGTTCCGAGGCGCGTTGCGGCAGGGCGCTGCCCCGGGCGGCCAGGCGGGCGCGCACCGGGCAGACGGCGTGGGGACAGCAGGGCGGACTGTGCCATCGACCGCCTGCCAGGCCCGGCCCGGCGCGACGAACCAACAGCCTGGTGCGACGAACGGCCGGCGCGGCGCGATGCCCGGCCGTCCCTAACGCCCGGCTAACGCTGCACGGCAGACACTGTGCACATGCCATGGCGGCGAGCCGCCGCAAGGAGTGGGAATGAACCCGTTGATGCGTGGCCTGTGGGCCTGCAGCCTGGCCGGCACCGTGTGCCTGGCCCCGGCGGCCTGGGCTTCCGGGCCTGCCGCGCCGTTCGCAGCGGACGGCAGCCGCGCCAGCTTGACCGTGGAGTACCGCTTCGAGGCCCGCGGCCGCAAGCAGGACAAGTACGACGCCTACGAGTGGACCGTGCTGCGCCAGGTGGAGATGAGCGCCGAGCTGGCGGCGCGCCGGCCGCAGCCGCTGCCGGCCCTGCACCCCATGGAGGCGCAGCAGCAGGCGCGTCAACAACAGCAGCAGGCCCAGGCCCAGAAGGCCGCCACGCAGATGGCGCCGCTGATGGCCAGCGCCGAGGCCATCATGGCCAAGTGCGGCGACGACGAGAAGTGCATGGAAGCCGAGGCCATGAAGCTGGGCGCCGCGATGGCCGGCACGCAGCAACTGGCCGACACACAGCGCACGGCGCGCGAGACGCAGCGCGTGATGCGGCCCGACGCCCCGCGCTACCAGATGTGGGAAGGCCGCACGCAGAAGGGCAGCTACCGCGTGGACGAAAGCTGGAAGGTGGTGCATGCCGACCCCATCTGCGTGCGCCTGCCCGGCGCCCGCTGCACCCACGCCATGACGCGCCAGGGCAGCGGCGCGCTGGCCGCGTCGGCCACGGGCGCGGTGGTGGAGGTGGACACCCAGGGCAACAGCATGGTGGTGACGCTGCCGATACCGCACGCGGCGCTGGCGCACGTGGAAACACACACCACCGACGAGCCCGAGGGCACGCACAGCGTGGCCACGCCCAAGGGGCCGCAACCCGGCCACACCGTGATGCGCCTGGGCGCCGGCGGCCAGGCGGCGCCTGCACCCTTGCGTGTGGCCTTGTCCGGCGGCTGGCGCTCGCAGGCCGGCGAACAGACCTTGCCCATGGAGGCCGGCACCTGGCACGGTGCGCCCGGCAGCGGCGGGCGGCTGGTGGTGCGCTGGCGCTTCAGCGTGCACTGAAGCGCGCCGCGGGCGCGGGACGGGTCAGCCGGCGCGCCGTTTCGTCGCCCGCGGCGCCTTCGAGGCGGGCTGTGATGCCGTGGTGGTGGCGGTGCCCCGCCGCTTCGCAGCCGGCTCGACGCCGCCGCGCACCATGTCCAGCATGCTGCGGGCAATTGCGGCCGGGGCGTCACCGCCCTCTGGACGGTACCAGTACAGCGACCACGACAGCGCACCTATCAGCATCAGGCGCAACTGGTGGCGATCCACGCCCGGGCGCAACGGCAACGCATCGATAAGTTCGGCGAACACCCGTTCGTACTGGTCGCGCAAGGCGACAACGCGGTCACGCATGCCGGCCGGGTACTGCCAGGGCGGCATCACAAACAGCAGCTGGTTGGCCCGTCGCCAGTCCAGCAGCCCGGTGACATGAGCGACGCACGCCGACTCCATGCGCGCCCAGGGATCGGTCTTCCCCTCGACGGCAGCCTTGGCGCGCGCCAGCAACTCCAACCCGCCCTTCTCCCATACCGCCCACAGCAACTCTTCCTTTGAGGGGAAGTGGTAGTACATCGACGCGGCCTGAAGATGCGCCGCGGTGGCGATGTCGCGCATCGACGTGCCGTCGAAGCCTCGCTGTGTGAACAGTGTCTCGGCCACCGCAATGATGCGTTGGCGGGCCTCCATGCCCTTGGTCATGGCCGGGCGCTGTGTGGCATCGGTGGACGTCCCCCTTGACCGCGGTTTTGCCACAGCGATCTCGTCCGCAGGTTGATTGGTCATGTCGTGGTTTTCCCTGTGCTGATTTTCTAACGATCGTTTGGTAAGCTGCGCCTGTTTTCAAACGACTGTTCGTTAGATTGCATTCTGGCACAGCCGGCAATGCAACTGCCAGGAGATTCCATGCCCATCCCAGAGCGCTTGAACCAGTACGTGCAGACCGAGAAGCAGCGTCACTTCCCGAAGGACTTCCTCAGCGGCTGGGAGGCCTACGAGACCTGGGAGCAGGCGACGGTCAGCCAGTGCGGCCCGGCGCAGCGCATCTTCACCATCACGCCAGAAGACGTGGTGGCCTACAACGTGGCCTGCGGCGAGACCGACCCGCTGATGGTGGACGCGGCCTACGCCGCCCAGCACTCGCCCACCGGTCAGTTGCTGCAGCACCCGATCTTTGTGACGGCCATCGCCTTCTACAGCCTGGGCGAGCAGGGCATAGGCACCTGGATACGCACACCCGGTGCACGCAACCCGCACCAGGACATCGAGATCCTCGAGCCGTTCGTGTACGGCGAGCGCATCACCACCACGGTGACCACGCACGACAAGTTCATGCAGCGTGGCAAGCCCTACCTGCAGATGAAGCTGGACTTCCACAACGAGCGTGGCGTGCTCAAGGCGCGCTGGTTGTGTTCGCTGATCCTGCCCCCCTCGCGCGCCGAAGTCGCGCGGTTTGCGAACGCCTGAGCCCCCGCCCAGCGCCACCGAGACAGACGAAAGAAACGCCATGCAAGCGCCAAGCTTCAGCAGCATCCAGACCGGCTACGAGTTCGAGCCGGTGGTTCAGACCTACGCCCAAGAGGCGATAGACCGTTACGCGCTGGGTTCGTTGGACATGAACCCGGTACACACCAATGCCGACTGGGCGGCGCGTGCCCAGGTCTTTGGTCTGCCCGAGACAGTGGGCCACGGCATGATGACCATGTCCACGATGGCCTCGGTGGTGACGCGCGCCTGGGGCGTTGTCAGCGCCAATGGCGGGCGCGTGCGCAGCGTCGAGTCCAAGTTCACCAAGCCGGTCAAGGTGGGCGAGGTGATCACCGCGCGCGGCAAGGTCAAGAGCAAGCACCACCACGGCGCCGAGCGCAACTGGGTGCTGGTCGTCGTGGAGGCACGGGACAGTGCGGGTGACGTGGTGGGCGTCACCAACGTCGCCTACAACTTGCCGGACTGAACCAGCGCCGGCCTTGCCGGCGCACGCTGATGCCCTACCCATCGAGGTGACCCCATGCCCAGCCTGATCGGCGATGCCCTGCGCTGGCACGCCGCCTACACGCCGGATCAACTGGCGCTGGTGGCGCCGGAAGGCAGCCAGACCTATGCGCAACTTTGGCGCCGTGCTGTCGCACTGGCCGATGGTCTGCGCCGGCGTGGGGTGGTCGGCGGCGACCGCCTCGCGCTGATGCTGCCCAACGGGGCGCCTTACATCGAGCTGTATCACGCCGCCGCGCTGCTGGGCGCCGCGGTGGTGCCGCTGAACTTCCGATTCGCGGCGTCGGAAGCCGACTATGTCGTGGGCCATTCCGGGGCTCGCGTGCTGGTCTACGACGAGGCCCACCGCGAGACCGTGGCACCTGGCGGCGTGCAGCGCGATGGCCTGAACGTGGTTGTAGGCAGCCCGGTGAATGGCGAGTTGGGCTATGACGCCCTCGTCGCCTCCGGTTCGGCCGAAGACTGGTGGAGCCAGCCCGACCCCGAGGCTTGCTACTTCCAAGGCTACACCTCCGGCACCACCGGGTTTCCAAAGGGCTGCGTCAACCCGCACCGGCAGTTTGCCGACTGCCTGCGCCGCATGGCCGCCATCTATGGGGCCGGGCCGCAGGACGTGCAACTGGTGGCCGCACCGCTGTTTCACGAGGCGCCTGCGCTGTTCGCCCTGGCGCAGATTTTCGTGGGCGGCACGGTGGTGGTGACACCCGACAGCACACCCGCGCAGGTGTTCCGCCTGGTCGAGCAGCATGCGGTGACGTGGATGTTCATGGTGCCCACGATGTGGGCTGCGATGGTGGGCAGCCCGGAGCTGTCCGGTGCAAGGTTGGGTTCCTTGCGCGCACTGATCAGCGGTGGCGCGCCGTTGCAGACCCATGTCAAGCGCGCTCTCATCGAGAAGTTGCCGAAGGCCGGTTTGCACGAGTTCTACGGTGCCACCGAGTTGGGCCTGGTCAGCAACTTGCGGCCCGAGGACCAACTGCGCAAGCAGCGCTGTGTGGGGCGACCGGTGCCGGGCCTGTATGTCGAACTGCGCGACGAGCAGGGCGCGGTGGTTCCGCAGGGCGAGATCGGCGAGATCCACGTCGGCGGGTCGACGCTGATACGCGAGTACTACCGCAACCCAGAGGCCACGGCACAGGCGCGCAGCGAGCGCGGCTTCTTCACGCTGGGAGACATGGGGCGCTTCGACGAGGAGGGCTACCTGTACATCGTCGACCGCAAGAAGGACATGATCATCAGCGGCGGAGAGAACATCTTCCCCAACGACATCGAGGACGCTCTGTACCAGCACCCGGCCGTTCATTTGGCCGCGGTGGTGGGCGCGCCCGATGCGCACTGGGGAGAGGTGGTGGTGGCCGTGGTGTCGCTGCGGCCGGGCCACAGCGTGGACGAAGCCAGCCTGCTGGTGCATTGCCGGCAGCGCCTGTCTGCATTCAAGGTGCCCAAGCGCATCGAGTTCCGCGACCAGCTGCCGCTGTCGTCCTTCGGAAAGATCCTGCGCCGCGAGGTGCGGCAGGCGTACTGGGAGGGCCACGAGGCCCGCATCTAAGCCCCCCGGCGGCGCGTCGCCGCCTACATGAGATCAGGAGACAAGCCACATGAACCCTTCATTTCCTGGCCGACGCGGCGCGCTGCGCTGCTTGAGCATGCTTGGAGCCGTCGCCATGCTCAGCGGCACCGCCTTGGCTCAAGGCAACGCGCCGTACCGCATAGGCGCGTTGCTGGATGTGACCGGCGGTGCCTCGTTCCTGGGCAAGCCGGAGCACAACGCCGTGGTGTTGGCGGTGGAACAGGCCAATGCCGCTGGCGGCATACGTGGACGCCAGGTGGAGTTGCTGTTCGAAGACGCCAAGAGCACCGAAACCGATTCCGTGCTGGGCGCGCGCAAGCTCATCACCCAGGGCCGGGTGGCTGCGCTGATAGGTACCAGCCGCACTGGTGGGGCGATGGCCATCCTGCCCATCGCCAACGACGTGGGCGTGCCCATGCTTGCACCGGTGTCCGGCGTGGCCGTGGTCGAGCCGGTGGCGCAACGGCGCTGGATCTTCCGCCCCGGCCAGGGCGGCGACCTCTCGGTGGCCAAGGTCATCGACTATGCCAAGCGGGCCGGCTGGAACAAGCTGGGCGTGCTGTACTCGGCAGACGCCTACGGCGAGGACGGCCGCGACAACATGCGCAGGCTGGCGCCGGCCGCCGGTGTGAACCTCACACGCGAGGAGTCCTTCCCGCCGGCGGCCACCGACCTGAAGCCGCAACTGACCAAGCTGGCCGCGGCCGGCGTGGACGCCATCTTCATGCACGGGCTGGGTGCGCCCTCGGTCATCGTCTACCGCAACGCGCGGGAGCTTGGGCTGAAGGCGCCGCTGATCTCTGGCCACGGCCAGGCCAACAGTGCTTTTCGCAACGCCGTCGGCAACGTGGTGGTGGGGCAGCCCATCGTCGGTGCACCGGTGCTGGTGTGGCAGGACTTGCCCGACCGGCATCCGCAGAAGCAGGTGGCCGCGGGCTTTGTCCAGGCCTACACCCAGCGATGGGGCGAGGCGCCCGACATGTTTGCCGGCGTCGCCTACGACGCGGCGCAGATGGTGTTGCAGGCCATACGCGAAACCGACGGCGAGCGCGCCCAGATTCGCGACTGGCTGGAAAACAAGGTCAAGAACTATGTGGGCGTGACCGGCGTCTTCACCTTCAGCCCGCAGGACCATGCCGGCCTGAAGAGCGATGCGCTGGTGATGATGATCGCCACCGAAACCGGCTGGCGGCTGGCCGACTACGAGAAGTGACAGGAGCGGGGTGATGGACTGGCTGGTTGGCGTTCCGCAGTTTCTTGCCGGCGGCCTGGCGATTGGGGCCGTCTACGGCCTCATCGCCGCAGGCTTCTCGCTGATCTTCAACGCCAGCCGGGTCATCAACTTTGCGCAAGGCCAGTTTGTGGTCTACGGGGGCCTGACGGCGGTGTCGCTGCTGGGCCTGGGGTGGTCTACCGCGCTGGCGCTGCCTTTGGCGGTACTGGTCTGTACGCTGATGGGCGGCACGCTGCACGCGTTGCTGTCCACCGCGCGCCGTGGCGGTGACGAGTTGACCTTCGTGATGGTGACCGTCGGTGTCGCGATGGCCTTGCAGGGTCTGGCGCACCAGATCTGGGGTACCGACTACCTGAGCTTCCCGCTGTACCCCGAGGGGGCGGTGCGCTTGTTGGGTGCGGTGGTCAACTACGCGACACTGACCATCGTGGCGGTGACGCTGGTGGTGTGCACACTGCTGTGGCTGTTTCTGTACCGCACGCTGTGGGGCAAGGCCATGCGGGCATGCGCCAGCGATCCTCGGGTGGCGCGCACGGTCGGCATCCGCCCCTTGCAGATGGTGCTGGCCGCCTACGCTGTCAGCGCGGCGCTGGGCGGGCTGGCCGGCGTGCTGGTGACACCGTCACTGATGATGTCCTCCGAGTTTGGCGTGCTGCTGGCCATCAAGGGCTTCACCGCCGCCATCGTGGGGGGGCTGACCAACCCATTTGGCGCGGTGGCCGGTGGCGTGCTGCTGGGACTGTTCGAAGGCCTGTGCGTGGGCCTGGTGTCGTCTGATCTGCAGGACGCCTACGCCTTCATCGCGCTGATTGCGGTGCTGATGCTTCGGCCACAGGGCCTGTTCGGCCGTGCCGCGGCCACGAGCGCCCGATGACAACGCCGAGCCGTCTCAAGGCCGCTCGCGGCCCCGTCAAGGTGCGCCTGCCCGAGCTCCCCGGGCAGTGGGTACCTGCGCTGCTGATAGGGCTGCTGGCGCTGGTGCCTGTGTTCACCCGCGACGAGTACACGTTGGGCGTGTGGACGTTCATCCTGCTCAACCTGCTGGTGGTGCTGGGCCTGGATCTGCTGCTGGGCTACGCCGGGCAGTTGTCGCTGGGGCACGGTGCCTTCGTCGCCATCGGCGCCTACACGTCGGCCTTGCTGACCACCCAGGCAGGCTGGTCGGGTTGGGCGGCCATGCCCGCCGGTGTGTTCGTGTCGGCGCTGGTGGCGGCCATCGTGGCGGTGCCTACCTTGCGCCTGCGCGGCTACTACTTGGCCATGGCCACGCTGGGCTTCCCCATCATGCTGGATGCCCTGGTGCGCGCCAGTTCGTCGTGGAGCGGCGGCGCCTCGGGCCTGACGGCCATCCCCCGCCTGCAGCTGGGTGACCTGGTGCTGCGCGATGCCGTGCACTACTACCTGCTGGTGCTGGCCTTCGTGGCGCTGGCCTTGTGCGCCTGTTGGGCCATCGCGCAGTCGCGTATGGGCCTCAGGTTGCGGGCCATCCATGCCGACGAGACCGCCGCCGCTGCGCGTGGGGTGCCGGTGGTGCGCCTGAAGGTGGCGGTGTTCGTCTTCAGTGCGGCGCTGGCGGCCTTGAGTGGCAGCCTGTATGTGCACCAGGTGCAGTTCGTGGCTGCAGGTACCTTCGGTGTGCAGTACTCGCTGATGCTGGTAGTGATGCTGGTGGCCGGTGGCACAGGGCGCGTTTGGGGCGGTGTCGTTGGCGTCGTGGCCTTGGGCTGGCTGCCGGAGTTGCTGCGCGGGGCCGCGGCCTGGCAGCCGGTGATTTTTGGCAGCCTGCTGGCGGTGTTGATGCTGTTTTCGCCACACGGCATCGCCGGGCTGCTGAGGCGCCGGCCGAGTTTTCGCCCCGACGAGGCTGACAGCGGGGGCGTGGTCGTCGGTGACTGGTTGCCGCCACCAACCGACGCGCAGCCCGTGCCCTTGGGGCAGGAGATGCTGAGAGCGCAGGGGCTGTGCAAGCGTTTCGGCGGTGTCACCGCGGTGAGCGGCCTGGATGTGTCGATGCGCAGCGGGCAGATCGTCGCCTTGATTGGCCCCAACGGCGCAGGCAAGTCCACGGCGCTGGCGCTGATCTCGGGCGCCATCCCGGCCGATGCCGGCCAGGTGACGCTGGTGGGAAGGGATTGCACGGTGCTGGGCGCCGACGCGCGAGCACGGGCCGGCCTGGGGCGAACTTTCCAGCACGCGCGGCTCATACCCTCGCTGAGCGTGTTCGAGAACATCGTCATCGGTGCATCGGTGCGGGCAGGCTCCGTGGACGACACGCTGGCTGCGGCGCGCGCGGTGCTGGACAAGCTGGGGCTTGCCGAGGTGGCGCAGCGCTTCCCGGACCAGATCAACCACTACGAGCGGCGCATCACCGAAGTGGCGGTGGCACTGGCGGCAGACCCCGCGGTACTGCTGCTCGACGAGCCGGCGGCCGGCCTGTCGACGGCCGAGGTGCAGAACCTGGCGCAACTGCTGCGGCAGCTGCGCGAACAAGGCAAGGCCATCCTGCTGGTGGACCACATCATGGCCCTGGTGTTGCCGCTGTCGGACCACGTGGTGGTGCTGGACGGTGGCCAGCCCATCGCGCAAGGCAAGCCTCAAGACGTCGTGAACGACGCACGTGTACGGGCCGCCTACCTCGGAAGGGCCAGTGCCCATGCTTGAGGTCCGTGACCTGGCCGTGCGCCACGGCGCCGTGCAGGCGGTGCAGTCGCTGAGCCTGCAGGTCGCTGCTGGCGAAATCGTGGTGTTGATGGGACCGAACGGCGCCGGCAAGTCCAGCGTCATGAACACCCTGGCCGGCTTGGTGCAGCCGATCGGCGGGCGAGTGAGCCTACGGGGCCGCGACATCACAGGGTTGGCTGCGGCGGCGCGGGTCTACGAAGGGGTGGCACTGGTCATCGAAGGGCGCGGCGTGTTTGCCGATCTCACTGTGCAAGAGAACCTGGAACTGGGCGGCTATGCCACGGCGAGGCGGCGTAGCCGCGCAGCCCGTGCGCAGGCGCTGCAGCAGGTGGTCGAGTTGTTTCCACGCCTGGGTGAGCGCATGGGCCAGGAGGCCGGCACGCTCAGCGGCGGTGAACAGCAGATGCTGGTCATAGGCCGGGCACTGATGAGCGAACCGGCGCTGTTGCTGCTGGACGAGCCGTCGTTGGGACTTGCACCGACGGTGGTCGAGGAGATCGCAGCCGCGCTGCGGCGTCTTGCGCGGGAGCGCAACATCGCGGTGCTGGTGGCCGAGCAGAATGCTGCGCTGGGCCTTGAGCTGGCCGACCGTGGCTACGTGCTGCACGGCGGGCGGGTGGTGGTGCATGACCGCTGTTCGGCGCTGCGTGCGCAACACGACCTGCTGGCGCTGTACATGACCGGGACCACCGACGTGTGAGCCTTGGTGCGGGTGCTGCCTGGCGGCAGCTGGCCTGCCATCCGTCTTCCGGATAATCGGGCTTCATGCCCTTGCTGATTCCGTTCGCCGCGCCGCTGTCCGATGCCGGGCGCGCCGCGCTGGCGAGCCTGGCGCTGCCGCGGCTGGCTCGGCTGCTGGCCCGCACCACGGTGCAGTGGCGGGACGATGCAGACGAGTGGAACTGGTCGCCCCCGCACGAGCGGGCGCTGGCGCGGGCCCTGGGCTGGTCCGGCGGCCCGGGCCAGCTGCCCTGGGCGGCACGGGCTGCAGCGGCGGACGGCGTGCCCATAGGCGACCTGGCCTGGGCCCAGCTGACGCCGGCGCACTGGCACCTGGGCACCGAGCAGGTGTCGCTGCTCGACCCCGAGCTGCTGCAGCTTTCTGCGGATGATTCGCGGGCCTTGTTCGATGCCGTGCAGCCGCTGTTCACCGACGACGGCTTCGTGCTGGCCTGGGGCGCGCCGCTGCGCTGGTACGCGGCGCACGAAAGCCTGGACGGCCTGGCCAGTGCCTCGCTGGACCGCGTGGTGGGCCGCAATGTGGATGCCTGGCTGGGCGCCGAACCCGCGGCGCGGCGGGTGCGTCGCCTGCAGGCCGAGGTGCAGATGCTGCTGCACACCCACCCCGTGAACGCCGCGCGCGAGGCCGCGGGCCTGCTGGCGGTGAACTCGTTCTGGCTCAGCGGCTGCGGCGTGGCCCAGCCGCCTCAGTTGGCCCAGGGCGAGCCGCCCACGGTGGACGAGCGGCTGCGCAGCCCCGCCTTGCGCGACGACTGGGCGGCCTGGGCCCAGGCCTGGCAGACGCTGGATGCGGGGCCGGTCTCGGCGCTGACGGCGCAGGCCGAAGCCGGCAAGCCCATCTCGTTGACGCTGGCCGGCGAACGGGCCGCGGTGACGCTGCACACCGCCACCGGTTCGTGGTGGCAGCGCTGGCGCGCCCGCCGCGCCGCGCCGTCGCCGCGCAACATGCTGGAGTCGCTGTGATCCTGAGCCGCCGCGATGTGCCGCCGCGCGTGCGTTATGCGCTGGAACAGGCCGGCGTGCACCCCTTGCTGGCGCAGCTGCTGGCGGCGCGCGGCGTGGCCAGCGCCGACGACCTGGAGGCGCAGCCGGCCCGCCTGCTGTCGCCGGCCACGCTCAAGGGCGCGGCCGAAGCCGGCGTGCTGCTGGCCGACAGCATTGCGGCGCGCCGGCGCATCTGCGTGGTGGCCGACTACGACTGCGACGGCGCCACCGCCTGCGCCGTGGCGCTGCGCGGGCTGGCGCTGCTGGGCGCGGCGCCGGGCACGCTGGGCTATGTGGTGCCCGACCGCGTGGTGCACGGCTACGGCCTCACCCCGGCCATCGTGGACCTGGCCCGCGCGCAGCGGCCAGAGCTGCTGGTGACGGTGGACAACGGCATTGCCAGCTTCGAAGGCGTGGCCCATGCCCGCGCTGCCGGCCTGCAGGTGCTGGTGACGGACCACCACCTGCCCGCCGCCGCACCCACACCCGGCGCCGCGGCTGAAGTGCCGGACGCCGACGTGATCGTCAACCCCAACCAGCCGGGCTGCGGTTTTGCCAGCAAAGCCCTGGCCGGCGTGGGCGTGATGTTCTACGTGCTGCTGGCCGCCCGCGCCGAGCTGCGCGCACGGGGTGCCTTCGACGCTGCCGCGCAGCCGCGGCTGGAGTCGCTGCTGGACCTGGTGGCCCTGGGCACGGTGGCCGACGTGGTGAAGCTGGACGCCAACAACCGCCGCCTGGTGGCGCTGGGGCTCAAGCGCATACGCGCCGGCCACATGCAGCCCGGCGTGCAGGCCTTGTTCAACGCCGCCGGGCGCGACCCGGCGCGCGCCGCGGCCTTCGACTTCGGCTTTGCGCTGGGGCCCCGCATCAACGCCGCCGGCCGCCTGGCGGACATGACGCTGGGCATTGCCTGCCTGCTTACCGACGACCCGGCGCGCGCCGGCGAGCTGGCGCAGCAGCTGGACGCCATCAACCGCCAGCGGCGCGAGGTGGAAGGCGGCATGCGCGAGCGTGCCGAAGCGGCGCTGGAGCACCTGCTGCCCGGCGCCGGCGGGGTGCTGCCGCCGGCGCTGGCTCTGTTCGACGAGAGCTTTCACGAAGGCGTGGTGGGCATCGTCGCCGGCCGTGTGAAGGACAGCCTGCACCGCCCGGCCTTCGTGTTTGCACGCGGCAGCGATGGGCGGCTCAAGGGCTCGGGTCGGTCCATCCCGGGCTTTCACCTGCGCGATGCGCTGGACCTGGTGGCCAAGCGCCACCCCGGCCTGCTGCTGCGCTTCGGCGGCCATGCCATGGCGGCGGGCTGTACGCTGGGCGAAGACGGCGTGCAGACCTTCGATGCCGCGCTGCGCCAGGTGGCGACGGAGTGGCTGGACGCCGCCACGCTGACCCGCACGCTGCGCACCGACGGCCCGCTGGCGCTGGAGTGGTTCAACGCCGACACTGTGTCGCTGCTGGACACGCAGGTGTGGGGCCAGGGCTTCGAGCCGCCGCTGTTCTGCGACGAGGTGCAGGTGCTGCAGCAGCGCCTGGTGGGCGAGAAGCACCTGAAGCTGCGCCTGCGCCACGCGGGCCAGGAGCGCGACGGCATCTGGTTCGGCCGCACCGAGCCGCTGCCGGCGCAGGCACGCCTGGCCTACCGCTTGTCGCTGGACGAATGGAACGGCCGCCAGCGTGTGCAGATGGTGGTGGAGGCGGCGGCCGACTGAACCCGGCCGGGCCGCTCGCTGCGGCCCGGTGGCATCAAGCCGGCCCCATAGCGTTAACAGGCCCTAGACGAACTGCACCCGCGGCGGGGTCTTCATCAGCGGCTCGGCCGCACCCTCGGTCACGCGCAGCGGAAACTCCAGCCGCATGCCACCCACCTGCGGCATGTACAAGTGCGTGCCCAGCGCCACCACCATGTCGGGCTGCACCTCGTCCTGGCTGCGCAGGTTGATGAAGGGGCGGGTGCGGGCGCAGGTGCCCAGGCCGTGGCCGAACACCGGCAGGCAGTACTCGCTCTGGCCGTGGCGTTCGAACACCGCCAGGCCTCGCTGCACCACCTCCGGGATGGTGCGGCCGGGGCGCATGTGGTCCACCATGGTGGCCACCACCTCTTCCCAGCAGTCGATCAGCGCGCGCTGCTGCGGGCTGGGTTGGCCCAGGAACACCGGGATGGACGAATCGGCCAGGTACAGGTCGATCATGGGGTGCAGGTCCAGGATGACAAACTCGTTGTCGCCCAGGCGCTTGTCGGTGGCCTGCTGGGTAACGCCGTGCAGATAGCCGGTGCGCACGCCCGAGCCCACTTCGGTGCCGCCGGTCAGCGCCCACGACCAGGTGCTGCCCATGTCGCGTATGGCCTTCTCGATGACGCCGGCCACGCTGTTCTCGGTGATGCCCACGCGCACCGCCGCCTTGCCGGCCTCGAAGCCCACGTCGGCGACTTGAGCGGCGTAGCGCAGGCGCTCCAGCTCGGCCGGCTCCTTGATCAGCATCACGTCGTCTATCAAGTCCACGCCGTTGGCGATGTGCGCGCCGGGCAGGGCCTGCTGCAGCTCCAGGTACTCACCGGCGGTCACCATGCCCGGCGCCACCTGCGCCGCGCCGGGGTGCGACAGGTCTATGCCCAGGCGGCCCTGGTGCAGGCCCAGCTCGCGCAGGCGGCTGGCGATGGTCTTCACGAAGTCGGCGAAGCTGAAGCTTTCCAGGTCCAGGTCGTGGCCCTCTTCGCGCACACGGCTGGCGTCGAAGGCCCAGTAGACGAACTTGCAGTCGCCATTGGCGGTGACGATGACCGCGCCGCGCCAGGGCATGAAGGCGCCGCTGAGGTAGTGCAGCGAGGCCTGGCGCGTGCCTATGTAGGCGTCGAAGCCGGCGGCCCGCACCGAGCGGGCCACGCGGGCGCGGCGGGCCGCGAAGTCGATGGGAGAAAAGTCGGGCGTCATGAACGTGGTGGTGTCGGTCACTCGGGCTGGATGTTCGCGGCGCGGATGATCTCGGCCGACTTCTTCACCTCGGCTTCTATGAAGCGCTGGAACTCGGCCGGCGAGCTGGCCACGATGTGCATGCCGGCTTCCTGCAGCTGGCGGGTGATGGCCGGGTCGCGCAGCGCATCGACGATGAGCCGGTTCAGGCGCGCCAGCGTGTCGGCCGGGATGCCCGCAGGCCCCACGAAGCCGTACCACGAGCCGGCCGAGTAGCCCTTGACGCCGGACTCGTCGATGGTCGGCACGTCCGGCAGCTCCGGCAGGCGCTGGGTGCCGGCGGCACCCAGCGCCTGCAGTTCACCCCGGCGCACCCGCGGCAGCGCCTGCGGAATGATGTCCAGCAACAGCTGCACGCGGCCGGTCAGCAGGTCCACGTACGAGGCGCCGGAGCCCTTGTAGGGCACATGGTTCATCTCTATGCCGGCCATCTTGGCGAAGGACTCCATGGCCAGGTGCATGGAAGAACCGGTGCCGCCGGAGGCGTAGTTGATGGCACCGGGCGAAGCCTTGGCCTTGGCGATCAACTCGGCCACGTTCTTCACGCCCAGGCTGGGGTGGGCCACCAACACCATGGGCGCGTCCACGGCCTGCGACACGGCGGCAAAGTCCTTCAGCGTGTCGTAGGGCACCTCCTTGTACAGGCTGGCGTTGGCGGCGTGGTTGCCCGGCGTGGCGATGCCTATGGTGTAGCCGTCGGGGGCCGAGCGGGCCACCACCGACGAGCCCAGCATGCCGTTGGCGCCCGGGCGGTTTTCCACCAGCACCATGTGGCCGGTCTTCTCGGTGATGTGCCTGCCCACCACGCGGGCCAGCATGTCGGTCAGCCCGCCGGCGTTGTAGGGCACGACGATGCGTATGGGTTTGGTCGGGAAGGTGTTGGCCCCGGCAGCCAAGGGGGCCAGGCCCGCGGCCAGGATGAGCAGGCCGGACAGCGTGCGACGTTTCATGTGTCTCCTCGCGGTGTAGTTGGTGGGTGTCCACGGCCGGCGCTGCGGTCGCGGCGGCACAAGCCTCGGCACCATACGCCGCGCCACCCCGTGCATCCAGCCGCAGGCCCGACTAACTGATATACGCTGTGTGCATGACAGACACCGCGCCCGACCTGGCCTCGCTGCGCCTGTTTCTGAAGGTGGCCGAGCTGGGCAACCTCTCGCGCGCCGCGGCGGTGCTGGGCACCACCCAGCCTTCGGTCAGCCGCGCCTTGCGCGGGCTGGAGGAGCAGCTGCAGGCCACGCTGTTCCACCGCACCGGGCGCGGCGTGCGGCTCACCGCCGTGGGGGAGCACACGCTGCTGCGGGCCCGCACGCTGCTGGCCCATGCCGACGAGTTCGCCACCGACATACGCGACCAGGCCCGCGCGCCCACCGGCACCGTCACGGTGGCGCTGCTGACGCACTACATGCGCACGCTGGCGGCCGACCTGTTTGTCGAGGTGCGCCAGCGCTTTCCCGGCATCGTGCTGCGGCTGCAGGAGGGCTTCAGCGTGCAGCACGAGGACTGGCTGGCCGCCGGCTGGGTGGACATCGCCCTGGTCACGCGCTACCGCCGGCCGCCGGCCGGCACGCAGGACTTGCTGGAGGTGTCCGACCTGATGGTGGTGGGCAACCCCGACCTGGGCGGCGAAGGCGACGTGCTGCCCTTCGAGGCCCTGGCCTCGGCGCCGCTGGTGCTGCCGGCGGCGCCCAACGGCCTGCGTGTGCGTGTGGACGAGGAGGCGCGCCGGCGCGGCCTGCGCCTGAACGTGGTGCTGGAGGCCGACTCGGTGGAGGCGCAGCACGCCATCATCTCGCGTGAGCGCTGTTATGCGCTGTGGAGCCAGCACTCGGTGGGGCGCCAGCGCTTCGACGCGCGCTTTGCCGCCCGCCGCATCGTGGAGCCGCGCCTGCCGCGTTATGTGGTGATGCAGACCACCACCCACCACCCGCTCAGCCGCGCCGCGCGCGAGGTGGCGCGCACGCTGCGCCGGCTGGTGGTGGAGGCGCATGCCGCTTGAGGCCGCTGGACCAGCGGCTACTGCCCGCAGGTGCAAGCCTCCCCAGCTTCGAACCTTCAAGTCCCCGCCCGGCAGGCGGGTGCCGGCTTGCGTGCATCATCACGGCATGCCACGCCTTCGCACCCCCTGGCTTGCCGCGGCCGCCTGCGCAGCCGCCCTGGCCGCCACCGCCCTTGTCTCCACCCCTGTTCTTGCGCAGGAGGTACGTGCCGTGCCCGTCGCGCGGGGCCTGGAACACCCCTGGGCCATGGCCTTTCTGCCCGACGGCCGCCTGCTCGTCACCGAGCGCCGCGGGCGCCTGCGCATCGTGGGCAGCGACGGCAAGCTGGGCGCGCCGCTGGCCGGCCTGCCGGCCATAGACGCCACCGGCCAGTGCGGGCTGCTGGACGTGGTGGTGGACCCGCGCTTCAACGAAACCCAGCGCATCTTCTTCACCTTTGCCGAGCCCGGCGAAGGCGGCAACAGCACCGCCGTGGGCGCGGCGCGGCTGGTGGACGACCGCCTGACGGACGTGCGCACGCTGTTCAGCCAGCGGCCCAAGGTCCGCAGCTCGCACCATTGCGGCAGCCGCATCGTGTTCGGCCGCGACGGCCACCTGTGGGTGGGACTGGGCGACCGTTCCAGCCAGAAGGACGAAGCCCAGAACCCCGCCAACCACATCGGCAAGGTGGTGCGCATCTCGGCCGACGGCCGGGTGCCGGCCGACAACCCCTTCGCCAGCCGCGAAGGCACCGCGCCGGAGATCTGGAGCCTGGGCCACCGCAACATCCAGGGTGCCGCGCTGCACCCGGCCACCGGTGAGCTGTGGACCAGCGAACACGGGCCGCAGGGCGGTGACGAGATCAACGTGGCCGAGGCCGGGCGCAACTACGGCTGGCCGCTGGTGACCTACGGCCGCAACTACGGCGTGGGCACGCGCATTGGCGAAGAAGGCCCCAAGGCCGGCTTCGAGCAGCCGCTGCACCACTGGGCGCCGACCTCCATCGCGCCCAGCGGCATGGCCTTTCTGACCAGCGAGCGTTACCCCGCCTGGCAGGGCAACCTGTTCGTGGGCGCCTTGCGTGGGCAGGCCCTGGTGCGGCTGACGCTGGACGGTCGCCGCGTCGTCAACGAACAGCGGCTGCTGGAGAACCTGGGCCAGCGCATACGCGACGTGCGCCAGGGCCCCGACGGCTGGCTGTACGTGCTGACCGACAGCAGCGACGGGCAGGTGCTGCGGCTGGAGCCCGGCCGGCGCTGACGGCGCAAGCCCTGCCATGAGCACCCGCGAAGGTTCTGCTGCCGCCTTGCTGGTCCTGGATGTCCAGGTGGGCGTGGTCGCCTCGGCCTGGGAGCGCGACCGTGTCGTGGCCTGTGTGGCGCAGGCGGTGGGCCGGGCGCGCGAAGCCGGCGTGCCGGTGGTATGGGTGCAGCACCACGACGAAGAGCTGATGCACGGCTCTCCAGCCTGGCAATGGGTGCCGGAGCTGTAGCCGCAGCCCGGCGAGGCCTGTTTCGACAAACGTTTCAACTCGGCCTTCGAAGACACCGGCTTGCTGGCCTGGCTGGACCAGGCCGGCGTGTCGCGCCTGTTCCTGGCCGGTGCGGCCACCAACTGGTGCATACGCGCCACGGCCTACGGCGCGCTGGAGCGGGGCTTCGACCTGACCTTGCTCGGCGACGCCCACACCACCGGCGACCTGACGCTGGAACCCGGCCGCGTTGTCGAAGCCCGGTCTGCCATCGACGACCTGAACGTGGCGATGCGTTGGCTGGTCTACCCCGGCCGCAGCAACACCGTCGCGACGGTGGCGCAAGCCGACTTTGCCGGGCTGGGTACCGCCGGCTGACAAGCCGGCCAGGGGCTCAGTTGCGCTGCCGCCAGCGCCGCCACACCAGCGTGTAGACGACGGCGTTCACCAGCAGCACACCAGCCGCCAGCAGCCACTGCACGGTCGGCGTCAGCCCGCCGGGGTAGATGACCGGCAACAGCCAGCGCTCGACAAAGCTGCCGTCGTAGCCGGCCTGGCCGGCGGCGCGGCGCAGCCGGTCTTCCCACAGCGTCAGCGGGCACAGGCCGCCACTGATCTCTATCCACACTGCCCAGGCCACAGCAGGCAGATGCAGCCACGGCGCATGGCGCCACGCCAGGGCCAGCAACCCGCCCAGCAGGGCAAAGACGATGAAGGCGGCGTGCAGCAGCAGCACGGCGTCGGCGGCCAGCCGGGCACTCATGGCGCGCTGGCGCACGGCCTGGGCGGCCGGCCTGGCCGGGAGAGGTCATTCGAAAGTGGCATGGCGGCGCTGTGCCGTAAGGGGCGTGGTGAGCGTACAGTGCCGCCCCATGCAAAATGAAGCCAAGGCGCCGGCCCGCCCCAGACCGGCCGTACTGGAACTGGTGGGCAATACGCCGCTGATCGAGGTCACGCGCTTCGACACCGGGCTGTGCCGGCTGTTCCTGAAGCTGGAGTCCCAGAACCCGGGCGGCTCCATCAAGGACCGCATAGGCGTGGCCATGATCGAGGCCGCCGAGCGCGAAGGGCGGCTCAAACCCGGCGGCACCGTGGTGGAGGCCACCGCCGGCAACACCGGCCTGGGCCTGGCGCTGGTGGCGCGCGCCAAGGGCTACCGCGTGGTGCTGGTGGTGCCCGACAAGATGTCGTCCGAGAAGGTGCTGCACCTCAAGGCCCTGGGTGCCGAGGTGCACCTTTCGCGCAGCGATGTGGGCAAGGGCCACCCCGATTACTACCAGGAAGTGGCGGCGCGGCTGGCGCACGACATCCCCGGGGCCTGGCATGCCGACCAGTTCAACAACCCCACCAACCCGCTGGCGCACGAAACCGGCACCGCACCGGAGATCTGGGCGCAAACCGGGCACGACGTGGACGCCATCGTGTGCGGCGTGGGCTCCGGCGGCACGCTGGCCGGGCTGACGGCCTTCTTCCGCCGCGTGCAGCCGGCGCTGGAGTTTGTGCTGGCCGACCCGACGGGCTCCATCCTGGCCGACTACATACACCACGGCACGCTGGGCAAAGCCGGCAGCTGGGCGGTGGAAGGCATAGGCGAGGACTTCATCCCCAGCATCACCGACCTGACGGGCGTGAAGGCGGCCTACAGCATCTCGGACACCGAAAGCTTCAACAGCGCGCGTGAGCTGTTGCGGCGTGAAGGCATCCTGGGCGGTTCGTCCACCGGCACGCTGCTGGCGGCGGCGCTGCGCTACTGCCGTGAACAGACCACGCCCAAGCGGGTGGTGAGCTTTGTGGTGGACACCGGCACGCGTTACCTCAGCAAGGTCTACAACGACCAGTGGATGGTGGACCAGGGCCTGCTGGAGCGGCGGCGCTACGGCGACTTGCGCGACCTGATCTCGCGCCGTGCCGAAGACGGCAGCGTGGTCAGCGTGGCGCCGCAGGAAACGCTGGCCGTGGCCTTCCAGCGCATGCGCCTGGCAGACGTTTCTCAGCTGCCGGTGCTGGAGCAGGGGCGGCTGGTGGGCGTGGTGGACGAGTCCGACCTCTTGATCAAGGTGCACGGCGACGCCGGGCGTTTTGGCGATGCGGTGGCCAGTGCCATGAGCACGCAGCTGCACACGCTGCCACCTTCGGCCAGCCTGCGCGCGTTGGAAGAAGTGCTGGCGCGCGGGTTGGTGGCCATCATTGCCGACGATGCGGCGCAGGGTGGGGGCTTCCATGGCTTGGTCACGCGCTTCGACCTGCTGAATCATCTGCGTCGGGGTTTGTCCTGATCGGGGTAGCTGAGGTCGCGGTGGCGGTGGTGCGTGAAGTGGCGCGCGAGCAAAGGGCTGGCCGGGCCGCCGGCGGCGCTTCAACTCCGGCGGTCCGCAGCGTTGCTGCGGACTTCCCTGCGCTGCTCAGGCTTGTGGCCCGCCGCATAACTCACTGCGCGAGCTGCGCTCGCTCCGTTCGAACAGATGCGGCGAGTCAGACTTTTAGGCGCGCTGCGCGCGCAGCCACAAGCCCTGCGCTGCTCGGCGCCTTCGAGGCGCGCCGCCGACGGCCCGGCCAGCCCTTTGCCGAACCCACAGCGGTCCTCGAACTGGTCGAACGCCACGGGCGTCTCCGGCGCGGCAGGCGGTACCCGCTCAGGGTGAGTAGTGATGCGGCGAGGAGCGCAGTTTCAGGCTCGGCGCGCACACCGTGCGCGCCTCGTGATCTGACTCGCGACATCTGTCCGAGCGCAGCGAACGCAGTGAGCGTAGCGAGTTATGTCGCGCGAGCCTGAAACGAGCACCGCAGCGGAGTCGGCACGCAGTGCCGACCGCTTCACCCCGAACCCTGGGCGGGACCGCCTGCCGCGCTCCCGCCGCTGCTGCAAGAACGAAGAACCGACAAACACCCCCGACGCCACACAAGCGAAGTGACCACGCCATGAACCCAACCAAACCCCAACGCTTCGCCACCCGCGCGATCCACGCCGGCCAGTCGCCGGACCCCACCACCGGCGCCATCATGCCGCCCATCTACGCCACCAGCACCTATGTGCAAAGCAGCCCGGGCGTGCACAAGGGGCTGGACTACGGGCGCAGCCACAACCCCACGCGCTGGGCCTGGGAGCGCAACGTGGCCGACCTGGAAGGCGGCGCAGCGGCATTCGCCTTCGCCTCCGGCCTGGCGGCCATGGCCACGGTGCTGGAGTTGCTGCCCGCCGGCAGCCACATCGTCAGCGGCGACGACATCTACGGCGGCAGCTTCCGCCTGTTCGACAAGGTGCGCCGCCACAGCGCTGGCCACAGCTTCAGCTATGTGGACCTGACGCAGCCGGAGAACCTGCTGGCGGCGATCACGCCCGACACCAAGCTGCTGTGGGTGGAAACGCCCACCAACCCGCTGCTCAAGCTAGCCGACCTGCGTGCGCTGGCCGACATCGCCAAGGCCCGCGGCATCATCACCGTGGCCGACAACACCTTCGCCAGCCCCTTCAACCAGCGCCCGCTGGAACTGGGCTTCGACATCGTGGTGCACTCCGCCACCAAGTACCTCAACGGCCACAGCGACGTGATCGGCGGCGTGGCCATCGTCAGCAACCGGCCGGAGCTGGCGGCCACGGTGGAGCGTCTGCGCTTCTTGCAGAACTCGGTGGGCGGCATTGCCTCGCCCTTCGACAGCTTCCTGGCGCTGCGTGGGCTGAAGACGCTGGCGCTGCGCATAGAGCGCCACAACAGCAATGCGCTGGCGCTGGCGCAGTGGCTGCAGCAGCAGCCCAAGGTGGCGCGTGTGCACTACCCGGGGCTGGCCTCGCACCCGCAGCATGAGCTGGCGCGAAGGCAGATGGTGGGAGGCTTCGGCGGCATGATCTCGCTGGACCTGGCCACCGACCTGGCCGGTTCACGCCGCTTTCTGGAAGCGGTGCAGATCTTTGCGCTGGCCGAAAGCCTGGGCGGCGTGGAGAGCCTGATCGAGCACCCGGCCATCATGACCCACGCCACCATTCCGCCCGAGACGCGCGCGAAGCTGGGCATAGGCGATGCGCTGGTGCGCCTGTCCGTGGGCGTGGAAGACGTGGAGGACCTGCGCGAGGACCTGGCGCAGGCGCTGGACCGGGTCTGAGCGGGCGCTGAACACGGCCCGGGGTCCATGGCCGCCGCTATGCTGCGGCCATGCAAACCTCCGCCCCCCATACCGCCCCCTACGGCACCTGGCCTTCACCGCTGACGGCGGCAGACATCGTTGCGGCCGGCGTAGGCCTGTCGCAGCCGCGTTTTACCGGCCCGCACATCTACTGGCTGGAGTCGCGCCCCACCGAAGGCGGGCGCAACGTGGTCGTGCGCCGCGGGCCGGACGGCCGCTGTGAGGACGTCAACGCCGCGCCGCTGAATGCCCGCACCCGCGTGCACGAGTACGGCGGCGGCGACTACCTGGTGCTGGACGACGGCAGCGTGCTGTTGTCTGACTTTGCCGACCAGCGTTTGCATCGCGTGGGCGGGCAGGGCGCAGCCCAGGCCGTGACGGCCCATGAAGGCGATGCGGCGCTGCGTTACGCCGATGCGGTGCAAGACCCCCAGCGCGCCCGCGTGCTGTGTGTGCGCGAAGACCACCGCGGCGGCGGCGAGCCGCTGAACACCCTGGTCGCGATCACGCTGGCCGACGGCGTGCAGACGGTGCTGCACGCAGGCCGCGACTTCTACGCCGCGCCGCGCCTCAGCCCCGACGGCTGCCAGCTCGCCTGGCTGGCCTGGGACCACCCGCACATGCCCTGGGATGCGGCCGAGCTGTGGCTGGCCGAGGCCGATGCCGAAGGTCGGCTGCCCTCACCGCGCCGCATCGCGGGTGGCGATGGCGTGGCCATCGTTCAGCCCGAGTGGTCGCCCGACGGCCGCTTGCACTACCTGTCGGACGCCACCGGCTGGTGGAACCTGTACCGGCACAGCGACGAGGCTGCTGCCCCGCTGGTGGCGCTGGAGGCCGAGTTCGGCCGGCCGGCGTGGCAGTTCGGCGGCAGCAGCTATGCCTTCGACGGGCCGGGGCGCATCGTGTGCAGCTACCTGCGCGGTGGCATGGCGCAACTGGCGCTGGTGGACACCGCCAGCGGCACGCTGCGCGATCTGGACACACCGTTCAACACCATAGGCCACCTGCGGGCCGCAGGCGGCTGCGCGCTGTTCATGGCGGCGTCTGCGCACGATGCGGGCGGGCTGTACCTGATGGACTTGGCCAGCGCTCACCTGGAGCTGCTGCGCGCCGCCAGCAGCTTGAAGCTGGATGCCGGGTTCGTCTCTGCGGCCCAGGCCATCACGTTTGCCACGCCTTCGGTGCCCGGTGAACCTTCGGCCGTGGCGCACGGGTTTTTCTACCCGCCGCAAAACGCCGACTGTGCCGCACCGCCGGGCGACAAGCCGCCGCTGCTGGTGATGAGCCACGGCGGCCCCACGTCCATGGCCGCGCCGGCCTTGTCGGCCCGCATTCAGTTCTGGACCTCGCGCGGCATCGCGGTGCTGGACGTCAACTACGGCGGCTCCAGCGGCTACGGCCGCGCCTACCGCCAGCGCCTGGCCGGGCGCTGGGGCGTGGTGGACGTGCTGGACTGCATTGCCGGCGCGCAGCACCTGGTGCAGCAAGGGCGGGTGGACGGCGCGCGCCTGGCCATCACCGGCGGCTCGGCCGGCGGCTACACCACGCTGGCGGCGCTGGCCTTTCACGATGTGTTCCGTGCCGGCGCTTCGCACTACGGCATAGGCGACCTGGAGGCACTGGCGCGCGACACCCACAAGTTCGAGTCGCGCTACCTGGACCAGCTGGTCGGCCCCTACCCGGCGCAGGCGGCGCTGTACCGCGAACGCTCGCCCATACACCACACCCAGGGCCTGAGTTGCCCGGTGATCTTCTTCCAGGGCCTGGAAGACCGTGTGGTGCCGCCCAACCAGGCCGAGGCCATGGTGCAGGCGCTGCGCGTCAAGGGCGTGCCGGTGGCCTACCTGCCGTTTGCCGGCGAGCAGCACGGCTTTCGCCAGGCGCACAACATGCGCCGCGCGCTGGAGGCCGAGCTGGTCTTCTACGGCCGTGTGTTCGGCTTCACGCCGGCGGGCGATCTGGAGCCGGTGCCCATAGACAACCTGCCGGGCTGAGCTTCGTCGGCTGGGGGCGGGCAGCGCTCAGTCGGCCAGGCTGACCACCGTGTCACCGTCTTGCGGCTCGCAGCGCTCGCCCAGCGGCGGGCCGTCGCGGCGCATCAGCACATGGCGCGGGGTGTGGCAGAACTCCAGGCGCCGGGCCTGCGGTTCGCGCTGCAGCACAAAGGCCTGCAGCGATGCCGGCATGCTGATGCGGTAGCGACCGGCGGCCAGGTCGGCCTCGGGGTGGTCGTCCTCGTGCAGCCAGGGCGCCAGAGACGCCGCCAGGCGCAGCAGCCCGTGGCCCACGGCGATGGCGCTGGGTTCGTAGCCTTGCGCCTGCAGCCACTGCTGGGCGGCGTCGCGGGGCGGCCGGTCGTCGGCCGGGCGGCCCCAGGCGTAGGCGAACAGCTCGGCCACCCACTGGTTGCAGTTCTGGTAGCCGCTGCTGAAGGCGTGGGCGTTGGCGCTGTAACGGCCGCCCAGCAGCGACAGCGCCAGGCGCCGGTCCAGCGCCGCCTGTTCCAAGGCCGTTGCCGCGGCAGTGGGCATCAGCGTGATGGAGACAAAGCCGCGTTGCGGGTCGTCGTTGCCCATCAGAAAGGCCGTCAGGCCCTGGTCGAAGATCAGCGGCCGCTGTTCGTCGCAGGCGTAGTACAGCTGGCGCACCGCCCAGGGTGTTTCCGGGCTGGCACGCAGGCTGATGCCGGCGTGCGAGTAGCGCTGTTGAATGCGCCGCAGGTCCAGGCCCGAGCGCGCGATCAGCGCCACGAAGGCGCCGCTGCGGTCCAGCTCGTCCTTGATGACGGCGGCCACGCGCAGCAGCTTGTCCTGCTGCTGGGCGTTGAGCTCAGGCTCGGGCGTGCAGAAGCGCGAGCTGGTGGCCGCCCTGGCGGCCGGCGACGCCGTCAGCACGACCACGGCGGCCAGCACCGCGGCGGACACGGCGCCCAGCGCGGCCGCGGCGCTGCGGCTGCTCACGCGGTGCTTACAGCGTCAGCGCGCGGGTGTTCAGCTCGCGCTGCCAGGTGTCGTCCAGCAGCAGGAAGAACGGGGCCGGGGCTTCGGCCACCGTGAACTCCAGGCCATAGGCACGTTCGCGCGCCGTCAGCACGCGGCCCGCGGCGACGCCGTGGTCTTGCGCGGTCTGCACCGGCACGTACAGGAAGAACTCGTAGCCTGTGCGCGCTTCGGCCAGGGCTTGCAGGCGCAGGCGCAGCAGGCCGGGGCGGGCCGCGGTTTCCACCGCCTCGGCCACGCGGTAGTCGCCGGCGGTGGTGCGGTCATCCGACTTGGAGCTGTCGCTGGAGGCTTCGGACGAGGTGGAGACACTGCCGGACGAGGCGCCCACGCTGTCGGAAGCGGCCGACGAGGCCGACGACGGGCCGGCCAGCGCCAGCGGTGCGGCCAGCGACAAGGGCAGCGCCAGCAGCAGGGCGGGCAGCCGGTTCAGGGGCGGGGCGACGCGGGTCAGCTTGTGCATGGTGGGCGGGGTGGGGGTGGCAGGAAGGTGGAGAAGGGCGGCAGACGGGCAGCGGCCGCAGGCACGCCGCTGCGCGGCGCTACAGGCCCATCCTAGCCAATGTGGTCGTAACCGTCCGCAGCAAGCGGCTCCGACGGCGTGCTGGGGCGCCCGGGCCCGGACAAGTTCACGGTGTGAGCGGGTGGCCGTGGTGGCCGCGGCACGGCGCGCGCGGGTGCTGCATTAGCATGCCCCGGCCCGGCAGCCGTACGCCGCGAGGCCGCGCGACCTTCCACTTGCCGAACTCCCACTTACCTTTTTGCCCGTGAGCCAGGACTTCTCCGCCACCGACGACGCCGAGACGCCGCACACGCTGCCGGTGGGTGCGGTGGTGGGCGGGCTGGAGATCACCGGCATCGTGGGCGAGGGCGGCTTCGGCATCGTCTACAAGGCCTTTGACGCCACCTTGCAGCGACAGGTGGCGCTCAAGGAGTACATGCCCTCGTCGCTGGCGGCCCGTTCGCGGCGCGGCAGCGACGTGACGGTGCGCACGCCGCGCCTGCAGGAAACCTTCGACGCCGGGCTGCGCAGCTTCGTCAACGAGGCGCGGCTGCTGGCGCACTTCGACCACCCGGCGCTGGTGAAGGTGCACCAGTTCTGGCAGGGCAATCGCACCGCCTACATGGTGATGCCCTACTACGAAGGCCCCACGCTGAAGGCGCATGTGCGCGAGCTGGCGGCCCGCGGCCAGACGCCCGACGAGGCCACGCTGCGAGCCTGGCTGGTGCCGCTGCTGGACGCGCTGGAGCTGATGCACGCGGAGCAGTGCTTTCACCGCGACATCGCGCCGGACAACATCCTGCTCACCGCGCGCGGCCCGTTGCTGCTGGACTTCGGCGCCGCGCGCAAGGTCATCACCGACATGACGCAGGCGCTGACGGTGATCCTGAAACCAGGCTACGCACCGATCGAGCAGTACGGCGACGCGGCCAGCATGGCGCAAGGCCCCTGGACCGACTTGTACGCGCTGGCCAGCGTGGTGTACTTCTGCATCACCGGGCGTTCGCCCATCACCAGCGTGGAGCGCATGCTGGGCGACCCGCTGCCTTCGCTGGCGCAGGTGGCTGCAGGGCGCTACAGCGACACCTTCCTGCGCGCGGTGGACGCCGCGCTGGCCGTGCGCCCGGCCTACCGGCCGCAGGACGTGGCCGAGTTCCGCGCCCTGCTGGCCGGCACCGCCCAGCCCCGGCCGCAGCCGCCGCCCGGGCCTTTGCAGCCGGCCGCTCCCGCACTGGGCCTGCCGGCCGCCGCGGCCTTGCCGCCTACCGAGGTCCTGCCACGCCCACCGGCGCCGCCGCCTGCGGCCGTGCCGGCGAGCGGGCCGGTGGCCGCCGCACCGCGCCAGGGCGTCAAGCTGCTGGCCGGCGTGGCCGCGGTGGCGGCGATGGCCCTGGTGCTGGCGCTGGTGATGCGGCAGCGTGAGCAGGCCGCGGCAGCGCCGGCCGACGAGGTGGCGATGGCTGCGCCGGCACCCGGCCCCGCATCGGCCGAACCGCTGACCTCGGTGGAGTTCGAGAACCGCCCACCGCCGGCGCCGGACTTCGTGATGCCGCCGGCCGCGGCGCCGCAGGCGGCACCGCCCGCCCCGGCTCGCCCGCAGCCGGCCCCTGCTGCCGCCTCACCGGCACCGCCGTTTGTGATGCCGCCGGCCGTTTCGCCACCGGCAGCGTCCCCGCCGCCACCGCGTCCCGCGCCCATGGCAGCGCCCAGCCCCGCCCCGGCCCCGCGTGCCGCCGAGGCCCCGCGCGAGGCGGCACCCACACCTCGCCCGTCGGCGCCTAGCCCTGCGCCCTCGTCGCGCCCGGCGCGTTGCGGCGAACTGCTGCAAAAGGGCAGTCAGGGCACGCTGAGCATGGACGAAGCCAACTTCCTGCGCCGCGAGTGCCGCTGAGCCGGCCAGGCCAGCGGCAGCCTCGGCGGCGGCGCTACTCCAGCACCACCAGCTTGCGCGCTTCCGGGGGGCCGAAGATGTTGTCCACCCGGCCTTGTTCGTCCCAGAACACCTGGTAGCTGTACGAGCGGTTGGCCCAGTAAGTCCACAGCGGGGCCTGCAGGTCTTTGTTGTAGCTCAGCGGCGGCCAGCCCACGGCCAGCAGCACCTGCTCGCGCGTCATGCCCGGCACCAGGCGCGCCTCGCGCACCGCCTGCTGCACCTTCGCCGGGGCGCCGGCCAGGGCCTGGGTGGGGTCCTGTTCCACCACCACGCGGCGTGCCCAGTCTTCCAGCGGGATGTTGCGGCTGTAGTCGTTGCCTATGGTGACGCGGCGGCCTTCGACTTCCACGTGGATGCGCCAGCGGCCGTAGTCCACCACGCGCGCCGGCGTGCCCGCCGGGATGATGCGCGCGTTGTCGCGGCGGTAGTTGATGTCGTTGACCCAGCTGCCGTCATCGATGAAGTTGCAGCACAGGTAGCCCTCGTAGAGCTCGCGCTTCTGCGCCGCGGCCGGCGTGGCCAGCAGCAGGCCGGCGGCCGGCAGCAGGGCGGTCAAGGCCTTCAGGAAAAGGGGCAGCGCGCGCTGGGGCATGGGACTCTCCGCATGGAACCCGCCACTGGCGGCGGGCGCGGCACAGTCTAGGGCAGCGCCTGCCCGTGCCGGTGTGCCGGCGTCGGCGCAAACGTGGCGGCTGTCGCGCCGGCGCGTGTTGCGGGCGTTCAGCGCGCCAGCCGCTTGCGCTCTTCGGCCACCAGGCGGTCCATCACCGCCAGCACCTGTTGCTCGCCGCCGGCACGGTGTGGCTCGGTGGTGTAGCGGCCGTTGATGAAGAACACCGGCACGCCCCGGATTTGGTAGGTGTTGGTGAGGTTGCGCAGGCGCGAGAGGCGGCCCGTCATGCCAAAGGACTTGTACATGGCCTCGAAGGCGGCGCGGTCGATGCCGCGGCCTTGCAGCCAGCCGGCCAGGGCCGGATCGCTGCGGAAGTTGATGCGCTCCTTGTGCACGGCGTCGAACACCGCCAGCTGGTGGGCGTCCAGCAGGTCCAGGGCCTGCAGCGTGGCGAAGAGCCGGGCGTGCACCATGGTCTCGGGGCGCCCGTCCCACACCACGTGCTCGGGCCGCAGCACCACATCGGCCGGCAGGCGCCTCTTCCAGGCCTGCAGGTGCGGCTCCAGGCTGGCGCAGTGCGGGCAGCCGTACCAGAAGAACTCCAGCACCTCGATCTTGCCAGGCGACTCGGTGGGCAGCGGCACGGGCAAGGCACTGAAAGGCGTCTGATCGTGGCCCTCGTGGCCCAGCGCGGCGGCGGGGACCGCCATGGCCAGCGGCAGGCCCAGGGACAGGTGGCGGCGGGTGAGGTTCATGGCGGCGATGCGGGTGGTGTCGAAGAAGCAGGGGCAGACGGGGCGGCCAGCGGCGCCGCGGGGTTCATCAGCCGGGCCAGGTCCGGCGCGATGGGCATGGGCGCAAAGGCGCTGACATCGGCGCCGCCGGTGTTGCCCAGCGGCAGCCGGCCGCTGAGGTGGCCCAGCGGCGTGAGCGCGATGCGCAGCAGTTGGCCGCGCCACTCGCGCCCGTCGCGCAGGGCCCAGGCCAGGCCCAGCATGGCCAGGTGCACGCGCAGGTGCGGCACCAGGCGCAACTGCCCCAGCACGTGGGCACGCTCCAGCTGCGCGAAGGCGGCCCGCAGCTGGCCTTGGCGACGCAGCTGGCGGGCTTGTTCCAGGCTGGCGTCGAAAGCAGCCCAGCGCGGCGAGGCGGGGACCGTCACGCCGCGATGCTCCGGTGGCGCAGCAGGCGCAGGCCGTTGGCCACCACCAGCAGGCTGGCGCCCATGTCGGCAAACACCGCCATCCACATGGAGGCGTCGCCAAACACGGCCAGCACCAGGAACACGGCCTTGATGCCCAGCGCCAGCGTGATGTTCTGCCACAGCACCGCGTGGGTGGCGCGCGACAGGCGCACCGTCTGCGCGATGCGGCGCAGGTCGTCGTTCATCACCACCACGTCGGCGGCTTCCATCGCGATGTCGGTGCCGGCGGCACCCATGGCGATGCCCAGGTCGGACTGCGCCAGCGCCGGGGCGTCGTTGATGCCGTCGCCGGTCATGGCCGTGGGGCCCAGCTGCTTCTGCAGGCCTTGTATGGCTTGCAGCTTGTCCTGCGGCAGCAGGTTGCCGCGCGCCAGGCCTATGCCGGCCTCGGCGGCGATGGCGCGGGCGGTGGCCTGGTTGTCGCCGCTCAGCATGATGGGCACCAGGCCTTCGCGCTGCAAGGCCGCCACGGCTTCGCGCGCCCCGGGCTTGATGGTGTCGGCCACGGCAAACACGGCCAGCACGCCGTCCGGCGAAGCCAGCAGCGTCACCGTGCGGCCGGCCTGTTCATGCTCGGCCAGCTGGGCCTCCAGCGCCGGGCTGCACTGGCCGCGTTCTTCGATCAGGCGGTGGTTGCCCAGCACATGCTCCACGCCGCCCACCTGGGCCAGCACGCCGCGGCCGGGCAGGGCGCGAAAGCCTTGCACGTCCAACGCCGCACCGTCGCCCTGCAGGCCCTGGGCGATGGCCTTGGACACCGGGTGATCGGAGCGGCCCGCCAGTGCGGCGGCCAGCTGCACGATGTGCGCGTCCTGGCCCGGCACCAGGGCCTGCCACTGCACCAGGCGCGGCTTGCCTTCGGTGATGGTGCCGGTCTTGTCCAGCGCCACGGCCTTGAGCAGGCGCGCGTTTTCCAGGTGCACGCCGCCCTTGATGAGCACGCCGCGCCGCGCCGCCGCGGCCAGGCCGCTGACGATGGTCACCGGCGTGGAGATCACCAGCGCGCAGGGGCAGGCGATGACCAGCAGCACCAGGGCCTTGTAGACGGCGGTCAGCGCTGTCCAGCCGAACACCCAGGGCCCCAGCACGGCCACCGCCAGCGCGACGACAAACACCGCCGGCGTGTACACCGCGGCGAAGCGGTCCACAAACCCTTGTGTGGGCGCGCGCGAGGCCTGCGCCTGCTCCACGGCGTGGATGATGCGCGCCAGCGTGGAGTCGCTGGCCGGCGCTGTGACGCGGAACTCGAAGCCGGCGGTCTCGTTGATGGAGCCGGCAAACACCGCATCGCCCACGCCCTTGTCCACCGGCAGACTCTCGCCGGTGATGGGCGCCTGGTTCAGGCTGCTGTGGCCGTCGGTGATCTCGCCGTCCATGGGCACCCGCTCGCCGGGCTTGACACGCACGGTGCGGCCCACGGCAATGGCCGCGGTGGGCTCGGTGGCCCAGCGGCCGTCGGGCTGCTGCACCTCGGCCTGGGCCGGCGTCATGGCCAGCAACTGGCGTATGGCGTTGCGGGCGCGGTCCACGGCGCGGGCTTCTATGGCCTCGGCGATGGCGTACAAGGCCATCACCATGGCCGCTTCGGGCCACTGGCCGATGAGGAAGGCGCCGGTCACGGCCACCGTCATCAGCGCATTGATGTTCAGGCGCCCGCGGCGCAGCGCCGCCCAGCCCTTCTTGTAGACGTCCAGCCCGGCCAGGGCGATGGCGCCCAGCGCCAGGGCCATGCCCAGCAGCGGCCAGGGCAGGGCCTCGGGCGCGAAGAAGTGCGCCAGCTCGGCGGCTATGGCCAGCACCAGTGCGGCGGCCAGGCGGGGCAGGTGGTTGAAGGCGCCTTCGTGGTCGTGCCCGTCGTCGGTGCTGTGGGCTCCCGCCTGGCCTGCTGCGCCGCCGGCCGCCGGCAGCGGCTGCGGGTCGAAGCCGGCCTGGCGTATCGCGGCCAGCGCCTCTTGCAGCGCCGGGCCGCTGGCGTCTATGGCCAGGGTGCGCTGGCCCAGCCGGAAGCCCAGGCTGCGCACGCCCTGGATGTGCTCCACGGCGCGGCGGATTTCGGACTCTTCCGCCGCGCAGTCCATGGTGGCGATGCGGAAGCGGCTGCCGCTGGGCAACGGTGCCGCAGCAGTATCGGTGGCCGGCTCGGCGTGGGCGTGGTCGTGGCCGCAGCAGCCGTGGTCGTGCGGCGCGTGCGCATGGGGTGCCGGGGCCGCGTGGGGGGCGGCTTGAGGGGCGGTCGCGGTGGCTCGTCCTGACATGCTTGCCATTGAAAAGCCTGAAGTGGGTGTAGAGTCAAGCGCTCCACAGCCAAGGTTTTGAGATGCGCATAGGCGACTTGGCGCGGGCCACCGGCACCGCGGTCGAGAACATCCGCTTCTACGAGCGCGAGGGCTTGCTGCCGGCGGCAAACCGCGAGGACAACAACTACCGCGTCTACACCGCGGCCCATGCCGAGCGCCTGGCCTTCATACGCCAGTGCCGCAACCTGGACATGACGCTGGACGAGGTGCGCCACCTGCTGGCGCTGCGCGACGCACCGGCTGAAGACTGCCGCGAGATCAACGCGCTGCTGGACGAGCACCTGGGCCACGTGCGCCAGCGCATCGTGGAGCTGAAGTCGCTGGAGAAGGACTTGAAGGCCCTGCGTGCGCGCTGCGCCACGGCCCGCGCGGTGGACCAGTGCGGCATCCTGGATGCGCTGGACCATGCGGCGCCGCAGCCCGACAAGGGGGCGGTGCACCGGCACATACGCGGCGCGCACTGAGCTTGGATTCGCGCGCCGGGCGGCGGCGCGTGTCAACCGCTCGGCTTCAGAACCTGATGCGGCCGGTCCAGATGTCCTTGTACATGACCCAGTCGCCCATGAAGCTGTACAGCGGGCGCTTGAAGCTGGCGGGGCGGTTCTTCTCGAAGCCGAAGTGGCCCAACCAGGCGAAGCCGTAGCCGGCCAGCAGACCCAGCAGCAGCCAGTGCCACTGGCCGGTGGCCAGCAGCATGGCCAGGCACAGCAGCGCCAGCGTGCTGCCCAGGAAGTGCAGGCGCCGGCAGGTGCGGTTGCTGTGTTCCTGCAGGTAGAACGGATAGAACTCCGCAAAGCTGCGGAAGGCCTTGGGGTCGACAGGCTGGTCGACCTTGGGATGCGCGGTGGTGGCTTGCGACATGGCCTGTCTCCTTGTCTCTTGCCCGCTTGTGCGGTGTTGGCCGCATCGTAGAGCGGTAGGCTGGGCTGGGCCAGGGGTGAAGTCCTGACTGGGGCCGAGTTCGCTGCGGGTGTTCGCCGCTTCGGCGCGGGGCGAAGATGGGGAAGGCCGGTCTGCGCGCCGCCCGATATCGGTGCTAGCCCGGCCTTCCCCATCCTCGCCTGGGCGACGTCGAGGCGTGTCGCTCCGGTTCACCTCGGCGGTAAACGGCGGGCAGGGGGCAGGCCCGGCGAGCACCGATATCGGGCGGCGCGCAGCCGGGCCTGCCCCCTGTCCGCCGCGCGCTGAAGCGGCCTTGGCCAGAGCGGCCAGCCTAGGCGTTCAACGCCGCCCGCACCGCCGCCAGCACCTCGTCCGGCGCCTGGCCCATCAAGTGGTGGCCACTGTTCACCGTCACCACCCGCGCTTTCAGAGCCGCGGCCATCTCGCGCGTGGCCCGCGGCGGCGTCATCTGGTCTTCCCGGCCCAGCACCAGCGTGGCCGGGCAGGTGATGCGCGCCGCCGCCTCCAGCCCGCCGCGGTAGGCGTTGCAGACCTGGAAGTCGTGCAGGAAGACGTTGCTGCCTGCCGGCGCCGCGTCCTGCACCCGCTGCATCAAGGTCAGACCGCCACCATGCAGCCAGTTGCCGGGGCCGGGGTAGCCGGGTTTGCTGGCGGTGGACGAGATGGACCAGGCGTTGACCATCTGCATGGCGCGCAGCGGGTTGTCGGCCGCCGCGGTGAGCAGCGCTTCGCTGACCTGCATGGGGTAGGCGGTGCCCATCATCACCAGGGCAGTGGCACGCTCCGGGGCGCGCGCTGCGGCTTCCAGCGCGATCAGCGAGCCCATGCTGTGGCCGCACAAGGCGGCGCGCTGCAGGCCGGCGGCGTCCAGCAGGGCCAGCAGCCAGTCGGCCAGCGCCTCCACGCTGGCCAGCGGCGGGCCTACGCTGCGCAGGTGGCCCGGCAGGTCCACCGCCAGCACCGCATGGCCGTGGTGGGCGAACCAGCGTGCCAGCAGCGTGAAGCCGCTGTGGTCGTTGCTGGCACCGTGCACAAACACCACGCAGGGCAGGGCGGGGTCGAAGCGCTTGCCGCCGGTGTAGGCGTAGGCCTCGCGGCCCAGAACCTCGAGCTTCATGGTCGCGTCACCCGGCCTTCTGCGCCGCCTTGAAGGCGCGCTTGAGGTCGTCGATCAGGTCGTCGGCGTCTTCCAGCCCAATGGACAGGCGTATGGTGCCCGGGCCTATGCCGGCGGCGGCCAGCGCCGCGTCGTCCATGCGGAAGTGAGTGGTGCTGGCCGGGTGTATGACCAGGCTGCGGCAGTCGCCCACGTTGGCCAGGTGGCTGAAGATCTTCAGCGCTTCGATGAAGGCCTGGCCCTGGCGGCGGCTGCCCTTCAGGTCGAAGCTGAACACGCTGCCGCAGCCGCGCGGCAGCAGCGTTTTGGCCAGCGCATGGCTGGGGTGGCCCTCCAGCTCGGGGTAGCCCACCGCGGCCACCAGGGGGTGTGCCGCCAGAAACTGCACCAGCTTGCGCGTGTTGTCTATGTGGCGCGCCATGCGCAGCGGCAGCGTTTCCACGCCCTGCAGGATGAGCCAGGCGGTGTGCGGGCTCATGCAGGCGCCGAAGTCGCGCAGGCCTTCGCGGCGTGCGCGCAGCAGGAAGGCGCCGGTGCTGCTTTCTTCGCTGAACACCATGCCGTGGAAGCCGTCGTAGGGCTGCGTCAGCTCGGGGAAGCGGCCGGAGCGCTCCCAGTCGAAGCGACCGCTGTCCACCAGCACCCCGCCGATGACGGTGCCGTGGCCGGAGAGGAACTTGGTGGCGCTGTGGAAGACCAGGTCGGCCCCGTGCTCAAACGGCTTCATCAGCCAGGGCGTGGTGAAGGTGCTGTCCACCAGCAGCGGCAGGCCGGCCTCGTGGGCGATGGCGCTGATGCGCGGGATGTCCAGCACGTCCAGGCCCGGGTTGCCCAGGGTTTCGCCGAACAGCAGCCGGGTCTCGGGCCGTATGGCGGCGCGCCAGGCGTCCACGTCGCCGGGTTTGACGAAGCTGGTGCTGATGCCGAAGCGCGCCAGCGTGTAGTGCAGCAGGTTGTGGCTGCCGCCGTACAGCGCCGTGCTGGCCACGATGTGGCTGCCGGCGCCGGCCAGCGTGCAGATGGCCAGGTGCAGTGCCGCCTGGCCGCTGGCGGTGGCGACCGCGCCGGCGCCGCCTTCCAGCGCAGCGATGCGTTCTTCCAGCACCGCGGTGGTGGGGTTGCTGATGCGGCTGTAGACGTGGCCGCTGCGCTCCATGTTGAACAGGCTGGCCGCGTGTTCGCTGTTCTGGAACACGAAGCTGGTGCTCAGGTGCAGCGGCACCGCGCGCGCACCGGTGGTGGGGTCGGGCGCGGCGCCGGCGTGCAGCGCCAGTGTGTCGAACCCGGGGTCGGAGGAGCCGGCCATGTGTGGAAGCTACGTGCTGCGACCCGGGCATTGTGGGCTATATTGAGCCGCAGCCGGCCTGCTGCCGGGCCTCATCTGCTGCTGTCATGAAAGTCACCGACATCCTGCGCGTCAAGGGCAACACGCTGTTCACCGTGCAGCCCGACCAGCCCCTCGCCGACGCCATCCAGACCATGGCCGAGCACGACATAGGCTCGCTGGTGGTGATGGAGCTGGGCGACCTGGTGGGCATGCTCACCTTCCGCGAGGTGATACAGGCCGTGGTGGCCAACGGCGGCAGCGTGGGCACACGCCTGGTGCGCTCGGTGATGGACGACGCGCCGCTGACCTGCACGCTGAACACCGAGATCGACGAGGTGCGCCGCATGATGCTGCAGCGCCACGCGCGCTACATGCCGGTGCTGGAGCAGCGCACGCTGATGGGCGTGGTTTCGTTCTACGACGTGGCCAAGACCGTGGTGGATGCGCAAGACTTCGAGAACCGCATGCTCAAGGCCTACATACGCGACTGGCCCGAAGAAGGCGACGGGGTCCGCAACCCGGCGGGCAGCTGAAGCGGCCAAGCCCCCGCCGGCCCCCGCCGGCGCTCGCCGGCGCCCTTCTAGAATGCCGGCATGCCCGGCAGCACCTTCGGCGAACTGTTTCGCGTTACCAATTTCGGCGAAAGCCATGGCCCGGCCATAGGCTGTGTCATCGACGGCTGCCCGCCCGGGCTGGCGCTCAGCGAAGCCGATATACAGCCCGAGCTGGACCGCCGCCGCCCCGGCACCAGCCGCCACGTCACGCAGCGCAACGAGCCCGATGCGGTGGAGATCCTCTCCGGCGTGTTCGAGGGGCAGACCACCGGCACGCCCATCGCGCTGCTGATCCGCAACACCGACCAGCGCAGCAAGGACTACGCGAACCTGCTGGACACCTTCCGGCCCGGCCACGCCGACTACACCTACTGGCGCAAGTACGGCCAGCGCGACCCGCGCGGCGGCGGGCGCAGCAGCGCACGCCTGACCGCGCCCATGGTGGCCGCCGGCGCGGTGGCCCGCAAGTGGCTGCACCAGCAGCACGGCACCACCTTCAGCGGTTGGATGAGCGCTCTAGGCGAGATGGAGATCCCGTTCGAGGGCGAAGAGCACATCCCCCACAACCCCTTCTTCGCCGCCAACACCAGCCACATCGCGCAGCTGGAAGCGCACATGGACGCGCTGCGCAAGGCCGGCGACAGCTGCGGTGCGCGCATCGAAGTGCGTGCGCGTGGCGTGCCGCCGGGCCTGGGCGAGCCGCTGTTCGACAAGCTGGACGCCGACATCGCGTACGCGATGATGGGCATCAACGCGGTCAAGGGCGTGGAAATCGGCGACGGCTTCGGCTGTGTGGCGGCGCGTGGCAGCGCCTTCGGCGATGAGCTGCTGCCCGAAGGCTTTGCCAGCAACCATGCCGGCGGCGTGCTGGGCGGCATCAGCACCGGGCAGGATCTGGTGGTGCGCATCGCCATCAAGCCCACCAGCAGCATACGCACGCCGCGGCGCAGCGTGGACCGCGCCGGCCAGCCGGCGGTGGTGGAAACCTTCGGCCGCCACGACCCCTGCGTGGGCATACGCGCCACGCCCATCGCCGAGGCCATGCTGGCCCTGGTGCTGATGGACCATGCGCTGCGCCACCGCGCGCAGTGCGGCGACGTGCGGCTGGCCCAGCCCGCCATCGCCGCCCAGGCCACCGCCCGCGTCACCGCCACCGAATGAACCCCGGTGCCGTTGAGCCCGTGGCCCGGCCCAGCGGGCTGCGGCGTTTTGCGGCGCTGTCGGCCTTCTACTTCGCGGCCATCGGGCTGTTCAACCCGTACGCGCCGCTGTGGTTCCAGAGCCTGGGGCTGTCCACACTGGCCATAGGCGCCATCGTGTCGCTGCAAAGCTGGACGCGCGTGGCAGCCCCTTACGTCTGGGGCTGGCTGGGCGACCACCGCGGCCGCCGGGTCGAGCTGATACGCCTGGCGGCGCTGGGCGCGGTGCTGTCGGCGCTGGGCCTTCTGGGCGTGCAGTCGGCCGCGCTGGTGGCGGCGGTGACGGCGCTGCTGTTCCTGGCCAACGGCGGTGTGGTGCCCTTGTACGAGGCGGTGCTGGCACAGATGCTGGCCGACCGCGACGGCGGCATAGACCCGGCGCGCTACGGCCGCGTGCGCATGTGGGGTTCGGTGGGCTTCATCATCTCGGTGCTGCTGTTCGGCCTGCTGCTGGAATGGGTGGGCATCGCGGTGTTCCCGGTGTTCGTGGCGGTGATGAATGCGCTGATGCTGGCCGCTGCGCTGCGCCTGCCGTCCACGCCGGCGGAAGCCCACCATGCCGAGCCGGCGCCGGCGGTGCTGCCGCTGCTGCGCCGCCCGCCGGTGGCCTGGTTCTTTGCCTCGGTGTTCTTCACGGTGCTGGCGCACACCAGCCTGTACGCCTTCTTTTCGCTCTACCTCGTGGCCCTGGGCTACAGCAAGGGCGCGGTGGGCGCCTTGTGGGCGGTGGCCGTGGCGGCGGAGATCGTGTTCTTCTGGGGCCAGGGGCGCTGGTTCCGGCGCTTGTCGCCGCCGGGCTGGCTGCAGGTGGTGGCGCTGGTGACGGCGCTGCGCTTTGCCGCCATCGCCGGCGGCGGTGCCCATGCCGCGGTGCTGGTGCTGGCCCAGCTGACCCATGCCGTGAGCTTCGCCGCCCACCACGCCGCCTGCATCGCGCAGGTGCATCGCCACTTTCCGGACCGCCTGCGCGGCCGCGGCCAGGCGCTGTACACCGTGCTGGGTTATGGCGTGCCCGGCGTGCTGGGGGGCATAGGCGGCGGCTGGGTCATAGACCACCTGGGGTACGCCGCGGTGTTCTGGGCCGCCGCGCTGGCCGGGTTGCTGTCCTGGGCCTGTGCCCGGCGCGCCGCGCGTCTGGACCTGGCGTGAAGGATGCACGGGCCGACCCGCTCGGCCCGGTCCTTGGGGTGTGCGGCCTACATAGGCCGGCGCGCCGGCCGATAAGGCTGCGGGGGCTCCCCGCCGGTTCAGACACGTCCACGTGGCACGGCCGGCCGGGGCAGCACCCGCCGAACTTTCATGCCGTCTCCGTTGCCCATCCCCATGAAGCTTCCGCTGGCCGGTGCCCGCGGCTGGGGCGTGCGCCTGACCGTGTACCTGGCCTTCCTGGTGCTGGCGCTGGGCCTGCTGGCGCACGGCTGGCACACCCTGCGCCTGGAGGCGGTGCGCGCCGACGACGCCGAAACGCTGGACCGCGCCGGCATGCAGCGCACCTTCACCCAGCAGATGGCCCGGCTGGCAGTGCAGATCCAGGCCGAGCCCGAGCAGCGCCAGCGGCACGCCCAGGCGCTGGCCGGCGTGTTCAACCAGTCGGCTTCCGACGGCCTGCTGCTGGAGCACCTGCTGCAGGAGCAGGGGCGTCGGGGCGAGGACCTGGTGGTCATCTCCCAGGCCCTGGAGCGTTGGCAGGCGGCCCGCGAGCGCCTGTGGTACCGCGTGAACGTGCTGCTGCGCCATGTGGACGACAACAACGAGGCCAGCGTGCCCACGGCGGTGGCCGGCGTGCTGGACGAGGCCGACCCGGCGCTGCAGGCGGCGGCGGCCCTGTCCACCACCTTGCGCGACGTGGCCGAGCGGCGCGCCGAGCGGCTGCGTGACGAGTTCCTGATCAGCATCCTGGCCCTGCTGGCGCTGATGGGGGTGCTGGGCCTGGTGGCCATAGAACCGGCGGCGCGTTCGGTGCGCCGCCATGCCGAGCGCCTGGCCGGCCAGGCGCGCATCCTCAAGCGCCTGGCGCTGGTGGCCGAGCACACCACGGCGATGGTGTTGATCACCGACCGCGAAGACCGCATCGAGTGGGCCAACCCGGCCTTCACCCGCTTGTCCGGCTGGACGCTGGAGCAGGCCAAGGGGCGCCGGCCTGCCGAGCTGCTGCAGCCGCAAAGCGACAACGGCGTGCGCGAACGGGTGGCCGAGGCCGTGGCCCGGGGCGGCGGGCTGCGCATGGAGTGGCTGAACCGCACCCAGGACGGCCGCGACCTGTGGCTGGACGTGGACCTGCGCCCGCTGCACGACGAGCAGGGCGCGCTGAACGGCTTCGTCAGCGTCAACAGCGACGTCACCGCCCGGGTGCAGCAGCAGCGCAAGCTGCAGGCGCTGTGGTCGGCGCTGCCGGCCGGCGTGGTGGTGTTGTCCGAGGACGGCCTGGTGGTCGAGGCCAACCGTGCCGCCGAGCGCATGCTGGGCTACACGCTGGCCGAGATGCAGACCATGGCGCCGAATGACCCGCGCCGGCGTGCCCTGCGCGAAGACGGCGCCTCGTACGCCAGCGACGAACACCCGGCCATGCGCACGCTGGCCAGCGGCACGCCGTTGCGCAACGTGACCATGGGCGTGTGCCTGCCCGACGGCGCGACGCGCTGGGTGCTGGTCAACTGCGAGCCGCTGCACGATGGCGGCGACCGTGTCAGCGGGGTGGTGTCCTGCTTCACCGACATCACCGAAAGCCGCGAGCTGCAGGAACGCCTGGCCACCAGCGCGCGCACCGATGCGCTGACCCGGCTTCCCAACCGCGCGGTGGTGATGGAGCGCTTGCAGCGCGCCATCCAGCATGCGCAGCGCCACCCGGGCTACGGCTTTGCCGTGCTGTTCATGGACTTCGACCGCTTCAAGCAGGTCAACGACACCCTGGGCCACGGTGCCGGCGACGAGCTGCTGCGCCAGATCGCCGCCCGGCTGCTGGACACGCTGCGGCCGGCCGACGCGGTGGCGCGCGTGGACTCCGACCTGCAGGTGGCGGCGCGCATAGGCGGCGACGAGTTTGTGGTGGTGCTGGAAGGCGTGCACGACGAGGGCCGCGTGCAGGTCATCACCGAGCGGCTGCTGGACGAGCTGGCCGAGCCCTACACGCTGGGCTGCACGCCGCTGCAGTCCAGCGTCAGCATAGGCGTGGTGCTGGTGCGCGACGGCCGCACCACCGCCGAGGAGGTGCTGCGCAACGCCGACACCGCCATGTACGAGGCCAAGCGCGCCGGCCGCGGCCGCTGGGTGCTGTTCGACGACTCCATGCACGAGCGCGTGGTGCACGCCATGGCGGTGGAAACCGACCTGCGCCGCGCGCTGCGCGAGGACGAGCTGTTCGTGGTCTACCAGCCGGTGGTGGACCTGGCCACGCGCCGCATCACCGCCGTGGAGGCCCTGGTGCGCTGGCGCCACCCCGATGGGCGCCTGGTGTCGCCGGCGGAGTTCATAGGCGTGGCCGAGGAGTGCGGCCTGATAGACGCCGTGGGCGGCGTGGTGTTGCGCCACTCGCTGGCGGCGTTTGCCCGCTGGCAGGACGAACTGGGCGGCTCGGCGCCGCCGTTGCTGGCGGTGAACCTCTCGCGCGCGCAGCTCAAGCGCGGGGCCGACCTGGTGGAAGAGCTGCGCCTGCTGCTGCTGTCTCACGGCGTGGAGCCGGCCCAGCTGCAGCTGGAGGTGACCGAAACCCTGGCCGCGCAGGACGAGGCGGTGCAGGCCACGCTGCTGGCGCTGAAGTCGCTGGGCGTGAAGCTGGCGCTGGACGACTTCGGCACCGGCTACTCGTCGCTGGCCTGCCTGCACCAGCTGCCGGTGGACACCGTCAAGGTGGACCGCTCCTTCGTGCGCCACGCCGAGACGGTGGAGTACCACCGGGTGCTGATCGAGGCCACGATACGGGTCGCCCGCACGCTGGGCATGACCACCGTGGCCGAGGGCATAGAAACCGAAGGCCAGGCCAGCCTGATGATGGAGCTCAGCTGCGACCGCGGCCAAGGCTACCTGTTCTCGCGCCCGCTGCCGGTCGACGAGTTCGCCGACTGGGCGCGCGCCGCCACGCCGGCGCTGCTGGAAGACTGAGCCGCCTGCTCGGCAGGCCCCGCGCAGGGGCCTGCGGGCTGTCCGGGGCGGTTGCAGTTCGTCGGCCCCATCCCGCATTTCGTCGCAAGCCGACCCGGCACCGGGGGCGGCTGCCTAGACTGCCGGTCGCCGGCCTGCACCAGTGGGCCGATCCGAAGGGGTTCGCATGAAGAAGAAGTGGCTGATCGGGGGTCTGGTCGTGGTGGTGGCCGTGGGTGCGGGGGGGCTGATGCTCACCGAGCGCGGCGGCAAGCACCAGGCCGTGCCCGGCAGCGCCATGGCCAAGGCTGGCAAGCCGGAGGTGGTGCTGGAGTTTGTACCGCACGAGGTGGTGCAGCCGGCGCTGGAGCGGCTGCCGGTGCGGCTGGAGTTTTCAGGGCCGCTGGTGGCGCCGCAGACGGCGCAACTGCGCGCCCGTGCGGGCGGCACGCTGCTGGCGCTGTCGGTGGCCGAAGGCCAGCGCGTGACGGCCGGGCAGGTGGTGGGACGCATAGACGTGGCCGAGGCCACCAGCCGCGCCGCCGAACGCAGCGCCATGCTGGAGTCGGCCCGCGCCACGCTGGCCCAGGCCCAGCGCACCCATGCCAGCAACGAACGCCTGGCCGCGCAGCAGTTCATCTCGTCCATTGCGCTGGACAACTCGCGCGCCGCGGTGGACACCGCGCGCGCCGCGCTGGCCGCCGCCGAGGCGGCGCTGGCCACCACGCAGGTGGCCTTGCGCGACGCCACGCTGGTGGCGCCGATTGCCGGCATCGTCTCGCGCCGGCATGCGCTGCCCGGCGAGAAGGTGGGCGCCGAACAGCCGGTGCTGACCATCGTGGACATCCAGCGGCTGGAACTGGCCGGCACCGTGGGCACCCACCAGGTGTCGCGCCTGAGCCCGGGCATGCCGGTGCAGGTGCGGGTGGAAGGCGTGGACGAGCCGGTGGCCGGCCGCATCGCGCGCATCGCCCCGGCTGCCGAGCCGGGCACCCGCTCCATAGGTGTCACCATAGAGCTGCCCAACGCCAAGGAAACCCTGCGCGCCGGCCAGTACGCCATGGCCAGCACCTTGCTGGCCGACGACACCGAGCGCCTGACGCTGCCGGTGGCGGCCGTGGGCTCCACCTCGGGCCAGGACCACGTCTGGGTTATCAATGACGGCGTGCTGGCACGGCGCGCCGTCACCGTGGGCCGGCGCGACGAAAGCCAGGGCCGGGTGGAGGTGCTGACCGGTGTGGCGCCGCAGGCCCAGGTGCTGGCGGCGCGCTTCGACAACCTGCGTGAAGGCGCCAAGGCGCTGGTGGTGACCGAGAAGTCCGGCGCCGCGGCGGAAGTGGCCTCGGCCGCCGCCTCGGCGGCGGTGCGCTGAAGGCAGGCAGGGGCACAACATGTGGATCACCCGCGTTTCCATCAACCACCCGGTGTTCGCCACCATGGTGATGGTGGCCTTGTGCGTGCTGGGCCTGTTCTCCTACTCCCGCCTGGGGGTGGAGCAGATGCCGGACATCTCCATGCCCGGCGCCTACATGGGCATCGTGTACCCCGGCGCCTCGCCCGAGGCGGTGGAGCGCGAGGTGCTCAAGCCGGTGGAAGAGGCCGTCAACGGCGTGGCCGGCGTGCGCAAGGTGATGTCGCGTGCCTTCGAGGGCCGCGGCGACCTGAGCGTGGAGTTCGGTCTGGACACCGACATGAACCGCGCCATGCAGGACCTGCGCGACCGCGTTTCCGCTGCGCAGCGCCAACTGCCGCGCGACGTGGAGCCCATGACCATTGCGCGCTGGAACAACGAGAACGACCAGCCGGTGGTCAACCTCTCGGTGCTCAGCGCCACGCGCAGCACGCGCGAGCTGTCGCTGCTGGCCGAGGAGGTGGTCAACAAGCGCCTGCAGCGGGTGGAAGGCGTGGCGCGGGTAGAGGTCAGCGGCCTGACCCAGCGCGAGGTGCGCATCAACCTGGACCCGGTGCGCCTGCGCGCCTACAGCGTGACGCCGGCGCAGATTGCCGCCGCGCTGCGCGAGGCCAACACCGACCAGCCGGTGGGCTTGCTGTCCGATGGCACGCAGGATGCGCTGGTGCGCGTGGAAGGGCGTGTGCGCGACCCGCGCCAGTTTGCCGAGGTGGTGGTGGCCCACCGCAACGGCCTGCCGCTGCGCCTGGCCGACCTGGGCACCCTGGTGGAGCGCGAGGAGGAGCCCAACTCCATGGCGCGCCTGAACGGCGAGCGCGCCGTCAGCTTCAATGTCTACAAGCAGCAGGACGCCAACATCGTGGCCACCGGCGACGGTGTCAAGGCGGCGGTGGAGGAACTGAAGAAGCAGCTGCCGCCGGATGTGGAGGTGCGCATACTCTTCGCGAACAGCGACTTCGTGAAGGGCTCCGTCCGCGGCCTGCAGAACACGCTGATCGAAGGCGCGGTGCTCACGATCGCCATCGTCTTCCTGTTCCTGCACAGCTGGCGCAGCACGGTCATCACCGGCCTGACGCTGCCCATTGCGGTGATCTCCAGCTTCATCGCGGTGCACCTGTTCGGCTTCACGCTGAACTTCATGACCATGATGGCGCTGAGCCTGTGCATAGGCCTGCTGATAGACGATGCCATCGTGGTGCGCGAGAACATCGTGCGCCACGTGCAGATGGGCAAGAGCCACCTGCAGGCGGCACGCGAAGGCACCGACGAGATCGGCCTGGCGGTGATGGCCACCACCTTTGCCATCTGCGCCGTGTTTGTGCCGGTGGCCTTCATGGGCGGCGCCATCGGCAAGTTCTTTTACCCCTTCGGCGTGACCGTGGTGGTGGCGGTGCTGGTGAGCCTGTTCGTCAGCTTCACGCTGGACCCCATGCTCTCGGCCGTGTGGGCCGACCCACCCGCCACGCGCCTGAAGAAGCTGCCGGTGCTGGGCCATGCCATACGCGCCACCGATGCCGGCATGGAGGTGCTGCACCGCGTCTACGAACGCCTGATCGGCTGGGTGTTCTCGGCCCGCCGCTGGCGGTTGTGGCTGCTGCCCGCCTGGGGCCGCGGTTTCGGGCCCGACGGCCGGCGCGACCCCGCCAGCCCGCGCCGCCTGCGCAGCGCCACCATCACGCCGCGCGGTGTGGTGATGGGAGTGGGCGCCCTGAGCTTTGTCGCCGCACTGGGCCTGGCGCCGCTGGTGGGCAGCGAGTTCGTGCCGCAGACCGACCAGGGCTTCACGCGCCTGGCGCTGCGTATGCCGGTGGGCAGCAGCCTGGAGCGCACCGACGCCAAGGTGCGGCAGGTGGAGGCCATCGTGCAGGCCATCCCCGAGGTGCGTGACCTGTCCACCTGGATAGGCGGCGCCGGCCAGCGCCACCAAGCCTGGCTGAACATACGCCTGGTGGACCGCCAGGACCGCAGCCGCAGCCAGAAGCAGGTGGAAGACGCCATACGCGCCGCCATCGCCGGCGTGCCCGGCGTGGATGCCAGCCTGGGCTTCAACCGCCCCATCTACGTGGCCATCCTGGGCAGCGACCCCGACGGCCTGGCCCGCCTGGCCGAGGAGTTCGCCGAGAAGCTGCGCGCCATCCCCGGCGCGGTGGACGTGGAAACCTCGGTGCAGGCCGGCATCCCGGCCTACGCGGTGCGCCTGAAGCCCGGTGCGGTGCGCGAGCTGGGGCTGACCTCGCAGCAGGTGGCGGCCAGCCTGCGCGCCTACGTCAACGGCGACACCGCCACCACCTGGACCACGCCCGACGGCGACCAGGTGGACGTGGTGCTGCGCCTGAACGAAGAGCAGCGCCAGCGCGTGGAGCAGCTGCGCTCGCTGCCGGTGGCCTTTGCCGCCAACGGCACACCCATCTCGCTGGACAGCGTGGCCGAGCTGGTGCCGGTGTTCAACCCGCAGAACATACGCCGCCAGAACCTGCAGCGTCGCGAAGGCATCTTCGCCGGCGTGAAGGACCGCAGCGTGGGCGATGTCAGCGCCGAGGTGCAGAAGCTGATACGCGAAACCACGCTGCCGCCGGGCTACAGCTTCGACATCGGCGGCGACATGCAGCAGCAGCAGGAAGCCTTTGCCGGCCTAGTGGCGGCCATGGGCCTGGCGGTGATCTTCATCTACATCGTGCTGGCCAGCCAGTTCGGCAGCTTCCTGCAGCCCATTGCCATCATGGCCAGCCTGCCGCTGGCGCTGATAGGCGTGATGCTGGCGCTGCTGTTCTGGAACAGCACGCTCAACGTGTTCAGCATGATCGGGCTGATCATGCTGATGGGCCTGGTCACCAAGAACGCCATCCTGCTGGTGGACTTTGCCAACCAGGCGCGCCGTGCCGGCGCGACGATTGCCGAGTCGCTGCTGCAAGCCGGCCTGATACGCATGCGGCCCATCATCATGACCACCGCGGCCATGGTCTTCGGCATGCTGCCGCTGGCGCTGGCGCTCAACGACGGCGGCGAGATCCAGGCCCCCATGGGCCGCGCCATCATCGGCGGGCTCATCACCTCCACGCTGCTCACACTGGTGGTGGTGCCGGTGCTGTACAGCTACCTGGTGCGCGAGCGCAAACCCGGCACCCAGGCGCAGCAGGGCTTGCACGAAGCCGGCGGCGCCGCACCGCTGGCGATGCCGGCGGACCGGCACTGACGGGTCGCTCGCTGAGGGCTTGCCCTGAGGCCCCGGCCACGCTTCGGCGTGTGCCGGGGCCTTTACACTGCGCCCGAGTCCGGGATCACGGACGGGGACAAGGGAGCAGGACCATGCAGTCATACAAGAGCGGCGCGCTGCGCCGTGGCATGCGCGCGGTTGCCGGGCTGGGCCTGGCGCTGCTGCTGGCGGCCTGCGGCGGAGGAGGCGGAGGAGGTGGAGGCGGCAGCGGTGGGGGCGCGGTCAACCCGCCGGGCGGCGGGGGTGGCGGCGGCGGTGGGGCGCTGACGGAAGAGTCCTACCCGCTGGCGGTGGGTGACAGCCGCAGCTGGCGAGTGACTGCGGGTGAAGCGGTCGGCACCGTTCGCTCCGAACGCATCACCGGCACGCAGCAGATCGACGGACGCCCGGTCTTCGTGCTCCGTTCCGATGACGGCTCGGTGGAGTACCTCGAACGTGTCGGCAATGCCATCCGTTCCGTGCCGGGTGAGGGTGTTGATCCGCTGGCGGCCGCCGCCGGGGTGGTCGATCTGCTGCGCTTCGGCCAGCCCAGCGGGGAACTGCACCCACTGTTCGAACGCACGATGACGGTGGACGTGGATGGGGACGGGCTCAGCGAGACCGTGCACATGCGTGTCGAAGGTGTTTACCTGGGTGCGGATGCGGTGAGCACGGCGGCCGGTACCTTCCCGGACGCTGTGCTGCAGCGTACGGTCATTCAGACCACGGTCTCGCTGGGCGGGTCGTCCGCCAGCGCCCGCATCACACTGACCATGGACGAGTGGCTGGCGCCTCGCATCGGGCCTGTACGCAGACGGGTGACAACCGCCGCGGACGGCTTTGCGCCGGAGGTGGATGTGGAGGAGGTCTTCGCCTATGGCGTGGGCGCGTTGCGCAGCGAGCATGTGGCGCCGGCGCTAGTCTCCCTGACCCCGGCGGAGGGCGCGTTTGTCGAACCCGTGTCCGTGATGATGCTGGAGTTCAGTGAACGGCTGGACCGATTGACCTTGGACGCTGTGGATGGCCTGCGGCTGTTGGGCGCGGATGGGGAGCCCATCCCTGTGGACCGCTATTGGTCTGTGGATGGTGTGCGTCTGGAGTTGCGACCGCGCGAGGCCCTGGCCGAGGGCGCGTACCTGCTTGTCTTGGGCCCAGGTTTGACCGATCTGGCCAACAACCCCTTGCCGGCGATGACCCGCCGCTTTGCGGTGGACACAGTGGGGCCGCGCCTCATCGGCTCGACGCCGGCCACGGGTACAGGCGAGGCGCCGGTGACGGGTGAGTTGGTGCTGCGCTTTGACGAGGCGCTGCGCGCCGACCCTGGCGAGCTGCCTTTGCACCTTCGCCTTGAGACCCTGGGTGGGGTCAACGAGTACCTGCCGGCGCAGATTCGCGGCCAGGAGATGGTGGCCACCATCACCACACCGCTGCAGCGCAACGTGGAGTACTTCCTGTCGTGGACAGGTCCAAGGGTCACCGACGCGGCTGGCAACCTCGCGGACCCTGGCGGGCTGGTCGTGCGCTTCCGTACCGATCCCGGTGCGCTGGCGCGGCCGGTGGAGCTGATGCCAGGAGCCGTTGTCGCTTCGGTAACCATGGCCGACCTCAACGGCGATGGCCGGCCCGATCTGGTGTTTGGTGCGCAGCAGCGGGGCGAAGACAGCCGCTTCATTGCGGTGCGCTGGCAGGCAGCGGACGGCAGTTTCGATCCCGCACAACGTTTGTATACGCTGCTGCCGTACAGCGGCTGCCAATGGCGCAGCATCACCGCAGGCGACTTTGACGGCGATGGCCGGCTGGATCTGGCGATGAACTGCAACCAGGATGTGCTCGTGCTGATGCAGTTGAGCGATGGGGTGTTTGAACCGGAGCGAGAGGTTGCCGGCGTGATCTCGGCCCGCATTGCCGCAGCCGATCTCAGCGGCGATGGCCGTGACGAGCTCATCGTGGTGTGGGACACCGAGTTCCAGATCTGGGGCCGGGACGGGCCGGGCCAATGGGTGCAGCGAGCGGCTCTGAACGACGGCGAGCACATCGCCACTTGGCGCCTGGCGGACCTGGATGGCGATGGCCGCAGCGACCTGGTCTGGTTGAGGTGGACGCTGGAGCGTGGCTACGAGTTGGTGTGGGCCATGGGCACACCCGCCGGCCATGTGGCCACGGGCAGCCTGCCGGTGGGGGCGCCTCCCGGCGCCTTGCAGTTGCAGTTGGCCATCGGCGACCTGAACGGCGATGGTTTGGAGGATGCCGCGGTGCTGATCGGCGGGGGCGGGGCCGACGAAGTGCGGGTGTTCTTGCAAGAAGCAGGCGCGTTCGCCCCTGCGGCCCGCTACCCGAGCCACCACAACCCGGCGGCGCTGTTGGTTGGTGACGTGAACGGCGATGGCCGGGCAGACTTGGTGGTGTCCCACGGCGGGTCTTCGCGCGTGGCGGTGCACTTGCAGGGCGCAGACGGGGTCTTGGAGCCTATGCGCCTGTTTGAGGCCAGCCATGCCAGCTTTGAGTCCACCGACCCGCTGGCCCTGGCCGACATCAACGGCGATGGCAAGATGGACGTGGTCGTCGGCGGTGATGTGCTTCTGGGGCGCATCGCAGACACGGCCTGGCCGCAGCGGGCGGTGAGGCGCGTCCCCTGAGCGCAGGGCACCGCCGCCGTCATCTTGTGCCGGCCCGAGGTGGGCGGGTCGGCGTCAGCGGAACTCGCTGGGCGGCGGCAGCGTAGGCGCCCAGGAATCGCCGGCCGACCGCTGAGGCTCCTGCCTCAGCCGGTGCAACAGGCGCGCGGCTTCGTCGCGGCTGGTGGGCGCCCCGGGCGGCAGCGGCGGCTGATCGGCCGGGGCCTTGCGCTGCAGCGACCGGCTCAACCACAGGCAGGCCAGCCCCAGGCCCAGCAGCAGTACCAACAGGCCGGTGCGTGCCTGTTGCAGGTGGCTCTCGCGGCCCTTCAGTCGGTCGGCCAGTTGTGTCTGCTCTTGCAGTACCGGGTCCAGCGTCTGGGCCAGCGGCGCACCGCCCAAGGCCTGGTGCACCGCCAGGCGGGCTTGCAGCACACTGGCCTGCAGCTCGGCGGGCACAGGGCCCGTACCCACCAGCGGGTCGACCACCAGGTCCATGATCTGCAACACCTGCTCCACCAGCAGGCGGTGGCCCAGGTTGCTGTCGTCGGCGCTCAGCGTGCGCTGCGCGATGCGGCCCGACAGGCCGGTCCAGTCGGCCTGCAAGGCCAGGTACTCGTCCAGCGCTTCCGGCGCGGCCACCATGCCCAGCGCGGTGGCCAGCGCGCTGTTGCGGTGATCCACCTCGGTCTGGCGCAGGCGGCGCTCGGGCTCCAGCGCCAGGTCGCCGCGCAGCACCGGGGCTGCCAGGTCGCGGTGCGTCAGCAGCGACCGCTGCAGCGCAGTGGCGCGGGCCAGCGGGTCCAGCCCGGCCTGCGCCACACGCGCGGCGTGCAGTTCCGCCCCCTGCAGGCGCAAGACCTGCACGGTGGGCAGGGCCACGGCCAGGGTGCCGGCCAGGCTCAGCAAGGTCAGTTTGAGCCGTTGGGAACGTGTAGGGGTGGGGGAGGACATCGTGTCACCGGTGGTACTGCGGGCCGGCCCTGCGCGGCCACATGCCGGGGCGCCAGCCGTCGACGACGGCGGGTGTTGCTTTCCCGGCATCGACCCTGGTCTATCGGCGCATGCGGGCTGAACTTGATGTTCCTGGGCATCGCGCCGGGCTACCATCTGCCCGTGCGTTCCTTGCGCCGCAAGTTTGTTGTATCCACGCTGTTGGTGTTCGCAGCCGTGTCGGGCGCCTCGTTGCTTGCAGCGCACTGGTTGTTGCAGCGTTCCCTGCTGGAAGAGGTCGCACGCTCCGCGCTGCACCACGAACAGTTGCTGGGGGTGGCCCTCGCGCCGCTGGTGGCGCAGCGCGACCGCGAAGGCACCGACGAGCTGCTGCAGCGCCTGGTGGCCGATGGCTCCTTTGTCTACGTGGAGGTGGACGACGTCGCCGGGCGCCTGTTCGGCCGCGCCGGCAGCCCGCTCCCGGCGGACCGGCCGGCGTCGGGGGTGGGGCGCCAGGCGCCGCGCGTGCAGCCGGCCGATGGCATCTTCCACTTCGAAGGCCCGCTGGCGGTGGACGGCCAGCGTTTCGGCACCTGGCGCTTCGGCATCGCCGACCGCGCGCTGCGCCTGGCAGAGCGCAGCGTGCTGGGCGGGCTGGTGGCCATAGGCCTGCTGGGCCTGGCCGCGGCGGCGGTGTTGCAGACGCTGCTGGCGCGCCTGCTCACACGCCGCCTGCAAACCCTGGCCCAGGGCGCCAACCGCCTGGCGGCGGGCGAGGCCGACGTGACGCTGCCGGTGATAGGCCGTGACGAAACCGCCCAGCTGACCACCGCCTTCAACCGCATGGCCCAGGCGCTGCAGCAGCGGGTGCAGGCGCTGTTGCAGGCCGAGCAGGCGCTGCAGCGCAGCAACGACGAGCTGGAGCAGCGTGTGCAGCAGCGCACCGCCGAACTGGCGGCCGCGCGCGACACCGCCGAGGCAGCCAACCGGGCCAAGACCGAGTTCCTGTCGCGCATGAGCCACGAGCTGCGCACCCCCCTGAACGCCATCCTGGGGTTTGCGCAGGTGCTGCGGCTGCGCCTGCAGCAGGCGCCGCCCGGCATGGACGAGCAGCTGGGCCACATAGAGACCGCGGGCTGGCACCTGCTGGAGCTGATCAACGACGTGCTGGATCTTTCGCGCATAGAAGCCGGCACCATGGTGGTGTCGCTGGACGCAGTCGATCTGGCCACCGTGCTGCAGGAGTCGGCACGCATGGCCGGCAGCACGGCGCAGGCGGCGCGCGTCACGGTGTTTGTCGAGCCGCCGCCGCCCGGCCTGGCGGCCCGGGCCGACGCCACGCGGCTGCGCCAGGTGCTGAGCAACCTGCTGTCCAACGCCTGCAAGTACAACCGGCCCGGCGGCCAGGTCTCGGTGGGGGTGCAGGCCGACGAGCAGCAGGTGACCATCCGCGTCACCGACACCGGGCCCGGGCTCAGCCCGCGGCAGCTGGCGCGCCTGTTCGAGCCGTTCAACCGGCTGGGTGCCGAGGCCACCGCGGTGGAAGGCACCGGCATAGGCCTGGTCATCACCAAGCGCCTGACCGAGCTGATGGGGGGCCGGCTGGCGGTGCAGTCCACGCCAGGCAGCGGCTCCACCTTCAGCGTCACGCTGGCGCGCGCGCAGCACAACAACGGCGTGGACCTGCCGGCGCCGCCCCCGGCGCAGGCCCGCCCGTCCACGGCCCGCCACGGCCTGCTGTACGTGGAGGACAACAGCGCCAACGTGCAACTGCTGGCCGAGGTGCTGCGGCTGCGCCCGGAGGTGCAGATGCTGGCGGCGCCCGATGCCGCGGCCGGCCTGGCGCTGGCGCGAGAGCAATTGCCGGACGTGGTGGTGGTGGACATCGCTCTGCCGGGTTTCGATGGTTACGAGCTGTGTCGGCGCCTGCGCGCCATACCGGCCCTGCGCGAGCGCCCCATCGTCGCGCTCACCGCCAATGCCATGGCCAGCGACCGTGAACGGGGTCGCGATGCGGGCTTCGATGAATACTTCACGAAGCCGCTGGACGTGGGACACTTCCTCGCATGGCTGGACCGCACGCTGGCCCCAGGGCCTCATTGAGCCGCGTCGCCCGCCCCAGCCGCCGCCACGCGCTGGCCCTGGGCCTGGCCGCCTTGTGGGCCGCGCGCCCCGGGGCCGCAGAAACCGCCATCCAGACGGCGGCCTTGAACGTGGGCCTGGTGCCTTACCTGACGCCGCGGCAGTTGCTGACCGTGTTCGAGCCGCTGCGGCTGCATCTGCAGCAACGCCTGTCGCGGCCGCTGCAGTTCTACACCGCTTCCAACTTCGCGCGTCTGCTGGTGCATGCGCGTTCGCCGGAGCAGCCGTTCACGCTGATGCCCATGCACCTGGCCATGATGGCGGTCGAGGACTGGGGCTTTCGCTGGGTGGCCCGCTCGACCACGCAGTCCGTGGTGCAGTTGTGGTCGCCCAGCGTGGGCGTGGGGCCGCTGCAGGAACCGGCCGCCTTGCGCGGGCGGCGTGTGGCGGTCACCGACCCCCTGTCGGTGGTCACGCTGATGTTCCGCGGCTGGTGCGACGAACACGGCTTGGCCGACCAGGTGCGGGTCGAGACTTACCCCAACCTGGGTGCCGCGCTGAAGGCCGCGCAGCACGGCGAGGCCGACCTGGTGCTGGCACCCGAAGCCGGCCTGCGCGACGCCACCGTCGGCCAGTCCACGGTGTTTGCGCCGGTGCTGCGCCTGGGCAGCGTGCTGACGCCGGGCTTCGTCGCGTCGCCGGCGGCGGCTGACGTCGACGTGACCCGCTTCCGCGAGGCCTTGCTGGACTTCCGGCTGCAGGGCACCGGGGCGTCGGCTGCCCGCTATGCCGAGTTCCAGCCGGCCGATGCCGACCCCTACCGCCGCTACACGCAGCGGGCCCGGCTGCTGCTGGCGGCTGGCGGCACGCGTTAGGGCCAGGCCCTAACACTCCACGATGTTCACCGCCAGGCCGCCGCGCGCGGTCTCCTTGTACTTGCTCATCATGTCGGCGCCGGTTTCGCGCATGGTCTTGATGACCTTGTCCAGGCTCACGAAATGGGTGCCGTCGCCGCGCAAGGCCATGCGCGCCGCGTTGATGGCCTTGACCGAGGCGATGGCGTTGCGCTCTATGCAGGGAATCTGCACCAGCCCGCCCACCGGATCGCACGTCAGGCCGAGGTTGTGCTCCATGCCGATCTCGGCGGCGTTCTCGACCTGCTCGACCGATCCGCCCAGCGCGGCCGCCAGGCCGCCGGCCGCCATGGAACAGGCC
>JBBCJV010000010.1:2500-456846 GCA_037190565.1 Burkholderiaceae bacterium
CGTGGCGAAGCTCCTGCGCGCTCATGCGGTCCAGCGGCTTGTCGGCACCAATGTCCACCGTGCGTATCGTCACCGGCAGGCCTTGCATCGCCACCACCGCAGCGCGGTAGGCTTCGAACTGCTCGTCCTCGCCGGGCAGGTCGGCGGCGCGGTTCATGAACAGGAACTCGCTGCGGAACAGGCCCACGCCCACCGCGCCGGCCTCCAAGGCCCCGGGCGCATCGTCGGGCAGTTCGATGTTGGCCAGCAGCTCCACGTGCTGGCCGTCCAGCGTCACGGCCGGCGTGTGGCGCAGGCGGTTCAGCCGCGCGCGCTCCAGCTCGCTCTGGCGCTGTCGGAAGCGGTACTCCTCCAGCACGATGTCGGAGGGGTTGACGACCACGACGCCGGCATCGCCGTCTATGACCAACCAGTCGTCCTGGCGTATCAACCGGCTGGCCTCGCGCGCGCCCACCACGGCCGGGATGTCCATGCTGCGCGCCACGATGGCGGTGTGCGAGGTGCGGCCGCCGACATCGGTGACAAAGCCCGTGAACACGCTGCGCTTGAACTGCAGCATGTCCGCCGGCGCGATGTCGTTGGCCACCAGCACCAGCGGGTCGCCGCCGGCAAACTCCAGCATGGCCTGCGCCGCAGCGGCTGACGAAGGGGCGCCGGCATGGCCGCGCGACAGCTCGCGCAGCAGGCGCTCCACCACCTGCTCGACATCGGCCTTGCGTTCGCGCAGGTAGGCGTCCTCCATCTCGTCGAACTGGCGGGCCAGCACTTCCAGCTGCGCCGACAAGGCCCACTCGGCGTTGTAGTGGCGCTCGACGATCCACTGCTTGACGGCGCCGGACAAGGTGTCGTCGTGCAGCAGCATCAGGTGCACGTCCAGCAGGGCGGCCAGCTCGTGCGGCGCCTCGGGCGGCAGTTCGCGCTTCAGGCCTTCGAACTCGGCGGCCACCGCGTCGCGGGCCACGCGCAGGCGCACGATCTCGTGCTCCACACCTTCGGCGGCCACGAAGTAGTGCGCCACGTCCACGCGGCTGGAAGCCACCAGCACGGCACGCCCTATCGCGACCCCGCGCGACACCGGCATGCCGAAGACCTGGATGCTCATGAGGGCACTGTAGCGCAGTGCCGTGACAAGGCGCCCGCCATCAGCACACCGCTCGGGCTGCCAGGCGGCAGCCTCACTCCGGCTCGCCGAACTTGCCCTCTATCAGCGCCAACAGGGCGCCCATGGCCGCTTCTTCGTCGCGGCCATCGGTTTCGATCTCGACCTCGCTGCCCTGGCCGGCGGCCAGCATCATCACGCCCATGATGCTCTTGGCATTCACGCGGCGGCCGTTGCGCTGCATGTGGATGTCGCAGGCGAAACTGCCGGCCAGCTTGGTGAGCTTGGCCGACGCGCGGGCGTGCAGGCCCAGCTTATTGCTGATGAGCGTGCGTGTCTGGATCATGAAAGCCCGGCGGTGCCGGCTGGTTCTGGCGGCGTGGCACGGCTACCTGCATCACACCCTGCGCGGCGCCGGCCACGGCGCGCATCACCAGGTCGTCCAGCGGTTGTTCGGCATAACACAGCACCCGCCACAGCATGGGCACGTTCACACCGGCCACCACGCGTGCGCGGCTGCCGGCGGCCACCACCAGGGCGGCGTTGCAGGGGGTGGCGCCGAACACGTCGGTCAGGATCAGCACCTCCGCGCCGCCCTGGGCCGCCAGCGCATCGCGCACCTGGGCCTGCACCTGCTCGGTGGGCGCTTCGGGCGCCACGTCCACGGCCGTCAGCCGGCTGGCGCAGTCCGGGTAGACGTGGCTGGCCACCGCATGCAGCGCGGAGGCCAGTGGCGCGTGGGCGACGATGAGTACGGCAGCCATGGTCGGTACGGCGGCATTATCCGCGCCTGTTCAGGCATTCCCGCGCCTGCCCCCGCTGCCTGCCACCGCGCAGAAACCACAGGTAAGCCAACAGACACAGCGCGCCGAAGATGGCAAACGCGCCGCGGAAGGCCGCCACCTCGGCCCAGCCGGCAGCGCGCAAGCCGTCGATCAACAGGCCTATGCCCCACTGCACGCAGAACACGCCGGAGAAGATGACCAGGTTGAAGGCCGACAGCGCACGCCCCGCCAGGGCCGGCGGAAACGCCGCCCCCACCGCCGGCTGGCTGACCGAGACAAAGGTGCAGGCCATGCACCAGGCCGCCCAGGCCACGCCACCGGCGCCAGGCCCCAGCACGACGATGCCGGCGAGCAACATCAGCGGCAGGGGCAGGCCCCAGCCCATCAGCCGCACGGCGTCTATGCCGCGGTGCGCCAGGCGGGGCAGCAAGGCCCCCCAGGTCAGGAAGGCCAGCAGCATGGACAGGTTGATGAGGAACAGGCCCTGCGCCGCCTGCTCCGGCGCCACGCCGGTGACCCGCGTCAGCCAGGGCCCGGCCCACAGGGATTGCACCGCGATCATGCCGCCGTACAGAAAGAAGCCCAGCGGCGCGGTGCGCACGAACAAGGGGTGGCGCACGATGTCGCGGTAACCGCCGCCGGGCGCGCCGGCCGCGGCCGGCGCCGGCGTGTCGCGCGGCACCACCACCGCCACCAGCAGCATGGACAGCGCCAGCAAGGCGGCCAGGCCCCAGAACAGGCCGCGCCAGCCCAGCGTCGGCAGCAGCCACTGCACCGGCAGCGTGGAAGCCAGCATGCCCAGCGAGCCGGTCATCAGCATCCAGGAGTTGGCACGCAACTGCCCGGCCGGTGACAGCAACCGGCGGAAGCAGGTCAGCGGCGCCATCAGGCAGGCCGACACGCCGGCGCCAATCAGCATGCGCGCGGCAATCAAGGCCGCCAGCCCTTCGGCCAACGCAAACGCCGCACAGCCCAGCACCGCCAGCAACAGCATGGCCACCAGCGTGCGCCGCGGGCCGGTGCGGTCCAGCGCGTAGCCCAGCGGCAGCTGCAGCAGGGAGAAGCCCAGGAAGTAGGCGCCGGCCAGCAGCCCCAGGTCGGCGGCGCTCAGCGACAACTCGGCCGACAGCACCGGGGCCAGCGTGGCGGTGATGGCGCGCAGCAAGGCCGACAGGAAGTAGGCGGTGGCAAAGGCCAGGAACACCGCCACCACGGTGCGCGGGGTGAAACTCACGACGGCAGGCGCAACGAGGCGAAGAAGGTGTCGGCCGCTTCCCGCAACAGCCCATCGGCCGGGCCCGGGCCCAGCATGCTGGCCTGGAACACGCGCGTACCGTGGGCAAACACCGCCAGCTCCATCACCACCGGTTGGCCGTCCGGCCGCTTGCCGTGCAGACGCCAGCGCGACATCTCCGGCGACGGCGTGGCACCGGCCACGCGCAGGGGCAGCGCCTGCGGCGGGTCGGCGTCGATGTTGGCCGCCGCGGCGTCGCGCAGGGCGCGCAGCACGTGTGCCACCAGCGCCGGGTCCACGGCGTCGGCCTGCGCCAGGCCCCACAGCGTGTCGTCGGCGCTGCAGCTGTGCAGCTGCATGCGCAGCGGCGCGCCGGCCAGCGGCAGCGTGCGCTCCACAACGCCGGGGCGGCAAGGCATCAGCAAGGTCAGGGCCGTGCCGGTGGGGCGCAGCTCGCGCCAGTCCAGGGCCGGCGTGCAGGCCGTCAAGGCCCCCATTCCCCCCACCACCGCGCACAGCCATGCGGCTTGCTTCAGCCGCTTGTACATCCAGGTCATCGCAGGATTATCCCGGCCCGCGTCGGGCAGGCCGGCGGGGCGCACGGCTGGCCGACAATGCGGCGCATGACGCCGCCCGCCATTCCCCCTGCCGCGCTGCAAGGCGTGCGTGTGCTGGACCTCTCGCGCGTGCTGGCCGGCCCCTGGTGCACCCAGACGCTGGCCGACCTGGGCGCCGAGGTCATCAAGATCGAACGCCCCGGCAGTGGCGACGACACGCGCGGCTGGGGCCCGCCGTTCCTGCAGGACCGCGAAGGCCGCGACACCGCCGAGGCCGCCTACTACCTGGGCACCAACCGCAACAAGCGCTCGGTCACCGTGGACATCGCGCGGCCCGAAGGCCAGGCCCTGCTGCGCCGCATGGCGCAGCGCTGCGATGTGTTCGTGGAGAACTTCAAGGTCGGCGACATGGCGCGCTACGGCCTGGACGCCGCAGCGCTGCGGGCGTTGAACCCGCGGCTGGTGTACTGCTCCATCACCGGCTTCGGGCAGACCGGCCCCTACCGCGACCGCGCCGGCTACGACTACGCCATACAAGGCATAGGCGGGCTGATGAGCGTCACCGGCGAGCGCGACGACCTGCCCGGCGGCGGGCCGCAGAAGGTGGGCGTGGCGGTGGCCGACCTGTTTACCGGCATGTACGCCACCGTGGCCATCCTGGCGGCCCTGCGCCACCGCGACGCCACCGGCGATGGCCAGGTCATAGACATGGCCTTGCTGGACACGCAGGTGGCCATGCTGGCCAACCTGGGCGCCAACTACCTGGTCACCGGCAAGCCCCCGCGCCGCGCCGGCAACGCGCACCTGAACATCGTGCCCTACCAGGTGTTTGCGGTGGCCGACGGGCACCTGATCCTGGCGGTGGGCAACGACGGCCAGTTCCAGCGCTTCTGCGCCCTGGCCGGCTGCCCCGAACTGGCGGCGGACCCGCGCTTCGCCAAGAACGCCGACCGCGTGCGCCACCGCGACACCCTGGTGCCCCTGCTGGCCCAGCGCCTGAAGACCCGCCCACGCGCCGACTGGCTGGCCGGCCTGGAGGCGGCCAAGGTGCCCTGCGGCCCCATCAACGACCTGGCCGAGGTGTTTGCCGACCCGCAGGTGCGCGAGCGCGGCATGACCGGCACCGTGGCCCACCCGCACCACGACGCGCTGGAGCTGGTGTCCAGCCCGCTGAAGCTGTCGGCCACGCCGGCCCAGCTGCGCCGGCCGCCGCCGCTGCTGGGCGAGCACACCGACGAGGTGCTGGCCGAGTTCGGCCTGGACGCCGGCGAACGAAAACACCTGCAGGCCCTGGGGGTGACGGCCCCACCGCCGGCGGAATCGTGAACTCCTCACGCCGCTGAACAGGCCGCGCAGGGCCGCCCCCGGAGCACGGGATGGCGACGCTGCGGGGCCGGCTCCACCATGCGATGCATTCGAAGCCCCGGCCGCCCGCGCCGGTGGCGAGCATCCCAGGAGACCGGTCATGAGTTTGTCGGACATCGCCCACGCGCCCGAGGCGCCGTCGGGGGCGTCCGGGTTGCCGGACGCGGTCGAGTTGGTTGCCCAGTTCGGCAGCGAAGTGGCCGGCCTGCTGTCGAGTGCGCTGGAGCGGGTCACCTCGCTGGGCACCGATGGCCGCATAGACCGGGCCGGCCTGCGTGCGCTGCGCGAAGAAATCGAAGCCGCCCGCCATGCCGGCATCACCGCCCAGCAAATCGCGCGCCTGGCCGGCGGCGGCGTGGCGCTGGCGCAGGAGCAGCTGGACCTGACAGCCTTGCTGCGCGACGCCTTGCGCCAGCGCGGCCGCGAGATCGAAGAGCGGGGCATCGAGTTGCGCCAGGTGCTGTCTGCCAGCGCCGTGCGCGGCGACCCGACACTGCTGTTCACGCTGCTGCAGGCCCTGCTGGACTGGAGCTTCGAGCACAGCGTCTCGCGCATAGACCTGACGCTGATCCAGGGCGACTGGCCGGCGCCGGCGCGCGTGGTCTGCGGCTTTGCCCACCAGCCGCCGGGCGCGGCCGACAGCCTGGTCGGGCTGGCCGCGCCGTCGGCGCAGGCCTCGCTGAACACCTTGTCGTGGCGGTTGCTGCAGCAAACCGCGGCCGTGCTGCGCCTGCCGCTGGTGCGGCGCGACAGCAGCGGCCGCACCGAGCTGACGATCGACTTCCCCGAAACGCTGGCACCGCTGCCGGCGGTGCCCGTGGCGACGCAGGAAGCACCCCCCGCGCCGGCGCTGGCCCCGTTGCAGCACGGCGGCCTGCAGGCCTTGTCAGGCCGCCACGTGCTGGTGCTGGCGGCGCGCCGCGAGGTGCGCAACGCCGTGCGCCAGGCGCTGCGGCCCACCGGCATGCTGATGGACTTTGTGGACTCGATGGAGGCGCTGCGCGAAGCCTTTCGCGAGCAGGCTCCGCAGCTGGTGGTCTACGAATCGGCGATGGCCGGCGAGCGTTTTGAGCGCCTGCGCAACGAGCTGCTCGCAGCCCCAGCCGCGCCGGGCTTTGTGCGCATCGCCGAAGACGGGCGTGGCTTCGAGCTGGTCAACGCCGGCGGCCGCCCATGCGCCAGCGTGGCGCGCGACGACCTCTTCGAGGCCTTGCCTGAAGCGCTGCGCTTCGAGCTGGCGCGCCGCGAGACCCTGAGCCTGCCGGCCGCGGCCTGACGCCCAAAGCCAGAGCTGCCAGGCCCGGCGCCGCCCCGGTCAACGGCCGAACACGCGCCGCAGGATGGCGCTGCCGGTGGCCGCCGGGTTGGCGCGCATGCGGCGCTCTTCTTCGCCTATGGTCAGGAACAGCCCGTCCAGCGCCTTGTGGGTGACGTGCTGCTGCACGCTGGTCTGCTCGCCCTTGACCAGACCCAGCCGGCCCAGGCGTTCGCCCAGCTCGTTGTAGCGCTGCGCCAGCTGCACCCGCTCGGTGGCGCGGGTGACGATGGGCAGGAAACGTTCACCCAGGGGCTCGCGGGTCTTGCCGGCAAAAAACTCGGTCACTGACGTCGGGCCGCCGCGCACGATGGCCAGTGCGTCCTCGATGCTCAGCGACTTCACGGCACCCACGAACAAGGTCTTGGCCTCGGGCACCGCCGCTTCGGCGGCGCGGTTCATGGCGGTGATCAGCTCGTCCAGGCGCCGCCCCTGGCCCACGCTGCGCAGCATGCGCTCGGCGTCGGCCAGCGCGCCGGGCAGCGGAATGCGCACCAGCGGGTTGGCCAGGAAGCCGTCGTTGCGGCCCAGCAGCGACACCGCCGCCAGCGCGCCGCGCTCCAGCGCCGTGCGCACGCCGGTGGCGGCCTCGTGCTCGCTCAGCGCCCAGGCGCTGGGCGTCAGTGCCGCCAGCCCCGTGAGGGCCCCTGCGGCACCCAAGGCCGGCAGTGCTGCCGTAAACTGTCTTCGCTTCATCTTTTGCCTCTGTGCCGGCTTGTGGGCCGGCGCTGTCTGCTTGATCCACCCGCATCGCAGCAGGATGTCCTCAGCACACTATCTTGCCCGCCGCAGCGCCTTGCTGGCAATGCCGGCCTTGTTGCTGGCCGTAGCCGGCTGCAGCGGCCGCCAGCCGGCCCCCAGCTTCAGCTACACGCTGCTGGACGGCACCCGCGCCAGCAGCGATCAGCTGCGCGGCAAGGTGGTGCTGGTCAACTTCTGGGCCACCAGCTGCACCACCTGCGTGGCCGAGATGCCGGAGATTGTCGAAACCTGGCGCAAGTTCAACGAGCGCGGGTTCGAGACCCTGGCCGTGGCCATGAGCTACGACCCGCCGGCCTACGTGGCCAACTTCGCGCAGTCGCGCGCGCTGCCCTTCGGCGTGGTCATAGACAACACCGGTGCCATTGCCCAGGGTTTCGGCGACGTGAAGCTCACGCCCACCACCTTCTTGCTGGACAAGCGCGGCGGCATCGTCAAGCGCTACGTGGGCGCACCGGACTTCAAGGATCTGCACACGCTGGTCGAGCGGCTGCTGGCCGAAAACGCATGATCGGCCGCCTGAGCGGCACGCTGGCGGAGAAGTCGCCACCTGGCGTGCTGGTGGACGTGCAAGGCGTGGGTTACGAGCTGGAGGTGCCCATGAGCACCTTCTACAACCTGCCGGGCCTGGGCGAGCGCGTGAGCCTGCTCACCCAGTTTGTGGTGCGCGAAGACGCCCAGCTGCTGTTCGGCTTTCTCACCGCGGCCGAACGCAGCGCCTTTCGCGAGCTGGTGCGTGTGGCCGGCGTGGGCCCGCGCATCGCGCTGGCGGTGCTCTCGGGCCTGAGCGTGGCCGAGCTGTCCGCCGCCATCAGCCGCCAGGACGGCGCGCGGCTGGTCAAGGTGCCGGGCATAGGCAAGAAGACGGCCGAGCGGCTGCTGCTGGAACTCAAGGGCAAGCTGGGTTCGGACCTGGCGCAGCCCGCGGGCGGTGCAGTGCCTGCCGAAGGCGCGCAGGCCGACATCCTGCAGGCCCTGCAGGCCCTGGGCTACAGCGAGCGCGAGGCCCTGGCGGCCTTGAAGGCCTTGCCGGCCGAGGTGAGCGTGGCCGATGGCATCAAGCTGGCGCTGAAGTCGCTGTCCCGCTGAGGCGCTGAACGCGCCAAGCGGCGGCGCGCCGCGTCCCGGATAATGCTGTATGGCCATACAGACGGACGACCTCGGCGACGGCGCCGACAGCCTGCCCCAGCGCCGACTGATGCGGCCAGCCGCAGCGTCGCCGCAGGAAGAGGCCATAGAGCGTGCGCTGCGCCCCAAGCGCCTGGCCGACTACGTGGGCCAGGCCAAGGCGCGCGAACAGCTGGAAGTGTTCATAGGCGCCGCCCGTGCGCGCGCCGAGGCCCTGGACCACGTGCTGCTGTTCGGCCCGCCGGGGCTGGGCAAGACCACGCTCAGCCACATCCTGGCCGCCGAGCTGGGCGTGAACCTGCGCCAGACCAGCGGTCCGGTGCTGGAAAAACCCAAGGACCTGGCCGCCATCCTGACCAGCCTCGAGAAGAACGACGTGCTGTTCATCGACGAGGTGCACCGGCTCAGCCCGGTGGTCGAGGAAATCCTCTACCCGGCGCTGGAGGACTACCAGATCGACATCCTGATAGGCGACGGCCCGGCGGCGCGTTCCATCAAGCTGGACCTGCAGCCCTTCACGCTGGTGGGCGCCACCACGCGCGCCGGCATGCTGACCAACCCGCTGCGTGACCGCTTCGGCATCGTCACCCGGCTGGAGTTCTACACGGCCGATGAGCTGGCGCTGATCGTGCGCCGCTCGGCCGGGCTCTTGAACGTGCCCATGGACGACGCCGGCAGCCTGGAGATCGCACGCCGCAGCCGCGGCACGCCGCGCATCGCCAACCGGCTGCTGCGCCGTGTGCGCGACTACGCGCAGGTCAAGGGCAGCGGCCGCATAGACGCCGCCACCGCCGACCGTGCGCTGGCCATGCTGGACGTGGACCCGCTGGGCCTGGACGTGATGGACCGCAAGCTGCTGGAGGCGGTGGTGCACCGCTTCGACGGCGGCCCGGTGGGCCTGGACAACGTGGCCGCCGCCATAGGCGAGGAACCAGGCACCATCGAAGACGTGATAGAGCCCTACCTGATACAGCAGGGTTACCTGCAGCGCACACCGCGCGGGCGTGTGGCCACCGCGGCCGCCTGGCGCCACCTGGGGCTGGCGGCGCCGGCGCGGCCGGCGGCCGACGACCTGTTCGGCGGCTGAAGCCCGGGGGTTTGCCCCGCGGGCTTCGGGCCGGCCGTCAGTTCGTCGTGGGCAGCTCTCGCCAGTTCAGGCGGCGCACACCACCGGCATTGCCGTACACGCCGCGCAGCGAACCCAGCTGGCCGCTGTCGTTGCCGGCGATCAGCCGCGCGATGCCGTCCACGGCGAAGAAACGCAGGTCGGTGACCACGCTGTCCATGGCGGTGGAGTAGTTGATGTAGCTGTCGTCCGGTGCGGTCAGCACCGAGCGACCGGTGCCGAAGTCCACCGCGTAGATGCGGGTGGAGCCGGCCGGGTTGCAGGCATCGCCGCTGGGCAGCGTGGAGGCGAAGGTCACGATGCCGTAGGCCGATGAGGGGTCGGCCACCACGCGCCAGCCCAGCGATCCAGCACCGCCGGTGCCCAGCTCGATGTACCAGCCGGCCTGCGTGCCCACGTTGTAGGTGATGCCGTCGAGCAGGTTGGTGTTGTCGGCCAGGTGGGCGCGCTGTATGGGGAAGCTCACGCCCATGGGCAGGTCCGCCGCCGCGTTGAAGCGTGTGGAGGTGCCGTCCACGATGGCGTAGAAGCCCTGTTGCACCGTGGAGCCTATGTCGCCGGTGTCCAGCATGCGGCCGCTGCCCAGCAGCAGGAAGCGCCGCCCGCTGCGCGGGTCCACCTCGATCAGCGGGCGGGTGGTCACCGGCTGGGCCGCGCCGCTGGCACTGCGCAGCTCGGCCAGCTTCTGCGGCGCCGGGTAGGCAATGGCCGGGTCGTCGCCACGCAGGTCTATGCGCCACACATTGCCCAGCAGGTCGCCGGCGTAGGCGGCGTCCACCGTGCCGTCGGTGCGGTCCAGTGCAAAGGCATTGATGTGCGCCAGGCCGGCCTGCGCGCCCGGGGCGCCGGCACCGGTGCTGACCTTTTCCAGCAACGCGCCGGTGCGCGGGTTGACGACGAAGACGTAGCCCTGGCCGTCGGTGTTGTTGTAGCCCGAGGGCAACATCACCACCCAGCCGTACTTGCGCGTCTTCACCACCAGCGGCTCGCCGTAGCTGTGGCCCATGTCGGCGTGGCTGAACTCCCACAGCACGCGGCTGGCGACCACGGCTTCGGTGGTCATCGTGCCCGGGTCGGTGATGTCTATGGCGTACCAGCTCTTGCCGCCCTTGCCCAGGCCGCCTATCAGCACGCTGCGCCAGTTGGTGCCGGTGCCGCCCACGGTGCGGCCGAAGTCGATGTCGAAGGCCGCCGGCGTGGCATTGACGAAGAAGCGGTGTTCGTAGGCCGGGTTGCCCAGCGCCGCCAGGCCGCTGACGCCGGGGTTGCCGTCGGGGCCGTTGAACAGCGCACTGGGCACATAGGCGAAGATCTCCTTGCCGGCGTCGGCACCGCTCAGGCGGCCGTCCACCGCGTGCAGCTTGCCGTCGTTGGCGCCCACGTAGACCACGGTAGGGCGTGTGGCGTAGGCGGCCTTGAAGGCACCGTAGCCCGGGTTGCTGCCGTTGGACAGCGGCAGGCTGGGCGGCCCCACCGGGCGCGCCTTGGAGCCCACGATGTCGGCCAGCAAAGCGGTGCGCGTGCGGTAGGCCTTGCTGCTGGTGGCGTCCACCGAAGCCTGCTCGTGCAGGCGCTGGCCGCGCAGGTAGTTCAGGTAGTCGGCGCTGTCGTCGACGGCGCGGTAGCTGGTGTTGAGCAGCGCCTGCTGCGCCACGGTGATGCCGCCGGCGCCGGTGCGGAAGGGAACGCCGGCACTGCCGTTCCAGCTGACCACGCGGCGGTTGGTGTTCCAGCCGGTGCCGGCCAGCTGGGCAGCCAGCTTGGCCGAGAAGGTCCACTGCGAAGTCTGCGACGGCGTGCCGTCCACCGGGTCGAACGAGAGCTCGCTGGCGACCATCTCGCCGGTCCAGTTTTCGCTGTCGTACTGGGCACTGTAGCTGGCGTTGCCGGCGATGGACACCTGCGGCAGCGAGGTCGAGAACGAGGTGGTGTAGGCGCGCATCGCAGCAGCGATGGACGCGAAGGCGCGCGTCAGGCCGCTCACGACCTGGTCGGGTCGGGCCGCGGTGAAGTAGTTGTCCGGGCGTTTCTGGCCGCCCACGGTTTCACCGTTGGTGTACCACCACTCGTCAGGAAAGGCGCCCGTCCAGCCCAGGGGGTCGAAGCCGGTGGGCGGCTTGAAGCCGCCGTACTTGGTGGCCAGGTAGAACTGGTTGTTGGCCTTGTAGGTCTCGAACTCCAGCACGTCCAGCCAGTAGGTCTGTATGTTCTGCACGCCCGGCAGGTCGGGCCGCACGTCGGTGGTGTTGGCGTGGTAGGCCAGGCCGGCCATCAGCGCCGAGTTGTTGTTGCAGCAGCCGCCGTAGGTCTCGGCGGTGCCCAGCGTGCTGCCCAGGCCTTGCAGCTCACCGACCTTGTTGGTCCAGGTCACGGCGTTGACCGCCGTGTCGTTGACGACCTCGGCCGGCCGTGTCGGTTCGTTGCCCGTGCCCATGCCGCTGCCGGGCACGTTCTTGTCGGCGTGCGAGTTCACGTCGCCTATGCCCAGCACGAAGTTGCGCTGGCAGCTGTACTGCACCGGGTCGCCCCAGTTGGTGATGACCGGGAAGCCGTCGGCCCAGGTGGTGCGCGTGGCCTGGTTGGCCGTGCCGTAGTTGGTCCAGGCCGGCACGTTGCCCAGGCCGCGCAGGTAGCGCAGCGCCGCGTAGTACAGCTCGCCCACCGGGTCGTGGGTCTTGTAGGTGCCGGGCACGATCTGCCCGAACTTGTTCAGGTAGTTGACCACCCCGCTGTTGACGATGGCGGTGGTGGGGTTCCAGGCCGCCGTGGTGTCGCTGGCGTCGGTGGTGTCGGGGTTGGTGACGAACACACCGGTGGTGGCGTTCCACTCTGCGCGCGGGTTGGCCGTGGGCGGCGAACCCGGATTGATCTGCAGCGGGCCCACATACTTCTGGCGTGCACGCAGCACGGCACCGTCGCGCTGTATGTTGCTGTCGTTCAGGTAGCCGAAGGCGGAGAAGCGCATCTTCTCGGCGTACTGGTGGATCAGCCCTTCGGGCTTCCAGTGGCCGCTGGGGTACTTGCGGCAATGCGGCTCGACCAGCGCCTCGCCGCCGGCAGCGGCGGAGACGTCGCAGACCTTCACGCGCACGCTGACTTCGTAGACCGTGTCGTCGTTGAGGACGTTGGCCGGGTTGAAGGCCGTCGGCGCGTTGTCGGGGTTGCCGTTGATGCTGAAGCGCATCTTGTTGCCCAGGCCCCAGACACGCATCTTGAACTGCGTCTTCGCGAACGGCACCGCACGCTGCACCTGCGTCGTGGTGCCGCTGAGCGTCTTGTCCGGGAAGTTGGTCTTGCCGCCCTGCGCCGAGCCCCAGGCCTTCTCAACCCAGGTCTCGTCGGTGGTGTCCTTGACCCGGTAGCCGCCGGTCAAGGCCCAGCGAAACGGGTCTATGGTCTGCATCGTGGCCCAGTTCAGGAAGTTGCCACTCCACATCGCAGCGTTGCCGCCTTCGCAACGCCGGTTGGTGGTGGTGCCGGCCGGGGAGAAGTGGCGCTCGGTCTCGGTGGCGCTGTGCTGGTAGGCGTAGCACTTGTTGGGCGCGAAGTAGCCCAGGTAGGTGTTGGTGTCGTTGTAGTTGGTGGCGCCGGTGTGGGCCACGCTGATGGCCGTCGGGAACTCCACCGACAAGGCCATCGCCAGGTTGCCCGGCACCGAGGTGTTGGAAAACAGCGGCTGGTTGGCGAGCGAGGTGGTGGCCTGCACGGCGCTGAAGAAGCCGAACCAGCCGGCCGTCAGCACCGCCACGCGTGCGGTCTGCAAGGCCCAGCGCCGCAGCGATGGGGTGCGGGCGGCCGGGAAAGTGCGCTGGAAGCGAGCGGCGGGCATGGGCGGGTTCCCTTCAGAGGGTCAAAGGGCAAGCGTGGTCTGGAAGAAGGCCTGCGTGTTGCGGGGGCCGTCAACGCGCACGCTCAAGCGGTACAACACCTGCGGCCGCTGCGTGGCCACGTTCAGGTCCGAGGCGCTGCCGCCGCGGGCGTCGGGCGTGGGGCCGACGTTGCAGCGGAAGTTGCCCGGCGCGGTCAAGGCCACCTCGGAGCCCAGTTCGCTGCACAGCCGGTCCAGCACCCAGCGCAGCCGCACCGCCTGGTCGGCCACTTCGATGTCATTGGCGGCCTGGCCCACGGTGGCGAACTGGGCGTTGTCCAGCAGCGCCGTCGGTATGCCCTGGTCGTTGGTGGGCAGCATGGTGGCGCTGTAGTTGCTGGCAACGGCGTGGGCGGCGCGGCCGGCGTCGGTGCTCAGCGCGCCGCTGGCCAGCGCCGTGACCACCACCGGCACCGCGCGCTCGGCCTGGTTGACCAGGTCGCGCTTGAAGGCCAGGTTGCCGGCCATGAACATGGAGCTGTTGAACGAGCGCACCAGCGCCACCGCGCCGATCATCAGGATGGCCAGCGCCAGCAGGGTGACGATCATCACGACACCACGCTGGCGTGGTGTGCCAGTCAGTACGCCGCGCTGGCGTGCACCGGTACGGCGTGCGGCGGAAGAAGGCAAAGGCAGGTTCATCACGGCCACGTTCTCCAAGCGGGTGTCGGCCGCCTCAGGGCGCCCGCGCCAGCAGCACGTTGCGCAGCGGCACCGTGAACTCCACACTGCGGTGGCGGAAGCGTTGTTCGTCGGCACTCAGCGCGCGCGCCTGCTGCAGCGCCGGGTCCAGGTCCTCGAACAGCACGATCTCGGCCGGGGCGACGTTTTCGCGCTCGGCACGCGAGGTCTGCAGGATCAGGCCCACGCGCACGGCAACGATCTGCATCAGCAGCTGCTGCGATGCGGCCGAGCCGTTGAGCAGCGTGGCGCTGTCGTAGGGCGCCACGCCGGGGTCCACCCAGGCGTCCAGCACGCCGTCGTTGTCGGTGTCCAGGCCGTACAGCGCGCGCATCTCGACCACCCCTTCCACCAGCGGCTGCGCGGCGCCACCGTCCACCGACAGCATGTCCAGGCCGAACAGCGTGCGGTTGGCACCCACGCCGTACAGCATGAACTGCGGTGCGTTGCGCGGGGTGATGCCGGCGGCCTCGCCGCTGCCCAGGTTCACCACCACGGTGTTGGCGGTGGGCGGCGCAAAGTTGGCCAGGTTGCGGTTGGGGCCGGTCACGGTGTGGTACAGCCCGGTACCGCCCTCCAGCGCCACGGTGTCCACTGCGGCATTCAGCGGCGGCGCCACCAGGCCGGTGGTCTGCAGCAGCAGGCATTCGGGGTTGCCATCGGCCAGCAGCAGCAGGTCGTTGTTGCGCAGGCCTATGGTGTTGCGCAGGCCCAGCGGCGGGCCCAGCGCCAGCACTTCCATGGCCGCCTCGCCAAAGCCGCCGTTGCCGCGCATGACGGCGATCACGTCCGACCCGGTGGCCGACTGGTCCTTGCCGATGATCAGCGGCGCCACGCGCACGTTCTGCGTGAAGGCGTCGAACGGCGCCGGCCACGCCGCCGTGCGCGGCAGCAGGGCCAGGCCGGCGCGGCGGGCATTGAGGCGGCAACCGAAGGTCTCGGGCGCACGGCTGGCAAAGCCCGAGCCGGCGCTGCGCAGCACGCCGTCCAGCAGCGAAGCGGCGTAGGCGCCGCCCTGGTCGATGTCGCCCACCGCCAGGCTGGCGCGGTTGCGGCCTTCGCCGCGCACCAGCACACCGGAAACGGCCAGCGTGAGCACCAGGCCCACGGCCACGGCCACCAGCAGCTCTATGAGCGAAAAGCCGCGCGGGGCGGCCGTGTGGGAAGGAAGTCGGCGGCTCATGGCAGCAGGGCCTGCGTCTGGTAGCGGTGCTGCACGCCGGTCTCGGCGCCCACCGGGCGCCAGGTGACGGTGACCGTGGCCACGTCGCCGTTGACCTGCACCGTGCCCTCGCCGTTGGGCAGGCCGCCGTTGGCGACGTCGGCCACGCGCGCGTCCCAGGCATCGACCACGGCGGTGGGCAGTGCCACCGTACCCGAGGTCCACATCGTGCTCACGATCTCGTTGGCCAGCAGCGCCGCGCGCGTGCTGTCCTCGGCGCTCATCTGGTGCTGCACGGCGCGTGCCTGCAGCGCCACCAGGCCGATGAGACCGAAGGAGAACAGCACGACGGCGATCAACACTTCGATCAGCGTCATGCCGGCTTGCCGGCGCGCGCCGGCGGCGGTCTTGCTGCGGGCGCTCATGTGGGGCATCCGTCGGGGGTGTCGGCGTCCAGCGCGCGGGACGGGTCGCACTGGCGCACCTGCCCGCCCAGGGCGACGGTGACGCGCAAGGGCCGGTCGGCCCCGCTGCGGGTGAGCTCGAAGGCGGCCAGGGGGCTGAGGATGTCGGCGTCGCAGTTGGCGCCGGCCACGCCGGTGGCGTTGTTGGCCACGCGCCGGCCCAGGCTGTTGAAGCACACCGCGGTAGGCCCGCCTATGCCCACGCCGCCGGCGATGTCGGCCAGCGAACCGCCTTGTATGAAGGGCTCGTTGGCCGGCGGGGTGTTGTCCACAGTGTCGCCGGGCAGCGGAATCCAGCGCATCACCCAGTTGCGCCCGTCGGCGGCGGGCGTGGCACCCAGACCCGGTTCGTCGTTGGTCAGGTAGAACACCACCTGGCGGTTGCGGCGCACCGCTTCGGACTGCGCCACGCGCAGGCCGTTCTGCAGCGTCTCGGCCACGGTGCGCACCTGGCTGTTGCGTATCCAGGTAGTGAACGAAGGTGCGGCCAGCACCAGCAGCACGCTGAGCAGCGTCATGGTGATCAGCAGCTCCACCAGCGTGAAGCCGGCGACGCGGGCTGGGCGCGTGTTCATGCGCAACCCTTGCGCAGGCACCAGCGGCTGGCGCTGGTGCCCCAGCCGCTGGGTGCGGCCGTGGTGGCGCGCACGTCCTGGTGGCTGAAGGTGAACACGAAACCGTTGGCCGGCCCGCTGCCGGTGGCGCGCAGCGTGAAGGCGGTGGCGGTCAGCGTCGGGCAATCGATGACGAAGTTGCCCAGGGTGCGCTCGGCGGCAGTGCGGCCGCAGGGGCTGGTGAAGGCGCCCACGGTCTGGAAGCTGCGGTTGTCCTGGAAGTGCCGCTCCATCTCGGCGCGGAAGTTCGCCAGCCCGTTGGTGGCGTCCACCAGCTGGCCGCGCAGCACGTAGTCGCGGTAGCTGGGGTAGGCCACGGCACTGAGGATGCCCACGATGGCCACCGTGATCATCACCTCGATGAGCGTGAAGCCACGCAGGCGGCGGCCGGCAGGCGACACGGGGCGGGGGCGAAACAGGCTGGACATGGGCACACAAACCTTCGGCTGGTGACGGTCTTTTTCGGCGCCTGCCCCCCAGCCTTGAGCGCAGTCACCCCGTAACTTGAATGTCTGGAAGTAAGCAAGCCGTGCCCGCGCCGCAGGCACCGCCGCAGCTTGGTATTCGGCCGGAATGCGCCGGACTTGAGGGTGTGTGGTGGGGGGCGCAGCACCCCCTTTTTCTCCGGCTGCCCGTCACGAAGCGGGCGCAGGGTGGGTGCGCGCAGCGGTGGCGCGGGGCGGGCACAGGGCAGGCCCGGCTGCGCGTCGCCCGGTATCGGTGCTCACCGGGCCTGCCCTGCGCCCGCCTCGTCAGCGCTGCTGCGGCAGGAACGTGCAGCACCCTTGGTACGGCCCGCTGCCGTCGAACGCAGGCTCAGTCCGGCGCAGCGAGGTGGCTGTCGTCGTTCCAGCCGACCAGCACAAAGCCCTTGCCGTTCCACAGCAGCCGGTTGAGGGTGGCGTTGTCCAGTTGCCAGGTGCGGGGGGCCTGCAGCGCCACGCCCACCGCGGCGCGGTACAGGCAGTCCAGCACGCCGCCGTGGGCCACGACCACGATGTGGCCGCCGGGGTGGCGCGACGCCAGGTCGGCCACCGCCTGCACGCAACGGCGGTAGAAGTCCTGCAAGGCCTCGCCGCCGCCCGGCGCAAAACCCGGTTCGCGGCTGCGCCAGCGGCGGGCCTCCTCGGGCCAGTGCTGTTCCACCTCTTCGAAGGTGGCGCCTTCCAGGTGGCCGAAGGAGCGCTCGCGCAGCGACGCCTGGGGCTGCACCGGCAGGCCGGCGGCAGCGGCCAGCGGCGCCGCGGTCTGCAGCGCACGCTGCAGGTCGCTGCTGTAGACGGCGTCCAGCGGCTCGCCGTGAAAGGCCTGGGCCAGCTGCGCGGCCTGGGCCAGGCCGTGCGCGTCCAGCGGGATGTCGACATGGCCCTGCAGGCGCCGCGACGCGTTCCAGGCCGTGCGCCCATGGCGCAGCAGCGTCACGCGGGTGAGCTGGTCCATGGGGCCGGTTGTCGCGGCTGCCGGACGCTCAGGCACAGCGGCCGGCGGCTTGAGATGGTCACACCGGCGACTGCAGCAGCCGCGGGTTCAAGGTGTAGGTGCCCGAAAACGTGGCCTCGGCCAGCACATGGCCGGCCAGCGCGCGGCGCACGGCGTTGCCGTCGAACACCCCTTGCAGCGGCAGGCGCGGCAGCGCCACCGCGTACAGCGTGAACACGTAGTGGTGCACCAGCGAGTCGTTGACCGGCGGGAACGGCCCGTCGTAGCCGAAGTACTGGCCGGCCATCTCGGGGTTGCCGGCAAACCAGTGGGTGTAGTCGTTCAGGCCGTGGCGGGCGCCGCCGCGGGCCTCGGGGCCGGGTTTGCCGCGCGGCACGAACCCGCGGCTGAACTCGCCTTCCTCTATCACCGTGGGCTGCGGCGGCAGGTCGATCAGCACCCAGTGGAAAAAGTCCACACGCGGCAGGTCGGCCGGCACTTCGCGGCCCGGCTGGTTCACGTCGTCGGCGCGGCTGGGCACGTCGAAGTCGTGGCAGATCAACACCATGGAGCGCGCGCCGGCCGGCAGTTCGCTCCAGGCCAGGTGCGGGCTGAGGTTGTCGCCGAAGGTGGCGCCATCGGCCCCGTCGGGCCGGCCGGCTGCGTAGCGGACCGGAATGCGGTCACCGCTGGTCCAGCTGTCACTCCACAGTTTCATTGTTGACTACCACTCCCGAACAGCAGAGCTTCAAACACCCCAGACCACGGGCTCGCCGGCGGCATGGGCGCGGCGCAGCATCTCGACCAGGGGCCACAGGCGCTGGCGCAGGCCTACCGCGGGCCGCGCCGGTTCGTCGTCCGCAGCGGCGGTTTCGGCGTCGGCCGGCGTCGGCTCCTCGCCGTCCACCGCGGCCTGCAGCGCCGCGATGGCCGCCGGCATCGCGGCCGGCTCGATGATGCCCTGCGCCGACGGTTCGCGGCCCAGCAGGCGCAGCACCTGGTCGCCATGGGGACCCAGCATGATCAGATCGGCCGCGGCCGGGCTCTTGAACTTGTAGATCATGGCGCTTGACGCAGCCGAACTGCGCTTCGTTGCGGCAGCGTCTGGCGCCACCCGAACGGCGGATTGTGCCCTCTGTCGCGCACCGTGTGCGCTTCAGCCCCGCAGCCTTCAGCCACTCACCAGCCGGATGTGGCCCCCGGCGGCCTTGCGCGCTGCGGCCACATGGGGCAGGCGCTGCTCGAAGCTCAGGGTGTCCAGCGCCGGCGCGAACAGCCAGCCCTGGAACTCGTCGCAGCCCTCGGCCAGCAGGAACTGGCGCTGGGCCTCGGTTTCCACGCCCTCGGCGATGACCTGCATGTCCAGGGCACGCGCCATCTGCAGGATGGCGCGCACGATGCCCGAGTCGCTGTCGTCGCCGGGCAGGCCCTTGATGAAGCTGCGGTCTATCTTGAGCTTGTCTATGGGAAAACGCTTCAGGTAGCCCAGGCTGGAGTAGCCGGTGCCGAAGTCGTCTATCGACAGACGCACGCCCAGCGCCGCCAGGGCGCGCAGCCGGGCCAGGGCCTCGTCGGCATCGTGCACAAGAATGGACTCGGTCAGCTCCAGCTCCAGCAGCGAGGCCGGCATGCCCGAGACCGCCAGCACGCTGGCCACACGGTCCACAAACTGCGCCTGCTGGAACTGCAGCGCCGACACGTTGACCGCCACCGGGATGTGGCGGCCGCGCTGGTGCCACAGCGCCGCCTGGCGCACCGCCTGCGACAGCACCCAGTCGCCCAGGGCCACGATGAAGCCGCTGTCCTCGGCCACCGGAATGAACTGCGCCGGGTCCACCTCGCCCAGTTCGGGGTCGCGCCAGCGCAGCAAGGCCTCGGCGCCCACGATGCGGCCGTCGGCCAGCGCCACCTGCGGCTGGTACAGCAGGCGAAAGCGGTTGCTGACCAGCGCCTGGCGCATGGCGTGGTCCAGCTTCATGTGCTGGCGGCGGTCCACCTCCACACGGGCCTGGTGCATGCGCACATTCGCCCGGCCCGCGGCCTTGACGGCGCGCATGGCGGCTTCGGCATGGCGCGACAAATCGTCCAGCACGCTGCCGTGCGAAGGCGCCAGCGCCACGCCTATGCTGCAGGTCAGCGTGAACTGCGCGCCGTCCACGCTGCAGGGCTGCGCGATGACGTTCAGCACGCGCCGTGCCGTGGCCTCGGCGGCGGTGGCATCGGCCGGGCGCAGCAGCACGGCAAACTGGTCGCCCGACAGGCGCGCCAGCAAGTCGTCGGTGCGCAGGCAGCCCTGTATGCGCTGCGCCACGTCCAGCAGCACGCGGTCGCCCACGTCGAAGCCCAGGCTGTCGTTGATCTGGCGGAAGCGGTCCAGGTCCACCACCAGCAGCGCGCAGCCCTGGCCGTCGCGCCGCGCTGCGGCCGTGGCCTCGGCCACACGCTCGGCCAGGCGGCGGCGGTTGGGCAGGCCGGTCAGCGTGTCCTGCGTTTCCAGCGCATGCAGCCGCTCCTCGGCCACCAGGCGCTCGGTCAGGTCGTTGAAGGAGAACACCCGCCCCTGCGGCCGGCCGCCGAACACCAGCGGGCGCGTCACGCGGTCCAGTACCCGGCCGGAGTGCAGCTCCAGGCGGTCGCTGGCCGAAATCAGCGTGGCGTGGCGCAACGCCTGCAGCCGGCGCTCGTAGGCCTCGGCATCGACCACGCTGCGGTGCATGCTGGCCAGGATGGCGCTGTCGTCCTCGGCCTGCAGCAGCTCCGGCGGCAGGCCCCAGATCTCGGCAAAACGGCGGTTGAAGGCACGCAGCCGGCCGTTCAGGTCGGTCACCAGGATGCCGTCGGCCGTGGCTTCCAGCGTGGCCTGCAGCTCGGCCAGCAGCATCTCGCGCTCGGCCTCGGCGCGCTGCTCGGCGCTGCGGTCGGTGACGGTGACCAGCGCATGCGTGGCACCCTGGCCCGGCGCGGCGCTGTCCAGCGTCACCGGGCGTATGGTGCGCGTGACGTGCAGGTTGCTGCCGCCGGGCGCGGACAGCAGGGTGTCGGACTCCAGCGCCGGTGCCTGGCCGATGCCGGCCTCGGACCAGTAGGCGATGTCTTCCGGCGAAGCCGCCAGGTCCAGCGCCGACGCGCCCAGCAGGGCCTGGGCCGGGCGGCCGAACAACAGCCCGGCCGCCTGGTTGGCCGCGGCCACGCGGCCGTCGCCCAGCGAGACCACCCATGCCGCCTGGGGCAGCCCGTCCAGCAGTGCCGCCCAGGTCGCGGACGCCACTGCCTCGGTCAAGCGGCCAGCTCCTGCTGCGGCTCTTCGGCCAGCAGCGGCTCGAAGTAGTAGGCCACGCGGGGCCGCGGGTCCAGGTAGTCCAGCGTGGCCGCCGGCAGCTTGCCAGCCGCCAGGCTGCGCCGTATGCCCAGGTCGGCCACGGTTTCCAGGTCCAGCACCAGCGCCTCGCTGCGCGGCACCTGGCGGTCGTGCACCAGCACGCGCGGCTTCAGCGGCCGGCTGGAGTTGATGCCTATGACCATGGCGTAGCGGTCGTCGGTGAGCTGCACCAGCGAGCCCGCGGGGTACACGCCCATCATGCGTATGAAGGTGTTCAGCACCGTGGCGTCGTAGCGCGTGCGCCCCTGCGCAAACAGCATGGAGACCGCCTCGTGCGGTGTCAGCGCCAGCGTGCGCGTCTGCGGGTTGCACAGGTTGTCGTAGCGGTTCACCAGCGCCACGATGCGTGACGCCGTGCTCATGCGGTCGCCGCCCAGGTGCTGCGGAAAGCCGCTGCCGTCGGCATGCTCGTGGTGCTGGCCTATCACGTCCACCGCCCCGGCAGACAGCCCCATGCGGCGGCCTTGCAGCACGCCTTTGGCGACGTGGTCGCGGTAGGCGTTCATCTCGGTGCTGGAAAACTTGTCGTCGGCGTGGCGGAAGCGGTCGGCCACCTCCAGCTTGCCGATGTCGTGCGTCAGCGCGCCCACGCCCAGGTCCAGCATCTCCGCCTCGGCCAGCCCCAGGGTGCGGCCCAGCAGCAGCGAGATCACGGTGACGTTCATGGCGTGCGCCGCGGTGCGGTCGCCCTGGCCGGAGACCAGCCGTATGCCTATGTCCTGCTCGCCGAGCATCTTCTCCAGCATCGCGCGGGCCAGTGCCTCGGTGGTGCGCCCGGCCTCTTGCGGGCGGGCCGACACGGTGTCGTGCGCCTCGCGCCACACCTGGGCGGCCTCGCCGTACTGGCGTTCTATGCGCTGCTGGGCTTCGCGCTGAGCCTCCAGCAGCGCACGGCGCTGCTTTGCGGCGCTTTCGGCCGCGGCCTGCGCCGCGGCGTCGGCCCCGCCAGCCACGGCCCGCAGCACCGGCGCGCCGGTGGCTTCGGTGTCGCTCTTCTCCGGCGACCAGCGCACCTGCGCCAGGCCCAGACCGCGTATGGTGGCGATCTGCTCGTTGGACACGATGCGAAAGCTGGACAGCGGAAACGGATGCGACAGCCAGCCTCCATCAAGATGGATGTGCATGCCGACGCGCAGGTCTTCGACGGCGATGGTGCTGGACATTCGGCAACCTCGGAAACAAGTGCTTTCGGAAAAATGCACGGCAGCGCGCAGCGCCGGCCGTCCACACCCGTTTTCGGGCGCCGGCGGCCCGACTTGAGCCGCCGTCACCGCCGGTTGCTCAGCCCGGTGGGGCGGCCACCACGCCGCGTTGTGCGGCGCGCCAGGCGGCAGGCGGCAGCCCGGCCAGGCGGCGGAAGAACCGCGTGAAATAAGCCGCATCCCGAAAGCCCAGGCCGAAGGCGATCTGCTGGATGCTCAGGTCGGTGCAGGCCAGTTCACGCTGCGCCTGCAGCAGCAGCCGGGCATGCAGCACCCCCAGCGCCGGGTGGCCCAACACCTGGCGGCTGGCGCGGTTGAGCTGCGTGGGCGTGATGCCCAGCTGCCGCGCCAGCGCCGCCTGCGTGGGGTGCTCGCGGAAACGCTGTTCCACCAGCGCCTGCAGGCGGCGCACGTGCTGCATCGCGCGCGAAGGCAGGCCGGCTTCGGCCGGGGCGGCGGCAGCACCCACGCGCGCCGCCACCACCGCCAGGCCCAGCACGGCAGCGTCCACCGCCGCATGGCGGAAGGCCGACCCGCCGGCCAGCTCGGCACACAGGCGCCGTGCCGCCGCCGCCAGCGGCTCGCCGTCGTCGGCCTGGCCGGCCTGCAGGCGCAGCAGCGCCTGGGCCAGCGCCGGGTGCGGGGCCAGCAGGCTGCGCAGGTGCGGCTCGGCCACCGTGAACACCCAGCCCTGCACGCGGGGCGAAAACCGGAAGCCGTGCGCCGACAGCGACGGCACGGTGACCACCGCCGGCCCCTGCAGGCCGACGCTGCGCCCATCCAGCCAGGCCTGGGCCTCGCCTTCGTGCAGCCACAGGATCTGGAACAAGGCCTCGTGGCGGTGGGGGCGGATCTCCCAGTCGTGCAGCCGGCTGCGCGCGGCGATGGATTCGCCATGCACCGGCTCCGGCAGCGGCCGCGCGGCGCCTTCGCCGTACAAGGCGTAGGCCGGCACACGCCTTTGGGCGCCGGCGGGCCGGGCGGCGGGTGAGGGCGTGGCGGGTGAGGGCGGGGCGGGTGCGGGGGTCGCCATGTTCGAAATGTTCAAGCATGGGCTGCTTCCGTGCAAGCCACGGCCGGCCCGGGCCGTCACCATGCGCAGGGCTTCCAAGGACGGCGCCGGGACAAGACGCCGCCCACCACACCTCAGGAGACAAACCATGCGCACCCAGGTCGCCATCGTGGGCGCCGGCCCGGCCGGATTGCTGCTCGGCGCACTGCTGCACCGCCACGGCATAGACAACGTGGTGGTCGAACAGCGCAGCGCCGACTATGTGCTGGGCCGCATACGCGCCGGCGTGCTGGAGCAGGTCACCGTGGACCTGCTGGACGAAGCCGGCGTGGGCCAGCGCCTGCACCGTGAGGGCCTGCCGCACGACGGCTTCGACATCTCCTTCGACGCCGACCGGCTGCACATCCCGCTGGCCGGGCTGACCGGGCGGCGCGTGACGGTGTACGGGCAGACCGAGGTCACGCGCGACCTGATGCAGCACCGCCAGGGCCTGGGCCGCCCCACCGTCTATGAAGCCGAAGACGTGCGGCCCGAAGGCTGGGACGGCGAACGGCCCACGCTGCGCTTTCGCCACCAGGGGAAGGACGTGCAGCTGCAGGCCGACTTCATCGCCGGCTGCGACGGCTTTCACGGCATCTGTCGCCAGGCGGTGGACCACGCCCAGCCGGGGCGTGTGCAGAGCTTCGAGAAGGTCTACCCTTTCGGCTGGCTGGGCCTGCTGGCCGACGTGCCGCCGGTGCACCATGAGCTGATCTACGGCAGCAGCGAACGCGGCTTCACGCTGGCCAGCATGCGCAGCGCCACGCGCAGCCGCTACTACCTGCAGTGCCGGCTGGACGAAAAGGTGGAGAGCTGGTCCGACGAAGCCTTCTGGGCCGAGCTGCGCCTGCGCCTGCCGCCGGACGCCGCCGCCCAGCTGGTCACCGGGCCGTCGCTGGAAAAGAGCATCGCGCCGCTGCGCAGCTTTGTTGCTGAGCCCATGCGCTTTGGCCGGCTGTTCCTGGCCGGCGACGCGGCGCACATCGTGCCGCCCACCGGCGCCAAGGGCCTGAACCTGGCGGCCGGCGACGTGGGCCTGCTGGCGCAGGCGCTGGCGGCGCACTACGCGGGCGATGGTGCGCTGCTGGAGAACTACTCGGCACGCGCCCTGGCGCGGGTGTGGAAGGCCGAACGCTTCTCGTGGTGGTTCACCTCGCTGATGCACCCCATGCCGGAAAATGGCGGCTTCGGCCGGCGCATACAGCGCGCCGAGTTCGACTACCTGTGCCAGTCCACGGCAGCGCAGACGGCGCTGGCGGAAAACTACGTGGGCCTGCCGCTGTAGCCCGGCACCGGCTCGGCTCGGTACAACGGGGCGGCCTTCGCAGCCACCCCACCTGAGGGAAGCGATTACAGACGCCGGCAGGCCCGGTCGCTAGAGTAGGCCGCAGGTGATGTGTCGTCGCCGGGAGCCGGCATGATCGATCTGCAGGACATTCGCTACGTTCGCCTGGGCACGCGCGACCTGGCCGCGGCCGACCGTTTTGCGCGCGAGGTGGTGGGCTTGCAGCCGGGCCGCGTGGAAGCCGGCGTGCGCTACTACCGCAGCGACGACCGCGAGCACACGCTGGCCTACTTCGAAGGCGACCCCGCCGACCACACCGTGGCCTTCGAGCTGCGCGACGCCGCGGCGCTGGACGCTGCGGCCGGCGAGCTCAGCAATGCCGGCTACGCCGTGGCCCACGGCAGCGGCGAGGCCTGCGAGCAGCGCCAGGTGCGCGGTTTTGTGCACTTTCTCGACCCCAGCGGCAACCGCATCGAGCTGGTGCAGCGCCCGGCAGCGCATGGTCGGCGCCACTTCCCCACACGCGACGCCGGCATCACCGGTTTTTCGCACGTGGGCCTGTGCAGCACCGACCCGGCGCGCGACGAAGCCTTCTGGACCGGGCTGCTGGGCGCCCGCGTCTCCGACCGCATAGGCGACGCCGCGCTGCTGCGCATAGACCCGGTGCACCACCGCGTGGCGCTGTTCCCCACCACCAAGAGCGGCGTACAGCACGTCAACCACCAGGTGGCCAGCATCGATGACGTGATGCGCGCCTACTACCTGCTGCGCCAGCGCGGTGTGCGCATCGTCTTCGGCCCCGGCCGCCACCCCACCTCCGGTGCGGTGTTCCTGTACTTCGAGGGGCCCGACGGCATGGTCTACGAGTACTCCACCGGCGTGCGCCTGATCACCCCGGAAGAAGAAGCCGGCCACCGGCCGCGCCAGTTTCCGTTCGGCCCCGAGTCCTTCTGCATGTGGGGCGCGGTGCCGGACATTGCCGAGTTCCGCTGACCGAGTTGCTACAAACCCACCATGGCCGAACCCACCTCCGTCATCCTGACCGGCAAGGCGCGCCCGCGCGGTGCCTACCCGCATGTGCGCCGCGCCGGCGACTTCCTCTACGTCAGCGGCACCAGCGCCCGCCGCGCCGACAACAGCATCGCCGGCGCCAGCGCCGACGCCATGGGCACGCAGACGCTGGACATACGCGAGCAGACCCGCGCCGTGCTCGAGAACATCCGCGACATCCTGGCCAGCGTGGGCGCCGAGATGAGCGACCTGGTCGAGCTCAGCAGCTTCCTGGTCAACATGAACGACTTCGGCGGCTACAACGAGGAGTACGCCCGCTGGTTCGACGGCGCCACCGGCCCGGCCCGCACCACGGTGGCGGTGCACCAGTTGCCGCATCCGCAGCTGCTCATAGAGATCAAGGCCGTGGCCTACAAGCCGCAGTCCTTCCCCTCAGCCGGCGCCTGAGCGGCCATGCAGCTGAAGTACGGCCGCCCCTTCAACTTCCCGCGCTGGCTGGAAGACCACGCCCACCTGCTGCAACCCCCGGTGGGCAACCGCCAGGTCTGGGCCGATGCCGACTTCATGGTCACCGTGGTCGGCGGGCCCAATGCACGCAGCGACTTCCACGACGACCCGCTGGAAGAGTTTTTCTGGCAGTTCAAGGGCAACGCCGAGCTGCTGCTGTTCGACCGCGGGCGCTTCGAGCGGGTGCCGTTGAAGGAAGGCGACATCTTCTTGCTGCCGCCGCATGTGCTGCACTCGCCGCAGCGCCCCGAGGCCGGCAGCCGCTGCCTGGTGGTGGAGCGCCAGCGCCCTGCGGGCCTGACCGACGCCTTCCAGTGGCATTGCGGGCACTGCGGCGAGGTGGTCACCCGCCTGGAGGTGCAACTGGCCGACATCGTGGCCGACCTGCCCGCCACCTACCAGCGCTTCTACAACAGCAGCGAAGACCAGCGCCGCTGCCGAAGCTGCGGCACCGTGCACCCGGGGCGGGAGCATGCCGCCTGGTTTGCGCAGTTGCACGCCGGCGGGCTGTTGCAGGACATGCGGCAAGACATGCCGCAAGACGTCCGGCAAGACGCTCAGGGAGAGGCGCCATGATCGACATGCACGCCCACTGCTTTCCGCGCATCACGCGCGAAACGGCCCATGCGGTGGATGCCCAGCATGCGCCCTGGCTGCAGATGGAGCCCGGCGGCGCGCGCGGCCACATCATGCTGGGCGACACGCCCTTCCGCCCGGTCACGCCTTCGCTGTGGGACCCGGCCATGCGGGTGGCCCAGCTGGACCGCCAGGGCATCCGCGTTCAGGTAGTGTGCGCCACGCCGGTGATGTTCGGCTACGGCTGGCCGGCCGAGCAGGCCGCCGACTGGGCACGCCGCATGAACGAGCAGGTGCTGGCCTGGTGCAACCACGCCCCTACGCGCCTGAAGGCCCTGGCCCAGGTGCCGCTGCAAGACACCGCGCTGGCCTGCCAGGTCGCCGACGAAGCCATGGCTGCCGGCTGCATAGGCGTGCAGATAGGCAACCACGTGGGCGCGCGCGACCTGGACGACGAAGCGCTGGTGCAGTTCCTGCTGCACTGCGCCCAAGGCGGCATCCCGGTGCTGGTGCACCCCTGGGACATGATGGCCACCCAATCCGAGGGCCGCATGAAGCAGTGGATGCTGCCCTGGCTGGTGGCCATGCCGGCGGAGACGCAGCTGGGCATGCTGTCGCTCATCCTCTCCGGTGCGCTGGAGCGCCTGCCGGCTTCGCTGCGCATCTGTTTTGCGCACGGCGGCGGCAGCTTCGCCTGGTTGCTGGGGCGGGTGGACAACGCCTGGCGCCACCGCGACATCGTGCGCCAGAACTGCCCGCAACTGCCTTCCAGCTACGCGCGCCGCCTGTTCGTGGACAGCGCGGTGTTTGACCCCGGCGCCCTGCGCCTGCTGGTGGACGTGATGGGCGCCGACCGCGTGATGCTGGGCTCGGACCACCCCTTCCCGCTGGGCGAGCAGCACATCGGTGCGCTGGTGCGCGAGGCGCCGTTCCTGGACGAGGCGGCGCGCCAGCAGGTGCTGCAAGGCAACGCCGAAACCTTCTTCGGGTTGATACGGGTTTGACGCCCCGTGAGAACGCATTATGGTGCATGTTATCGGCGAAGGCCCTGGCAGAGTCCGCCCCACCGTGTCGCACTATTTTTCATACTAGGAGACCAGACATGATCCGCAAGACCCTGAGCGCCGGCGCCTTGCGTGCCGGTGTCGCGCTCGCTGCGCTGGCCGCCGCCGTGGGCACGGCCCAGGCCCAGGCGCCCATCAAGATTGGTTTCATGGCCGAGCTCTCCGGCCCGCAGGGCGCGCTGGGGCAAGACCAGTACGACGCCTTCATGATGGTGGTGGAGCGCAACGGCGGCAAGCTGGGCGGCGTGCCGGTGCAGGTGCTGCGCGAAGACAGCCAGCTGCGCCCCGACGTGGCCACGCAGATCGTGCAGAAGCTGATAGAGCGCGAGAACGTGCCCATCATCACCGGCGTCACCTTCAGCAACGTGATGATGGCGGTGCACAAGCCCATCACCGAGAAGGGCGTGTTCCTGATCGGCAGCAACGCCGGGCCCGGCCCCATTGCCGGCGCGCAGTGCAGCCCCTACCAGTTCATCGTCTCCTGGCAGAACGACAACCAGGCCGAGGTGGTGGGCGCCTACGCCAACGACAAGGGCTACAAGCGCATCATCGCGATGGCGCCCAACTACCAGGCCGGCAAGGACTTCATCTCCGGCTTCAAGCGCCTGTACAAGGGCGAGGTGGTGGACGAGATCTACACGCCGCTGAACCAGCCCGACTTCAGCGCCGAGCTGGCCCAGGTGGCCGCCGCCAAACCCGATGCGGTGTACGTGTTCTACCCCGGCGGCCTGGGCGTGAACTTCGTGCGCCAGTACCAGCAGGCCGGGCTGCTGGGCCGCATCCCGCTCCTGTCCAGCAGCACCACCGACGGCTCCACGCTGCCGGCGCAGCGCGAAACGGCGCTGGGCGTCATCAGCGGCACCTTCTGGGGGCCTGACTTCGACAACCCGGCCAACAAGCGTTTCGTCGACGAGTTCGAGAAGAAGTTCAACCGCATCCCCAGCCAGTACGCGGCCCAGAGCTACGACGCCGCCCAGCTGCTGGACAGCGCCATCGCCAAGGTCAAGGGCAACGTGGCCGACAAGGAAGCCTTCCGCACCGCGCTGAAGGCGGCCGACTTCCAAAGCGTGCGCGGCAAGTTCCGCTTCGGCAACAACCAGTTCCCGGTGCAGGACCAGCACGTGTTCGAGGTGGCCAAGGACAGCAAGGGCCGCGTCAGCCTGAAGACCATCGCCACGCCGCTGAAGGACCACGTGGACGCCTACGCCTCGCAGTGCAAGATGTGACGGCGGGCCGGCCCCGCCCCACACCTCGCTGACACCCAGCCCGGGCCGGCCTCGCGCCGGCCCGCTTTTTGCCCCGCCCCGGCCCCATGACCACCGGCCTGTTCCTCACGCAGCTGCTCAACGGCCTGCAGCTCGGCGTGCTGCTGTTCCTGCTGGCCAGCGGGCTGACGCTGGTGTTCGGCATCATGAACTTCGTGAACCTCTCGCACGGTTCGCTGTACATGATGGGCGCCTACTTCGCGGCCGCCGCCTACAACGCCAGCGACGGCTCCTTCTTCTGGGCCGCCGTTGCGGCGGTGCCCGGCACGCTGCTGCTGGGCCTGCTGGTGGAGCGCGTGGCGCTGTCGGGCCTGTACCGGCGCGACCACCTGGACCAGGTGCTGGCCACCTTCGGTCTCATCCTGTTCTTCAACGAGGTGGTGCGTTTCATCTGGGGCCCGGCCTCGGTGTACATGAACGTGCCGCAAGGCCTGTCGGGCACGGTGAACCTGTTCGGGCTGGACTACCCCTCGTACCGCTTTGCCATCATCGCTGTGGGCCTGGCGGTGGGCGTGGCGCTGTACCTGGTCATCCACCGCACGCGGGTGGGCATGTTGATACGCGCCGGCGCCAGCAACGCCGAGATGGTGTCGGCGCTGGGCGTGGACATCAAGGGCCTGAACAGCGTGGTGTTTGCCCTGGGCGCCGCGCTGGCCGGCCTGGCCGGGCTGATGGCCGGGCCCATCGTCAGCGTGCAGGCCGGCATGGGCGAACCCATACTCATCCTGACGCTGGTGGTCATCGTCACCGGCGGCATAGGCTCCATACGCGGCGCCTTCTACGGCGCGCTCATCGTGGGCATCGTGGACACCGTGGGCCGCGCCTTCCTGCCCACGCTGCTGCGCGAGTTCCTGGAGCGCAGCACGGCCCAGGCCGTGGGCCCGGCCATCGCCTCCATGCTGATCTACCTGTTGATGGCCGTGGTGCTGGCGCTGCGCCCGCAGGGCCTGTTCCCGGTGCGCCATGGCTAGGGTCTTCGCCGCCCTGGTGTTGCTGGCGCTGGCCGCGGTGCCGCTGCTGGCCACGGCCATGGGCCAGCCGTTCTACGTGACCTTCGGCACCCGCATCCTGGTGTTTGCGCTGGCCGCGCTGGGGCTGAACCTGGTGCTGGGCTACGGCGCGCTGGTCAGCTTCGGCCACGCCATGTACATAGGCGTGGGGGCCTACGCGGTGGGCATCCTGGCCTCGCACGGCATCACCAGCGGCTGGGTGCAGCTGCTGACGGCCCTGGGCGCCGGTGCAGCCATCGCGCTGGTGGTGGGCGCCATCTGCCTGCGCACCAGCGGCATGGCCTTCATCATGATCACGCTGGCCTTTGCGCAGATGCTGTACTTCGTGGCCGTGGGCCTGCGCCAGTACGGCGGCGACGACGGCCTGCCCGTCCCCGTGCGCAGCGACTTCGGCCTGTTCACGCTGGACAACCCGGTGGTGCTGTACTACGTGGCCCTGGGTCTGCTGCTGCTGGTGCTGCTGGGTTTCCACCGCCTGATCAGCGCCCGCTTCGGCATGGTGCTGCGCGGCTGCCGCAGCAACGAACGCCGCATGGGCGCCCTGGGCTTCCCCACGCTGCGCTACAAGCTGGTGGCCTATGTCATCTCGGCGCTGGTGTGTGTGCTGGCCGGCATGCTGCTGGCCAACCTGACACGCTTCGTGGCGCCCAGCTACATGGCCTGGACGGTGTCGGGCGAACTCATCGTGATGACGGTGCTGGGCGGCCTGGGCACCTTGTTCGGCCCGGTGGTGGGTGCGGCAGCGCTGCTGCTGCTGGAAGAAGGCCTGCAGTCGCTGAAACTGGGCTGGCCGGCACTGGACCAGGTGTTCAGCCAGCACTGGCTGGGCCTGGTGGGCCTGTTCATCGTGTTCGTGGTGCTGGTGCTCAAGCGCGGCCTGTACGGCTGGGTGGTGGAGCTGGACCGCCGGCGCCGGGAGCGCAAGGCCTCATGAACCGGCCCACGACCATGCCCATGAACACGCGCACCCCTCTGCCGCCGGCCCGGCTGGAAGTGCAGGCGCTGGTCAAGCGTTTCGGCGGCCTGCTGGCCACCGACCAGGTGTCGCTGACCATAGAACCCGGCGAGATCCACGCCGTGATCGGCCCCAACGGCGCCGGCAAGACCACGCTCATCCACCAGCTGGGCGGCGAGCTGCGCCCCGACGAGGGCCGCATCCTGCTGGACGGCCAGGAGATAGGCGGCCTGCCGCCCTTCAAGCGGGCGCTGGCGGGGCTGGGGCGCTCCTACCAGATCACCTCGGTGTTCCCGGACTTCACGGTGCTGCAGAACGTGGCGCTGGCGGTGCAGGCGCACAGCGGCCACAGCTTCCGTTTCTGGCAACCGGCCGCCAGCGAAGCCGCCTTGACCGAACCGGCCCGCGCCGCGCTGCAGCAGACCGGCCTGGCCGCCCGCGCCGACGTGCCGGTGGCGGCCCTGGCGCACGGCGAGCGGCGGCAGCTGGAGATTGCGATGACGCTGGCCGCGGCGCCGCGTGTTCTGCTGCTGGACGAACCCATGGCCGGCATGAGCCACGCCGAGAGCGAACAGGTGGTGCACATGCTGGCGGCGCTGAAGGGGCGCTACACGGTGCTGCTGGTGGAGCACGACATGGACGCGGTGTTTGCGCTGGCCGACCGCATCACGGTGCTGGTGTACGGGCGTGTCATCGCCTGCGGCACGCCGGAGCAGATTCGTGCCGACGAACGTGTGCGCGAGGCCTACCTGGGCACGCAGGAAGAGTCGGTATGAAGCCGCTGCTGGCCGTCGAAGACCTGCAAACCGCCTACGGCAGCAGCCAGGTGCTGTTCGGCCTGTCGCTGGCCGTGCACCCGGGCGAGGTCATCACGCTGGTGGGCCGCAACGGCATGGGCAAGACCACCACGGTGAAAAGCGTGATGGGCTTGCTCAAGCCGCTGGCCGGGCGCGTCAGCATGGACGGTCGCGACCTGCAAGGCCAGGCCGCCTACCGCGTGGCGCGCACCGGCATCGGCCTGGTGCCGGAGGGGCGCCAGGTCTTCCCCAACCTCACCGTGCGCGAGAACCTGGTCGCCACCGCCGGCAACCGCCATGGCAGCGCCAGCCCGTGGACGCTGGAAACCGTGTTCCAGCTGTTCCCGCGGCTGCAGGAACGCGAACGCCACCTGGGCGCCAACCTTTCCGGCGGCGAACAGCAGATGCTGGCCGTGGGCCGCGCGCTGATGACCAACCCGCGCCTGCTCATCCTGGACGAAGCCACCGAAGGCCTGGCGCCGCTGATACGCGCCGAGATCTGGAACTGCCTGCAGCGCCTGAAGGAACAAGGCCTGGCGCTCATCGTCATCGACAAGAACATCGGCCCGCTGCTGCGCCTGGCAGACCGCCACTACGTGGTGGAAAAGGGGCGCATCGTGTGGCAGGGCAGCTCCGACGAACTGCGCGCGCAACCGGCGGTGGTGGAGCAGTACCTGGGGGTTTGAGGCGCGCGGGCGCTGGGGGCAGCGGCGACAATCGGCGCCGCAAGGAGAACCCTCACCCAGATGGATCAAGTCGACTGTGTCGTCGTCGGCGCCGGCGTCGTGGGCCTGGCGGTGGCGCGCGCATTGGCGCAGCGGGGCCTGGAGACCATCGCCCTGGAAAGTGAGCTGGGCATAGGCACGGGCACCAGCTCGCGCAACAGCGAAGTCATACACGCCGGCATCTACTACCCGGCCGGCTCGCTGAAGGCGGCGTTGTGTGTGCGCGGCAAGGCCTTGCTGTACGACTTCTGCGCCAGCCACGGCGTGCCGCACCGGCGCTGCGGCAAGCTCATCGTCGCCACCTCGCCCGGGCAGGAAGCCGAGTTGCAGCGCCTGCAGGCCGCCGGCCGCGCCAACGGCGTGGCAGACCTGGAGCTGCTCAGCGCAGCACAAACGCAGCAACTGGAGCCGGCCCTGCGCGCCGAGGCCGCCCTGCTCAGCCCCAGCACCGGCATCGTGGACAGCCACGCATTGATGCTGGCGCTGCAAGGCGACTTCGAGGCCGCCGGCGGCATGCTGGCCCTGGGTTCGCCGGTGCTCAGCGGGGAAGTCGCCCTTGACGGCATCGTGCTGCAGATGGGCGGCGAACAACCCATGGCATTGCACGCCGGCATGGTGGTCAACGCCGCCGGCCTGCAGGCGCAGGCGCTGGCGCAAAAGATCGCCGGCCTGTCGCCCGGGCAGGTGCCCCCACTGCACCTGGCCAAGGGCAACTACTTCAGCCTGGCCGGCCGGGCGCCGTTTTCGCGCCTCGTCTACCCGGTGCCCGAACCCGGCGGCCTGGGCGTGCACCTGACACTGGACCTGGCCGGCCAGGCGCGTTTCGGGCCCGACGTGCAATGGGTGGATGCGCTGGACTACCCGGTGGACCCGGCCCGCGGTGACGGTTTCTACGCCGAGATACGCCGCTACTGGCCCGCCCTGGCCGACGGCGCCCTGCAGCCCGCCTACGCCGGCATACGCCCCAAGCTGGTGGGGCCGGGCGCGCCGGCGGCCGACTTCCTGATCCAGGGCCCGGCCCAGCACGGCGTGCCGGGGCTGGTGAACCTGTTCGGCATCGAATCGCCGGGGTTGACGGCTTCTCTGGCAATTGCCGAGCGGGTGCAGGCCTTGTTGTGAACGACGGCGGTGAAGGGCACCGAAGGAAAGCGCTTGCCTCAGCCTTCCAGCCGCTCGTGGTAGTCGCTGGCCCCGCGCTTCCAGTAGGCCGCCACGCGCATGGCTTCCCGCGGGTGGCGCGCCAGCATCAGCTCGCGCACACGCGCCATCTCGTCGGCTTCGCCGGCGCACCACACATAGCCCTCGCCCGCCGGCAGCGGCAAGGCCTGCAGAGCGCGCAGCAAGGCGTCGGGGCCGGGCCCGGCCCAGTGCAGCTCCAGTGCGGCCGCGCTTTGCAGATCACGCCGGTCGGCCGCGTCGTCCAGTTGCACCACGGCGATGGCACGCGTGCTTGCCGGCAGCTCCTCCAGGCGGCGATGCAGCGCCGGCAGGGCCGAGGCGTCGGCCGCCAGCAGGTGCCAGTCGTAGTCAGTGGGCACGATCATCGAGCCGCGCGGGCCACCGATGGTGAGGCTTTGCCCGGGCTGCGCCTGGCGCGCCCAGTCGGCCGCCGGCCCGGGGCCGTGCAGCGCAAACTCTATGGTCAGCTCGCCGGCCACGGGGTCGTAGCGGCGCGGGGTGTAGTCGCGGCGCGGCGGCTCTGCGCTGCCGTCGTCGAAGAACAGCTTGACGTGGTCGTCGAAAGAAAGAGAAACAAACCCGGCCAGCGCATCGCCGCCGAAGGTGATGGCCGCAAAACCCGGGCCCAGGGACTGTACGCGGCGCACCTGCAGCACGCGGCGGACCAGCTCATGACGCACCCGCTGCACGCGGCGGCCGGAAACGATGGACTCCATCGGTCACTTCATCATTAGTTGATAATGTCACCTATCATGCCGGAATCCCTTGACCCTGGCGCTGCCGTGGATGCGCCGCCCGCCGAAGCGGTGCTGGAGGCCGTGCACCGGGTGATGCACCGCGTGCGTTCGCAGCAGCAGCGCGCCTTGCGCGAGGCACCGCAGGGCCTGGCGCACATGGAAGCGCGTGTGCTGGGCTTCTTTGCGCGCCACCCCGGCGCCACGCCGGGTGATCTGGCCGCACATTCCGGGCGCGACAAGGCGCAGCTGACGCGCCTGCTGGCCACGCTGCGCGAACGCGGCCTGCTGGACGCCACGCCCGACAGCCACGACCGCCGCAGCGTGCGGCTCACGCTCTCCAGCCGCGGCCGGCGTGTGCAGCAGGCGCTGGCGCAGGTGACGCGGCAGGTGGCCGAGCAGGCCGCGGCAGGCCTGTCGGCCCAAGAGCGGCGCAGCCTGGTGCGGCTGCTGCAACGTCTGGACGACAATCTCGCTGGCCTGCCATGAACAGGCTGCCCTGAACAAGCTGCCATGAAGACCCTGCTGGCCACCCTGCCGCACGGCCCCCGCGAGGTGCAACTGGAGTACCGCCTCATCGCCGGGGCCGACGCCGACGCGCCGGTGATGGTGTTCATGCACGAGGGCCTGGGCTCGGTGGCCATGTGGCGGGCCTTCCCCGACCGCATCTGCGCCGCCACCGGTTGTGCCGGCCTGGTCTATTCACGCCCCGGCTACGGCCGCAGCACGCCGCGGGCGCCGCAAGAGCTGTGGGCGCCGGACTTCATGCACCGCCAGGCCTGGGAGCTGCTGCCCGCGCTGCTGCGCGCGCTGCACATCCACACGCCGCCCTGGCTGCTGGGCCACAGCGACGGCGGCTCCATCGCCTTGCTGCACGCGGCGCGCCACCCGGTGGCCGGCTGCGTGCTGCTGGCGCCGCACATCCTGGTGGAGCCCATGGCGCTGGCCGGCATTGCGCGCATACGCGAGAGCTACCTGCACGGCGACTTGCGCACCCGCCTGGCGCGCTACCACGACGACCCGGACTCGGCCTTCTGGGGCTGGAACGACGCCTGGCTGAACCCGCCGTTCAGCCGCTGGAACATCGAAGCCGAGCTGGCCGCCATACGCGCGCCCATGCTGGTGGTGCAGGGGCTGGCCGACGAGTACGGCGCGCTGGAACAACTGCGCGGCTTTCGCCGCCGCGCGCCGCATGCCGAGCTGCTGGAACTGCCCGGCTGCGGCCACGCGCCGCACCGCGAGCGGCACGAGGAAGTCGTGGCCGCGGTGGCCGGCTTCGTGAGAAGGCACGAAGCTATGCGCCGGCAGCCCAGTTCAGTCGGCCAGTGCTGAAGTCGCCGCGTCCACGCGTGCCAGCACCTCGGGCGTGAGCTGCTCCAGCAGCGCCACCGCCTTCAGGTTGTCCTGCAACTGCTGCACGCGCGAAGCGCCGGTGATGACGCTGGAAACGCGCGGGTTCTTCGCCACCCAGGCGATGGCCAGCTGCGCCGGCGTGGCGCCCAGCTCGGCGGCGATCTCCACCAGCTGAGCCACCGCGGCGTTCTTGGCCTGGTCGGTGAGGCGGTCGCGCAGAAAGGCCATGCTCTCCAGCGCGCCGCGGCTGCCTTCGGGCACACCGGCGCGGTACTTGCCGCTGAGCAGGCCGCTGGCCAGCGGGCTCCAGGTGGTCAGGCCCAGGCCGATGTCCTCGTACAGCCGCGCGTACTCCTGCTCCACGCGACGGCGGTGGAACAGGTGGTACTCGGGCTGCTCCACCACCGGCTTGTGCCAGCCGTGGCGGTCGGCGATGTCCCAGGCCGCGCGTATGTCCGCGGCACTCCACTCGCTGGTGCCCCAGTACAGCGCCTTGCCCTGCTGTATCAGGTCGTTCATGGCCCGCACCGTTTCTTCGATAGGCGTGTGCGGGTCGGAGCGGTGGCAGTACACCAGGTCCACGTGCTCCAGCCCGAAGCGCTTGAGGCTGCCGTCCATGGCCTGCATCAGGTACTTGCGGTTGAGCGTGTCGCGGCGGTTCACGGCGTCGCCGCTGCGGTCCAGGCCCCAGAAGAACTTGGTCGAGACCAGGTAGTTCAGGCGCGGCCAGCCCAGCTGCTTCAGCGCCGCGCCCATGATCTCTTCGCTGCGGCCGCCGGCGTAAACCTCGGCGTTGTCGAAGAAGTTGACCCCGGCGTCGTAGGCCGCCGCCATCATCTCGGCGGCGCTCTTCACGTCCACCTGGTTGTGGTAGGTCACCCAGGAACCCAGCGACAGCGCGCTGACGCGCACCCCGGCGCGGCCCAGTCGTCGATACAGCATGTTGGTGTGGCAGTGTGTTGGCGAAACGGCGAGCGTAACCCCGCTGCAGTTGATGGGTCGGTGGGTCGGTGGGTCGGTGGCTTCATGGTCGCGCCGGCGACAAACCCACGCGCCGTCGCGCCGCGACAATGCCCGGCATGGGCATGCTGACCTTGATACGCCACGGCCAGGCCTCGTTCGGCGCGGCCGACTACGACCAGTTGAGCGAGCTGGGCACGCGCCAGTGCCGGGCGCTGGGCCAGTGGTTCCGCGGCCGCGGCCAGCGCTTCGACGCGGTGCTCACCGGCACGCTGCGCCGCCACGCACAAAGCCTGGACGCCATCGCCGACGGCCTGGGCGACATGCCCGAAGCGCTGCTGTGGCCCGGGCTCAACGAATACGACGGCAATGCCCTGGTGCACGCCGTGCACCCCGAGCCCATCACGGCAGCAGACCGGGCCGAGGCGGTGCGCCAGCACTTTCGTGCACTGCGCGAAGGGCTCACACGCTGGGCAGCCGGCGAACTGCAACCCGCCGGCATGCCCAGCTGGGTGGACTTTGTCGCCGGCATAGAAGCCGCGCTGGCCCATGTGCGCGAACACCACCTGGGCCAACAGGTGCTCATCGTCTCCAGCGGCGGGCCCATCGCGACGGCGGTGTCGCGCGTGCTGGACGCGCCGCCGGCCACGGCCATAGAACTGAACCTGCACATACGCAACAGCGCGGTGACGGAGTTTTCCTTCACCCGCGGCCGACACCGGCTGCTGAGCTACAACCACCTGCCGCACCTGGACGACGAGCAGCGGCGCGGCTGGGCCAGCTACGCCTGACGTCGCCCTGGCGCCAACCGTCGGCGCTGCCGTCCAGCCGTCGCAAGCCGGCCGCGGCGCCAGCGGCCCGGGAGGCACACTGCGGCGCATGCACACCCTGCCCTCATCCTTTGCCTCGCCCACCCCGGGCCGGCGCCGCGCCGGTGGGTTCCCAGCCCGGCCCATCACCTTGAGCCTCTGGCTGGCCGCGGCGCTGGCGCTGGCCGCCGTGCCCGCCGCGGCACAACGGTTTGCCGGGCCGCCCGGCGGCGAGATTGCCACCGACGCCGCCAGCGTGCCGCTGGCCGTCGAAGGGCTGACGCCCGGCAGCGAAGTGACGCTGCGCAGCACCCGCCTGGTGCAGGAATGGAGCGGCCAGCGCCGCCCCTACCAGGCCGAAGCCCGCTACCGCGCCGACGCCGCCGGCCGCGTGGACCTGGCCACCCAGGTGCCGCTGCAAGCCCCCTTCAGCGGCGCCGACCTGCGCGGCCTGTTCTGGGCCATGGGCCCGGCCACAGGCACTGAAGCGTTCGATCTGCCCAGCCACCAGGTGCGCCTGCAGGCCCTGCAAGCTGAACGCGTTGTCGCAGAGCAAGTGCTCACACTGGTCATCACCCGCCCGGACGTGCAACAGCGCGCCGTGGAGCCCTTCCCCGGCGCGGTGTATGCCCACCTGCCGGGTGATGCCCGCCGGCCGGCGCTGCTGCTGCTGGGCGGCTCCGAAGGCGGCACGCTGATCACGCGCGACGCCGCGCTGTGGGCCTCGCGCGGCTACGCGGTGCTGGCGTTGCCGTACTACTCCCCGCCGCGCTTCGGCCCGCAGGGGCCTATGCCGCCGGAGCTGCCGACCCTGCCCGCGGCCTTTGCCGACATCCCTGTGCAACGCCTGCAGGCAGCGCGCGACTGGCTGGCCGCGCAGCCGCAGGTGGACGCGGCGCGCCTGGGCGTCATAGGCACCTCCAAGGGGGCAGAGTTCGCCTTGCTGGCCGCCACCAGGATGCCCTGGATACGCGCCGTGGCCGCCATCGTGCCCAGCGACGTGGTCTGGGAAGGCTGGGGCCCGGACATTGCCGAGGGCACACGCGCCTCCTTCGCCTGGCAGGGCCAGCCTTACGCCTTCGTGCCCTACAGCGGCTTGCAGGCCGAGTTTGCCGGCTTCGCGACCGGCGCCGAGGTGCGCCTGCGCCGCCCGCACGACCGCGGCCGCGCTGCCGCCGGCGCCGAACGCCTGGCGGCGGCGCGCATCCCGGTGGAGACCATCACCGCGCCGGTGCTGGTGGCCGGCGCGCACGACGACCAGGTGTGGGATTCCGGCGGCATGGCCGAGAACATCGCCGCCGCGCGGCGCCGCGCCGGGCGCGACACCGAGCTGCTGGTGTTCCATGAGGCCGGCCACGCGCTGGGCGGCCACGGCTGGAGCCCCACCACGCAGTACAACGCCGGGCCCATGAAGATGGGCGGCACGCCGGCCGCGCACGCGCAGGCCCAGGTGCGCCTGAACCAGGCGCTGCAGGCCTTCATGCAGCGCGCGCTGGGGCCGGTGCCGCAGTGAGGGCTGGGTGGGGGCGGCCTGACGGCGCCTGAAGCGCCGTCAGGTGATCTTCTTCAGCAGCTCGGTCTTCTTCGCCGCGAACTCGTCGGCCGTCAAGGCGCCCTTGGCGTGCAACTCGGCCAGCCGGTCTATGGTGGCCAGCACTTCCTCGGGCTTCACCGCCGCCGCGCCGCCGGCGGGCTGAGCGGCCAAGCCCTGGGCCAGCTGCTGCGCCATGTTCTGGCCCAGCGCCACGCCGGCGCCCAGGCCGATGGCGTCGCCCACCACGCCCGAGCCACCGCCGCCGCTGCCGGCGCCTTCCGCCAGCCGCGGAATGGCCTGCGCCGTCTGGTACTGCATGAAGCGGCCCATGTCCGGGCCGGCCATGCCCATGCCTATGCGCTGGTCCAGCAGCTTCTGCAATTCGTCGGGCAGGCTGAGGTTCTGCACCGTCACGCCGTCCAGCGCCAGGCCCACGCGTGCAAAGTCGGCGGCGGTGGCACGCTGCAACTGCTGCGCAAACTCCACCTGGTTGGCCGCCAGGTCCAGGAAGGCGATGCCGCTCTCGGCCACCGCGTCGCTGAGGTGCTGCACCAGCAGCGCGCGCAACTGGCCGTCCAGCTCGTCCACCGTGACACGCTCGCGCGTGCCCGAAACAGCGGTGTGGAACAGCCGCGGGTCGGCGATGCGAAAGCTGTAGTTGCCGAAGGCACGTAGCCGCACGGCGCCGAAATCCGGGTCGCGCAGCGTCACCGGCTGGCTGGTGCCCCAGCGCCTGTCCAGCTGCAGGCGCAGGCTGAAGAAGTGCACGTCGCTCTTGAACGGGCTCTGGAACAGCTTGTCCCAGTTCTTCAGGTAGGTCAGCACCGGCAGCGTCTGCGTGCCCAGGCGGTGGCGGCCGGGCGCGAACACGTCGGCGATGCGGCCTTCGTCCACAAACACCGCGGCCTGGCTTTCGCGCACCGTCAGCATGGCGCCGTTCTGGATCTCGTTGCCGGCCATGGGGTAGCGCCAGGCCAGGGTGCCATCGCTGCCCTCGGTCCACTCGATGACATCGATGAACTGCTTCTTGACGAACTCGCGGATGGCCACAGCGTTCTCCTTCGCGGCGGCAGCGGCCGCCCGGCGCGCGAATAATAGGCAGTCCCCGCCCCCAGGCATCCACCCGCTGCGGCACGAAGACCCCGCGAATGACAACAACCGCATGGCGCATCGCCATCGTCGGCGCCGGCCCGGTGGGGCTGGCGCTGGCCTTGCACGCCGCCGAACTGCTGCCGCACGCGCACATCACGCTGTACGACGCGCGCCCGGCCGACCGCGACCCCGCGGCCGACCCGCGCACGCTGGCGCTGTCACTGGGCAGCGTGCAGTGGCTGCAACGCCTGCGCGTGTGGCCGGCAGACGCGGCCGAAGTCATACGCGAGGTGCGCGTCTCGCAGGCGCCGCCCACGCTGGCCACCCGCCTGGGCGAGCCCGAGGTGCGCATGAGCGCCGCGTCGCTGGGCGTGCCGCTGCTGGGCGCGGTACTGGGCTATGGCGCGCTGGTAGCGCCGCTGCAACAAGCTTGGCAACAAGCCGCGGCGGCCCAGCCTCAGCGCCTGGTCACACGCTTCGGCCAGGCGGTGACGGCGCTGAAGCCCCTGGCCGACGACGGCATCGAGGTAGACGCCGGGGTGGTGGACCGTTTCGACCTGGCCGTGGTGGCCGAAGGCGGCGTGTTCAACGAACAGCAGCGCAAGGCCGTGGTGCGCGACTACGCGCAGACCGCCTGGGTGGGCCAGCTCACGCTGCAAGGCGCGCCGGCCGGCGTGGCCTTCGAACGTTTCACCCGCCACGGGCCGGTGGCCTTGTTGCCGCTGCCGCGCCAGGCCGCGGACACCCCGGGCCTGACCCGCGCCGCACTGGTGTGGTGTGTGGCCAGCAGCGATGACCCGGTGCGCGGGCTGAGCGACACCCAGCGCCAGGCCGTGCTGGCCACACTGCTGCCGCCCGACGCCGGGCGTGTGCAGGCCTTGAGCCCGCTGAAGAGTTTTGCCCTGGGCCTGAACGCCGAGCGCAGCCTGGTGCAAGGGCGCAGCGTACGCATAGGCAATGCCGCGCAGACCCTGCACCCCGTGGCCGGCCAAGGCCTGAACCTGGGCCTGCGCGACGCCCACGCGCTGGTGCATGCGCTGCGCTGGACCAGCGACCTGGACGCCGCCCTGCGCCGCGTGGCCTGGTCCCGCGCGCCGGACCGCTGGGGCACCATAGCCGCCACCGACTTCCTGGCCCGCAGCTTCACCTGGCAGGGGCCCGGCCTGGCCGGCGCACGCGGCCTGGGGTTGGCGGCGCTGCAAGCCTTGCCGCCGCTGCGCGACTGGCTGGCGCGGCGGATGATGTTCGGGCTGCGTTAGGCCTGTGTTCGGGTAGCGCTGCTTCAGCGCGCGGAGAAGACAGGGCAGGTCGGGCTGTGCGCCGCCCGATATCGGTGCTCGCCCGGCCACCCTGTCCTCTCCGGGCCAACGCCAACGTGTTCTGGTCGCTCAGAAACCGAACACCCGAGCCGATGTTCGGTGGGCATCGGGTGCAGGGCAGGCCCGGCGAGCACCGATATCGGGCGGCGCGCAGCCGGGCCGGCCCTGTGGCCGATGTCCACCGCGCGCTGTCGCCACCAGGTCGTCGCCACAAGGTCAGCGCGTCACAACAAAACCCTACAACCGCCGATGCGCCACCGCCGGCAACTGCGTACGCACCTCGGCAATGCGCGCCGCGTCCAGCTCGGCCACCACCACGCCCTCGCCTTCTTCCTGCACCGCCAGCACCTCGCCCCAGGGGTCCACCACCATGCTGTGGCCCCAGGTGCGGCGGCCGTTGGGGTGGGTGCCGCCCTGGGCTGAAGCCAGCACGTAGCACTGGTTCTCCACGGCGCGCGCCCGCAGCAGCAGCTCCCAGTGCGCACGCCCGGTGGTGTAGGTGAAGGCCGCCGGCACCACCAGCAGGTCGCAAGGCGGCTGCATCAGCGCGCGGTACAGCTCGGGGAAGCGCAGGTCGTAGCACACCGACAGCCCTACGCGCACACCCTCGCAGCTCAGCGCCACCGGCTCGCTGCCGGCCACCAGCGTGCGCCCTTCGTCGTAGCTCTCGCGGCCGTTGTCGTACGCAAACAAGTGGATCTTGTCGTACTGCGCCGCGGCGCGCCCGTCCGGCCCGTAGACCAGACAGCGGTTGTGTACACGACCGGCCTGTTCTGCCGCCGCCGGCAAGGTGCCGCCCACCAGCCACAGCCCGTGCTCACGCGCCGTGTCGGACAGGAACTGCTGTATGGGCCCGTGGCCCGGCGCCTCGGCCAGCGCCAGCTTGTCGGTGTCGCGCCGGCCCATCAGGCAGAAGTACTCGGGCAAGGCCACGATGCGTGCGCCGGCCGCTGAGGCCTCGGCCACCAGGCGCGCCGCAGCGTCGCGGTTGGTGGCCCATTCCGGTGCGGAAACCATCTGGATGGCGGCGACTTTCATGGGGGGCATGCTAGTGCAGTAACCCCCAAACGCAGTCAGCCATGGGTTCGCGACTACCCTTGCCGGCGCTCATGGACATCCAACGCGCCGATGGCGCCACGCCGGCCGCAGCCGCAGCCCACAGCCGCTTCGTGCAGCGCATTCGCCGCCGCTACGGGGCGGAGAGGTCGCTGCTGCCCGCCGGCGCGCCGGGTTTTGAGGCCGTCACCGCCCTGGTCGCCACGCTGCGCGCCGGCGGGCGCGATCTGTCTTCGGCGCTGCGTGTGGCCCGGCAGCTGGTCATCGAACGCCTGGCCGAGCTGGACGTGGAGCAGGCGGCGCCGCTGGAGGTCATCACCGGCGCGATGAGCGAGCTGGCCGAGGCCACGCTGGAGCTGGCGCTGGCCCAGGCCGAAGCCGAGGCCGACGAGCGCCACGGCGCGCCGCTGGGCCAAGACGGCCAGCGGGTGCAGATGTGGATCATCGGCATGGGCAAGCTGGGCGCGCGGGCGCTCAACGTGTCCTCCGACATCGACCTGGTCTATGTCTACGAAGAAGACGGCCAGACCGCCGGGCCGCGCCCGGTGTCCTTCCACGAGTACTTCAGCTTTGTCGCCAAGCGCCTGTACGCGCTGATAGGCGACACCACCGACGACGGCTTCGTGTTCCGTGTGGACCTGGCGCTGCGGCCCAACGGCATGTCGGGCCCGCCGGTGGTCAGCCTGTCCATGCTGGAGGAGTACTTCCTGGTGCAGGGCCGCGAGTGGGAGCGCTTCGCCTGGCTCAAGAGCCGCGTGGTCGCACCGCGTGTCGCCGTCACCAGCGGCCGCGCGCTGCCGCTGCGCAGCCTGGTCACGCCCTTCGTCTACCGCCGCTACCTGGACTACGGCGTGTTCGAAGGCCTGCGCCAGCTGCACCGCAAGATACGCGACGAGGCCCAGCGCCGCGCCGCCGGCCGCCCCGAGCGCGCCAACGACGTGAAGCTCAGCCGCGGCGGCATACGCGAGGTGGAGTTCATCGTGCAGCTGATGCTGGTGGTGCGCGGCGGGCAGTTCCCCGAGCTGCGCACCCGCAGCACGCTGCGCGGCCTGCAGCGCCTGGTGAGCCACGGCCTGATGAAGCCCGACACCGCGCAGGCGCTGGCCGAGGCCTACACGCTGCTGCGCCGCATAGAACACCGCATCCAGTACCTGGACGACCAGCAGACCCACCTGCTGCCGGCCGCCGACGAAGACCTGGCCTGGATCGCCCGCAGCCTGGGCATGAGCTGCCGGCCCGAGGCCTGCGAACTGCTGATGAAGCTGGGCGAGGCGCGCGAGCTGGTGGCCGCCGAGTTCGACGCGCTGCTGTCCGAAGGCGGCCGCACACCCGCCGACGGCAACTGCCGGCGCTGCGGCAGCGCCCCGCTGCCGGTGGACGCCGAGGCCCTGCTGGACAAGCTGCCGCCCGAGCTGGCCGAGCGGGTGCGCGGCTTCACGCGCCAGGCGCGTGTGCAGGCCCTGCGCGACGACAGCCGGCTGCGCCTGGGCCGCCTGGTGGACAAGACCGCCCAGGCCCTGGCCGAAGACGCCTGCACCCTGCCCGGGGCGCTGCGTTTCATAGACTGGCTGGAGCCGCTGCTGCGCCGCGAAAGCTACCTGGCGCTGCTGCTGGAGCGCCCCGAGGTGCACCGCCGGCTGCTGCGCCTTCTGGGCCTGGCACGCTGGCCCATGCAGTACCTGATGCGCCACCCCGGCGTCATCGACGAGCTGGCCGACGCGCGGCTGCTGCACGCCCGTTTCGACCGCGAGGCCTTCTGCGCCGAACTGGCCCAGCGCGCCCAGGCCTGGCAGCGCGCCGGCGAGGACGACGAAGAAGAGCTGATGGACACGCTGCGGCGCGCCCACCACGCCGAGGTGTTCCGCACCCTGGTGCGCGACGTGGAAGGCGAGATCAGCGTGGAGCAGGTGGCCGACGACCTCTCGGCCCTGGCCGACGGCGTGCTGGACACCGCGGTGATCTGGGCCTGGCAGCGGCTGCGCCAGCGCCACCGCGAGCGCCCGCGTTTTGCCGCCATCGCCTACGGCAAGCTGGGCGGCAAGGAGCTGGGCTACGGCAGCGACGTGGACGTGGTCTTCCTGTACGACGACAGCGACGAGGCCGACCCCCAGCAGGCACAGGCGGTCTACACCAGCTTCGTGCGCAAGCTCATCCCCTGGCTGACGCTGCGCACCGCCGCCGGCGAGCTGTTCGACATCGACACCGCGCTGCGGCCCAACGGCAGCTCAGGCCTGCTGGTCACCTCGGTGGCCGCCTTCGACGACTACCAGCGCGGCCGCGGCAGCAACACGGCCTGGACCTGGGAACACCAGGCGCTGACGCGGGCGCGTTTTGCCGCCGGCGACCGCTCGCTGGAGCCCCGCTTCGAAGCCACGCGCCGTGCCGTGCTGGCCGCCCCGCGCGACACCGCCGCGCTGCGCGAGGAGGTGCGCGCCATGCGCGAGAAGGTGCGCGGCGCCCACGCCGTGCCGGCCGGCCGCTTCGACGTCAAGCACAGCCCCGGCGGCATGATGGACGTGGAGTTCGCGGTCCAGTTCCTGGTGCTGGCGCACGCCGCGGCCCATGAAGCGCTGCTGGCCAACGCCGGCAACATCGCGCTGCTGCAGCGCGCCGAAGAAGCCGGCCTGCTGCCTGCCGGCGTGGGCCGCCAGGCCGCGGATGCCTATCGCGAGCTGCGCCGCGCCCAGCACCGGGCGCGGCTGGACGAACAGGCCACGCACTTCGACCCGGCGGCACTGGCCGGCGAGCGCGACGCGGTGCTCGCCCTGTGGCGCACCGTCTTCGGCTGACCGCTCCCGGCGCCGCCTGGGTGGCATTGGCCACCGTGCTGGCAGCCGGTTCGCTGCTGGCCTGGTGGCTGCCGGCCAACTTGCTGGACTGGCAGCCGGCGCAGGCCTGGGCGCAACCCTGGCGGGCCTGGAGCGCCGCCTTTGTGCACTGGAGCCCCATGCACCTGCTGGCCAACCTGGCCGGCTGCCTGGTGCTGGCGACGCTGGGCCACGCGGCGCGCTTACCCTGGCCCTGGGCCCTGGCCTGGGGGCTGGCCTGGCCGCTCGCGCAATGGGGCCTGCTGCTGCGGCCCGAGCTGGCGCGCTTTGGCGGCCTGTCGGGCGTGCTGCACGCCGGCGTGGCGGTGGCCGCGGTGGCCTTGCTGCTCACCGCCCGCGGCCGCGCACGCGCCATCGGTGCGGCGGTGGCCGTGGGCTTGCTCGCCAAGATCCTGCTGGAGCAGCCCTGGGGGCCGGTGCTGCGCGAAGGCGGCGGCTGGGACATTGCCGTGGCGCCGCTGGCGCATGCCACCGGCGCGCTGGCCGGGGCGTTGACCGCGCTGCTGGTAGCGCTGTGCATGGCGGTATGGAGGCTGGCTCTGAAGCGGTGAGAGAGGCAGAAGCCGCCAGCCCCGACAATGCGGCGCGAGGAGACAACACGACATGAACGACCACCGCCTGCCGCTGGACGGCAAGGCTGTTGCGCTGGTGGTGCTGTGCTGCGTCATCTGGGGCCTGGGCCAGGTGGTGGTCAAGCTCACGCTGCCGGAGATTCCACCGATGCTGCAGGCTGCCGTGCGTTCCGCCGGCGCCGCCGCGCTGCTGCTGGCCTGGTCGGCCTGGCGCGGCGTGCGCGTGCTCGCGCGCGACGGCACCTGGGCCGGCGGCCTGCTGGCCGGGCTGCTGTTCGCGGCCGAGTTCGGCTGCATCTTCGTGGGCCTGCAGTACACCACCGCATCGCGCATGTCGGTGTTCATCTACCTGGCGCCGTTTGTGGTGGCCGTGGGCATGCCGCTGATCGCGCGCAACGAGCGCCTGTCGCCGCTGCAGTGGCTGGGCATGGCGGCGGCCTTCGCCGGCGTGGTCTGGGCCTTTGCCGAAGGGTTTGTGGACGCGCCCTCGGCCGGGCCTAAGCAGTGGGTGGGCGACGCCCTGGGCCTGGCCGCCGCCTTGTTGTGGGGCGCCACCACGCTGGCGCTGCGCGCGACGAAGCTGTCCCGTGCGCCGGCGGAAACCGCGTTGTTGTGGCAGCTGGGGGTCTCGGCGCTGGCCCTGGGTGCCGCCGCCTGGGCCGCCGGCGAGGTGGTGCCCACCACGCTGTCGGGCCAGGCGCTGGCGCTGATGGCGGTGCAGACGGTGGTGATTTCGTTTGCCAGCTTCCTGGTGTGGTTCTGGCTGCTGCGCCACTATGTGGCCACGCGCATCTCGGTCTACACCCTGCTGACGCCGGTGTTCGGGCTGTTGGCCGGCGTGCTGCTGCTGAGCGAGCCGCTGACGCTGCGCCTGCTGGTGGCGCTGCTGGCGGTGTGCGCCGGCATCGCGCTGGTCAACCGCCCCGGCCGGGCCGCCCGCACCGCGGCCGCCCCGCACTCCAAGGAGACACCCTCATGACGATCACGCTGTGCGGCATGCCGCTGTCCAACTACTACAACAAGGTCAAGCTGGTGCTGCTGGAAAAGGGCCTGCCCTTCACCGAGGCGCTGGTCGCCACCGGCTCGCGGGACGAGGCGGTGCTGTGCGACTCGCCGCTGGCCAAGATCCCCTTTGTGCGCACCGAACACGGCGCGCTGTGCGAGAGCACGGCCATCGTGGAGTACCTGGAGGCCTTGCAGCCCGAGCCGCGCCTGATGCCGGCCGACCCCTGGGCCGCGGCCAAGGTACGCGAGCTGGTGATCTTCACCGAGCTGCACCTGGAGCTGGTGGCGCGCGAGCTGTACCCCCAGGCCTTCTTCGGCGGCACGGTCAGCGACAGCACGCAGCAGCGGGTGCGCACGCGCTTGGACAAGCACATCCCGGCCTTCAAGCGCCTGGCGAAGTGGCAGCCGTTTGTGGCCGGCGAACAGTTCACGCTGGCCGACTGCGCGGCCTACGTCAGCCTGCCGCTGGTGGCGCTGTCCACCCGCCTGGTGCTGGGCAGCGACCTGCTGGCGGCCCACGGCGTGGACTGGAAGAGCTACGCGCAGCGGGTGGGCGCAAGGGCCAGCGCGCAGCGTGTGGACGCCGACCGCAAGCTGGCGCAGGCGGCCCTGGCGGCGCGCGCTTAGGCCCCTGGCGGCCGACAGGCGCCCCGGGCATGTAACAAGCTGCAGCCGCGGAACTTCCGCGGCACAGGGTGTTCTGAACACGCAGGCGCCGCGTCGGTGAGGAGTCGGCGCCGCAAGGTTTTTCCTGTCGTGCAGACGGCCGCCGCTTCATGCCAAAGCCGCCAATCCTCAAGCGTCTCTCCTCCTCCTCCCTCCCTCCCTCGTTCGCTTGAGGGCGCTGCACGGCAGTCTTTACAAACCCGAAGGGGCACCGCGGGTCACGGTGCCCCTTCGGCGTTGAGGGGGTTGCAAAAGCCAGCAGCGCCGCTGCGGCCAACGCTGACCGTCGGTCAGCGCTTGCGCTTCCTAACGCTGCCCTTCGGTCAGCGTGTCCACCTGGAAGCGGCCGGACTTGTCCACCAGCCAGATCTCGAAATAGCGCACCGTGGCCGCGCCCACCGAGGCCGGCGCCGGGAAGGGCCCGGCGCGCTGGATCATGGCCACCACCCAGGGCGCCACCTCGTCGGCCGCCGGCTTGCGCACCACGCTGACGTTGACCACCTGGCCGGTGGCGTCGATCTCGGTCTCCACCGCCATCACCGAATACAGCAGCGGCGGCAGCTTGCCGCGGAACACGCGCGTGGGGTAGGCGGCGTACAGGTGGCGCGCCGCGTCGGCGCGGTACTCCTTGTCGGCCCGGGCTTCGGAAGGGGCCGGCACGCCCACGGTCTGCGGCGCCGGCACCATCGCAAACTGGGCCTGCGCTGCCGTGGCCGTCAACAGCACGGCGGCGGCCAGCCAAGACCTCCAGGCGGGCCGCGCCTGGGCGGCAGCCTTGTGGTCACACATGCGCTGGATAGTGCCTGCTTGCAAAGTGCCGCGAGGTTACCGCAAGCACCCCGGCGCGGCATCGGGGAATGGCTGCACCGCCGTGCAACAAGTCGCGGCTCAGCTCAGCCAGCCCTTGCGCCGGAAGTAGATGAACGGCGCCGCCACGGAGGCGGCCATCAGCAGCAGCGCAAACGGGTAGCCCAGGGGCCATTCCAGCTCGGGCATGAAGCGGAAGTTCATGCCGTAGATGCTGGCGATCAGCGTGGGCGGCAGCAGCGCCACGCTGGCCACCGAGAAGATCTTGATGGTCTTGTTCTGGTTGATGTTGATGAAGCCCACCGTGGCGTCCATCAGGAAGTTGATCTTGTCGAACAGGAAGGCGGTGTGCGAGTCCAGCGAGTCGATGTCGCGCAGGATCTGCCGCGCCTCCTCGAACTGCTCGGCGCCCAGCATGCGGCTGCGCATCATGAAGCTCAGCGCACGCCGCGTGTCCATCACGTTGCGGCGTATGCGGCCGTTCAGGTCTTCCTCGCGTGCGATGGCGGCCAGGGCCTCGGCGGCGGCACGGTCGTTGACGTTCTGTGTCAGCACACGCGCGCTGACCTGCTCCAGGCCGTCGTAGATGCCCTCCAGCGCGTCGGCGGAGTACTCCGCGTCGGCGTCATAGAGCTTCAGCAGCACGTCCTTGGCGTCCTCGATCAGCGCCGGGATGCGCCGCGCCCGCAGGCGCAGCAGGCGGAACACCGGCAAGTCCTCGCCGTGCACGGAGAACAGCACGCCGTCCTTCAGGATGAAGGCCACGCGCACGTTGCGCGAGCGGCGGCCGCCCTCTTCGTCGTCGGCCTCCAGGATGAAGTCCGAGCGTATGTGCAGCTCGCCGTTGTCCTCTTCGTAGTAGCGGGCGGACTCTTCCAGGTCCTCGTCCACCGCGTCCAGCGGGATGTCCAGGCCGAAGCGGCCGCGTATCCAGCCCTTTTCCTCGGCCGACGGGTCCTCCAGATCCACCCACACCGGCTTCAGGTGGGCCAGGCCGGCGGGGTCGGCGATCTCCTGCTGCTGCAGGCGGCCGTTGACCAGCATGAAGACGTTGAGCATGGGCAGGCCCCAAGAACACAAGGAGGGCACGCAAAGGCCGCTGGCGGCCGCGACGGGCCACCGTGAGGCAAGGCCGGCCAGTCGTTGCAAGACAGCCTTGGATTATGCCCGCTGCCCCTGTGTGGCAGCGCCCGATGGCAGACTTCAGCCCCATGGACAAACGGCTGCTGCGGCGTTGGGTGCTGGGCGTCGCGGCAGCCCTGGTGGTGCTGGCCGCGTTGCCGCTGCTGCTGGCCGCCGCTGCACTGCAGGGTGCGCCTACGGTGGTGCTGACCGCGCCGGTGGACCACAACGACGTGGCGCGCGCCATGCGCCTGCTGCGCCAGCACGACCCGCGCCGCGCCCAGCCGGGTCGCGTGGGCCAGTTGTGGCTGGCAGAGCGCGACATCGACGTGCTGCTGGGCCATGCCGGCCAGCGCTGGCTGGGCGCCGTGGGCCGCGCGCGCCTGGACCGCGGCGCCGCCACGCTGCAGTTCAGCGCCCACCTGCCGGCGCGGCCACTGTTTGCACTGTTCGGCCGCTGGCTCAATGTCGAGTTGCACCTGGCCGAAACCGAGCACCGGCCCACCATCGTGGCGCTGCACATAGGCCGGCTGCGGCTGCCCGGGGGCCTGGTGATGTGGGCCCTGCCCTGGCTGGCCGACCGCGCCGGCTATGCCCGCGAGGCCGAGATGGTGGCCGACGTGGTGCGCCAGGTGCGCTTTGCCCCGCGGCACCTGATGGTGCGCTACGCCTGGGGCGACAACAACCGGCAAAGTGTGCTGGCCTCGCTGCTGCGGCCCGAGGAAACCGCGCGGCTGGCGCCCTACCAGCAGCACCTGGTGGAACTGACGGCCCAGCCGCTGCACTGGCAGCAGCCGCTCACCCGCCTGCTGCAGCCGCTGCTGCTGCTGGCCGCCGAACGCGGCGAGGGCGATGGCCAGGCCACCGCCGCCGAGTACCGCTCGGCCATCGTGGCGCTGACCCTGTACGCCACCGGCCGCGGCCAGGGGCTGATGCCGCCGGAGCTGCCGCGGCCACGGCCCTTGCAGCTCACGCTCGGCGGGCGTGGCGACCTGGCGCTGCACTTCCTGGTCTCTGCCACGCTGGCGGTGGAAGGCACTACGCCGCTGGCGCAGGCCATAGGCCTGTACAAGGAGATCGCCGACTCGCGCGGCGGCAGCGGCTTCAGCTTCATAGACCTGGCCGCCAACCAGGCCGGCCGGCGCTTCGGCCGGCTGGCCGTGAACGACCCGCACCGGCTGCACCAGGCGCTGCTGGGCCCGCTGGCCGACGGCGACCTGCTGCCCCCGGTGGCCGACCTGCCGGAGTTTCTGAACGAGGCCGAGTTCAAGCAGCGCTTCGGCGGCGTGGGCGAGCCGCCCTACCAGGCCCTGGTGGCCGAGATAGAGCGCCGGGTGTCGACGCTGCCGCTGTTGCGCTGAGGCTGCCGCGGCCGCAAGCTCAAAGACGCTGGGTGGTCTCCCCGCGCGCCCCGTCCGGCGAGCCGCTGACGATGTCGAAGCGGAACAACCGGCACTCGATGGGCCCGTTCCACATGGGCACACGCCGGCTTTCCTTCAGGCGCAGCAGCGAAGGCAGTTTCATCTCCGGGCTCAGCAGCCAGGCCGTCCAGCCGCCGTAGTGGCGCTTCCACTGCGCCGCCAGCCCGGCAAAAAACGCCTCGGCCGTGCCCGCGCCGTCGTCGCCGAAGCCCTCGCGGGCCGCCGCCTGCGGGCTTCGGGTCGCGCCCACGCTGCCCTGCGCGGCAATGCGCGCGCCGTAGGGCGGGTTGAGCATCAGCGTGCCGCCGGGTGCCGGCGGCGGGCGCTGCAAGGCGTCGCCGGCGCGCAACTCGATCGCATGCCGCACGCCGGCCCGTTCGGCGTTGCCGGCAGCAAAGTCGGTCATGCGAAAGCTCACGTCGCCGGCAAACACCGGCACCGCCGGTGCGTGCACCTGCGCCCGCGCCGCCTGCTGCAGGGCCCGCCAGGCGGCGAGCTGCGCGGCAAAGGGCCGCAGGCGTTCGAAGGCAAAGCGCCGCTGCAGGCCCGGCGCGATGCCGCAGGCCATCTGCGCCGCCTCGATGGCGATGGTGCCGGCGCCGCAGCAGGGGTCCAGCAAGGGGCCGTCCTCGGCCCGGCCAGCCCAGCCGGCAGCGGCCAGCATGGCGGCGGCCAGCGTCTCCTTCAGCGGCGCCTCGCCCTTGCGGCCGCCTTCGCGCTCGGCGCGCCAGCCGCGCTTGAACAGCGGTTCGCCGGAGGTGTCCACGTACAGCGCCGCGTGCTGCGGCCCGACAAACAGCTGCACCGCCAGGTCGGGCCGCCGCGTGTCCACGCTGGGGCGGGCGCCGGTGGCCTCGCGCAGCACGTCGCACACCGCGTCCTTGATGCGCAAGGCCGCGAAGTTCAGGCTGTGCAGCGGCGAGCGCTGCGCGCTCACGTCCACACGCAGGGTCTGCGCCGGCGTGATCCAGTCGCCCCAGGGCACACGCCGCGCCAGCGCGTACAGGTCGTGTTCGTCGCGGTAGGGGCCTTCGGCCACCGGCCACAACACGCGCTGGGCCAGGCGGCTGTGCAGGTTCAGCCGCATGGCGGCCTGGGCATCGCCAAGCACCCACACGCCGCCGCGGGCGGCTTCGGCCGGGCCGGCGATCTGCGCCACCTCGGCGGCCAGCCAGGGCTCCACGCCGGCGGCGCAAGGCAGGAACAAGCGCACGGTTGCGGCACCGGGTTCCCTTGATTGCGGGATGGGCTTCGCCGAGGGCGGCGAGTCCAATGGGGGCGGCTGAGACATGAAGAGGTGACGTGATGAATGCAGTAACGCTGAACCGGCCGCTGCTGGGCGGCCTGCTGGGTGGCCTGCTCGTACTGGCCCTGGCCGGCGGGGCACAGGCCCAGACCCTGGGCGCAGACTTTGCCGAAGACTACAGCGTGTTCGACATAGGCTCGGTGCCGGGCCTGCCCGCCAACTACGGCGGCCTGACCTTCGTGGACGCCAACACGCTGCTGATAGGCGGCGCCGCCAACACCGCCAACGGCAGCCTGTACACCATAGGGGTGGAGCGCGACCTGGACGGCCACATCACCGGCTTCAGCGGCAGCGCGCAGCGTTTCGGCGGCCCCGGCGGCACCGTGGGCGAGTACAACGACGGCGGCGTGACCTTCGGCCCCGGCGGGGTGCTGTTCACCGCGCGCTGGCCCATCAACGGCCTGGGCCAGACGCGGCCCGGCAGCATCGACGAAGACAAGATCATCGACCTGGGCCCGCTGGGGGTGCCCAGTTCGCTGTCGGCCATCAACTTCGTGCCCGCCGGCTTTGGCGGCGCCGGGCAGATCAAGCTGGTCACCTACGGCGGCGGCGCCTGGTTCTCGGCCTCGCTGGCGCCGGACGGCAGCGGCACCTACGACCTGGTAGGCCTGGCGCAGGTGGACCTGAACCCCGACGCGGCCGGCGTACAGAACCTGCCCGGCGGCCCGGAGGGGTTTGTCTTCATCTCCTCGGTCAACAGCGGGTTCGCCGCCAACAGCCTGTTGTTGTCGGAGTACAGCGCCGGCGCCATAGGTGCCTACGCGCTGGACGAACAGGGCAACCCGCTGGTGGCCACGCGGCGCACCTTTCTCTCGGGGCTCAGCGGCGCCGAAGGCGCGGCCATAGACCCGGTGACCGGCGACTTCCTGTTTTCCACCTTCGGCGGCGGCAGCCGCGTGGTGCGGGTGTCGGGTTTTGTGGCCCCGGTCATCCCCGAGCCTTCCACCTATGCGCTGATGGCGCTGGGCCTGGTGGGTGTGGCCGGCTGGGCGGCCAGGCGGCGGCGCGAAGGCTGAGGCCCAGGCGCTGCCAGCGCCTGAAGCTCAGCGCCTGATCACAACTGCCGGCGCATCGCCGCCGGCGCGATCTTCAGCGCCTCGCGGTACTTGGCCACCGTGCGCCGCGCCACCTGTATGCCCTGCTCTTCCAGCATGTCGCTGAGCTGGCTGTCCGACAGCGGCTTCTTGGCGTCCTCGGCCGCCACGAACTGCTGAATCAGCGCCCGCACCGCGGTGCTGCTGGCGTTGCCGCCGGCGTCGGTGTTGAGGCTGGAGCCGAAGAAGTACTTCAACTCGAAGGTGCCTTGCGGCGTGGCCATGTACTTGGCCGTGGTCACGCGCGAGATGGTGCTTTCGTGCAGGCCCAGCTCGTCGGCGATCTCGCGCAGCACCAGCGGTTTCATCGCGATGGCGCCGTGGCTGAAAAACGCCTTCTGGCGCTCGACGATGGCCTTGCTGACGCGCAGGATGGTGTCGAAGCGCTGCTGTATGTTCTTGACGAACCAGCGCGCCTCCTGCAGCCGTGTGGACAGGCTGCCGCCGCCGCGCTGGCCGCGCACCGCCTGCGCGTACAAGTCGTTGATGCGCAGCTTGGGCATCACGTCGGGGTTGAGCGTGACGGCCAGGCCGCGGCCGGTCTTGCGCACGATGACGTCGGGCACCACGATGGTGGCCTCGGCATCGGAGAACGGCCGCCCGGGCTTGGGTTCGCAGGCGCGTATCAGTTCCTGCGCCTGGCGCACCAGGGTCTCGTCGGCGCCGGTCAGCGCCGTCAGGCGCTTGATGTCGCGCCGCGCCAGCAGCTCCAGGTACTGCTCGCAGATGCGCAGGGCCAGCGTGCGCGCGGCGCAGCGCGGCGTGTGCCGCAGCTGCAGCGCCAGGCACTCGGACAGCGAACGGGCACCCACACCGGCCGGCTCCAGGCTTTGCAGCCAGCACAGCGCCACGCGCAGGCGCTCGCCCAGCGCCTCGCGGGCCTCCTCGTCGGCCAGGGCCAGCAGCTCGGCCAGGCGCTCTGCGATCTCTTCCAGCGGGTCGGCCAGGTAGCCGTCACCGTCCAGCGACTCGATCAGCACCTCCAGCATGGCCCGCTCTTCGCCGGCCAGCCGCATGCCCACCACCTGCGCGCGCAAGTGGTCTTGCAGCGTGCCGGCGGCGGCACGGCGGTCTTGGGCCTCGCCGTCTTCGCCATCGGGGCCGGCCCCGCTGCCGCTGGACGGCGTTTCGCGTATGCCGTCGAAGTCGTCGCCTTCGGTGCCGTTGGCCCAGTCGTCGCGCTCCGGCGTGCCGAAGTCTTCGGCGCGCAGCTCGCCGGCCGGGGCCTCGCCGCCGTCGCTGAAGTCGCCCAGGCCGGTGTCCTCGTGTTCCGCGGCACGCGGCGGCTCCGCCGCCTGGCCGCCGGCCTCGGCCACCGGCTCGAAGGGGCTGGGCGGCGCGTCGTCTTCCACCTCCAGGAAGGGGTTGGCCTCCAGCATCTGCCCCACTTCCTGGTGCAGCTCCAGCGTGGACAGCTGCAGCAGCCGTATGGACTGCTGCAGCTGCGGCGTCAGCGCCAGATGCTGCGAAAGGCGTACCTGGAGTGACGGTTTCATGATCTCGACACGGGCCAGCGCCGGGCCGCCTCAAGCAGGCCCGAGCCCCCCCGGGGGGTGGCGAAGGCGCGAAGCGACAAGCCTGGGGGCCTCATCTCACATGCGGAAGTGTTCGCCGAGGTAGACCTTGCGGACCTCGGGGTGGGCCACGATGTCGTGCGGCGTGCCTTCGGCCAGCACGCGGCCCTCGCTGATGATGTAGGCGCGGTCGCAGATGCCCAGCGTCTCGCGCACGTTGTGGTCGGTGATCAAGACACCGATGCCGCGCGCGCGCAGGAAGCTGATGATGCGCTGTATCTCTATGACGGCGATGGGGTCCACGCCGGCAAAGGGCTCGTCCAGCAGGATGTAGCGCGGCTGCGTGGCCAGGGCGCGCGCGATCTCCACGCGCCGCCGCTCGCCGCCGGACAGCGCCGGCGCCGGCGAGTCGGCCAGCTTTTCTATGGACAGGTCGTGCAGCAGCGCCTTGAGCATGGGCTCGATCTGCGCCGCGGCCAGCGGCCGGCCGTCGGCACCCAGCTGCAGCTCCAGCACGGCGCGTATGTTTTCCGCGACCGTGAGCTTGCGGAAGATGGACGCCTCCTGCGGCAGGTAGGACAGCCCCAGCCGCGAGCGGCGGTGTATGGGCAGGGTGTGCACTTCCTGGCCGTCGATGTGGATCTCGCCGGCATCGGCCCGCACCAGGCCCACCACCATGTAGAAGGTGGTGGTCTTGCCGGCGCCGTTGGGGCCCAGCAGCCCCACCACCTCGCCGGCGCCCACGGCCAGGTGCACTTCCTTGACCACCATGCGCGGGCCGTAACTCTTTTGCAGGCCCTGGGCCCGCAAGCCGCCGCCCGGGCCGCCCGAAACGGCCGGCGTCGGCGCGCCGGCGGGCTGAGCCACCGCCGTCAAGGCCGGCCTCCGATGTTGCGGCTGGGCTCCAGCGGCGGGGCCGGCACGGCCGGCGGCGCCGAGGCCGCACCTTCGGCCGATTCGGCACGGGGGCTGAGAATCACGCGCACACGGCCGCCGGGGTTGGTGTCGGTGACCTCGCCGCCTTCCACGCGGAAGAGCTGCGCGGTGTTGTCCCAGACGATGAGCGCACCGGTGATCTCGTCGGCCACCGCGCCGGCGCGCAACCGGCGCACCGCACCGCTGCCCATGAAGCGCAGCGTGTCGGCGCGGCCGTCGAATTCGATGCGGTCGGCGCTGCCTTCCACGAACTCGTCCACGCCGTCGCGCTTCTGGCGCCAGGTGGCCGGGCGGCCGGGCAGGCCTATGGCGCTGGCGGCGCGGTAGCCGTCGGCCATCTCGCGCATCTCTATGCGGTCGGCACGCAGCACCATGGTGCCCTGGGTGATGACCACGTTGCCGTTGAACACCACCACCTGGCGCTGCAGGTCCACGGTGCCGGGGCGGTCGGCCTCCACCACCATCTGCTTGGTGCGGTCGGCCCGCTCCGCCACGGCAGGGCCGGCGGCCAGGGCCAGCAGCGCAGCCAGCGCGGCGGCGCTCAGGGCAGAAAGGGGCAGGCGCGAAAACATGTAAGCGGCATGAAACTTGCAGGGCAGTATAGCCCCAGTTTTCATGCTGGTCCCGGCATTCGGCAGTGCCGGCGCGCGGCGCAAGTCACGGCCGGCACCGGCGCTGGCACCGACGCCGCAGCCGCAGGGTGGCGGCCGGGCCATCGGACGGCCGCCGGGGGCCGTCGGCCGTCAGGCGCTGCGGGCGCGCTGGATCAGGAAGTCGGTGACCGCCAGCGCACGGTCGTGGCCGCCGGTCATGGAAGCCGAAGTGTAGAACCGGCCGTGCACACCGATGGTGGGCACGCCTTCTATGCGGTAGGCGTCCGTCAACTGCTTGGCACGGTTGGCCTTGGTGCTCACGCTGAAGGACTTGAAGGCAGCGCTGAACTTGGCCTTGTCCACGCCGTTGGCGGCTGCAAAGTCGGTGATCTCGCGTTCGGTGCCCAGGCGGCGCTGCTGACGATGGATGGCCTCGAACACCTTGCGGTGCACGGCAGGGAGCGCGCCGGTGTCTTCCAGCGCGTAGAACAGGCGCTGGTGCAACTGGTGCTGCGCCATGAAGCCCACCGGCACCTGGCGGAAGGCCACGTCGGCCGGCAGGCGCTTGGCCCAGGCTTCGAGCATGGGCTCGAAGGTAAAACAGTGCGGGCAGCCGTACCAGAAGAACTCGACCACCTCCACCTTCTTGTCCGGCCCCGGCAAGGTCACCGGCGCGGCGGTGTTCAGGCGCACAAAGTCTCGCCCTTCCACCGGCCCCCCCTGGGCCTGGGCAGCGCCGGCGGCAGCCAGCGGCAGGGCGATCAGGGGCAGCTTGGAAAATTCGCGCCGCTTCATGGCAGGGGGTCCTTTCGTGGGGAGGTCGGGTTCGGCTCTTGTGGAGTCACCGGGCCCGGGGGAGTTCCGGGCGCGGGCACGCCGGCGGCGGCGTCAGCGTTCAACTCTCACGATCTGCGCCTGGATGTCCTGGCCTTGCAGGTTGACCTGCAGCGCATCGGCGCGGTCGCGGGTGGGGAACGGGCCTACGCGCACGCGGTACACGGTGCGGCCGGCCTGTTCACGCTCGGTGATGCGCGCGGTGTGGCCCAGCATGGCCAGCCGGGCGCGCTGTTGCTCGGCGTCTTCGGTGCGGGTGAAGGCGCCGGCCTGCACAAAGTAGACAAACGGGTCGGGCCCGGGCGCGGCGGCCACCGCCGGTGGCGGGCTGGCCGCGGGGCCGGGATCGGCCGGCGCCGGCGTGGCCGGCTGCGCCTGGCCGGGTTGCGGCGGCAACGGCATCACGCCGGCTGCCGGGCCCGAGGCCGCGGGCGCCGCCGGGCGCACCCGGCCAGCCAGCGGCGCGTTGGGGTCCCAGTCGCGGTTGCGCTCGGCCTCGGCGGTGTCCTGCTCGGCGGTGCGCTGCGGCACCTTGTTGACAAAGGGCAGCGGCGCCTTGGTGATGTACAGCGCCACCGCCAGCGCCAGGGCCAGGCCGATCAGCAGCCCGGCCACCAGGCCGATGGCGAAGTTGCCGCGCTGCGAGACGCTGCGCTTGGCGGCACGACGGGTCATGGTGAAGTCTCCTGCGCAGCCGCGTCGGCCACCGGGGGCGCGGGCTCGCGTTGCATGGCCTCGGGCGCGCCGGCGCCCAGCACCGCCAGCGCGGCGCGCAGCACCTGCGCGGTGGCCGCCAGCAGCGCCATGCGGGCACGCGCCAGCACGGCGTCGTCGACCAGAAAACGTTCGGCGCCGTAGTAGGCGTGGAAGGCGGCGGCCAGGTCGCGCAGGTAGAAGGCCACGTCGTGCGGGGCCAGCTCGGCCGTGGCGCGGGCCAGCACGCCGGGGTACTGCGCCAGCATCAGCATCAGCGCCGCCTCGCTGGGGGCCGTCAGCCCGGACAGATCGGCATTGGACAAGTCGGCCAGCGCCGCGTCGCCGCGCTGGGCGCGGTACTGCACCAGCACCGAGCAGATGCGCGCGTGCGCGTACTGCACGTAGAACACCGGGTTCTCGTCGCCGGCCTTCAGCGCCAGGTCGATGTCGAAGGTGAACTCGGTGTCGGCCTTGCGGCTGATCAGGAAGAAGCGCACCGCGTCGCGGCTGGTCCAGTCGATCAGGTCGCGCAGCGTGACGTAGCTGCCGGCGCGCTTGGAGATCTTCACCTCCTGGCCGCCGCGCATCACGGTGATCATCTTGTACAGCGCGTAGTCGGGGTAGCCGGCCGGGATGCCCAGGCCCACCGCCTGCAGCCCGGCACGCACCCGCGCGATGGTGCCGTGGTGGTCGCTGCCCTGCACGTTGATGACCTTGTGGAAGCCGCGCTCGTACTTGGCCACGTGGTAGGCCACGTCGGGCACGAAGTAGGTGTAACCGCCATCGGACTTGCGCATCACGCGGTCCTTGTCGTCACCGTAGTCGGTGCTGCGCAGCCACAGCGCGCCGTCCTTCTCGTAGGTCTTGCCGGATTCGACCAGGCGCTGCACCGTGTCGTCGACCCGCCCGTCGGTGTACAGGCTGCTTTCCAGGTAGTAGTGGTCGAAGTGCACGTCGAAGGCGCGCAGGTCCAGGTCCTGCTCGTGGCGCAGGTAGGCCACGGCAAACTCGCGCATGCCTTCGAAGTCGTCCACGCGGCCGCTGGCGGTGAAGCTGCGGTCGTCGGCCTGCACCGTCTTGCCGGCCAGGAAGTCGGCGGCGATGTCCGCGATGTACTCGCCCAGGTAGGCCGCCTCGGGCCAGCCGTCGTCGCCGGGCTTGAGGCCGCGCGCCCGCGCCTGCACCGAGGTGGCCAGGGTCTGGATCTGCACGCCGGCGTCGTTGTAATAGAACTCGCGGTGCACGTCCCAGCCCTGGGTGGCCAGCAGGCGCGCGATGCTGTCGCCCAGCGCCGCGTTGCGGCCATGGCCCACGTGCAGCGGGCCGGTGGGGTTGGCCGAGACGAACTCCACCATCACGCGCTCGCCACGCGGCGGCAGGTGGCCGAACTGGCCGCCGACGCGCAGCACCTCGGCCACCACCGACTGCTTGGCTGCCGGCGCCAGGCGCAGGTTGATGAAGCCCGGCCCGGCGATCTCCAGCGCCGACACCCAGCGCTGCACCGCCGGCTGCGCCTGCAGCAGCGCCACCAGCCGGCCGGCCAGCTCGCGCGGGTTTTGCTTGAGCGAGCGCGCCAGCGACATGGCCGCCGTCACCGCCAGGTCGCCGTGGGCCGCCTGGCGCGGGGACTCGAACGCCGCCTCGGGCGCCTCGTCGCCCGCCAGTGCGGCCAGCGCCGCGGCCAGCGCCTGGAGCAGGTCCTGTCGAACTTGGATCATTGCGCAGATTCTACGAGGCGGCCTCCAAGCCCCTGTGCCGTGCCGAGACGGCGCCAGACGTGCGATATGCACCCCCCGGCCGCCCCTGTTCGGCGCACCATGCCGGGCTGGTCCCTGCACCATGGGGGCCGGGGCGGCCCTGGCCGCCTTGCCCTGCCCATGCCCAGATGACGCCGCAAACCGCTCCCGCTGCAGCCACCGCCTCGCCCATGCCCGCGCAGATCGGCAAGTACGTGGTCGAGCGCAAGATCGGCGAGGGCGCCACCAGCGAGGTGTTCCTGGCGCGCGACCCCTTCCACGAGCGCGACGTGGCCATCAAGCGCGTGCGCCCGGGCCTGCTGCCGGGCTCGCGCGAGAGCCACTTCCAGCGCCGCTTCTTTGCCGCCGAAGCGGCCCTGGCCGGCCGGCTGCAGCACCCGGGCGTGGTGCAGATCCTCGACGCGGTGGACGACGAGGAAGCCCCCTACCTGGTGATGGAGTACGTGCACGGCGTGACGCTGCGCCGCTTCTGCCGCGCCGACGCGCTGCTGCCGCTGGAGCAGATCGTCGAGGTCGGCTTCAAGTGCGCCAACGCGCTGGGCTACTGCTACCGCCAGGGCCTGATACACCGCGACGTGAAACCGGCCAACCTGCTGGTCACCATGGACGGCGAGCGCGTCACCGACGTCAAGGTCACCGACTTCGGCAGCGTGTTCAACCAGTCGGCCGAACACACGCAGATCTACCGAGTGGGCTCGCTGGCCTACATGTCGCCCGAGCAGCTGGACGGCGACCAGCTGGACTGCCGCGCCGACATCTACTCGCTGGCCGCGGTGCTGTACCACCTGATCGCCGGGCGCCCGCCGTTCGACGCGGTGCAGCAGCAGGCGCTGATGCACCAGATCTACAACGCCACCGCGCCCAGGCTGGCGCTGCTGCGCGACGGCGTGCCGCCGGCGCTGGCCGGCCTGATAGAGCGCGGCCTGGCCAAGGACCGCCAGCAACGCCCGGCCGACTGGAGCAGCTTTGCCGGCGAGCTGGCCGCGCTGGGGCTGCACACCCCCCAAGCCGGCGCCGACGCGCGCCAGGAAGTGATGGACTCCGAGCGTTTCACGCTGCTGCGGTCGCTGGAGTTTTTTGCCGGTTTCGGCGACGTGGAGCTGTGGGAGGTGGTGCACCGCGCCACCTGGCAGCGCCACGGCTACGGCCATGCGCTGTACCGCAAGGGCGAGCGCGGCAACAGCTTTCACATCATCGCCAGCGGCGAGGTGGAGGTGTTCCGCGACGGCCGCTCGGTGGCCAAGCTGGGCACCGGCACCTCGGTGGGCGAGATGGCCTACCTGGCGCCCAATGACGAGCTGCGTCTGCACAGCGTGGACGTGCTGGTGGCACAACCGGCCACCACCATCACCTTCACACCGGAAAGCATGGCCTCGTTTTCGCTGGCCACTCGCCACCTGTTCGACCAGGCCTTCATAGGCGTGCTGGTGCGCCGGCTGCACGCGGCGCACGAGGCGCTGCACCACCCGCGGCGCATTCTGTAGCGTGGCGCCGGCGGCCGCTCAGTCCTCAGCGACCGTCACGTCAAACCACTGCACGCGCGGTGGCGACTGCGGCGTCATCATCAGGTCGCACTCGAGGTCACCCCGCACGCCCGACACCCGCCAGACAAGGTCGGCCGGGGACTGCGCCCGCGGGTTTTCTACCGCTGCGCCGCCAGCCAGCCCGCCGACCTGCTGCACGGCCGCTGCGATGCGGGCACGACGCAAGGCGTAGCTCTCGTCGAGTGCCACGTTGTCGGCGAAGACCGCGTCAGCCGCCACGTCGTCCCAGTGCTGGACCAGCCGCGTCAGCGCAGCGGCAGCCGCCAGGGTTTCGGGCCAGGGCCGCGGCGCTGGCGGCGCCGCGGCTTCGCCCAGCGCTTCGCGAAGCACGCGCGCCGCCGGCTCCGCGATGCCGGTGTAGCCGGCGTTCTCGAACGCAACGATGCCCATGCCCGTGGCAGGATGCCAGCGCATGTGCGCGCTGAACCCCGGGTAGCCGCCGGAGTGGAACACCGTCGCAGCGGCGCCGCCGCCGACGTAAAGCCCGAAGCCGTATCCCAGGGCCGCCCCGTCGCGCGGCACAAAACGGTGGATCTGTTGCAACTCCCGGCGACTGGCCGCCGAGAGCGTGCTCTCGCCCCGGCCCAGCCACGCCGCGTCCAGCCAGCGCACCCAGCCCGTCAGCGCCTCGGCCGAGGCAAACAGCCCGCCTATGGGCGAGAAGGCGCCGGGGCCTGAAAACGGCAGGGTCTGCCACCCGTCGCCAGCGCGCCGGCAGCCCACGGCGAAGGCCGCTGGAGGCCGTTCGAAGCCGGCATCAATACCGACCGGAGCCAGCAGCTTCGTTGCCACGAACTCGCGATAGGGCTGCCCGCCGGCCCGCTCTATGACACGCCCGAGCAAGGCATAACCCAGGTTCGAGTACATGAAGCCCGTACCGGGCTGCGCCGCACAGCGGACGCCACGCTCGAGAAGCCGTGTGAAGGCGGCCTCCGTCAGCGATTCCTGGCGATCGGCCCAGGGGTCGTCGGCAGGCAGCCCCGCAGACATGCTCAGCAGCATGCGCAGGGTCGGCTCCACCCCCTCGGCGCCCTCGACGGCCTCGAGCCGAATCTCCGGCAGCCAGCCCCGCACCGGGTCGTCCAGCGTAAGCCGCCCGGCATCACGCAGCATCAGCACTGCGCAGGCCGTGACGCTCTTCGTGATCGAAGCCGTTCGAAAGACCGTGCCCGCATCGGGCAGGCCCCCACCAGGCGTGACAACGCCGAAACCGCGCTCGGCGCGCACGCCCGTCCGGTCGAAGAGGCGCACGAAGCAGCCCGGGGCGGTGCCGCCCGCGACGCGTGCCTCAAACTCGGCGAAGGGGTGGTCGCACATGCGAGGGCATCGATGCCGTGCGCTTCAGGCCCAGTACGCCGCCTCGCCGTAGCGCTGCTTCAAGTGATCTATCCATAAACGCACCCGCAGCGGCAGGTGGCGGGCGCTGGGAAACACGGCGTAGATGCCGTTGGGGGGGGCGGCAAAGTCCTGCAACAACACCTGCAGCCGGCCGGCGGCCACGTCGGCCTGCACTTCCCAGGTGCTGCGCCAGGCGATGCCCAGGCCTTGCAGACACCATTCGTGCAGCACCTGGCCGTCGCTGCAGTCCAGCCGCCCCGGCGGGCGCACGTGGGTCAGCACGCCGTCCACCACAAACGCCCAGCCGCGCGACTGGCTGGCCTCGGAGCTGAGCGTCAGGCAAGCGTGGCGCATCAGCTCGCCCGGCGTGGCCGGGGTGCCTGCGCGCTGAAGGTAGGCCGGCGCCGCCACGCACAGCCGGCGGTTGTCGGCCAGGCGCACGCTGATGAGGCTGGAATCCGGCAGGTCGCCCACGCGCACCGCGCAGTCCACCCCTTCGTTGACGATGTCCACCACGCGGTCGGACAGGTTCAGCGACAGACTCACCTCGGGGTGCCGGGCGACAAACTCCGGCACCAGCGGCGCCACATGCCGCCGCCCGAAGCCGGCCGGCGCGGTGATGCGCAAATGGCCCGAGGCCTTGACGCCGCCTTCGCTGACGCTGGCCTCGGCGTTGGCCAGGTCGGCCAGCAGGCGCTGGCAGTCTTCGAGAAAGGCGCTGCCCTCGTGCGTGAGCGTGAGGCGGCGCGTGGTGCGCACCAGCAGCTTCACGCCCAGGCGTTCTTCCAGGGCGTCTATGCGCCGGCCTATCACCGCCGGCGCCACGCCCTCGGCACGCGCCGCCGCCGTCAGGCTGCCCTTGGTGGACACCGCGACAAAGGACTCGATTTGCTTCAGCTTGTCCATGTCTGCGGACATTATGCGCTCGCAACGCATCAATCCGAGACATGGGCAAGTTTTAGCGATGTTTCACATCATTAATGGCGAGCCCGAGGCCGCTCATGGGTTGTTGATGCCCAGCGTGTAGCTGCCGGTGGTTTCGCCCTCGGCGTCCAGTTCGATGACGTAGGTGCCGCTGCCCAGCACCGCGCCCGACACCAGCGAAGCCGGCACGGTGAAGCTGAGGCTGGCGCTCTGCCCTGCCACCAGCGTGCGCGGGAAGTCGGGCAACAGGCCGCTGCCGGCGCGCGTGTAGTCGCCATTGGGCGCCAGCTTGTAAACGCTCAGCGTGCCGGCAAAACCCGCCTGCACGGTGACCGTGTAGCCCTGGTTCACCAGCGCTTCGAAGCGGTGGTAGCGCCGCTCGCCCGGCAGCTGCAGCGTGTGCTGCTGCGCCGCCGCGCCCAGGGTGATGGCCTGCGGCGCCGCCAGCGGCACCAGCACCACGCTGTACGCCGCCTGGTGGCTGCCCGGCAGGTTGCCCCAGGGCGGCGCCGGCCGGTCCAGCGTGAGCCGGTTCACGCCTGCGCGCAGCCGCGCCGTCACCTCGCTGGTGCCGTTGGGCTGCGGGCTGCGCAGGTCGCCGTCGTAGTTGACATGCGGCGCGCTGGGGCCCCAGACCACGCCGCGCAGCGGCTCGGTGTTGGCCAGCGGGAACGCGCTGCGCAGCAGGTGGTAGCCGCTGGCCGCAGCGGCGGAGATGTCGAAGTCGAAGGCCCGCATGGCCAGCGGCGCCAGCGTGCCGTTGAGCAACTGCCCGGTCTGCGCCGACTGCGCCAGCGGCCGCAGCACGCTGAGCGTGAACTCGCCGCGCGTGGCGCCGGCATCGGGGCTGGCGGAGCCCACCACCAGCTCGCGCGGGCCGGCGCCGCTGGCATAGACCGGCGCACTTTGCACCGCACTGCCCGCGGCAGGCAGCGTCACGCTGGCATGCCCGCTGGCGGCCGTGCCCACGCTGGCACGCGCGCCGTCCAGGCCGCCGGATTGCAGCCCGATGGCAAACACCTCGCCCTGCGCCAGATCGAACCGGTAGCGGCGCACCTGGCCCAGCACCAGGCTGTCGTTGCGCTCCAGGCGGCCGTCCACCAGGCTCAGCGCCACCGGCGCCGGCGCGCTGTTCACGCGCATCGTGAAGTCGCCGGTGAAGGAACCGTCGTTGCTCACCACCAGCGTGTAGCGGCCGTCGGCCGGCAGCGCCCACACCTCGCCCCAGGGCGCGACGACCGCAGCGCCATCGGGCGCCAAGACCTGCAGCGACGGCCAGTTGGCCGCATGCAGCGGCAGCTCGCGACCCCAGCTCAGTTCCTGGCCGGCCTGGCCGTCGAAGGTGTAGACCACCGCGCCCTGGCCGCGCGGCGGCGCGGTGACGGCGGTGTCGGCATCCAGCGCCAGCGGCAGCACCGCCTGGCTGATGAGCGTGAACGCCGCCTGCAGGCTGCTGGTGTTGTCCACACGCCGGCGCACCTGCACCACCGGCAGCACGCCCGGGTGCTCGCTGAAGCTGAGCGCGCGCGTGGTGGTGGACTGGCCGCAGAAGCCGCTGCCGCCCTGGAAGCTGCGGCGCGAGGGGAACACGGTGATGTCGAAGTTGCCGTTGCAGGCGTGCAAGGCCAGCGCAAAGGCCTCGCCCGGCGTGGCCTGGCGCAGCAGCACGCTGTGGTTGTCGCCGCTGGCCACGCCGCTGACGGTGAGCGTGTCGGGCCAGCCCATGTCGGCCAGCGTGTAGGCCGACCCGCGCAGGCGCACATCGCCGGTGACGGTGCTGGTGTTGACCAGCTCCAGGCGGTAGCGGCCGGCTTGCGGCACACCGGCGCGCAGCACCGCCATCTGCCCGGTGCGGAAGACCTGCTGCGCCAGCACCTCGCCCGCCGGGCTGCGCAGTTGCAGCTGGCCGGCCAGGCCGCCGCCGGGCGCCGGCACCTCCAGGTCCAGCACCTGGGCCGCGGCCAGCTCCACCTCGAAGCAGCTCAGGCCCGAACGCACCAGGCGCACGGTCTGGTCCACGGGCATCGTCAGCGCCGCGCTGGCGCCGCAGTTGCCGGCCAGGCTGCGCGCCTGCAGGCGGTAGGCCCCCGGCGCCGAGCCGCTGGCGCGCACTTCCACGGTGTAGGTGCCGGCCGGTGCATCGCTCACCACCAGCGTGGCGGCAGCGCTGCCGATGTCGCCGCTGGCCACGGTGCTGCCATCGGGCCCGCGCAGGCTGGCGGTGCCACTGAGCACCGAGCCGTTGCTGCGCGAGAGCTGCAGCTCGATGTTCTGCCCCGCCGCGGCGGTGAACTGGAAGCGGTCGGTCTCGCCCACGTGGCCCATGGCGTAGACGCGGTTCCACGGCAGCGTGATGGCCACCGTGCCCTCGGCGTCTTCTATGGGCGAGAGCACCATGTTCACGTCTTCGCTGACGCCGGCACCGCCGCGCACCACCGTGCGGCCGAACAAGGTGCCGTTGCGGGCGTAGGAGTGGAAGATGATGTCGGTGTCGGCCGGAATCGGCAGCGCCTGCCCGCCGGCCGCCGGCGTGGCGGCGGTGGCGATGAAGGCCGGCTCGCGCGTCAGCCCCGGCGGCGGGTCGTTCATGGGCCGGGCCTGCAGGGCGCGGCTGCGCCCGGCGACGGGGTCCACACGGTTCTGGCGCAGGCGGGGCTCCCAGTTGGTGGGCGTGCCGGCCTCGTGCCAGCAGTAGCCGGTGCCGCTCAGGTCTTCCAGCACGCCGTCGTAGTTGCTGTCCACCAGGCACTTGGGGCGGGGCCGGTACGGCGGCCCGGCAAACACGTCGTGGTTCCACCACGAGAAGTGCGTGACCTCGCCGCGCAGCGCCAGGCCCTCGGGCGTGCCCGGCGCCTCCACCACGGTGCCGGTGCCTTCCACCACCCACAAGCCGGTGCGCGGGTTCAGCGACCACAGCGAGTAGGTGTCGCCGGCCTGCAGCGGCCGGCCGTCGCGGCCCATGCCGGCATAGACCGGGATGTCCAGCGTGGCGCTGCGCCCGGGGGCCAGTTGCACCGGCTGGCCGCCTTGCTGCAGTACCACCTCGACCACGCCGAAGCTCATGATCAGGCCTTCCTCGCCGTCGGGCGCCAGGCCTTCGAAGCGGCCGGGAAAGGACCGCGGCTGTTCGGTCACGTCCACCGGCGTCATCGCCACCTGCACGGCGCCGCTGACCGGCGCGCCGGCGGCGTCCACCAGCGAGCCGGGCGCGAACACCACGCGCACGCCGTCCAGGCCGTCCACGCTGCCGCCGGCGGCGGCATCGGCCAGCGTCACCGCCGCCTGTCGCGGGTGCAGGGTGACCTGCAGGAAACCCGGCTCGTCGGAAGCCGGCACTTCCACGCGCCGTATCTGCTCGGCGTAACCCGGCTTGCTGAAGCGCAGCACCCGCGCCACGCCGGTGGGCGTGCGCAGCGTGGCGCGGCCGTTGGCGGCGGTCTGCGCCTGGGCGCTGCCGTCCAGCAGCGTGATCGCCACATCGGCCAGAGGCTCGCCTTGCAGGCTGCGCACGCTGACGGCGCTGTCCACATGGCCGGCCGGCGCCGCACCGGCAGACACCGCGATGGCCTGCTGCACCTGGGCCACGCCGCCCTGGCCATCGTCCACCGTCAGGCGCACGGTGTAGCTGCCGGCCTGGTCGAAGACATGGCCTATGCGTTCGCCGCCGCCGCGCAGGCCGTTGCCGAAGTCCCAGGAGAAGGTCAGCGGGTCGTTCTCGGGGTCGCGCGTGGCGCGGGCGTCCAGCAACACCGCCTGGCCGGCCACGGCCGTGGCCGGTGCGGTGAAGGCCGCCACCGGCGCCTGGTTGACCGCCGGCGGCGGGGGCGGGGGCGGCGCGGCCGGCGGATCGTCTTCAACGACCACCCCGTCGCCGCAGGCCGTCATCAACACGGCGCACAACAGGGTGCAGGTCAACAAGGCGCTGCGGCGCGGTCGGGCAGGCAGGGGCAAGGCGGCCATGGGCAGGTTCTCCGGCGGCCGCGTCGCCCCCGCCCCGGCAGGGCAGGCAGCGCGCGGCTGGGTCTGGTGTCCGCATGGAAACACCCCGGACGTTGCGAAAGCGTTGCGAGCGCCGCCCCGGCGCGGCCCCTCCCTCCAAGGGGCGGGCGGCACCTGCCGGCCAGGCGACCCTCATTACGCGCCTACGGCGCACAAATCCAACGCCTCACAGCCACTTAATAAGCACGCAGATCAGGAATACAGTGTTGGCCAGACACTTGCCGGAGCCCTGCCCCATGCGCACCCCTCGCCACAGCCTGCAGGTCGATGACCGCCTGGCCCGCTTCATAGACGAACAGGTCCTGCCTGGCAGCGGCCTGGAAGCCGCCGCCTTCTGGGCCGGTTTCGACGCGCTGGTGCGCGACCTGGCGCCCAAGAACGCCGCCCTGCTGGCCGAGCGCGACCGCCTGCAGACGGCGCTGGACGACTGGCACCGCAGCAATCCCGGCCCGGTGAAGAAGGCCAAGGCCTATCGCCAGTTCCTGCAGAAGATCGGCTACCTGGTGCCCGACCCGGGCGCGGTGAAGGCCACCACGAAAAACGTGGATGCGGAACTGGCTCTGCAGGCCGGCCCGCAGCTGGTGGTGCCCATCACCAACGCGCGCTACGCGCTCAATGCCGCCAACGCCCGCTGGGGCAGCCTGTACGACGCGCTGTACGGCACCGACGCGCTGCCGGAGACCGACGGCGCCGAGCGCGGCCGCGGCTACAACCCGGTGCGCGGTGCCCAGGTCATCCGCTATGCCCGCCATGTGCTGGACCGCGTGGCGCCGCTGAAGAAGGGCTCGCACGTCGACAGCACCGGCTACGCGGTCGAGGGCGGCGCGCTGCAGGTCTCGCTGGCCGACGGCAGCGTGCAGCCGCTGAAGAAGCCCGCGCAGTTCGTGGGCCACCAGGGCAGCGCCGCGCAGCCCTCGGGCGTGCTGCTGGTGCACCACGGCCTGCACCTGGACATCCGCATAGACCGCAGCACGCCCATAGGGCAGAGCGACCCGGCCGGCGTGAGCGACCTGGTCATCGAGTCGGCGCTGTCCACCATCCTCGACCTGGAAGACTCGGTGGCCGTGGTGGACGCCGAGGACAAGCTGGTGGCCTACCGCAACTGGCTGGGCATCCTCGACGGCACGCTGACCGAAGAAGTCAGCAAGGGCGGCAGCAGCTTCACACGCCGCCTGAACGCCGACCGCGCATACACCGGCGCCAACGGCCAGCCGGTGACGCTGCACGGCCGCAGCCTGCTGTTCGTGCGCAACGTGGGCCACCTGATGACGCACCCGGCCATCCTGTGGGGCAGCGAGGCGCGCGAGATCCCCGAAGGCATTCTCGACGCCGTGGTGACGACCGCCATCGCGATGCAGGACCTGAAGAGCCGCCGCAACAGCCGCACCGGCAGCATCTACATCGTCAAGCCCAAGATGCACGGCCCGGCCGAGGTTGCCTTTGCCGACGAGCTGTTCGGCCGTGTCGAGAAGCTGCTGGGCCTGCCCAGGCACACCGTGAAGCTGGGCATCATGGACGAGGAACGCCGCACCAGCGTCAACCTCAAGGCCTGCATTGCCGCGGCCAAGGCGCGCGTGGCCTTCATCAACACCGGCTTCCTGGACCGCACCGGCGACGAGATGCACACCGCCATGCAGGCCGGGCCCATGCTGCGCAAGGGCGACATGAAGGCCACCGCGTGGATCCAGGCCTACGAGCGCAACAACGTGCAGGTGGGCCTGCAGTGCGGCCTGCGCGGGCGCGCGCAGATCGGCAAGGGCATGTGGGCCATGCCCGACCTGATGGCGGCCATGCTGCAACAGAAGATCGCCCACCCGCAGGCCGGCGCCAACACTGCCTGGGTGCCCAGCCCCACCGCAGCCACGCTGCATGCACTGCACTACCACCAAGTGGATGTGGCGGCGGTGCAGAAGCAGTTGGAGAAGAGCCCGGCCGACCCCGAGGCGCTGCTGGCCGGCCTGCTGACCGTGCCGGTGGCGAAGAAGCCCAGCTGGAGCGACGCCGAAAAGCAGCAGGAGCTGGACAACAACGCCCAGGGCATCCTGGGCTACGTGGTGCGCTGGGTGGACCAGGGTGTCGGCTGCTCCAAGGTGCCCGACATCCACAACGTGGGCCTGATGGAAGACCGCGCCACGCTGCGCATCAGCAGCCAGCACATGGCCAACTGGCTGCTGCACGGCGTGGTGAGCAAGGCTCAGGTGCGCAACACGCTCAAGCGCATGGCCAAGGTGGTGGACAAGCAGAACGCCGGCGACCCGCTGTACCAGCCCATGGCCGGGCGTTTCGACGAGAGCGCCGCCTTCCAGGCCGCCAGCGACCTGGTGTTCAAGGGCCTGGTGCAGCCCTCGGGCTACACCGAGCCGCTGTTGCATGCCTGGCGGTTGAAGGTCAAGGCGGTGGCTTGACGGCGGCCCAGAGGTCGTAAGCAGCCCTGACGCAGCGGCGCGGGGCGGATATCGGGCAGGCCCGGCTGCGCGCCGCCCGATATCGGTGCTCGCCGGGCCTGCCCGACACCCGCCTTGTCGCCATCGGTGGTTCACCCCGAACACCCGCGGCTTGCCCACGGTGAGCAGGGGGTGGGCCGGTTGAGCACCGATATCGGGCGGCGCGCAGACCGGCCCACCCCCTGATCGCCGCGCGCTGAAGCAGCCGTGCCGCCGCCCGTCTGAGGGGGCGCAACCCAGATATCCCTCATCGCCCTCCTAGAATCCGCGCGATGAAGGCCCTGCCCGCAAGTTGCGACGTGCTGGTCGTCGGCGCAGGCCCGGCCGGCAGTGCCTGCGCGCAGCGTCTTGCATCCGGCGGCCTGGACGTGCTGCTGGTGGACCAGCACGACTTCCCGCGTGACAAGGTCTGCGGTGATGGCCTGATCCCCGACGCCCACGCCGCGCTGCGCCGCCTGGGCGTGTACGACGAAGTGGCGGCCGCCGCGCAACCGGTGCGGCATGTGCGATGCATAGGCCCGCGCGGCGGGCATGTGGACGTGCCGGGCACGCTGGCCGTGCTGCCGCGCCGCGAGCTGGACCACATCCTGGTGCAGGCCGCCCAACGCGCCGGCGCCCAGCTGGCCACGCCGTGGCGCTACACCGCGCCGCTGCTGGACGGCGAGCAGGTGGTGGGCGCCAAGCTCAAACAAGGCAGCGACGAATTCGAGGTGCAGGCCCACTGGACAGTGCTGGCCACCGGTGCCGTGCCGCAGGCGCTGATCGCCGCCGGCCTGTGCGACCGCCGCACGCCCAGCGGCGTGGCGCTGCGCGGCTACGTGCACAACGAACAGCAGCGCGAACACATCACGCAGCTGCAGATCGTCTGGCACCCGCGGCTCAAGAGCGGCTACGGCTGGATCTTCCCCGCACCCGGCGGTGTGTTCAACATCGGCGTGGGCCTCACCGGCAGCCATGTCACGCAGCAAGACGGCCGCGGGCGCATGCAGGATGTGAACCTGCGCACGCTGTTCGACACCTTCTGCGAGGTACACGCACCGGCCCGCGCGCTGATGGACGGCGGCCAGCTCACCGGCCGCCTGGAAGGCGCGCCGCTGCGCTGCTCGCTGCAGGGCGCGCGCTGGAGCCGCCCGGGCCTGCTGGTCACCGGCGAGGCCGCCGGCAGCACCTATGCCTTCACCGGCGAAGGCATAGGCAAGGCCATGGAAACCGGCCTGCTGGCCGCCGGCGCACTGCTGGCCAGCCGTACGGATGCAGCCGCACAAGCCGTGACTGCAGGTTACGAGGCGTCACTGCGGGAACTGAAACCCAAGTTCGACCTCTACGAGACGGCCAGCCATATCAACCACCGTCCCTGGCTGACCGATCTCGTGATCTGGCGCGCTCGCAAGAGCCCGCGCATCCTCCAGCGTCTGGCCGGCGTGCTGGAAGAGACCCAAAATCCTGGCCGCCTGCTGAGCTTCAGTGGCATGGCCAAGCTGATGTTTGAATAGCGCTTTTCTGGAGATCCGTGATGTATCCGCTCGCAAGTTCCACCGCGTCGGCCCGGTCGAAGACGACCCTGGCCATGTTCCTGGGTGCCCTGGGCCTGTCTGCCTGCGGTGGTGGCGGCGGCGACGCCGGTGCGCCGCCCACGGCAACGCCGCCGCCGGCGCCGCCGGTTTGTGTTGCCTCGCCGCCGCCGCCGGCGCCCGCACCGGGTGCGCAGCCGCCGCAGGTGACGATGACGCTGAGCAACGGTGCCGGTGTCAGCGGCGACATCGTCATCACGCTGGATCCGACCGCCGCGCCGATCACGGTGGAGAACTTCCTCGCGTACGTGAACGCGGGCTTCTACAACTGCACCGTGTTCCACCGCCACTCGGCGAACTTTGTGCTGCAAGGCGGCGGCTACGCCGCGCCGCTGACCACGGCGATGAGCAACCCCACGCTGAAGCCCACCAACCCGCCCATCGAGCTGGAAGACCTGAACGGCCTGTCCAACCTGACGTGGACGGTGGCGATGGCGCGTACCGACCAACCCAACTCGGCGACCAGCCAGTTTTTCATCAACCTGGCTGACAACACGGGCCTCAACGGCACGCAGACGCGGTATGGCTACGCCGTGTTCGGCACCGTCACCGGCGGCACCAGCGTGATCACGGCAGCCCGCAGCGCACCTTGCAGCCCCTGGCCTGCCGTGCTGCCGGGCAACGACTGCCTGCTGGTGCCCAACCTGGTGGTCACCAGCGCCGCGCAAACCCGCTGAGCACCGTTCATGGCGCGGCCCGGCCGTTTCGCGCGGCCGCCGCTGCCATTGGCCGCAGCAGGAGACCGGCCCGGGCAGGCAGCGCCTAGACTGGCGCGATGACGCCTTCCTCCCACGACGCCATCGACTGGCGAGCCGTCTTCATGATGCTGCCGCGGCGGCGCTTCAGCGCTGCCGAGCTGGCCGCCGCCACACCGGGCACGCCGAGCGCCACGCTGAAGCTGTCGCTGGTGCTGAACCTGGCACTGCCGCTGGCCACCTTCGCCACGGTGTTTGCCTTGCGCGGTGCGGCGCTGCTGCTGTTGCCGCTGCTGCTGTTCTTCGGCACGCTGGCCGCCGGCCTGCTGAGTGCCTGGCGCGACCCCGGCAGCGGCCTGGCGCGCACGCTGTACTGGGCCATGCCCTTGTTCGCGGTGCTGATGCTGGTGCTGGTGCTCAAGCGCCAGGACATAGACCGCGGCGCCGTCGTGGCCCTGAGCATGCTGCTGGTGATAGGCACGCTGGGGCTGTGGGCCGTCATCGTCAACCGCCACCAGTACATAGAAAGCCGCCTGCGCGAGCTGGCCGAGCGCGAGCGGGCCCTGGAGATGGCCCGGCGCCTGGCCGGCGCGCAGCTGGAACCGCACTTCCTGTTCAACACCCTGGCCTCGCTGCAACACTGGGTGCAGACGCAAGACCCGCGCGCTGCCACGCTGCTGGAGGCGCTCACCGGCTACCTGCGCGCCACGCTGCCCATGTTCAGCCGCGCCCTGCACCCGCTGGCCGACGAGCTGCAGGCCTGCACCCGCTACCTGCAGGTGATGCAGGCCCGCCTGGGCCAGCGCCTGCGTTTTGCCATCGAGGTACCGCAGGCCCTGCAGGCGCAGCCGCTGCCGCCGGGCCTGCTGCTGACGCTGGTGGAAAACGCCGTCGAGCACGGCATAGAGCCCCAGCTGGCCGGCGGACACATCACGCTGCGCGCGCGCCGCGAGGGTGCGGCGGTGGTGGTGGAGGTGGTGGACGACGGCGCCGGCCCGCCCGCCGAGCTGCAGGAAGGCGTGGGCCTGAACAACGTGCGCGACCGCCTGCGCCTGACCTGCGGCGAGCAGGCGCAACTGGTGCTGGGCCCGGCGCCCGGCGGCGGCTGCATCGCCACCCTGACCCTGCCGGAGACCACGACATGAGCACCGACACCCCCGCCACCGCGCTGATCGCCGACGACGAGGAAGCCCCGCGCGAGCAGTTGCGCGCCGCGCTGCTGGCCGCCTGGCCCGGGCTGCAGATCGTCGCCGCCGCCGTCAACGGCGTGGACGCCTGGGACAGCTTCCTGGAGCACGAACCGGCCTACGTGTTCCTGGACATACGCATGCCGGGCCTGAGCGGCATCGAGGTGGCACGCCGCATAGGCCAGCGCGCGCAGGTGGTGTTCGTCAGCGCCTTCGGCGACCATGCGCTGGCGGCCTTCGATGCCGGCGCGGTGGACTACCTGCTCAAGCCGGTGGACCGCGAACGGCTGGCGCAGACGCTGGAACGCCTGCGCGCGCGCAACGCACCGCAGCCGGACACCCACGAAGCCGCCGCCGTGCAACAACTGCTGGCCCGGCTGGCCGGCGAGATGGCGCCGCGCACCGCGCCGCCGCAGGTGCTGCAGGCGGCCGTGGGGCGCGAGGTGCGCATGATCCGCGTGGACGAGGTGGTGTACTTCGAGGCCGATGCGCGCTACACGCGCGTGGTGCACCAGGAGGGCGAGGCGCTGATACGCACGCCGCTGAAGGAGCTGCTGGCCATGCTGGACCCGCAGCAGTTCTGGCAGGTGCACCGCAGCGTCATCGTCAACCACCGCCATGTCGCCGCTGCGGTGCGGGTGGACGAAGGCCAGATGCACCTCACGCTGCGCGGCCGGCCCGACAAGCTGCCGGTGTCGCGGCACTTCCAGGGCCTGTTCAAGGGCCAGTGAAGCCCGGGCCGCGGGGCTGCTGCATGGGCCGCAGCCCGGCGCGGCACCCCGCAAAGCCGGGCCTGCCCCGGGCGCGTGGCCGCAGGGGACAGGCGTAGCATCGACACCTCGTCCTCGAGCCGTCGTTCAGCGCCTGCTGCCATGTCCGAAATCCCCGTCCCGCGCTTTGACCAGTTCTACCGCCACCCGGAGCTGACCCGCCTGCTGCACGACTATGCGGCCGCCGCGCCGCGGCTGGTGCAGGTGCGCTCGCTGGGCAAAAGCTGGGAGGGGCGCGACATCTGGCTGGTGGTGCTGAGCAACCAGGACACCGGCGACGACACCGACAAGCCCGCGTTCTGGGTGGACGGCAACATCCATGCCGCCGAGCTGACCGCCAGCACCGCCTGCCTGTACTGGCTGCACAAGCTGGTGACCGACTACACCGCCGGCGACGCCCAGGCGCGCGAGCTGCTGGACAAGCGCGCCGTGTACATGGTGCCGCGCCTGAACCCCGACGGCGCCGAGCTGGCGCTGGCCGACCGCCCGCGCCACATACGCAGCGGCACCCGGCCCTACCCCTGGGACGAAGCCCCGGTGGACGGGCTCACCGTGGAAGACGTGGACGGCGACGGGCGCGTGCTGTTCATACGCATCCCCGACCCGCACGGCCCGTACAAGAAGTGCGCTGCCGACCCGCGGTTGATGGTGGCGCGCGAGCCCGGCGAGTTCGGCGGCGAGTACTACCGCGTGATGCCCGAAGGCACGCTCACGCACTTCGACGGCATCAAGATCACCGCCAACCCCGACCGCGAAGGCCTGGACCTCAACCGCAACTTCCCCGCCTACTGGCGCCAGGAGTTCGAGCAGCAGGGCGCCGGCCCCTACCCCACCAGCGAGCCCGAGGTGCGCGCGATGGTGGACTTCATCACCCGCCACCCCAACATAGGCGCGGCGGTGAGCTTCCACACGCACAGCGGCGTCATCCTGCGGCCCATGGGCACGCAGAGCGACGACGACATGACGCCCGAAGACCTGTGGATGTACAAGCGCCTGTCGGACCTGGGTGCCAAGCTCACCGGCTACCCGGCCATCAGCATCTTCCACGAGTTCAAGTACCACCCCAAGCAGGTCATCACCGGCACCCAGGACTGGGTGTACGAACACCTGGGCGCGCTGTTCTGGACGGTGGAGATCTGGGCGCCCAACCGCGAAGCCGGCATCAACGATTACCAGTGGATAGAGTGGTACCGCGAGCACCCGGTCGAAGACGACCTGAAGCTGCTGAAGTGGAGCGACGAGCACTGCGGCGGCCGCGCCCACGTCGATTGGTACCCCTTCAACCACCCGCAGTTGGGGCCGGTGGAGCTGGGCGGCTGGGACCGCATGAACTACTGGCGCAACCCGCCGCCGGCGCTGCGCGAGCGCGAGGCGGCGCGCTTCCCGGCCTGGCTGATGCAGCTGGGCCTGAGCCTGCCGCGGCTGGAACTGCTGCGCGCCGAGGTGCGCGGCCTGGGCGAAGACACCTGGCGCGTGCGCTTCGCGGTGGCCAACGCCGGCTACCTGCCCAGCTACGTCAGCAAACGTTCGCTGGAGCGCAAGACCTCGCGCGGCACGGTGTTCGAGATCCACCTGCCGCCGGGCGTGCAGCTGGTCGGCGGCCGCCAGCGGGTGGTGGGTGCCCACCTCGAAGGCCATGCGCCCAAGGGTTCGCTGCAGGCCTTCTTGCCCAACCGCGAGGTCACGGGCGACCGCGCCGTGGTCGAGTGGGTGGTGCGCGGCCCGCGCGGCACCGCGCTGGCACTGACCGCCAGCGCCGACCGCGCCGGCGTCGTGCGCACCGAAGTCACCCTGGATTGACTTGACCGGCGAAGACGACGACTTCTCGCAGCTGTTCGACCGGCTGCCCATAGGCGCGTACCGCTCCACGCCCGACGGCCGCCAGCTGCGTGTGAACCTGGCGCTGGCGCGCATGGACGGCTTTGCCAGCGTGGCCGAGCACCGCGCCGGCGTGGTGGACGCGGCGGTGGCGGGCCGCTGGTACGTGCAGCCCAACCGCCGCGCCGAGTTCATCGCCGCGCTGGACCGCGAGGGCGAGGTGCAGGGCTTCGTCTCCGAGGTCCACCGCTTCCGCACGCGCGAGCGCATCTGGGTGCGCGAGAACGCCTACGCGGTGCGCAACAACCAGGGCCAGGTGCTGTACTACGAAGGCACGGTGGAAGAGGTCACGGCGCAGGTGCGCTCCGAGGAGGCGCTGCGCCGCAGCGAGGAAGGCCTGCGCCAGATCGCGGCCCAGGTGCCCGGTGCGCTGTACCGCATACGCCTGGAAGAAGACGAGCGCCAGGTGCTGGACTACATCAGCGACGGCGTGCGCGCGCTGTTCGGCGTCTCGCCGCAGCAGGCCATGGACGACATCGACCTGCTGGCCCGGCTGCGCCACCCCGACGACCGCGAACGCGTGCTGGCCGAGATCGGCGCGCGCAACCTGCACAACCAGCCGCTGCAGGTGGAGTACCGCGTGGTGTTGCCCGACGGCAACGTGAAGTGGATACAGCAGGCCTCGTCGCTGGCCACCGTGGACCCGCGCGGCCACCGCCTGCGTGTGGGCCTGCTGCTGGACATCACCCAGCGCAAAGAGGCCGAGGCGGCGCTGCAGGCCAGCGAGCTGCGCTGGAAGCTGGCGCTGGAAAGCGCCGGCGACGGCGTGTGGGACTGGGACATCGTCGCCAACAAGGGGGTGCTGTCACCGCGCTGCCTGCAGATGTACGGCTTCGAGCCCGACGAGCCGCCCAACCGCTACGAAACGCTGGACGAGCTGACCCACCCCGAGGACGTGCCGGCCATGCTGCAGGCGCGCGAAGACCACTTTGCCGGCCGTGCGCCGGCTTACGTCAACGAACACCGCGTGCGCTGCAAGGACGGGCGCTGGATCTGGGTGTTGTCGCGCGGCATGGTCATAGAGCGCAGCGCCGCTGGCCAGCCGCTGCGCATGATCGGCACGCACACCGACATCACCGAGCGCCGCGAGGCCGAAGCGCTGCGCCTGGCCCGCGACCGTGCCGAAAGCGCGCAACGCGCGACCACCGCCTTTCTTTCGCGCGTGAGCCACGAGCTGCGCACGCCGTTGAACGCCATCCTGGGCTTCGCGCAGCTGCTGCAGATGGAGACCGGCGGCGCCAGCCCGGCCCGCCTGGACGAGCGCCGCAGCGGCTTCGTGCAGCAGATCCTGGACAGCGGCCAGCACCTGCTGGCGCTGGTCAACGACATCCTGGACCTGTCCAGCGTGCAAAGCGGCCAGCAGCCGCTGCGCCCCGAAACGCTGGCCCTGCGCCCGGTGGTAGAGGAAGCCTGGTCCATGCTGGCCGGCAGCGCGCTGGACGCCGGCGTGACCCTGATCGACGAGGTGGCGGACCAGCCCGCCGTGCTGGTGCGGGCCGACCGCCAGCGCCTGCGCCAGGTGGTGGCCAACCTGCTGTCCAACGCCATCAAGTACAACCGCCGCGGCGGCTGGGTGCGGCTGGGCGCACAGCACACCGGCGACGGCCACGTGCAACTGGCGGTGGTGGACAGCGGCGTGGGCATAGACCCGCAACAGCTGCCGCGCCTGTTCCAGCCCTTCGAACGGCTGGGCGCCCAGCGCAGCAGCGTCAGCGGCACCGGTCTGGGCCTGGCGCTGAGCCGCCAGTTGGCCGAGGCCATGGGCGGCAGCATCACGGTCATCAGCGAGCCGCAGCAGGGCTCGGTGTTCACGCTGACCCTGCCGGCCGGCTGACGGCCTGCCCGCTGCAGCAGGCGGCCTGCGCCGGCGCCAGGCCTGCATCTTTTGGACGCGCTTAAGGACAACGGCCGGCCCCGGCCGCGACAGTGCAGGCCTTGTCGCCCAGCTGCCGGAGCCCGTCCATGGTCCTCACCACCACCGCCCTCGCCGCCAGCCTGGTGCTGTTGAGCTACACCGGCGTTGCCGGCCTGGTGGCGCAGCGCTTCACCTCGGTGCAGCGCAAGGCGCCCGGCGCGCCGGCCCGGCCGGCGCCCGCGCCGCCCGCCGGGGCCACCGTGCACTTCGCGGCCCGCGACGGCCTGGCCCGCATCGCCGCCACCTACCTGCCGGCCGCGGCGGCCCGGGGCGCGGTGGTGTTCGTGCACGGCAAGGACGCCTGCCGCGGCGACGAACTCAAGACCAGCACCGCCGAACTGGCAGCGCGTTTCAACGCCGCCGGCCTGGCGGTGCTGATGATCGACCTGCGCGGCCACGGCGACAGCAGCCGCGCCCGCCTGACCTACGGCGAGCGTGAACGTTTCGACGTGCTGGGCGCGGTGGACTGGCTGCAGGCCCAAGGCCATGCACGCATAGGCGTGCTGGGCGCTTCCATGGGCGCGGCCAGCACGCTGCTGGCCGCCGCCGACGAACCCGCCATACAGGCCGTGGTGGCCGACAGCGCCTTCTGCGACTTCGGCCAGATGATCGAGCGCCAGTACCGCAAGCTCAGCCGCCTGCCGGGCATCGTGCTGCCCGGCGCGCTGGCCATAGGCCGCGCGCTCACCGGCGTGGCACTGCAGCGCGTGCGCCCGCTGGATGCCGCCACGCGGCTGGTTGGCCGGCCCTGCCTGATGATCCACAGCGCCGGCGACCGTTTCATCCCGCCGGCCGATGCGCTGCGCCTGGCCGCCGCGGCACGCGCCGAGCTGTGGATCACCGAAAGCCACGGCCACATAGGCTCGTACCGCGCCCAGCCCGCGGCCTACACCGACCGGGTGCTGGGCTTCTTCGCCCGGCATCTGGGGTAACAGGCGCGCACGCGCGGCCCATAAAAAAAGGCCGGCATCAGCCGGCCTGGGGGATGCTTCGCCAGCCCTCTTACTTGAGGTGCGAGCTGATCATCTTGGTCATCTCGAACATCGAGGCCTGCGCCTTGCCGAAGATCTCCTTGAGCTTGGCGTCGGCGTTGATCATGGTCTTCTTGGCCTTGTCTTGCAGACCGTTCTTCTTGATGTATTCCCAGACCTTCTTCGTCACCTCGGTGCGCGGCAGCGGCTTGTCGCCGATGATGGCGGCCAGCGCAGCGCTGGGCGTCATGGCCTTCATGAAGGCCGCGTTCGGGGTGCGCTTCTTGGCCGGGGCCTTCTTCGCTGCCGCCTTTTTGGCCGGCGCTGCCTTCTTGGCCGGAGCCGCCTTCTTGGCGGGGGCCTTCGCCGGAGCGGCCTTCTTCGCCGGGGCCTTCTTGGCCGGTGCTGCCTTCTTCGCCGGGGCTTTCTTCGCCGCCGCCTTCTTGGCGGGGGCCTTCTTCGCAGTTGCCATATGGATGTTCTCCATCAGTTGATGTGGGTGCCGACCGCCGCGTGGCTCGGTCTGTAGCCGGCCATCTGCCCATTCGATCGGACAGCCGCGATGGTAATCAAACCGCCCAGGGGTGAGAAGCAATTTCATAGGTGAAACGCAGTGGTAGCGGCGTTCTCGCCACGCTATGCTGTGCGCATGAAGATGATCGTGCGCTGGTTGTTGCTTGCCGCCGCCTTGTTGCTGGTGGCCCACCTGTACAGCGGAGTGGCCGTGGCCAGCTTCGGCTGGGCCCTGCTGGCGGCCTTCGTGATCGGCCTGCTGAACACGCTGGTGCGGCCGCTGCTGGTGCTGCTGACGCTGCCGGTGACGCTGCTGACGCTGGGCCTGTTCCTGTTCGTCATCAACGCGCTGATGTTCTGGGCCGCGTCGTCGCTGGTTTCAGGTTTTTACGTCGTGAGCTTCTGGGCCGCGCTGATCGGATCGCTGCTGTACAGCCTGTGCGGCATGGTCATCGACGTGGCCGTGGAGCGCGTGTTCTCGCGCAACTGAGGGTTTGCGGCGGCAACGCCGCTAGAGCTTGCGCGGCGGCGGTGCTGCCCGCACCTCGAACACCACGCGGTCCACCGCTTCGCCCATCGCGCCTTGGCCCGGCAACGGGTGGCGCTCCAGCACATGGCGGCCCGGGCGCGGCAGCCAGCGCACGCGGGCGCCCTCGCCCACCACACGCCCGCCCAGCACCCAGCGGCCCGGCGCGCCTTCGAACACCAGACGCTGCGCCGCAGCGGGGATGTCCGGGTCCAGCAGCAGCACGCTGCCGTCGCGCGGGGTGGCGATGCCGAACACCGGCATCGCCACGGCCACCGCCGTTGCCGCCTGCCGGCCCGGCGCCGTGCCTTCAACAAACCACTCGCGGCCCGCGCGCTGCAGGCCGGGCGGCGGCGCCGGCGGGCGCGAAGGCTTGTCGGCATGCAGCGCCAGCATCAGCTCGCGCCACACCGGCGCCGCGCCGGCCACGCCGCTGACGCCGTGCATGGGCGCACCGCCGGCGTTGCCCACCCACACCGCCACCGTGTAGCGGTCGGAGAAGCCCACGCACCAGTTGTCGCGCAAATCCTTGCTGGTGCCGGTTTTCACCGCCGCCCAGCCGCGTGTGGCCAGCGGGCTGTCGAAGCCGAAGGTGGGTGCGCGCGCCGCCGGGTCGGCCAGCATGTCGGCCACCAGCCAGGCCACGGCAGGGCTGAAGACACGCCGCGCTGCCGCAGGTGCGGCGTTGTGCAAAGCATCACGCGCCTGCCAGCGCGGCGCCTGGTACGCGCCCCCCACGGCCAGCATGCGGTAGGCGGCGGCCAGGTCCAGCAAGGTGACTTCGGCGCTGCCCAGCGCCATGGCATGGCCGTGCCAGCCGGCGCTTTCGCGCAGCGCCAGGCCGGCGGCGTTGAAGCTGTCGAACAGCGCGTCCGGCCCCAGCAGGGCCGCCACGCGCACCGCCGGCACGTTCAGGCTGGAAGCCAGCGCCACGCGCGCAGTCACGGCGCCCTGGTAGGCCAGGTCGTAGTTCTGCGGACGGTACAGCGCGTTGCCGGCGGCCAGCGCCAGCGGCGCGTCCGACAACAGCGTGGCCGGCGTGATCAGCCGCTGCTGCAGCGCCAGGCCATAGACAAACGGTTTGAGCGCCGAGCCCGGCTGGCGGCGCGCCAGCACCGCGTCCACCGCCGGCGCGTCGGAAAAACCCGGCCCCGACGAACCCACCCAGGCCAGCACCTCGCCGCTGGCGTTGTCCAGCACCAGCACCGCGCCGTCGTCCACGCCGCGGCCGCGCAGTTCGGCCAGTTGCTGGCGCAGTGCACGCAGCGCCAGGCGCTGGGTGGCGGCGTCCAGCGTGCTGTGCAGCACCGGCGGCGCGGTGCCGGCCTCACGCAGCAACTGTCGCGCCAGATGCGGCGCCAGCGCTTCGCCGGCCATGGCGCCGTGGCGGCGGGCCAGGGCGTGGGCCACGGTGGTGCCCAGGCCGCGGCAATCCAGCTGTTGCGCTTGCAGCAGCTCGCAGCCGCGGCGTTCCAGCGCCGGTGCGGCGGCATTGGGCGCGCGCACCATGGCCGCCAGCAGCGCGCCTTCCTGCCGGTCCAGGCCGCTGGCGTGTTTGCCGAACAACTGCTGCGACGCCGCCGACACACCCACCAGTTCGCCGCGCAGGGGCACCAGGTTCAGGTAGGCCTCCAGGATCTGCGGCTTGCTCCAGCGTGACTCCAGCGCGCGCGCACGGGCAGCCTGCGCCAGCTTGGCCGTGACGCCGCGCCCACCGGCGGGCCGCGCCAGCGTGTCGTCCAGCAAGGCCGCCAGCTGCATGCTCAAGGTGCTGGCGCCGCGCGCCGGCCCGCCCGACACCTGCGCCCAGGCGCCGGCCGCCAGTGCGCGCCAGTCCACGCCGCTGTGGGCCCAGAAGCGCCGGTCTTCGCCCAGCAGCAGCGCGTCGCGCAGCGAAGGCGCGATGTCGTCCAGCGCCACCCAGGGGCCGCGCCGGGCCTGGTGGTCCAGGCGCAGGGTTTGCAGCGGCGCGCCATGGCGGTCCAGCAGCAGCACATCCGAAGGCCGGTGCGCGGCGCGCACTTCATCGAACGACGGCTGGGCCCAGGCCGGCAGGCTGCACAGCGTCAGCGCGCCGGTCAGCGCGCCAGCCCGGGCCCACGCCGCCGCGCGGTGGTTCACGGTCGCACCTCCAGCGGCGTGTTGGGCACTTCGCCAAAACTCTCCGGCGCGTACATGGCCTCCACCCGCGTGGGCGGCAGGCCGAAGCGGCCGCTGGTGTTCAAGCGCACTGTGTACTCGATGACATGGCGCCCGCGCGGCAGCCACTCGAAGTAGGCCCGCCAGGCGTCGGTGTCGCGCTCGATGTAGGTGGGCGCGGCACCGCTGGCTTCTTCGCCGCGCGTGGCCAGTGCGCTGTCGCGGCCCAGGCCGCCGCCCAGCACCGCCGCACCGGAGGGCAGCGGGTCGCTGATCACCACCCAGGAGCGGTCGGCCTGGGCCTGCACCTCCAGGCGCACGCGCAGCACGTCTCCGCGCCGCGGCACGCCGCCTTCGCGCGGCTCCACGGCGGTGACGCGGCGTGTAATGCGGTAGCCGGCGGCCAGCGGTTCGCTCAGCGGAATCGCCGCCAGGGCCTGCACGCCTATCCACGGCCGGCCGCTGCCCTGGTGCCGCGCCACCAGCGCCTGCGGCTCGGCGCTGCCGGGCCAGGGCAGCTTCAGGCTGCCGCCGTCGCCGGCCTGGCCCCAGTCCAGCTGCGCCTCGCGCGTGCCCAGTTGCAGCTCGCTGCGGCCGCTCACCGGCTGGGCCTCGAACACCGCGGCAAAACGCTGCAGCGCCAGCACGCCCCAGACGTTGGCGGTGGTGGTGTTCCAGGCGCCGCCGCGCTGGCGCCCCAGGGCGCCGGTCAAGAGCTGCGGCGCTTCGTCGCGCCAGGCCGGCGCGTCCACCGCCGCCAGCAGCAGCCGCGCGGCATTGGCATCGGCGCCGTCCATCAGCCACCACCAGTCGTCGCTGGCTTCGGTGCTGAACGACAGCGTGCTGCCGCCGGCCACCAGGCGGGTGCGCAGCAGGCGCTGCACCTCGTCGCGCTGCGCTTCGCGCGCCGCAAAAGGAGGCAACTTGTCCAGCACCGTCCAGGCGTCCAGCAGCGCCGAGGTGGGCCAGGTGCCGGGGTTGAACGGCAACGCCTGCCAGCTGCGCAGGCCGGCACGGTCGTGACGCGCCAGCGCCGCCAGCGCCGCCAGCTTGCGCACCTGCAGATCGGGCCGCGGCGCGTTGAAGCGGCGTTCCAGCCGCCCTTCGACAAAGGCCGTGAGGCCTTGCAGCATGGCTTCGCGCGCCGGCGCCGGCCACTCGCGGCCCGCCACCTGCGCCACCGCCAGCAGATGGGCGGTGAGGCGGTCGCTGCCGCGCGCCGGGCGGTCGGCGCCGGGTGGGAAGTAGTCGGCCAGGCCGTCGGCGTCCAGGTAGCCGCTGATCTCGCCTTGCAGCCGCTCCCAGGCGGCGCGGTCGCCCAGCGCGACGGCGCGCGAGAACTGCTGCTCCAGACAGGTGTAGGGGTAGCGCTCGAACCAGCGGCGCAGCCCCGGCGGCACCTCGGCCAGGCGCGACTGCAAGGCGGCCACCACCTCGCCGCTGTCGGCCCGTGCATCGGCCGGCAGCGCCAGCGGCCAGCGCAACTCGCCTTGCAGCGGCTGCAGCCAGGCCTGCAGCACCCGCTGCGGCAGCGCCGGCTGCACGGCCTGCACCACGCGCACGCTGTCGCGCAGGGGGGCTTGCGCACGGTCGGCGGCGGCACCGGTGTCGGCCTCGACGGCAGCGTCCCAGTCCAGGCGCGACACGCCCAGCGGGACCTGCACCGGCCAATGCACTTCGGTGGCGGCGCCGGGGGCCAGCGTCAGCGTGCGCGGTTCGAAGGCCAGCGGCTGTGTGCCGGCGGGCCCGCTGGCGCGGGCCGCCAGCGTGGCGCGCACCGCCAGCGGCCGCTGCGTGGTGTTGCGCAGCGTGAAGCCGGCATCGAAGCGGTCGCCTTCGCGCGCCAGCGGCGCCAGGCCGGGCAGCAGTTGCAGGTCTTGCGTGGAGCGCACACGGGCCTCGCCGGCGCCGAAACGCTGCTGGCCGGCGCCGCCCCCCGCATCGGCGATGGCCACCAGGCGGAAGCTGCCCAGCGTGTCGTTCAAGGGCACGTCGATGACCGCGCGGCCCTGCGCATCCAGCGTGACGCTGCCGCGCCACAGCAGCAAGGTGTCGAACAGCTCGCGCGTGGGGTTGCGCCCGCCGCCGCCGCCGGGCGGCAAGGCCTTGCGGCCAAAGTGCCGCCGGCCTATGACCTCGCTTTGCGCCGTGGCCGTCTCCACGCTCCAGGGACGTGGCTGCCACAGGCCCTCGAGCAGCTGCCAGCTGTCGTTGGGCATCAGCGCCAACAGGCCTTCGTCCACCGCGGCAAAGGCCACTTCGGCGCCGGGCACCGGCCGGCCGCCGTGGCTGACCTGCACGGTGGCGCGCACCGTCTGGCGCGGCGCGGCTTCGCTGCGGTCGGTGGTGACGCGCACGTCCAGCTGCTGTTGCGCGCGGCCTATGCTCAGCTGCGTGGCGCCCAGCTTGTAGGCCGGTCGCGCCAGGTCGGCCACCGCGGTGGGCGGCTGCCAGTCGCCCTGTTCGTGGCGGAAGGCCTGCCACCAGTCGGCCGGGTCTCGCCAGCCCCAGGTGAACAGCGACCACCACGGCGCCTCGCGCACGCGGCCACGCAGCACCAGCACGCTGACAAACACGTTGGGCGTCCAGGCGCCGAGCGGGTCGCCGGCACCGCGCGGTACCCGCCACTCGATCACCGGCTCGCGGCCGCTGAGTTCCACCACCCTGGCGTCGACGATGCCCTCGCGCTCTATGCTCACCAGCGCCGTGGCGCGCCGAAACGGCATGCGCACCTGCAGGCGCGCCACCTGGCCCGGCTCCACCTCGCGCTTTTCGGGCAGCACGTCTATGCGGTCGGCGTTGTCCTGCGCAAACCAGGCGTCGTCGCCGGCAAAGGCCCACAGCGTGGCGGCGGCCTGGCTGACGCGGCCCTGGGCATCGCGCGCACGCGCCACCAGCTCGATCTCGCCTTGCACGTTCAAGGGCACGCTGCAGGCCAGGCGACCACTGCGGTCGGTGCGGCCGGTGCACAGCACACCCAGCTCGGTGGTCTCGCGCCGGTGCTCCCAGGCGTAGAAGCCACCCACGATGCGTTGGCGTGTGGACAGGCTGCGGTGTTGCCGCCCCAGCAGCTCCACCGCCTGGCCGGCCAGCGGGCGGCCTTGCGTGTCCAGCACCGCGGCGCTGACGGCCGCCGTGCTGCGCACCGCCACCCAGTCGGGCACACGCAGCGCGGCCACCACCTGCGCCGGCCACAGCGGCCATTGCTGGGCCACGGTCTGGCGCTCGCCGGCAGGGTCGTTGAAGCTCAGTTCGGCCTGCAGCTCGGCCGGGCCTTCCAGCGCCGGCAGATCGGCCACCACCAACTGCGCCGCGCCCTGGGCGTCGGTACGCGCCGCCAGGCGCTGCGCCACCAGGCGGGCGCCGTCCTGGCGACCGGCGGCTTCGCTGTCGTCGGCATCGCTGTCGGTGCCCGGCAAGGCGGCACGCGGCGCGGCAAAGCTGTAGTCGTCCCAGCCGGCAAAGGCCGGCGTGCGCGGCCTGAGCAGTGCCGACAGTTCCAGCTCGCGCCCCGGCAGCGGGCCGCCGGCAAAGGCGTTGAGTTGTGCGGCCAGCGGCAGCGCAGCCGGCGCCACCAGCGCACCGGCCGGTGCCGTGAGCCGCGCCTCGGCCAGCGGCACGCGGAAGGATTCGACGCGGAAGCTGCCGCTGCGCCAGCGTTGTTCACCGCCACCGGCGGCCTGCTCGCTGCGCACCAGCACCACGTCGTAGCTGCCCAGCGCGGCGTTGCGCGGCACCGCCCACTGGCTTTGCGCCGAGCGGGCGCCGCCGGGCCAGGCCAGCGGCAGGCGGTGCTCGGTGTCGCTGCCCACATGCACCAGGCGCAGCTCGTCGGGCAGCGTGTCGCTGGCCGGCAGCGCCAGGCCTTGCGCCACCGCGTCGCGCAAGAAGTGCTTCATGGACAAGGTGTCGCCGCGGCGCAGCAGCGTGCGGTCCATCACCGTGTGGGCCACGCGGTCGGGCGCGTCGGTGGCGCCGGCCCAGCCGGTGGGCAGATTGAAGCGCCAAGGTTCTATGCCGCGCTGCCATTGCGAGAACACCAGGCCCACATCGCCTGCCGCGCGCGCCGTGACGAACAGGCCGCCGCGGCCGGGGCAGGCTTCTTCGTTGCCCTCTTCGGCAAACCCGCGCGGGATGTGCGCCAGGCCGTCGCGGCCGGTGCTGCCGCTCCACAAGGCGCGGCCGCGGCAGTCGTTGACGGCCACCTGCGCGCCGGCCACGGGTGCGCCGCGGTCCAGCTGCGTCACCCACACCAGGCTGGACGAGCGCCCGCGCTTGAAGTGCACTGCCAGGTTGGTGACCAGGGCCGCGGTGCGCACGTACATGGGGCCGCGTTCTTCCAGCAGCGCATGGCCCAGCACGCGCGACTCGGCCTCCACCAGGTGCAGCCCGCGCTGCGGCAGCGGCACGCCCACCACCTCGGTGGCGCGTGCGGTGCCGGGCTCGAAGGCCGGCAGCTCCACGCGGCGCACGCCCGCTTCGCTGGCCAACAGGGGCTGGCTGCGCGTGCGCCACTGCGCGTCGTGGTCGGCCTGCAGGCGGTGTATCCAGCGCAGCAGCGTGGCGTCGTCCACCGAGGCGTCCAGGTGCTTGAAGCGCAGGGCACCGCCGGTGCTGGCGCCGGCCAGGTCGGCCTGCACCAGGCGCAGTGTCAGCGGCAACAGCGCCGGCTCGGTCGTGCCGCGGCCACGGCCACCGCCGGTAGCGGCTCCGGCTTCCAGGATGCCGAAGGGTGCGGCAGCAAACCGTGCCAGCGGCGGCATGCCGGCGGTGGCCACCGCCATGGGCGCAAAGGCGGCGGCATTGGCCAGCGGCCGGCCGGCGTCGTCGCGCAGCGCGGCCGGCAACGTGAGCGCAAAACGGGTGTTCTCGGGCAACGGTGCGGCAAAACGCAGCTGGCTCAGCGTGCCGGGGTCGTCGTCCGGTGTCATCGGCTGCAAGGCGGCGCCGGCCGGCGCACCGGCAGCGTCCAGTGGCTGCAAACGCGCCTGCAGGGCGATGTCGCGCGGCACCGGGGCGTTGAAGCGCACGGCCAGCGGGCGCAGCGGCATGCAGGGTGTGTTGGCGTTCTCGCGCTCGCAGGAAAACTCGGCCAGCAGGCGCGGGCGCACCTTCCATTCAAAGCGCTGTGTACGCCGCGACACCAGCGCCGGCTGGCCGGGCGTGGTGATGTCGGCGGCGGTGATGCCCGGCCCCCAGATCAGGCGCATGCCGGCCTCGGCCGGCAGCGGGCGCTGGCAGGCCACCACCAGCACCTGCGGCGTGTCCGGGTAGCCCCAGCGCTGGCGCAGCAGCCGCGTGCGCAGTTCGCCTTGCACGATGCGCAAGGGGATGCGTTCGCCCAGGCCTTGCACCTCGCACCAGGCGGCCTCGGCGACGCTGGCCGGTGTGACGCGCCCGTTCAGGCGCAGCAGGAAGTGCTGTTCTTCTTCTATCTGCGAGCCTGGCCAGGGCTGCACCGACACAATGGCCGGCGCGCCGGTGGAAAAGCTGAAGCGCGTGGGCCCTTGCAGCTCGCCGGACAGCGGCACAAAGCCCGGTGCGGCCTGCAAGGTGCAGCGCCGGCCTGCGGGCAAGGGCTCGCGCAGGTCCAGCAGCCACCGGCGGTCGTTGGCCCAGCGGCCATCGGCAGCGGGCGTGCCGCCTTCACATTGCAGCGTGAACGGCGCCGGCTGCCGCGGGTCGCCGGCCGGCACCACGGCCTCGCTGAAGCGCACCACCACCTGGCGCACCTCGGCCACCTCGCCCTGCGGCGACACCGAGGCCACGCGCGCGGCCGTTGCCGGCGCCGCCAGGGCCAGCGCAGCGAGTGCGGCCGGCACCACGCTGCGCGCCAGCCTGCCCAGAACCTGCCGCCGGGCTGCTGCCCTGGCCACGCGCGTCGTTACCGCCGATGCCATCTGTCCCTCCTGACCGGAGCGGACATTCTGTGCGCCTTGCGCCGTGTTGGGAACGCCGGCGGGCGTGCCGTCAAGGGCCGTCGCGCCCCGCACGCGCCTCCAGCGCCAGCTCGCGCCGCAGCTGGCTGATCTGCCGCAGCCGGGCATCGATGACCGAGGCCTCGATGAAGTCCTGCCCCTGCGCGCCGCGCGATGCCAGCTGCGCCGCGTGCAGGCGGTCTATCGCGCCGGCGAGGTCGCCCACGGCCGCCCGCGCCTCGGCCGCCGCGCGCAGGCTGCGCAGCCGCCAGCCCAGCGCGTCGGCCACGGTGGCGAGTTGGTCCCAGGCCAGCGCGTCGGTGGGCAGGTCGGCCAGCCAGGTCTGCAAGGCCTCGGCCCGTTCGCGCAGCGCGGCGTTGTCAGCCCCCGCCAGGTGCTGGCGGTGCCGGGCCAGCTCGGCCTGCGCCCCCATCAACATCACCACCCGCGTGTAGGCGCCGCGAGGCACCGCCTGCAAGGCCCGCAGCGCACCGTCGCCGTCATTGGCGGCCAGCCGTACCTGCGCCTGCAACAGCTGCAGCGCCTGCTCGGCCGCCGGCTCGCGCGGCTGCGCCTGCTGCGCCATCTGCAGCGCCTGGGCGGTGTGACGCTCGGCGCGGGCATGTTCCTTGAGCAGCGAAGACGCCAGTGCGCCGCTGTACAGCGCGGCCACCTGGTCGGCCAGCTCGGGCGACGAGGTCTCGCCGTTGAAGCGCTGCAAGGCCTGTGCGCCCTCGTCCACCAGCACGCGCGCGCGCGCCTGCATCAGCGCATGCTGCAGGCGGCGAGCAGGCGCTGCAGCGCTGCGCGGCGGCTCCATCAGCGCCCGGTTGCGGGCCTCGGCAATGCGGTCCACCGTCAAGGGGTGGCTGCGCAGGTAGGGGAAGCTGCCGTTGTCGGCCAGGCGCGAGGCGTTGTCCATGCGCTCGAACATGCCGCTGGCGCCGGCGGGGTCGAAACCGGCCATGCCCAGCAGGCCGTAGCCTATGCGGTCGGCCTCGCGCTCCATGTCGCGCGAGAAGTTGAGCTGGCCCTGAATGGCCGCGCCCTGGCCCGCAGCGATGCCGGCCTGGGCGAGGTCCACGTTGCCGCTGCGGCCGGCGGCGATCATGCCCAGCAGCATGGTGGCCAGCGCCAGCATGGTGGCCCGCTGCGAAGGTGCGATGCTGCGCGCGATGTGGCGCTGCGAGACGTGCACCAGCTCGTGCGCCAGCACCGAGGCCACCTGGTCGGCACTGTTGGCCAACGAGATCAGCCCCAGGTGCACGCCCACGTAGCCGCCCACCATGGCAAAGGCGTTGACGCTGCGGTCGCGCAGCAGAAACACCTCCCACGCGAACTGGCTCTCGATGTCGGGCCCGATGTCGCCGCGCTGGCGGGCCGCCGCCACCAGCGGGTTCCACAACGACTGCACATAGGCCAGCAGCACCGGGTCGTCCAGGTACACCGGGTCGCGCCGGCCCTGGCGCATCACCTGTTCGCCCAGCCGGCGCTCGGCGCTCACGCTGAGGTCTTCGGAAGCCGCCTCGCCCAGCGCGGGCAGGCGCACCTGCGTGGGCGGTGGGGCGGGCTGGGCGCGCAGCGGCACGGCGGTCCAGCTCAAGGCCGCGACAAGCAGCGCGGCCACGCCACGCTGCAGGCGGGGGTAGGCGCGCTGTGGAAGGCGGGGGGCAGTGATGTTCAAGGCAAGGGCTGGCCGCGCGCAGACGGCCCATGGCGAACAGGAGCGAACAACTCGCGGTTGGAGCGCCGGCAGGCGCCTAGTGTTCCGCAGGACAATGATGACACCAAGATGTTGCAGGGTCTGTTGGCATATGAATCGCACCCGCGTGGGGCCCCGCAAAGGGCCCAATCTAGGCGCAGGGCACAGCCGGGTTGCATACCCGGCGAAGCCCTGCAACAACGAGTGGGCCCTTCGCGGGGCCCCACCCGAAGGGCCGGGGTTGCCAAGGGCCCTGGCGGGTGTTGCGCCGCTTGCGCGGGCGGGCAAGCCCGCGCTGCGCGACGCGCCTACGCCAGGGCCCTTGGCCACCCCGGCGCGGGTTCGATTCATACGTCAACAGACCCTGGACATTGCTGCGCGATGACTGCCCCGCTGACCCACTTTGACGCCGCCGGCCAAGCCCACATGGTGGACGTGGCTTCCAAGGACGTGACCCACCGCGTGGCGCGCGCCGAAGGCCGCATACGCCTGCTGCCGGCCACGCTGGCGCTGGTGCGCGAAGGCCGCGCCGCCAAGGGCGATGTGCTGGCCGTGGCGCGCATCGCGGCCATCCAGGGCGCCAAGCGCACCGCCGACCTGGTGCCGCTGTGCCACCCGCTGCCCATCACCCGCGTGACGGTGGACTTTGCGCTGGACGAGGCCGCCTGCGAGGTGCGCTGCACCGCGCAGGTGGAAACGCTGGGCCGCACCGGCGTGGAGATGGAAGCGCTGACCGCCGTGCAGGTGGGCCTGCTCACCATCTACGACATGTGCAAGGCGGCCGACCGCGGCATGGAAATGACCGGCATACGCCTGCTGGAAAAACACGGCGGCAAGAGCGGCGACTGGGTGGCGCCAGCCAACCGCTGAACCGCGCCAGCTACCGCTGACGGGAGGCCGCTGCCCGCGCTGTGACGGCGCGACTCGGCACGCCTCACCTCTCCTCGCGGGTATGCCACAGGCGCACGATGTGGATCACATCGGCGACGATGGCATAGCGGACTTCGTAAGCGCCCACAATGATGCGGCGAACTTCGTCCGGACTGAACTCTGCAAGTTGAAGACCCAGGCGAGGGTTCTGCAGGAGCCCGTCAACGGCACCGGTCAGCGACTGCACCACCTTGGCGGCGGCACGCGGGTTCACATCTGCCAGAAAAGCATGCAGCCGCACCAGATCGTTCAGGGCGGCGCTGCTCCACTTCACCTGCATGGGGGTGCCGGCAGCGGCGTGGCCGTGTCCAGGCTGTCGGCCCAGGCCTTGACGGCGGCATGGTCGATGGTGCGGCCGGCTTTCACGTCGGCCAGGCCTTCCAGCGTCAGCCTGTGGCGCTCTTCCTCTTGCGCAACGAAGGCGGTCAGCGCCTGCTTGACGATCCAGCCGCGCGACCTGTCCAGCCGCTCGGCCAAACCATCCACCTTGTCGGCAAGCGCCAGCGGCAGATGCGACGTCACCACGCGGGTTTCAGACGACGGCATTAATCTCTCCGTATCACTTCGAATCTCATTTAATCACAGGCCGAGGTGAAAGCCGCAAGCAGGCGCGGGCGAGGGGCTTGGGCCGGCGCGTCTGCGTGGCCGGGCGACGGTTGACCAAGGCCCCGGCTAGCGCAACAGCTCCCGCCAGGCGAGGGCACGCCCCGGCGGCTGGCACTGGAAGGCCTGCGCCGCCGCGGCAGGGTCGTCGCAGACGGCCAGAAACGCCTGCGCCTCCGGCCGGTGGAACTCGCGCAGGCGCGCCGCCAGGTGCCGCGCTTCGTCCACATGGCCCTGAGCGGCCAGCGCCTGGGCCCAGGCGATGGCCAGCCGCGTGTCCAGCAGGTAGTGCACGGTGCGCCCGAAGTCCGCCGCGGACACGTCACCCGGCGCGGCCGCCGTGACGCGCGCATAGTCGGCGTGGTGGGCGAACAGCCAGCTGCGCTGACCGGCGGCGATGCGCTCGGCCAGCGGCGGCAGGCCCGGCCGCGCGGCAAAGATGCTGGCCACACGCGCGTAGTCCACCACCGCCAGCACCGCCGCCAACGACAAGGCGCCGCCGGCCACCAGCCAGGCCACAGAAGGCCCGGCGCGCGGCCGCGCCGGCGCCGCATGGGCATCAGCATTGGTATCTGCAGCGGCCGGTTCGCCCGCCAGCACAAAGCCCCAGGCCCAGGCCGCCGGCAACAGGAAGTAGGCGTACCAGAGCGGGTACTCCAGCAGGCTGTGCAGCCCCACCATGGCCACGAACACCAGCGCCGCACGCCGGGCATGGCCCCGCTCGCCCAGCACCTGCCACGCGCGGTGCACCGCACGCAGCAAGGCCCACAGCAGCAGCGCCAGCACCAGCAGCCCCAGCGGCAGGCCCAGCTCCACCAGCAGTTGCAGCGGCAGGTTGTGCGTGTGGTCGAAAAACGCCGTGGGCCGGCCGGGCAGGGGTGTCAGCGACCAGGCCAGGTTGAACTCGCCAAAGCCCACGCCGCCCCAGGGCTGCTGGCGCAGCAGCGTCAGCGTGTCGGCCCAGATGGCCAGGCGCGAGCTGGACAAGTCGGCCTCACCCAGCCGCGCCGAGGCACCCAGGTGCCGCAGCGCCAGCACCGCCGACCAGCCCGCGTAGGCCAGCGGCGCGCCCAGCCCCAGCAGCCAGCGCGCCGGGCGCGAAAGCCGGCCATCGGCCAGCGCCCAGGCCAGCAGCAGCGCCACCCCCACCCCGCCGGTGCGCGAACCGGTGAGCACTACCGCCAGCACCAGCGCCGCCAGCAGCCCCGCCGCGGCACGCCAGGGCAGGCGCCGCAGCTCGGCCAGCGCCACCGTGGCCACCACGGCCCACAGCAGCAGGGTGGACAAGTGGTTGGGCTGGCGCAGGTTGCCCACCGCGCGGCCCACGTGGCCCGAGCGTGCGATGAACGTGCCGTCGGCCAGCGCCGGCGCAAACACCTGGATCAGCGCCACCACCACCGCCAGCAGCCCGGCCACCAGCCAGGCCACGCAAAAGGCCACGAACACCTGCACCGCGTCGTGCCGGCGCCCGGCTGCGGCACCGGCAGCCACCAGCAGCGCTGCCGCCGCCAGCAGCCCCAGCGCCGACAGCGCCAGGCTGGCAGGCAGCAGCCCCGGCCCCCAGGACCACAACACCGCGCCGGCCAGCAAGGCCAGCGCCATCCACAGCGGTGCCGGCCCGCGGCCTGCAGCCGCGCCGGCGGCCGGCGCGCTGGCCGCCACAAACAAACCCCACAACAACAGCGCCAGCGCCTGATTCAGGAAGGTGGGCGAAGGCGAGACGTTCCAGGCCAGCAGCGAAGGCGCCGTGGCCGCGGCGATGGCGGCAGCCAGCAGCAGGGAGGCGGGGCGCGGCGTGGAGGTGGCGGGCAAGGTGGCAGGACCGCCACCCCAGGTGGCAGACGCGGGGGCGAGGATGCTAACAAGCCGGCACGTCGCGCTCCATGCCGCGCCGTGCGGTGCCGGTGCGGGATGACCACCGGCCGGGCCGGCCGTCAGTACGGGTCGATGTCCACAAAGGCCGCCGGCGTGCCGTCGGGGCCCAGCAGCGCCAGCCAGGTCGCATGGCGGCCCACCACCGGCAACCACATCGGCGGTTGTGCGACGGCCGGTTGGCGTGCGGCGGCCTGCAGCGCTTCGCGCTGCGCCGGGTTCAGCTTACCCGCCTGTTCCAGCACTTGCAGCGGCTGCGCCTTGGCCCGGGCCTGGTCGCGCAGCGTGTCGAAAGCCACCCAGTAGCGCGGCGTGGCCGCCAGATGCTGGCCGGCCAGGCCGCGCATGATGCTTTCGTACTGCTCGTCCGGGTTGCGCGGCGGCAGCGCACCTATCAACACCGGGCCGGTCCAGGGCAGGCGGCGCAGCTCGGGCGGGGCTTCTTGCAAGGACGACTGCGCCAGATCGGCCGCGGTGACGACACGAAACAGGTCTACCTCGAAGGCCAGGTGCGTGGGCCGCGCCGCCGCCATGGTCCAAGCGCCGTAAGCCAGGGCGGCAATCTGCAGCACGGCCACGGTGCCCAGGTCCCGCCGCAGTTCGCGGCGGGGCTTGGCGGGGTTGAACACCACCAGGGTCAGCAACGGCCCCATCACCACGTCGACGGCGGCGATCAGCAGGAACAGCGCGGTGCCACCGGCCAGGGCTCGGTAAGGGCCGGGGTACCACAGGCCGAAGATGAGCGCGGCAACCATGACCGCGACCACCAAACTCAAGGCCAAGTGGAAAGCGGCTGCACGGAACCTAGAACAGATAGTTAAGCAACTCGGCTTAGCTGGCTTCACGTGGGGTAGCACATCTGTGGTAGTAAAAATCATCACGCACCCAACCGATCGGACCCTAGCGAAACGTACTTGCACGGAAAGAAGGGCGCCTACGGCGCCCTTCTTTCCTACGCATAAGCCGCGCGATGCTTACTTGCAAGAACCCGGCAGGAACTTGGGAGGCATCGTGCCAGGCTGACAGCTGAAGCCGCCGACTTGGCTCGGGATGTCGGCAACAGTCAACGCCGTGCCCGTCGCACTCTGAGGCGTCAACGTAATGGTGGTGCTGGCCGCTGCGCCCAAACCGGCATCGTTCGACGCAGTTACGGTGATGACGCCATCGGCATCAGTGGTCACCGTTTGCACAAACTTGGTGGCGGGACCCACAGTCTCTTCACAGCCCCAGCCGTTTATGCCCGGTGCGGCACCTGCAGGTGCCGTCTGATAGGTTTCAGCGATGGATGTGCGGCATTGGCTGGCAGCCAGCACCACTTCCGAAACTCGAGCCTTGATGGTGTAGTCCTGGTACGCCGGCAACGCCACCGCCGCCAGGATGCCGATGATCGCCACAACGATCATCAGTTCGATAAGAGTAAAACCTTGTTGTACGCGCTTCATGGTCGGAGGGCTCCTAGGATGGGTTGGGTCGGTGACCACCCCCTTCAATGCAGGGGTCGTGCCAGCGTCAAAACCCGTTTCCGGCGTGACTTTCCGCATCCATATTGACGCTTTTGGTCACCTGCGCTGCCGCGATTGGTCCGCAGCCGGTGGGTGCTGACAAAAAGTGTCAGCCCGCCTCAGTCCGCCAGCGCCATCACCTGCCCCGGGCTCAGCGCGGTGATGTGGTGGGCGCCGCCCTGGGCGGCGATCTCGCTCATCACCGCGTCCACCTCGCCGGGCTTGATGTGGGTGATGTACACCTGGGCGGGTGTCTGCAAAGCCGCCAGCTCACGCTTCAGCTCGGCCGGGCACAGGTGGCGGCTCACGGTGGCCAGCGCTGCTTCTTCGTCGCTGAAGGCGGTTTCTATGACCAGCTGGCTCACGCGCAGCGTTGCCAGGCGCTGCCACAGCGCCGGGTTGGGCCCGGTGTCGCCGGTGAACACCCAGGCGCCTTCGCTGCCCAGCACGGCGTAGCCCACGGCGGGCACAGTGTGGCTGGCGGGCAGCACTTCCACGCGGCGCCGGCCCAGGGTGATGACATCGCCCACCTGCACCGGCGCGAAGGCCAGCACCGGGTTGTCGGCGTTGGGCAGGCGGGTGAAGTCGGGCCAGATGACGCCGTTGAACACGTGCAGCCGCAGCGCGGCAATGGTGGCCGGCAGCGCGTGCACCTGCACCGGCGGCGCGCCGGCGGCGCGGCGCAGGCGCGCCACGCTGTCGGCCAGCAGGCCTATGGCCAGCACATGGTCCAGGTGCGAGTGGGTGACCAGGATGTGGTCGATGGCCGCCATCTGCTGCAGCGTGAGGTCGCCCACGCCGGTGCCGGCGTCTATGAGCACATCGTCGTCCAGCAGAAACGAGGTGGTGCGGCAGCCCGCGGCGATGGAGCCGGAACACCCGAGAACACGGATCTGCATGGCGGAGAGGTTGGGCGCGGCCGGTCTCGAGAGAAGACGGCCATGCTGCTCTGCCGCGCTGCGCTGCGCAAGACGAAGATTCGGCAGACGGTGCCGACGCCTGCGACGCAGTGCGCCGGCTCGTGACGGGGTTCACGGCGCCGGGAGGCGCCGCCTGGCCCCGCCCCGGTGCTCAGCGGTGAACGAACTGCATCTGCGTGCCGGCCAGCTCGATGACGTCGCCGTTGCGCAGCGGCACCGAGTCGCCCACCAGCGGCACGCCGTTGACGCTGGGGCGCACCGTGCCTTCCACGTGCGAGAAGGCGTAGCCGTTGGGCCGGCGCGTGATGCTGGCCACCTGGACGCCGGGCTTGCCCACGGTGGTGACGACCTTGGTCAGCGTCACCTCGCGGCCGGCGGCGGCGCCGTTGAGCACCTTGATGGAGGCCGGCTGCACCGCCGGCGCGGTGCCGGTGAGGCTGCCGAAGCCCGAGCTGGCGCCCGACAGCGAAGGGTGGGCCGAGCTGGTGGGGCTGCTGGCGCCCAGCGGCGGCGGCGCGCTGGCGCCGGGCCGCATGATCATGGTCTTTTCGTACTCGCCGCCGTCGTCCACCAGGTACTTGATCTTGTACTTGCCGATCTCGACGGTGTCGTTGTGCGTGAGCAGCTGCTTCTTGATGGCCTTGCCGTTGATGTAGGTGCCGTTGGTGCTGTTGAGGTCTTCGATGAAGACGTCGGCACCCACCATCTGCAGCACGGCGTGCTCGCCGCTGACGGCGAGGTTGTCGATGACGATGTCGTTGTACGGCCGGCGGCCCAAGGTGGTCTTGTCCTTGGTGATCTGGACTTCCTTGATGACCACACCGTCGAGCGATACGACCAGCTTGCCCATGCCTGCCCTCGTGTTCACCCGGCGCTTGTGACGGCGGGCTTGTCTGACGCTTGTTCTGCCGCGGTGCCGGCGCTGGCTTCAGCGCCTGAACGGCCACCAGGAGCGTGCGGGGCTGCCGGAGCCACCGCCGGCACGCGCCAGGATCACGGAGATATTATCCTTTCCGCCAGCGTCGTTGGCGGCGGCTATCAGTGCACGGCTACCGGTTTCCAGCGTGTCGGCGGCCAGCAGCAGTTGCGCAATGCCCACATCGTCCACCATGTCCGACAGGCCGTCGGAGCACAGCAGGTAGATGTCGCCGGGCTGCACCTCGTGCTGGTGGGTCTCCAGCAGCACGGTGTCTTCCACGCCCACGGCGCGCGTGACCAGGTTCTTGTTGGCGGAAAACGCGGCCTGCTCGGGCGTGATCAAGCCGGCGTCTATCTGCTCCTGCAGCAGCGAGTGATCACGCGTGACCTGCTGCAGCCGCCCGCCGCGCAGGCGGTAGCAGCGGCTGTCGCCCACGTGGCCCAGCATCACCCGGTTGTCGCGGAACACGGCCACCACCAGCGTGGTGCCCATGCCGGCGTACTGCGGGTTGGAGTTGGCGGCGTTGAAGATGGCGCGGTTGGCGTTGTCCACGCAGATGTCCATCGCGCGGCGCACCTCGGCGTCGCTGGCCTGCTCGCCGGCTTCGCGCAGCCAGCGGCCCAGCTCGCCGCGTATGAAGCCGGTGGCCATGTTGCTGGCCACTTCGCCGGCGTTGTAGCCGCCCATGCCGTCGGCCAGCACGGCCAGTGCCACCTCGGTGTCGGTGGCCACCGAATCTTCGTTGTTGCTGCGCGCGCGGCCCGGGTCCACGGCAGCATGCAGCTCTATCGTCAAAGGCACGGCGGGCAAAGGTGCACGTGGGGTCGGGGTGGACGCGGATTGTGCATCGGAACCCGCCCGGCGCCAGGCCGCCCCCCGTGTCTGGGCGTGACATCGGTGGTAGCTGGTACGCGTGCGTAAAAAATGTCCATCCCCAGGAGCGCCTGCTCAGCGGCCGCCCGGCGGGCTGCTCAAGGCGTGAGGCCACCTTCGGCGGCTGCCGCGGCATCGGCCAGGCGCAGCAGCTCGGCCGACACCGCGGCGGCATCGCCCGGGCGCGCCGCCGGCACCTTGGCCAGCAGGCCGGCCACCAGCGTGCTCACGGCCGGCAACACCTGCGGGCGCAGCGTGTGCAGCGCCGGCGCCGGCTGGGTGCCCACCTGGCGCAGCAGCTCGCCCATGGACTCGGCGTCGTGCGGCAGGCGGCCGGCCAGCAGCTCGAACAGCGTCACGCCCAGCGCGTACAGGTCGCCGGCCGCCGAGGGCGGCGCGCCGGCCAGTTGCTCCGGCGCCAGGTAGCTGGGCGTGCCCAGCACGATGCCGGTGCCGGTTTGTGCGGTGCCGCCCAGCGCACGCGCCAGGCTGAAGTCCACCAGCTTGACACTGTCCGCCGCCCAGTCCACCAGCACGTTGGCGGGTTTCATGTCGCGGTGCACCACGCCTTGTGCGTGGGCGTGGGCCAGGGCGTCGGCGATGCGGCTGCCCAGGCGCAGCACCGCGGCTTCGGGCAGCAGGCGTGGTTCGCGCACGTAACGCGTGAGGTCGGCGCCGGGCGCCAGCTCCATGGCCAGCCAGCCGGTGCCGCCCTGCACGCCGGCATCCAACAGGCGCACGATGCCCGGGTGCTGCAGGCGCCGCGCGGCCTGGGTGGCGGCGTGGAAGGCCGCCACCGCGGCGGCCGGCTCGGGGCCGCCCAACTGCACCAGCTTCAGCGCCGCCGGCTCCGGCCAGCGCGGGTGCTCGGCGGCGTAGACCTCGCTTTGTGCGCCGCTGCCCAGGCGCCGCAGCAGGCGCCAGCCGGCGACCTGGGTGTCGGCGGGCGCCGGCGGGCGCGGGGCCATCCGGCGGGGTCAGTCCGCCACGGCAACGGCCTTCGCGGCGCGCCGCTTGCGCACCCACAGGCCCAGGGCCAGCACCAGCAGGGCACCGGCCACGCCGGCGCCGTAGCGCAGCGAGGCCACCACCTGCGGCAGCCCGCCTTCACGGGCTGCTTCCAGCGTGGGCACGAAGGGCAGCACGGCGGGGTCGGTGACGGCCATGGTGCCGGCGATCCAGCCCAGCAGCATGCCGCCGGCGGTGATGATCATGGGGAAGCGGTCCATCAGCTTGATGACCAGCTGGCTGCCCCAGACGATGATGGGAATGGACACCACCAGGCCGAAGATGACCAGCACCATCTGGTGGTCACCGGCGCTTTCGGCAGCGCCGGCAATGGCGATGACGTTGTCCACGCTCATCACCAGGTCGGCCACGATGATGGTCTTCACCGCGGCCCACAGGCGGTCGCTGGCCGCGATGTCGCCGTGCCCTTCTTCGTCGGGCGCCAGCAGCTTGACACCGATCCACACCAGCAGCAGCGCGCCCACCAGCTTGAGGTAGGGGATGGCCAGCAGCGTCAGCGCGAAGAAGATCAGGATGACGCGCAGGCCGATGGCGCCGGCGGTGCCCCAGATGATGCCCTTCATGCGCTGCTGCGGCGGCAGCTTGCGGCAGGCCAGCGCGATGACCACGGCGTTGTCGCCCCCGAGCAGGATGTCGATCAGGATGATCTGACCGACGGCGACCCAGAAGGCCGGGTTGGAGAACATTTCCATCATGGCGGGGGCTCTCGTCGCGCGTCGCGCTTGCTGCGGCGCGCCAGTGTATGCGGCGTCAGTTCGCGGTCAGCTTGTGGGAACTACAGACGCCGGCCGGGGCCGGCCGGCGCCACGGGCGTTACAGCAGGCCCTTGAGCAGGCGGCCCATTTCCGAGGGGTTGCGCGTGACCTTGAAGCCGCACTCTTCCATGATGGCGAGCTTGGCGTCGGCGGTGTCGGCACCGCCGGAGATCAGCGCGCCGGCATGGCCCATGCGCTTGCCCGGCGGCGCGGTGACGCCGGCGATGAAGCCCACGACGGGCTTTTTCATGTGGTCCTTGCACCAGCGCGCGGCTTCGGCCTCGTCGGGCCCGCCGATCTCGCCGATCATGATGACGGCGTCGGTGTTCGGATCGTCGTTGAACAGCTTCATCACGTCGATGTGCTTGAGGCCGTTGATGGGGTCGCCGCCGATGCCCACGGCGCTGCTCTGGCCTATGCCCAGCTCGGTGAGCTGCGCCACGGCTTCGTAGGTCAGCGTGCCGGAGCGGCTGACCACGCCCACGCGGCCGGGCTTGTGGATGTGCCCGGGCATGATGCCTATCTTGAGCTCGTCGGGCGTGATGGTGCCCGGGCAGTTGGGGCCCAGCAGCAGCGTCTTCTTGCCGCCGGCGGCCTCCTTGGCCTTCATCTTGTTGCGCACTTCCAGCATGTCCTTGATGGGGATGCCTTCGGTGATGCAGATGGCCATGTCCAGGTCGGCTTCCACGGCCTCCCAGATGGCGGCGGCAGCGCCGGCCGGCGGCACGTAGATCACGCTGACGGTGGCGCCGGTCTGGGCCTTGGCGTCCTGCACGCTGGCGTAGATGGGAATGCCCTCGAAAGCCTCGCCGGCCTTCTTGGGGTTGACGCCGGCGACGAAGCAGTTCTTGCCGTTGGCATAGGCCACGCACATGCGGGTGTGGAACTGGCCGGTCTTGCCGGTGATGCCCTGCGTGATGACCTTGGTGTTCTTGTCGATCAGGATGCTCATGGTGGTTCTCCGGGCCTTACTTCACTGCGGCGACGATCTTCGTGGCCGCCTCGGCCATGCTGTCGGCACTGATGATGGGCAGGCCCGACTCGGCCAGCATCTTCTTGCCCAGTTCTTCGTTGGTACCCTTCATGCGCACCACCAGCGGCACCGAGAGGTTCACCGCCTTGCACGCGGCGATCACGCCTTCGGCGATGGTGTCGCACTTCATGATGCCGCCGAAGATGTTGACGAGAATGCCCTTGACGTTCTCGTTCTTGAGCATGATCTTGAAGGCCTCGGTCACCTTCTCGGCCGTGGCACCCCCGCCCACGTCCAGGAAGTTGGCCGGCTCGCCGCCGAACAGCTTGATGGTGTCCATGGTGGCCATGGCCAGGCCGGCGCCGTTGACCAGGCAACCGATGTTGCCGTCCAGGCTGATGTAGCTCAGGTCGAACTTGCTGGCTTCCACCTCGGCCGGGTCTTCCTCGTCCAGGTCGCGGTAGGCCACGATCTCGGGGTGGCGGAACAGCGCGTTGCCGTCGAAGTTGAACTTGGCGTCCAGCGCGCGGATGTGGCCGTTGCCTTCCAGGATCAGCGGGTTGATCTCGGCCAGGCTGGCGTCGGTGGCCATGTAGCAGGCGTAGAGCTTCTTGAACACCTCGATGGCCTCGGCCTGGCTGGCCAGCGGCACGCCTATGCCGGCCGCCAGTTCCAGCGCCTGGCCGTCGGTCAGGCCGGTGAGCGGGTCCACGAAGACCTTGAGGATCTTCTCCGGCGTGGCGTGCGCCACTTCCTCGATGTCCATGCCGCCTTCGCTGCTGGCCATGAGGGCCACCTTCTGCGTGGCGCGGTCGGTCAGTGCGGCGACGTAATACTCTTTCTTGATGTCGGCGCCTTCTTCCACCAGCAGGCGGCGCACCTTCTGGCCCTGCGCGCTGGTCTGGTGGGTGATGAGCTGCATGCCCAGGATCTGCCCGGCGATCTGCTCGACCTCGGCCTGGCTGCGCGCCAGCTTCACGCCGCCGCCCTTGCCGCGGCCGCCGGCGTGGATCTGCGCCTTGACGACCCAGACGCCACCACCCAGCTTTTGCGCGGCCTCGACGGCCTCGCGCACGGTGAAAGCCGGGTAGCCCCGCGGCACGGGCACGCCGTGCTCGCGCAGCAGCTCCTTGGCCTGGTACTCGTGGATCTTCATGCGAACTCCTCGCTTTTGGTCTCGGCCCGCAAAGCGGGCGCTCGGTCGGTGACTCAGTCGGTGGTGGCAGGCGCTTCGGCGCTTGATCGGTACCAGCGCGGGTGGTGCTGGCGCACCACCTCGCCGTCACTGCGCAAGGCGTGGCAGCGGTCGATCTGGAAGGGCCGGCGAGCGCCCTCTTCCAGACCGCGGGTGTCTATGACCTCGCCGGCAAAGGCCTGCACCACGGCGGTGGGCAGCACCTGGGCCAGCTCGGTGAGGTGGGTGCAGCCGGCCACGCCGCCCACCCGTTCGCGCAGATGGCGGCGGAAGTTGTCCAGCAGGTTCAGGCCCACCAGGCGCCCATAGGCGTCGCCGTGCTCGCCGCATTGGCCTTCGTAGGGCATGCCGCGGGTCTGGCTGCCGGCGGCGACGATGTTGAGCTGGCGGTCGACGACGACGCGCAACAGCATGTCGTGTATGGGCTGGCCGGCGCGACGCGGGCCGCCGGGCATGGTGACGTCGCGCGTCTTGGTGTCCACCAGCTGGGCATCGGCCTCCCACAAGCCGTCGGCGCGCGCGTACACCTGCACGTCGATCTGACGGCGGTGCTTGAGCTGGCGATCGGCCGCCGCGGGCGGAAGGGTCATGGGGACAACAGGCGCGGTAAGGCGCCGCTGGGGCGCGTGAACAAGCCGCCGGCAGGTGTTGGCAGGCCCGCGGCGCGGCGGCGAATTTAGCATGCGGCACCGCAGCAGGGCTGTCGCCTGGGTGATCGGCCCCAGGCTGGGCCTAAGACAGATCGTCTTCCTGCGCAGCCTGCACGACACGGCGCACGGTGTCGCCGTCAAAACCACGCCCGGCCAGAAAGCGCATCTGGCGGGCCCGCTCGGCCGCGTCGGCCGGGGGGTGGCCGAAGCGGCGGCGCCACAGGGCGCGGGCGCGCTCCAGCTCGTTGGGCCGCGCCCGGGCCAGGGTGCTTTCTATCAGCTCCGGCGGCAGGCGGCGGGCGCGCAAGGCCTGTTCAAGACGCCGGTGCCCGCCGCGCGGGGCCTGGCTGGCCAGCACCGAAGCGGCGGCGCGCTCGTCGCTGAGCAGGCCCAGCGTGACCAGCTCGCTCAGCAGCGACTCCACGCGCGCGCGGTCGTCATCACTGATGTGAGCGCTTGCTGATGAATGCTCTTCCTGCGGTGCCTGGTCGGCCTGCGGCTCCTGCAGCGCTTGCCGTGCCGCCTGTGTCTGGGCCTGCTGCTGCAGGTGGCGCAACAGCTTGGCGCCCAGTTCGGCGCGCGAGTGCTCCCGCTGCGCCAGCCAGCGCAGGGCGCGGCCTTTCAGCGACGGGGAGTTCAGTGCCATAGGCTTGCCCGCGCCCACCCACCTGGCGCCAGCCGGCGCGCCAGCGTGGCGCCTGGCTGGACTTTTCGTTGGCCTCGCGCGATCAGGGTGAACGGGGTGTTCAGTCTTCGGAAGCCGCCACCGCCCCCAGCGGCGTGATGCCCACGGCTTCGCGTATGCGGTTTTCTACGTCGCGGGCGATGTCGGGGTTCTCGCGCAGGAACTCGCGGGCGTTGTCCTTGCCCTGGCCGATCTTCTCGCCGTTGTAGGCGTACCAGGCGCCGGACTTGTCCACCAGGCGGTGCGACACACCCATGTCGATGATCTCGCCCTCGCGGCTGATGCCTTCGCCGTACAGGATATCGAACTCGGCGGTCTTGAACGGCGGTGCAACCTTGTTCTTGACCACCTTGACCTTGGTTTCCGAACCTATGACCTCGTCGGCCTTCTTGATGTTGCCGGTGCGGCGTATGTCCAGCCGCACGCTGGCATAGAACTTCAGCGCGTTGCCGCCGGTGGTGGTTTCGGGGTTGCCGAACATCACGCCTATCTTCATGCGGATCTGGTTGATGAAGACCACCATGCAGTTGGTCTTCTTGATGGTGGCGGTCAGCTTGCGCAGCGCCTGGCTCATCAGCCGCGCTTGCAGGCCGGGCAGGCTGTCGCCCATTTCGCCTTCCAGCTCGGCCTTGGGGGTGAGCGCGGCCACCGAGTCGACCACGATGAGGTCCACCGAACCCGAACGCACCAGCGAGTCCACGATCTCCAGCGCCTGCTCGCCGGTGTCGGGCTGGCTGATCAACAGCTCTTGCAGGTTCACGCCCAGCTTTTGCGCGTACTGGATGTCCAGCGCGTGTTCGGCGTCTATGAAGGCGCAGGTGCCGGCCAGCTTTTGCATCTCGGCGATGACCTGCAGCGTGAGCGTGGTCTTGCCGGAGCTTTCCGGGCCGTAGATTTCGATGACGCGCCCGCGCGGCAGGCCGCCCACGCCCAGCGCGATGTCCAGGCCCAGGCTGCCGGTGGAGACGACCTGGATGTCCTCGATCTTTTCGCCCTCGCCCAGGCGCATGATCGAGCCCTTGCCGAACTGCTTTTCTATCTGCGCCAGGGCCGCCTGCAAGGCCTTGGCTTTTTCGGTGTTCAACGCTTTGACGGGTGCATCCATGGCGATCTCCTCGGTTCAGCCTATGATGCCACGAAACTGTATGTCCGTACAGCTTTTCTAGGGGTGGCCCGCAGCGGCAGCCCGAGGCGCCGCTTCTAGAATGCCCCCAGCTGTGGTGGAGACAAACAAGCATGCGCATCCTGATCGCGGAAGACGACCAGGTCCTGGCCGACGGCCTGCTGCGTTCGCTGCGCACCGCGGGCTACGCGGTGGACCAGGTGGGCAGCGGCAGCGAGGCCGACGCGGCGCTGGCCGCGCACGAGTTCGACCTGCTGATCCTGGACCTGGGGCTGCCCAAGCTGCACGGCTTTGAGGTGCTGCGCAAGCTGCGCGGGCGCGGCAGCGCGGTGCCGGTGCTGATACTCACCGCCGCCGACAGCGTGGAGCAGCGCGTCAAGGGCCTGGACCTGGGCGCCGACGACTACATGGCCAAGCCGTTTGCGCTGGCCGAGCTGGAAGCGCGCGTGCGCGCGCTGGCAAGGCGCGGCCTGGGCAGCGCCAGCAGCTTCATACGCCACGGCCCGCTGACCTTCGACGCCGCCGGGCGCGTGGCCTACCTCAACGACCAGTTGGTGGAGTTGTCGGCGCGCGAGTTGTCGCTGCTGGAGGTGCTGCTGCAGCGTGCCGGCCGCCTGGTGAGCAAGGACCAGCTGGTGGAGCGGCTGTGCGAGTGGGGCGACGAGGTCAGCAACAACGCCATCGAGGTCTACATCCACCGCCTGCGCAAGAAGATAGAACAGGGGCCGGTGCGCATCGCCACCGTGCGCGGGCTGGGCTACTGCCTGGAGAAGATCGCTGCCTGAGGTGCCGCCAGACCTGCGGCCTGGTGCGTCACAGCAGGCGCCACAACAGCCGCCGCAGCAGCCGCCGCCCGGCACACCCCTGCCGGTGACGGCGCAGCCCGCGGGGCTGCTGATGTTTGCGCCCACCGAGCGCCGCTCGCTGTTCGGCGAGATCCTGGACTGGATGCTGGCGCCGCTGCTGCTGCTGTGGCCCACCAGCATTGGCCTGACCTGGGTGGTGGCCCAGGGCATTGCCAACCAGCCCTACGACAGCGAGCTGGCCGACATGGCGCGCGCGCTGGGCCATCAGATGACCACCCACGCCGCGGTGCGCAGCAACCCGGCCGCCGCACGCGACGAGTTCGAGCGCATCGCCGCGGCGCTGACGCGCGCCGCCGACGACGACCGCGTCTTCATACAGATCCTGGGCCGCCGCGGCGAGCTGCTGGCCGGCACGGCGGCGCTGGTGGTGCCGCCGCCGGAGCCGCGCCGGCCCGCGGGCCAGGTGCACTTCCGCGACGACCAGGTCAGCGGCGAGCCGGTGCGCGTGGCCTACCTGCGGCTGGCCGCCGAGGGCGGTGATGCCGGCGCGCTGGTGCAGGTGGCGGAAACGCTGGGCCGGCGCTCGCGCCTGGCGGCGGAGATCATCAAGGGCGTGGTGCTGCCGCAGTTTGTCATCCTGCCACTGGCGGTGGCGCTGGTGTGGTTTGCGCTGTCACGCGGCATCGCGCTGCTGTCGCGGTTGCAGCTGCGCATACGCCAGCGCCGCAGCAGCGACCTCAGCGCCATCCCCGACAACGAGGTGCCGGAGGAAGTGGCCCCGCTGGTCGGCGCCATCAACGACCTGCTGCAGCGGCTGGACCGCTCCATCGCCACACAACGCCACTTCCTGGCCGACGCCGCCCACCAGCTGAAGACGCCGCTGGCCGGGCTGCGCACGCAGGCCGAGCTGACGGCACGCCAGATCGACAGCGGCCAGGCCGACCCGGCCATGCTCAAGCACTCGCTGCTGCAGATCGCCCGCTCCACGCAGCGCACGGCGCACCTGGTCAACCAGCTGCTGGCCATGGCGCGTGCCGAAGACAGCGGCTTTGAACAACGCCGCACCACCGTGGACCTGGCGGCCACCACGCGCGCCGTGGTACAGGACTTCGTGCCACGCTCGCTGGAGCGCCGCATAGACCTGGGCTACGAAGGCCCGGGCCCGGGCGTTGCCACGCGGGTCTACGGCGAGCCGGTGCTGCTGGGCGAGATGGTGCGCAACCTGGTGGACAACGCGCTGCAGTACACGCCCGAAGGCGGCACCGTCACCGCCCGCGTGCTGCCCGACCCCTTCGGCCAGCTGGTGGTGCTGCAGGTGGAAGACAGCGGCCCGGGCATTCCCGCCGCAGAGCGCGAAGCGGTGTTCCGCCCGTTCTACCGTGCGCTGGGCACGCAGGTGGACGGCAGCGGCCTGGGCCTGGCCATCGTGCTGGAAGTGGCCCAGCGTCACGATGCCGAGGTGACGGTGGACGACGCACGCCCGCGCCAGCAGCCGCCCGGCGCGTTGTTCACGGTGCGCGTACCGCGCGGCACCCCGCCGGCGTAGCGCCGGTCAGGACTGCATCAACCGCCGGCTGCGCGCCACCGACATCAGAATGCCCAGCCCCAGCCCCAGCGTCACCATCGCGGTGCCGCCGTAGCTGACGAAGGGCAGCGGCACGCCCACCACCGGCAGGATGCCGCTGACCATGCCGATGTTGACAAAGGCATAGGTGAACAGGCTCATGGTCACCGCGCCGGCCAGCAGCCGGGTGAACACCGTGGGCGCCTCGGCGGCGATGATCAGCCCGCGGAAGATCAGGAAGGTGAAGCCCACCAGCAGCACCAGCACGCCGGCCAGGCCGAACTCTTCGCTGAAGGCGGCGAAGATGAAGTCGGTGGTGCGCTCGGGAATGAACTCCAGGTGCGTCTGCGTGCCCTGCATGAAGCCCTTGCCCGAGAGGCCGCCGGAGCCTATGGCGATCATGCCCTGGATGATGTGGAAGCCCTTGCCCAGCGGGTCCTTGGTGGGGTCCAGCAGCGTGCACACGCGGGTCTTCTGGTACTCGCGCAGCACGTGCCAGTCCACGCCCGGCTGGCACAGCGCGTCGCCGGCCAGCACCAGCGCCACGATGCCCACCGCCGCCAGCGCCACCACGGGCAGCACCAGTTTCCAGCTCAGGCCGGCGAAGAAGATGACAAACAGGCCGGCGGCCAGGATGAGCAGCGCCGTGCCCAGGTCGGGCTGGCGCAGCACCAGCCCCACCGGCACCGCCAGCAGCAGCGCAGCCACCAGGTAGTCGGGCACGCGCAGCTGGCCTTCGCGCTTCTGGAACCACCAGGCCAGCATCAGCGGCACGCCTATCTTCAGCATCTCGCTGGGCTGTATCACCGTGGGGCCTATGTCCAGCCAGCGGGTGGCGCCCTTGCGCGTGATGCCGAAGAACTCCACGCCCAGCAGCAGCAGCACGCCCACCGCATAGATGGGCAGCGCCAGCTGCAGCAGGCGCTGCGGCGGCACCTGCGCCACCACGAACAGCACCGCCAGCGCGATCAGCATGTTGCGGCCATGGTCGGCAAAGCGGCTGCCGTGGTCGAAGCCGGCGGAGTACATGGCCACCAGGCCTATGGCCGCCAGCCAGACGATGGCCGCCGCCAGCGGGCCGTCGAAGCCGCTGAACACCCGGCGCACATGCCACCAGGCCGAGGGCTGCTCGAAGACGGCGCTCATCGGCTCTGCGCGCCAGGCGCCACGCCGGCCGCCGCACCGACCGTCACGCCTGCCGCCGCCATGTCCAGCGGCGAAGGCGCCTGCTGACCCGGCAGCGGCACGTCCTCGGCGCGGCGCGGCTTGCCGGTGGGCGCGGCCGACTGCCCGCGCTGCGTCAGCGCAATGTCTTCCTCGCTGGGGTACTGGCCCAGCAGCAGGTAGTCGAACACGCGCCGCGCGATGGGCGCCGCCGCCTGGGCGCCGAAGCCGGCGTTTTCCACGATCAGCGCCAGCGCCACCTGCGGCTTGTCCAGCGGCGCGAAGGCCATGTACAGCGAGTGGTCGCGCTTGTGCTCTTCCAGCTTGGCGGCGTCGTAGCGTGCGCCCTGGCGCACACCCACCGCCTGCGCGGTGCCGGTCTTGCCGCCGCTGGCATAGGGCGCACCGGCAAACACGCGGGTGGCCGTGCCCTCTTGCGTCACGCCGTACAGCGCCTGCTTGATCAAGGCCACCTGCTCCGGCTTGAAGGGCAGCGGCGGCCGTTCGCCGGCCTGCAGCTCACGGCGCTGGGTGCGGTCGGCGTCGGCGATCTCGCGCACCAGGTGCGGCACCGGCCGCTGCCCGCCGCTGACCAGCGTGGCCGTGGCCTGCGCCAGCTGCAGCATGGTGAAGCTGTTGTAGCCCTGGCCTATGCCCAGCGAGATGGTCTCGCCGGCGTACCAGCGCTGCTGCTCGGGGGTGCGGAAGTAGCGGCGCTTCCAGTCGGTGGAAGGCAGGATGCCGGTGACCTCGCCTTCCAGGTCCAGGCCCGTGCGCTGGCCGAAGCCGAAGGGCGCCAGATGTTCGTGCATCAGGTCCACGCCCATCTCGTTGGCCAGGGTGTAGTAGTAGACGTTGCTGCTCTTGACGATGGAGCGCGCCATGTCCACCGGCCCCACGCCGCGGTCGCCGTAGCTGCGGAAGGTGTGGCCGCCGAAGACGAAGCTGCCGCCGTCCTGGATGACGGTGCCGGGCGCACGCTTGCCGCTGGTGAGCGCCGCCATGGCCATGAAGGGCTTGAAGGTGGAACCCGGCGGGTACGTACCCCGCAGAGCCCTGTTCAACAGCGGCTTGTCTATGCTTTCGTTGAGCTCCTTCCAGCTTTCGTGGTCTATGCCGTCCACGAACAGGTTGGGGTCGTAGGTGGGCTTGCTCACGAAGGCCAGCACCTCGCCGTTGCGCGGATCCAGCGCCACCAGCGCGCCGCGGCGGTCGCCGAACAGGCGCTCCACCAGCGCCTGCAGCCGTATGTCCACCGACAGCACCAGCTTGTCGCCGGGCGTCGGCGGGTGGCTGCGCAGCCGACGCACCGCGCGCCCGCCGGCGCTGGTTTCCACTTCCTCGAAGCCGGTGGTGCCGTGCAGCTCGCGCTCGTACTTCTGCTCCAGCCCCAGCTTGCCTATGTACTCGGTGCCCTTGTAGTTGCCCTGGTCTTCCTCGGGCCAGTCGTCCATGCCCTTCTTCTCGGCGGCGTTGATGCGGCCTATGTAGCCCAGCAGGTGGCTGCCGGTGTCGCCCAGCGGATAGTGGCGGAACAACCGCGCCTTGAGCTCCACGTCCGGGAAGCGAAAGCGCTGCGCCAGGAAGCGCGCCACCTCCTCGTCCGTCAGCTTGGTGCGTATGGGCAGCGACTCGGCGCCCTTCATGTCTTCCTGCAGCCGCCGGTAACGGCGGCGGTCGCGCACGCCGATCTCGACGATGCCGGCCAGTTCCTCGACCAGCGCATCGCTGTCCAGCCCGCGCCGCTGCAGGATCTCCAGCGTGTAGGCGGCGTAGTTGGTGGCCAGCACCACGCCGTTGCGGTCCACGATGAGGCCGCGGTTGGGGACGATGGGCACCACCGCGATGCGGTTGGCCTCGGCGCGGGTGGCCAGCTCGTCGTGGCGCAGCACCTGCAGGTGCACCATGCGCGCCGCCAGCAGCGCAAAGGCCAGCAAGGCCAGCGCGGCAGCGGCCAGCAGCCGGCCGCGAAAGCGCTGCAGGTCCTGCTCGATGTCGCGGAGTTCGGTCACGGGCTGTGCACAGGCTACCGCAGGCTGTGGCGGGCTGACGTCGGTTGAAGCAGGCTAAAGCGGCCGATTCTGGTCCGGATCGGGCGGCCGGCGTTGCGGCGCCAGCAGCAGCCACACGGCCGGTGTCCACAACAAGGCCTCGAACACCGGCGCGGCCAGCCACCACCAGCCCGGGAACATGTCACCGGCCACCAGCCGCACCAGCAGCGACACCAGGTGGGCGCCGAAGAAGAGCGGCAGGATGTGCAGCGTCTGCCCGCCGACGCCGAACCACAGCAGCCGGCGGTGGATGGTGATGGCCAGGAAGCTCAGCAGCGTGTAGGCCAGCGCATGCTGGCCCAGCAGCGCGCCCTGGTGCACGTCCATCAGCAGGCCGAACACGAAGGCCACGCCCACGCCCACACGGCGCGGCTGGTGCACGTTCCAGAACACCAGCGCCACCGCCAGCAGGTCGGGCATGGCCGGCTGCCGGCCCAGCGGCAGCAGGTTGAAACCCAGCGCCAGCAGCAGCGTGAAGGCGATGAACAGCGGGTTCACCGGCAGCAGCAGCTGGTCGGAGCCGCGCGGCATGATCATCGCTGTGGCTCCGGGCTCAAGGGGCGGAGGCCGCGCCCCGGCGCGGGGCCGGTGCGGCGCGTGCCGGCTCGGAGGCGGCCGCCGCCGGCGGGGCCGGCATCTGCCGTGCCACCGGCTCCAGCACCAGCACGTGGCGCACGCCGTCCGGCGGCGCCGACAGCGCCACCAGCACACGGGCAAAACCGCCTTCGGCGCGGCGGTCCACACGCACCACCTCGCCCACCGGCAGGCCCGGCGGGTAGACGCCGTCCAGCCCGCTGGTGTGCAGCCGGTCGCCGACTTCCACGTCGGCGTCGGCCGGCAGGAAGCGCAGTTCCATGCCGCCGTCGCGGCCGCCGCCGAAGGCCGCGCCGCGCTGCTGGGTGCGCAGGTTCAGCACCGGGATGGCGGCGTCCTTGTCGGCCAGCAGCGTCACCTCGGCTGTCAGCGGGTAGGCCTGGGTGACCTGGCCCAGCACGCCGGCACCGCCCACCACCGGCGAGCCGGGCAGCACGTCGTGCCGTGCGCCGCGGTCTATGACCACCTTGCGCGAGTACGGGTCGGCCGCCTGGTACAGCACTTCCGCGGCCTGCGCGCGCACCTGCAGCGCCGGTCGCAGCTCCAGCAGCGCCCGCAGCTGGGCGTTTTCCTGCGCCAGCTGGTCGGCGGCGTTGGCACGCAGCGCATTGGCCGCCAGCTGCTCTTGCGCGGCGCGCTCGGCCTCGCGAGCCGCGCCCAGGCCGCCCAGGTAGTCCGCGCCGCCGGTGGCCAGCTCCACCGGCACGGCCAGCGCACGCTGCAGCGGCAGCAGCACCACGGCCAGCGCCGCGCGCAGCGGAGCCACCAGCTGCATGCGCGTATCGGCCACCATCAGGAACACCGCCAGCGCCGACAAAAAGACCAGCTTGCTGCGGGCCGACAGGCCCTGGCGGAAAAACGGCGGCGGTGTACGGTCCAGTGTGCCGAGCGGCATGGCCGTGCGGAAGGCGGGGGCTTATTCCGACGTGAAGATGGTCGGCAGCCGTTCCATGCGCTCCAGCGCCATGCCGCAGCCGCGCACCACGCAGGACAGGGGCTCCTCGGCCACCAGCACCGGCAGGCCGGTTTCTTCGGCCAGCAGGCGGTCCAGGTCGCGCAGCAGCGCGCCGCCACCGGTGAGCATCATGCCGCGCTCGGCGATGTCGGCGCCCAGCTCGGGCGGCGTCTGCTCCAGCGCGTTCTTGACCGCGCTGACCATCTGGTTCAGCGGGTCGGTCAGCGCTTCCAGGATTTCGTTGGAGCTGATGGTGAAGCTGCGCGGCACGCCCTCGGAGAGGTTGCGGCCCTTGACTTCCATCTCCTTGACTTCGCTGCCGGGGAAGGCGCTGCCTATGTTCTTCTTGATGGCCTCGGCCGTGGGCTCGCCGATCAGCATGCCGTAGTTGCGGCGTATGTAATTGATGATGGACTCATCAAACTTGTCGCCGCCCACGCGGATGCTGCCCTTGTAAACCATGCCGCCCAGGCTGATGACACCCACCTCGGTGGTGCCGCCGCCTATGTCCACCACCATGGAGCCCGAAGCCTCGCTCACCGGCAGGCCGGCCCCTATGGCCGCGGCCATGGGTTCTTCGATCAGGTAGACGTCGGACGCGCCGGCGCCCAGCGCCGACTCGCGTATCGCGCGGCGCTCCACCTGGGTGCTGCCGCAGGGCACGCAGATGATGATGCGCGGGCTGGGCCTCAGGACGGACCGCGGATGGACCATCTTGATGAACTGCTTGAGCATCTGCTCGGTGACCGTGAAGTCGGCGATCACGCCGTCCTTCATGGGCCGTATGGCCTCGATGTTGCCGGGCACCTTGCCCAGCATGGCCTTGGCTTCCTTGCCCACGGCCTGGATGGTCTTCTTGCCCTGGGGGCCGCCTTCGTGGCGTATGGCCACCACCGAGGGCTCGTCCAGCACGATGCCCTTGCCGCGGACGTAGATCAGCGTGTTGGCGGTGCCCAGGTCGATCGCGAGATCGGTGGAGAAGTAGCGGCGCAGGGAGGCAGCAAACATGTGCGGGGGGCGCGGGGGCAAGGGCGGCGGCAGAGGCAGGAGGGGGCGGGCTCCGTGACCAGCGCCCCGGGCCGTCAGCTGCAGCTTTTGATCGCAAGGGTCGCCAGGATTGCGCTGCCACAGCAGACCCGCCGCAGGGCATGCGGGTTAACCGGGGATAATAACGCAAGCCCCTGCGTATTCATGCGCCGCTGACACGTTTGTTGCTTGTCGTCGCGTCTGTGCGCCCGGCCCCCAAGCCCACCCTGCACCACCCTCATCCGCGCTCGCCGCCACTTATCTTCGATGGCCCTGACCCTGGACGACGTGAGCCGCATTGCCCACCTGGCGCGGCTGGACCTGCCCGAGCAAGAGCGTGAGCGCCTGCTGGGCCAGCTCAACGGCTTCTTCAAGATCGTGGACCAGATGAGCGCCGTGGACACCCGCGGCGTGGAACCGCTGTACACGCCGCTGGCCGCGGTGCAGACCGTGCCGCTGCGGCTGCGCGAAGACGCCGTCACCGAAACCGACCGGCGCGAGGCCAACCAGGCCAGCGCCCCGGCGGTGGAACAAGGGCTGTACCTGGTGCCCAAGGTGATCGAATGAGCGCGGCCGAGTTGCACCAGCTGGGCGTGGCCCAGGCCGCGCAGGCGCTGCGCGACAAACAATGCTCTGCCGTGGAGCTGGCGCAGCACCTGCTGGGCCGGATGCAGGCGCACGCCGGCCTGGGCGCCTTCCTCGCCAGCCACACCGAAGCCACGCTGGCCGAGGCCCGCGCCGCCGACACCCGCCTGGCACGCGGCGAGCACACGTCGCTGTTGGGCGTGCCGGTGGCGCACAAGGACATCTTCGTCACCGACCACGCCCGCACCGGCCTGCCCACCACCGCCGGCTCGCGCATGCTGCAGGGCTACCAGAGCCCCTTCGACGCCACCGTGGTGGCGCGCCTGGCCGAACAAGGCATGGTCACGCTGGGCAAGCTCAACTGCGACGAGTTCGCCATGGGCTCGGCCAACGAAAACTCGGCCTTCGGCGCGGTCAAGAACCCCTGGGACCCCACACGCGTGCCCGGCGGCTCCTCCGGCGGCTCCTCGGCTGCGGTGGCGGCGCGACTGGTGCCGGCGGCCACCGGCACCGACACCGGCGGCTCCATACGCCAGCCGGCGGGTTTTACCGGCGTCACCGGCATCAAGCCCACCTACGGCGTCTGCAGCCGCTACGGCATGGTGGCCTTTGCCTCCAGCCTGGACCAGGCCGGCGTGATGGCGCGCAGCGCCGAAGACTGCGCGCTGCTGCTGTCGGCCATGAGCGGCTTCGACGAACGCGACGCCACCAGCGCCGAACGCCCGCCGCAGGACTTCCATGCCGCGCTGGCGCGCCCGCGCGAAGGCGCCACCGCGGCCCGGCCGCTGGCCGGCCTGCGCATAGGCCTGCCGCGCGAGTTTTTCCCGGCCGCGCTGGCCCAGGACGTGCACCAGGCCGTGCGCAACGCGCTGGCCGAGCTGGAAAAGCTGGGCGCCACGCTGGTGGACGTGACGCTGCCGCGCACCGAACTGGCCATCCCGGTGTACTACCTCATCGCCCCGGCCGAGGCCAGCTCCAACCTCAGCCGCTTTGACGGCGTGCGCTACGGCCACCGCGCCGACAACCCGGCCGACCTGCTGGACTTGTACAAGCGCAGTCGCAGCGAAGGCTTTGGCGCCGAGGTGCGGCGCCGCATCATGATCGGCGCCTATGTGCTGAGCCACGGCTACTACGACGCCTACTACCTGCAGGCGCAGAAGCTGCGCCGCATGATCGCCGACGACTTCCAGGCCTGCTTCCAGGCCTGCGACCTGATCGCCGGCCCGGTGGCGCCCAGCGTGGCCTGGAAGCTGGGCGAACAGGCCGACGACCCGGTCAAGGCCTACCTGGCCGACATCTTCACGCTGCCCGGCAGCCTGGCCGGCCTGCCAGGCATGAGCGTGCCGGCGGGCCTGGGCGCGCACGGCATGCCCGTGGGCCTGCAGCTCATAGGCAACTATTTCGACGAAGGCAGCTTGCTGCACGCCGCGCACGCGCTGCAGCAGGCCACCGACTTCCACACCCGCGCTCCGGCCGGGTACTGAAGAACCCGCGATGAGCACCCCTGCCCTGACACGCGGCTACGAGGTCGTCATCGGCCTGGAAACGCACGCCCAGCTGTCCACCGCCAGCAAGATCTTCAGCGGTTCTTCCACCCGCTTCGGCGCCGAGCCCAACACCCAGGCCAGCGCCGTGGACCTGGCGCTGCCGGGCACGCTGCCGGTGCTCAACCGCGGTGCGGTGGAGCGCGCCATACGCTTTGGCCTGGCGGTGCAGGCCAAGGTGGCGCCGCTGTCCATCTTTGCGCGCAAGAACTACTTCTACCCCGACCTGCCCAAGGGCTACCAGATCAGCCAGTACGAGATCCCGGTGGTGCAGGGCGGGCGTGTGGACTTCCTGCTCGCCGGCGAGAAGCGCAGCGTGCGCCTGACACGCGCCCACCTGGAGGAAGACGCCGGCAAGAGCCTGCACGAGGACTTCCACGGCCTGACGGGCATAGACCTCAACCGCGCCGGCACACCGCTTTTGGAGATCGTCTCCGAGCCCGACATGCGCAGCAGCGCCGAGGCCGTGGAATACGCCAAGGCGCTGCACGCGCTGGTGGTGTGGCTGGGCATCTGCGACGGCAACATGCAGGAAGGCAGCTTCCGCTGCGACGCCAACGTCAGCGTGCGCCGGCCCGGCGCGCCCTTCGGCACACGCCGCGAGATCAAGAACCTCAACAGCTTCCGCTTCCTGCAGCAGGCCATAGACTTCGAGGTGCAGTGGCAGATAGACCGCATCGAGGACGGCCTGGCCATAGAACAGGCCACGGTGCTGTTCAACCCCGACAGCGGCGAAACGCGGGCCATGCGCACCAAGGAAGACGCGCACGACTACCGCTACTTCCCCGACCCCGACCTGCCGCCGCTGTTGATCGCACCCGAGTGGGTGGAGCGTGTGCGCGCCCAGATGCCCGAGCTGCCCGGCGCCATGGCCGAACGTTTCCAGCGCGACGATGGCCTGCCGGCCTACGACGCGCAGATGATGACGCAGAGCCTGGCCTTCGCCCGGGCCTACGAGGCGGTGCGTGACGCCAGCCAGGCGCCCAAGCAGGCCGCCAACTGGCTGATGGGCGAGGTGAGCAAGCGCCTGAACGCGGAGAGCCTGGACATCGCCCAGATGCCGGTGGCGCCGGCCACGCTGGCGGCGCTGATACGGCGTGTGGCCGACGGCACGGTGTCCAACGCCGGCGCGCGCCAGGTGTTTGATGCGCTGTGGGCCGGCGCCGGCAGCGACGTGGACGCGCTCATCGCGTCCAAGGGCCTGAAGCAGATGAACGACGCCGGCGCGCTGGAAGCCATCGTCGACGAGGTGCTGGCGAAGAACCAGAAGTCGGTGGACGAGTTCCGCGCCGGCAAGGACAAGGCCTTCAACGCGCTGGTGGGCCAGGTCATGAAGGCCAGCGGCGGCAAGGCCAACCCGGCCCAGGCCGGCGAACTGCTGAAGAAGAAGCTGGGCTGAGAGGCTGAGAGTCTTTCAGCCTCTGAGCGCGGCGCTCAGCGCGGCGGCAACTGGCCCGGGTTGACGGCGTTGCGGCCGTTGGCCTGGGCGCCGTTCAGCGGCCCCAGCGAGCCTGCCGGGGCGCCGGCCCACAGGCGGCGCAGGCGCTCCAGCTCGGCGTCGTAGAAGCGGTTGATGCGCACCACCTCGGCTTCCTGCGCCGCAGCCGCGTCGCGCTGGGCCTCGGCGGCAGCGTCGTTGGCGTCTATGGCGCTCTTCAGCCGCGCCGGCATCTCGCGGCCCTGGTAGAACTCGGCCTCGTCCATCAAGGGCTTGCGTTCTGCGGCCAGCGTGGCCAGGCGCATCTCGGAGTTGCGCATGGCCACGCGCACGGTGTCCAGCGCCGACTCGCGCGCGCGCTGGTGCGCCTCTTCGTTGGCATAGCGCGCCATCAGGTTGCGGTCGCGGCGCACCGCGTCGGCCTGGGCCGCGCGCAACTCGGCGGCACGGCGTTCGCGCGCTTCCTTCTCGGCGCGCTCTTCGGCGGTCAGCGTGGGCGGCACGGTGCTGCGCACCGAGCCGTCACGGTTGAGGATCTGCTGTTCCTTGCCCAGGCACTCGGCGATGGGGCGGTCGGCCGTCAGGCGCCGGCCGCGGTCGTCGGTGCAGGTGTAGATGCCGCCTGCAGCGCCTGCACCACCGCCCGTGCGGGCCTGCTGCGCCAGAGCCGCCGCAGGCCACAACGCCCCGGCCGCCCAGCCGGCCGCAGCCAACAAGGCCCAGCGGCTTGCGACGCTTCGGCACAGGCGTTGTAAGGACATTCAGACTCCGTAGCGATCACGATAGGCCATCACCGGTTCGGTGTGCGCCCGCAAGGCAGCATCGGCACCACCTTGCAGATACTGAAGCAAGTCGGAGAGGGTCGCAATCGCGGCCACCGGCAGTTGTAACTGCCGCGTGACGTACTGCACTGCGCTGTGCGGCAGGTCCTGGCCGCCTTCGGTGGCGCGCTCCTGCCGGTCCAGCGCCAGCAACACGCCGCAGGGTGTGGCGCCGGCGGCGTTGATCAGGGTGATGGACTCGCGCACCGAGGTGCCGGCGGAGATCACGTCGTCGATGATCAACACCCGCCCACGCACCGGCGCGCCCACCAGCGAGCCGCCCTCGCCGTGGTCCTTGGCTTCCTTGCGGTTGTAGGCAAAGGGCACGTTGCGCCCGTGGCGCGCCAGCTCCATGGCCACTGCGGCGGCCAGGGTGATGCCCTTGTAGGCCGGGCCGAACAGCATGTCGAAGGCCATGCCGCTGGCCAGCACGCGCCGTGCATAGAATTCCGCCAGGCGGCTGAGCATGGCGCCGTCGTTGAAGTCGCCGGCGTTGAAGAAGTAGGGCGACAGCCGGCCGGCCTTGGTGCGGAATTCGCCGAAGCGCAGCACACCGGCCGCGACGGCAAACTGCACAAATTCCTGTGCCAGCGCGTCGTCCGGGGCGTCGTGCAAGGTGGCGTTGTGGGTCACGATGGAGGGTTGGCTGGTGGCTTTTCGATTCGTCACGCTGAACGTGAACGGCATCCGCTCGGCGGCCAACAAGGGCTTTGTCGAATGGGCTGCCGAAGTGGGCGCCGATTCTATGGGCGTGCAGGAAGTCAAGGCCCAGCAGGCCGACCTGGCCGGGCGCCTGGATCGCGTGGCCGGCCTGGACGGCCACTTCCACTTTGCGGAAAAGAAGGGCTATTCGGGCGTGGGCCTGTACCTGCGCAAGGCCCCGGACCGCGTGATCGCAGGCTTCGACGCCGACGAGTTCGATACCGAGGGCCGCTGGGTGGAGGCGCGCTACGACACCGCCCAGCGCAAGCTCAGCCTGATCAGCTGCTACTTCCCCAGCGGCACCACCGGCGAGCTGCGCCAGGCCGCCAAGTACCGCTTCCTGGACAAGCTGTACCAGCACCTGATGCGGCTGCGCGGCGAGCGCGAGTTCATTCTGGTGGCCGATGTCAACATCGCCCACAAGGAGATCGACCTCAAGAACTGGCGCAGCAACCAGAAGAACAGCGGCTTCCTGCCCGAGGAGCGCGCCTGGTTGAGCAAGCTGCTGGCCGAAGGCGGGCTGGTGGACGTGTTCCGCACGCTCAACGACAAGCCCGAGCAGTACACGTGGTGGAGCAACCGCGGCCAGGCCTGGGCCAACAACGTGGGCTGGCGGCTGGACTACCACCTGGCCACACCCGGCATGGCGGCGCTGGCACGGCGCGAGCAGATCTTCCTGAACCAGCGTTTCTCCGACCACGCGCCGCTGATCATCGACTACGACTTCAAGCTGTAGCCGCAGCTGCAGCTGCAACGCCCGCGGTCTGGGCTATGCTTGGCCCCATGGCCCGCACCCCGCTGCCCTGCCCCTTGTCTGCCGCGCACGCGGCAGCAGGCCGTGCGCACGCGCCGCGTGCGCCGCGCCGCGGCCGAACGGCCCGGCATTCCTGAGCCCGGCGGTCGCCCCCAGTTTCACCCATCAGCGCACTCCTGACCGTCGGGCCCCCACCGCGCCCACGGCCTCTCACTGAGGAAGGAATGCCCGATGAATGTCTCGCACATCGCGCGCGCGGCCACGACCGACCGCATCGTCACCGAACTGGACCACTCCCGGCTGCAAGGCCGCCTGCGGCGCCTGCACGCCGCCCAGGACGAAGAGCTGAGCGAATGGCTGGACGACGCCCAGGTGGTGCCCGGCCGCCAGGTGCCGGCCGACGTGGTGACCATGTACTCCAGCGTGCTGCTGCAGGAAGAACAAGCCGGCCAGCCGCAAAAGCTGACACTTTGTTACCCCGAAGACGCCGAGCCGGCCGCGGGCTTTGTCTCCATCCTGTCGCCGGTGGGCAGCGCCTTGCTGGGCCTGCCGGTCGGTGCCACCGCCTGCTGGTCGCTGCCCGACGGCCGCCAGGTGCGGGCGCGGGTGTTGCAGATCCTGTTCCAGCCCGAAGCCAGCGGCGACTACACCCTGTAGCGACCGGACCTCGCCCCGTGCCGCCGGCAGAGTCCACAAGGCTGGCAGGCCCGTACAGGACAACGCAGGGGCACGGCGCATGGTCCAATCGCCGTCAATGGAAACCCTGATCAGCGGCGACGGTCTGCGCCTGCATCTGCAGCGCTGGCCCGCCGGGCCAGGAGCCCACGGCACGGTGCAGATCGTGCACGGCCTGGGCGAACACATGGGCCGCTACGCGGCACTGGCCGAAGTCTTGAACCAGGCCGGCTGGCATGTCGCCGGCCACGACCACCGCGGCCACGGGCGCAGCGAAGGCCGGCGGGCCAGCATCCCGCACTCGCAGGCCTTGCTGGCCGATCTGTCGGCGGTGGTGGACCACGTGCGCGCCGGGCCGCGCCACGTGCTGCTGGGCCACAGCATGGGCGGCCTGATCGCCGCACGGTTCGTGGCCGAGAGTCTGCGCTCCCACGCCGCACGCTGGGTGCGCGATGTGGACGGCCTGGTGCTGTCGTCGCCGGCGCTGGCGGCCGATTTGTCCCTGCCGCAACAGCTGCTGCTGGGCCTGAGCCGCCTGGCGCCCAACCTGCCCACCGCCAACGGCCTGAAGCCCGAGTGGGTCAGCCGCGACCCGGCGGTGGTGCAGGCCTATGTGGCCGACCCGCTGGTGCACGACCGCGTCACCGGCCGGCTGGCGCGCTTCATCATCCACAACGGGGCGGTGGTGCGCGGGCTGACCCCACGCTGGCGCGTGCCCACCCTGCTGATGTGGGCCGGCGCCGACCGTTGCGTGGCGCCCTGGGGCAGCGCGGTGTTTGCCGGCGCGGCGCCGGAGCCGGTGGTGGACGCGCAGGCCTTTGACGGCCTGTACCACGAGATCTTCAACGAACCCGAGCGCGCGCAGGTCATCGAGCGCCTGCTGGGCTGGCTGAAACGCTTCGAAGACCCCGCCGGCTGAACCGCTGAAGAGGCACCGCTCGGTCTACACTGCCGGCAGCGCTGCCGGCGCCCCTGCCCGGCCGCCTGCCGCCAGGAGTGCCGCCGCCATGAACGCCCCCGACCGTGCCGCCCCGCTGGGCGATGCTGACCGCCTGGCCGCCTACGCCGACCAGGCCTGGGACGAGCGCATCGTGCCGGCGCTCACCGACTACATCGCGGTGCCGGCCAAGAGCCCCATGTTCGACGCCGACTGGTCGGCCCACGGCCTGCTGGACCGTGTGGTGCGCGACGCCGCCGCGTGGGTGGAGTCACGCCGCGTACCGGGCCTGAAGCTGGAGATCGTGCGCCTGGAAGGCCGCACCCCGCTGATCTTCTTTGACGTGCCGGCCAGCGGCGGCCACACCGGCACGCAAACCGTGCTGCTGTACGGCCACCTGGACAAGCAGCCCGAGTTCAACGGTTGGCGGCGCGACCTGGGCCCATGGACCCCGAAGTACGAAAACGGCCTGCTGTACGGTCGCGGCGGCGCCGACGACGGCTATGCCGTGTATGCCGCCATCAGCGCCCTCGAGGCCTTGCAGGCCCAGGGCCTGCCCCACCCGCGCTGCGTGGGCCTGATAGAAACCTGCGAAGAGAGCGGCAGCCCTGACCTGCCGGCCTACATCGCCGCGCTGGGTGCGCGCCTGGGCGACGTGGGCCTGGTGGTGTGCCTGGACAGCGGCGCCGGCAACTACGACCAGCTGTGGCTGACCACCAGCCTGCGCGGCATGGTCAGCGGTGTGCTGAAGGTGGAGATACTCACCGAAGGCGTGCACTCCGGCGACGCCAGCGGCCTGGTGCCCAGCAGCTTTCGCATCCTGCGCCAGGTGCTGGACAGGCTGGAGGACAGCGCCAGCGGCCAGCTGTTGCCGCAGAGCTTTCACTGCCAGATCCCGGGCCTGCGTGTGGAGCAGGCGCAAGCCACGGCGGCCACGCTGGGCGACGAGGTCTGGAAGCGTTTTCCCTGGGCTTGCGGTGCCGACGGCGGCCCCACGCTGCCCACCACCACCGACCCGGTGCAGGCGCTGCTGAACCGCACCTGGCGGCCCACGCTCAGCGTCACCGGCGTCGAAGGCTTTCCGGACATGGCCAGCGCCGGCAACGTGCTGCGCCCTTACACCGCCTTCAAGCTCAGCCTGCGCCTGCCGCCGCTGGTGGACGGCCACCAGGCCAGCCTGGCGCTGAAGACCTTGCTGGAAGACAACGCGCCCTACAACGCCAAGGTGACCTTCCACCCCGACGGCCGTGCCGGCCAGCTGGGCGCCACCGGCTGGGACAGCCCCACGCTCGCGCCCTGGCTGGAGCAGGCGCTGAACCGCGCGTCCACGGCGCAGTTCGGCGCGCCGGTGGGCTACATAGGCCAGGGCGGCACCATCCCGCTGATGAGCATGCTGGCCCAGGGCTTCCCACGGGCGCAGATGATGGTCTGCGGCGTGCTGGGCCCCAAGAGCAACGCCCATGGCCCCAACGAGTTCCTGCACGTGCCCTATGCCAAGCGGCTGACCGCGGCCGTGGCCCAGGTGATCACCGCCTGTCCCTGAGGCCTGCAGAGCGCCTGAGCGCCGCTGCACCGTCGGCCCTGGGGTTCTCGCCCCCCCCGGAACACGGGGAGCCGACGCCATGTGTGCGGAAGAAGCTTGTTCTTGCAGCCAGGGCTGTGGCAGTCTGCACCGGTGTGGTTCAAACAGATCGCACGGAAGGGTTTTCCCTTCCTCCAACAATTTAGCGGAGTGATTGAGTAATGAAGAAGTTCCTGTCCTCGTCGTCGCTGCTGGCCGCTGTTGCGGCCGCTGCGGCCTTCGCCCTGCCCACGCAGGCCCTGGCCGCTGTTGACGTCAGCAAGTCGCCCTCCAGCTCGGCCCTGTTCAGCGGTTCGCCGTTCTCGCCGGCCAGCCAGGTCCCGGCCTCCGTGGTCTACCACGAGTTCGACGTCAGCGGCATCTACAGCTACGAGTTCATCGGCGACCCGCTGAACGAGGTGTACTACATCAACGTCGGCGCCTTTGCTCAGGTGACCGAGGTGGCCTGGGACGTGACGATCTACGCCGACGCGCCCAGCTGGCTGTCGGAAATGACGCTGACCTTCTCGGGCACCGACCTCGCGAACGCGGTGTCCTTCCGTCCGGGCGCCGGCGTGAACAACTCGGGCACGGGTTCGTATGCCGGCTCGGCCTCTCTGATCGACCTGGACCTGTCCTTCGCGGTGGGTGCCGACGGCCTGCTGCGCCTGGAGTTCCACGAAACCTCGTGGAACGACTGGGCCGGCGACTGGGACGGCCTGTGGGAAAGCGGCACGGTGACCTTCGGCGTGAGCCCGATCCCCGAGCCCGGCACCTACGGCCTGATGGCCTTGGGCATGCTGGCCATCGGCGCCGCCGCTCGCCGCCGCCGCAACCAGGCCTGAGCAACACCCGCTGGCGCCGCGTTGACCCGCGGCGCCAGCGCCCGTTGCGCTTAGTTTTCGAAGGACCGCCGTGGCGGTCCTTTTTTTGTGGCCGGCCGCGTCGGGCCTCAGGTGCGCAGCGGCGGCGGCTCGGGGTCCACGTTCGGCTCGGGCTGCTCGGCGGCGCGCATCTCGTCCACCGGCCCATCGTCCAGCACCGGTTCGTCCACCGGGTTCTCGGCCAGGAAGCCCCCGCTCTGGTGCGCCCACAGCCGCGCATAGTGGCCGCGCTCCGGGCCCAGCGCCAGCAGTTCGGCATGCGTGCCCTGCTCGACGATGCGCCCGGCGTCCAGCACGATCAGCCGGTCCATGCGCGCGATGGTGGACAGGCGGTGCGCGATAGCGATCACCGTCTTGCCCTCCATCAGGCCCAGCAGCTGCTCCTGGATGGCCAGTTCCACTTCGCTGTCCAGTGCACTGGTGGCCTCGTCCAGCACCAGGATGGGCGCGTTCTTGAGGATCACGCGGGCGATGGCCACACGCTGGCGCTGGCCGCCCGAGAGCTTGACCCCGCGTTCGCCCACGTGCGCCTCGTAGCCGGTGCGGCCCTTCCAGTCCTGCAGGCCCAGGATGAACTCGTGCGCCTGGGCCTGGGTGGCGGCGGCCACCACCTCCTGCATCGTGGCGCTGGGCCGCCCGTAGCCGATGTTGGCGGCGATGGAGCGGTGCAGCAGCGAGGTGTCCTGCGTGACCATGCCTATGGCGCCGCGCAGGCTTTCCTGCGTCAGCTCGCGTATGTCGTGGCCGTCTATGCGCAGGCTGCCCTGCTCCAGGTCGTGAAAGCGCAGCAGCAGGTTCACCAGCGTGCTCTTGCCGGCGCCGGAACGACCCACGATGCCCACGCGCTCACCGGGGCGCAGCACCAGGTTCAGGTCGTCCAGCACCTTCTTGCCGTCGCTGCGGCCATAGGTGAAAGTGACACCCTCGAAGCGGACTTCGCCGCCGTGCGGCGGCGGGGCCACCTGCAGCTCGCGCGCGCCCGGCCGGTCGGTCATGGTGTGCGGCTGGGCGATGGTTTCCATGCCCTCCTGCACCACGCCGATGTTCTCGAAGATGCCGGTCACTTCCCAGCTCACCCAGCCGGCCACGTTGGCAATGGTCCAGGCCAGCGGCACCGCCATGCCCACCGCGCCGGCATCGATGCGGCCGCTGCCCCACAAGGCGATGCCTATGGCTGCGGTGCTGACCAGCAGCAGCGCATTGAGCACCGCCAGCGTGCTCATGAAGCGCGTGGTCTGGCGCATGTGCTGCGCGATGGCCACCGTGTGCTCGTCGATCACCTCGCGCACGTAGGCGTCCTCGTCGCGCGCGCGGGCGAAGAGCTTGACGGTCAGGATGTTGGTGTAGCTGTCCACCACCCGCCCCATCACATGGCTGCGCACCTCGGAGCTGGCGCGTGCCAGCTCGCGCATGCGCGGCACGAAGCGCCGCAGCACCACCACGTAGGCAGCAAACCACAGCGCGGTCGGGATGGCCAGCCGCCAGTCGGCGGTGGCCATCAGCGCCAGCGCGCTCAGGCCGTAGACGACGATGTACCAGACGGCCCGAATGCTGGAGACCACGCTCTCGCGCACCGCATTGCTGGTCTGCATCACGCGGTTGGCAATGCGGCCGGCGAAGTCGTTCTGGAAGAACGGCCAGCTCTGGCGCACCACGTGCCAGTGGCTTTGCCAGCGTATCAGGCTGGTCACGCCCGGCACCACGGCGTTGTTGCGCACCAGGCTGTCCAGCAGCAGCGCCAAGGGGCGGCCTATCAGCACCAGCGCGGCCATGCCCAGCAGCCCCGGCAGCGCCTCTTGCAGCGCGCTGGCGCGGTCGGGGGCCTCCATCAGCGTGACGATGCGGCCTATGAACACCGGGATCAGCGTGTCCATCAAGGCCACCAGCAGCCCGGTGACGAACAAGGCCCCGAACAGCCCGCGCGCCTGCCGCGCGTAGTGCCAGTAGAAGGCCAGCAGCGTCTGCGGCGGCGCGGTGCCGGGGCGCTCGGTGGGGCGCAGCCGGTTTTCGAAGTAGGCGAACATGAACAGAAAGGCCGCGCGGCGCCCATGAGGCGCCGCGCAGGCCATGCAGCGGGGGGCCGCGATTGTCGCGCGGCTACGGCCCGGCGATAGACAGGGGCATGCAAAGCCCTCATGGATAATCGCCGCGACGAACCCGACCGTGCCGCAACCCGCGCTTCGCGCCGCCCTTCGGCTGGCCGCATCCCCCCACCGCTTCCGTGCCGCGCTGCCGGCGCTCAGCCTGTTGGCGTGCGCCTCGCTGGCGGCAGCGCAGGGCAGCCCGTCGGCCCCTCCACCGGCAGCGCCGACCGCGCCTGAACCGGCACCGTCTGCCCCGGCAGCACAGGCGTCCGCCCCCGCGCTGGAACCCAGCCGCGAGCTGCAGCCCCTGCCGCGCGGCGAGGCCGCCCGCCAACTGCCCATCGTGCTGAGGGCGCGCCAGATCAGCGGCCAGCCCGGGGCACAGACCGTGGCCGAGGGCGAGGTGGAGTTCCGGCGCGGCGGCGTCGTGATACAGGCCGACCGCCTGTCCTACGACGTGCCCGGCGACCTGGCGCGTGCACAAGGCGGGGTCGAGATCCTGCGCGAGGGCCAGCATTACCGCGGCACCGAGCTGCAACTGCAGGTGGAACGCTTCGAGGGCTACTTCCTCAACCCGGAGTTCGACTTTGCCCAGCTGGGCGCCGGCGGCAGCGCCGAGCGCATCGACTTCTTCGACAGCAGCCGCTCGCGCGCCACCCGCGCCACCTACACCAGCTGCCCGCGCGACGGGCCGCTGCCGCCGGACTGGGTGCTGAGCGCGCGCAGCGTGCACCTGGACCTGGACGCCAACGAGGGCATTGCCGAAGGCGCCGTGCTACGTTTCTTGGGTGTGCCCATCCTGGCGCTGCCCACGCTGAGCTTTCCGCTGAGCGACGCGCGCAAGTCCGGCTGGCTGCCGCCCTCGGTGAGCATAGACAACCGCAGCGGCCTGCAGCTGTCGGCCCCGTACTACTGGAACATCGCCGAGAACCTCGACGCCACGCTGGCGCCGCGCCTGATCACGCGCCGCGGCCTGGGCCTGGACGGCGAGTTCCGCTACCTGCAGCCCAGTTACGAAGGCACGCTGCAGGCCGAGTGGCTGCCCGACGACCGCGTGGCCAAACGTTCGCGCAGCGCGGTGCAGTGGGGCCATGAGGGCCGGCTGCCCGGCGGGCTGAACTACAGCGCCGAGCTGCTGCAGGTGTCCGACCACGACTGGTGGAAAGACTTCCCCGATGCCGGCCGCAGCCTGACGCCGCGCCTGCTGGCGCAGCGGGCCGCGCTGGAGCGGCCGTTCAACGCCGTCGGCGGCGAAGGCCTGCTGTACACCCGCGTGCAGCAGTGGCAGGTGCTGCAGTCGCTGGACGCGCCCATGGTCGCGCCCTACGAGCGCAGCCCGCAGATCGGCGCGCAATGGCGGCGCGAACGGGGCGGCTGGTCGTTCTCGGCCGAGGCCGAGTACAACCGCTTCTCGTTGCCCGCCGGCGAAGCCGCCCGCGACGGCCGCCCGGAAGGCGAGCGCGCCCACCTGCTGGCGGCCATGAGCCACCGCTGGGGCGACAGCGGCTGGTGGCTGATGCCGCGGCTGTCGGTGAACGCCGCCAGCTACAGCCGCGAGGGCCTGCGCGACCCCAGCGCCAGCCGGCGCCGCGTGATCCCCACCTTCAGCCTGGACGGCGGGCTGGAGTTTGAGCGTGAAACCGAGGCCTTCGGCCGCGCGCTGCGCCAGACGCTGGAGCCGCGGCTGCTGTACGTCAACACGCCCTACCGCGCGCAGTCGCACCTGCCCAGCTATGACGCCGCGGGCAAGGACTTCAACTTCGTCTCCATCTACACCGACAACAGCTTTTCCGGCATAGACCGGGTGGCCGACAGCCACCAGATCACCGGCGGCGTGACCACCCGCCTGGTGGACGTCGCCAGCGGCGCCGAGGTGCTGCGCCTGGCGCTGGTGCAACGCCACCTGTTGAGCCCGCAGCGGGTGGCGGCCCAGGCCGACGGCACGCCCGACGGGCCGGCGCTGACGCAGCGCTTGTCGGACGCGCTGCTGCTGGGCTCCACCAGCGTGCTGCCGAACTGGACGCTGGACGCCGCGCTGCAGTACAGCCCGGACAGCAAGCGCACGGTGCGCTCCATCGTCGGCGCGCGCTACTCGCCCGGCCCCTTCCGCACCGTGGGCGCCACCTACCGCCTGGCGCGCGGCTTGTCCGAACAGCTGGAGCTGGGCTGGCAATGGCCGCTGATGGAGCGCCGCACGCTGCACGCCGACCGCCGCGGCTGCGACGGGAACTGGTACACCGTGGGCCGGGTCAACTACAGCCTGAAGGACAGCCGCGTCACCGATTCGGTGCTGGGGCTGGAGTACGACGCCGGTTGCTGGATAGGCCGCATCGTCACCGAGCGCCTGTCCACCGGCCGGCGCGAGGCCACGACACGCCTGATGCTGCAGCTGGAGCTGGTGGGCCTGTCGCGCCTGGGCTCCAATCCGCTGAAAGTCTTGAGGGACAATATCCCCGGTTACCGCCTGCTGCGCGAAGAATAGACGGCCCGCACGGCGCCCAGGCTGTCGGCGTCGCCCCGGCGCCGGCACGGCACGCCCCGGCGGCTTCCAGGAAACAAGACCCGATGACAAACCGTTCCTCTCTGCGCTGGCACCACGGCCTGGCGCCAGCCCTGCTGGCTGCGGCACTGCTCGCGCCGGCCACTGCCCAGGAGCGCGTTCGCAGCGGCGACTGGATAGCCGCCGTCGTCAACCAGGAGCTGGTGACCGCCGGCGAGGTGCAGCGGCGCACACAGCGCGCGCAGGCCGAGGCTTCGCGCAACGGCATGAACCTGCCGCCGGAAGCCGAGTTGCGCCGCCAGGTGCTGGACATGCTGATCAACGAACGCGCCATGATCAGCTCGGCGCGCGAGATGGGCATGCGGGTGGACGACGCGGATGTCAACCGCGCCATACAAAGCATCGCCACGCAGAACCAGTTGCAGCTGCCTGAGCTGCTTCAGCGGCTGGAGGCCGAAGGCCTGGACTTCGGACGCTTCCGCGCCGACATCCGCGAGCAGATCATGATCGAGCGGCTGCGCGAGCGCGAGGTCTACCGCCGCATAGACATCAAGGAAGAGGACATAGACAAGTTCCTCGCCGACCGCCGTGCCGCGGCGCAGGCGCAGGGGCAGCTCAACGTGGCGCAGATCCTCATCACCGTGCCGGACGGCGCCGATGCCGCCACCGTGGAGTCACGCCGCGCGCGGGCCATGACCGCCTTGACGCGTGTGCGCGGCGGCGAAGCCTTCGATGCCGTCGCGCGCGAGCTGTCCGAGGACGGCAACCGCGAGCGTGGCGGCGAGATCGGCCTGCGCCCGGCCGACCGGCTGCCCGATCTCTTCGTGGAGGGTGTGTCCGCACTGCAACCCGGGCAGATCAACGAGCAGCCGCTGCGCAGCGGCGCCGGCTTTCACGTCCTGAAGCTGCTGGAGCGCCAGGCCCCGGCCATAGACCGGGTCACGCAGACGCGGGTGCGCCACGTGCTGCTGCGCACCTCGCAGCAGGTGTCGGCCGAGATGGCGGCCCGGCAGCTGGCGCAGTACCGCAGCCAGATCTTCAGCGGTGGCGCCACCTTCGAGGACATTGCCCGCCGGCACAGCGAAGACGGCTCGGCACCCAATGGCGGCGACCTGGGCTGGGCCTCCCCGGGCATGTTCGTGCCCGAGTTCGAGGAAGCGATGAACGAGCTGCCGCTGGGCGGCGTCTCCCAGCCGGTGGCGTCCCGCTTCGGCGTGCACCTGATCCAGGTGCTGGAGCGACGCGAGACCGCCATAGAACAGCGCCAGTTGCGCGAGCAGGCGCGCAATGTGCTGCGCGAGCAGCGGTTTGAGCAGGCCTACGAGGACTGGACCAAGGAACTGCGTTCACGCGCTTACGTCGAATTCCGCGAACCGCCGCAGTGAAGGCCTGGGTCGCGCACCGGCAAGGGCAGCCCGGGTGAGCGAAGCTTCCGGCCACCGCGCGCGCAAGCGCTTCGGCCAGCACTTCCTGGTCGATGAGGCGGTGCTCGACGGCATCGTGGGCGCCATCGCGCCGCAGCCGGACCAGGCGCTGGTGGAGATTGGCCCCGGCCTGGGTGCGCTGACCCAGCCGCTGCTGGCGCGCTGCCAGGCCATGACGGTCATCGAGCTGGACCGCGACCTGGCCGCCCGCCTGCGCCGCGACCCGCGCCTGACGGTGGTGCAGGCCGACGTGCTGACCGTGGACTGGTCGGCCCTGGCCGCCGCCGCGGGACAGCCGCTGCGCGTGGTGGGCAACCTGCCCTACAACATCTCCACGCCCATCTTGTTCAGCCTGCTGGACGCGGCCCAGCACATCGCCGACCAGCACTTCATGCTGCAGAAAGAGGTGGTGGACCGCATGGCGGCGGGGCCGGGCAGCAAGGCCTACGGCCGGTTGTCGGTGATGCTGCAGTGGCGCTACCGCATCACGCCGCTGCTGGACGTGCCGCCCGAGGCCTTCGACCCGCCGCCGCGCGTGGACTCGGCGGTGGTGCGCATGCGGCCCCTGCCGCCCGACGCCACGCTGGACCCGGTGCGCCTGGCGGCGCTGGTGGCCTCGGCGTTTTCACAGCGGCGCAAGCTGCTGCGCCACACCCTGGGCCGCTGGCTGCAAGAGCACGGTGGCGGCGAGGGCTTCGACCTGCAGCGCCGCGCCGAAGAAGTGCCGGTGGCCGAGTACCTGGCACTGGCGCGCCGCGCCTGAAGGCACGGCGCGCAGGCCTTTACATCGTCAGGCGGCGCGCATCCACACCGCGGTGTCGAAGGCGCTGCACATCATCGGCATGTTCATGCCGAAATTGGGGTTGGTACCGTTCTTGGGCACCACCTTGGTAGGCTTGACCGTGTTCGCTTGGGCCGTTTCCTGAGCCCGCTCCCATGACCCGTTTTCCTGGGAGCGGGCTACTGAAAAGAATAGAAACATCGAAACGGTATTCGCCGCTCCGCCCAGAACTCCGCCGCGTCGCGGAACACCTCCAGCAGCTGCTCACGCGCCTCGCGGTCGAAGCGCGGGTTGTCGGGCAGCTGTTCCAGCACCACGACAAAGCCCGGCTGCTGGCCGGCCTTGTGCACCAGGTCGGTCATGCAGTCGAACAGCGCATCGAGGTTCTTGCCGAAGTGCGCCGGGAACAGGAAAGCCTCGGCGATGCCCTCCAGCACCTCCTGCTTGGACTGCGCGTGCGAGAGGTTCGCGTACAGAAAGTGCTGGCCGGAACCGTCGGCGGCCTGCATCAGGTCGCCGACGCGGTAGGCGCGTATGGCCTGCACGATGTTGGGGCGGATGGTCTGCAACTCCATGGTCGCTGTCCCCTTGGGAGGGCTGGCTAAGAAAAGGGATTCGGCGGCGTCGCTCACGGCTGTATCCGGCGAAAGCTGTTGTAGTGGTCGGCGGTGTACCAGCAGGCTTCCGGCTGCGACGGCGGCCGCCCGCCGCAAACGATGCGCCGGGCGCCGCGGTGCGACACTCCCGGCGTGCGCACCGTGTACTCGCGGTAGTGGCCTCGGGGCTGCGTGGGCAGCAGGCGCTCGCGGTTGAAAAACACGGTTCCGTCTCTCTGGTAGGGAAACGGCCCACCCTGGTGGATGAGCCGGTACGTCGCCTGCGCTTCCAGTGGCAAGGCCACCAGGGCCACCGTTGCGGCGGGCAACGGTTGCTCGGGCCCCCGCGCCTGAACATGCTGCACCGCACCCAACACGCCCACCGCAGCGGCCGCAAGGGCCAGCAACTGTTGGCGCGCTGCCCGCAACACACCGCCAGCCAGTTGGTTCGTCTCCTCGGCCGCCGGGTTGTTTTGCGGGGCTGGACGGGTCCAGACCACGGGTTTACCCTGTGAATTCCAGCGCAAATGCTACCTGAACCCCCCCAAAAACTCAAGCCATCGCCCAGGATTGGGGCGTCTGAGAGTGAGTTTTAGTGTGCGCTTACTTATTTAAGTGAAGCGCACGGCAGGCCCTTGCGGGGCTTGACATCGTCTTGTCAACGAAGGCGAAACAAATGTGTGCGCCAACAAACTTCAGGGCGCAACTCAGGCCGCAGGGACTGCGCTGCGTCCGGCCTCCCCTTGCAGGGCGCGCTCGCGCTGGCAGGCGCTCGCCCCTCGGCTGGCGCAACTCAGTCCGCAGGGACTGCGCTGCGTCCAGCCTCGGCATCCGCGACGGTGAGGGCGGTCATGTTGACGATGCGCCGCACGGTGGCCGACGCCGTCAGCACATGCACCGGCTTGGCCGCGCCCAGCAGCACCGGGCCTATGGCGATGCCGCCGCCGGCCGCGGTCTTGAGCAGGTTGTAGGCGATGTTGGCGGCGTCTATGTTGGGCAGCACCAGCAGGTTGGCCTCGCCTTGCAGCGTGCTGTGGGGCATCAGCTTCTTGCGCGCCACCGCGTCCAGCGCGATGTCACCGTGCATCTCGCCGTCCACCTCCAGCCAGGGCGCCTGCTCGCGCAGCAGCGCCAGCGTGCGGCGCATCTTCTGCGCGCTGGGCTGCTCGCTGGTGCCGAAGTTGCTGTGGCTGAGCAGCGCGGCGCGCGGCTGTATGCCGAAGCGCATCATCTCCTCGGCCGCCATCACGGTGATCTCGCACAGCTCCTCGGCCGTGGGGTCGGCGTTGACGTGCGTGTCCACGAGAAAGACCTGGCGGCCCGGCAGCATCAGGCCGTTCATGCAGGCGTACACCCGCACGTCCTGCGTGGTGCTGGGGCTGCCGCCGGGGCACTTGCCTATGACCTGGTCGATGTAGAACAGGTGGTTGGCGGTGGTGCCCCAGGTGCCGCACAGCAGGCCGTCCACCTCGCCCTTGTGCAGCAGCATCGCGCCTATCAGCGTCAGGCGGCGGCGCATCTCTATCTTGGCCACCTGGATCGTGACGCCCTTGCGCTCGGTCATGCGGTGGTAGCTCATCCAGAAGTCGCGGTAGCGGTGGTCCTGCTCCACGTTGACCACGTCGTAGTCGCGCCCTTCCTTCAGCCGCAGGCCGAACTTCTCTATGCGCCGCGCGATGATGGCCGGCCGGCCTATCAGCGTGGGCCGCGCCAGGTTCTCGTCCACCACGATCTGCACCGCGCGCAGCACCCGCTCTTCCTCGCCCTCGGCGTAGGCCACGCGGCGCGACGAGGCGCGCTTGGCCAGCTGGAAGATGGGCTTCATGATGGTGCCCGAGGCGTAGACGAAGTTCTTCAGCTTCTCGCGGTAGGCGTCCAGGTCGGCGACGGGGCGCAGCGCCACGCCGGAGTCCACCGCGGCCTGCGCCACGGCCGGCGCGATCTTCTCCATCAACCGCGGGTCGAATGGCTTGGGAATCAGGTACTCGGGCCCGAACTCCAGCGTCTGGCCGGCGTAGGCGGCGGCCACCACCTCGCTTTGCTCGGCCTGCGCCAGCTCGGCAATGGCGTGCACCACCGCGATTTCCATCGCGTCGTTGATGGTGGTGGCGCCGCAGTCCAGCGCGCCACGGAAGATGTACGGGAAACACAGGACGTTGTTGACCTGGTTCGGGTAGTCGGTGCGGCCGGTGGCCATCACCACGTCGGGCCGCACGGCGCGCGCCGCCTCGGGTGTGATCTCGGGCGTGGGGTTGGCCAGCGCAAAGATCACCGGCCGGGCCGCCATGGTGGCCACCATCTCGGGCTTGAGCACGCCGCCGGCCGACAGGCCCAGGAACACGTCGGCACCTTCCACCACCTCGGCCAGCCGGCGTTTGTCGGTGGGCTGGGCGAACTGCGCCTTGTCCTCGTCCATCAGCTCGGTGCGGCCGGCGTAGACCACGCCGGCCAGGTCGGTCACCCACACGTTCTCGCGCTTCAGGCCCAGCTTCAGCAGCAGCGACAGGCAGGCCAGCGCCGCGGCGCCGGCGCCGCTGGTCACCAGCTTGACCTGGGCGATGTCCTTGCCCACCACCTTCAGCGCGTTGAGCAGCGCCGCACCCACCACGATGGCCGTGCCGTGCTGGTCGTCGTGGAACACCGGGATCTTCATGCGCTCGCGCAGCTTGCGCTCCACGTAGAAGCAGTCCGGCGCCTTGATGTCTTCCAGGTTGATGCCGCCGAAGGTGGGCTCCAGCGCGGCGATCACGTCCACCAGCTTGTCCAGGTCGTGCTTTTCGTTGACCTCGATGTCGAACACGTCGATGCCGGCGAACTTCTTGAACAGCACCGCCTTGCCTTCCATCACCGGCTTGGAAGCCAGCGGGCCTATGTCGCCCAGGCCCAGCACGGCGGTGCCGTTGGTGACCACCGCCACCAGGTTGCCGCGCGCGGTGTAGCGGAAGGCGGCACCCGGGTCTTCGGCGATGGCCTCGCAGGCCGCCGCCACGCCGGGCGAGTAGGCCAGCGCCAGGTCGCGCTGGTTGGTCATCTGCTTGGTCGGCATCACCGCCAGCTTGCCCGGCACCGGAAACTCGTGGTACTCCAGCGCGGAGCGCCGCAGTTCGGCGGCCTTGTCGGCGGCGGCCTGACCGGATGCCGGGTTCTCAAGCTGCGACATGATCTGTCTCCTGAACGGGATTTTTCTGCCCACGAAGCCCCGCGCTTCACGACAGCGCGGGCGGCGGATTGTAGGAAGCCTGCCATGGTGCGGCCAGCGGCGCACGGGGCCATGCGCGAAACTGCGTAGCGGGCGGCCACGGCGCGCGCCGATACTGCAGGCAAGACCATGCCCGAGCGCGACGACGATGCCCCTGCCGAACGCCCACGCCGCCGGCGCGTGTCGTGGTGGGCTGCGCTGCTGGCGCTGCTGGGCGTGGCGCAGACGCTGCTGGTGGCGCTGACCGTCAGCTACGAGTCCACGCGCGCGCAGGACGAGGCCGAGTCGGCCGCCGCCGAGACCATTGCCGACACGCGGCGCCAGCTACTGCGCGCCACCCAGCACCTGCAGGGCGTGGCCTGGGCCGAAGAAGTCCACGAGCGCCGCGACGAGGTGCACCGCCTGATGCGCGAGCGGCCCGACCTGCTGCGCGTGGAATGGCGCGACCGGCGCCAGGTGGTCACCGAAGCCATGGACGCGCCCTACGCCGCGCCGTTGTTCCGCCACATGCCGCGCGACGCGCTGTCGCTGGAAGCCGAGCTGGCCTGCGGCGCCGCGGCCCGCGCCGCCACGCCCAGCTTCTCGCGCAGCTACTTCGTGCCGCAGCCCGGCGGCCTGGGCCTGGAGGTGATGGACTTGTGCGTGCCGGTGCTGCGCGCCGGCGGCGATGGCGGCTTCCTGGTCGCCACCTTCGGCCTGGCGGCGCTGCTGGACGCCGCGCTGCCGCCGCGGCTGGGGCGGCTGCACGAGCTGTCGTTTGTCGAAGGCGACGGCACGCGGCTGGCCCGCGCCGGCGTGCCGCGCGGCGCCGGCGTCTACGTGGCCGAACGGGTGCTGGACCTGCCGGGCGCCGCCTTGCAGTTGCGCGCCGACGCCGCCGCCGGGCCGCCCAGCCTGATCCCCAACGTGAACCTGGCGCTGGTGCTGGGCTTGTCGCTGGCCTTGTTCGGCGTGGTCTGGGTGCTGGCGCGCGACGTGCGCCGCCGTGCCGTGGTGGAGCGTGCGCTGGCCGAAACCCTGGCCTTTCGCCAGGCCATGGAGGACTCGCTGCCCACCGGGCTGCGCGCGCGCGACCTCAGCGGCGAAGTCCGCTACGTGAACCCGGCGTTCTGCGCCATGGTCGGCTACTCGCCGGAAGAGCTGCGCCGCCAGCCGCCGCCCTACTGGCCCCCGGAGCGCGTGGCCGAGTACACGGTGCGCCAGCGCGAACGGCTGGACAAGGAAAGCCGCCCCTCGCGCGAGGCGCGCGAAGGCGTGGAATCCATGTTCGTGCGCAAGAACGGCGAACGTTTCCCGGTGATGATCTACGAGGCCCCGCTGGTGGACGGCCAGGGCCGGCACACCGGCTGGATGGGCGCGGTGCTGGACTTGTCGGCCCAGCGCCACGTCGAGGAGATCTCGCGCCAGCAGCAAGACCGCCTGCAGGCCACGGCGCGCCTGGCCACGGTGGGCGAGATGGCTTCGCTGCTCAGCCACGAGCTGAACCAGCCGCTGGCCGCCATCGCCAGCTACGCCAGCGGCTCGCTGAACCTGCTGCAGGACACCGGCGGCCTGTCCACCGCCGAGCTGACGGCGCTGCTGCAAGGCCCGCTGACGCGCGTGGCCGAGCAGGCCGAGCGCGCCGGCCGCGTCATCAAGAGCGTGCACGACTTCGTGCGCCGGCGCGAGCAGTTGCAGGAAAACATGGACGCCGGTGCGCTGATCGAGGCCATCCTGCCGCTGGCACGCCTGCAGGCGCACAAGAGCCAGACGCGCCTGGAGATCGACCTGGGCGCCGGCCCCGCGCCGCGCGTGCGCTGCGACCGCACCATGGTCGAGCAGGTGCTGCTGAACCTCACGCGCAACGGCATCCAGGCCATGGACGGCACCACCCCGAACGGCGAACGGGTGCTGACGCTGCGCGTGCGCCGCTCGCACGACCGCTGGGCGGCGTTCTCCGTCACCGACACCGGGCCGGGCATTCCGCCGGAGGTGGCGCGCCAGTTGTTCACCCCCTTCTTCACCACCCGCGCCGAAGGCATGGGCCTGGGCCTGAGCCTGTGCCGCACGGTGATAGAGCAGCACGGCGGGGCGCTGGACTTCGGCCCCGGGCCCGGCGGGCGCGGCACCGAGTTCCGCTTCACGCTGCCGCTGATCGCCGCCGGCGGCAGCCCCGGCGGTGTGCGCCAGCCGCCGCAGACCGCACAGCCCTGAACGGTCATCGCTAAACCCGGCCTGACGCCCGGCTGACCGGTGCCGCGCCGCCGGCCGCATACTTGCGGCCCATGTCCAGCAACCCCCACCTCGCGCTGCCCGTCGTCTACCTGGTGGACGACGAGGAAGTCGTGCGCGACGCCCTGTCCTGGCTGCTGCGTTCGCGCCGCCTGCTGGCCGAGGGTTTTGCCAGTGCCGACGCCTTCGAAGCCTGGCTGGCGGAACAGACCGCGCCGGGCCGGCCCGACTGGCCCGCCGGGCCGGCCTGCCTGGTGCTGGACATACGCATGCCCGGCACCAGCGGCCTGGCCTTGTTCGAGCGCCTGGCCGACGCCGGCTGGCTGCCGCGCCTGCCGGTGATCTTTCTCACCGGCCATGGCGACGTGCCCACCGCGGTGTCGGCCGTCAAGCGCGGTGCCTTCGACTTCGTGGAGAAGCCCTTCTCCAACAACGCGCTGGTGGACCGCATCGAACAGGCCCTGGCGCTCAGCGCCGAGGCCCTGAGCGCACGCCGCGCCGTGGTGCAGGGCCAGCGTGCCTTGGACGAGCTGACCGAACGCGAGCGCGAGGTCATGCGCCTGGTCATAGAGGGGCGGCCCAACAAGCTGATTGCCGACGCGCTGAACATCAGCGTGCGCACCGTGGAAGTCCACCGCGCGCGGGTGTTCGACAAGATGGACGTGCGCTCGGCGGTGGAGCTCGCCAACCGGCTGCGCGACCTGGGCCTGGCATGAGCCTGAGCGTGAACGGCGAGTTCGGCCTCATCGCGCGCCACTTCAGCCGGCCGCCGCCCCCGGGCTCGGCCCAGGCCGGCTCGCTGGTGCTGGGCGTGGGTGACGACTGCGCGCTGCTGCAACCGGCACCGGGGCAGCAGTTGGCCGTCAGCAGCGACCTGCTGGTCGAAGGCCGGCATTTCCTCAGTACCGTGGCGCCGGATCGCCTGGGCCACAAGGCGCTGGCCGTGAACCTGTCGGACCTGGCGGCCTGCGGCGCCCAGCCGCTGGCCTTCACGCTGGCGCTGGCGCTGCCGCGCCTGGACGACGCCTGGCTGGCCGGCTTTGCCCGGGGTTTGTTCGCGCTGGCCGACGAAGCCGGCATCGCGCTGGCCGGCGGCGACACCACGGCAGGGCCACTGAGCATCACCATCACCGCCTTCGGCCAGGTGCCGCCGGGCCAGGCCTTGCTGCGCAGCGGCGCCAGGCCCGGCGACGAGCTGTGGGTCAGCGGCCTGCTGGGCGACGCGCGCCTGGCGCTGGAGGTGTTTCGCGGCCACGCCACGCTGCCCGGCGACGCCTTCGACACCGTGCGCCGCGCCATGGAGCAACCCCAGCCGCGGCTGGCGCTGGGCCAGGCCTTGCGCGGCGTGGCCAGCGCCGCCATAGACCTCAGCGACGGCCTGGCCGGCGACCTGGGCCACATCCTGCGCCGCTCGGGTGTGGGCGCGCGGGTGCAGGCCGCCGCGCTGCCGCGCAGCGCGGTGCTGGCAGCCCAGCCGCTGGCCTTGCAGCACGAGTGCCTGCTGGCCGGCGGCGACGACTACGAGCTGCTGTTCACCGCCCCGGCTGCGCAGCACGCCGCGGTGCTGGCGGCAGCACAACAGGCCGGCGTGGCCGTCACGCGCATCGGCCACATCGAAGCTGGCGACACGCTGCACGTCGTGGACGCCCAGGGCCAGCCGCTGCCCGGCCGCTACACCGGCTTCGACCACTTTGCCATGGGCGACGCATGAGCAGCCGCGTGGGGGCCTCGGTGCCCGACGACGTGGAAGACGCCATCGAGGTCGGCGCGCCGCGCCGCGCCACGGCGCGTTTCATGGCCGGCCACCCGGCACGCTGGCTGGCCCTGGGCTTCGGCAGCGGCTTGTCGCCCTGGGCCCCCGGCACCGTGGGCACGCTGTGGGCCTGGGCCAGCTTTCTGCTGCTTAACCCCTGGCTCACCGACGCCGGCTGGGCGCTGGTCATCGTCACCGCGTTGGCCGTGGGCTGGTGGGCCTGCACACGCACCGCCCAGCACCTGCAGGTGGCCGACCCCGGCAGCATCGTCTGGGACGAGATCGTCGCCTTCTGGATCGTGCTGTGGCTGGTCACCCCGGCCAGCCTGCTGGACCAGTTGGCCGCGTTCCTGCTGTTCCGCGCCTTCGACGCCGGCAAGCCCGGGCCGGTGGGCTGGGCCGACCGCCGGTTCAAGCGCCGCCTGCTGCGTGGCCAGCCCGAACCCATCAGCGCAAGGCACGGCTTCGGCATCCTGTTCGACGACCTGGTGGCGGCCTTCATGACGCTGCTGGTGCTGGCCGTCTGGATACGCCTGTGGACACCCTGAGCACCGAACCGCTGGTGCTGGCCCTGGGCCAGGCCCTGCGCGCCCGCGGCTGGCGCCTGGCCGCGGCCGAAAGCTGCACCGGCGGGCTCATCGCCGCCGCCTGCACCACGGTGGCCGGCAGCAGCGACTGGTTCGAGCGCGGCTTCGTCACCTACAGCAACGAAGCCAAGACCAGCATGCTGGGGGCGGACGCCGGCCTGATCGCGGCCCACGGCGCCGTCAGCGAGCCGGTGGCCCTGGCCATGGCCGAGGGCGTGCTGTGCCACGCCCCGGTGCAGCTGGCCGTGGCCGTCACCGGCATCGCCGGCCCCGGAGGCGCCGTGCCGGGCAAGCCGGTGGGCACGGTGTGGCTCGCCTGGGGCAGCGCCGGCGCGCTGCGCAGCGAACGCCTGCAACTGCCCGGCGACCGCGACGCGGTGCGCAGCACCACCGTGGCCATCGCCCTGCAAAGGCTGCTGGAAGCGGCCTGCGCCGCATGAACCCCGCCGCCCAGACGGTGCTGCTGCTGGGCCGCTTCGGCGCTCAGGAGCAGATCACGTGGCAGCAAGCCCTGGCGCAGGCTCTGCCCGAGGCACGCTGGTGCAGCCGGGCTGACATCAACAGCGGGCAGGTGGACGCGGCCGAGGTGGGGGCCGCCGTGGTGGCCAACCCGCCACCGCACAGCCTGCAAGGCCTGCCCGGCCTGCGCCTGATCCAAAGCCTGTGGGCCGGCGTGGACCGCCTGCTGGCCGACCCCACGCTGCCCGCCGGCGTGCCGGTGGCACGCATGGTGGACCCGGCCATGAGCGCCGCCATGGCCGAGACGGCGCTGTGGGCGGTGCTGGGCCTGCACCGCGGCTTTTTCACCTACCAGCAGCAACAGCGTGACGGCCTGTGGCAGCCGCACCCGCAGCGCCGTGCCGACGAAGTGCCGGTGGCCGTGCTGGGCCAGGGCGAGATGGGGCGCGCGGTGGCGGCTCGGCTGGCACAGCAGGGCTACTCGGTGCGCGGCTGGCGGCGCGACGGCCAGCCGCTGGCCCAGGTGCTGGCGGCCGCCGAGATCATCGTCAACCTGCTGCCCTTGACACCGGCAACACGCGGCCTGCTCAACGCCACCGCCTTCGCCGCCCTGCCGCGCGGCGCCGCGCTGGTGAACCTGGGGCGTGGCGCCCACGTGGTGGACGATGACCTGCTGGCCGCGCTGGACGCCCGGCAACTGAACCATGCGGTGCTGGACGTGTTCCACACCGAGCCGCTGCCCGCCGGCCACCGCTACTGGCGCCACCCGCAGGTGACGCTGCTCCCCCATGTGGCAGCAGCCACCGACCCGCGCAGCGCCGCCGCCGTGGCCGCCGCCAACCTGCGCGCCGCCTGGGCCGGCGCGCCCATCGCCCACCGCGTGGACCGCGCACGCGGATACTGAGACCCGCTGCGCGCCGGGCAGGCAGGGCCGCCGCCGATGGAGCCCGGGACTATGATGTCCGGTTGCCCCAGACGCGCCACACCCGCATGCCCGCCTCCCCCGACCAGCCCCGAGAGCCGTCCATGCTGCGGGTGCGCGGGGCGCGCACGCACAACCTGAAGAACGTCGATCTCGACATCCCCAAGCACGCGCTGGTGGTGATCACCGGCTTGTCGGGTTCGGGCAAGTCCAGCCTGGCCTTCGACACGCTGTATGCGGAAGGCCAGCGGCGCTACGTGGAAAGCCTGTCGGCCTATGCGCGGCAGTTTCTGCAGCTGATGGACAAGCCCGACGTGGACGTGATCGAGGGCCTGAGCCCGGCCATCAGCATCGAGCAGAAGGCTACCAGCCACAACCCGCGCAGCACGGTCGGCACCATCACCGAGATCCACGACTACCTGCGCCTGCTGTACGCCCGCGCCGGCACACCCTACTGCCCCGAGCACAACCTGGCGCTGGCCGCGCAGAGCGTTTCGCAGATGGTGGACGCGGTGCTGGCGCTGCCCGAGGACACGCGGCTGATGATCCTCGCGCCGGTGGTGCGCGACCGCAAGGGTGAGTTCGGCGAGCTGTTCCAGGACATGCTGGCGCGCGGCTATGTGCGCTTTCGCGTCGACGGGCAGGAAGTCGTCGAAGCCGACGAACTGCCCAAGCTGAAGAAGACCGAAAAACACGACATCAACGTCGTCATAGACCGCCTGCGCAGCAAGCCCGACGTGAAGCAGCGCCTGGCCGAAAGTTTTGAAGCCGCGCTGCGCATCGCCGATGGCCGCGCCATTGCGCTGGAAATGGACAGCGGCAGCGACGAAGCCGGCCGCAGCCAGCCGCCGCGCGAACACCTGTTCAGCAGCAAGTTCGGCTGCCCGGTGTGCAGCTATTCGCTGCCCGAGCTGGAGCCGCGGCTGTTCAGCTTCAACTCGCCGGTGGGCGCCTGCCCCAGTTGCGACGGCCTGGGGCAGGTCACGGCCATAGACCCTGACCGGGTGGTGGCCTTCCCCAGCCTGAGCCTGGCCGCCGGCGCGGTGAAGGGCTGGGACCGGCGCAACGCCTACACCTTCTCGCTGCTGGAGACGGTGGCCAAGCACTACGGCTTCGACATAGAACAGCCTTTCGAAGCCTTGCCGGCCGCGGCACGCCAGGTGCTGCTGCACGGCTCGGGCGAGGAAGAGATCGAGTTCGTCTACGAAGCCGAAGCCGCGGCGGGCAAGGGCCGCGCGCGGGTGCGCAGCGTGCGCCGACGCCACCCCTTCGAAGGCATCATCCCCAACTTCGAGCGCCGCTACCGCGAGACTGATTCCACCGCGGTGCGCGAAGAGCTGGCGCGCTACCAGGCCGCCAAGGCCTGCCCGGCCTGCCAGGGCACGCGGCTGAAGCGCGAGGCGCGCCATGTGTTCCTGATAGACGCCGAACAAGGCAAGGGCCTGCCCATCTACGCGGTGGAGCACGCCACGCTGGCCGAGGGCCTGGCCTACTTCGACGGCCTGCAACTGGTGGGCGCCAAGGCCGAGATCGCCGACAAGATCGTGCGCGAGATCCGCTCGCGCCTGCGTTTCCTCAACGACGTGGGGCTGAACTACCTCAGCCTGGACCGCGGCGCCGACACCCTCTCCGGCGGCGAGGCCCAGCGCATACGCCTGGCCAGCCAGATAGGCAGCGGGCTGTCGGGCGTGATGTACGTGCTGGACGAGCCCAGCATAGGCCTGCACCAGCGCGACAACGAACGCCTGATAGGCACGCTGCAGCACCTGCGCGACCTGGGCAACAGCGTGCTGGTGGTGGAGCACGACGAGGACATGATCCGCGCCTGCGACCACGTGGTGGACATGGGCCCGGGCGCCGGCGTGCACGGCGGCCGGGTGGTGGCCCAGGGCACGCCGGCCGAGGTGGCGGCGAACGAAGACTCGCTCACCGGCCGCTACCTGGCGCACACGCTGCGCCTGACGCGCCCGGGTGCGCTGCGCACGCCCCGCGAAAGCACGGGCGAGGGCGACGAGCAGCGCCTGCGCATCGTGGGCGCCCGCGGCAACAACCTGCGCGCGGTGACGGTGGACATCCCGGTGGGGCTGATCACCTGCGTCACCGGCGTCAGCGGCTCGGGCAAGAGCACGCTGATCAATGACACGCTGTACACCGCCGTGGCACGCAAGCTGTACGGCAGCCACGCCGAGCCGGCGCCGCACGAGCGCATCGAAGGCCTGGAGGCCTTCGACAAGGTCATCAACGTGGACCAGAGCCCCATAGGGCGCACGCCGCGCAGCAACCCGGCCACCTACACCGGCTTGTTCACGCCCATACGCGAGCTGTTTGCCGAGGTGCCGGCGGCGCGCGAACGCGGCTACGGCGCCGGGCGCTTCAGCTTCAATGTCAGCTCGTCCAACGGCGGCGGGCGCTGCGAGGCCTGCGAAGGCGACGGCGTGCTGAAGGTGGAGATGCACTTCCTGCCCGACGTCTACGTGCCCTGCGACGTGTGCCAGGGCCGGCGCTACAACCGCGAGACGCTGGAGATCCTGTACAAGGGCCTGAACATCCACCAGGTGCTGGAGCTCACGGTGGAGGACGCGCACGCGTTTTTCAGCGCCCTGCCCTCCATCGCGCGCAAGCTGCAGACGCTGCTGGACGTGGGCCTGGGCTACATACGCCTGGGCCAGGCCGCCACCACGCTCTCGGGCGGCGAAGCGCAGCGTGTGAAACTGGCGCTGGAGCTGTCCAAGCGCGACACCGGCCGCACGCTGTACATCCTGGACGAGCCCACCACCGGGCTGCACTTCCACGACGTGGGCCTGCTGCTGAAGGTGTTGCACCAGCTGGCCGACGCCGGCAACACCATCGTCATCATCGAGCACAACCTGGACGTCATCAAAACCGCCGACTGGCTGATAGACATGGGCCCGGAAGGCGGCGCCGGCGGCGGCCAGGTGCTGGTGGCCGGGCCACCGGCGACGGTGGCCGCCTGCGCCGGCAGCCACACGGGCCGTTTCCTGGCACCCCTGCTGGCGCGCGACGCCGGCTGAAGCCACCGGGCGTCGCGCCCGCCGCGCCCAGGCACGCCCGCCCTGGCGGTGCCTCCCCTCATAAAATGGCACCACGAATGCACATTCAAAGTGCCGTCGTGGTGCGCGACGCACCGTCTTGAGCCTGCTTCTTGCCGGGGTTCTTGCCGTGGCAGCGCCTGAACTGCCCCACCCGCTTGTTGTCAAGGAGCCCGCCCATGAGCCCGCCACCCACCCTGGACGCCTTCCTCGCCCAGGTGCAGGCCCGCGACACCGACCAGGTGGAGTTTCTGCAGGCCGTGCGCGAGGTGATGCAAAGCCTGTGGCCGTTTGTGCAGGCCCACCCGCGCTACCGCGAGCAGGCGCTGCTGCAGCGGCTGGTGGAACCCGAGCGCGCCATACAGTTTCGCGTCGCCTGGGTGGACGACCGCGGCCAGACCCAGGTCAACCGTGCCTGGCGCATACAGCACAGCAGCGCCATAGGCCCGTTCAAGGGCGGCATGCGTTTCCACCCCAGCGTGAACCTGTCCATCCTGAAGTTCCTGGCCTTCGAGCAGACCCTCAAGAACGCGCTGACCACGCTGCCCATGGGCGGCGGCAAGGGCGGCGCGGACTTCGACCCCAAGGGCAAGAGCGACGGCGAGGTGATGCGCTTTTGCCAGGCCCTGATGCTGGAGCTGTACCGCCACCTGGGGCCCGACACCGACGTGCCGGCCGGCGACATAGGCGTGGGCGCGCGCGAGGTGGGCTACATGGCCGGCGCCATGAAGAAGCTGGCCAACCACGCCGGCAGCGTGTTCACCGGCAAGGGCCTGGCCTTCGGCGGCAGCCTGATGCGGCCCGAGGCCACGGGCTACGGCACCGTGTACTTCGTCGAGCAGATGCTGCACCACGCCCGCCGCGAAACCCAGGGTGCGCGGGTGCTGATCTCCGGCTCCGGCAACGTGGCGCAGTACGCCGCGCTGAAGGCGGCCGAGCTGGGCGGCCGGGTGCTCACCTTCTCCGATTCCGGCGGCACGCTGTATGCCCAGGACGGTTTCGACGACGACGCGCTGCGCGCCGTGCTGGCGCTGAAGAACCAGCGCCGCGGCCGTCTGGCCGAACTGGGCTATGACCCGCGCTTCGAGTTCCTGCCCGGCAAGCGCCCCTGGCACATCCCGGCCGAGATTGCGCTGCCCTGCGCCACCCAGAACGAGCTGGACGCCGACGACGCCAAGACCCTGGTGAAGAACGGCGTGCTCTGCGTGGCCGAAGGCGCCAACATGCCCAGCACGCTGGAAGCGGTGGACGTGTTCCAGCACGCGCGGGTGCTGTACGCCCCGGGCAAGGCCAGCAACGCCGGTGGCGTGGCCACCTCGGGCCTGGAGATGAGCCAGAACGCGCTGCGCCTGTCGTGGACCCACGCCGAGGTGGACGAACGCCTGCACGCCATCATGAAGGACATACACGGCAACTGCGTGCGCCACGGCCGGCGCGCCGATGGCAGCGTCAACTACGTGGACGGCGCCAATATCGCCGGCTTCGTGAAGGTGGCCGACGCCATGCTGGCCCAGGGCGTGTACTGACGCCGACGGCGGCGCAGAGCCCTAGACTGCGGTGGCCCTGTGTTGAGAGGCCCGCCGTGACCGTGCACATCGACTACTACTTCGCCCCGCAGTCGCCCTGGGCCTACCTGGGCCATGCGCGCTTCGTCGCCCTGGCGCACCAGGCCGGCGCCACCGTGCGGGTGCGCCCGGCGGACTACGGGCAGATCTTCCCGGCTTCAGGCGGCCTGCCGCTGGGCAAGCGCGCGCCGCAGCGCCAGGCTTACCGCCTGCTGGAGCTGCGGCGCTTTGCCGACTTCCTGGGCCTGCCGCTGCACACCCAGCCGGCGCACTTTCCTGTGGACGGCCGGCTTTCGGGCCGGCTGATCGCCGCGGTGCAGGCGGCCGACGGCCAGGCAGCGGCGCTGGACATCAGCGGCCGAGTGTTCGCCGCCTGCTGGGCGCAGCAACGCGACATCGCCGCGGCCGGCACGCTGGCCGCCCTGCTGGCGGAAGCCGGCCTGCCGGCCAGCCGCCTGGACGACGCCCAAGGCGAAGCCGCCGGTGCCGCGTACCAGGCCCACACCGACGAGGCCATCGCCGCCGGCGTGTTCGGCGCCCCCAGCTACGTGATCAACGGCGAGATCTTCTGGGGCCAGGACCGGCTGGACTTCGTCGCACGCCGGCTGGGGGTGGCCGCCTGACATGGACACCCCCACCCCGCCGCTGGCCGACTGGCTGAGCCGGGCCTGGGACGAACATGCCCAGGCGCCGCAGCGTGTGGCCGACGAGTTGCAGCAACGCGCCGCGCTGCTGCCCGACGACGAACAAGGCGCGCAGGCCGTGCGCCTGGGCGAACACCTGTGGCTGGCGCACCTGGGCGACACCGCCGGGCTGGACCGGCTGCTGCACAGCCTGCCGCCCGGCCCGGCGCTGGCGGCCGCGGCGCGGCGCGCACGCTGGTGCCTGGCGATGCTGGCCGAGCAGGCACCGCAAGCCGAACTGCCCGGCGCCGCCCGCTGGAGCGCCCTGCAGAACCTGGTGCTGGCGCGGCTGCTGCGCGGCGAGGCGGCGGCGGCGCGCCAGGCCTTGCTGGCCGAAGAAGACGCCGCGACCGCCAGCGACGACGCGGCGGCCCGGCGCAGCTACGCCGCCACCGCCAACAACGTGGCGCTGGACCTGCGCCTGGGCCCGCGGGGCGATGCCGAGCGCGATGCGCTGATGCTGGAAGCCGCCGCCCTGGCGCGCCGCGCCTGGGCACGCGCCGGCACCTGGATGCACGTGGAGCGGGCCGATTACCAGTTGGCGCTGTGCCACGCCGCGCTGGGCCAGGGCGTCGCCGCCCGCCAGCATGCCCAGGCCTGCCTGGTCGCCTGCCAAGGCAACGGCGCCGATGCGGCGGAGCTGTTTTTCGCCCACGAGTGCGCCGTGCACGCCGAGCGGGCCGCCGGGGATGCCGAAGCGGCCGCCCGCCACCGCGCCGAGATGGCCGCGCTGCTGGCGCAGATCGAAGACCAGGGGCTGCGCGACTGGTGCGCGCAGACGCTGGCGACGACCTGAACGCCGCCACCGCCACGCGCTTCAAGCGCCGGCGACCGCCCCCGCCTCGAAGCGGAACACCGCCACGCCAGCGAGCAGGTTGGGCCAGTGCCGCACCGTGCGGCCTTGCTGCAGGCCGAAGCTGTCGGTGACCTGCAGGCCGCAGCGCCGCGCCAGCGCCGCAAAGTCGGCCAGCGTGGTCACGCGGATGTTGGGCGTGTCGAACCACTGGTAGGGCAGCGCGCGGGTCACCGGCATGCGCCCGGCCAGCACACGCAGCCGGTTGGGCCAGTGCGCAAAGTTGGGGAAGCTGACGATGCCGGCACGGCCCACGCGCGCCGTCTCGCGCAGCATGTGTTCGGTGTGGCGCAGGTGTTGCAGCGTGTCCAGCTGCAGCACCACGTCGAAGCTGTGGTCGTCGAACAGCGCCAGGCCTTCTTCCAGGTTGAGCTGTATGACGTTGACGCCGCGCTGCGCACAGGCCCGCACGTTGTCGTCGCTGATCTCTATGCCGTAGCCGCTGCAGCCCTTGCGGTCGCGCAGCAGCGCCAGCAGCGCGCCGTCGCCGCAGCCGAGATCCAGCACCCGCGCGCCGGCCGGCACCAGCTCGGCGATCAGCTCCAGGTCGCGTCTCTCAGACATCAGGTGGTTCCCCCAGACTCGCTGCGTTTGTCGTGCTCACCGGCCATGCGCCCGAAGTAGGCGCGCAGCAGCGCGTGGTAGCGCGCATCGTCCAGCAGGAAGGCGTCGTGGCCTTGCGGGGCGTCGATCTCGGCGTAGGCCACGTCGATGTGGTTGTCCACCAGGGCCTTGACGATCTCGCGCGAGCGGGCGGGTGCGAAGCGCCAGTCGGTGCTGAAGCTCACCAGCAGGAAGCGCAGCGCCGGGTTGCTGCGCGCGGCGGCAAAGGCACGCGCCAGGTCGCCGCCGGCGCTGCGCGCGGGGTCGAAGTAGTCCAGCGCGCGCGTGATCAGCAAGTAGGTGTTGGCGTCGAAGTACTCGCTGAACTTGTCGCCCTGGTGGCGCAGGTAGCCCTCGATCTCGAACTCAATGTCCTGCGTGGTGAACGCCGGCGCGCCGTGGCGCAGGCGGCGGCCGAACCTGGCCTCCATCGCGTCGTCGCTGAGGTAGGTGATGTGCCCCAGCATGCGCGCCACGCGCAGGCCGCGCCGCGGCAGCGTGGCGTGTTCGTAGAAGCGGCCGCCGTGGAAGTCGGGGTCGGTGACGATGGCGCGCCGCGCCACCTCGTTGAAGGCGATGTTCTGCGCCGACAGGCTGGGCGCGGTAGCGATGGCCACGCAGTGGCGCAGGCGCTGCGGGTGGCGCAGCGCCCAGGCCAGCGCCTGCATGCCGCCCAGGCTGCCGCCCAGCACCGCCGCCAGCTGCTGTATGCCCAGCCGGTCCAGCAGCCGCGCCTGGGCGTCCACCCAGTCTTCCACCGTCACCACCGGAAAGTCCGGCCCCCAGGGGCGGCCGCTGGCGGGGTTGGCGTGCATGGGCCCGGTGGAGCCGAAACACGAGCCCAGGTTGTTGACGCCTATGACGAAGAAGCGCTCGGTGTCCAGCGGCTTGCCGGGGCCTATGAGGTTGTCCCACCAGCCGGCGCGGCCCTGTTCGTCCAGGCCGGCGATGTGGTGGCCGGCGTTCAGCGCATGGCACACCAGCACGGCGTTGCGGCCGTCAGCGGCCAGGCGGCCGTGGGTCTCGAAGACCAGGTCATAGGCCGGCAGCACCGCACCGCTGGCCAGCGGCAGCGGTTGGTCGAAGTGCAGGGTCTGCGCGGTGACGCAGCGCGTGTCGGCCATCGCGGTGGGAACAGACAAACAAAAAAACCCGGCGCCGCTGCACACGGCCACCGGGTTCGATGGTCCTGTTTAGCGGTACTTGTAGAGCGCCCGCAAGCCGGAGCAAATCGGCGCTATGGCGGCATTGTAGCCAGCGCGTCGCCGGCCACAGCCGTCAGGCCGGCGGCGCGCTGTCGATGAAGCTGGGCCGTGCGGCCAGCTTGTCGTGCAGGCGCTTCAGGTTGGGGTAGTCGCTGCGCCAGTCCAGCTGCGCAAAGCGGAAGTCCAGGTAAGCCAGCGCGCAGCCGGTGGCCACGTCGGCCAGCGTGAAGTGGTTGCCGGCGCAAAAGGGCTTGTCACCCAGGCCCTGGCTCATGGCCTTCAGCGTGCTGGCCACGCGGCTCATCTGGCGGTCTATCCAGGCCTGGGAGCGCTCGCCCGCGCTGCGCCCCGCCCAGGTGGCCTCCAGGCGCGCCAGCACGGCGGCGTCCATCAGGCCGTCGCCCAGGGCCTCCCAGGTGCGCACCTCCACCCGCTCGCGGCCCGAAGGCGGTATCAGCTTGCCCACCGGCGAGAGCGTGTCCAGGTACTCGACGATGACGCGCGAGTCGAACACCGCCTCGCCGCCGTCCAGCACCAGGCAGGGCACCTTGCCCAGCGGGTTGCTCTTGAGGACCACGTCTTCGTTCCACGGGTCCTCGGTCACGAACTGGCAGTCCAGCTTCTTCTCGGCCATCACCACACGCACCTTGCGCACGTAGGGGCTGGTGAGCGAACCTATCAGTTTCATGTGTTGCACGCGCGGTCTTGGTGGCCTCGCGCCTCTCGTCCCTGGGGCGGTTTCATTCTACCGAGGCCCCCGGGTTCGCCCTGATCGCCTGTCGCGACAAGTCCACGTCGAGCGCGGCGGATGTCGCTTGTCAGGGGGGGGGCAACGGGTGCACACTGGGTCGCACAGCAGGCCGAAACCCCAAAGTTGCGACTGAGGGCCAGGCGGCTGCCGCCAACGCCCCGCATGTTCTTCGCCGCGCTGTACCCCCGAACCGATCTCCCCCTGCCGGCCGCCCGTGCCCCGCGCCCGGGCAGCGGCATCACCCTTGCACGAAGGAGGTTCTGATGAACTTGACGATCAGCGGACATCACCTTGAAGTCACACCGGCTTTGAGAGAGTACGTGCTAACTAAGCTGGACCGTGTGACGCGACATTTCGACCAGGTGGTGGACATCAACGTGCTGCTGACTGTCGAGAAGCTGAAGGAAAAGGAGCGACGCCAACGAGCCGAGGTGACGCTGCACGTCAAGGGCCGCGACATCTTTGTCGAGCAGGCCCACGAAGACCTGTACGCCGCCATCGACCAGCTGATGGACAAGCTGGACCGCCAGGTGATGCGCCACAAGGACCGGGTGCAGAACCACCACCACGAGTCGCCCAAGCGCAGCCTCAGCGCCATGTGAGCCCGGCGCGGCGGGCCGTGCGGCAAGCACCGCCGGCCTCGTCCACAGCAACGGCCCTTCGGGGCCGTTTTTGCTGGCGCGGCGCAGCCGCCGGGCCGCGGGCGGGCCGCCAAGCCCCTGCTTTGCGCATCGCACAAGCCACCGTTGCTGCGGCGCCGCATCCAATGCCAAACCACACGTTCGCAGGGCGCTGCCGGGCCACAGCGGCGCGGCACCGGGTCTATCATCGTTCGCTTTGGTAACAGCGAAGGCTGCCCGCGCACGCAGTGCCGGCGGCCACCACCACCCCAGGGCCGATGAACCGTCTCGCCGCCATCCTCCCGCCCGGCAACGTGCTGGTGAACGTGGAGGCGACCAGCAAGAAGCGTGTGTTCGAGCAGGCCGGCTTGCTGTTCGAAAACCAGCACAGCATTGCCCGCAGCACGGTCACCGACAACCTGTTTGCGCGCGAACGCCTGGGCTCCACCGGGTTGGGGCATGCGGTGGCCATACCGCACGGCCGCATCAAGGGCCTGAAGAACCCGCTGGCTGCCGTGCTGCGGGTGCAGCAACCCATCCCCTTCGACGCACCGGACGACGAGCCGGTGACGCTGCTGATCTTTCTGCTGGTGCCCGAGGCGGCCACGCAGCGCCATCTGGAGATCCTCTCCGAGATCGCCGAGATGCTGTCCGACCGCGAACTGCGTGAGCGGCTCAAGACCGAGCCCACCGCCGCCGGCGTGCACCAGCTCATACACGACTGGGAGCCGCTCAAGTCGGTGGCATGAGGTTCAGCGCCTCAGAGGAAGAAGCTCCGGGGATGCGCCGGCTTCCCAGCGCGGCCGGCCCGGCGTACCGTAGCGGGCCATGAAACCCACCACGGTCAGCGCCGAAGCGCTGTTTGAGGCGCATCGCAAGACGCTGCGCTGGGAATGGGTGGCCGGCCACGCCCATCCCGAGCGGCGTTTTGCCGACGAGGCGGTGCGCGACGCGCGCAGCGCTGCCGACCTGGTGGGCTACCTGAACTACATCCACCCCTACCGGGTGCAGATCGTGGGCCGGCGCGAGGTGGCCTACCTGACGGCTTCCACGCCCGAGGATCAGGAGCGCCGCATCTCGCGCATCGTGACCCTGGAGCCGCCGGTGCTCATCGTGGCCGACGGCCAGGCGGCGCCGGACCGGCTGGTGGCCATGTGCGACCGCGCGGAGATACCGCTGTTCATCACCGCCGAGTCGGCCGGCCATGTCATCGACGTGGTGCGCGGCTACCTGGGGCGGCACTTTGCCGAGCGCAGCACGCGCCACGGCGTGTTCATGGACATCCTGGGCCTGGGCGTGCTGCTCACCGGAGAAAGCGGCCTGGGCAAGAGCGAGCTGGGGCTGGAGCTGATCAGCCGCGGCCACGGCCTGGTGGCCGACGACGCGGTGGACATCTACCGCATCAGCCAGACGGCGCTGGAGGGCCGCTGCCCCGAGCTGCTGAGCAACCTGCTGGAAGTGCGCGGCATAGGCCTGCTGGACATCAAGGCCATCTTCGGCGAGACGGCGGTGCGCCGCAAGATGCGGGTGCAGCTCATCGTGCACCTGGTGCGCACCGAAACCCTGGAGCGCGACTTCGAGCGCCTGCCCTATGAGCCGCTGCACGAAGAGATTCTGGGCCTGCCAGTGCGCAAGGTGGTGATCGCCGTGGACGCCGGCCGCAACCTGGCGGTGCTGGTGGAAGCCGCCGTGCGCAACACCGTGCTGCAACTGCGCGGCATAGACACCTACCAGGAGTTCATCAAGCGCCACCAGGCCGCGATGGAACGCGGCGGGCCGGGGGACTGAAGAAGGCCGGGAACCGGCCGGGCCGACTCAGCCCTTGCGGAAGGGGCATTCCCCCTTGGTGCAGCGCGCGTACAGCGCCAGCGAGTGCTCCTGCAGGTCGAAGCCGCGCGACAAGGCCACGTCGCGCTGGCGGTGTTCGATCTGCGGGTCGTAGAACTCCTCCACGCGGCCGCAGTCCAGGCACACCAGGTGGTCGTGGTGCTGGCCTTCGTTGAGCTCGTACACCGCCTTGCCCGACTCGAAGTTGCTGCGGCTGAGCAGCCCGGCCTGCTCAAACTGCATCAGCACCCGGTACACGGTGGCCAGGCCGATGTCCGAGCCTTCGGCCAGCAGGGCCTTGAACACGTCTTCGGCCGTGAGATGGCGGCGCTCGGTGCGCTGGAACACCTCCAGCACCTTGATGCGGGGCAGCGTGGCCTTCAGGCCACTGCTCTTCAATTCGTCGGCATGGGTCATCGCGTCGTCCTCGTCGGGGCCGCGGATAGAATGCGCCGATCATAGTCAGGCCTGCCCGGCCGCGAAGGCGTTGCGGCCATGAACGGGCGCCTTACCCCCATGTTTCGGCCCATGCCCCGTCTTTTGGCTCCTGGTTTGCTGCTGTCTGCAGCGGTGCTGCTCAGCGGCTGCGAAGCGCTGCAGCGCACTGACAGCTTCATGGGCATCATCACGCCCTACCGCATAGACATCGTGCAGGGCAACGCCGTCACGCGCGAGCAGGCCGCTGCGCTGCGCCCCGGCATGAGCCGGCTGCAGGTGCGCGACATCCTGGGCACGCCGCTGATCGCCGACCCCTTCCACGTCGACCGCTGGGACTACCTGTTCACGCTGCGCCGGCCCAACACCGAGGCGCAGCGCCGCAGCGTGGTGGTGCACTTCGACGGCGCGGTGGTGAAGTCGGTGGACGCGCCCGACGACCTGCCCAGCGAACGCGAGTTCGTGGCGCAGATCAGCCGCAAGACCAACCCCAAGGTGCCCAAGCTGGAGCTCACCGAGGAAGAGCGCCGCGCGCTGCCGCCGCCGCAGCGGCGCGAAGCCCCGGCCGCCGAGCCCATGGGCCCGGTGCGCGACTACCCGCCGCTGGAAACCTCCTGAGCAGGCGACGCGCGGTGATGCCGAACATCGCTGCCGCCGGCGCTGCATGCTGAACGTCGCGATTGCCGGCGCCGGAGGCCGCATGGGCCGCATGCTGCTGCAGGCGGTGCTGGACGCGCCGGACTGCCGGCTCAGCGGCGCCGTCACCTCGCCCGGCAGCCCCTTGCAGGGCGAAGACGCCGGCGCCTTCCTGGGCCGCACCAGCGGCGTGGCGGTGAGCACCGAACTGGCCGCGGCGCTGGCCGGTGCCGACGTGCTGATCGACTTCACCCGCCCCGAAGGCACGCTGCGCCACCTGGCGGCCTGCCGCGAGCTGGGCGTGCGCGCCGTGGTGGGCACCACCGGCTTCACCCCCGAGCAGAAGGCCCAGCTGCAAGCCTTCGCGCAGCACACGGCGCTGGTGTTCTCGCCCAACATGAGCGTGGGCGTCAACGTGATGCTGCGGCTGCTGGACCAGGCCACGCGGGCCCTGGGCGAGAGCTACGACATCGAGCTCATCGAAGCCCACCACCGCCACAAGGTGGACGCACCCAGCGGCACCGGCCTGGCCATGGGCGAGGTGATGGCGCGGGCGCGCGGCATCACGCTGGACGAACACGGCGTGTTTGCGCGCCACGGCCACACCGGCGAACGCCCGCCCGGCGCCATAGGTTTTGCCACCGTGCGCGGCGGCGACATCGTGGGCGAACACACGGTGCTGTTCGCCGGCACCGGCGAGCGCATAGAAATCGCCCACCGCAGCAGCAGCCGCGCCAACTACGCCGAGGGCAGCCTGCGCGCCGCACGTTTTGTCGCCAGCCGGCCGCCCGGTCTGTACGGCATGGACGACGTGCTGAACCTCAAGTAACGCCGCCATGGAAGGCTTCGCGCAGTTCTGGGCAGCCAGCGACGGCGTGGGGCGCGCGGTGGCGCTGCTGCTGCTGGCCATGTCGGTGGCCTCGTGGGTGATGATCCTCTGGAAGGCCTGGGTGCTGCGCCGCGCCACGCAGGACATCCACCGCGCGGTGCCGGCTTTCTGGGACGCGGCCGACCTGGCACAAGGCGGCCAGCGCCTGGCCGCGCTGGACCGCGAACGGGTGCTGCTGCCGCTGCTGCAGGCGGCGCAGGCGCCCACCGCCGCCGGCACGCTGGAAGACACCGGCCGGCGCGACAGCCAGCTCACGCGCCGCCTGCGCGGGGCGCTGCACCGCGGCCTCGCGCACCTGCAGTTCGGCCAGGTGCTGCTGGCCTCGGTGGGCAGCACGGCGCCGTTCGTGGGCTTGTTCGGCACCGTGTGGGCCATCTTCCATGCGCTGGTGGCGGTGGCCGACAGCGGCAGCATCGCGCTGGACCAGGTGGCCGGGCCCATAGGCGAGGCGCTGGTGATGACCGCCGCCGGCATCGCCGTGGCGGTGCCGGCGGTGCTGGCCTACAACGCCTTCGGCAAGTGGGTGCAGGCCTGCGAGGCCGAGCTGGAAGGCTTTGCGCACGACCTGCGCGAGGTGTTCTCGGCGCCCGCACCGCGGCGCGGGCCGGCGCGGCCGGCGGCACCAGAGGAAGGCGACACGCCATGAGCTTCGGCCGCCTGCAGCGGGAACCCGGCAGCCGGCCCATGAGCGAGATCAACATGACGCCGCTCATCGACGTGATGCTGGTGCTGCTGGTCATCTTCATCATCACCGCGCCCCTGATCAGCCAGCGCCTGCCGCTGGATCTGCCGCGCGCAGAAGGCGCCGCCGCCAGCGACGCGCCGGCCTTCGTCGCGCTGGCGCTGGACGCCCAGGGGCGGCTGTACCTGGCCGAGCAGCCGCTGGAAGCCGCCGGCGAGCGCGAGGCCGTGAGCAGCGCGGTGCGGGCGCTGGCAGCGCGCGACCCCGAGGCCGAGGTGCAGTTGCGCGCCGACCGGCGTGTGCCCTACGGGCGTGTGGCCGAGTTGATCGGCTGGGTGCAGGCCGCCGGCCTCACGCGCATAGGCTTTGTCACCGAGGCGGAAGAAGCGTCCAGCCAGTCGCCCGGCCCGTCGCCTGCGCCGCGCTGAAGCGCCGCCAAGCCCCCCAGGCCGCCTCCTAGAATCGCGGCCATGAACGACAAGTACGCCCCCGCCGAGGTCGAAGCCGCCGCGCAGGCCCATTGGGACGCCAGCGGCGCCGCCCGCGTCACCGAAGACGCCTCGCGGCCCAAGTTCTACGCCTGCAGCATGCTGCCCTACCCCAGCGGCAAGCTGCACATGGGCCATGTGCGCAACTACACCATCAACGACATGATGGCGCGCTGGCTGCGCATGAAGGGCATGAACGTGCTGATGCCCATGGGCTGGGACGCTTTCGGCCTGCCGGCGGAGAACGCCGCCATGGACAACGGCGTGCCGCCGGCACAGTGGACACGCGCCAACATCGCCGACATGAAGAGCCAGATGCAGCCGCTGGGCCTGGCCTTCGACTGGCAGCGCGAGGTGGCCACCTGCGACCCCAGCTACTACAAGTGGAACCAGTGGTTCTTCCTGAAGATGCTGGAGAAAGGCATCGCCTACAAGAAGACCCAGGTCGTCAACTGGGACCCGATAGACCAGACCGTGCTGGCCAACGAGCAGGTGGTGGACGGCCGCGGCTGGCGCAGCGGCGCCATCGTCGAGAAGCGCGAGATCCCGGGCTACTACCTGGCCATCACCCAGTACGCCGACGAGCTGCTGGCCGGCGTGGCCGACCCGGCGGCGGCGCACTACCTCAGCGGCTGGCCTGAGCGTGTGCGCCTGATGCAGGAGCACTGGATAGGCAAGAGCGAAGGTGTGCGCTTCGCCTTCACGCACGACATACGCGACGCCGCCGGCGCCTTGATCCAGGACGGGCGCATGCACGTGTTCACGACACGCGCCGACACCATCATGGGCGTCACCTTCTGCGCCGTGGCGCCGGAGCACCCGCTGGCGCTGCACGCCGCGCAGAACAACCCGGCGGTGGCGGCCTTCATCGAGGAGTGCAAGAAGGGCGGCAACACCGAGGCCGAGCTGGCGGCGCGCGACAAGTCGGGCCTGCCGCTGGGCTTGTCGGTGCAGCACCCGCTGACCGGCCAGCCGGTGCCGCTGTGGGTGGGCAACTACGTGCTGATGGGCTACGGCGACGGCGCCGTGATGGGCGTGCCGGCGCACGACGAACGCGACTTCGCCTTTGCGCGCAAGTACGGCCTGCCGGTGCTGCAGGTGGTGCACATAGACGGCGAAACCTTCGACTACGAACGCTGGCACGACTGGTACGCCGACAAGCAGCGCGGCATCACCATCAACTCCGGCATCTGGAGCGGCCTGAAGCATGCGGTGGCGGTGGACACCGTGGCGCAGGCGCTGGCGCAGCGCGGGCTGGGCGAGAAGAAGACCACCTGGCGGCTGCGCGACTGGGGCGTGAGCCGCCAGCGCTACTGGGGCACGCCCATCCCCATCATCCACTGCGATGCCTGTGGCGCGGTGCCGGTGCCGGAGAAAGACCTGCCGGTGCTGCTGCCCGACGACCTGGTGCCCGACGGCAGCGGCAACCCGCTGAACAAGTGCGAAGCCTTCCTGAAGGTGGCCTGCCCCTCCTGCGGCAAGCCGGCGCGGCGCGAGACCGACACCATGGACACCTTCGTGGACAGCGCCTGGTACTACATGCGCTATTGCTGCCCCGACAGCCACGACGCCATGGTGGACGCGCGCAACGACTACTGGATGCCCATGGACCAGTACATAGGCGGCATAGAGCACGCGGTGCTGCACCTGCTGTACGCGCGCTTCTGGACCAAGGCCATGCGCGACCTGGGCCTGGTGAAGTTCGACGAGCCCTTCCAGCGCCTGTTCACGCAGGGCATGCTGCTCAACGAGTGCTTCTACCGCGAGGACGATGCAGGCAAGAAACGCTGGTTCTACCCCAGCGAGGTGGACATCCGCTACGACGACCGCGGCGCGCCGGTCTCGGCCACCGCCAAGAGCGACGGGCTGCCGGTGACGCTGGGCGGCATCGAGAAGATGTCCAAGAGCAAGAACAACGTGGTGGAGCCGCGCGACATCATCGCCAAGTTCGGCGCCGACACGGCACGCGTGTTCACCATGTTCGCCGGCCCGCCGGAACACAGCGCGGCCTGGAGCGACAGCGGCGCCGAAGGCAGCTACCGTTTCCTGCGCCGCCTGTGGGCCAGCGGCGTGCGGCTGGCCCCGCTGCTGGCCACCGCCGGCAGCGCCCTGGACGGCGCCGGCGAGGCCGCGCTGGCGCTGCGGCGCGACGTGCACGGCCTGCTGGGCCAGGTGACGCACGACTACGAGCGCCTGCAGTACAACACGGTCGTCAGCGGCGCGATGAAGATGCTCAACGCCATAGACGACGCCAAGCTGTCCGGCACCGCGCCTGACGCCGCCGTGCTGCGCGAGTGTTTCGGCATCCTGCTGCGCGCGCTGTACCCCGCGGCGCCGCACGTCACGCATGCCTTGTGGACCCAGCTGGGCTACGCCGCCGCCCTGGGCGACCTGGTCGATGCGCCCTGGCCGACCGTGGACGAGGCCGCGCTCAAGCGCGACCAGATCGAGCTGGTGCTGCAAGTGGGCGGCAAACTGCGCGGCACCCTGCGCGTGCCGGCCGAAGCCGACCGCGCCGCCATCGAAGCCGCCGCGCTGGCCAGCCCCGAGTTCGCGCGGTTTGCCGAAGGCCGGCCGGCCAAGAAGGTGGTCGTCGTCCCCGGGCGGCTGGTCAACGTGGTGGTCTGACAGGCCGGCACCCGCTTGCAACGATGACGCTGCGCCGCCACCTCCTGCTGCTGGCCGCCACGGCGCCGCTGGCCGGCTGCGGCTTCCAGCTGCGCCGCCCGGCGCGGCTGGGTTTTGCCTCCATCGCCTTGCAGGGGTTTGCGCCCAAGTCGGCGCTGGCCGACGAGTTGCGGCGCACGCTGGCCCAGCAGGTGGCGGTGCTGCCCACCCCCGACCGTGCCCAGGTGGTGTTGCAGGCGCTGGACGATGTACGCGAAAAGAGCGTGGTGGCCTCCACCGCCGCCGCCGAGGTGCGCGAGCTGCAGCTGCGCCTGCGCTTCAGCTTCCTGGCGCGCACGCCGGCCGGCCGCGAGCTGATCCCGCCGGCCGAGTTGATGCTTTCGCGCGACCTCAGCTACCGCGAGACGGCGGCGCTGGCCAAGGAGTTTGAAGAGGCCGAGCTGTTCCGCGAGATGCAGTCCGACATCGTCGCGCAGGTGCTGCGGCGGCTGGCCGCGGTGCAGGTCTGATGCAGCTGCGCCTGGACCAACTGGCCAACCAGCTTCAGCGCGGCCTGAGGCCGCTGTACCTGATACACGGCGACGAGCCGCTGCAGGCGCAGGAGGCCGCCGACGCAATACGTGCCGCGGCGCGCGCCAGCGGCCACAGCGAGCGCCAGGTGTTCACCGTGGCCGGCGCCCATTTCGACTGGGGCGCGGTGCTGGGCGCGGCGCAGGCGCTGAGCCTGTTTGCCGAGCGGCGCATCGTGGAGATACGCATCCCCTCGGGCAAGCCGGGCAAGGAAGGCTCCGAAGCCTTGCAGCGCTACTGCGAACGCCTGCCCGACGACCTGCTGACGCTGGTGGTGCTGCCGCGGCTGGACGGCCAGCAGCTCAAGTCGGCCTGGTTCGCGGCGCTGGACGCCGCCGGCGTGAGCCTGCGCGTGGAAGAGCCGCCGCGCGCGCAACTGCCGGCCTGGCTGGCGCAGCGCCTGGCCGGCCAGAACCAGCGTGTGCGCGCCGGCGAGGAAGGCCAGCGCACGCTGGCGTTTTTTGCCGACTGCGTGGAAGGCAACCTGCTGGCCGCCCAGCAGGAGCTGCACAAGCTGGCGCTGCTGCACCCGGCCGGCGAGCTGAGCTTCGAGCAGGTGGAGGCGGCGGTGCTCAACGTCGCGCGCTTCGACGTGGCCCAGCTGTCCGAGGCCGTGTGGTCGGGCCAGGCCACGCGCGCGCTGCGTGTGTTCGACGGCCTGCGCGCCGAGGGCGAGGCCGCGGTGCGTGTGCACTGGCTGCTGGCCGATGACCTGCGCGCACTGGCCCGCGGCCGGGCCGCGCTGGACGCCGGGCGCCCGCTGCCGCTGGCATTGCGCGAAGCGCGGGTGTGGGGCCTGAAGGAAAAGCTCTTCGAGCGTGTGCTGCCGCGCCTGGCCGACCACCAGATCGCCCACCTGCTGGCCGCCGCCAGCGTCTGCGACGGCGTGTGCAAGGGCCTGCGCCACCCCGAGTGGCCGCACGAGGCCTGGGACGCGCTGCGCCGATGGGTGCTGATGCTGCTGCATGCGGCGGCCAGCAAGCCGCTGCCGCTGGCCTTGTCGGCCTGACGCGCCGGCTTCAGACGCGAACGCTGGCCAGCACTCAGCCGGGGATCTCCGGCTCCACCAAGCGCGCCAGGTGGCGCAGCGACTCCTGCCAGCCCAGGTAACAGGCCTCCAGCGGAATCACCGCCGGGATGCCGGCCTGCACGATGTGCAGCTCGGTGCCTACCGACACGGCCTTGAAGTCCACCGTCACCTGCATCTCGCCCGGCAGGCCGGGGTCGTCGAAGACATCGGTGTAGCGCAGGCGCTGGCCAGGCACCAGCTCCAGGTACTCGCCGCCGAAAGCGGTGCGGCTGCCGGTGCTGAAGTTGGTGAAGCAGGCGCGGTGGCGGCCGCCCACCCGCGGCTCCAGCAGTTCCACGCGGCAGGTGAAACCGTTGGGCGGCAGCCAGCGCGCCAGCGCATCGGGGTCGGTGAAGGCGCGAAACACCTTCTCGGGCGGCGCGGTCAGCACGCGGTGCAGGCGCACGCTGCGGTCTTCGTTGGCGGTGGCGTTCATGGCATCACTCCTTGCTGTTGCATGGGCAGCCCACGCCCGGCGGGCTGTTGAATGCACGACGAAACAGCGGGGCAGACATCGACACAGCGCGCGACCCACGCCTGCCTTTCAAGGCTCGGCCGCCTCCAGCACCCGCAGCAGGTCCTGGCCGTAGGCCTCCAGCTTCTTCGTGCCCACGCCGCCTATGCCGGCCAGGCCGTCCAGCGACGACGGGTTCTCGCGCGCCATCTCGGCCAGCGTGGCGTCGTGGAACACGATGTAGGCCGGCAGGTTGTGTTCCCGCGCCACTTCGGCACGCCAGGCCTTCAGCGCGGTGAAGCGGGCGGTGGCGGCTTCGTCCAGCGGCAGCGGCGGCGGCTTCGCTTCACTGCCGCCGGCCCCCGCGCGGCCGGCGCGCAAGCGCCCGCGGCCACGCGACGGCGCGGCGCTGGGCTGGCGCAGCTCTATGGGCACCTCGCCGCGCAACACCTCGCGCGCGCCGGCGCTCAGCGCCAGCGTGTTCCATTCGCCTTCGGCCTGAAGATGGCCCAACGCGATCAGCTGGCGCAGCACGCCGCGCCATTGCGCCTCGCTCACGTCGGCGCCTATGCCGAAGGTGGACAGGCTGTCGTGGCCGTACTGCCGCACCTTGTCGGTGGTCTTGCCGCGCAACACGTCCACCAGGTGGCCCACGCCGAAGCTGCGCGGGCCGCGCCCTTGTTCGTGCGCCTGCACAAAGCGGTAGACGCAGGACAAGGCCTTGCGCGCCGCCTCGGTGCCGTCCCAGGTGGCCGGTGGGTTCAGGCAGTTGTCACAGTTGCCGCAGACCTCGCTGGCTTCGCCGAAGTAGGCCAAGAGACGCACACGGCGGCAGTCGTGGGCCTCGGCCAGCGCCAGCAAGGCGTCAAGCTTGCCGCGCTGCAGGCGCTTGAACTCGTCCGGCGCCTCGCCCTCGTCGATCATGCGGCGCTGGTTCACCACGTCCTGCAGGCCGTAGCTCATCCAGGCGTCGGCGGCCAGGCCGTCGCGGCCGGCGCGGCCGGTTTCCTGGTAGTAGCCTTCTATGTTCTTGGGCAGGTCCAGGTGCGCCACGAAGCGCACATCGGGCTTGTCTATGCCCATGCCGAAGGCGATGGTGGCCACCATCACCAGGCCGTCCTCGCGCAGAAAACGGTCCTGGTGGCGGCGGCGCAGCTCGGCGTCCAGGCCGGCGTGGTAGGGCAGCGCGTTCACGCCCTGGGCCGTCAACCAGGCGGCGGTGTCTTCCACCTTGCGCCGGCTCTGGCAGTAGACGATGCCGGCGTCACCTTCGTGCTCGTCGCGCAGAAAGCGCAGCAGTTGCTGGCGCGGGTCGTCCTTCTCGACGATGGTGTAGCGGATGTTGGGCCGGTCGAAGCTGCTGACGAACAGCCGCGCGTCCTGCAAGGCCAGGCGTTCGACGATGTCCTGGCGGGTGTGCGCGTCGGCGGTGGCGGTGAGCGCCAGTCGCGGCACGCCGGCGTAACGCTCGTGCAGCACCGACAGGCCCAGGTACTCCTCGCGGAAGTCGTGCCCCCATTGGCTGACGCAGTGCGCCTCGTCGATGGCAAACAGCGACAGCAGCCCACGTTCGTGCAGGCTGTCCAGCATGGCCAGGAAACGCGGCGTGAGTATGCGTTCCGGCGCGGCGTACAACAGCGTCAGCCGGCCGGCCAGCAACTGGCGCTCGATGTGGCGCGCCTCGTCGCCGTCCAGCGTGCTGTTCAGGAAGGCGGCGGGCACGCCCAGCTCGTCCAGCGCACCCACCTGGTCGTGCATCAGCGCGATCAGCGGGCTGACCACCACGCTGACACCGCGCCCCTGGCGGTGCCGCACGATGGCCGGCACCTGGTAACACAGGCTCTTGCCGCCGCCGGTGGGCATGAGCACCAGCGCGTCGCCGCCAGCGCACACATGCTCGACGATGGCCTCCTGCGGGCCGCGGAAGGCGGCGTAGCCGTAGACCTGGTGCAGTACCTCGGCAGCAGAGGACTGCGCGTCGTGCAGGGGCGGGGCAGGATCAGCGGCAGGCAAGGCAGACATCAGGCCGGCATGCTACGCCAGCGGGCTGCTGGCCCTGGTTGCTGCGGCCTGCTCAGGCGCTGCCCGGGCCCAGCAGCGCCTCGCGCAGGCGGCGCTTGAGCATCTTGCCGGTGGGGCCTACCGGGATGGCCTCGACAAACACCACGTCGTCGGGCACGCACCAGCGCGCCACGCGGCCTTCGAAGTGCCGCAGCAGCGTTTCACCATCCACAGGCACACCGGCCTTGGGCACCACCACCAGCAGCGGGCGTTCGCCCCACTTCGCGTCGGGCCTGGCAATGCAGGCCGCCATCTCCACCGCCGGGTGGCCGGCGGCGATGTTCTCGATGTCTATGGAGCTGATCCACTCGCCGCCGCTCTTGATCACGTCCTTGCTGCGGTCGGTGATGTTCATGTAGCCGTCGGCGTCGATGGTGGCCACGTCGCCGGTGGGGAACCAGCCGTCCACCAGCGCGTCTTCTTCGGCGCCCAGGTAGCGCTGCACCACCCAGGGCCCGCGCACCATCAGCTCGCCGGCGCTGCGGCCGTCCCAGGGCAGTTCGCGGCCCTGCTCGTCCACCACCTTCATGTCGGCGCCGAAGATCACCCGCCCCTGGCGCGCCTGCAAGGCCACACGCGCATCGGCGTCCAGCGCCGCATGCCGGGCCTTGAAGCGGCCGGTGGTGACCATGGGGCTGGTCTCCGTCATGCCCCAGCCGTGCATGACTTCCACGCCGTACCCGTCCTGGAAGGCGCGGATCATGGCCGGCGGGCAGGCCGAGCCGCCTATGCCGGTGCGGCGCAGGCTGCTGAAGCGCAGGCCCTGCGCCCGCACATGTTTGAGCAGGCCCTGCCACAGCGTGGGCACGCCGGAGGCCAGCGTCACACCCTCGGCTTCCATCAGCGTGTACAGGCTCTCGCCGTCCAGGCGCGGGCCGGGCAGCACCAGCTTGGCGCCCACCAGGCAGGCGATGTAGGGCAGGCCCCAGGCGTTGACGTGGAACATGGGCACCACCGGCAGGATGACGTCGGTGGCGGCACAGTGGTTGGAGTCGGGCAGCGCACCGGCCAGGGCATGCAGCACCGTGGATCGGTGGCTGTACAGCACCCCCTTGGGGTGGCCGGTGGTGCCCGAGGTGTAGCACAGCGCGGCGGCGGTGTTTTCGTCGAACACCGGCCAGTCGAAGCGAGGTTCGGCGGCTTGCAGCAGCGTCTCGTAGCACAGCAGGCCGGGCAGGGACGTGGCGACTGGCATGTGCGCCTCGTCGCTCATCAGCACAAAGTGCTGCACGCTGGTGAGCTGCGGCGCCACGGCCTGCACCAGCGGCAGCAGGTCCAGGTCGAAACACAGCACCCGGTCTTGGGCGTGGTTGATGATCCACGCCACCTGCTCGGCATGCAGGCGCGGGTTCAGCGTGTGCAGCACCGCGCCGGCACCGCTGACGGCGTAGTACAGCTCCAGGTGGCGGTAGCCGTTCCAGGCCAGCGTGCTCACGCGGTCGCCGGGCTGCACGCCCAGCAGCTGCAGCGCGTTGGCCAGGCGCTGGGCCCTTGTCGCCAGCTCTGCGTAGCTGCAGCGGTGCATGTCGCCTTCCACACGGCGCGAGACCACTTCGGTGTCGGCATGGTGGCGCTGCGCATGCCGCAGCAGCAGCGAGATCAGCAGCGGCTGCTGCATCATCTGCCCAAGCATGGGAGGTCTTTCGCGCGAGGGGCTCATACCGGTTTGCGTTCAAAGTGAGAACAAGGCGCGAAGCCGAAGACAGTGCTTCAGCACGGCGAGGCGAAGCAACGCCGTTATCGCTTTGAAGGCGAATCGGTATCAGCGCATGTAGGCGCCGCCGTTCACGTCCAGCGTGGCGCCGCTGACGTAGGACGACAAGTCGCTGGCCAAAAACAGGCAGGCGCCGGCCAGTTCCACCGGCCGCCCGGCGCGCTGCAGCGGCCAGGCCTGGGCCAGCGCGTCCTTCTCCTCGTCGCTGCGGCCGCTGCGCGAGAAGTCGGTGATGACCAGCCCCGGGGTGATGGCGTTGGCGCGTATGCCCTGCGGCCCCATCTCGCGCGCCAGCGCACGCGTGAAGCCCAGCACCCCGGCCTTGGCGGCGCAGTAGTGCGCGCCGCCGAACACGCCGCCGCCTTGCTGCGCCGACAGGGAAGACACCATGACCACGCTGCCCGAGCCCTGGGCCTGCAGGGTGGGCAGCACACTTTGTGTGAGCAGCACGGTGCCGCGCAGCACCACGCTGGTGATGCGCTCGAAGTCTTCTTCGGTGATCTCGGCCACGCCCAGCTTCTGCGTCAGGCCGGCGTTGTTCACCAGCACGTCGATGCGGCCGCCGCTCCAGGCCAGCACCTGGGCGATGGCGGCGTCGCAAGACGCGCGCTGTGTCACGTCGCAGGCCAGGCCCAGCGTGACGCCCTTGTCGCCTGCGCTGCTTTCACGGTCGTCCAGCCCTTGCGCCACGTCGGCGGCGGCCTGGCGTACCTCGTCGGCGTCCAGGTCCAGCATCGCCACGCGCGCGCCGTGTTCGGCAAACAGCCGCGCCGTGGCCTTGCCTATGCCGCGGGCGCGGCCGGCACCGGAGATCACGGCCACACGGCCGGCCAGCAAGCGGCCGTGGCGCAGCCCCTGGTCAAGAAACGGTGCAGCCATCACGCACCCCTCACAAGGCCGGCACTTCGGCCGGCCTCACACCGGGCGGAAAGCGCCGCTGGCCTTCTTCCAGCGGCACCGCGGCGGCGTTCAGGAACAAGGCAGCCATGCGGTAGACGCCGGAGGCGAAGATCAGCTCCATCACCTGTTCCTTCGGCCAGCGGGCAACCAGCGCCGCCCAGGTGTCGTCGGCCACGGTGTGGTGGTGGTGCAGCTCATCCACCATGCGCAGCACCAGGCGCTCGTCAGCGTTCCACAGCGCTTCAGACAGGGCGTCCCAGGACGGCGTGCAGGTGAGCTCCAACACCTGCGCCTCGTCCAGCCCGCAGCGCTGGGCGTAGATGCTGACGTGCATGCCCCACTCGTACTCGGCGCGCATCAGCGCGCCCGTGCGGATGATGGCGATCTCGCGCAGGCGCTCGCTCACCGCGCCGCCGAACAGCACGGCGTGGGTGATGGCCTGGAAGGCCACCGCCAGCTTGGGGTGGTGGGCCAGCGCCCGCCGCAGATTGCCCGGCGACAAGCCGGTGAAGGCCGGGTTGCCCACGGTCTGCTCGATCTCGGGTTCGTAGGGCGGCGGCCGCAGCGGCAGGCGCGTGGACGCAGGCAAGGTCGTCATGGACAGGCTCGGGTGGCAAGGCGGAAGGAGGGGTTTCGAAGCGCCTGGCGGCAATCAAACGCTCAGCGCGCCGTCCACCGGCAGCACCACGCCGGAGATGTAGGCGGCTTCGTCGGAGGCCAGGAACAGCGCGGCGTTGGCCACGTCCCAGCAGCTGCCCTGGCGGCCCATGGGGCAGCGGGCGTCACGGTCGGCCAGGATGGCCTGCAACTCCTGAGGCGTCTTGTCGCGGTACAGGGTGCGGATGTGGGGCGTGTCCATCATGCCTGGCGCGATGACGTTGCAGCGCACGCCGTGCGGCGCGTACTGGCGCGCCATGATGCGCGACATGTGGTTCAGCCCGGCCTTGGACGAGTGGTAGGCGATGAACTCCGCCGGCCCCCAGCGCAGGCTGGCGGTGGACGAGACGTTGAGCACCACACCGCGCCGCCTCTGGATCATGCCGGGCAGCACCTCCTTGCAGGCCAGGAACACGCTCTTGAGGTTGACGTCGTGCACGCGGTCCCAGGCGTCTTCCGGCGTGTCCATCACACCGCCGCGGAACTCGATGCCCACGTTGTTGTAGAGGATGTCTACAGGCCCCAGCTGCTGCAGCGTGGCCGCCACCACGGCGCGCACCTCGCTGTGGCGGCTCACGTCGGCCTGCAGCGCCAAGGCCTGGCCGCCGGCGGCGGTGATCTGCCGCACCGTGTCTTCGCTGGCCGCCAGGTGCTGGTCCACCACCGCCACACGCGCACCCTCGCGCGCGAAGGTCAGTGCCACCGCCTGGCCGTTGCTGGGGCCGCCCTGCTCGGCCGAGCGGCCGCCGCCCATCAGCAGGCAGACCTTGTCTTGCAGACGTGCCATGCGTTCGATGCGTTCCGTGAGGCCCGGGCCCACTTCAGCGCGCCGCCGGCGCGTCCATGCGGCGTATGGGGTCGCGGCCGTCCCAGCCCTGGGCCGCCTCGCGTATCTGCGCGAAGTACTCGCCCTTGCCGCCGGTGGACTCGGAGATCTCGATCATCGCGCTGGGCAGCCGCGGGTGCACAAAGTAGGCGTAGCGCCCGCGCTGGGCACCCATGCGACCGGCATGCCCCTCCACATAGCCCAGCGCCAGCAGCTTTGCGCACCAGTCGTCGAAGTGCTCCAGCGTCCAGTAGGCGATGTGCTGGGCGCTTTCGCCCTGCTGGAGCAAGGTGTCGCGGTACAGCGTGGGCACGTCGTCGCGCTGCTGTATGAGCTCGATCTGCACATCGCCCGAGTTGGCCAGCGCGATGGACAGTGCGGGCAGCGCCGAGTCGCGCCCGTAATATCGGTACTCGGTGGACTGCACACGCTCCTTGTAGAACCAGGGGCCCACGCCCAGCGCCACCCAGTGGCGCATGGCCTCCTCGATGTCGCGCACCACGTAGCCCACCTGGCGCACGCTGCCGAAACCTTGGCTCATCGTTGACTTCCTTGTCCGCGCCGGCGCCGGGCTCAGTCGATGACGATGTTGGACTTCTGGGCGATCTCGCGCCACTGCGGGATGCCCTCCGCCAGCATGGTCTTGAAGGTGGGCCCGGGGATGAAGCCGGCCGTCACGCCCAGCGTCAGCAGCCGCTCGCGCACATCGGGCATCTCCACCACCTGCTTCATCGCGGCAATGAGCTTGTCCATCGCCGGGCGCGGCGTGCCGGCCGGGGCGTACATAGCCCACATGGGGGCGATCACGCTCTTGCCGGCGTAGTTGATGCCGTCTTCGTCGTAGCCGCGCACCTCGGGCAGGCTGGGGCTGCGGCTGACACAGGAACCCAGCGCCTTCACACGCCCGGCCTTGACCATGGGCGAGCCGGTGGCCATGTCCACGAAGGCCAGCTTGAGCTGCCCGCCCAGCAGGTCGTTCTGTATCGGGCCCACGCCCTTGTAGGGCACGTGCTCCCACTTGATCTGCGACACCTGCGCCAGCAGCTCACCGCAGAAGTGGCCGGTGGAGCCTATGCCCCAGCTGGCGTACATCAGCTGGCCGGGGTCTTTCTTGGCCAGGGCCACCAGCTCCTGCACGTTGTTGGCCGGGAAGTCGTTGACCGCGGCCAGCAGGATGGCGGCGGTGCCTATGGAGCCAATGGGCTCGAAGTCGCGCACCGTGTCGTAGGACAGGCGCGGGCGCACCGCCGGCAGCAGCACGTGCGAGGTCATGCCGCCCAGCAGGATGGTGTAGCCGTCGGCCGGCGCCTTGGCCACGATGTCCGAGGCGATGGCGCCGCCGGCGCCGGGCTTGTTGTCCACGAACAAGGTGGTGCCCAGCAGCGGGCCCATCTTCTCGGCAAACAGGCGCGTGATGGTGTCGCCACCGCTGCCGGCGGTGGAGATGGAGACGAAGCGTATGGGCTTGTTGGGGTAGTCAGCCTGGGCGTGGGCGCCCAGCGCCACGGCCAGGCCGGCCAGCGCGATCAGTGGTTTGAACATGTTTGTCTCCAGGGTGTTGTTGTGAAAGCCGCCGGCCGCCGTGCTTCAGCGGTCGGGCACATGGGCCTGGGTCAGGCCGGGTGGAAACCGGCGTGCGCCCGCTTCCAGCGGCACGCCGGCCGCATTGAGAAACATCGCCGCCAGGTGGTACACGGCGCTGGCGAACAGCAGCTCCAGCACCAGGGGCCGCGGCCATTGCGCGCTCAACTCGCGCCAGGTGGCATCGGCCACGGTGTGGTGGTGGTGCAGTTCGTCCACCATGCGCACGATGAGCCGCTCCGACGGCGTCCACCGTGCTTCCGGCAGCGCCTGCCAGCCGGGCGCCTGCGTCAGCTCCATCAACTGGTCTTCGCCCAGGCCGCAGCGTTCGCCGTACAGGCTGACGTGCATGCCCCACTCGTACTCGGAGCGTGTCAGCGCGCCGGTGCGGATGATGGCGATCTCGCGCTCGCGCTCGGGCAACTCGCACTGGAACAGCACCACCTGCGCCAGCGACAGAAAGGCCTGCGCCAGCCGGGGGTGGTGCGCCAGGGCCTGGCGCAGGTGGCCGGGCGACAAGCCGGTGAAGGCGCTGCCTTGCACGATGCCCGCCACCAGCTCGTCATACGGCGGTTCACGCAAGGGCAGGCGGGTGGGCACGGCAAGCGAAGGCAAGGACATGGCCGGCAGCGTAGGCAAGTTGAGGAAACGTTTCTACAAGGGGATTCCCCGAGGCCTGCCAGACAGGCATCACGTCCCGTGGCAAGAGGCCGTTTGTTGAGAGGAATCGTTTCTTCGTTCTCTGGCGACAATGCCCAGCAACACCGCCCGCACCGTGAGCAAGCCCAAGATCACCATCCGCGAAGTCGCCAAGGCGGCCGGCGTGTCGCTGGGCACCGCTTCGCGGGCGCTCAACCGCGCCGGGCGGGTCAGCGAAGAGGCCATCGCCGCCGTCAGCCAGGCCGCGCGCCGCCTGGGCTACGAGCCGGACGCGGTGGCGCGCAGCCTGCGCACACGCTCGTCAGGCGTGGTGGGCATCCTGGTGTCGGACTTCTCCAACCCGCTGTACGCGCGCGTCATCACCGCGGCCGAGACCGAGCTGCAGTCCGCCGGCTACGCGCTGCTGCTGGCTGGCACGCACAACGACGGCCGGCGCGAGAAGACGCTGATCGACCTGTTCCGCAGCCGCCGCGTGGACGGGCTCATCCTGGGCCCCTGCGAGGTGGAGGCGCCGCGCCAGCTGGAACAGCTGGAACAGCAGCTGCCCGTGGTGGCGCTGGACCGCGACTTCAGCAGCAGCGGCACCGGCGTGCACGTGGACCACTACCACGGCGCGCAGCAGGCCACGCGCTACCTGCTGAACCTGGGCCACACGCGCATCGCGCTGCTCACGCCCGGCAGCGTGCTGCGCCCGGGGCGCGAGCGCATCGCCGGGTTCCACGAGGCCTACGCCGAACGCAGCCTGCAGCCGGTGGCACGCCTGGTGCGCGCCGAGCGCTCGTCCATGGACTTTGCGTTCAGCGAGGCGCTGGCGCTGCTGTCCTCGGCCGAGGCGCCCACCGCCTTCATCTGCCTGGGCACACGCATACTCTCCGGCGTGCTGCAGGCGCTGCGCCATGCCGGGCGCGCCGTGCCCGACGACGTGAGCGTGCTCAGCATAGGCGACACCGACTTGTCGCAGCTGTTCAGCCCCGCCGTCACCTCGCTGACCTGGGACCTGGACGCGGTAGGCAAGGCCGCCGCCCAGTTGATGCTGCGGCGCCTGGACCCCAAGGCCGCGCCGGTCGAGCCGGAACGCATCGTCATCACCACGCAGCTGGTGCTGCGCGAGTCCTGCGGGCCGGTGGCGGCCACCGTGCCCCGCGCGCCGCGTTGACCGGCCCGGATCGAAACAACATGTGACGCCGCGCGCCGCTGTAGAAAATCCCCAGGCGCACCGGCCGGGCGCCGCACAGCGGACACTCTTTCGATAGCCGGCTCGACGGAGGTCAGCGCGGGATGGATCACCAGGCGGACGATCTGACACAGGCGCAGCCGGGCTGGCGGTGGCAGGTCGGCCCCTGGCTGGTGGACGACCAGGCCGACGAGATCCGGGCCGAAGGCCGCATCGTCAAGCTCGAACCGCAGCACATGCGCCTGCTGCTGATGCTGGCCGCCCGCGCCGGCCAGGTGGTGACCACGCAGGAGCTGCTGGACGCGGTGTGGCGCGACCTGGTCGTCACGCCCAACTCGGTGTACCAGGCGGTGGCGCAGTTGCGGCGCCAGTTGGGCGACACGGCCTCGGAGCCCAGCTTCATACAGACGGTGCACCGCAAGGGCTACCGCTTGCTGGCGCCTGTGCAAAGGCTGCGGTGGGCACCGCCAACGCCGGACGGCGGCGGGCCGGCCGTTTCGCCAGCCTTTTCACCGGCTACCCCGCCCGTCACGCCTCCCGAGCCGTCTCCTCCCGGCCCGCCCGGGCCCACAAGCGACCAGGCGGCTACGGCACCCACACGCCCTGAGCGCCGCCGCGCCTTGCTGGGCGCAGGCGCCGCGTTGGCGCTGGCGGCTGCATCGCTGGGCTGGTGGCTCAGCCGCCGCCCCAGCGTGGCGCCGGGGCCAGGCACCACGGCCCGGCTGGCCGTGTTGCCCTTCGCCGATGGCGGCGGCGCCGCCGCCCTGGCCCAGGGCCTGGCGCTGGACCTGATACGCGCCCTGGGCCGCCGCGACGACCTGGACGTGCTGGCGCCGGACTCCATACTGGGCCTGAATGCCCGCACCGAGGCCGGCACCGACCCGCAGCGTGCGGCGCTGGCCACCCGGCTGCAGGTGCAGTACCTGCTGCTGGGCGAGGTGGGCCGCAGCGCATCGCAGCTACGGCTGAGCCTGCGCCTGTACCAGGCCGACCCGGCGGCACTGGTGTGGCAGCGGCAGTTCGAAAGCCAGCCGGCCGGGTTGTCGCAACTGCCTGCCACTGCGGCGGCTGAAACCGCCGCGGCCCTGGGCCTGCCGGCGCTGCCCACACCGGGCCTGGCCGGCCCCAGCGACGCCTACGAGCTGTACGTGCTGGGCCAGAACGCCTGGCGCCCCAAGACCCAGGAGGCCTGGGAGCAGGCGCGCCGCTACTTCCAGCGCGGCATAGACCTGGACCCGAACTTCGCGCGCAACTACGTGGGCCTGGCCTGGACCTGGCTGGGCCAGGCCACCGAAGGCACGGGCCTGGGCCTGCCGCAGGCCATTGCGCGCGCCACGCCCTTGTTCGAACGCGCCCTGGCACTGGAGCCCGAGGCGGCTGACGCCTTGACCGGCCAGGCCGTGCTGTACCAGTTTGCCGGCGAGTTCGACACCGCGCGCCGCCTGCTCTCGCGTGCCATTCAAGCCCAGCCCAGCTACTCCCAGGCCCACTTCACGCTGGGCGTCGTCGAGTTTGATGAAGGCTGGCCAGACCGGGCCGTGTCCCAGTTCGAACGTGCCAGCGAGCTCAACCCGCTGTACGCGGCCACCACCCAACGGCTGGGCCTGGCCCGGCTGCTGGGCGGCCCGGCCGACGCCGCGGCGCGCGACTTCCGGCGTGCGCTGACGCTGGAGCCGCGCTACCCCAGCGGCGTCTGGGGCCTGGGCATGCACGGTTATGCCGTGGGCGACCTGGTGCAGGCGGTGGACAACTACCGCCAGGCCCTGGCGCTGGAGCCGCGGCGCCCTTACCTGTGGCACGAACTGGCCTGGCTGTACCTGGACTTGCAGCGCCCCGACGAAGCCGCCACCGCCTTCGGGCGCGCGCTGGAGCTGCTGCCGGACACCGGCTGGCTGAAGGTGTACGCGGCTTACGCCTGGCTCACCACCGTCGACGCGGGCCATCGCGGCGACCCCCCGGCGGTGCTGGCCCAGACGGTGCAGCAGGCCGACGCCGGCTTCGAGTTTGTGGAAGCCTGCCTGCTGCGCGCCATGGCCGGCCTGCCCCTGGACGCCGCCCTGTTGCAGCGCAACCTGGACCTGCTGGCCGCCCGCGGCTTCGTCTGGGCGCCGGGCGCCTGGTTTGTATTCCAGGGTTGGTACCCCCGGCTGGGGCTGGCCACGGTGCAGCAGCAGCTGGGCCAGCACGAGGCGGCTGCCGGCTCGCTGGCGGCCGTGCAGCAGCGCCTGGACGCCCTGGAGCGCCAGGGCAACCGCGGCCACATGCTGCATTTCCACCGCGCCCGCCTACTGACCCTGCGCGGCCAAACCGACGCCGCGCTGGCGGCGCTGGAGCGTGCGGTGGCGGCCGGCTCCCGGCGCAGCTGGTGGATGCGCCTGGACCCGGCGCTGGCCCCGCTGCGCGCGCAAACCCGCTTTGTGCAACTGCTGGCCGACGTGGACGCCCGGGTGGCCGGACAACGGCAGCAGCTTGGATTGTGAGTGGTCACTTTCTGTGATTTGATTGTTTGCAGGCCTTGCTGCCAAGTCTGAACCCCACGTGGCGGCTGGGTAGAAACTCCTTCAGGTCGGGTTCAGCGATTCCTCAGCCCGGGCTCAGGACTTGCCGGCGGCGCCGGCGTCCACTGGCGCTGCGCCGACAGGGCGTGCCAGCAGGAGCCCCGCATGAACCCGCAAACCAGCACCTTTCCGCCCGCCTCCAAGGCCAGACAACCCGCCTTCCCCGCCGCGCTGAGCGCGCTGGGCCTGGCGCTGACGCTGGGCCTGGCCGCCTGCGGCGGCGGTGAACCAGGCAACCCCGCCCTGGCCACCACCACCGCGACCGCGACCGAACGCCCCGCTGCCGCAGGCCGCATCGTGGCGCCGCTGGTGCAGGACGACGGCAGCCTGTCGCCCGGCGACCCTCAAGCGCAGCCGGCCGACCCCGGCGCCTGGACGCGCGACGGCCGCTACGCCACCGCCACGCAGGCCGGCATGATGGAAGACGCCCTGGGTGACGACGCCCTGATCGTGGACGTGCGCTGCTGCGACGCGGTGGCCGTGGAGCAGGCCGTGGGCCTGGCCTGGGCCATGCAGGCGGCACGCGACCTGCCGCGCGACGTGCCGGTGCTGGTGCGCGGCGAAGACCTGCGCCTGGCCGCGGCGGCCGCCAACCGCCTGTCGGAAGGGGGCCTGACGCATGTCTGGCTGGTCACGCCATGAGCACGCCGGGCCGCTCCCAAGCGCTCTTCCCGGAGCACGAAGTGCGCAGGGTCGCGGACATCGCGCCGGGCCGCTCCCAAGCGCTCATCCCGAAGCACGAAGTGCGAAAGGTCACCCCATGAGCGCTGCCGTACTGCCTGCCGCCCAGCCGGCGTCGCGCCGCCTGCTGGCCTGGGCCTTTGCCGTGTCCAACGGCGCGCGGCTGCTCGCCTACCTGCCCACCTTGTGGGCCATCTACAGCAGCGCCGAGGCCACGCAGCACTCGCTGTGGACCTGGGGCACTTGGCTGGCCGCCAACGCCACCATGGCCTTGTGGCTGTGCGACCGCCCCGGCGCCCGGCCGCCGCACGCGGCGCTGGTCAGCGCCGGCAACGCGCTGATGTGCCTGGCGGCGGTGGTCTTGATCGTCTGGCACCGCTGGTGCGGGGGGGAGGGGCCGCCCTGCCCGTCCACCTTTGGGGTGCGTTCAGCGGGGCCATGGCGGGCGGCGGCGACAGGCCGATAATGGCCGCCAAGCCTCCCCTGTCACCCCCTTCTCCCGCGACGGAGCACCCATGGCCTCGGTCAACAAAGTCATACTCATCGGCAACCTGGGCCGCGACCCCGAAGTGCGTTACGCCCCCAGCGGCTCGGCGATCTGCAACGTCACCATCGCCACCAGCCGCCAGTGGAAGGACAAACAGTCCGGCGACCGCCAGGAAGAAACCGAATGGCACCGCGTGGTCTTCTACGACCGGCTGGCCGAGATCGCCGGCGAGTACCTCAAGAAGGGCAAGTCGGTGTATGTCGAAGGCCGGCTCAAGACCCGCAAGTGGACCGACAAAGATGGTGTCGAGAAGTACACCACCGAGATCATTGCCCAGGAGATGACCATGCTGGGCGGGCGTGACGGCGGTGGTGGCGGCGACGAAGGCGGTGGCGGTGGCGGTGGCGGCGGTTACCAGCGCAGCGCGCCGGCGCCGCGCAGTGCACCGGCGCCGCGCCAGGCACCGCAGAAGTCGGCCACCGGCTTCGACGACATGGACGACGACATCCCGTTCTGAGAGGCCCACCCAGAGGCCTGACCCGCCCCCGCGCCGGGCGCCCCATGCAGCACGCGCCAACCGCCGGCCCCCCCCTGGCCGGCCACCTGCTCACCCCGCAGGGCACGTTCGTCCGCGGCAGCCTGCGCTGGGCCCACGGGCGCCTCACCGCGGTTGACGGCGCCGAGACAGTGGCCGAAGCGCAGGTGCGCGCCGACCCGGCCACGCCGCTGCTGCTGCCCGGCTTCATAGACACCCACGTGCACGGCGGCGGCGGCGCCGACACCATGCAGGCCGGCAACGCCGTGCACACGCTGGCGGCACTGCACCTGCGCCACGGCACCACCTCGCTGCTGGCCACCACCATGACCGCGCCGCTGGACGAGGTGCGCGCGGCCCTGCAGGCGCTGGCGCCGCTGCTGGGCCAGCGCCCAGCCGGCACGGCGCGCGTGCTGGGCGTGCACCTGGAAGGCCCCTACATCAGCCCCGAGCGCCTGGGCGCCCAGCCGGCCTTCACGCGCCCACCGGCGCTGGACGAGATCCTGGCGCTGAGTGCGCTGGCCCGCATACGCCTGGTGACGCTGGCGCCGGAAGCCGAAGGCGCGCTGGCGCTGATACCGGCCCTGGTGGCCGCCGGCATGCGCGTGCAGCTGGGCCACAGCGGCGCCAGCTACGAGCAGGCGGTGGCGGCGCTGCAGGCCGGCGCCGGCGGCTTCACGCACTTGTTCAACGCCATGAGCGGCCTGCACCACCGCGCGCCGGGCCTGGCCGGGGCGGCGCTGGCGCACGCGCAGCATGCCGAGATCATCCCCGACCTGCTGCACGTGCACGCCGGCGCCATACAGGCCGCGCGGCGCGCCATCCCGGGGCTGTTCTGCGTCACCGACGCCACCGCCGCCACCGGCATGCCCGACGGCGAGTACCGCCTGGGCCGGCAGCCGGTGCACAAGTGCCTGGGCGGCGTGCGCCTAGCCGACGGCACCTTGGCCGGCAGCACGCTGACGCTGGACCAGGCCTTGCGCAACCTGGTCGCCATCGGCCTGCCGCTGGCCGAAGCCGCCGCGCGCTGCAGCACCCATGCCGCCGACTACCTGGGCCTGGCCGACCGCGGCCGCCTGGCCGTGAGCGCCTGGGCCGACATCGTGGTGCTGGACCCGGCCACGCTGACGCTGCGCGAGGTGGTGGTGGAAGGCGAGCGGCTGCCGCTGCACCCGGAAACCGCCGCATGACCCGTTCCCGCATGCGCCAGGAGGCCGGCGAAGGCCCGCAGGCCGCTGCCCGGCTGCTGCAGCACGAAGCCGCCACCTTCGCTGCGCTGGGCGCCGAGCTGCGCGCCCACCCGCCGCAGGCGCTGCTGACCGTGGCGCGCGGCAGCTCCGACCACGCCGCCCACTACTTCGGCTACCTGGTGATGGCGCGGCTGGGGCGGCTGGTCACCTCGCTGCCCATGTCGCTGGTCACGCTGTACCCCAGCCGCCTGCGTTGCGAGGGGCTGGTGGCCTTTGCCTTCTCGCAGTCCGGCCAGAGCCCGGACCTGCTGGCCCCGCTGGCGCACTTCAACCAACAAGGCGCGCGCACGGTGGCGCTGGTCAACGACGCCGCCTCGCCGCTGGCACAGGCGGCGCAGCATCTGCTGGCCTTGCACGCCGGGCAGGAAACCAGCGTGGCCGCCACCAAGAGCTTCATCAACCAGGCGGTGGCCGGCGCGGCGCTGGTGGCCGCCTGGGAAGGCGACACCCCGTTTGCGCAAGCGCTGGCCGGCGTGCCGGCGCTGCTGCAGCAAGCCCTGGCGCAGGACTGGAGCGCCGCGCTGCCGGTGCTGAAGGACGCCGACCGGCTGTTTGTGCTGGCGCGCGGCCCCGGCCTGGCCATGGCCATGGAAGCGGCGCTGAAGTTCAAGGAGGTCTGCGGCATCCAGGCCGAGGCCTTTTCCGGCGCCGAGGTGCAGCACGGGCCCATGGCGCTGGTGGAACCGGGCTTCCCGCTGCTGGTGCTGGCCCTGCCCGGGCCAGCCCAGGCCGGGCTGCTGGCGCTGGCGGCACAGATGCGCCAGCGCGGCGCACGCGTGCTGCTGGCCGCGCCCGCCGGCACCCCGGGCGCCGAGCTGCCGCTGGCCTGCGGCGCGCATGCCGACCTGGACCCCATTGCCGCCGTGCAGAGCTTCTACGGCATGGTCGAGGCGCTGGCGCGGGCGCGCGGCCTGGACCCCGACACGCCGCGCCATCTGAGCAAGGTCACCCGCACCGAGTAGGTGCCGGCCGCCACCCCCCAGGTCCGTCGCCACCCCCTGCTGCCACATTGACAGGGCTGCCACCCTGAGCGCGACAATGGACGGCAAACCAAATCAGGGAGGCCGTCGTCATGACAGAACTCGTCGACGCCAAGGTACGCACCGACCTGCTCAACCGGCTCAAGCGGGCCGAAGGGCAGCTTCGCGGCATCCAGCGCATGATCGAAGAAGGTCAGAGCTGCATGGACATCGCCACGCAGATGGCCGCCGTGCGCCGCGCGCTGGACAGCACCTACGTGCGCATGGCGGTGTGCTACGTGCAGCAGGAGCTGACCACGCGGCTGCCGGCCAGCGCCGAGACCGAGCAGCAGCTCGAACGGGTGCTGGACGAGGCGCAGGAGCTGCTGGCGCGCATGCGTTAGGCCGGCGGCGCTGCGCGGCAGGGGCCGCAGGGCGCGTGAACAGGCGTGAAATCGGCCCTCGATTTCGCCGTACGCCCGTCACGCAGCCCTGGCACGCTATCGAGCAGGCCGCCCAAGCGGCCCGAAAGAGCGTGCCCGCCATGGAATTCATCTCCTGCAAGCGCCTGTCCTGCGGCGTCGTCATCGTCAACGACGCCGCCGAGTTGCTGCTGTGCCACGTCACCGGGCACGACCACTGGGACCTGCCCAAGGGCGGCATCACCGCCGGCGAAACACCGCTGCAGGCGGCATTGCGCGAAACGCGCGAAGAAACCGGGCTGGCACTGGACGCCGACGCGCTGCTGGAGCTGGGCCGGCTGAGCTACCGCCCGCGCAAGGACCTGCACCTGTTCGCCACGCTGATGCAGCGTTTCGACCCCGGGCTGCTGGTGTGCGAAAGCCGGTTTGCCGACGGCACCAGCGGCCGCCACCTGCCGGAGATGGACGGTTACGGCTGGTTCGGCTTCGACCGCATCAGCGCGCTTTGCACGCCCAAGCTGGCGGCGGTGCTGAACCAGCGCATCAACCTGCCGGCGCTGCTGGCGCAGTTGCGGCAGCGGGCGCTGACGCCGCTGGCGGCCTGAGGCCGCTCAGCGCGGCGGCGAGGTCGGCGACAGGGCGTCGCCATTCACCGGGGCGCTGTAGGCGACAGGGCGTCGCCCACGTGGGCATCGTCGGCCCACAGCTGCAGATGCAGCACCCCTTGCTCCCAGCGCAGCCGGTTGATGCCGGTGTTGGGGATGGCGCAGGCCCGCGCGCCGTCCAACGACAACGCGTGCAGGTGGCGCCACAACATGTCCAGCACGCCGCCGTGCGTGACCACCGCCACGCGGCGGCCGCGCTGCTCGGCGGCCAGGGCCTGCACCGCACCCAGCACCCGGGCGGAGAAGTCGCGCCGCGTCTCGCCGCCGGGCGGTGCCTCGTCGGCACGTTGGCGCAGCCAGCCTGCCCACAGCTCGCCGTGCAGGCTGCTCAGCGTGCCCACGTCCAGGCCCTCGAACACGCCGAAGTGCTGCTCACGCAGCTGCGGCACCGTCTGCAGCGGCAGGCCCCAGGCGGCGGCCAGCGGCTCGGCGGTCTGCTGCGCACGCAGCAGGTCGCTGCTGAACAACTGCTCGAAGGGCTGGTCGGCCAGCCGCGCCGCCAGGCGCTGTGCCTGCGTGCGGCCATGCCCGTTCAGCGGCACGTCCACATGGCCCTGGAAGCGCTGCTCGCGGTTCCAGTCGGTTTCGCCGTGGCGTATGAACAGCAGCTCGGTGGCGGACGGCCCGTCCTGCGGCGCCTTCTGCGACGCCTCGTTCAACGCGGTCGTCATTTGGCAAACAGCTGCGAACGGTCGCGAAAGCTCTTGAACTCCAGCGCATTGCCCGAGGGGTCGCGGAAGAACATGGTGGCCTGCTCGCCCACCAGCCCGGCAAAACGCACATAGGGCTCGATGACGAACTTCACGCCGCCGGCGCGCAGGCGCTCGGCCAGCGCGTGGAAGTCGTCCCAGTCCAGCACCACGCCGAAGTGCGGCACCGGCACCTCGTGCCCGTCCACCGGGTTGTGGTGGTCGGCCGCCGGCTTGGGCGGGCTCAGGTGGGCCACGATCTGGTGGCCGAACAGGTCGAAGTCGATCCACTCGCTGCTGCTGCGGCCCTCGGAGCAGCCCAGCAGGCCACCATAGAAGCCGCGCGCCGCGGCCAGGTCGTCGACGGGAAAGGCGAGGTGGAACGGGGCCAGGGTGCTCATGGCGGCAACGCAGTGGCGATGGTGGTGTGAAGCCCTGGATTGTCGCTGGCCAGCGATAAGCCGGGGGCCCATGAGGTCAGCCGGTGCGCCGGTTCGTGACGGTCTTGTCGCCAACCCGTCACGGCAGCTTCATGGGCGCTGGTCAAGCTCGCCGGCTCACCACCCAGCCCACAGCGAGGAGCCCATGACCCTGATAGACCCCCGCCGCCGCGGCCTGCTCAAAGGCAGCGGTGCCGCCATCGCCGCCGCGTTCGGCGGCCCCCTTGCCGCCATGTCGGCCCGTTTTGCCAACGCCGAAGAATGCATCGCCGGCGACGCCTCGGCGCTGGTGCCCAGCCCCTACGGCGAGCCGGTGCCCACGCCCGACCTCAGCACCGGCCTGCCGGTGCTGGAGCTGCCGCCCGGCTTCAGCTACAAGAGCTTCGGCTGGACCGGCGACGTGATGGCGGACGGCCGCGTCACCCCCAACGCCCACGACGGCATGGGCGTGGTGCGCGAGCGCCGCGTGGGCCGCAGCACCGAGTACGTGCTGATCCGCAACCACGAGCGCAGCACCAGCTCCAACGCGGCCAACATCATGGGCGTGGGGCTGAAGAACGTGCCCGTGTACGACAGCGGCGTCACCGGCAGCAGCTACCAGATAGGCGGCAACACCAACCTGGTGTTCCGCGACGGCCAGTGGATAGAGTCGTACACCAGCTTCGGCGGCATCTACCGCCCCTGCGCCGGCGGCTCCACGCTGTGGGGCTCGTGGCTGAGCAACGAAGAGGTGCGCACCAACGCCGTCAGCAGCACCGGCCGCCGCCACGGCTACATCTTCGAGGTGCCGGCAGACATCTCCAATGGCGCGGCCAACGTGGAGCCCCTCATCGCCATGGGCCGCATGGCGCACGAAGCCAGCGCCATAGACCCGGCCACCGGCTACTGGTACCTGACCGAAGACCAGGGCAACGCCAACACGCTGTACCGCTTTCTGCCGGCCAACCTGAACGGCGGCCTGAACTCGCTGCACCAAGGCGGCCAACTGCAGGGCCTGAAGGTGCGCAATGTCACCAACGCCGACCTGCGCTTCCCCTACCTGTGCCAGGAGTTCGACTGCGAGTGGGTGGACATCGCCGACCCCGACCTGGACGGCGCCACCATCGCCGGCCTGAACGGCAACGTGTCGGCCAGCGGCCCCTACCGCCAGGCCTTCGCCAACGGCGCGGCGGTGTTCGGCGCCAACGAAGGCTGCTGGATCGCCAACGGCACGGTGTTCTTCACCGACAAGGCCACCAGCACCGGCACGCCGGCGCGCAGTGGCGTGATCTGGGCGCTGGACCTGGGCACGCTGGTGCTCAAGGCCATCATGGTGGGCCGCGACCGCACGGTGATGAACTCGCCCGACAACCTCACGGTCAGCCCGCGCGGCGGCGTGCTGATCTGCGAGGACGGCGGCACCGGCGGCCCCACCAGCGCGCCCATCAGCTCGCAGCACCTGAAGATCGTCAACCCGGCAGGCACCACCTCGGTGTTCGCGCGCAACAACTACAACTTCACGCGCGCCCAGCTGGACGCCGTGGGCAAGACCGGCGCCCCGGCCGGCAACCAGCGCATGAGCGAGTGGGCCGGCGCGGTGTTCAGCAGCGACGGCCGCATCCTCTTCGCCAACCTGTACCACGGCGTCACGGTGGCCATCACCGGCCCCTGGGAACGCGGCTCGCTGTGAACCCGCGACAACAACCCACCCCCATCCCAGAAAGCGCTTCATGAACACACGTTTGCACACCCTGGCTGCAGCCGCCACGCTGGCCCTGGGCCTGGCCGCCGGCAGCGCCCACGCCATCAGCTTCGAGGGCTACACCGCCGGTGCCGGCACCGTGGTCGACGCCTACAGCGACATCGGACTGGTCTCCTTCGACATCGACTTCGCCAACTTCACGCCGGCGGTGCTGGACTTCCGCATCGACGACGAAGACCTGCTGGCGCCCATCACCTTCAACGCCGTCATACGCAACTACACCGGCAGCGGCATCGATGCGCTGCGCTTCACGCTCAGCAGCGGCAGCTTCTCCACCGTGGGCACCGTCACGCGCAGCTTCGGCGGCGACACCGTGGTGGGCGGCGACGCGCAGTCGGTGCTGCTGAGCTTCACGCCGGCAGAGTTTTTGGACCTGGAAGTCGGCAACGTGTTCGGCAGCACGCCCGGCGCGCTGGACTGGAAGATGGGCAACGAGGGCTTTGCCGTGGGTGAGCGCTTCAGCATCACCGTGGCCATCCCCGAGCCCGGCACCTATGCGCTGATGCTGGCCGGGCTGGGCCTGGTCGGCTTGCTGGCGCGCCGCCGCCGCGGCTGAGGCCGCCGGCCAGGCCACACGCCGCGTCCCGGCGCCGGCCCCACCCCGGGCCGGCCCGGGATGCCCCGCAGCGTCCGGCCCGTGATCGAACGGGTGGTCTGTGGTAGCTTCGCCGGTTGCGGGCTCAAAAGGGCCCAGCGAGGAGGCAAGCATGCTGATTGGCGTTCCGCTCGAGACGGCGGCGGGCGAGACCCGTGTCGCGGTCACGCCCGAGACGGCCAAAAAACTGACGGCGCAGGGCCACACCGTGCGGGTGCAAAGCGGCGCCGGCGTGGCGGCCAGCGCCACCGACGCGGCCTACCAGGCCGCCGGCGCCGAGATCACCGACCGCGCCGGCGCCCTGGGTGCCGAGCTGGTACTCAAGGTGCGCAGCCCCGACGCCGACGAGTTGGGCCTGATGAAACCCGGCGCTGCGCTGGTGGGCATGCTCAACCCCTTCGACAAGGGCGGGTTGACGCAACTGGCCGCAGCGCAGCTCACCAGCTTTGCGCTGGAAGCCGCGCCCCGCACCACGCGCGCCCAGAGCATGGACGTGCTGTCCAGCCAGGCCAACATCGGCGGCTACAAGGCCGTGATGATGGCGGCCGACAAGTACCAGCGCCTGTTTCCCATGCTGATGACCGCGGCCGGCACCATCAAGGCCGCGCGCGTGGTGGTGCTGGGCGTGGGCGTGGCGGGCTTGCAGGCCATCGCCACCGCCAAGCGCCTGGGCGCCGTCATCGAAGCCAGCGACGTGCGGCCTTCGGTGAAGGAGCAGGTGGAAAGCCTGGGCGGCAAGTTCATCGACGTGCCCTACGAGACGGCCGAAGAAAAGGAAGCCGCCGAAGGCGTGGGCGGCTACGCGCGCCCCATGCCGCAAAGCTGGCTGGACCGCCAGAAGCTGGAGGTGGCCAAGCGTGTGGCGCAGGCCGACGTGGTGATCTCCACCGCGCTGATCCCGGGCCGCCCGGCGCCGGTGCTCATCACCGAAGACATGGTGCAGGCCATGAAGCCCGGCAGCGTGATCGTGGACATGGCCGCGGGCCGCGGCCCCGCGGGCCCGCACGGCGGCCCCGGCGGCAACTGCCCGCTCACCGAAGCCGGCAAGACGGTGGTGCAGCACGGCGTGACGCTGGTGGGCGAGACCAACCTGCCGGCGCTGGTAGCGGCCGACAGCTCCAGCCTGTACGCCCGCAACGTGCTGGACTTCCTGAAGCTCATCGTCACCAAGGAAGGCACGCTCACCGTGCCCATGGACGACGACATCGTCGCCGCCTGCCTGATGACGCAGGGCGGGCAGCTGCTGAAAAACTGAGGAGACCAGCCATGGATGCGGTATCCCCCACCGTCCTGAACATCATCATCTTCGTGCTGGCCATCTACGTGGGCTACCACGTGGTGTGGAACGTCACGCCCGCGCTGCACACGCCGCTGATGGCGGTGACCAACGCCATCAGCGCCATCGTCATCGTGGGCGCCATGCTCGCCGCCGCACTCACCGAAGGCGGCCTGGCCAAGGCCATGGGCGTGCTGGCGGTGGCGCTGGCGGCGGTCAACGTCTTCGGCGGCTTCCTCGTCACGCGGCGCATGCTGGAGATGTTCAAGAAAAAGCCTGCCAAGAAGACGGAGGCCGCGTGAGAGCGCCGGCCTGGCTGCTGGCCGCCGCATTCCTGGCGGCTTCGCTGCCCAGTGTGCTGGTACTGCAGGCACTGGACATCGGCGGTGACTACCGGCTGCTGATCGCCATGGTGCTGGGCGCCGTGGCCAGCGGCCTGGTGCAGACCTGGTACGCGCGTCGCAAGGATCTTTCATGAGCATGAACCTCGTCACGCTGCTGTACCTGGTGGCCAGCATCTGCTTCATACAGGCCCTCAAGGGCCTGAGCCACCCCACCACGTCCATACGCGGCAACGTGTTCGGCATGGTGGGCATGGCCATCGCCACGCTGACCACCGCGGCGCTCATCGTCACGCTCGCCGGCAGCGCGCTGGGCCTGGGCTGGGTGCTGCTGGGCCTGGTGGTGGGCGGCGGCATAGGCACGCTGATGGCGCAGCGGGTGGAGATGACCAAGATGCCCGAGCTGGTGGCCTTCATGCACAGCATGATCGGCTTGGCTGCGGTGTTCATCGCCATCGCCGCGGTGGCCGAGCCCTGGGCCTTCCAGATCAGCGAACGCGGCGGCCCCATCCCCGGCGGCAACCGCATCGAGCTGGCGCTGGGCGCCTTCATAGGCGCCATCACCTTCACCGGCAGCGTCATCGCCTTCGGCAAGCTCAGCGGCAAGTACAAGTTCCGCCTGTTCCAGGGCGCACCGGTGCAGTTCAAGGGCCAGCACCAGTTGAACGCGCTGCTGGGCCTGCTGGCCGCGTTTTTTGTCTTCGGCTTCTGGCACAGCCAGAGCTGGATAGACATCGTGCTGGTCATCGCCCTGGGCTTTGCGCTGGGCGTGCTGCTCATCATCCCCATAGGCGGCGCCGACATGCCGGTGGTGGTGTCCATGCTCAACAGCTACTCGGGCTGGGCGGCGGCAGGCATCGGCTTTTCGCTCAACAACAGCATGCTGATCATTGCCGGCAGCCTGGTGGGCAGCTCGGGGGCCATCCTGAGCTACATCATGTGCAAGGCCATGAACCGCTCGTTCTTCAACGTCATCCTGGGCGGCTTCGGCGGCGAGGCGGCGGGGCCGGCGGGTGCCGCGCAGCAGCGCAACGTCAAGAGCGGCAGCGCCGACGACGCGGCCTTCATCCTGGGCAATGCCGAAACCGTGGTCATCGTGCCGGGCTACGGCCTGGCCGTGGCGCGCGCCCAGCATGCGGTGAAGGAGCTGGCGCACAAGCTCACCGAGAAGGGCATCACCGTCAAGTACGCCATCCACCCGGTGGCCGGGCGCATGCCGGGGCACATGAACGTGCTGCTGGCCGAGGCCGAGGTGCCCTACGACCAGGTCTTCGAGATGGAAGACATCAACGGTGAATTCGGCCAGGTGGACGTGGCCATCGTGCTGGGCGCCAACGACGTGGTGAACCCGGCGGCGCTGGTCAAGGGCAGCCCCATCTACGGCATGCCCATCCTGGAAGCGCACAAGGCCAAGACCGTGATCGTCAACAAGCGCTCCATGGCCAGCGGCTACGCCGGCCTGGACAACGAGCTGTTCTACATGGACAAGACCATGATGGTCTTCGGCGACGCCAAGAAGGTGGTCGAGGAGATGGTCAAGGCGGTGGAGTAGGCGCCTCGACCGGCGGCCCCGAGCCCCGCTCAGGAAGCCGGCCACTGTGCCGGCTTCTTTCATTGAGGGTCGGAAACAGCCCTCAAAAGAAAATCTGTTACGCTTTTCTTTAACAAGAGTCGGTTGCCGGTGTCTTGTGAAAGAAAGGCTTCCATGGACGACCCCCACCGGGCCGGGCGCTACATCCAGCAGAGCACCGGCTATAAGGCCTTCATGCCGGCTGCGCTGCCGCCGCAGCCCCCACTGGTCTACGACGGCCCGTTGCAGACGCTGCTGTCGGCGGCTGACCGCGACATCGGTCGCCTCGATGCCCTGGCCAGCCTGTTGCCCAACCCCGATCTTTTTGTCGCCATGTACGTGCGGCACGAGGCGGTGCTGTCGTCGCAGATCGAGGGCACACAAAGCACCTTGGAAGACGTGCTGGCCTTCGAGGCAGACGCCCTGCGCGACGACACCCCGCGCGACGTGGAGGAGGTGGTCAACTACGTGCGCGCAATGAACCACGGCCTGCACCGCCTGGCGGCCTTGCCGTTGTCGTTGCGGCTGCTGCGAGAAATCCACGCCGAACTGATGCGGGGCGTGCGCGGCGGCGACAAGTCCCCCGGCGAGTTCCGCACCTCGCAGAACTGGATAGGCGGCCAGGGCAGCACGCTGCGCAACGCCATCTTCATCCCGCCGCCTCCGCACGAGGTGATGAACGCGCTGGGGCAGCTTGAAAACTTTCTGCACGAGGCCCGTGGCAGCGTGCCGTTGCTGGTGCGTTGCGCACTGGCACACGCACAGTTCGAGACTATCCACCCCTTCCTGGACGGCAACGGCCGGGTGGGACGACTGCTGGTCACGTTGATGCTGTGCGAAGACGGCGCGTTGTCGCGGCCGCTGCTGTACTTGTCGCTGTACCTGAAGGCGCGCCGCGCCGAGTACTACGACCGCCTCACTGCCATCCGCGAGCAGGGCCACTGGGAACCCTGGGTGGCCTTCTTTCTGCGGGGTGTCAGCAGCACCGCCCAGGAAGCCACGCGCACCGCGCAAGACATCGTGGCGCTGCGCGAAACCCACCGGGCCGCCGTGGCGCGTAACGCCAAGGCCCTGGCCCTACTTGACCACCTGTTGCAGCAGCCCACCGTGTCCATCAAACGTGTAAGTCAGCTTCTGGGCTGCACGGCACCCACGGCAGGCAAACTCGTGCAGGCGTTCGAGACCCGTGGCTGGCTGCGCGAGCTCACCGGCTACGGCCGCAACCGCCTGTGGCGATACCAGCCCTACGTGGACCTGTTCCACCGCGACACGCTAGAAGCGCTGCAGGACAAGCCGGCATCACCCGCCGGCACACCGGCGTAAGGAACCGCCGGCACTGCCCCCTTGACCAAGGGGTGTGCCGGCGGCGCCATGCGGGCGCTGCGCTAACGGTTGCGGAACGGTGGCCCGCGATGCTGCGGCTGTTCTTATCCAGGAGCATCCGCATGAGCAAGACCCCTCGCCCGCGCACGGCCCACCCCTTGCGCTCTTTACGCCCCCTGGCGGCCGCCGCCGCGCTGGCGCTGACGGCGGCCGCCGCCCACGCCGACCTACGCGAAGAAGGCGGCGGCGCCTACGACCTGGCGCCCATGTACCGCGCGCTGAACTACGGTTTCGTCTACGACGGCAACACCGGCGGCGACGTGATGGAAGGCCTGAGCTACGTCAGCAACGTGGCGCCCAACGTCAACTCGCTGGAAACCGGCCGCATGGACCTGGACGGCTCCACCGCCTGGTACACCGGCTCGGCGCAGTACTCGGGCTTCTACGCCGCGCGCACCTACGCGTCGCTGACGGTGCAGAACGCCAACCCCGACCACATGTACTACTGGGTGGCGGGCCAGGGCACCACCACGTCCATCACCTTCTTCGACGCCAACGCCGCCGCCGCGCGCGCGGTGTTCCGCTGGGCGGTCACCGGCACCAGCTCCAGCCCGGCCGGCGGCTGGGCCGACGGGCGGGTGGACTTCCACGCCACCACCGAAACCGGCCGCAGCTGGCTGGACTTGTTCAACGGCGGCTTCGAAAACACGCTGTCCGAGTACGGCCCGGGCAACTACACCTACACGCTGCCCAGCGCGCCGCTGGGCACGCCCATCAACCTGTTCTTCTGGTCCAGCGCCTTTGTGCAGGTGTCGCCGGGCGACGTGCCGGCCGGCAGCGACTTCAGCATCACCGCCAACTACTCGCGCACCGTGGTGCTGGAAGCGGTGGAGCTGTACGACGCCGACGACAACCGCCTGACCGAGTGGACCATGGTGGACACCGCCACCGGCACCCCGCTGTTCATGGACGGCGTGCGCCTGGTGCCGGTGCTGCCCACCTCGCCCATCCCCGAGCCGGGCGTCTGGGCCATGATGCTGGGCGGCCTGGCCACGCTGGGCTGGCTGCGCCGCCGCCGGCCGGCGCAGGCCTGAAACAAGGGCTGACCGCCCCCCGCACAGCCCGGCCTGGCCGGGCTGTTTCTTTTGGCCGTTTGAACGAACGGGTTCAGCGCGGCCCGGCACCCGCCTGCGCGGTCTGCACCGGCAGGCCGGCTTCCTTCCAGGCCTGCAGGCCGCCGCGGTACCACAGCACCTGCCGGTAGCCCAGCCGCGCGGCGCGCAGGGCGGCGTTGTACGACATCCAGCAGTGCAACGACGCGCAGTAGAAGACCAGCGGCCGGTCGGCGCTGCCTTGCGTGACCTGCTGCAGGTACTGCCCGAAGGCCTGCTGCACCGCGTCGTCAAAACTGCCGGCCTGCGCCGCCGGCACCGCGGCGATGGCCGCCGGCAGCCGCTCGGGGCCGCCCAGCACGTCGAACACCAGCGCCGTTGAAGGCCCGCCGGCCGGCTGCAACAGGCTCAGCAGCTCGCGCGTGGTGACCAGCCTGGCGCCCGGTATCGAAGCCGGCGTCTTGCCGTGCATGGGCCCGGTGTGCAGCGCCGCGGTGGGCGCCACGCCGTGTTCTTCGCGCTCCAGCGCGTCCAGCTGCGCCAGCACGGCCGCCTGGGCCGGGCCGCCGGGGGGCGCCGCCGGCGCGGCCAACCTCCCGCGCGCAGGGGCAGCAGGTGACGGCGCGGGCGTCGGCACGGCGGCCGGTGCGGCGGGTCGCGCCGGTGCAGCCGCCGGCAGGTCGCCGAAACGGTCTTGCGCCCAAGCCGGCCAGGCCAGGCCCAGCGCCAGCAGCCACAGAGCTTGGCGTGGCGGCGTCATCGGGTCATCTCCAGCCGGTCGCCCTGCAGGCCCAGATCGCGGCCGGGGTCGAAGCTGGGGCTGTCGGTCAACACGTAGCTGCCGTCGCGCAGCTTCCAGGCGTGCGAATAGGTGTTGGGCAGTTCCACGCGGCCGGCCGAGGGGTCGGCCGGGTTGCGCCAGTGCTCCACGCCGCGGATGGTCTTGACACGCTCGGTGTGCATGCGGTCCTGGCTGGCCTGCTGGTTGCGCCAGCCTTCGTTGCGCATCTGCGCGATCTCGGCCTGCGTCTGCTGGCGTATCTGGCCGCGCTTGACGATGTGCGCCATGGTCTCGCGGTTCGTGTCCGCCTGGATCTGCGCGATGCGCTGCTGCGTGGCCTGGTTCTCGGCGCTCATCTGCGCGTTGGCCTGGTCGATGCGCGCCTGCCACTCGGGCTCGGAGCGCAGCGTGTCCCACACGGCGTCGAACTGGCGCAGGTCCAGGCGGCCGGCCGGCGCACGCCAGGACAACACGCCCAGCGCCTCGGCGCGCAGCGTCCTGGCCGGCACGCCGCCCAGCATGGGCATCTCGGAGTAGATGAAGCGCACCGACGTGGCCAGGGTCTCGCGCACCGGCTGGCCGTTGTGCGTGCCGGCCACCAGCACCTGCCCGCTTTCCACCCAGCTGCGCATGCCGCCGCCGGTGGGAAAGCGGTGGTTCAGCTCCTCGCGGCTGCGTTCCGGGCGCGCCCGGTAGTCCAGCCACTGTGCACCGGGGCGGTGGCGCTGCACCCAGGCGCGCAGGTAGGCCTCCACGCCGGAAGTCTGGCCCTGGGCGCAGCCTTCCACCGCCCCCGTCATGCTGCTGGCGCCCCAGGCTTCGCCGGGCGCCAGCACGATGGCGCCTATGCCGTCCGGCGCCTGCGCCTGCAGCACCACCTGGTAGGGCCGGCCGCAGCGTGCACCGGGGTTCCATTGCACCTCGCCCTGGTGGCGCCAGCCGGCGGGCAGCATCATCGCGGCGGCGGGCATGGGGCGCTCGAAGCCGCGTTGGTCCACCACCACGGCGCGCTGCACACGCAGGGCGCCGTCGGGCAGTTCGCGCGGCTGGGCGGCGGCGGGCAGCGCGGCCAGCATCGGCACCATCGTCAGTGCCAGCAACAACGGCCGGCTACAGGCAACCAGCAGGGCACGGGGCGGGAAGGCAGCCGGCTTCATGGGCATCCTCGTCAGGTTCACAGGCATGGCGGCATGCTGCGCCCCGACCATTCCGTCACCGTTAACAAGTGGGGTGCCTGCCAGGCCCAGGTGGGCACCCGGGTAGGGCTCAGCCGGGCAATTGCTGGAAGACGTGCCGCACCGCGTCGCCCACCGAACGCTGGCTGCCCCGGCGCCAGGCCGCGGCGGCCGCTTCGGCACCCAGCAAGGCACGGGTGAAGCGGCGTATGCGTTTCAAGTCGCGCATGTCGCGGCGGTCGAGGCGGCCGAAACGCTGCTCCCACTGCGCCTGGGCGGTGCCCATGGTCTCGGCCGCCAGCTCGGCCTGGCGCAGGCGTGCCAGCGCCGGCGGCAGGTTCCACAGCGCGTACAGCGCCGCCTGCATCTCCAGGCCTTCCCAGGCCACGTGCAGGCTGCGGCGCAGGCTGTCGGCCGACTCGGCCCAGCGCCGCAGGCGCAGCAAGGCGGTGCCGCGGGCCTCGTAGGCGCCGGCGGTCAGGTCCCAGTCCTGCAGTTCGCGGCCTTCGGCGGCCAGGGCCTCGAACTCGGCCAGCACCTCGGCCGAGCGGCCGGCTTCCATGGTCTGCACCGCCACGTTGTAGCGGCCGGCGTTCATCAGGTGGCGGTTGCCCGAGCGGGCCCAGATCTCGGCGGCCTGCGCCGACAAGGCCTTGCCGCGCTGGGCGTCGCCGTCCACCACGGTGGCCAGGTGGCCTTGCAGGCTGAGCAGCGAGGCCTCGGTGTTGGGGCGCTTGGCGTCGCGCGCCAGCGGCACGGCCTGGTCGATGAGCACACGCGCCTTCACGGCGTCCTTGTCCACCCGCCAGTACATGCGCGCCATGCGCGACAACACCATGGCGCGCAGGGCGGTGTCGGGGCAGGGCCGCGCCAGCGCGGCTGCGCGGTGGCGGCGCACGTCGTCGGCGCGCCCGGCCTCCTGGCAGGCCACTGCGGCCAGCGCGTGGCCGCCGGCAGCGCGGGAATCGTCCAGGCCCGGCGCCGCCAGCAGACAGTCCAGCGAGGCCAGCACGCCGGCCGGCACCGCGATCTCGCCCCAGCTGGACTGCAGCAGCAGCACCAGCAGCAGGGCGTCGTCGGCATCGCCATCGGCCGGGGCGGCGGCCAGCGCGGCCATGATGTTGGGCAGCTCGTCGCGCACGCTGGGCAGCGGCGGCGTGGCGGGCATGGCGCGCGCCCAGTCCAGCAGCATGTCCAGCACGCGCCGGCGCAGCGGGCGCAGGACCTCGTCGCCGTGGCTGCCCAGCGCGTACTCGCGCACCGGCTCCAGCGGCAGGTAGCGCCACTGGCCGTCCTGCCCGGTGCCGGGGCGCAGCACCGACTGCGCCACCAGGTCGTCCAGCAGCGCCTGCGCCGCGCCCAGGCCCAGGCGGCCGCCGGCTTCGGTGCCCGGCCCACCAGGGCCGCCAGAACCGCCCAAGGCGGCTGCCGCGTGCAGCGTGGCGCCGGCCGGCAGCAGGCACAGCGCCAGCAGCAGGCGGCGCTGTGCCGGTTCCAGCAGCTGCCAGCTCCAGGCCACCACGTCCAGCATGGAGGCATGCCGCGGGTCGCTGCCGCTGCGCGCGCCGCGCCGCGCCAGGAAGCCCAGGCTGCCGGCATCGGCGCGCGGTTCGGCACGCGCTGCCTGCAGCAGGTTCAGCAGATCAGCCGGGCCCAGGGTGCGGGTGTGCGAGGCGGCCAGCTCTATGGCCAGCGGCAGCCCGTCCAACCAGCGCACCAGCGCCACCAGCGCGTCGCGGTTGGCGGCGCTGACGTGGAAGTCGGGCCGGTGCGCCCGCGCGCGGTCCACGAACAAGGCCACGGCGGGGTTCAGCGCCACCTCGGCCACCGGGGCGTCGGCCGCCGGCAGCGCCAGGGTGCCCAGCATGAAGTCGCGCTCACCGTCCAGGCCCAGCGGCCGGCGCGAGGTGATGAGCCAGTGCGCTTCGGGCAGGCGCTCGGCCAGGTGGGCGATGCGGGCGGTGGCGTCGGCGTCCAGCTGCTCGGCGTTGTCCAGCAGCAGCAGCACGTTGCGGCGGTCCAGCACCTGCAGCAGGGGCTCCATGGGGTCGCCGGTGGTCTGCACCCGCAAGGCCAGGCCCAAGCGGTCCAGCAGTTCGGTGGCGCTCACCGCGCCCACCAGCGAAACAAACACCGCCCGCTCGAAGCGCGGCGGCGGGCCGCCCGGTGCGCCGTCGGCCAGCGAACGCGCCACCTCGATGGCCAGGCGGGTCTTGCCGCAGCCGCCGGCGCCCAGCGCCACCACCAGGCGCTGCTCGGCCACCAGGGCACGCAGGCGGGCGCCGTGCTGGTCGGCGCCTATCAGCCGTGTCAGGTAGGTAGGCAGGCGCTGGCCCGGCGCCCGCGGCGGCGCCGGCAGCACCGGGCGCGGCGGGGCCTGGCGCGACGGCTCCTGCGGCGCGGCCGCCGGCCGGGCACTGCCCGCGGGCACGGGCAGTTCACCCACGCGGTCGGCGAGGGCCTGCAGGCGCTGGCGTTCGTCCACCACCCATTCGTCGTAGAAGCCGGGCAGCAGCTCGCCGCCGTACAAGGCCTGGGCCAGTTCGCGCTGGCCGGCGCGCAAGGCCTGCTCGAAGGCCGTGGCGTCGCACCACAGGGCGCCGGGCGCGGCGCGCAGCACGCGGCGGTCGGCCAGGATGACCGGGGCGCCGCCCACCGGCTCGAGCACCGCCTTCAGCAGCGACAGGGTCTGGCGCAGCCGGCTGCGGCAGGTGGCTTCATCGGCGTCGGGCCACAGCAGCGTGGCCAGTTCCTCGCGCGCATGGTCGCGCGTGGGCGCCATCGCCAGCCGGGCCACCAGCGCCATCGCGGCGCGGCTGCGCAGCCGTGTCAGCCGGTGGCGGCCGTCGTCCATCTCGAAGCCGCCCAGCACCCGCACATGCCACACCGCGGCGTCCGCCGGGGACGCCAGCACGCCGGGCAGCGACTGTTCAGCGGCCATGCGGCGGCGGCTCGGGGCGAGCGAGCGCCAAAGCGTCAGCGCCGCGTGCGTGTTCACGCAGCGGCGGCGTGCGGGGCAGCGCGACGCAAGGCAGGCATGGCGCGATGTTCGCGCCGCAACGTTCCGTCATCGTCTTGCGGCCACCAGGGCCTGGGCGGTTGGGTGGAGTCTAGGGGCGCCGGCCGCGCCGCGCGCCCCCGCATCGCGGCGGGGGCGGGGCGGCACTTCGTGCAGCCTGGCACGACTCGCGCATCATTGCGGTCATGCCGCACACCGCTTTCACCCCGCCGATCACCCAACCGACCACCCTGTCGATTGCCGCGCTGCGCGCCCGGCTCACCACCCCCGGCGCCCACGCGGCGCTGGTGGAACAGGTGCTGGAACAAGCCGCCGCCCCGCGCGCGGCGCATGTCTTCACCGCCTTGCTGCCCGAGCGTGCACGCGCCGCCGCCCGTGCTGCCGACGAGGCGCTGGCCCGCGGTGCCCCGCTGCCGCCGCTGGCCGGCCTGCCGGTGAGCGTGAAGGACTTGTTCGACATCGCCGGGCGGCCCACGCAAGCCGGCTCGGCACTGCGCGCCGACGCCCCGCCCGCCGCCCAGGACGCCGAGGCGGTGCGCCGCCTGCAAGGCGCCGGCGCGGCCGTGGTGGGCCTGACCAACCTGTCGGAGTTTGCGTTTTCCGGCGTGGGCCTCAACCCGCACCACGGGACGCCGCACAACGCGGCCGACGCCCAGGTGGCGCGCGTCCCCGGCGGTTCGTCGTCGGGCGCGGCGGTGTCGGTGGCGCTGGGCCTGGCCGTGGCCGGGCTGGGCTCGGACACCGGCGGTTCGATACGGGTCCCGGCGGCGTTGAACGGCATCGTGGGCTTCAAGAACACGCAGCGGCGCACGCCGCTGCAAGGCGCCTTCCCGCTGGCCGGCACGCTGGACACGGTGTGCGCCATGGCCCGCTGCGTGGACGACTGCCTGCTGGTGGACGGCGTGCTGGCCGGCAGCCCGCTGGCGGTACCACCGCGTGGCGTGGCCGGCCTGCGCCTGGCCGTGCCGCAGACGCTGTGGCTGGACGGCCTGGAGCCGCCGGTGGCGCGCGCCTTCGAAGACACGCTGCAGCGCCTGTCGCAGGCCGGGGCGCAGATCGTGCCGCTGCCGCTGCGCGAGCTGGCCGAGCCGGGCGACATCAACCGCCCTGCCCCGCTGGTGTCCATAGAAGCCTATGCCGTGCACCGCGAGGCCCTGGCCACGCAGCGCCCGCGTTTCGACCCGCGGGTGGCGGCGCGCATCGCGCTGGGTGAAGGGGTCAGCGCCGCCGACTACATCGAGCTGCTGCGCCGCCGGCGCGACTGGATACAGCGCATGCAAGGCCTGCTGGCCGGCTTCGACGCCCTGATCGGCCCCACCGTGCCGCTGCTGGCACCGCCCATCGCCTCGTTGCACAACGACGACGAGTTCTTCCGCGTCAATGGCCTGCTGCTGCGCAACTGCGCCACCATCAACTTCCTGGACGGCTGCGCCTTCAGCCTGCCCTGCCAGGCGCCTGGCGAGCTGCCGGTGGGCTTGATGCTGGCCGCCCCCGGCGGGCAGGACGCGGCGCTGGCCGGCGTGGCCCGCGCCGTGGAAGCCTTGCTGGCCGGGCCTGCGGCGTGACGCTGCGCCTGTTTGTCGACCAGCCGCTGCCTGCCGGCGAAGGCAGCGAGTTCGCCCTGCCACCGGGCGCCGTGCGGCATGCCCAGGTGCGGCGGGTGCAGCCCGGCGACCCCCTGCAGCTGTTCGACGGCAGCGGCAGCGACTGGCCGGCCCAGGTGCTGGCCATGGGCCGCAGCGAACTGCGGGTGCGCCTGGGCGCGCCGGTGGCGGTGCAGCGCGAGCTGCCGCTGGCGGTGACGCTGGCCGTGGTGATGCCGGCCAACGAACGCATGGACTGGCTGGTGGAAAAGGCCGGCGAGCTGGGGGCCGCCGCCGTGCAGCCGCTGATGGCCCAGCATTCGGTGCTGCGGCTGGACGGCGAGCGCGCGGCACGCAAGCAGGCGCACTGGCAGGGCGTGGCGGTGGCGGCCAGCGAACAGTGCGGCCGCGCCCGCGTCACCCAGGTGCTGCCGGTTCGCAGCCTGAGCGAGTGGCTGGCCGGCGGGCTGCCGGCGGCCGGTGCACGCTGGCTGCTCAGTGCCGACGGCGCAAGCCCGGCCACGCTGGCCGCCCCGGCTTCCAACACCGCGTCCGACACCGCGCCCAACACCGCGGTGTGCAGCCTCAGCGGGCCCGAAGGCGGCCTGGCCCCCGCCGAACAGGCCGCGGCGCGCGCTGCCGGCTTTGTGCCGGTGTCGCTGGGGCCGCGGGTGCTGCGCGCCGAGACGGCGCCGCTGGCGTTACTGGCCTGGCTGGGCCTGGCTGGGCCTGGTGCCGCGCTGAACCCTTGAAGCGGCCGAAGCCGGTTTACTGCGAAGCCGCCGACGCCGGCACCGGCACCGGCACCGGCGTCACCACGATGACCTCGGCGCGGCCGCCCACGCAGTCGCGCGTTTGACCCTCGGCGCAGCGCGGCCGGTCCTCGGGCAGCACGCGCTGCACCGGCGGCGCGCCGGGTCGCTCGGTGATGGCCCACACCAGCAGCGACACCGTGGCCACCGTCAGCAGCACCAGCAGCACCTGCCCGCGCCAGGAGGTGGGCCGAAACGGCGGCACCTCGGGTTCCAGCGGGTCGGGGTCGCCCTGGGGCTGCGGGCTCTGTGGTGACATGGTGGAATGTTCTCACGCAGCGGCAAGGCCCGCGGCGAAGCCGGGGCGGCTCACCGCGCGCCCGGCAGCCGCGCCAGCGCCACGGCGGCCAGCAGCCCGGTGGCCGCCAGCCCGGCCGTCACCCAGCCGGTGTGCTGCCAGCCGCCGCTGACGCTGGCCGCCCAGGCCACCAGCGGCGGGCCCACAAACTGGCCGGCCGCCGACCCCTGCTGCATCCAGCCCAGGGTGGTGGCCACGGTGTCCGGGCCTGGCGCCAGGCGCAAGGCCAGTGCAAACAAGGTGGCCGGCACCAGCCCGCCGAAGCCGGAGAACAGCAGCACACACAGGTAGCGCAGCGCCGGCGGCAGGCCCGCGCCTTCCGCGCCGGCAAATGCCGCCAGCGTGCCCAGCCCCATGGCGCTGAAGCCCAGCGCCAGCGTGGCCAGCGGCGCGCCGCCGCGCTGCAGCCAGCGCCCGGCGGCCACGTTGCCGACCACGTTGACCAGCGCCGCCAACGCGGTCAGCCACGCCGTGGCCGCGGCGCCGTAGCCGGCCGCGGTGTAGATGGTGGGCAGGAAACCGATCACCGCCAGCCATTGCGCGGCGTAGGCGGCAAAGGCCAGCGACAGCAGCCAGGGCCCACGCGACGACAAGGTGCGCCGCAGCCGCGCCCCCAGGCCGCCTGAACGGGCCGCACCGCCCCTGGCAGCGGGCCGTGCCGCCGGCGCCGGCACAGCCGCCGACACCACCGCGATCATCGCCAGGCTCAGCAGCCCCAGCGACACCCACCAGGTGCGCCAGCCGGCCGCGGCAATCACCGCCGGGCCCAGCAGCAGCGCCAGCGCGGTGGCCAGCGGCATGTAGCCACCCCACCACCCCAGCACACGCGCTGTGCGCTGGGGCGGCACCAGCACACGCAGCAGCGCCGGCGCGGCCAGCACCACCAGCAAGAAGCCCGCGCCTTCCACCGCGCGCAGCACCATCAGCGCTGCCGTGCCGTGCACCGCGCCGCCGGCCAGGCTGGACAGGGCCAGCAGCCACAGCCCCACCAGCAGGCTGCGGCGCGTGCCCAGCCCGTCCACCAAGGCGCCGAAGGCGATGCCGCCGGCCATGCCTGCGGCCTGCACCAGCGACAGCAGAAAACCCGCCTCCAGCAGCGTCAGCCCCAGGGCCTGCTGCAGCGCCGTCACGGCCGGCGGCAGCTTGCCCACGTGCAAGGCCGCCACCACGCCGGCGGCCAGCACCGCGGCGGCGGCACGGGGTGGGGCGGGTGTGCTGTGGGCCGGCATGGCCGGCGAGTATCACCGCCCGCGTCGGCGCCTCATCGCCACCTCCGGCCCGCCGTTCATCGCCGCCAGATGCGCTTCAAACCGTGTTCCCGCCGCGTCGTCGCAAGGGCCTGGCAGCGCGCCGGCTTCAGGCGCACAGTGCAGCCATCGACAAACCGAAACGCACGGAGCCCACCATGAACACCAGCACCCGCCAAACCAACCGCTTCTACGGCCTGAGCCTCGCGCTGATGATGACCGTCGTGATGCTGAGCAGCGTCGCCGGCCTGGCCCAAAGCGACGCCGCCAGCGCCCGCTACGCCCAAGCCACCGCCCAGCACCTGGCCTGAGCGCACCGCCTCTTCCTGCAACACCAGACCCTGCGATGAACACCCCCGTGACCTACCGCAGCGAGGCCTTTGCCGAAGACCTGTGCGGGTCGGCGGACGAGGATCTCGCACACGACACCCCCGCCGACCCGCCCTTGCGCGCCCTGCCGTGGCTGACGCTGGCCGTGGCCTTGGTGGGTGGCAGCGCACTGACCATGATGTTCGCGCCGCTGTAGCGCGGCGCGCATCGGTGGTTCCAGACCGCGGCTGACAGCAGCCGCTCACCGGCCGGCTTAGGCCTAACGCCTCATGGGCCTCATGGGCCTCAAGGCTGACGCACCGGGCCGCCGCGCTCCTGACGCGCCAGCGCCAGCGCAGCGTCCAGCTCACCTTCCGTCAGCCGCTTGAGCACGCAGAAGTTGGCCTTGGAAAGCGGCGAGCTTTCAAAGGCCCGCAGCAGCAAGGCGCGTTCGCGTTGCGCCGGGTCGCTGGGCTCGTAAGCCGGCACCTGCGGCGGGCGTTGCACCCGCTCAGGCCCCGGGTGGCGTGGCGGCCGCTCATCACGCGGTGGGCGCTGAGGGCGCTCGGCGCGTTGTGGTCTTTCGTGCCGCGGGCCTGCCGATGCGTCCCTGGGCCCGGGCGGGCGCGGTCCACGGCGGTCCGGCCTCGGGCCGGCGGGTGCAGGCCCGCGGTTGTCCCCTCGGGCTTCACCCCGCACCGGGCCTCGCCCGGGTGGGCCGCGCCGGCCTTCATCGGCCGAGGCCGCCGCACCGTCCGTTGCAGCGGCTGCAGCGGCCCCGGGCGCGGCCGGGCGTGCCGGGCGGCGTGCCTGGCGCTCGGCCTGCCGCCGCGCCTCGACGATCTCGCGCCGGCGCTGCACCTCGGCCGCCGCCGCATCGCGGTGCTCGGCCACCACCTCGCCGGCCGGCTCGCCGTCCAGGTCGAAACGCTGCGGTGACGCAGCCAGCGCCCGCAGGTAGGCGGTGCTGGTGGTGTGGCGGTGCAGGAACAGCGACAACAGCTTGCGCGTGAACACCCCCGGCGAACGCTGCTGGATGTCGGCCTGTATGCGCAGCTTGATGGGCTTGGGCGTGCCCGGGCCGAACAGGGCCGGGTACAGCTCCGCCAGCCGCGCGGCCACCTGGGCCGGCGACAAGTCGGCCACGGCAGGCGCGGCCGCATCGGCGGCCCCTGCCGGGTCGGCCGGTGCCTCGTCCGGGGGGTCGCTCGGGATGTCGCCCGCGGCTTCGCCCGGGCCATCGGCAGCGGCGTCGCCGGCTGCTTGGGCCGGCACTTCGGCGTTCGTGGCTTCGGGCACGGAGGCCAGCGTGGGGGCCGGCAAAGCCTCTACAGTTTCTTCAGCTGCCACGGCTGCAGCAGCCGGGGCAGGGGTGGTGGACTCGTCGCGCGGTTCGGGCTCGGGCAGCATCTTCGGCGGTGGATCGGCGAAACCGCCATTGTGCGGTCAGCGCCAAGGCCGCCAAGCCCCCCGGAGCGCGGCTTGCGCGGTGCCGGCAGTTGGGACCGGCGTTCACGCGCAAACTGCCACGCTCAGGCCCGGTCCGCCGCGCGGGCGGCGTGGGGCGCGGAGCGGGAGGGCTGGGCCGGCGGCAAGGCGCCGCCCTCGGCCTCCCAGGTCTGCAAGGCGTCGGTCAGCACATGCCGACGGTGGTGCCGCTGCCGCTCGCGCCACCGGCGGTGGCCGAACAGGGCCGCCGCCAGGGCCGCAAGCACCGCCACCGGCCACAGGTTGGAGGGCAGTCTCATGCCAGGCTCTCCGGGTCGCTATCGCCGCAACAGGCCCACGACGAAGCTGACGATGGCCAGCACGATGAACAGCATGAACAGCAGCTTCGCGACACCGGCGGCGCCGGCGGCGATGCCACCGAAGCCGAACAGCGCGGCAATCAGGGCGATGACGAAAAAGACGGCGGCGTAATAGAGCATGTCGGGCTCCTGGCACGGTGGGCGGCGGCGCCGCCCGCATCCGGTAGAAGCAGTGTGCTCAAGAGGCCGGTGCACCGGCATCGGGCGGCGCGCCGCCGCCTTGTCGGCCGCCCGCGCAAGCCGCTGTCGGACGGCGCCGACAAGCACACGACGACACGCGCCGGGTTTTCAGGCCGCGCCGGGCGCCAGGGGCTCGGGCGGCAGCGTGTCCGGCGGGGCCTGAGCCGCCGCCTCGTCGGCGCTGGCCCGCGGCAACCAGGCCTGCAGGCGCGTGCCGCCGCCGGGGCGGCTCACCAGCTGCAGGCGGCCGCCCAGCGAGACCACGCGGTGGCGCATGCCGCGCAGGCCGTGGCGGCTGCCGCGCACCTCGGCCGGGTCGAAGCCGCAGCCGTCGTCGGCCACCTCCACCTGCAAGCCGCCGTCGGCCGCGCGCAGCGCCACCGTCACGCGGCTGGCCTGGGCGTGCTTGGCGATGTTGGTCAGCGATTCCTGCACCAGGCGGTAGATGCCTATGGCGCGGCGCTCGTCGGCGGCCACGTCTTCCAGGTCGGCCTGCAGCGCCAGCTCGCTGCGCTGCGCGAACTCCTGCGTCAGGATCTCCAGCGCGGCGCGCAAGCCCAGGTTGGACAGCGCCGAAGGCCGCAGGTCTTCGATGATGCGGCGCTTCAGGCCTATGCCCTGGTCTATGGTGTGGTTCAGGTGCTCCAGCCGGGCCTCGGCCTCGGCCACCGGCACGCCCAGGCCGGCCAGGCCGCGCTTCAGGCGCGCGGCGTCCAGCTTGGCCGCCGTGAGCAGCGCCCCCAGTTCGTCGTGCAGCTCGCGCGCCAGGCGGGCGCGCTCGTCCTCGCGCGCCGTCTGCAGGTGCTCGGCCAGTTCGCTGAGCTCGGTGGTGCGGCGCGCCACCTCGGCCTCGAGCTGGTCGCGCTCCATCTTCAGCTCTTCGGCATGGCGGCGCTGGGAAGCGTCGTAGTCACGCGACTGCCGCAAGAACAGAAACAGCGCCAGCACCGACAGCGCCGCCATCAGGCTCAACGCCCAGCGGCTGGTGCGCAGCGTGCTGCTGACGCCGTCGCGCTGCGCGGCGATGCGCCCGGTTTCCAGCGCCGACAGGCGTTCGCTGGCCGAGCGCAGCACCTCCATCTTCTCCATGCCTATGTTGGTGCCCACCAGGGCGTGCCAGGCTTCGTGGCGGCCCTCCTCGTACAGGATCAGGGCCGTCTGCAGCTCCGACAGCCGCCCTTCCACCGTGCGCACGATCTCGTCCACCATGGGGGCCGCGGCGGTGTCGTCGGCATAGGCCTGGGCCAGGTGCTGGGCCAGCGCGCGCACGCTGCCCACCGAAGCGTTGTAGGGCTCCAGGTACTCCTCGCGCCCGGTGAGCAGGTAGCCGCGCTGGCCGCTTTCGGCGTCGGCGATGCGCCGGCCCAGCAGCATCACGTCGCGGCGCAGCTCCACGCGTTCGTCCAGCGCCGCCAGCGCTTCGCTGGAGCGCTGGAACGAGGCTTCGTTGATCGCCAGCACCACCACCGCGCCGGCCAGCGCCAGGGGCAGCAGCCAGCGGCTGCGGGTGACACGGGTGGCGATTCGGCGCATCGGCATGATCAGACCCTACACTGCAACACCGTGTGCCGCCAGGAGAGGCCCCGATGATCCGCATTGCGATCGCCGACGACCACGCCGTGGTGCGTGCCGGGCTGCGGCAATTTCTTTCCGAACACGACGACCTCTCGGTGGTGGCCGAGTGTGCCAGCGGGCGCGAGCTGATGGACGCCGTACGCGCCGGCGAGGTGGACGTGGTGCTGCTGGACATCGCCATGCCCGACCAGAACGGCGTGGACCTGCTGCTGGCCATCAAGGCGCGGGTGCCGGCGCTGCCGGTGCTGATGCTCAGCGGCTACCCGGAAGAGCACTACGCCACCACGCTGCTGCGCCAGGGCGCCGCGGGTTACCTCAGCAAGGACACCGACCCCGAGGAAATCGTGCAGGCCATACGCACGGCGGTGGCCGGGCGGCGCTACATCACGCCGGTGGTGGCCGAACAACTGGCCGCGGGGCTGGGCAGCAACGCCGAGCAGAAGCCGCACGAGCGGCTTTCGGAGCGTGAGCTGCAGGTGTTTTTGCACCTGGCGCGCGGCGAGACGGTGGGGCAACTGGCCGAGCACCTGTCGCTGAGCGTGAAGACGGTGTCCACCTACCGCAGCCGTGTGCTGGAGAAGATGGCCCTGGGCTCCAACAGCGAGCTGACCTACTACGCGCTGAAGAACGGCTTGCTGCAGTAGCCGCGGCGCTGGCGGCGGCCGGGCTGCGGCGCGGCGGTCGGAACCTTCAGGCCAAGGCACCGGGCACCGTGGGCGGCGCACCCGAGGCCAGGCGCTGGCAGTAGGCGATGAGCCCGTCGAGTTCGCTGCTCTTGTCGAACACACGGTCGGCGCCCAGCGCCAGGCAGCGGCTGCGTATGTCGCGCGTGGCGTAGTTGCTGAGCACCACGCGCCGCGCCGGGTGGGCTTCGATGGCCTGCAGCACGCCCAGGCCGGTGCCTTCGCGCAGGAACAGGTCCACGATGACCAGCTCGCAAGGCCGCTGGCCCGGTTCGGCCAGCCAGCGGCGTGCCGCGGCCTCGCCATCGGCCCAGCCCACCACCTGCACCGGCGCCAGTTCTTCCAGCGCCGCGATCAGGTTCTCACGGATGATGGCGCTGTCCTCGACGACGAAGACGCGCAGGAGTTCGGACGCTTCGGGCATGGCGGCAGCGTAAGTGTGCCGCAGCCGACCGGTCTGCGCAGCAGGGACAGCCTGTGCAGCGGTATCGGGCATGGTGACCTCACACGTAGCCGGCCAGCCGGCCCCCCGCAGCACCAGCCGGCGCCGCCATCCAGGGCACGGCCGGCGCGCTGCCATGGGGCAGGACACGCGGCACGGCGCCGGGCAGCACGTCGGCTGGCACGGGGTGGACGGCAGGCGCCGCATCCGGAACAAACAAGGCCGGTACCGCCTGCTCAGGCAGCAGGCCGGCCACCGGCGGCTCGGCACTCAGCAAGGCGGCGGCCAACACCGCCCCCACACCGGCCGTGGGCCAGATCCAGGTGGGCCTGCGCCTGCTCATGGCACTCAGCTCCGCACGATGATGTCGTTGCGCACCTGGGACACGCCCGGGACGGCACGCGCGATGCGCTCGGCGGTGGCGCGCTCTTCGTTGGACTTGGCGAAGCCGGAGAGCTGCACCACGCCCTTGAGCGTCTCGACCTGGATGGCCATGGCGCTGACCGTGCTGTCTTCGGCAAAGCGTGCCTTGATGCGCGTGGTCAGCGTGGTGTCGTCGATGTACGAGCCCACGGTCTGCTGGTCGCGTGCCACGGAGCACGCCGGCAGCACCGCCACTGCAACCAGACTCGCCAGCGCGGCCGCGGCAAGACGGCCGATGTGAGAGGGGTTCTTTGTCATGATGTGCTCCGTCGGGTGAGACTTGAAGATCGGCAGTTGCCTGGCGTTACGGCCTGGATCAGCTGCGCGGCGGCGTCACGGTCAGGCGGTTCTCGACCGCGACCACGCCTTCGATGGCGCGCGCCAGGGTTTCGGCACGTTCACGCGAGGCGGTGTCGGGCGCGCTGCCTTCCAGCACCACGCGGCCTTCGCTGGTGTCCACGTCGATGGCCAGCGCGCTCAGCTTGTCGTCACGCGCCAGTTCGGCGTTGACCTTGGCGGTGATGGTGGCGTCGGCCGCGGTCTGGGCGATCGCGTCGCCGGCGCGCTCAACGCCCGAACGCATCTCGCCGGCCTTTTGCTCCGCGGTCGCGATGCCCTGGTCGACACGCTGGCCCACGGTGGGGTCGGACTCGGGGCGGTCGCAGGCGGCCAGCAGCGTGGCTGCGGCGGCGGCGGCGACAACGGTCAACAGGCGGTTACGGGTGGCTTGCATCTCTCGGCTCCTTCAGTGGCTAGGCCAATCGCGGCCCGGTGATGCAACGATAGGCAGCCGGCCTGGGCGGGCGTATCGGCCACGGCCGACGGCGCTTGTCGGACAGCGCCGACACGCCCTGTCGGACGCCGCTGCTATGCTCGATCGCAACCCGCCGGCTGCCGTCGTGTGGCCGCCGACGACACCCCCGGAGGACCCCCATGGCCAAAAAACCAGCCCCACCCGCCCGCAGTGCCCAGGCCGTCAACATCGGCATCAGCGACAAGGACCGCGCCGCCATCGCCGCCGGGCTGTCGCGCCTGCTGGCCGACACCTACACGCTGTACCTGACCACGCACAACTTCCACTGGAACGTCACCGGCCCGATGTTCAACACGCTGCATGCCATGTTCATGGCGCAGTACACCGAGCTGTGGAACGCCGTGGACCCCATCGCCGAGCGCATACGCAGCCTGGGCCACCCGGCGCCGGGCAGCTACGCCGCCTACGGCGCGCTGGCCAGCATCCCCGACGCACCGGCCACGCCGCCTTCGGCACTGGACATGGTGCGGGTGCTCAAGGAAGGCCACGAGGCCGTGGCACGCACCGCGCGCAGCGTGTTCCCGCTGGCCGACAAGGCCAGCGACGAACCCACGGCCGACCTGCTGACGCAGCGCCTGACGGTGCACGAGCAGACGGCCTGGATGCTGCGCAGCCTGCTGGAAGGCTGAACCCCGGCACGGCGCCTCGCGCCGGCCGGTTCAGACGGCGCCGGCCGCCCGGCGGCGGCGCCAGCGCCTGCGCAGCGACAAGGCCAGCAGCAGCACGCCGGTGGCCACCAGGGCCCCGGCGGCCAGCGAGGCCGTGCGCAGCAGGCCGTTGTTGAAGTCTTCGCCCTCGGCGTAGTCCATCACGTGCAGGCGCCAGAAGAAGTCGTACACCACCCAGGCTTCGCTGCGCACCGCCACGAACTCGCCGCTGACACCGTCGAAGTACAGGCGCGTGGCCAGCGCATCGTCAAACTGCGCCAGCCACAGGCCCTGGCGCGCACCCACTTCGCGCACGATGCCCAGGCGGCGCGGCGGCTCCTGCAGCTGCCGCACCGTCGCCAGCCGGCCCGGCCCGCGGTACAGCGCGGCGGCGAACGCGCGCACCGCCGCTTCGTCCGGCGCGGCCAGCGGCTGGCCGCCGGCGTTCAGCCAGGTGTCGGGCGCGACGTCGTGGCGCAGCCGCCAGGCCGGCCCGCGCGCCGTGACCACGCTGGCCACGCTGCGCACCGGCTGCGGCGGCAACGAGGCCGCGGCCAGCGCGGCGGCCCAGCCCTCGGGCAGCGTGGCCGCCGGCGCGGCCACCGTGTCGGCCGAACGCACCCAGCCCTGGAAAGGCACCCAGGCAAACACCAGCCCGCCCAGCACCCAGGCCAGCACCTGCAACAGCACCAGCCAGGCCAGCCAGCGGTGCCAGCGGAAGAAACGGGGCGACCAGCGCGACATGCTGTGCATTTTCAGATGCCCACGCTCATCTTCCGCTTCCGCAAGAAAGAGGCTGACAGCGACACCGCAGGGGCCTCCTGAACGGCAACCTCTGTCTGACGAACCGCTGTCTTGGGGTGGGCCGGGCAAGGAGTGGTGAAGCCTAACTTTCGCGCACTTGAGATACGCAAAAGTTATATTTTTTGCGAAATCCCGGCAAAGATGCTAACTTTCTCGTATCTAAAAAGCGGAAAAGTTAGACAAGTGCCTCTGCACCTCGTGGGCGAGACGATAGACAAGACCCGCAGCCACTACCTGGCAGGGACGGGGAAGCTTGTGCAGCTCATGAGGGGCATCTACGTCGATGCGCAGGACGACATCGATCAGACCGTGCTGTCTCATGCGGTGCGCATAGCTCGGTACCTGTACCCCAAGGCCTACTTGTCTGCGGCCAGTGCGATCTTCTTGGGGCCCACGCCAGAAGGTCGGCTTTACCTGACCGGCCAACGCGCACAGCGCACGCGCATCCGAGCCCTCGAAATCATCCAGAACAAGGCGCCTGCACGCCCCTCCATTGCCAGCGCCATCGTTGCCGACAGCCTGGGCGAGTTCGGCGTCTCCGTCTCCGCCGTGCGGCAGCGCTTCCTTGAAGCCTTTCGCCTGCGCAGCGAACATGCCGCCTCCATAGACTCAAGCATGCGCGAGGCTCTCGCGGCGCGTCTCATCCAGGAGTACGGCGACCCCAAAACCGCGGGCGATGCCTTGTGGGCGCTCGCCCGCGCGAACGACTGGTATCGCGAAGGAGAGCAGGCCGACAAGTTCCTGCTGCGTCGCCCCACGGCTGTCGCTGCCGTCAAGAACGCAGCAGCCTTCGACCTGCTGGTCGCATGGCACGGCCTGCCGATCGGCACGCTCTCGCACGATGGCTTCGAATGGCGCTGGACAGCGTCCAAAGACGGCCCGACCCTGCCACCGGTGATCCGGCCCACCACCCCCGGCAAGCTCCCGCCCTTCATCGTGTCGCTGCTGCCAGAGGGCTGGCTCGAATCGGTCCTGAAGGGCCATGGCGACGAGCGCGCGCTCCTTCGCTCGGGCAAACGTTACATGTCCAACATCAGCATCGCAGGGACGGTCGATGAGCTGGCCGCGCTGCCGGCCGACCTGCTGACGCACCAACTTGCCACCTTCACGCAGGGCGGTCTCTTCACGGGAAGCTACGAAGGCCCGGGCAGAAGCGCTATAGAGCGCGACTTCGAGCACAGGCTCGCGGCGCTCTACACCAACCCGGACACCCCCCGCCTGTCCGGCGTGCAGATCAAGGCCCCGATGTGCCTGCAGGCGAGCGGCAGGCTCTCGCCCAGCGTCGGTACCTCTTTCACGCACATCCTGAAGCCCGCCGGGACCGGCGGCTTCGAGGCGCTGCCCCTGGTCGAGTGGCTGGGGCTCTCGCTCGCGCGCGCCATCGGCCTGCCCACCCCGGCGGCCGCTCTCGTGCGCATGCCCGATGGCATGCCGCCCGCCTTGCTGGTTGAGCGCTTCGACATCCGCGAGCAAGCCGACGACCCCCGGTGGCTTGCGATGGAGGACATGTGCTCGGTGCTGGACCTGGAGCCCCACGACAAATACACCGGGACCATGGAGCGCGTTGCGCGCGCAACACGCGCGCTGTCCTCGGCCCCTGACGAAGACTTGCTGATGCTCTTGCGCCGCGTGCTCTTCGCGTGGCTCATCGCCGACGGCGACATGCACCTGAAGAACATGGCGCTCTTGAAGACGGCCACCCGGGGCGAGGCCGTCTTCGCTTCGGTCCGCCTGGCTCCGGTGTATGACGCGCTGACCACGCGCGTCTTCCCCGGGCTTGAACACGACCGCATGGCCCTGAAGCTGGGCGGCAAGGACGAGCGGCTTCGGCGCACCGACTTCATGGCCCTGGCCTCGCTGGCGGGCCTGCGGGCGGCTGTCGCCAGCGCTGCCATCGACGATGTCCTGCGACAGCTTCGCGCTGCGCTCGAAGCCCTGGCCCTGCCCGCCGCGCTGGAACTTGATGAGAGGACGGCGGCAACCGCCGCACGAACGCTGGCCCTCTGCCGGGCCAGGGTTGAGGCGTTCGACTGAGCGAAGCGCCCCAGGCCGCCACCCCCTAAAATTCGCAAGGCGCGGCGGCAGAGTCGGCGCGCTAGGAAGCGGCCGATGTGCACCACGCTATGGGCACCTTGGGAAGCGGGTACATAGCGGTGTACATAACAGGGCTGGTGGGCAATGTCGAACGAGCAGATCGTCAGTGAAGTCAGGCGTAGACGCACGTTTGCCATCATTTCCCACCCCGACGCCGGCAAGACCACGCTGACGGAAAAGCTGCTGCTGTTTTCCGGCGCGATACAGATCGCCGGCAGCGTGAAGGCGCGCAAGGCCAGCCGCCACGCCACCAGCGACTGGATGGAGATCGAGAAGCAGCGCGGCATCTCGGTGGCCAGCTCGGTGATGCAGATGGAATACCGCGACTGCGTCATCAACCTGCTGGACACCCCGGGCCACCAGGACTTCTCCGAAGACACCTACCGCGTGCTCACCGCGGTGGACGCGGCGCTGATGGTGATAGACGCCGCCAACGGCGTGGAGCCGCAGACCCGCCGGCTGCTGCAGGTTTGCCGTGCGCGCAACACGCCCATACTGACCTTCGTGAACAAGCTGGACCGCGAGGTCAAGGCGCCGCTGGACCTGTTCGACGAGATCGAGCGCGAACTGGGCATGGCCGTGGTGCCGTTCACCTGGCCGGTGGGCATGGCCAAGTTCTTCGGCGGTGTGCTGGACCTGCGCCGCCGGCAGATGCGCGTGTTCGCCCCCGGCGAAGACCGCGCCGGCGGTGACGAAGAAGTGCTGGACGCCACCGACGCCGCCTTGCTGGCGCAGCGTTTCGGCGGCGCCTACGAGCAGGCCGCCGGCGAGGTGGAGCTGGTGCAGGAGGCCGCACCCGGCTTCGACGAGGCGCAGTTCCTGGCCGGACAGCAAACGCCCATGTTCTTCGGCAGCGCCATCAACAACTTCGGCGTGCGCGAGGTGCTGGACGCGCTGGTGGACCTGGCCCCGCCGCCCGGCCCCAAGCCGGCGCTGCAGCGCAGCGTGCAGCCCACCGAGCCCAAGTTCAGCGGCGTGGTGTTCAAGATCCAGGCCAACATGGACCCGGCCCACCGCGACCGCATCGCCTTCCTGCGCGTGGCCAGCGGCCACTTCGAGCGCGGCATGCGCCTGAAGGTGGCGCGCAACAACAAGGAGCTGCGGCCCAACACCGTGGTCACCTTCCTCAGCCAGCGGCGCGAGCTGCTGGAGGAAGCCTTTGCCGGCGACATCATCGGCATCCCCAACCACGGCGTGCTGCAGCTGGGCGACACGCTCACCGAAGGCGAGCAGCTGCAGTTCACCGGCCTGCCCTTCTTCGCGCCGGAGATGTTCCGCAGCGTGGAAGTGGCCGACCCGCTGAAGACCAAGCAGCTGCGCGCCGGCCTGACCCAGCTGGGCGAGGAAGGCGCCATCCAGGTGTTTCGCCCGGTGGCCGGTACGGTGCTGCTGCTGGGCGCCGTGGGCCAGCTGCAGTTTGAGGTGGTGGCCCACCGCCTGGAGCACGAGTACGGCTGCAAGGCACGTGTGATGCCGGCGCGCTACAACGTGGCGCGCTGGGTGACAGCCGAGACCGGCGAAGGCGCCGCGGCCGACGAGCGCGAGCTCAAGCGCTTCATAGACCACAACGCCCACCGCGTGGCGCTGGACGCCGTGGACGCGCCCTGCGTGCTGCTGGAATACGCCGGCGAGCTGCGCGCCATGCAGGACAACTGGCCCAAGATACGCTTCCACGCGCTGCGCGAACACGCCGGGCTGGTGTTCCACCAACAAGGCGGCTGAGCGGCGCGGCGGGCCGGCCGCCCCTGCCCGCGCCCCACGGCTGTCACGTCTGGTTACCCCCTGATTCGGGGGGATGCGCGGCGGCAGCGTGCCTGCGCCGCATTGACGCTGCCGCCCCTGCGCTCGACACTGGGGCCACACCCCTGCCGGCATTGTGGGCTTCGTCTTCGCACGCGGCCCGCCAGGCGGGTGTTCCCTCAAAACAGACACGACAGCCAGGAGTACCGCCCCCATGCCATCCGTCCAACCCCGCCGCCCCCGCCTGCGTTGCCGCGCCGGTGCCGCCCGCCTTGCCGTGGGCGCCGCCCTGGCCGCCGCGGCCCTGGCCCTGCCCGCCGCCGCGCTGGCCGCGCCGCAGTACACCATCACCGACCTGGGTGTGCTGGCCGGCGGCTCGTCTTCGCAGGGCTACGGTGTTTCGCCCAACGGCAGCACCGTGGTGGGCCGCAACTTCGGCAGCGGCGTGCAGGCCACGGTGTGGGCGGCCGACACCGGCCTGCTGGCGCTGCCCAACCTGGCCGGGCGCAATTTCGCGGTGGCCAACGCCGCCAACAACCACGGCGTGGTCGTCGGCAACTCCACCACCACCGCCTTCGGCTCCGGCGCGCTGCCGGTGCTGTGGCAGGACGGCGTGCTGACGGCCCTGACCATGCCTGGCGGCTATGACGTGGGCCGCGCCAACGCCGTCAACGCCGCCGGCGTGGCGGTGGGCTCGGTGGGCGGCGGCATACAGGAACGCGCCGTCATCTACGGCGAAACCAGCACGCTGATCACCGCCACGCTGGGCAACGGCAGCTACTTCACCACCGCCTACGGCATCAACGACGCCGGCTGGGTGGTGGGCAACGGCGTCAACCCCGAGGTGCCTTCCAACAACATCGCGCTGGCCTACGACTCGGCCAACGGCACGCTGGTGGGCATCACCCCGCTGGCCGGCCACAACGGCGGCCTGGCCTTTGCGGTGAGCAATGCCGGGCACGTGGTGGGCTCCAGCAGCTTCAACCAGAGCAGCGGCCAGCCCTACGTGTGGACGCTGGACGGCGGCTCCACCGCCATCCCGCTGCCCACCGGCACCTCGCAGGGCAGCGCGCGCGGCGTCAACAGCGCCGGCTGGGTGGTGGGCCAGGCCTCCAGCGCCTACTCCATCCCCTTCCTGTTCGACGGCCAGCAAACCTACCGCCTGGGCGACCTGGTGGACCCGGCCAGCGGCTGGGACTTCCTCACCAACACCAGCAGCTCGGCCCTGGGCATCAGCGAACAAGGCCACATCATCGGCACCGCGGTGTTCAACGGCCAGGTGCGCGCCTACCTGCTGACGCCCATCCCCGAGCCCGGCACCTGGGCTTTGATGCTGGGCGGCCTGCTGGCCACCGCCGGCTTTGCGGCGCGCCGCCGCCGCGACGGCTCGGCACACTGAGTGCACTGAGCACACCGGGCCGCAGCCGGCAGCGCACGCTGCCGGCCGGCTTGGGGCAGCCTCCTCAGGGGCTGCCGATAATGCAGGCGTGAACCTCGGCACCAGCCCCCCTGCGCCCTCGCGCCTGAGCCTGTGGCTGGACCTGGTGCGCTGGGACCGCCCCGCCGGCTGGCTGCTGCTGCTGTGGCCCACGCTCGCCGCGCTGTGGATAGCGGCCGACGGCTGGCCGGGCTACCACCTGCTGGCGGTGTTCGTGGCCGGCACGGTGCTGATGCGCAGCGCCGGCTGCTGCGTCAACGACGTGGCCGACCGCGACTTCGACCGCCACGTCAAGCGCACCGCGCAGCGCCCCGTCACCCGCGGCGCGGTCTCGGTGCGCGAGGCGCTGGCGCTGGGTGCGGTGCTGGCGTTGCTGGCCTTTGCGCTGGTGCTCACCACCACGCCGCCGGCGGTGCTGCTGTCCTTCCTGGCGCTGGCCATCACGCTGCTGTACCCGTTTGCCAAGCGCGTGGTGTCCATGCCGCAGGCGGTGCTGGGCGTGGCCTTCAGCTTCGGCATCCCCATGGCCTTTGCCGCCGCACTGGGCGGCGGCAGCTGGGGCCTGGGCAGCATCAACGACGCCGTGCCGCCGCAGGCCTGGGCGCTGCTGCTGGTGAACCTGTTCTGGGTGCTGGCCTACGACACCGAGTACGCCATGGTGGACCGCGACGACGACCTGCGGCTGGGCATGAAGACCTCGGCCATCACGCTGGGGCGCTGGGACGTGGCGGCGGTGATGGGCTTCTACGGCCTGCACCTGGCCGGCTGGCTGTGGCTGGGCCGCTCGCTGGGCCTGGGCAACTGGTTCGTGTTGGGCGTGGGCGTGGCCACGGCGCAGGCGCTGTGGCACTACACGCTGATACGCGGTCGCACGCGCGAAGGCTGTTTTCGCGCCTTCCGCGCCAACCACTGGCTGGGTTTTGCAGTGTTTGCCGGCGTGGTGGTGGACCTGGCCTTGCGCTGAAGCGCCGCCGGCCACCGCCTGTGGCAGCTCAGTGGTCCACAGCGCTGCCCGCCACCCGCGGCACATGAAGCCAGCGTTTCCAGCCCAGCCGCATGCGCGGATCCGGCTTTGCCGGGCCGCTGCATGAGCCCCCTCGGGGGGCAGCGACCGGGAGGGAGCGTGGGGGCTTCATTTCTCGTCGCCGAGTTCGCGGGCCCGCTGGCGCGCCGCGTGCAAGGCCTGCACCACGCTGGCCTTCACGCCCGCCTGTTCCAGCACCGTGATGGCCGCGTGCGTGGTGCCACCCTTGGACGTGACCTGTGCGCGCAGCGCCTGCGGCGTTTCGCTGGAAGCCGCGGCCAGCGCCGTGGCGCCGTCCAGCGTGCCCAGCGCCAGCGCACGGGCCTGCTCGCGCGTGAGGCCCAAGGCCTCGCCGCCGTCCATCAAGGCCTCCAGCAGGTAGAACACATAGGCCGGGCCGCTGCCGGACAAGGCCGTCACCGCGTCCAGATCCGCCTCTTGCGGCACCCACTGCACGGCGCCGGTGGGCGCCAGCAGGGCCTGCACCTGGGCACGCTCGCCTTCGCTCACCTGCGGGCCGGCCCAGGCGCCGGCCATGCCACGGCCTATCAGCGCCGGGGTGTTGGGCATCACGCGCACCACCCGGGCATCCTGCGGCCGGCCCACGGCCTGCGCGATGGCCTGCGCGCGCACGCCGGCCATCACGCTCACCTGCAAGGCAGAGCCCACAAACGGCGCACAAGGCGCGGCGGCGGCGGCAAAGAACTGCGGCTTCACGGCCCACACCACGGTGGCCGCAGCCGCCAGGCGCGCATCGGCCGCCGGCTGCGCCGCCACGCCGAATTCGCTGGCCAGCCGGGCGCGGGCGGCCTCGAAGGGCTCCACCACCACGATGCTTTCGGCCGGCCGGCCGGCGCGGCGCAACCCGCCCACCAGCGCCGCGGCCATGTTGCCGCCGCCCACGAAGGCGATCACGCCTTCGCGCGCTGAAGAAAGGGCTGCTGCTTCGGCCATGCGCGGCAGTGTAGCCAAGGGCTTGCAGCCGGCCGCTACGGGCAGCACCTTGAGCCTGGGGCTGGCGGCCGCATCTAAGGGCCTGGCACCAGGCCCGGTGCCAGAATGACGAACCCGCCTGAAAGCCGCACCACGATGTCCCGCTCTCCCTTTGCCGCCCACGACCCCTATGCCGCCATGAGGGCCCCCCAGGCCGCCCAAACCGCGCCCACCGCCGCCGAGCTGGTGTTTGACGTGACCGAGGCCGACTTCCGCCAGACCGTGCTGGAGCGGTCCATGGAAGTGCCGGTGCTGCTGGACTGCTGGGCCCCCTGGTGCGGCCCCTGCCGCAGCCTGGGCCCGGTGCTGGAGAAGGTGGTCGAGTCCTACGGCGGCCAGGTGCTGCTGGCCAAGCTGAACGTGGACGAAGCGCCGCAGATATCCGCCGCGCTGCAGGCACGCAGCATCCCGCTGGTGGTGCTGTTTGTGGGCGGGCGGCCGGTGGACCAGTTCACCGGCGCGCTGCCCGAAGGCCAGGTGCGTGCCTTCCTGGACCGCCACCTGGGCCCGCAGGTGTCGGAAGGCGAAATGATCCGCCAGGAAGCCGCCGCCGCGCCCGACGCCGAAACCGCCGAAGCCCTGCTGCAGGAAGCGCTGGCCGTGGAGCCCACGCTGCACGAGGCCCGCCTGGACCTGGCCGAACGGGTGCTGGCCCGCGGCGCGCTGGACGACGCCGCGGCACTGCTGGATCAGGTGCCCGAGGCCGACCGCAAGGACCGCCATGCGGCGCTGGCCAAGCGCCTGGAACTGGCACGCAACAAGCCCGCCGGCGATGCCGCCGCGCTGGCCGCGCGCATCAGCGCCAACCCGCGCGACTTTGAAGCGCGTTTTGCGCTGGGCGCGCTGCAGGTGTTTGAGGGCGACTACCGCGCCGCCTTCGACAACCTGCTGGAAGTGGTGCTGCGCGACAAGGCCGAAGGCCGGCCCGACCGCGAACGTGCGCGCAAGCAACTGGTGGAATGGTTCGACGCCTGCCCCGATGCCGAGGCGGTGAGCCATGGGCGGCGCTACTTGGGGATGTACCTGAACTGAGGGGCCTGCGCTGCCGACGGCTCAAGCCTTGAACGGGTTCAGCAGCGGTACGCCAAAGGGCTTGAAGTCGGCCACGTTCCGGGTGGCCACCGTGAGCCCGTGCACCTGGGCGGTGGCCGCGATCATCGCGTCCTCGTACACCGTGTCCGACCGCTTGTGCATCAGCCGGGCCCATGCCCGGAAGGCCGCCGCGTCCATGGGCAGCACGTTGTAGGAAGCGGCAACCATCTCCAGCCAAGCCTCGATCTCCGAGGCCTTGGCCGCGTCCTGCTCGCGCGTGATCTCTATGCCGGACTGGATTTCGCCGAGGGTCACCGCTGAGAGATGCAACTGCGAGTCTTCCAGCCCCTGAAACCAGGCCAGCACCGCCCCGTGAGGCCTGGGCTTGCGGAGTTCTGAAACGACGTTGGTGTCCAGCAGGTACATCGGCTCACCTCACCGCCGCCAGCACCCGCCTGCGCGCCGACCCACGGGCCGGAACCACGAGTTCGGCTCGCCCCTGCCCAGACAGCAGCAGTTGCTTGAGCGAGGGCCGCGCCGCAGCTTGGAGGCGACGCCACTCGTCCACAGACACCAGCACGGCAGCCTCTGCCCCACGTTTGGTCACCACCTGCGGCCCTTCAGCCAGACAAGTCTCGAGAAACTCGCTGAACCGCGCCTTGGCGTCCTGCACAGGCCATGTTTGCACATCGAACCCCTTGATGACTAGTTACATGACTAGTTTACTCTCGTCCGCCGTATCGCGCAGCAGCACCATGGCGCCCAGCCGGCCCAGTTCATCCGAACACTTGGCGCTTTTGCCGTAGCAGCCGAAGGCCACCGCCACACGCGCCGAGAGCGGTGCTATGTGGGGCAGGCCCGAGGGGCCGAACGTCGTCATGCAGGGCACCACCTTGCGCTCTTCGAACCGCAGCGCGCTGATGCGCGCCAGCAACTGCGCCTGCAGGCCGTCGGCCACGCTGGTGAGCCCGCCAGAGCGAAACCAGCGCCGTATGTCGGACTCGGTTTCCAGCGCGATGTCCACGGGGTCGCTGCCCAGTTTCAACCAGTGTTGCCCGTCGGGGTAGGCGATGGGCGGCAGGATGTACGGGTCTTGCCCCCTGGGGCCGAAACAGCGCATGGCAGGCATGCCGGCCAGGCGCTGCACCTCTGCCGCCGGCAAGCGGAACATCGCCACCGTGCGTGCGTACACCGTGAAGCCCAGCGCCTGCCCCAGCAGGGCCTGGGTGTGCCCGCCGGCGGCCACCAGCACCTGGTCGGCCTCCACACGCCCTGACCGGGTGTGGATGCTGACCCCGCTGCCGCTTTCGGAAACAGACACCGCCGGCTCGTCCACCAGCCGCGCACCGGCACGCTGCGCGGCGATGGTTTGCGCCATGACCAGGCGGCGCGGGCTGATGTAGCCCGCGTCCAGCGGCTCGAAGTAGCCCACCGCGCCGGCGGTGCCGGCGAGAAACGGAAAGCGGTGCGCCAGGCCTTCGCCTTCGTACCGCTGCAGGCCAAGCTGGGCCTGAGCCGCAGCCTGGCCGAAGGTGTTGAGCGCAGTGTCTGCCAGCGGGCCGGTGTGGAGCACACCCACCGGCCGGTAGAAATCGATGCCGCTTTGCGCCGCAATCTCGCCATAACGGGCGATGGAAGCTGCATTCGCCTGGCGCCAGAAAGGGCTCAGATCCCAGGTTCGCGTGATGCGGCCTTCGTCGTAGTGGCTGCCGAACACCCCCTCGTGGCGCGCATAGTCCGGCGGCTCGCCGGGCCCCACCAAGGTGACGGCATGGCCCAGGCTGGCCAGGTGCCGCGCTGCTGCCGACCCGATCAAGCCGCGGCCTATCACGGCCAGATGGCGGCGTCGGTTGTTGTGCACTGCGGGTCTCCGAACGGTGAGGTGCCACGGGCCGGCGGCGCCGACAAGGAGGACTGCTGCGGCGACCTCAAGCGCCCGGCTCGCAGATGGATTCTTTCATGGGGCCAGCGCGGGCCTGTCAATCACCGGCACCTGGCCGCTGCCTGGCGGCCGAGCGCGCCCTGACGCCCAGCGTCTCCTGAACGATCTGCCGCACCGGCGTCTTCAGCAAGCGCCGGTCTTCGTGCCGCGCCCGGCACCGCGCCATCTGCTCGCTGATGGTGGCCTTGGCCTTGCCGAAGAAGCGCGCCACCGTCGCGGCCGAACACAGTTCAAGTTCGGTGGCCAGGCAGGCCACCAAGGCCCGACCGCGTGCGGCTTGGTCGTTGGCCGGTGCGCGCAGGTTCAGCGGGCTTTGCTTCGCCAGTCTTGAGGCCACCCAGTCGGCCAGCAAACGCAGCGCGCCGTCCACGTGGTTGCCGCTTGCAGCCAGCAGCAGGGCCGCAGGCCCACGAAGTGGTCGCCCCATGTGCATGGCGCCACCCAGCGGCCCCTGCGCGTAGGCCAACCCATGGCGCAGCTCCCACACCAGCGACTCCTGCTCGGAAGGGCGCAGTGAGATGAGCCGGCGCAGCGCCGCACGGGCATCGGGAGTGCTTTCCGCAAACAGGCTCAGCACCGGCCGCGTGTCGAAGCCCCGCGCGGGTTTCAGCCCCACCGCGGCGCGCAAACCGCCGTTCGCGTAGTGGACGGGCCAACGGCACAGGCCCTGGCACACCGGGCGCCAGGCCAGCAGCCTGATCTCTTCGCACAACTCCGCAGGCGACGCGACCCGGTGCCACCGGCATGGCCCGGCGAACACGGGGCTTCGAAGCTGGTCTGAAGCCGTCACCCACCTCGACACCACATGCCCCACCAGGCGGGCGACATCGCCCACGCGCTGCCCGGCGCGCACACCGGTCAGGACATGAATCTCTGTGGGCAGCAGCAGAAAGTCCAGCATCACCGCCGCACGCGAACGGTGTGCGTCGATCAAGCGCCCGCGCACCTTGCCGTACAGCTGCACGTCCGAGAACAGCTCGCGCCCTGCTGCTGCCTGCCAGCTGAGGTGCCAGATCTCCCACCGTGCGGCCGTGTCTGCGTCGTCGTCGACGTCCGGGCTCATGACGGGTTGACGAGCCGGCGCGCACAGTACCGGTCAACGAAAACCCTGATGCCCGTTCATTTCTTGCGCGCCGCCGGGCAAGGGGCGGGTTTCAGGCCGCGCACACCGAACGCCACCGGCACTGTTTTGTGAGGGCCACAAGGGCTGCCCTGCACGTGCCAAACCAGGCATCACCGCGCGTGGGCGGCAATTGCCAGCACCGAACGCCGGCATGCCAACCCCTTGCCAGGCTTTCACCGACCGACGGGCTCACCTACTGTGGCCCTGCCCAAGGCCACGAGCCGAAGGGCAACCCGCAGTCATCTCAACCTCAAGGAGCTTGTCATGGAACTGGAACAGAAAGACACCGAACTGGACCTGGTCGAACTGGGCGATGCCAAGGAAGTCACCAAGGGCGCACCGGGCGGGCTCAACGTGGAAGGGCACCCGACGGAGATCTGGGACTACCAATGCTGAGCCGGCCGCGACAGCCCGTGCCTGTGCAGCACTGAGCTTGTCGCAGCCACCGCGCCGCGCCGACTTGATGGTCGGGCGGCGCGGTCCACACCCGAACACACCTACTCGCTGCCGCTGTGGAGTCCTCGCCATGGTTGCGACCGCTGACCGTCTCTGGCTGGCCGCCCACGTGTGCTGGTGTGTGTGCGACGAGCAAGTCATCCTTCTCGACACACGCACCAACCAGTACCTTGCGGTAACAGGCGGGGACTTGGAAACGCTGCACCAACTGGTGGGCGGGCTGTCTGGCGTCGATGTTGCCGCCAACCTCACCCGTACACACCCAGCCCAACGGCTGGTCAACAGGCTGCGGCAACGCAAGATGCTCAGCTCGGCCGGCCCGCCGGCGGTGGCGCAACGCCTGGAGCCGGCAACCTCCTCGCTGGATTCCCTGGACACGCTCCCTCGTCCTCCCATCGGTCTGTGCCACGTCGTGCGGCTGGCAATGGCCGCGGCGGCGGCGGCACTGGCGCTCCGCCTGGGTTCCCTGCAAACGATTGCGAGGCATGTGGAGCGCAGTGGTTTGCGCCTGGGCGCCTCTCGCAAGCAGCCATCGCCACATGCCATCGTTCAGGCTGTTGCCGCTTACGAATGGCTGCGCCCGCTGCTGTTCTCGTCGCACGAAAAGTGCCTGCTCGACTCCTTGACGCTGGTTTACTTCCTGGCCTCTCAGGGCATCGCTGCAAACTGGGTCATAGGCGTCAAAGCCGCCCCATTCGGGGCACATGCCTGGGCGCAGAGAGCCGGTGTGGCCCTTGGCGACCAGCACATGCGGGTACGGCGGTACACGCCCATCCTGGTTGCGTAGCGGCGTCGCGCCCATGTTCCGGTTCATCGCGCTGGCCTGGGACGCCGCGGTCGAGTTGCAGGCGTCGGCGGCCAGGCAATTAAGCATCTCGCTGCTGCACGCCCGGGGCTGGCAGCCGGTGTTTGCACACCGCGGCTTGAGTGTCTTCGTCACCGGGCAGCAAGCCGGCGTCAACCAGGCTCAGGTCATCGAGGGTGATGCGGGCATCGTGCTGGGCCGCTTGTTCAGAAGCAGCGACGCAGCGGACGCTTTCGCAGGCAAGGCCCCCTTGCAGCTGGACGCCTTGGCGGCCGACCCCCAGGCCTGCGCTCGGGCACTGGTGCAAAGGTTCTGGGGGCGCTACGTCGCCCTGTTGAGAACCCCTCACCGCGGCAGCTGGGTGCTGCGTGACCCACGCGGCTTCCTGCCCTGCCATGTCATGCAGCACGACGGTGTGGCCATCGTGTTCTCGTGGCTGGAAGACGTTCTCACGCTGCTGCCCCAGGTGCCTCAACCGGCCGTCAACTGGCCCGCACTCACCCAGCAGGTGCTGCTGGGCGACAACGCCGGTTGCCGAGAGACAGCCCTGCAAGGGGTGGCCCAGCTACTTCCAGGCGAACTCGTCGCGCTGCATGAGCAACCGGCGACCGGCGGCGAGCTGGTGTGGAACGCGGCAGCGGTCGCGCAGGCGGTTCTGGAGTGCGACGTGCCGACGGCCGCAGCGCTTCTGCACCACACCGTCAGCAGCACCGTACAGGCATGGGCCGGCTGCTACCCAAGCATCGTGCTCAGGCTGTCGGGCGGTGTGGACTCTTCCATCGTGCTCGGTTGCGTCGCCCCTGGGCAAACACCCGCCCAGGTCACTTGCCTGAACTATCACTCGCAAGGTGCAGCCAGCGACGAACGCGACTTTGCCCGCATGGCCGCGGCACGCTCGAATCGCCAGTTGGTAGAGCTGGAGTGGAACACCGGCTTCAACCTGCAAAGCGTGCTGCACGCGGCACGCACGCCCTCACCGTGCCACTACATCGGCAGAACCAACGCAGCGCTGGACGCCGCCGTTGCCAGGGACCGCGGCGCACCGGTGCTGTTCACCGGCGGTGGTGGCGATCAGCTGTTCTTCGAGTACCGGCGCTGGTGGCCAGCCGCCGACAGCCTGCAACTGCACGGCCCGGGCCCGCGCTTTCTTGGCGCGGCCATGGCAGCGGCTCGGCTGGGCAACGTCTCGGTGTGGAAGGCCGTGCAACTGGCGGCGGCTGAACGGCTGCGCCCCGGCAGCCAACAGGAAGTCATAGCGCCGCAGGCCGCACTGGCGACCGCCGATGCCCGGGCCGCAGCCGCACAGCGCCACCGGCCCGAGCACCCGGCCCTTCGGCATGCAAGCCAACTTCCGCTGGGCAAGCGCATGCAGCTTTCGCACCTGCTGCATCCCTTCGGCTACTACGACCCTCTGCTCAGGGAGGCAGCCCCCGAGCTGCTGGACCCGTTGATGTCGCAGCCCATCGTCGAGCTGTGCCTGCGGTTGCCCACGTTCACCCTGGCGTACGACGGGCGCGGCCGAGGCCTTGCGCGGCTGGCATTCTCCGGCGACATCCCGGAGGCGATTGCAACGCGGCGATCCAAGGGCGGCATCCACGAGCACTTCAAGGCTGTTCTTTCGAACAACCTGGAAATGGCGCGCGCACTGCTCTTGCAAGGTGAGTTGGCATCACGCGGCATCCTGGACCGTGCACGGCTGCAAGAGACCCTGTCAGGCCACCCCATGCAGCATGCCGCCCATGTCGGCGAACTGCATCTGTATGTCGCAGTGGAAGCCTGGCTGCAACGGTGGGCTTCTGCCCGTGGCTGACCCCGGCCGCGCTGCAACGCATGCTCTGCCTGCACGCACATCCGCAACCCTACTGAAGGTGTTGCGTGCCGAGTGCGACGGCCGCTGCATGCTGTACATCGCCGCCGCCCTGGTGTTCACGGTGTTCGGCAGCCTGCTGGCGGCGCTGGCCCCGCTGGCGCTCAAGGCACTGGTGGATGCACTGGCCGACGCAGCGCCCTCAGAAGCCTTGGTCTTGTACGGGGCGACTTACCTGCTCGCACTGGGCGGCTCGCGGCTGCTGGCGGAAGCCCGGCAACTGGCTGCCGGTCTTGCAGAGCAACGCCTGCTGGCACGCTGGACCCAGCGGCTGTTCGGCCATCTGCTGTCATTGCCCATGGGCTGGCATCAACGCCAGGCCACCGGTGCGTTGGCGCAGAGCCAGCAGCAGGCCTCTGTGGGCCTGCAACTCATGCTGTCCAGCGTGCTGGCCGGGCTGGTGCCGGTGCTCGTGGAGCTCGTCACCGTCGCAGCCGTGCTCTGGCACCTCGAACAACCGCGCCTGGTGACCGTCTTCGCCGCTGCGGCGCTGGCTTTTGCGGGTGTGTACTGGTGGGGTGCACGCGGCCTTCAATCACCCGCCGGCGCCGTGACGCAGGCGCACCTGGCCGTGGGCGCCAAGCTGACCGATGGCCTGCTCAATGTCGAAACCATCAAGTGCTTTGGCGCAGAGCCAGCCGTGCAGTCGGTGTTGCAGCTCAAGGTGCGCGAACTGGAAAGGCGATGGTCGGCCCTGCACGGCCAGCGTGCGGCGGTGGGTGCGATGGCCGCCGCCACCCTGGCGGTTTCCATGGCCGCCACCTTGTTTGTGGCCGGCCAGGCGTTTGCATGGGGCACGCTCACGCTGGGCGGCTTTGTGCTGGCGCATGTGTACATGCTGCAGATGACAAGGCCGCTGGAGATGCTGGGCAACGCGGCGCGCAACATCACACAAGGCCTGGCGTTCCTGCGGCCCGCCCTGCTCCAGTTGCAACAGGCCGGCGAGCCGGCCCACGAAAGCGCACCGCACCCGCCACTGGCCGCTTGCCCACAGGCAAGCAGCTCGCCATGCATCAGCTTCCGCGATGTGCACTTTGCCTACGCGCCCGGCCAGCCCGTGCTCCAGGGCCTGAACCTGGACATCGCGCCCGGCACCTCGGTCGCCATCGTGGGCGCCAGCGGTTCGGGCAAGTCCTCGCTGCTGCGGCTGCTCCTGGGCTTGCATGAGCCGCAAGCGGGCCACATCCTGTTCGACGGCATGCCCATCACCGAGATGCCGCGCAGCCGGCTGCGCCGGCTGGTCGGGTTGGTGTCCCAGGACGCTGCGCTGTTGGACGACACCCTGGCCGCCAACATCGCGTTCGGGCAAGCTGCCGCCTGCCGTGCCGACATCGAACGGGCAGCCCGACTGGCCGGGTTGCATGCGCTGGGCCGGGCGCTGCCGCAGGGGCTGGACAGCCGCCTGGGCGAACGGGGCGCCCGGCTCTCCGGCGGCGAGCGCCAGCGCGTCGCCATTGCCCGCCTCATCCTCAGACGCCCGGCGGTGTATGCGCTGGACGAACCCACTTCCATGCTGGACGCCGAGACCGAAGCCGCTGTGCTGCACAACCTGCGCACCGCCGCCACCGGCTGCACCACGCTCGTCGTCGCCCACCGGCTTTGCACCGTGGTGCACGCCGACGAGATCGTGGTGCTGGAAGCCGGGCGCGTGGTCCAGCGCGGCAGCCACGCCGAGCTGCTGGCGCGTGGTGGCGCCTACGCACGGCTGTGGCATGGGCAGTACCGCGCGCAGCCACAGGCTGCCGCACCACGGCAGGCAACCGACACGGCAGCCCAGCAGGCGCCCACCGGCGCGGGCGCAGGCTGTTAGTGCCTGTCTGCAACCCGCGCACACCGCGGCTTGGCGTCGTCTTCGCGCTTCAGCTCCGCCATCTGGTTCCAGCGAACGTACTGGTCGGCCAATGCCGCGGGTGTCTCGCCCAGCACGGGTTGCGTACGCTGCTCACCCTTCAGCCAGAAGCGGTGCCAATCGACATTGCCTTGCAAGGAAGTCATGCGTTCGCTGGGCCGCGACAGCGCGTGCATGCCGTCCGGAATGCGCAGCATCTCCACCGGCTTGTACTGCCGGCGCAAAAAGGCATAGATGTCCCAGTTGTTCAGCACCCAGGGGCCATAGGTCTCTATGCGCAGCGCCGCCTTGATGCACTCTGTGTGCAACGACGGGTCGTTGCGCAACCAGTTCTCGCGCCCCTCGCCAAAGGGCATGCCTTCGTTGTCGGCTTCCATGGTGGCCAGGAAGTTGTCGCTGGCCGCGTAGGTGATGGCCATGGAAAACGCCGTGTTGGCATCGCCGTCCAGCAAGGTGGCCGCGCGTATGGGCGCGTCGGAGAAGGTCACCAGGTTCAGCACGTGCCGGCCGGTCTTGCTCCAGCCCAGGATGCCCACACGCTCGCGGTCTACCAGGCCCTCCTTCACCAGCGCTTCGATGGCGCCCTTCACCCCGTCGTTGAAGTGTCGGTTCTCGGCTTCGCGGCCGGACTTGCCGGCCGGCACCAGCGGCAGCGCCAGCACCAGCATGTCCTCGCGCAGGAAGGCACGGCCCGCGAAGCCGCTGGTGAACCCGTCGGCACCGTTGCTGCCGTCCAGGTAGTAGCGCGCAGGCGTGAAGCCGTAGGCCTGTATCACCAGCGCATAGCGGCGTGCCGGGTCAAAGCCCGCGGGCAGCAGCAGCCCGCCGTTCCACTGCTGGCCCTGGGCGTCGGTCCAGCGGTAGGGCCGCACCGTACCCCAGCGGGCCGACTCCGCCTGGGGGTTCAGCCAGGTCAGGCGCACCGTGCGGCCCGTTGCATCGGCCGCCACCACGTCAGGCGGCTGGTTCAGCCCCTGGTCTATGCGCAGCGTCCAGCCGCGCTGCGGCCCGGTGCTCGACGTGGCCCCGCCTGAGGCGGCATGCCCGGCGTCCACCTCCTGCCACGAGCTGTCGGCCAGGCGTTCAAACCGCCTGCGCTGCCTGCCGTCCACCGCCTCGAAGGCGTCGCGCTCGCCCGGCACCGCGTAGGCGCCGGTCAGGCTGCCTTGCAGCCGCGCGACCACCACCCAACGGCCGCTGTCGGGCCAGAACTCCACGATGTGCGGGTTCGGGTCCGGCTGGGCACCGGGCTTGGCCGACGGCAGGAAGGTGCCCGCAATCACCACCGACTTGCCGCCGCCAAACCACACACGGTCACGCCGCGCAATGGCGCCCAGGCCGCCGTCGCCCGGCGCGTCCAGCACAGGCCGCGCCGAACCGTCGTCCAGGCCGTACAGCACCAGGTGAAGCGCCACGTAGTGGCTCTGGCGCGAGAAGTAGCCCAGCGGGTCGCGCAGCACCGAGGGTGAATAGCGGGTCGTGCTTTCTGCGATGAAAGGGTACAGGCGCGCCCACTCGGCATGCCTTTCCGGGGCACGGTGGTGCAGCAGCGCCCAGCGGCCGTCGGGCGACACGCTGATGCGCATGGTGGTGTGGTAGGTGGCGTCAAACACCTCGCCCAGCGGCCGGGCCGGGCGGCCTGTGCCCACATCCGCCACCAGGTACTGGTAGCGCCTCTGCTGGGCGCGCCAGTCATTCTGGCCATGCTGCAGGGTCCAGAACGAGTGGTTGCCCACCACGATGCTGCGTTCGCCTTCCGGCACCGGCGGGTTCAACACCAGCGCCAGGTACACCACGCGCCGCAGGTCGGCAGACACCGCGAACTGGCCGATCAGCCGCGTTTCGCTGGTCAGTGCCGTGACGCGGCCACTGGCCACGTCCAGCTTGTACACCTGGTACAGCCCGTCGCTGAGCTGCCCCTTGAAGACGATGTGGCGGTTGCCCACCCACTCGGCGTTCTGTATGGCCGGCTCGCGGTAGTCGTAGTCCTTCAGCGCCGGCACGGTGAGCAGCCGGCGCGGCGGGGGCGCGGTGCCGGCCGCCATGTCCACGGCCGCCAGGTCCAGCAGCAGGATCTCGAACAGGTTGCGGTCGGTGGCCACGTCGGCCCGGCGCGTGACGATGAACGCATGCCGCCCATCGGGCGACACCTGGCGCTGCAAGTCTTCCTGGTTCTGGTTAAGGGGCTGGATGATGCGGGTGAACTCCACCACCTCCTGCACCGTGGGGCCCGTTGGCGCCACAGCCGCAGCGCCGCAGCACCACAGCACCGCCCCCAGCCAGGCCACACGGCGAAACAGGGCGCACAAGGAGGGGGAGGACGCCGCGCACAACGCGCGTCCGGCTGTCGATGACAACATGCAAGGGTTCCTGGGTTGGCCCGCAAACGTGCTGCGGGCAGGTCGCGCAGGGCGACGGAAGCCCCGCCCGGGCGGCGGAGCGAAACAACAGCGTCGCCGGCGGGCGCTACCAGTTCACCGACAGGCGAACGCTGCCGTAGCGGCCGCGCCAGTCGGCCTGGGTCAGGTCGTAGTACGGCGCGGTAGCTGCAAACTGCGGCTGCTTGTCTGCCAGGTTGGCCACGGCCAGCGACAAGCTCGCGGCGCGCAGGCTGCCCAGCGACAGCCCGGTCTTCTTCAAGTCCAGGTGCGCAGACAGGTCGTGCACCCAGTAGTCGCCCAGCGCTCGCTCGCTGGTGCCGGCGTCCTTGTAGGCACCGAGGTAGCGGCTGGTAAGCCCCACACCCCAGCCGCCGCGGTCCAGGCCTGCCGAAAGCCGCCCCTTCCACTGCGGTGCCCAGAAGTCCAGGTAGCGGCGCCCCAGCCGGGCCTCCATGGGGGCCCCGGGTGTCATGGCCACGTCGTACTTCAGCGTGCGCGCCGCGCTGGCGCCCAGCCGCCAGCGGCCCAGGGCGCTGGCCCAGGCGTGGGAGGCCTCCACGTCGAAACCCGCGGTCTGCACCCCGCCGAAGTTCACCTCGCTGTAGGCCAGCTCGGTGACGCGACCGGGCTGCCCCTGGGCGGCAGGTTCACGCCGCACGAAGGCGGGAAACAAGGCCTCGTGGTTGAGCACCACCTGCGGCAGCACCACGGAGATGAGCCCGTCTATGCGTATCTGCCAGGCGCCCAGCCCGAAGCGGGAGCCGGCCGCCGGCTCCCAGTACGCGCCCAGGGAGTACGCCCTGCCCTTCTCCGGGTTCAAGGCCGGGTTGTTGTTGCGCAGCACGGTGGCGCCCAGGATGGGCTCGTTGCCGCGGGCCGGGTCCACCAGCGCCAGGGTTTCGGAAGTGGTGGTGCTTTCCTGCACATGGGTTTGCAGCAGGGTGGGCGGCTTGAAGGACGAAGCCGCTGCGGCGCGCAGCAACAGCGTGCGCGCAGGGCGCAGCTCCAGGCCCGCCTGGTAGGTGGCGGCGGAGCCGAAGTCTGCATAGCTGTCGCGGCGCGCAGCCAGCGTCAGCGTGGCGAGGCTCCACCCCTGCGCGCTTGCCGACCCGCTGGCCGGGCCACCCACCGGCCCACGCTGGCGCAGCAGCGGCGCCACCAGCTCGCCGAAGGCCGCCCCCGCGCTGCGGCGTATGTCGTAGTTGGCGCTGCCCGGTATCAGCGTCTGAAACTGGTCGCGCGCGTACTCCAGCCCCACACTGGCTTCCACCGGCCCGGCCGGCAGCGTGAACAGCGCGCCCCGCGCCGTGGCCGACACCGCGTCCTTGCGGCCCACACCCCGGTGCAGGCCGTCTGACCAGATGCCGCGCAGCACCTCGTCGCTGGCCGCGCGGCCGGTGGTGAAGGGGTTCAAGGCAACAGCGGGGTCTGAAGCCGCCAATGCCGCGTTGCGCGCCACGGCGTCGACGGCCACCAGCCGTATGCGCCGCTCGCTGGTATCACGCGAGGTGGCCGCCGTGGCTTCAAAGTCCCACCCCGCCCACAGCGGCCCGCGCAGGCCCAGCAGCGCACGGGTGTAGTCGGTGTCGCGGCTGAAGGTCTGCAAGCCGTTTTCCTCGCCCAGCCGCGCCGTCACGCGCACCGGCACGCCAAAGGGGTTGTAGGGGTTGTTGGCGCCCACCAGCTGGTTGGCCAGCGCCAGGCCCGACTCCTGGGCACGTAGCCTGTTCTGCGCGTGCGTCAGCTCTGCAAACGCCCACAGCTCGCCGCCCACGCGGCGCTCGCCCAGGGCGTGCACGCCATAGGTCTCGGTGCCATGCACCAGCGCCCGGCCGCGCAGGCTGGCGTTGGGGTTGCACAGGTGGTCCTGCCCCGCCGTCGGCACAAAGTCTGCAATGGTGAGCGGGCTGCCGCCGCTGTGCGCCGGTATTGCCGCCAGCGGGGCACCCAGGCCCGGCAGGTTGGCCCCGTCCGCACTCACCACCGTGCCCGGCGTGCAGCTGCGCGAGCGAACGTCGGGCCCGCCGAAGCGGCGGTAGTCGGCATCCACAAAAAAGGCCCGCTCGGCCATGGTCAGCGGCGTGGTCTGGTGGTACGAACCCAGCACCATGAACGAGCCCTGTTCGTCGCTGCCGCCAAAGGCCAGCGAGAGGCTGCCGTCGCCTATGCCGCGGGCCGTGCCCAGGCGCAAGTCCAGCGCCTGGCCCGGCACCGACTTCTTCAGGATGATGTTCACCACCCCGGCCAGCGCGTCGCCGCCGTACACGGCCGACGAGCCCACCGGCACCACCTCCACCCGCTCTACCGCCGCCAGCGGAATGAGGCTGAGGTTGAACATGTTGGCGCTGGAAGAACCCACCGCCTGCACCCGCCGCCCGTTGACCAGCACCAGCGTAGAGCCTATGGGCAGACCGCGCAGCTGCACCGTGCCCTGCCCCAGCGTGCTGGTGGCCAGGCCACCTTCGCCCGGGCTGATGGACACCTCCGGCAGGCCGGCCAGAAAACGCTCCAGCGTGGGCTGGCCGCTGCGGTCTATCTGCTCGCGGGTGTACACGTTGACGGGCAGCGAGGTTTCGCTGTCTATGCGGCGCAGGCGCGAACCCGTGACTTCCACCCTTTGTGCAAGCTGTGCGGGCTGCGCAGCCTGTGCGGCCTGCGCCCCCTGTGCATCTGCCTCACCCGCCCCGCCTGCCGTGCCCGAAGCGCCGGCCTGGCCGCCCTGCGCCCCGGCGCTTGCCTGGGCCTGCACCAGCCACAGGGGCCGCCCGTCCGGCGTGCCGTAGGCCCCGGCTGCCGCAGGCCGCGACGCCGCCGGGGCCGTGGGCTGCCCGCCGCCCGGCGGCGGCCCGGCCGCGGGCCGCACCACCACCACCCCCTTGGCCGTGGCTTCGGCCACCAGGCCGCTGCCTTGCACCGCGCGGCTGATGGCCTCGTGGGCCGACAGCCGGCCCGACACCGCCTGCGTCGTGCGGCCGGCCACGCCGGCGGGGTCGAACGTCACCGACACGCCGGTTTGCCGGGCAATGGAAAGCAGCGCCTCGGCCATGGGCCGGGCCGGCTCGTGCACCAGGTACTGCGCCTGCAACACCTGTTGTGCCTGCGCCGCCATGCCGCCGCCCACCAGCGCCAGCAGCAGGCCGGCGCGCAGGCTGCGGGCCAGCCCGCCGCGCTTTGAAAGCTGGTTGTGCATCTCGCGCCTTCTTCACGTTATCGAGAAAGGGATAACGGAATGACGCCCCTGTCCAGCAGCACCGGCCTAAGACATTCCCTTAGGGCGGCAGCACCAGCTCCAAACGTCCAGGCGCTTGCTGCACCGCCAGGCCGTGCAGCGCTGCCACAGCCTGCGCAAACGCGGCGTTGTCGCCGGTACGAAACTGCCCGCTGATGCGCTTGTGCGACGCCGCCGCCTCGGCCGACAACACGATGCGCGTTCGGCTGTAGCGGTTCATCTCGGCCACGGCCTCGGCCAGCGACACGTCTTCAAACACCGCTTCGTTGCGGCGCCAGGCCACCAGTTGCTCCATGGGCGGCCTGTCGACCTGCGCCGTGGCCGCGGCGGCCGGTGAAGGGCCGGCCTGCAGCCGCACCCTTTCGCCCGGCTGCATCACCATGGCGGCTGCCGGGGCCAGGCCTTCGTCGGCTTGCGGCGTGGGCCTTACGGCCACCTGCCCTTGCAACACCGCCACGGCCAGCGCCTGCTGGGCCGGCTGCCCGGCCGTGAGCCGCACCGAAAACACCGTGCCCAGGGCCACCACCTCGCTGGCGGCCACCCGCACCACAAAGGGTCGCTGGGTATCCGGCGCCACTTCAAACACCGCTTCGCCGGCCTGCACGGCCACCGTGCGGGCCTGCGGCGTGAGCCTCACGCGCAGCCGTGTTTCGGTGTTGAGCCACAAACGGCTGCCGTCGGCCAGCAGCACATGGCGCTGCTCGGCAAAGTCGGTGGCGTAGGTTTGGCCGGCCTGCCAGGGCTGCAGCCACAGCAGGGCTGCCGTAGCCAGGCCGGCCAGGGCCAGGCCGCCCAGCGCCCAGGCCCGGTGCGGTTGGCGGTGAGCTTGGGCAGGGGGCTCCCCCTTGCGGCGCGCCTTGGCCAGCGCCGCATAGGCCTGGGCCGATGGCAGGTTGGGCACCATCTGCCACACCTCTGTGCAGCGCTCAAACGCCAGACGGTGCGCGGCAGAGCGTGCCTGCCAGGCCAGGCAGTCCAGTTCCATGCGGCGGTCTCGGCCGGGGCCGTGCAGCCGGGCCACCCACACCGAGGCTTCTGCCAGCAGCTCCGGCGGCACCTGGGGCGGGCTGCCTGCGTCGCCTTCGCCGGCGTTGTTGGGCACTGCGCTGCCCTGCTCTACCAGCCCTGCAGCGCCAGGGCCAGTGCCGTGGTGGCCTTGGCCACGTGGTACTCCACGCGGGTAACGGGTATCTGCCGCAGCGTGGCGATCTGCTGGAAGCTGAGGCCTTCCACCCGGTGGGCCAGGAAGATGGCTTGGGTTTCCGCACCCAGGCGGCGCAGGCAGGCGTCTGCGCGGGCCACCCTTTCGCGGCCCAGCACCGTGGCTTCTGCGCCGGGGCTGGGGTCTTCCAGTTCCAGGTCGTCCACGTTCACCTCTTCGCCGCGCAGCAGCCGCGCGCGGTGCGCGTCCACCGACAGGTTGAGTGCGGTGCGCATGAGAAAGGCTTCGGGCTTTTCCACGGTGTTGTCGCGCTGGTAGCGCGCGTAGCGCAACCAGGCTTCCTGCACCAAGTCTTCGGCGTCGTGCATTGTGCGCCCGCGCCGCATCAGCGTTGCCTTGGTGTTTGCGAGGACCAGCTTCCAGTTCCTGGACATGGGTGCCCCCTGTGAAGGACGGGCCCGCCGCTCAGCGCGCGCTCGACGCCGTCAACACCAGCCCACTATCCGGTCGTACCGGGCGGATAGGGGCACGGGCGACGGCTTGAAGGTCACGGGCCATCAAGTCACGCTGCACGCGCCCGAGGATGTGCATGAGGAACGACATGGCCACTTGCTCGTTGGGGAACACCCCGCGTCTTTCGATGGCCCGGCTCAAGCTTCGATGCAACTGCTGCACGGCAGCATCGCCCGCAAGCACGACACGCCGGAGCCGGGGGGACAAGGCGTAAAGCGATGTGAGTTGCTCCGGCAGCGTGCGCCAGCGTTCCACGATGAACGGGTACTTCATTCCCCAGCGGACGGCGGCAACGTCGTCCAGCGCAGACTGAGCGACCTGGGCAGTGTCTGCCGCTGCAAGTGCGGCCAGCTTCGGGGCGACAGATGCGCGAAATCTCGGCGTCATCTGGGCCAGGCTCTGCGCCAACAGCCGCCCGACCGATGGCAGTGCGCTCGCCCTCGGGCAACTGGCGCGCATGCCCCGGTGCACCTCCGCTGTCCCCCCAACGACGATAAAGCGGACCTTCTCGACACCCCGGTCCTTCAGGTCTTCGAAAACCTCCTGCCAAGGCATCTCACGCGAAGACGGCGCCAGCCACGAACCCAGGATCTCGCACTGCCCGTCGGCGAGGAAGCCGAGCGCCCAGTAGGCCTCTCGGCAGTGAGCGGCGCCTGCCTCCTGCACCTGCATGGGCAGCAGATCGAAGTGCGCCGAGAGATACCGGCAACACAGCGGCCGGGCTTGCCACTCGCTCAGTTGAGCATTGATGGTTTCGTTGATCACTTGCTCCGCTCCACGGCACGGCACGAAGCTGCGCCACTGCTTGATCAGTGATTCGTTGCTAGATCACAGCATCACAGCATCAAATTGCACACTATAACGTGTAGTGTTATCAAGTGCGACATGGCCTCATAGGAGCACCTCTTTAGGTACCCCTATGGCCCAAGACGCCGATTTCGGAGGCGCGCTCCGCTACATGCGGCGGACACGCCGGCAATCTCAGGAAGACCTTGCAGCGGTCTCAGGCCGAACGTATGTCAGCTCGCTGGAGAGGAACCTGCAGAGCCCGACATTGGGAAAAGTAGAAACCTTCGCGAATGCTCTCGAAGTCCATCCGCTGACCCTCCTCGCACTCTCCTACATCAAGCCACGCACCACTGCCAATGTGAGGCGGATGCTGGGTGATCTTGAAGCAGAACTGCAGAAGATCGCGACGCTTCATCGAAGTCGTCGCTCGGCCTGACCTGTTCCAGCCTGACCAGCGCAACGATGCTGCCGCATCGCGGCAAGCTCTCACGAGTGATGCAGTAGACAGATCACGACTCCCGGCCACGCGAGCCGTCGCACTCGCCCACCGCGCCCAAGCCGCTGAGACCCCTCCCCACGAAGATCTACGCCGCACCCACCTGAGTGAGTGCGCTCTTGTGCATCGATCAGTCACTAGTGGCGGCCCCGAATCGCACCTACGAGCCACATCGGTGCGGCGCGGGTTGCTTTCTCGTTCGCCATCTCTCTATCACATTGCACTTTATAACGTGTAGTGTTATCACGTTCAGTCTGGCTTCATGAGCCACTTTGTCAAGTGGCCTTATGCTCCGAGAAGCCGACTTCGGAGGCGCGCTCCGCTACGTGCGGTTGACGCGCCAACAATCACAGGAAGACCTCGCGGCAGTCTCAGGCCGGACATACATCAGTTCGCTGGAGAGGAACCTGCAGAGCCCGACGCTGACGAAGGTAGACACTTTCTCGGACGCCCTGCAGGTCCATCCACTGACCCTTCTCGCGCTCTGCTACATCAGGCCTCGCACAACGGCAAACGTGCAGCGGATGCTGCGCGATGTTGAGAGAGAACTGCACGAACTTGAGGCGCTATACCGGGCTCAACGGCCCGGTTGATCACGGAGTGACGCCGCGATTCATTGGGTCAGCTCGCACCTGTACTGGGTGGGCGGTGCCGGTGGCGTGACTTTCTGAGTTGCCTACACGCCTCAGGGCTTCAAGGGCTTGGATGGCCGATACATGCATCAGACGGCCTTCATCGACCTCCTCCAGGCCGGCTACATCGGCAGCGATGCGTCGACGAGCGAGCACCTACGGGCCTTGATCGACGACGTGCTGTCCGGCGACGACTCACTTGTGGTTGCCGTGCAGCGGCTGGCCCATCAGCGCGAGAAGGACTGCGACCATCAGCGCCAGATGCGTGAATGGGCGGTGGACAGCGAACAGGCCTAATGTGGGGATGGCACGTCGAAGGTTCCGCGGACTCCCAGCCAAACGCATGGAGCCAGGCAGAAGCGTGTTGTGAGACTGGCACGTGGAGGTTCCCACAGTAGAGCGGCCGGTCGCGGCGTGAAGTTGGAGGCCTTGCCGAGAGCGCTCAGCGACCGGTTTCGGTGGCAACTGCCATTCAAGCGAAGCCGCCATCGGCTCGCTCTGTACGCGGCGCAACTGATGACCGCTGTGCGGGCCGAAGCATCGGCTTCGCCAGGCACTATGCCCATCACGGAGCGCCAGCCGACCTCCCGAGCCCCACGAATTGACCGCCGCCAAACATTTGGTTACTGTTCCTGTACAGGGTAAGACAAAAGATCACATGGCACTCGCTCAATCGGAACTTCAGCGCGCTGCCCAGCGGCAGCCGCTGCGCAAGTCACAGGCCTACAGCGCTCGGCAGCACACGGCGTTCCTCTGCCATAGCCATCTAGACAAGGAACTGGCCGAAGGCCTACAGGTCTGGCTGGCAGAGCAAGGCGTGGACCTGTACATCGACTGGAAAGACAGCACGATGCCGGAGACGCCGGACCGCGAGACGGCCAGGCGCATCCAGAGCCGCATCGTGACCAGCGCGTGGTTCCTGTTCCTAGCCACCGCCAACTCCAAAGCGTCACGCTGGTGTCCGTGGGAACTTGGCTATGCCGATGGGAAGAAGAACTTGAACCAGATCGCCATCGTGCCGACGGCTGACGGCCGCGGCACCTACGGCAACGAGTACCTCCAACTTTACCGCCGGCTGGACTCCAACTCGCTCAGCCAGCTGCTCCTGTTCGAAGCCGGCTCAAGTCAGGGAACGTCCGTTCGAAACATCCGCTTCTAGGAGACGGCATGGCCCTGTACCAATGCTTGTTGCTAGGCGCTCCGAGCGAGGATCAGGCCGCGGCTTTCACGGCCACCTTCGACGAGTGCCTGGGCCAGTTCGGACTACAGCGCGGCCGCGACTACTCAGTCAGTGGTGGCATCACGGTTGACTTCAGTGACACCACGGCCACCGTGGCCGTCTTCTTCGGCGCCGATGGCGCTGAGTACCCGGAGGCCGCCCAACTGATCAGGCTCGGCGTGCCGGTGGTGCCCATCGTCAACTCGGCCGCGCGCGTCAACGCTGAACTGCCAGTCGCGCTGCGCAACATCAATGCGATGTTCCATGACGCGGCCGACACCCACATGCGCCGCGTCGTCACGGCGGCGCTGCAGTGCCTGGGCCTGTTGCCGGCCCAGCGGCGTGTCTTCGTCAGCTACCGCCGCGAGGAATCCGCCGACGTCGCGCTGCAGCTCTACCAGGAGTTGTCCGCGCGCCATTTCGATGTGTTCCTGGACACGCACTCGGTCTCGGTGGCCGCCGACTTCCAGGCAGCCCTCTGGCACCGGCTATGCGATTCTGACGTGCTGGTCATGCTCGACACGCCGGGCTACTTCAAGAGCCGCTGGACATCGGTCGAGTGGGGACGCGCCATCGCCAAGCACATTTCCATGCTGCAACTGGTGTGGCCCGGGCACGCGCCCGAGCGCGAATCCCACCTGGCCACGTCCAAGAAGTTGACCGAGGCCGACTTCAACGGCTCGCGCCTGACGCCAGACGTTGTCGCGGACGTCGCACTGGAGCTGGAGCGCGTGCGAAGCGTCAGCGTGGCGCTGCGGCACTCGAACATGGTCGGGACGCTGCGCACCGCGGTTGAGGATCTGGGCGGAAGCGTCGAAGGCGTCGGCCAGAAGCGCTCAGTCATCCTGAAGCTACCCTCCGGAAACCCGCTCGTCGTCTACCCTGTCGTCGGCGTGCCGACCTCGCTCGACGTCCACGACTGCATCGATCTTAGCGACTCACGCGCCTCCGCCGTTATCTACGACCATCTGGGCATTAGCAAGGAGTGGTGCCGCCACCTGGACTGGCTAGCCACTCGAGTCAGTACCGTCAAGTGGGTGCGAAGCCGTGAGGCTGACTGGCAGTTGGCCGACATAGAAACGTAGCCATGGGCGCTATCTTTCTTTCCGCCAGCGTACCCACGCGCGAGCCGTACAGCTTGGACTGCCGGCCGCAAGAAATCCAAGCCGCGATAAATGCGCTGGCCCAGGTGGTGCTTGGCCGCAAGAAGCTCGTATGGGGCGGCCATCCCGCCATCACGCCGCTGCTGTGGTCGGCAGCCCAGGCAGTAGGTGTGGAGTACACGGTTGCGGTCGAACTTTTCCAGTCCAAACTGTTCGCGAGAGTGCTGCCCGAAGAGAACAAACACTTCGCCAACGTCCGGATGATCGACGCCGTCGGCGAGGACGTGGAAGCGAGCTTGCTTGACATGCGCACGACCATGTTCAGATCGACCGAGTTCGAGGCGGCGGTGTTCATCGGAGGCATGCACGGCATCCTGGACGAACACAGGCTGTTCACTCAGTACTGGCCCAACGCCGCCTGCATTCCCATCGCCCAAACTGGTGGCGCAACCGCGCAGCTCGCGCGCGAGCTGAATTGCGAGCTCCCTGACGATCTGGCGCCGCTGGACTTCGTGGCGCTGTTGTACAGAGGGCTTGGCATTCGACCCAGTCAAAGGCGAGAAGCCCGTCTAGACAAAGGAGGAGACCATGGCACGAATTCCGGTGTTCTACAGCTTTCACTTCGACAATGACGTCATGCGGGTGCAGCAAATCCGCCAGATGGGCATGATCGACGGCGACGAACCCGTGTCGCCGAACGATTGGGAAACCGTTAAGCGCCGCGGCCCCGCGGCGGTCGAGCGCTGGATCGACGAGAACATGAAGTACAAGCGCTGCGTTGTCGTGCTGATCGGCACCGAGACCCATGCGCGGCCCTGGATCCAGCACGAGATCCGCAAGGCCTGGACGGAGAACCGCGGCCTGCTGGGCATCCACATTCACAACCTGAACTGCCCCCGACAGGGCACCTGTTCCAAGGGAATCAACCCGTTCGACCAGTTCAGTTTCCAAGACGGAAGCTCCGTAGTACGGCCACCGGTCTATGACCCGCCCTCCTACGGCACCTACAACCACATCAAGGACAACCTGGCAGCCTGGGTCGATGACGCCATCGCCCGCCGCCGGTGAGCCAATCAGGGATGGAGCGTCATGGCCGAAGTCCCCAACAAGCATAAGCACCTCGAGTTCATCCAGGCGTCCATCAGCCGCATGTCGGGCAACCTCTTCTTGCTCAAGGGGTGGAGCATCACGCTCATCGCGGCGCTCTTCGCTCTAGCCGCCAAGGACACCAACAAGATGTACATCGTTGTGGCCTTCTTCCCGCTGTTCATCTTCTGGTTCCTGGACAGCTACTTCCTCGCGATGGAGCGGCGCTTCCGGTCGCTCTACGATCACGTGCGCGAGCTCAAGGAGGAAGAAATAGACTTCTCGATGAGCATTGAGACCTACAAGAGTGACCCGCGCAACTCATGGCTTTCGGCGCTGCTCTCGCGGACTCTGTTCACCTACTACATGGGGCTTGCCCTGGTGATGGTCGGTCTGTCCTTCTTTGTTCGCTGAACGCAACACACCCCCATAAGATCTAGCGCGCACGCCGGCCGCTGCAAGACGGTTCGGCAGCGGCGAGACGCCCTACAGCAAAGTGCACCTCCCAACCTAACGCTGCGCCTCGAAGACGGAAACCATGGCCCGAAAAGTTTTCTTCAGCTTCAAGTACGAAGACGTCTATCGCGCCATGAACGTGCGCAATAGCAATGTTATCGGCGGCGTTCTCAAATCAGGATTTATCGACAAGGCGGATTTCGAGAAAGTGGAGCGACAAGGCACGAGGGCCATCCAGGCCTGGATCGATGATCAGTTGAACGACACGTCCGTTACCGTCGTGCTCATCGGAGCCAACACCAACCGCAGCAAGTGGGTCAAGTACGAGATCGAGCAAAGCATTGCACGACGCAATGGCCTGCTCACAATCGACATCAGCAAGATCGGAGACGGTCAAGGCAACACCACCGACTGCTGCTCGCTGCGCGCGACTGGCTATAAGCACTATCTCTGGAACAAGGACAAGGGACGCGAGAACTTAGGCGCCTGGGTCGAGGCCGCCGCGAGAGCCGCCGGCAAGTAGGCCCGCCCCGGCCGAACTTCTGACAACAGCGTGTTGAACGATAAGAAGTCGTAGCACTTGATTCGTTCCGCGATTGGTACGAACCTCAACTGACAACACGCCGGCCAACGCGGGCGGCGGGCGTTAGACGGTGGCGGATGACGAGCACCCGTCAACGTGGCAACATCACGCTGCAGTGAACTCACCATGTCGGCAGTAGCTTTGACAGAGGCGCTTCATAACTGACCCGGCGCCCGACGGAGGGATTAGGTTCGTGCGTAAGCCGCAGGCCGTGAAACGTCAGGTGTTTGTCAGCTACGCGCACGCTGACAACAAGTCGATGGGTGAAGGTTCTCCAGGCTGGGTGAGCAGCTTCGTCGACAAACTCAAAAAGTCGATTGCGCAGCGTGCGGGCGGGTCGAAGGTTGAGATATGGATGGATCACGGGCTAGAGCCGCAGCGGTGCGTGAACGACGCGCTGCATCGCGCCATTCGTGAAAGCGCGGTGCTTCTCGCGTTTATGTCACCGCAATACATCGAATCCACTTGGTGCCGGCAAGAGATGGCTGCGTTCGTGAAGGAGGTAGGGAAAGGTAAGCCGGACGACCGCATCTTCCTAGTCGAGATTCTTCCAACGCCGCGTGACTCGTGGCACCGAGCGGCACGCAACTTGAGCCCGGTGCAACTCTGGAGTCGAAACCTGCCCAGATTGGAAGCAAAGCCAAAGGGATGGCCCGTACCTAACCCGCAAGGCGACCAGGAGTACTGGAACGACATCAACTATCTTGCCGATGTTCTGGCGGCCCAACTGGCGACATTTGGCGCTTCGGGCGGCGAATTTGCGGTAGCACGAGACGCGGTCGGCGGAACTACGCTCCTTTCGCCCGTAGCTCCGTCCGCAGTTGACCATGTTGAACCGTTAGTGGACGGCCCTCTCAAGATCGTCATTCACGCTGCTCCCGAGGAAGACCCACAGCTGGCAACCGCAGCCCAGGCGTTGCTGGGCGAGCTGGGCGTCTATGGCTACATGGCGCCTGCTCCAGGTGATAGACAGACCCCGGCACAGCACCGGGCCGCCGTGATGGAACAGCTACAGGGCAGCCACGCCGTTCTGCTTGTCTACGGGTCTGCGCCGCCGAGCTGGGTACAGGCCACGCATTCGGAAATCGGCAAGGTGCTGGCAATCAATCGGCGTGGAACGTGGTCGGGCCTGATCGAAGGCCCTCCTGAGTCCAAACCGCCGCACGGGCTACCGCCGCTCGGGTTGATGGTGCTGGACTGGCGTACTGGCCCGAACAAGAGAGAGCTTGGCCGCTTCATGCAAAAGTTGCGTCGCCAACGTAGCCGATAGCGACGACTATGTTCGACCACCGCATCGTCGATCTGCCCTACCCCGGGCTGCGCCCCTTCGAGCCGCACGAAAGCGGCATCTTCTTCGGCCGCGAAGCGCACACCGATCGCTTGCTTGAGATTCTGCAGCGCGAACGCTTTCTGGCGGTCATAGGGCCTTCCGGCGGCGGCAAGTCGAGTCTAGTACGCGCAGGACTTCTTCCTGCGCTTGCTGGCGGCCGCTTGGGTACAGGCAGCCATTGGCGCTTGGCGTTGTTCCGCCCGGGCGGCCAACCGATGCTTGCGCTAGCCACCGCGCTAACGAGCCGCCATGCCTTGGGTGTCGAGTTGTCGGTGGAGCCTCCTGCCCCAGCAGTCGCTTCTTTCCTACCTTTGTCACCCGCAACAGTGGACCAGGCTACGCCCGACGCAGCGCTGATCGCCTCGGAACTGCGCAAAGGTGTCGACGGTTTAGATAATGTACTGGGGCGAGCGCAGGCACGGCGCCTTGCTGCGTATCAAAGCAGTAAGGCGGTGCTGCGGGCTTCCGGACAGCCTGCGGCGCCGCCCACCTTGAATCTGCTCGTGCTCGCCGACCAGTTTGAAGAGGTATTCACCTACCCGCAGACCGGGGCCGGCTTGGGCGAGACAAGCTGTTTTGTGAACCTGCTGCTGAACGCGTGCCGCCGCAACGGCGAGCCGCTGCCCGATCCGCAATCGGGCGGGATCCGCGTCGTGGTTGCGCTGACGATGCGTACCGACTTTCTGGACCGCTGCGTCGAGTTCGATGCGCTGACCGACGCGATCAATCGCGCTCAGTACTTGACGCCACGCCTCAAGCGTGCTGAGCTGCACCGTGCCATGGTCGGGCCTGCGCGACTGTTTGGCGGGAACGTCGATAGCGCCTTCGCGGACGCCATCCTTGACGAGGCCGGCGGCGACCGCGACCGGCTGCCTATGCTGCAACATGCAATGGCTCAATGGTGGCGCGAAGCCGGGCAGACCAGTCCCAAGCGACCATTCATCAACGCCGCATCCACCCTGAATGCAGGCAGTCTGCGCGAAGCATTGAATCGACATGCCCAACGTCTCTACGACGGCATGCCCAGGGATGAGCAGCAGGCCTGCAGGGCCTTGTTTCGGTCTATCGCTGCTGGTCGTGAGGGCGATGCGGTACGCAGACCCCAGCGTCTGGCTGAGATTGCCGCGCGCAGCGGCGTGTCCGTAGCTACCTTGATCACCGTGGTGGCAAGACTAGCGGCGGCTGATGTGAACTTCGTTCACCATGGCCACGCTCTCGACCGTGAGAGCGTCATCGATCTAACGCATGAAGCGCTTATGCGCCAGTGGCAGTTATTCAAGGAGTGGATCGCCGACGACATGCGGCGGGGCCAGGGCTGGGTACGGCCTGAGTCGCTGCCTATCGACTTCGTGATTCCGGGGCAATTGCAACCGGCACCCGTCACTGCGCTTGCGCAGGAGCGGACGCTTGGCTTGGCCGGCACTGTGAAAGCTACGGTGCGGGTAGCGTCATGGCGCAATCGCGGGCAGCCGGTTTCGGTGCAGGCGATACCAGGCACTGATGCTGTGTTGCTGCAACTGGATGCCGGCCCAGCACTGCTGCTCCATCCGGAAAGCGCCCGCGACCTGATGCTAGGTCAGAGCACAGTCACGCGGGGTGCTGCCGCGGCGTTTCCCACGGAAGTACCTGTTCCTACGCAGTTGCGGTGGGCCGGCCTGGAGGCTGGAGCGGCCACCCGCGGTGCCGGGTTTCTGGGCGGCGCGCTGCTGCAGGAACTCCAAGTCGTCACTATAGCGACGCCGGAGACCGACTCAAGCCTTGCCTCCGACAGAGCGACGGAGAAGATCGACGGACAGGTTGATGCTGGGGTCTACGCACTTCGGCCCGACAAGCTGACCCCCCTAAGGGGCAGCGGTTTAAAGCTCGACGCGGTGCCTGCCGCCGCCCGCCCCGAGCGTGAGCCACTGCTGGTATTGATTCACGGCACGTTTGTCGACACTGCTACTACTTTCGGCAAGCTGTGGTCTCAACATCCAAGACGCGTGAGAGAGTTGTTCGAGCGATTCGGTGGGCGGGTCTATGCGCTTGAGCATCCCACGGTTGGGGCGACGCCGCTGAGCAACGCGTTAACTCTAGTCAGCTCTCTACCCTCTGGCGCACGGTTGAACTTGCTTACGCATTCGCGTGGCGGGCTGGTAGCCGAAGTGCTGGCGCGCGTGGCCTCAATGAGCGTCATAGCGCCGGCCGATTTAGCGTTCTTTCCAGGTGCGGAGTCTCTCGTTCTGCGCAACGAGCTGAGGGATCTGCATGCCATGGTTCGGGCCAAGCAAATCCGTGTGGACCGCATCGTGCGCGTGGCTTGCCCCGCCCGTGGAACGCTGCTGGCTAGCAAGCGCCTAGATGCTTACGTGTCAGTTTTGATATGGGCCTTGCAACGGGCCGGCGTGTCTGTGCCGCCTGCCTTGATGGGGTACCTAAGCGATGTAACGCGCCACCGTGTTGATCCGATGGCGCTTCCCGGGTTAGCGGCCATGGTGTCCGACAGTCCGCTCTTGAACTGGCTTGACGGGTCCTCCGAGCCTATCCACGGCGAGTTGCGCGTGGTGGCAGGGGACCTCGAAGGCGGCGATGGCGTCGGCGGGTGGCTCAAGACACTGATGGGCGATGCCTGCTACTGGACTGACAATGACTTGGTCGTGCAGACGCGCAGCATGTACGGCGGAGCGCCTCGTAAAGGTGGCGCCACGTTCGCGCTTCACCGCAGCGGCCACGCCACGCACTTCAACTACTTCAGCGACTACGGCAGCGCGGAGACGATCCTGGCCGCACTTATGCAAAGGACGCCTGCTGGTTTTCGGCCAATCGGCCCTTTGAAGTGGAAACCCGATGCAGTCGGCCTTCTTGCAGCACAGCGGCAACGAGGTAAGCGTTCATTGGCAAATCTCCCCGCGGTCTTTGTTTTGCCGGGGATGCTGTGCAGCCATCTGAAGGCCAAAGGCAATCGCGTCTGGCTTAGCCCAGGCCTCGTCAGCGGGCTGGGCCGATTGAAGTATGTGCTGGGGGATGGGAGCAAAGTACAACCGGATCGCTTGGTGGGGGCGATTTACGACGATCTCGTCGAGCATCTGGCCCATACGCACGAAGTAATCCCCTTCGCGTTCGACTGGCGCCGCCCGTTGGAGCAGGAAGCATTGCGCTTGGCCGGTGATGTGGAGCGCGCCTTAGACATGCGCAAGAACAGCGGCCAAGCGGTCCGAGTTCTAGCGCACAGCGCAGGCGGACTCCTAGCACGTACCCTGCAGTTGGAGCGCCCAGCAACCTGGGCTCGACTGATGAGCCATCCGCAGGCGAGACTGCTGATGCTGGGCACTCCCAACAGCGGCTCCTGGTCGCCGATGCAGGTGCTGTCCGGCGACGAAGCCTTCGGTGGCTCGCTGGCAACACCCGGATCGGCGTTCGATCTCAGACATATCAGGCAGTTGATGGCGGAGATGCCTGGATTCCTCCAACTACAGGCGGGTCTGCTCGACCCGCAGTTGGCTCTAGGCCGAGTCGACACATGGAAGCAGATCGCGCAGGAAGATCTGAAACGACTGCATGAGCGCAATTGGTGGCATGCCAACGCCGGTGACATTGCCGACGCCGCGTACGAGTGGGGCTTGCCGCCGCAGAGCGTTCTGGATCAAGCCTGTGCGCTGCGTAGGCGACTCGATCACCAGCGCGAACACGACCTGCCCGCCTTCGCCAGCAAGATCGTGATGGTGGTGGGCTCCGCGAGATTCACTCCCAGCGGGTGCGCCTGGGGTGACGGGGGCTTCGTCTACCTCGATGCCAATGATGGTGGCGATGGCCGCGTGCCGCTCGAGTTGGCCTTGCTACCTGGAGTGCGAACATGGACGCTGGACAGCGAACACGGGCTGCTGCCAACTGCCCGCCGTGCTTTTGACGCATTTGTGGAACTGCTTGAGCGCGGCACGACGGAGCGTCTGGCGCCGCTCGTAGCGATGCCAGGCACAGCTCCCGGGACAAACGAACGTGCCGCTCTGGTGCCGAGCCGGCCCCTACGAGCGCGGCCCTCACCGTTTGCGGTGGAAAGTGAACGCAGCGTGTTCATGGTGGCTACGCAAGGTGCGGAGTTGGCATTGGCGTCCGGCAGCGAACCGCTGCGCATCAATGTGCTCAATGGCAACCTCGCGTTCGTCCCGCAGGCTCTGATGTTGGGTCACACCCGCTCATCTACGCTCACCGGCAGCGAAGCGGTAGTGAACCGGCTGGTGGGCGGTCAGATGCAGGACTCGTTGGACGCCGGCCTGTACCCCGATGGCATAGGCAGCCACCAGATCTTCCGCAACACGCGTGTCCGGCTCGACAACCCCTGGCAGGCGCCGCAACCGGCCATGGTAATAGTGGTAGGCCTGGGCGATGAAGGCAAGCTGCGCGACAGAGATCTCGCCGTCTCGGTTCGGCAAGCCGTGATCGCCTGGTCACAGCGCATGGCCGAGTCCCACACCGGGGGCCACTTAACTTTAAGTCTGGCGGCAACGTTGATGGGCAGCGGTGGCGTAGACATGACGGCCGGTAGCGCCGCCCGCGCTGTTGCGCAGGGCGTGCATGACGCCAATGCCCGTCTGAACGACCACGGCTTGCCTGTCATAGGCCAGATCACGTTTGTCGAGCTCTACCTTGAGCGCGCGACAGATGCGTGGCACGGGCTGCGAATGCTAGCCGCCGGGGCGCCTGATGATTTCCACGTCGCACCAACGCTGCTTACTGGTGTAGGCCCGCTGCGCAGGCTGCTTGACAGCGGCTACCGCGGTAGCGACCACGATCTCCTACGCGTGTTTAGCGCCGGCAACGATGTCATCAGCTTCTTGCTTGACACTCAACGTGGCCGTAGCGACGTACAGGTGCGTGCCCAAACCGCCCAGGGCGGGCTGCTGCGCGATCTGCTGGTCCAGGCCAGCGCAGCGGACAGTCGCGACCCGCGACTTGGGCGAACGCTATTCCAGCTGTTGGTACCTCCGGAGATTGAACCTTTTCTGGCCGGCGCCGCTCGCATGCTGCTCGAACTAGACGAGGTCACCGCCGCTATTCCGTGGGAGATGGTGGAAACGCCTGGAGACCGTGGCCGCGATGCCCGCGACAACCGACCATGGGCCATTCGCACTAGGCTTCTCCGCAAGCTGCGACAAGACGGCTATCGGCTGCAGGTGCAAGACGTCGCCATCGAAGATGCGGTTCTGGTCATCGGCGAACCGATGACCAACACAGCCATCTACCCGGCCCTGCCTGGCGCGCGGGCCGAAGCCGAGGCAGTGGCCGGGGTGCTATCGAGCACGAGTGGTTTACAAACCGACCGTGTCACGACGCTGATCGGTGCGAACGCCGCTGAAGTCATCAACGGCCTGTTCGAACGCCGCTTCCGTATGCTGCACATTGTCGGGTACAGCGAACCGATACGGCGTGCAGTCGATGGATCGCCGCCAAGCAAAGGCGGCATCGTACTCTCGGATAACACCTTCCTAGGTGCCGACGAAGTACGCGGCATGCGCATCGTCCCTGAACTTGTCTTTGTGAACTGCGGTCACCTTGCCGCGCACTCCGCAGCTGGCGCGCCCGAACCGTTGAATCGCGCCGAGTTCGCGTGCGACATGGCGCACGCACTGATCGGAATCGGCGTGCGCTGCGTGATTGTGACGGGCTGGGCCGTGGACAACGGCCCCGCAACGGTTTTTGCAACCACGTTCTACAGTGCGATCCTGGATCGTGCGCCTTTCGCCGATGCTGTGGCCGCTGCGCGAGACGCGGCATGGATCGACAGCCCCGGTAGCTACACCTGGGCTGCCTACCAAGCCTACGGCGACGCGAACTGGACCTACCGCACGCTCTCCGACCAGACCGCCACCATGCCGCCGGCCCCGCACGAAGAGTTCGACGGCGTCTCATCTCCGATGGGGTTGGTACTGGCCCTAGAAGAGGTGGCGGTGAAGTCGAAGTGGATGCATGCCGACGAGTACCGGCAGCGCGAGAAGGTGCTGCACTTAGAGGCGCGTTTCGGCGCGCTGTGGGGCAGCATCGGTGCTGTGGCAGAAGCTTTCGCCGTGGCCTACACCTACGCCGGCGATCCCGACGCTGCCATTGCATGGTATGAGCGTGCACTTTCGGCCGACGATGCCAGTGGCTCCATGCAGGCGATTCATCAATTGGGCTACCTGCGGGCGCGCCGCGCGTGGACTCGGGCGCAACACGCCAGCGTGAGCCACGCCGAGTTACAGCAGTCGTACATCGAGACCGAGCAGGCACTGCGCGAGTTGCGCACGCTGAGCGTTCGATGGCCGACACACGAACGGCTGGCTCTCTGCGGCTCGACGTACAAGCAGTTGGCGATACTGCAGGGCCGGCTCGGTCACGGCAAGGCCCGCCTGCAGGCGTTGGACAGAGCGCGAGTGTCTTACGCGAACGCCGAAAAGCTGGCCACGCGATCGGGTATCAACGCCGACGCGTTTTACCTGCCGCTTAACCAGATGACCCTTCAGCTCACCCTACAAGGCGGCGTGGATGAGGCACTGACTGAACGAACGCGCGTCGCAATTGCGCGCCAGGCGCAGGACAAGCCCGACTTCTGGGTTCTGTCGTCACAGCTGGGGTTCGAGCTGATGCAGGCAATCGCGCAACGCCGCGTGGCGAAGGAACTGCCAGCATTGCAAGCCGGCTGGGCCGCGTTGCACCAGCGAGTCCCTTCGCCCACGCGGTGGGCTGCCGTGGCGCAACACTTCGAACTAGTGCTGGAAGGTTACATCGCGCGCGCCAAGGGCGCCGAACGGAGCGCTACTACAGCCATGCTCGCGCTGTTGCGCGGCTATGCAAAGGTGCAGGCCGGCTGACGGGAGGTGGCCGCCGGTTTAGGTGGGTTCAGCTGCAGCAGCTTCGTGTGCGACTGTGGGTCCCTGCCCCCAAGCGGCTTGTGCAACTGCGCCCAAGACTGTGCACACTCGCGCGCTGTACGCGCTCGCGCTTCGGCGTTGGAGCTCCGCCCCGTTCAAATCAGGAGCCTTCGTAAGCCACGGCGTTGCGCGCTGATCCGGGCCTGAGCACCAACGCCGCCGCCGTTTCGGCAGAACACAACCCGTGCGCTATGCTGGCGGCCGACTGTAAGCAGACATTACAGCAGGGAGGTACAGCCGTGGCCAGAAGAAAAAAGTCGGGGGCGGGCGGTGTGGGCGCGGCTTTGCTCGTGGGCGTCATCGCGCTCCTGGCGAACATTCCGCAGCAGGTTTGGATAGGCGCCGGTGTGCTGTTGGCGGTCGGCGTGGCCCTGTATCTGTACAGCAAGAGCAAAGAAAGCTCGCCGCAGGTCGCTGCCGAAGAGGGCTCGCCGCAGCGGCCCGCAAGCACCGCGTCCTTTGCGCAGCCGTCGCCGGCCGTTGCGCGCCTTGTGGACGACCCCCAGCCCGTCAGCGTGCCCACCGCGTCGCCGCCTGCAAAGAGCTACAGGGTTCCCACGCCACCCAATGTGTATGGCGCAGGCCAATGGGTACCTGCCGGCCAGCCTGTGGAAGTGGCGGGCGTGAGCATTCCCGGGGGCATGGTCTACGTCGGCACGTCGCTGCTGGCGTCACACGGCGGCAACGACCCCTGCCTCATAGACCCCGTGAAGCCCGTCGCCAAAGGGGGCGGGTACACCGAGCGTTTGATGGGCTACTGGCCCAGCTATTCAGAGGTGTCCCCCCAGGCGCGACGCGCCTACCTCAACTGGCTGGCTGGGGGCCGGCAGCACCCGGCAGCCGACATCGGCTTCGTCTTCCTGTTCTTCTACGGGCTGGAGCGGCGCGCCATCATCGACGCAGCCAAGCACCAGGCGGCCCAGGCAGACTACCCGGCCATTGCGGCAGAGCTGCGTCGGCTGTTGGGCATCTACGGCGACAAGTCCGGCTCGTTCCGCCGCTACGCCAGCGAGCTGCTGGACTGGGTGGCCCTGGCCGAGCACCCTTCCAGGCTGTACGAGAAACCGGTTCCGGCATTTCCGCGAACCTACGAACTGCCGCTGTATGTGCGCCTGGCCTTGGGGCAGGCGGCCGTGGACGGCGTGCCCGTGCCGCCGCACCTGGCATTGGCGTGGGCGCGGCTGGACCCCAACATACCCCTTCGCACGCCAGCCACCCGCTGCGCGGAAGAGTTCGGCAAGCTCTTTCAACAGCAGTACGAAGAGGCGTTTGGCGGTGGCCTGGTGCTGCCCCGCAACCGCACGAAGCTGAAGCTGGTCTACCGGCCGGCGTCGGCTGGCTTCGGCGGGTACAACGAACTGAAGCTCACCTTTGGCGACGTACCGGACGTCACCGTGCTCACCGCCCCTGTGAAGAAGCTTCAGCAGCTGGTGGAGTCGGCGACCAAGCCGCTGGAGTCTTACAGCCGGCTGGTGGGCAAAAACGCTGGCGCAAAGGCCTCGCTGGAGGCCCTGCTTCAGTTGCCGGCACCCTTGTGGCCGCAGGCCGCGCAGAAGGTGCTGCAGGCGCTGAAGGGCCGCATGGGCGAAGGCATGGTGGTGATGCCATACCAAGACCTGCTCAACACCCTGGGCGCCAGCGGCAGCTTTGCAAAGGACAAGACGCTATCGCTGGCGCGCACCTTGGAATCTGCCAACGTGGGCTTCGAGCCCGATGTGCTCAGCGGCGCCAGGCCGCCAAAGCCCGACGAGAAGGTGGTGCTGTTTGCGCTGCCGCCGGCAGAGCAGTTGCCCAGGGCGAATGGGCCCTACCTGGCCGCTGCGCTGACGCTGCAGCTGGCTTCGGCAGTGGCATCGGCCGACGGCGAGTTCGGCATCAAGGAGATGGGCCATCTTCGCGAAACCGTGTTGTCTTGGGGGCACCTGGCGCCCAGCCAGACAAGGCGGCTCTTGGCACACCTGCGGCTGCTGATGACGGCACCGGCCTCCTTGGCCGCGCTGAAGAAGAAGTTTGAACCGCTGGACCTGGGTGTGAAGGAAACCATCGCGGCATTCATGGCGACGGTGGCCCAGTCGGACGGCGAGGTTTCGCCGGCCGAAGTAAAGATGCTGGAGAAGGTCTACAAGGCGCTGGGCGTGGATGCGAAGAAGGTCTTCGCCGACGTTCACGCCGTTTCAGCCGGTACGCAGCCGGCGGCCGCCGCTGTGGCCAAGGTGGAAGCGTCGGGCTTCAAGCTGGACCCGGCCCGCATTGCTGCGCTTCAAAAGGACACGGAGAAGGTGTCGGCGCTGCTGGCCAACATCTTTGCGGAGGCCGAGGAGGCTGCCGCCGCGGCAGCGCCAGAGCCGGCGGGGGCGGAGGCGGACGTGGAGCCCGAAGCCGAGGCCGCCGACCTGCCGCAGGGGCTGCTGGGCCTGGACGAAGCGCACAGCGCGCTGGCTCGCATGCTGCTGTCCCGGCCAGAGTGGAGCCGTGATGAGTTGATGGACGTGGCGGCCGACCTGGACCTGATGCTAGACGGTGCGCTGGAGCGCATCAACGAAGCCGCCTTCGATGCACACGACATGCCGCTGATTGAGGGCGACGACCCCGCCACCGTGAACGCCGAGATGCTTGAGAAGGTAGACGCATGAGCACCACCATTCGCCCCAGGGACCGCGACGCCGTCATTCAGTCGCTGCGCGCAGGCGTGGTGCCCCGCACCGGGCAGCACCTGGTGCAGGTGGGCCGCACGCGCGAGATCGAAACGCTTGTTGGCGACATCGCGCGCATTGCCGACGGCGGTTCTGCGTTTCGCGTGGTCATCGGCGAGTACGGCGCCGGCAAGACGTTCTTCCTGAACCTCGTGCGTGCGGTGGCGATGGAGAAGAAGCTGGTGGTGGCCAGCGCAGACCTCAACCCAGACCGCCGGCTGCACGCCAGCGGGGGCCAGGCCCGCTCGCTCTACGCAGAGCTGATGCGCAACCTTTCCACGCGCACCAAGCCCGATGGCGGCGCCCTGAGCGGCATCGTGGAGAAGTTCATCGCCACGGCAAAGGCCGAGGCCAAGGCTTCGGGCCAGGCCACCGAAGCAGTGCTGCGGCAGAAGCTGGACCACCTGACCGAGCTTGTGAACGGCTACGACTTTGCCGACGTTGTTGCAGCCTACTGCCGTGGCTTCGACGAGGGCAACGAGCAGCTCAAGTCGGACGCCATCCGCTGGCTGCGCGGTGAGTTCAACACAAGAACCGACGCGAGGCAGGCGCTGGGTGTGCGCGCCATCGTGGATGACGCGGCGGTGTACGACCAGCTGAAGCTGATGGCGCGATTCATACGGCTGGCGGGTTTCTCCGGCCTGCTGGTGGGCCTGGATGAGCTGGTGAACCTGTACAAGCTGGCCAACGTGCAGGCGCGCAACGCCAACTACGAGCAGATTCTTCGCATCCTGAACGATTCGCTTCAAGGCACCGCCGTTGGGTTGGGGTTCGTGCTGGGTGGCACCCCGGAGTTTCTGCTGGACACGCGGCGCGGCCTGTACAGCTACCCGGCCCTGCAAAGCCGCCTAGCGCAGAACACGTTCGCGACCGACGGGCTGGTGGACTTCAGCGGGCCCGTGGTGCGCCTTTCCAGCCTGACGCCGGAAGACTTTTACGTGCTGCTGCTGAAGATTCGCGGCGTCTACGCCTTTGGCGACCCCGCCAAACACCTGCTGCCCGACCAGGGGGTGATGAGCTTCATGGAGCACTGCTCCAAGCGCATTGGCGACACCTACTTCCGCACGCCGCGCACCACCATCACAGCCTTCATCAACCTGCTGGCGGTGCTGGAGCAGAACCCAGGCAGCAGTTGGCAAGAGCGGCTGGGCGGCCTGGATGTCTCGGCAGACACGGGCGGCGCCAGCGACCAGGCGGTAGAGGTGGAAGACGGCGACGAGTTTGCGTCGTTCAAGATGTAGCCACCTGCCGCGGGAAGGCGCCGAGAAGCCGGCATGGAACGAGGCGCACAACGAGGCGCACTGCGCTGCTCATGAGCGAGCCGGCGTCAAGCTCGTTTCACCTGCTGGATGAGCGCATACAGCGCTTCATCTGGGCCGAGGGTTGGAGCGCGCTGAGAGACGCTCAGGAAGCCGCCATTCCGCTCATCCTGCAAGGCGAGCAAGACGTGATCGTCGCCGCGGCCACGGCGGCGGGCAAGACGGAAGCGGCGTTTCTGCCTGCGCTGACACACCTGCTGGCGGCCGGGTCGTCGGGCCTCATCGTGTACATCAGCCCCTTGAAGGCGCTCATCAACGACCAGTTCGGGCGCCTGGAAAGGCTTTGCGAGCAGCTGGAGCTGCCCGTCTGGCCGTGGCACGGCGACATCTCGGCCTCCACGAAGACGCGTTTCCTGAACAAGCGCGAAGGCGTCTTGCTGATCACGCCGGAGTCTCTTGAGGCGCTGCTGTGCAACCGGGGGACATCCGTTGGCCGGGTGTTCGAGCGATTGACATTCTTCGTGGTCGACGAACTGCACGCCTTCATAGGCGCCGAGCGCGGCAAGCAGCTGCAGTCGCTGATGCACCGCGTCGAGCGTGTGATCGGCCGGCGCGTGCCTCGCATTGGGCTCTCGGCGACGCTGGGCGACATGAGCCTGGCCGCCAACTTTCTGCGCCCCGGAGGCGGCTCGGCGGTTCGCATCGTGGAGTCGAAGTCAGCCGGCGTCGAGCTGAAGATTCTGGTGAAGGGCTACGAGGAACCCAGGGTTGTAGGCCGCGAAGGAGACGAGGACGAGCCAGAGCCGATGACGCCGGCACAGGTGGCTGCGCACTTGTTCAAGGGGCTGCGCGGGTCCAACAACCTGGTGTTTCCGAACTCCCGCCGCGAGGTGGAGCGGTACACGCATCTGCTGAACAGCCTGTGCGAAGCGCAGCAGGTGCCCAAGGAGTTCTGGCCCCATCACGGAAGCCTGTCCAAGGAGATTCGGTCGGAAACCGAAGCAGCGCTGAAGCAGAAGGAGCGGCCGGCAACGGCCATCTGCACCAACACGCTGGAGCTGGGCATAGACATCGGCGCCGTCAAGAGCGTTGCGCAGATCGGCTCGCCCCCCTCGGTGGCCAGCCTGCGCCAACGGCTGGGGCGCTCGGGGCGGCGCAAGGGCGAACCCGCCACCTTGCGCGGCTACTGCATCGAGAACGCGATGGGCGGGAAGGCGTCCATTGCAAGCGAGCTCAGGCTGGGCACGGTGCAGATGGTTGCCATGGTCTCGCTGTTGCTCGAGAACTGGTTTGAGCCGCCCATGGCCAAGGGGGCCCACCTGTCAACACTGGTGCAGCAGGTGCTTTCGTTCGTGGCGCAGAACGGCGGCGCCAGCATCGGGCAACTCTACGGGCTGCTGTGTGCGCCTGGGACGCCTTTCGAGGGGCTGTCGAAGGAGGAGTTCGCGGCGCTTGTGCGCCATCTTGGGCAGCGAGAGCTGCTGGTTCAAGACTCAGCCGGAACGCTGCTGCATGGGCGTCTTGGCGAGAAGTTCGTCAACCACTACGCCTTCTACGCCGCCTTTGCGGCCGACGAGGAGTTTCGCATCGTCGCGGGGGGCAGGGCGCTGGGCACGCTCCCGGTGTCGCAGGCGCTGACGATAGGGCAGCGCATCCTCTTCGGCGGCAAGACTTGGCGCGTGGAGGACATCGACGAAGAGCAGAAGACCATCTTTGTTGTGCGTGCGGGCGGCGGCACGCCGCCGCTCTTTGCAGGCGGCGCTGGAAGGGTTCACACACGTGTTCGCCAGCGGATGCGGCAGCTGCTGGAATCTGCCGAGGTGCCGCCGTATCTTGACGAGGTGGCCAGGCGATTTCTGAAGGAGTCGCGGGCGAACTACGCGGCCAGAGGCCTGGCCCAAGCGCACACGCTAGACCAAGGGCCGGAGCTGCTGCTGCTGACCTGGTTGGGCGACTCGACGAACGAGGCGCTGGCTTGCCTGCTGAGACGCCGCGGCCTGCTGGCGACGCCCTCGGGCCCGGGGGTTGAAGTGCTGAAGGGCCGGCACACGGCCGAAGAAGTCCTGGACATGCTGCTTGACGCCGGCATCGACGACGCGCCGGCCTTGGACCTGCTGCTGGCCGACACCAAGAACTTGCAGCGCGAGAAGTGGGACTGGGCGTTGCCAGACCGCCTCCTGCGCAAGACGTATGCAAGTCTCAACCTGGACTTGGACGAAGCGCTTGCCTGGGTGCGTGCGCTTCCTGGTCGGCCATGAGCAACCACGAGTCTCGTAATGTCTGCCTGATGGGGAGGCATACACAGAGCCGGCTCCGCTCGTTTGAACACGCAGCGGCCTGAGACAAGCGGATTGGCTGCGGTTCGAAACAACGCAACTGAGGGTTTGTTGTTCGCGGAGGCCAACGAGGTCAGGCCACACGTCATGCATGTTGAAGGCTGTCAACAGCACTGCAGAGGATGGCGCACGACTTCAAGCAGGCGACGCCGACGTAGATGCAGCTCAACTCTTCATACAGTGGCCAACAATCGTTCACAACCCGGGCCGCCAGTGATACAACGGCAGTGTGCCCAGAGTGACACGGCATCTTCACAAACTCGGGAGCCCTCACATGAACCGACGGATGTTCAATCTGGTGCTCGCTGCCACTGCCAGTACGCTTCCAACCACCTCCGTGGCCGCAACGGCGTTCCGCTTGCCGAAGTCGAGCCCCTCGGGCCACACGAAGAAGGCGATTCTGTTCACCAGCCTTCTTGGCAACCTGATTGAAGTAGAAAACACCGTCGCCGAAGAGCGGGTCGAGGCCTCAGTACGCTTGAGCTTCAGCGACAGCATCGACGAACGGGTTGAAGCCTTGGTTGCAAGGCATGTGGAGCGACGTGGCGCAACTTGCGTGGCTGGCGCTCGACGCGTTCTAGGCCAGGTCGGTTGGGAATCAGCCCAAGCTTTTGGCTCCGACTTGGCTTTTCTGGACCTCCGTGCTTCACCGCAGGAACTGGACTCCTACCCCTTCAGGGCGATTTGCTTCCCCACGCACGTCGACATTCGCCTGAACGCTGAGGTCTTGGCTTCTGACTCAGACCAAGGCAGCGGCGCTATCTGCAGCAACTGTCAGACCGGCGCTGGCCCTGTGCCAGCCATTCGTTTGTCAGTTCCGGAAAAATCAGACCTCCAGTTGCAGGCGGCAAGGATCGAACAGACGGCCGTGTTCATGGCCGCGCAGTCAGTCATTCGAGTTCTTGATCGCTTTCTATAGCGGCTTTCAGCTGGACACATGCGACTGCCTCGAACACGCGAGGCCGGTCTTCTGTATTCACCCATCAGGGATGAGATAAAAATGGCAACCATCTACATTGACCCAGATGCCGTTGGCCCCGGAAGCGGCACCCTGCTGTCTCCGTTCAAAGTGTTTCCCACTGTCGTAGCCAGCGGTAACTCCTACCTGCTCCGAGAGGGGTCCACCTACGTGGGCAGCGTCTATGTCAATTCCGGTCGAAGCAATTTTCTTATAGGCGCGTATGAAGCTCTAACAGGCAATGTTGTCTCGGACAACAGAAAGGCGAAGATTGAGTCTCCGAATGCCACGGCGGTGCACGTTGGGGCCGATTGCTACGACTGGGTAATCCAGAATTTGGAGATATCCATCCCCAGCCCCGTGAACAATCCGAGAGGGATTGTGGCTGGCCTGACGTCGACCGACCGTTCGTACAGGGGCCTGATCCGCAGAGTCTGGGTCAAAGGCGTTGCTCACACGGGCGTTGGCAACGGATACGGCTTCAGGCTGCAGTGCGATGACACCGTCGTTGAAGACTGTTTGATCGAAGGAATTCCGCACGACGGCATATTCCAGAACGGCGGGTCGGGCTTAACTCTTCGAAGGTTGACGATCCGCGACATAGATTTGACAAATACCAACGGCGACTGCATCCAATTGGACAACCACTCGAACTTTCTTGTGGAAGACTGCTTTCTCGACCACAGCAACAGCGACGAAAAACAGTGTCTTATCGTTCGGAATGGAATCAACGGAACAATTGTTGGCAATGTCATGATAATGCCGGACTATGCTGGCGGCGCTACGCACCCAAGCAAGACGCTGTATGTGGGAACAGACGATACGCTGGTAGCTCGAAACCACGTTTATGGTGGCGAGTGGGGAGTATGGATTGACGGTGCTGGGGTTATCTTCCACTCGAACTACGTCTCGAACAAGTCGCCGCTCGGGCTGGGCGGAGTGCGAACAGCCGCATCAAAAACGCAGGTCTACAACAACACCATCATCGGAGCCGGCGTTGGGCACGGGATTGACAACTGGAACCCGGCTGACATCAAGGTATCGATCGTAAACAACAAAGTTTCTACATTCTCCACAGGCATACACAAACACACTGGAACCCTGGAGGATTACAACTCGCTGTGGATGAACGCGACCAACGTTTCTGGAACGGCGGGGGTCAATGACCTCTTTGTGGACCCGGTCGTGGACGCCAGCGGGCGGCCTTTGATTGGGTCGCCATTGTTGACTTTCGGCGCAAATACCGGGACGGTGGTCGATATAGAAGGCGTTCCTGGAGCCAGCTATATTGGCGCGTACTCAACTCCAATCTGATTGGCATTTAAGGTTTAACAGGAAGGCTTGATCTACTTCAGGCTAGGCCAAGCGTTAATAGCTTGCGCACCAGCAGCTGTTGCGACTTCTGGGCTCACGTCAGAGATGCATAGCCTCCAACTACAGAGTCCGCCCTGAACGACGCTGAAATCCGCGCCGTTGCTTGCTTTGCGGTCGATTGCCCATGGTTTGATTTGCAGGAATGAGGCCCAATACACCTCGATTCCTTGCAAACTGTGCTGAGGCTTCCGATGGGTCCGAAGCTGAGCGTTGATGCTGACCGTGGCTACCGCGGCGTTCAAGCTCCTGAAGGCGTGAGGCTGCTGCTGAGCCACACCCGAGGCCTGCCACCGGCGCTGAAGAAACTGCTCAAGCGCAGGCAAGCCATCGAGCCGACCACCAGGCACATGAAGATCGACGGGCTGCTGGCGCGCAACTGGCTCAAGGGCAGCGACGGCGACGTGATCCACGCCGTCCGGTGCGGTGCGGTGCGGTGCGGTGCGGGACACAACATCCGTCTGATCCTGGCGCACCTGCGGGTGCTTCTCTTGGCCCTCACTGCGCTGCTCGTGCTGGACCCAGTCAGCCTCACCGCGCGGATCCCGCTGGGGCGCTCGCCAGCGTAGGTCGGCACTCGGCTTGTTCTGAGCGGACTATGTGCGATCAACCGCGATGCGGCCGCCCTCACGGCCGGGCGCGAGGGCGACGCCGTCCCGCAGCCATTCCTTCAACGCACCTGCCACGCCCCTTCGACGTTCGTCACTGTCAAGCCAGGTGTTCGCAACACGGGCCTGGAAGCCCAGGCCGGCAAGTGTGCGCACTTCTTCAGCGTCGTTCGAGTCCACCAGCCACCCGTCCACAAGCCCTTCGTACCAGCCGGCCAGGCCCCTCACCGAGGTTTCCAGGCCGCACTCGCCGAAGATCTTGGCGGCCGGCCCCTTGATGGCGCCACCACCGATGAAGGGAGAAACCGCCAGCACGGGGAAGGACCGTCGACGAAGCCAGTCACGCACACCCAACAATGTCAGCATCGGCTGGATGCTGAGTATCGGGTTGGATGGGCAGACCAGCACTGCGTCGACCTGGCGCATCATCGCTGCCGCCCACGCCTGGGCAGGGCGCGCTGGGCCACCATCGGCCGCGCGCGAATCCATCTGCAGACCCAGCAACCTTGGCTCGCAGCGGCGGCGCACGAAGTAGGTCTGAAAGTCCAGCAAGCCTGCATCGGTCAGCACAAGGCTGCGGTGGTGGTCGTCGGTTGACGGTACGACCTGGTGCCGGATGCCGTGCGTGTGCATCAGTGCCTGCGTCACCGACGAGAGGCTGCGGCCGGCTCGCAGCTGCTCGGTGCGGATGAGATGGGTGGCCAGGTCACCATCTCCGATGCGAAACCAGCCCTCGCCGCCGGCAGCGACCACCGCCTCCAGCACCTGCCAGGTCTCCTGCCGCACGCCCCAGCCCTGCTGCTCGTCCACGCGGCCGGACAAGGTGTACATGACCGTGTCCAGGTCAGGGCAGACACGCAGGCCCCAGTGGTCGAAGTCGTCGCCATTGTTGACGACGATCAACATCTCGTCGGGCGCAAAGACTTGCATCAGCCCTGCGCACAGGCGTGCGCCGCCCACGCCCCCCGACAGCACGACGATCATCGAAACAGATCCTGACTGCGTGGCCTGAAAACGTCTGCCATGCCGCTGGCTGCCGGATCAAATGACAAACCGCGAATGGCGATCACGGGCCTTCCTTCGTCGGCCTGGCCCATCACCAGCGAGGCCATGGCCGCCACCTCATCGGCCATGGCGACCAGGGTTTTCTGCAGCAAACGCCCTTCGCGATCACGCGTGCCCCGCAGGTCGCGCAGCGCGGGCAGGCCGTAGCTACCGATGGCAGTGCCGCACACGCCTTGCCGCCACGGCCGGCCGAAGCTGTCGTTGATGACCACAGACACCGGCGCACCGGTGCGCGCGGTGATGGCACGCGCCAAACCCCTGGCGCTGGCATCGGGGTCGACAGGCAGCAGCAGTGCGTATGGCTCTCCGTCCGCGCCCGGCACATTGGACTGGTCGACACCCGCATTGGCCATCACGTGGCCGAGACGATGCTCGACAACCAGCAGGCCCGGAGCAGCTCTCACCACCTCGACGGACTCGCGCAGCACCAGTTCGACCACGGCAGCATCAAGCCCGCACCTCATGGCCAGCGAGTGCGCCTGTTCGGACGCCCGCACCTCCGCCAGGCGAACCAGGCGCCCTTCGCTCTTGGAAACGATCTTCTGCGCCAGCACCAGACAGTCGTCCGCCTGAAGGTGCCAGCCGGTCTGCCGGCAGCTGTCCAGCACCAGCGAGACGAGATCGTCCCCGGGCCGAACCTCAGGGAACGCCGCCAACGCCTGCACATGCAGCGTGGGTGCCACCTTCGGCGCACAGCCCGCGCCAGGCAGCGTGGTACCCAAGCGGTGCGCGTCAACCACAGGCCAGGCCGTCGCCCTGCGGGATGCCGGTGATGCGAATTCCGGCGCCAGGCACCTTGTAGCGTCGGTTGATCCCGATGAGCACGGAGGTCAGCGCCTCTGCCGCGGCGGCGTTGGCGATGGGGCCTGCGTGGATGCCACGCAGACCGGCATCGTTCGCCAGTGCGACCACTGACTCGCGCGCATCGGCGTCGTCGCCACACACTAGCACGTCGCATTCGATCACGTGATCGGGGTCCAGCAGGTGGTGCGCAGAGACGTTCTGGAAAGCAGCCACCACACGCACGTCAGCGCCCAGTTCGGCCTGCAAAGCGGCAACCGCGGAACCACCAGCCGGCAGCTGCACGGTGCCCACTCTCGGGGGCATCAGGGGCACGGTCACGTCAACCAGCAGCTTGCCCGCCAGGGCGCCTCGAAGCCCGAGCGCCGTGCTGCGCTGGGCTGCGTAGGGGACGGCAAGCACGACCACATCCGCGTCGACCACGGCCTGTGCAGAGGCAGCGCCCCGGGTCGCCCCCATCCGCCCCAGGCGTTCGTTCAAGACCGCCGCGGCTTGATCGGCGCGACCCGCATCGCGCGACCCGATGGTGACCTCGTGACCGGCCCGCGCCCATCGAAACGCCAGCCCCGAACCTTCGGCGCCACTGCCGCCGAGCACGGCAATGCGGCGGCGCGGTGTTTCAGCTTTCGGCATACATGCTCCTGGATTGAACCTGTGCAGGCCCGGATGACTGGCGTTTTGCGAAAACCACCGGGGTCTGGACGACGGGCGCCAGCGGCTGCGCACGGCGAGCGACAGCCCGCCTCTCCTCGTCGGCGTTTTCGTAAAGCGTGGTGCGCTGCCGCGCCCGGCGCCCAGCGAGGCCGATCAGCGACTCCATCTGTAAAGGCGCCAGCTCTTGCCCATGTTGGGCGCCTGCCGCTCGCGAAATGCTCTCATTCATGAGCGTGCCGCCCAGGTCGTTGGCGCCCGCCCGCAAGGCGGCAACGGCACCCGCAGTACCAAGCTTCACCCAGGAGGCCTGGACGTTGCGGATGTGGGGATGCAACACCAGACGAGCCACCGCGTGCATCAGCACGGCCTCCCGGGCCGTGGGGCCAGGCCTTGCCAGACCGCGCAGATACATGGGCGCCTCCGCTGCGACGAAGGGCAGTGGTACGAACTCGGTGAACCCGCCCGTTGCTTCCTGAAGATCGCGGATGGCCAGGAGGTGCGCCGCCCAGTGCACCGGCCGCTCGAGGTGGCCGAACATGATGGTCGCCGTCGTGCGCAGACCCAGCCCGTGCGCGGTGCGCATCACTTCGAGCCAGGTTGCCGTGTCCAGCTTGCCCGGGCAGATGCGCCGCCGCACATCGTCATGCAGGATCTCAGCGGCCGTTCCCGGCAGAGTGCCCAGGCCTGCGGCGCGAAGCTCGGCCAGATACTCGCCCAGCGACAGGCCAAGTGTCGACGCCCCATGGAAAACCTCCAGCGGCGAAAAGGCGTGCACGTGCATCTGCGCCTGCGCGGACTTCACCAGGCGAACGATGCGCAGGTACTTGCGCCCGTCGTAGTCCGGGTGGATGCCCCCTTGCAGACAAACCTCGGTGGCGCCTCGCATCCAGGCCTCGTTCACCCGCCGGGTGAGCTCATCGTCGGCCAGGTCGTAGGGGGTTCCTCGCAGTGCCGCGGAAGCGCGCCCCTTGGAGAAGGCGCAGAAACCGCAACGATGTGTGCAGACGTTGGTGTAGTTGATGTTGCGGTTCACCACGTAGCCCACCGCGTCCCCCACGGTCTGCGCACGCAGTTCGTCAGCCGCCTGCAGGACCATCGGCAGGTCGTGCCCATCGGCATGGAAGAGTGCGGTGACTTCGCGTTCTGTCAGGCGCGCACCGCTGCGGCATCTGGCCACGATGGCATCCAGCGCCGTGGGGCATCGCGGCGGGCTGACCGGGGCGTCAAAACGGAAATGCGCCGCGTCCGAGCGGCTGGAACCCGCTCGCCAACCGTCGTCGCGGGGCCATCCCCGAGCGTCCGTCCGGGCTAGGACGCGCGTGTGCAGGCCCGGGTCTATCCAATGCTCCGGTGCCGACGCGTAGCCCGGGTAGACCGGGAGACGCCGGACCAGCCGCTTGCCGCCCATGGCCGTCTGCGCGGCCAGATGCTCGAGATGAGGCCAAGCCGCTTCGGGATTCACGTGGTCCAGCGTGACGGGCGACACCCCTCCCCAGTCGTTCAAGCCCGCCTCGATCAGGCCGCGGTAGCTACCGGGGCTCAGGTTCGGAGGAGCCTGCAGGTTCATCTGCGGGCCCAGGAGCACCCGCGCCGCTGCCAGTGTCCAGCACAGTTCGTCGAAGCCCGGCTCTTCGGCAGCGGCCATGGGCGTGCCGGACTTGGCGCGGAAGTTCTGGACAATCACCTCTTGCAGATGGCCGTGGCGGTGGTGGGAGTCGCGCAGCGCCAACAGCGACAGCAGGCGCTCCTCGCGTGTTTCGCCGATGCCGATGAGGATGCCGCTGGTGAACGGCACGCGGAGCTCACCGGCAAGCTCGAGGACGCGCAGTCGCTCACGCGGGTCCTTGGTTGGCGAACCATGGTGCGCCTGACCCGGCCCCATGAGCCGCGGCGAGACGTTCTCCAGCATCAACCCCATCGAGACCGACACCTCACGCAGCCGCAGCATCGCATCGCGCGACATGAGGCCGGCATTGAGGTGTGGCAGCGGGCCGCCGTCTTTCAGCACCGCATCGCAACACGCATGCAGATACGACAAGGTGCTGTCATGTCCCATTTCGGCCAGCGTGTCCCGGGCCACCTGCCAGCGCGACTCCGGGCTGTCGCCCAGGGTGAAGAGCACCTCGTCACATCCGGCGGCCAAGCCGGCACGCGATATCGCCAGCACCTCGCTCAACGACATGAAGGCCCGCCGTTCGGCCTTGGGCGCTCGGGAGAAAGTGCAGTAGTGGCACACGTCACGGCACAGCTGTGTCAGCGGCACGAACACTTTGCGCGAGTACGAGACGGCATCACCATGCCCGGCATCGCGAATGCGACGCGCCTCCTGCATCAACGCCGGCAGGGGGGTCGACAGAAGCTCTTGAACAAGAGACCGATCCACAGGCTTCATACCACTGCTCCCAAGGCAAGCGCCTGCTCCGACGAACTTGGCCGGCACACTGCCGGCCTGCGAGACAGCGCCTGCCAGCGACGCAGATCACCAGGCTCGTCGATGTCGAAGCCGAACAGCGCGGACTTCGCCACAACCGGCGTCAGACCCGCCCGGCGGGCCAGTTCCGCGTGACGCATCAAGCTGCCAACGCCGAAGGCGAACCCTGTCATGGCCACCCGGGATTGCCAAAGCAGATTGGTCCCCGTTCCATGCTGATCGGGGACAAGCAGGCAGATGCGCTCACCTGCAGTGCAGGCCAACAGACTGCGCAAGTCTTCTCCGTTGCCCCACGGCAGATCGACCGGCATGCTCAGCACCGACTCGGCGCCCGCAGCCACCGAACAGCGCACCCCTAGCGCCATGGCGTCGTTCAGGCCACCCAGCCCTGGCTCGAAGACCGCGTTGAAGCCACGGCCGCCAGCGAGGGTGAGTACGTCGGCGCAGCGGCTCACGATCCAGCTGCGTTCGGCCCCGGGGAAGACTTGCAGCCGGTTCAACGTCCGCTCAAGCATGCGGCAGTTCAGCTGGCGCCTGGCCGCGGGGCTCAGCGTACTCGCCAGACGCGACTTCCCATCGACAAGGGGCTTGACCGGAACGACCACATGCACAGCGCAACTGACGTTCGGGCCAGCCATGGGCTCTCTCGGTTGCATCGACTCGGCCGTCAAGGCTGCCAGCGAGGCGCTCGTTTCTCAGCAAAGGCACGCGCCCCTTCGGCCGCGTCGGCACTTCGGTAGAGCTCCATCAGCTCTGGCAGCTGTTTCTGGCGGCGGTACAGCGAGCCGAAGTCCTCCGACGACATGGCCTCCCTCACCAAGGCCTTGGCTGCCCGCACCGCTCTTGGCGATCCTTCGAGGATCCTGGCCGCCCAGGCCAACGCCGCGGGCAGCGCCTTGCCTTCGGGTGTCACCTCGTTGACGAAGCCGAAGGCGCGGCCTTCCTCCGCGGTCACCCGCTGGCCCGCGAGCACCACGCCCATGGCCAACTTCAGTGGGATCTGGCGCGGCAATCGCAACAGACCGCCCGCCGTGGCCACCAGCCCCACGCGCGGCTCCGGCAGCGAGAAGCTGGCGTGGCTGGCAGCGATCACCAGGTCACAAGCCAGCGCCAGTTCAAAGCCGCCGCCGAACGCGCCGCCCTCCACCGCTGCGATGACGGGCTTGTTCAGGTCGAACCGTCCGGTCAGGCCGCCGAAGCCCGAGGCCGGCAAGGGCGACGAACCCTCGGCAGCCAGGTGCTTCAGGTCGTTGCCTGCGCAGAAGGCCTGGCCGCCGCGCCCTGTCAGCACAGCCACGTGCAAATCGGGTGTGGCCGCGAAAGCGTCGAAGACCTGGGCCAGCTCGTGCGACGCCGGCGGGTGAAGCGCATTGCGCACTTCAGGCCGCTCGATGGTCACGATCAGCAGCACGCCGCGCCGCTCGACCGAGCAATGCAGCAGCTTGCGAAGGCCTTCCGTCAGAGGCAGCGAGTCCATCGAGCGCTTTACTCCTTCTGGATGCCGGCTCGCTCGCCGACGGCCTGCCACTTCTTCAGCTCCTGCCCGACGAACTGGCGGAAGGCACTGCCCGTGAGCGAACCGGGTTCTGCGCCCTGCGCTCGCAGACGCTGCTGTACTTCCGGCGAAGCCAGGATTTCCGACATGACCTGCGAGAGCCTGGTTTCGGCCACCGTGCCGTTTGCCGGCATGAACAGACCGAACCAGGCGATGGCCTCGTAGCCGGCAAGGGATGGCGTCTCGGCCAGCGCAGGAACCTCAGGCAGCAAGGCCGTGCGGCTGGCACCTGTGACGGCCAGCGGCCGCAGCCGGCCCGAGGTGATGTGTGGGAGCACCGTACTGAGGGTGTCGAACATCATCGGTACATGCCCGCCGATCACCGCAGTCACAGCCGGTGACTGGCCGCTGTGAGGAATGTTCAGGATGTCCAGCCCGGCCATCGACTTGAAGAGTTCTCCAGCCAGTTGGTTGGCTCCGCCGAAGGTGGCCATGGACAGCTTGCCTGGCTCTCTCTTGCTCAAGGCCACCAGCTCGGCCACCGTCTTCGCGGGGGTCGAGGGGTGCACCACCAGCACGCTGGGAATGCTGGCCACCAGCGCGATGGGTGCCAAATCTCGTTCCGTGTCGTAGGGCACGCGCTTCAGATACACCGGGTTGGTGACGTGATGCGTGGCGTTGAACAGGAGCACACTGCCGTCAGCCGGAGACCGCACAACCTGCTGGCTTCCGATGGTGGCGCTGGCGCCAGGGCGGTTTTCCACGATCACGTTGATTTGCAGCCGTGCGGCAAGTGCTTGCGCCACCAGGCGTCCCAGCACGTCCGTGGGCCCACCCGGCGGGAACGGCACGACGACGGTCATCTGCTTTGGCGGGAAGTCCTGCCCACTTGCAAGCGCTGTCGCCGTCAGCCCCATGGTCAGGCCGAGTGCCGCGGCGGTGCTCACCAGCGCCTGCCGGCGATCGACTGTTTTCTTCACGTATGTCTCCTTCGGTTGTTTGGGGCCCATTGCGAGCCCACTTGATCAATCAAAACGTCAGACGACTCCCTTGGCCCGGAGCGCGTCGATTCGGCTGGCATCCAGCCCCAGCAAGCTGCCCAGGACCTCGACGGTGTGTTCGCCCAACGCGGGCGGCGCACGTCGATAGGTGGGAGGCGTCTTCTGCAGTCGGAGCGGGCTGGCAAGCAGCGGTACGGAGGCACCGTCGCCCCGTGGCGCAGCGACCTTCAAGCCGCGATGCCGCACCTGCGGGTCGTCAAACACCTGCGCATAGTTGTTGATAGGGCCGCACGGAACATCGGCCTCCTCAAGCCTGCTCACCCACTGGGAAGACGTTCGGCGCAGCATGGCCGCAGCGATCTGCGGCACGAGTTGTTCGCGATGGACAATGCGGGCGCTGGTGGTGGAGAAGCGCTCATCGCCGGCCAGGTCCGGCCGCTCGATCGCGTCGCAGTAGCGACGCCATTGCCCATCGTTGCCGATGGTGACGATGACGTGCCCATCTGATGTCGCGAAGGTCTGGTACGGAACCACCGCCGCGTGCGCATTGCCCAAGCGCTGAGGGATCACACCCGTCAGCAGATAGCTCATGGCCTGATTGCTGCCCATGGCGACGGTGCAATCCAGCAGTGCCATGTCGATGTACTGCCCTTCGCCACTCTCGTTGCGGTAAGCGACCGCCGAAAGTATTGCCACCGTGGCATACATGCCGGTAAGGATGTCCGACAGAGCGACCCCCACCTTTTGCGGGCCACCTCCCGGCAGGTCGTCGCGCTCGCCGGTCAAGCTCATGATGCCGCCCATGCCCTGGAATACGAAGTCGTATCCGGGCTTGTCGGCATAGGGACCGTCCTGCCCATAGCCGGTGATCGAGCAGTACACGATCCGCGGATTGAGCGCGGCGATGGACGCATAGTCCAACCCATAACGCTTGAGATCCCCGCGCTTGTAGTTCTCGATCAGCACGTCGCTCTGGCGCGCCAGCTGCCTGACCAGTGTCTGCCCTTCCGGGCTGGCTATGTTGATGGTGACGGACCGCTTGTTGCGGTTCGCGCTGGCGTAGTAGCCGGAGTCGCGCGTGTCGCACCCCTCACTGTCCTTGAGCCACGGCGGCCCCCAACTGCGCGTGTCATCACCGACCCCTGGGCGCTCGACCTTGATGACATCTGCACCCATGTCTGCCAGGTTCTGCGTGCACCACGGGCCGGCCAGAATGCGGGAGAGGTCGAGCACTTTCAGATGAGTGAGAGCCTGCTGTATGCCCATCACCACCTCAACCCGCCTGCACTCTTGCCACCATCACCCGCAGGCGGTCGGCGTCGTCTTCGCTTTCGACGGTGGTGCTGAACCCCACGTGCGTCAGTACGCCGCCGAAGCGCTCGACGATCTTGTCGGCGATGTCGTCATACAGCCCGACGACCGCGTACTTGTTGAGCATGTCATCGTCCACGTACGGCGGCATTTCTTCCCAGCGCTGCGCCCTCGACAGCGCCGACAGACGGTCGGCCAGGTCCCCGAGCCCCCAGATTTCGAAGGCGGGACGGTACGCCGGCGTGGATGCATAGAAGGCGATGCGAGCGCGGACGTCGCGTATCTTCTTTTCCAGCTCCTGCTCGTTGGCAGCTGCGGCAACCAACGGCTTCATCGCCACGGCCAGGTCACTGACATTGCGCCCGGCTTTATGCGCACCGCGCCGAAACGCCGGCAGCAACACCTCGTTGATGTAGCGCGGCGTGCACACCGGGTGCGGCCGGAATCCATCGGCGACTTCACCCGCCACCTGACACATGATCGGGTTCAACGCCGCGACATGGATGGGCGGCGGGGCGAAGGACATGGGCCCTGGGTCGAACAGCGGCACCATCAAGTCCAGCTTGTAGCGCTCGCTTTCGTAGTTCAGCTTCGTGCCGTTCTGCCAGCAGTCCCAGAATGCACGCACGGCGCCGACGTAGTCGCGCATCCACGAGCCAGCAGGGGTGTAGTCAAGCCCGAACCTGCGCACCAGATGTGCCTTCACCTGGGGCCCAAGACCCAGTGTGAAGCGCCCTCGGGACAAGGCCTGTATTCGCCAGGCGGCCATCGCGGTGACGTAAGGCGTGCGTGCGAACGCGATGGCAACGGAAGTGGCTACCTCGATGTGCTTGGTCGCCTGCGCCGCCAGCGCGGTGATGATGAAGGAGTCGTCCTTGGTCTCCGTGGACACGATGCCGTCGAAGCCCAGGCTCTCCACCAAGGCCGCCTTTTCACATGCCAGCGTGATGTCAAAGGGCTCGTCGGGTTCGCGCAGACCGGGATCGGTCTTTCCGAGGTTCAACTCGGTGTAAATCTTCATGCTCTGCTCTTTCTGGGTACGGTGATACCGGTCCAGCCGAATCGGCTCGACAAGGTGGCGGCGGCATCCCTGACCTGCTTGGCCAGGGCCGACTTCTTTGAGGCGACAACGAGCGTTTGCGGAAACACGCTGGAGACCGCCGCAATCAGGGCGCCGGAGGCGTCAAACACGCCGGCGGCAACCCCGCCCACGCCGGTGACGCTCTCCCCCTCGTTCCAGGCCACGCCGTTTCGCCTGACCAGAGCCAGCCCGGCTTCCAGTTCGCTCGCGGTGGTGAGCGTCGCGCGGGTCAGACGCTGCAGTCCGCTTCGCTCAAGCGCGGCTGCACGCTGCTCCGGCGTCATGTGGGCCAACATGAGCTTGCCGGCCGCGGTGGCATGCAGCGGGCGGCGATCCCCGATGTGCAGCGTGACGCGCAAGGCCTCGGGGCTCTGAACCGTGGCCACCACCAGCATCTCGTCCCGGTCCAGGATGGCGACATAGGCCGAGTGGCGCGTGTTCTCGGTGAGCTCCCCCAGTATGGGAGAGGCCTCGCGATACAGCGCGTTCTGGCTCGCGACCTGCATGCCCAGCTGCCAAGCCGCCATGCCCAGCCGGATGCGCTTGGTCACCGGGTCGCGCTCCAGCATGCGCCAGTCGCACAGGCTGGTCACGACCCGCGACGCGATGCTCTTGTGCATGCCCAGCCGGTCCGCGATCTCGGTGAGCGTCAGTTCCGGCTCGCGATTCGAGAAGGTCAGCAGGACCTGCATGGCCTTGTCGATCGTTTTTCTCGTGGAGGCTTCGCCTGTGCTTGCGTTCATGGTCAAAAGTTGCTAATATAGCAACTGAGTTGCTTGTACAAAGCATATCACCTTCGTCGACCGGATGTCACGAGGGTGCGTACGCATTTGTGCGCCATTTTTTTGACCAAGACCTGATTTAGGAACTACATTTCTGTCTAACAGAACTTTGTCCTCTCCATGCCAAACACCCGCAAACCCGCAAAACCTCTGTCCGAGGGTTACGCAGCCAACATGGAGGGCGTCGCCGCGGTGGACCGGGCGATGGGCGTGATCGCCGCTGTGTGCACCGCCACCAGCCCACCGACGCTCAGTGAACTGGCCGGTCTGACCGGCCAGCACAAGAGCACCTTGCTGCGTCTGATGGTTTCGTTGGAACGCAGCACGGTCGTCATCCGCCGACAAGACCAGCGCTATGTGCTGGGGCCGCTGGCCTTCCGCCTTGGGCGCGCATACGAGGTCTCGCACCATCTCACCGAGTTCCTCTTGCCGGTGATGCAAGCGCTGGTTGACCGCGGTATGGAGAGCCCCTCCTTTCACGTCCTTCAAGACGATCAGACCAGGCTGTGCCTGATGCGCCTGGACTCCCGGCACTCCACGCTGGACAGGGTACGCGCCGGCGACGTGCTGCCCCTGAAGAAGGGCGCCGCGGGGAAGGTGTTGCGCAAGTACCAACCCGGCAACGACACGGTGGCAGCCCCTCCGGTCATAGAGACGTCCTATGGAGAGCGCGACCCCCTGTGCGGCGCCGTGGCGGCGCCGGTGTTCGGGCCGGGCAGCATTGTTCTAGGCGCGCTCTCCCTGTCAGGGCCGCTCGAACGATTCAACGAAGTCACGACACGCAAGATGTCCAAACCCCTGCTGGACGCGGCCGAGGCCGCCACCCATGCGCTGGGCGGCAGTTGGCCGGGCGCGGCACGCGTGCCAAACAGGCGCCGGCCAGCTACGCGATAGGCGACCCGTTGGCGCGGCCGCAACCAACGCTGGAACATCGGCGGGACTCACGTCCGCCCGCCATCTGTCTCGCCGAACGAGCCGTCGCCTCTCCCGCGGTCAGGACCTAGTTGCCCGACTCCGCTATCAGACGGCTCACGATTGGGTGGTAGAAGTCGCCAAGACCGGCGTCGATCAGGCCTTGATACAAGCGGTCGACCCCACGCGCACCCTGTGCGTCGATGCCCGCGTGATGTGCCAAGCGCAGCGCGTAGCCCAAGTCCTTTCGCGCGTACTTCACCGAAAAGGCCCGCTCAGGAAACTCCTGCGGGAGCATCGACTTCATGCCGTGGCTACGCAGCGCAAAGCTGTCGGCCGAGCCTTTGGTGAAGGCTTCGAACAGCGAGCTCGGCTCCACACCCAAGCGCTCTCCGATAGCCTTTGCCTCAGACAGCGCAACAACCGTCTCGAACAGCACCATGTTGTTGAGAATCTTGACGACTTGACCGCTCCCGGTCTGGCCGCAGTGGGTGACATCACTTGCGAATGTCGAGATGTAGGGCCTGGCGAGGTTGAAGAGAGCCTCGTTTGCACCCACCATCACCGACAGCGTTCCCGCCTCAGCGGCTGCACGCGTGCGTGCTACCGGCGCGTCCATGAAGTCCGCGCCCTTGCTTGAGAACGCCCTGCCAAGTTCGAGCGTCGTGTCCAGCGGCGAGGTGCCCAGATCGACAAAAAGCTGCCCTTTCCGAGCGCCCGCGATCAGACCTTCCGGCTCCGTTGCGAGACCGTGCAGCACCTCGCCGGAAGGCAGGGACAGGAAAACCATGTCCGCCTTGGCTACCACATCGGCGACAGAGTCCGCAGGCTCAACGCCAACGGCCTCAAGCCGCTGCATTGGCAGCGGGTCACGGTCGAATGCATGAACGGGAAGCCCGCTCTTCTGGGCAAGGTTGCGGCATATCGGTTCACCCATGACGCCGAGGCCGATGAATCCGAGGGTGTTGATGTCCATGAGCGTCATTCGTGTGGTTTCCAAGTGATCTTGATGCAACGTCGTCAGGCATCTAGACCGAGGTAGAGGCCCTTGGTCTGCTGGTATAGGCGCAAGCCCGCCGTCCCCTTCTCACGGCCGAGTCCACTGTCCTTGAATCCGCCAAACGGGGTTGCAATCGACAACTGCTTGTAGGTGTTGATCCAGACCGTCCCGGCGTCCAGCCGCCGCGCGACACGCAATGCGCGGCGATAGTCGGCGCACCAGACGCCCGCCGCCAGGCCGAACGCGCTGTCGTTGGCCAGGCCGACGAGTTCCTCCTCCTCATCGAAGGGCATCACACACAACACCGGCCCGAAGATCTCCTGCTGGGCGATGTCCGCGGTGTTGTCGATGCCACCGATGACAGTAGGCTGGTAGTAGGCTCCGGCCGCAAGCCGGCCGCTGGTCGGCGCTGCTCCACCAGCAAGAACCTGCGCGCCAGACTCCCGCGCTTGGCGCACCATGGCTGCGATGCGGTCTCGGTGCAAAAAGGACGCAATCGGCCCCATCTCCGCACCCGGCGCGTCGGGCAAGTCCAGCCGGAGGCTGCGGGCTCGCTTCAGCAGCCTGTCGAGTACTTGGTCATGGACCTTGCGTTGTACGAACAGCCGCGACCCGGCAATGCAGCTTTGCCCACTGCCCTCGAAGATGCCCAGGGCGACCGCCTCTGCCGCGACATCCAGGTCAGCGTCCGCGAACACGACATGCGGCGATTTGCCACCCAACTCCAGCGCCACCGGCATCAAGCGCGCTGCCGCCGCCTGCGCAATACGCCGGCCACTGATCGTGCCACCTGTGAAGGACACCATGCGCACGCCCGGGTGCTCCACAAGTGCTGCGCCGACACCGCTTCCCGGCCCCGTCAGCACTTGGAACAGCGCGGCCGGTAGCCCCGCCTCCTTCAGCGCCTGACCGATCAGACGGCCCAACTCCAGCGCAGGTGAAGGGGTCAGTTCCGACGGCTTGAGGATCACCGCGTTGCCCGCTGCAAGCGCCGGCGCGACCTTCTGCGCCTCCATCGTCAATGGCGAGTTCCAGGGTGTTATGGCCACGACAACGCCGTACGGCTCATGAACAGTCATCGACAGGTAAGGACCCCGCGGCGGCGTGATCTCGGAGCCCAGTACTTCGCACACCGAAGCGTAGTAGCGGAACGTGGCCGAGGCGCTACGAACCTGCGCAAGGCACTCCGACCAGACCTTTCCGTTCTCGAGCATCTGCAGGCGCGCGAGCGGGTCGGCATTCTGGGCAATGAGCTCCGAGATTCGATGAAGCAGCGCCGCCCGATGCGGCGGTGTCTGTTTGAGCCAAACGGACCCGCTGGCCGCACGCGCAGCGTGGCCGACCGCTTCATCCACGTCTGTCAACCCAGCACTCGAGACACGGTGATTCAGTTTTCCAGTGGCTGGATTGATGGAGTCCACCGGCTCGGCGGAACCTTGGCGGGGCTGCCCGTTCACAAGAAACGGCACGGGCTGATCGAGGAGCTCTTTTTTGACCATGTTTAGTTCTGTTTAACAGAATTTGTATTCTGTAAATTGAAATTGGACGCCCTGCAGACCAAGCTGTCAAGCAGGAGCCGGATGGAGACCCACCAAACACCGGACGCAGCGAAGTGCGTGCAGAATGCTGTTTATGAAAACTTATTTCTGTTCAACAGAACTGCTAGCGCGCCGCGACTCCGCTCCCAAGAGAGGGGTGCGTCGGTGACCGCGCGCAACGCAAGCAAGGCTTGTATCGTCGGCGCCTACGAACATCCGACTCGCAAGGCGCCCAACAAGTCGGTGGCTCAGCTGCACGCAGAGTGCGCCGCCGGCGCATGCCGAGACGCCGGGATCGACAAGTCGATGATCGATGGATACTTTTGCTCGGGTGATGCGCCGGGCATGGGTCCGACGTCGATGATCGAGTACATGAACCTGCGCGTGACGCACGCCGAGAGCACGGATCTTGGAGGGGCCTCCTACCTGTCGCTGGTACAACATGCCGCAGACGCGATTGCCGCCGGCCGCTGCAACGTCGCCCTGATTACCCTGGCGGGCAGGCCGCGCAGCGAGGGCCACAGCGGCACTGCGCCGCGTGTTCGCGTCGGATCGCCGGATGCGGTTTGGGAGGCGCCCTTTCGCATGGGCACTGTCAACGGCTATGGCATGGTGGCCATGCGGCACATGCACGAGTTCGGCACCACGAGCGAACAGTTGGCGTGGGTCAAGGTCGCCGCGTCGCATCATGCGCAGCACAACCCCAACGCGATGCTGCGTGACGTGGTAGCAGTGCAGGACGTGCTGGCATCACCAATGGTCAGCGACCCCCTGCATCGACTGGACTGCTGCGTGGTCAGTGATGGCGGCGGCGCGTTGATCGTCACACGGCCGGAGATCGCTCGATCACTGGCTCGGCCGGTCGTCCGGATTGCCGGTGGTGGAGAGACGGTCGGTCATACCGAGGCCGGACGCCTGGACCTCACCACAACAGGCGCGGCCGTCTCTGGCCCGTTAGCCTTCGCCGAAGCAGGTGTCACGCCGACGGACATCAAGTACGCCTCGATCTATGACAGCTTCACCATCACCGTGCTGCTTCAACTGGAAGATCTAGGCTTCTGTCCCAAGGGCCGTGGAGGCCACTTTGTGGCCGACGGCAATCTCATCGCCGGAGTCGGTCGACTGCCGTTCAACACCGACGGTGGCGGGCTATGCAACAACCACCCAGCCAACAGAGGCGGCATGACCAAGGTCATAGAGGCGGTGCGCCAGCTGCGCGGCGAGGCTCATCCTAGCGTGCAGGTGCCGAACTGCGACCTGGCGCTGGCCACCGGCATTGGCGGCAACCTGGGCAGCCGCCATGGGGCCTCCACACTCATCCTGGAAAGGGTCTGACACGATGGAAGCCCAACGTGGCATGCCGGCCGTCGAGCCTGCCCCCGAGGACTCGGCGTTCTTTGAGGCGGGTCGGGAGGGCCGCCTCCTGCTGAGACACTGCACGGACTGCGACCAACTTCACTGGTATCCGCGCGCCGTGTGCCCCCATTGCTTTGGCGAGAAGCTGCGATGGCGGCCGGCCAGCGGGCAGGGCTCTGTTTACACCTTCAGCCCCATGCGGCGCATCGACCCGCCCTACACCATCGCCTATGTCAGGCTCGACGAAGGCCCGATGTTGCTCACCAATCTGGTACGCGGAGCGCTGGACGACTGGCATGTGGGTCAACGCGTGCAGGTGGTGTTTCAGCCGAACGAGGCTGGCGATCCGATGCCATGCTTCGAACCAGTCGGGCCGACACCCTAGCCGGGCTCTGGGCGGTAGCCCGCCCTGCGATCGGCGCCTTCACACAGCATGTGTGACCCGGCGGCATCCATGCGCCCCAACCATTTGCGCAACCAGCCGCTCGGGAGGTCTCGCAAGAAAATCCTCTCACCGCCATGCTCACAGATCTTGCGCGTCAGTAAGCGCTTGGGTGGCTTCGAATCTGCATACTCGGCGGCGCGGTGGTGCTGGCGATGGGGATGGGGATGGGGATGTTCCAGTACAGCTGGCGTTTGCCCGCGTCGGTAGCCCAGTCCACATGGTCGTCGTTGACCGGCAGGTGGCAGTGTTCTAGGTAGTACCGGTTGGCCCGCCTGGAGTGCAGGGTGGTCTCCCGCTCCGAGGGTGAACCTCGCCTTTGCCTGCCTGTCGCGCCCCGGCCTCGCTTCGCAGCCGTCCCTCACCGCCCCCCAAACACCGCCGTCCCCACCCGCACCACCGTGGCGCCTTCGGCCACGGCGGCTTCCAGGTCGGCGCTCATGCCCATGCTCAGGGTGTCCAGCGCCAGGCCTAGCTCGCTGTTCAGCGCCTGCAGCAGCGCGCGCAGCCGCCGGTGCGGCAGCCGCTGCGCCGCCGCGTCGGCGGCCGGCTCGGGGATGCTCATCAGCCCGCGCAGCCGCACCTGCTGCGCCGGCAGCGCGGCCACGGCCTGCGCCAGCGCCGGCAGCTCGGCCGGCGCCACGCCGCTTTTGCTGGGCTCGCCGCTTACGTTCACCTGCAGCAGCAGTTGCAGCGGTGGCAGGCCGGGCGGGCGCTGGGCGGCCAGGCGCTGGGCCACTTTCAGGCGGTCCACGGTGTGCACCCAGTCGAAGGCTTCGGCCACGGCGCGGGTCTTGTTGCTTTGCAGCGGGCCTATCAGGTGCCATTCGATGGCGGGCCGCAGGTCTGCCAGCGCCTGCGCCTTGGCCAGCGCCTCTTGCACGTAGTTTTCGCCAAAGGCCTGCTGGCCGGCGGCAAAGGCTTCGCGCACCGCTTCGGGGCCGAAGGTCTTGCTCACTGCAAGCAACAAGATGTTGCCGGCGCCCACCCCGCCGGGTGGGCCGGCGGCCCCGCCGCGCGTGACGATGTTGGCAGTGCGTGCGCTGTCGCCGCAGGCCGCCGCGATGCGCCGCTTCACTTCTTGCAGGTTGCTTCCGATGCTGCCCATAATCCCCCGAGCTTAAGGGGTGGCCGGCGCGCGGCTGCCCCACAACACACCGCATGGACATCACCCAGCTGCTGGCCTTTTCGGTCAAGAACAAGGCCTCCGACCTGCACCTTTCGGCAGGGCTGCCACCGATGATCCGGGTGCACGGCGACGTGCGGCGCATCAATGTCGAGCCGCTGGACCACAAGACGGTCCACGACATGGTGTACGACATCATGAACGACGCCCAGCGCAAGCACTACGAAGACACGCTGGAGTGCGACTTCTCGTTCGAGATACAGGGCCTGGCGCGCTTTCGTGTCAACGCCTTCAACCAGAACCGCGGTGCCGGCGCGGTGTTCCGCACCATCCCCAGCAAGATACTCACGCTGGAGCAGCTGGGCACGCCCAAGGTGTTTGCCGAGCTGGCGCTCAAGCCGCGCGGCCTGGTGCTGGTGACGGGGCCCACGGGTTCGGGCAAGAGCACCACGCTGGCGGCCATGGTGAACCACCTCAACGAGCACGAATACGGCCACGTGCTCACGGTGGAAGACCCCATAGAGTTCGTGCACGAAAGCAAGAAGTGCCTGGTGAACCAGCGCGAGGTGGGCCCGCACACGCTGAGCTTCAACAACGCGCTGCGCAGCGCGCTGCGCGAAGACCCGGACGCCATTCTGGTGGGCGAGCTGCGCGACCTGGAAACCATTCGCCTGGCGCTCACCGCTTCTGAAACCGGTCACCTGGTGTTCGGCACCCTGCACACCAGCAGCGCCGCCAAGACCATAGACCGCGTGGTGGACGTGTTCCCGGCGGCCGAGAAGGAAATGGTGCGCGCGATGTTGTCCGAGTCGCTCGTGGCCGTCATCTCGCAAACGCTGTGCAAGCTCAAGGACGGCTCGGGCCGCGTGGCGGCGCACGAGATCATGCTGGGCACCAGCGCCATCAAGAACCTGATACGCGAAAACAAGATCGCGCAGATGTACAGCGCCATTCAAACCGGCCAGAGCATGGGCATGCAGACGCTGGACCAGAACCTCTCAGACCTGGTGCGCCGCAACCTCATCACGCCGGCGGAAGCGCGCTCCAAGGCCAAGACGCCCGAAAACTTCCCAGGGTAAGCACCATGGAACGCGACCAGGCCTCAAAGTTCGTCAGCGACCTGCTGCGCCTGATGGTGGGCCGCAACGGCAGCGACCTTTTCTTGACGGCGGACTTTCCGCCGGCCATCAAGGTAGACGGCAAGATCACCAAGGTGAGCCCGCAGCCGCTCACGGGTCAGCACACCATGGCGCTGGCGCGCGCGGTGATGAACGACAAACAGGGCGCCGAGTTCGAGCGCACCAAGGAGTGCAACTTCGCCATCAGCCCGCAGGGCGTGGGGCGCTTTCGTGTCAACGCCTTCGTGCAGCAAGGCCACGTGGGCCTGGTGTTCCGCACCATACCGGCCACACTGCCCACCATAGACGGCCTGGGCCTGCCCAAGGTGCTCAAGGAAGTGGCCATGACCAAGCGCGGCCTGGTCATCTTCGTGGGCGCCACCGGCAGCGGCAAGAGCACCTCGCTGGCGGCCATGGTGGACTGGCGCAACGAAAACAGCTACGGCCACATCATCACGGTGGAAGACCCGGTGGAGTTCGTGCACCCGCACAAGAACTGCATCGTCACCCAGCGTGAGCTGGGCCTGGACACCGACAGCTGGGAAGCGGCGCTGAAGAACACGCTGCGCCAGGCGCCGGACGTCATCTTGATGGGCGAGATCCGCGACCGCGAGACCATGGAACACGCCGTGGCCTTTGCCGAAACCGGCCACCTGTGCCTGGCCACGCTGCACGCCAACAGCGCCAACCAGGCGCTGGACCGCATCATCAACTTCTTCCCGGAAGAGCGGCGCCAGCAGCTGCTGATGGACTTGTCGCTCAACCTCAAGTCGCTGATCAGCCAGCGCCTGCTGCCGCGCGAACAGGGGCGCGGGCGCATCGCGGCGGTGGAAATCTTGCTGAACACGCCGCTGATAGGCGACCTCATCTTCAAGGGCGAGGTGGCCGAGATCAAAGAGCTGATGAAACGCAGCCGCGAGCTGGGCATGCAAACCTTCGACCAAAGCCTGTTCGACCTGTACGAACAAGGCCTGGTGAGCTACGACGACGCACTGCGCAACGCCGACAGCGTGAACGACCTGCGCCTGCACATCAAGCTGCAAAGCCAGCGTGCGCGCACCACCGACCTGTCGGCCGGTACCGAGCACATGAAGGTGGTCTGACCCGCTGAGCTGCGCTCAGGCGGTGGCCAACACGGCCGCCGGGTCGCCAAAACGCTGGTGCAGCTCAGCCACCCGCGCGTCGCTCAGCGGCGCCGGGTGCTTGGGGTGGCTCATCAGCCACAGGCGGGCAGTTTCTTCCAGCTCTTCCAGCACCACGCCGGCCGCCGCCGCGTCGCGCTGCCACACCACCGGGCCCAGGCGCTCCAGCAGCACGCCCAGCACGGGGCGTGCAGCCAGCAGCGCCGCCACCTCGTCGGCCACGGCGGCGTCGCCCGGCACGCGGTAGCGCAGCAGCGGCACCGCACCCACCTTCATCACCTGGTAGGGCGTGATGGGCGGCAGCACCGCGTCTTCGCGCCACACGCCGGCCAGCGACAAGGCCACCAGGTGCGTGCTGTGGGTGTGCAGCACGCAGCGCACGGCCGGCCGCGCGGCGTGTATGCGCCGGTGCAGCACCAGGGTCTTGCTGGCGCGGTCGCCGGCTTGCTGCACGCCGTCGGCCCCCACCAGCGCCAGGCGCGCCGGGTCCAGCGTGCCCAGGCAGGCGTCGCCGGGGGTGATGAGCACACGGCCGTCGTCCAGCCGCAGGCTGATGTTGCCGGCACTGCCGTGCGCGTAGCCGCGGGCGTGCAGGCTGGCGCCCAGGCGGGCGATGGCTTCGCGGGCGCGGTGTTCTTCGTTCATGCGGCCTGCCCTGCAGCCAACTGCTCGAAGGCGTCCAGAAAGAAACGGGGGCCGCCGAAGTTGCCCGACTTCAATGCGATGTGCAGGCCGGCGCCGCCGCGCGCAGCGCCCGCCGCATGGCACCAGGGCACGCCCGGCGCAATCTGCGGGCCTATGCGCAGCGCCGTGATGCCCAGGGCCTGCACGCAGGCGCCGGAGGTTTCGCCGCCGGCCACCACCAGCCGGCCCACGCCGGCGGCCACCAGGCCGCGGGCCACCTGGGCCAGGGTCTGCTCCACCAGCGCGCCGGCCTGTTCCACACCCAGCGCCTCCTGCACGCGCTGCACCGCCTGGGGCGCGGCGGTGGCGTACACCAGCACCGGCGCCGCACCCAGGCGCGGCGCGGCCCAGGCCAGGGCTTGGGCGGCCACGTCCTGGCCTCGGGCCTGTTGCTCGGCGATGTGCAAAGGGTCCACCGCAAAGGCCTGGCCGCCGGCGGCCTCGAACGCCGCCACCTGGCCCTGCGTGGCCGCCGAGCAACTGCCGCTGACGATGGCCGCATGGCCGCCGGCCGGCGGCAGCGCCGCGGCCTGCGCCGTGGGCCGCAGCCCGTGCAGCGCCGGCCAGCCGATGGCCAGCCCCGAGCCGGCCACCACCAGCGGCAGGTGGCGCGCGGCCTGGGCCAGCCGGTGCAAGGCAGCGTCGTCCACGCTGTCCACGATGGCGAAGCGGCAGCCCTGGGCGGCCAGCGCCGCCAGGCGGTCGGCCACGGCCTGCTCGCCGGCCGCCACCACCGCGTGGTCCACACGGCCGACCTGCGCCGCCGCCGGCAACTGTGCCGGCAGTTGCGCCTGCAGCACGCGCTGCAGGTTGGCGTCGGTCATGGGTGTCAGCGGGTGGTGGCGCATGGGGCTGTCGGACAGCAGCACATCGCCCACGAACAAGTGGCCCTGGTAGACGGTGCGCCCCGCGGCCGGAAAGGCCGGCGTCACCGGCACGATGGGTGCACCGGTCAGCTCTGCCAGCGCCAGCGCCACCGGGCCTATGTTGCCGGCGGGGGTGGAATCGAAGGTGGAGCACACCTTGAAGTACAGCTGCGGCGCGCCACGCTCGCGCAACCAGCGCGCGGCCGCCAGCGACTGCGCCACCGCCTGCTCCACCGGCGCGGTGCGCGACTTCAGCGCCACCACCACGGCGTCGGCCTGCGGTGCCGGCGCGGCGGCGTCGGGCACGCCTATAAGCTGCACGGCCGACATGCCGGCGCGCACAAGGTTGTTGGCCAGGTCGGTGGCCCCGGTGAAGTCGTCGGCAATGCAGCCCAGCAGCATGGCGGTGTGCACCAAGAGGTTGTGGAAGGCCGAAACCTCGGCCCGGCCGCCGATCATGGCAGCATGCGGCCCCCTGAGCCACACGCCTTACCCGAGGAAGCCTGAGCATGAGCACCCGCAGCTACGACCCCATCCCGCCGCGCCGCGTGGCCTTTCTGGGCCTGGGCGTGATGGGCCACCCCATGGCCGGCCACCTGGCGCGGGCCGGCCACCAGGTCACGGTCTACAACCGCACCGCCGCCAAGGCCCAGGGCTGGGCGGCGGATTACGGCGGCAGCGCCGCCGCCACACCGCGCGAGGCGGTGGCCGGGGCTGAGTTCGTGTTCGCCTGCGTGGGCAACGACGACGACTTGCGCTCGGTGGTGCTGGGCGACGACGGTGCCTTCGCCGGCATGGCCGCCGGCGCGGTGTTCGTGGACCACACCACGGCATCGGCCGAGGTGGCGCGCGAGCTGCATGCGGCGGCGCTGGCGCGCGGCCTGCAGTTTGTGGACGCCCCGGTGTCCGGCGGCCAGGCCGGCGCCGTGAACGGTGCGCTCACGGTGATGTGCGGCGGCGATGCCGAGCCCTTCGACGCCATGAAGCCGGTGGCGATGGCGTTTTCGCGCGCTGTCACGCGCGTGGGTGGGCCGGGCTCGGGCCAGCTGGCCAAGATGGTCAACCAGGTCTGCATCGCCGGCCTGGTGCAGGGCCTGTCCGAGGCGCTGGCCTTCGGTCAGCAGGCGGGGCTGGACATGCCGCTGGTGCTGGACGTCATAGGCAAGGGCGCGGCGCAAAGCTGGCAGATGGACAACCGCGGCAAGACCATGCTCGACGGCAAGTTCGACTTCGGCTTTGCCGTGGACTGGATGCGCAAGGACCTGGGCCTGGTGCTGGCCGAGGCGCGGCGCAACGGCGCGCAGATGCCGGTGACGGCGCTGGTGGACCAGTTCTACGCCGAGGTGCAGAAGCTGGGCGGCTCGCGCTGGGACACTTCCAGCCTGATCGCCAGGCTGAAGTAAACCAGGCCGCCCCGCGCCGTTGCGCAGGGCGGCCGGGTGCAGGCCTCAGCGCGGCGGGGCCGAAGCCGCGCCCGCCGGCGGTGCACCGCGGGCGATGCGCTGCAGCTCGTCTTCGCTGATGAACTCCAGCACCCGCACCACCTTCTGCACGCCGCTCACCGAGCGGGCAATCTCGGTGGCGCGGTCGGCCTCGCGCTCGGTGACGCGGCCCATCAGGTACACGATGCCGCGCTCGGCCACCACCTTGAAGGCGTTGGCCTGCACGTCCTTGGCGTCCACCAGGCTGGCCTTGACCTTGGTGCCCAGCACGGTGTCGCTGCTGCGCTGGCTGAGCGAGCTGTTGCCCATCACCGCCAGTTCGTTGACCACGCCGCGCACGTTGTCCACAGCGGCCACGGCGCGTTCGGCGGTGGCCTTTTCGGTCTCGCCCGGCACCTCGCCGGTGAGCAGGATCACGCGGTTGTAGCTGGTGGCGTTGACACGCCCCAGCGTGGCGGCTTCGCGCAGGCGCGAGGCGGCCTTGATTTCTATGGACTGGTCTTCCAGCTGGGCGCCGGTGGTGCGGCGGTCGCTGACCACCAGGCCGGTGCCGACCACGGCACCGCCCACCAGCAACGGCGCGCAGCCGGCCAGCAGCGAGAGCACCACGGTGCCGCCCGCCAGCGCCATGGCGCCGCGGCGCCAGGCCGGCAGGGCAGCAGGCTTTGTAAAGGTAGAGGGTTTCACAGGTCGGGTTCTCCTATCAGCTGGAAGTCGACCGCGTCGCACAGGCAGTGCAGCACCAGCAGCTGCAACTCGGCCACGCGGGCGGGGCGGTCGTAGGGCACGGCCACCAGCACGTCGGTTTCGGCCAGCAGCTCGCCAAAGACCGAGGCGCCGCGGCCGGCCAGCACCACGGCCGTCATGTCCTTGGCCTGCGCGGCAGACACCACGGTGGCGCTGTCTTCGCCTTCGCCGTCGTCTATGAACAGCAGCACGTCGCCCGGCAGGCCCAGCGCACGCACCTGCTGCGGCACGTCGCCCTGCAAGGCCAGCGCGGCCAGTGGCGGGCGTTCGCGCTCGAAGCGGCCGGTGAACAGGCGCGCCATCAACGGCGCCAGCGCGGCGCCGGCACCGCGCCCGCACACCAGCACCTTGCCGCCGCCGGTGATGGCCGCCAGCAACGCTGCGGCCGCTTCGGCCACCGGGCGTGAGAGGGTTTCCGCAGCGCTGTTGAGCAGGTCGGCGCTCTGGAAGAACTGCTGCTGTATGCGCTGTTCAAGCATGAGCATGCATCATATGACAGGGGTTTTGACAGCCGGTTCCCACCCCCTTGGGCCGCGCAAGGGTGTGCAGGCCCTGGCGCCGTCGCCGGGCGCTGCTTCAGGGGCCGCCGGCATCGAAGGCGCCGCGCAGCCAGGCGACGTGTTCGCCGTCTATGGCCACCACGTCGAAGCGGCAGCGCGGCGGCGTGCGAAAGCGCATCAGGTAGTGCTGCGCCGCGTACACCAGCCGCGCCTGCTTGGCCGCGCCCACGCTGGCGGCAGCACCGCCGGCCGCGCTGCCGGCCCGGCGCGAACGCACCTCGCAGAACACCAGCGTGCCGTCGCGCTCGCGCAGCACCAGGTCGATCTCGCCGCCGCGGGCAAACGGCCCGCGCGCCACCTGATAATGGCGCTCCACCAGCACCAGCCCCTGCTTTTGCAGCCAGGCCAGTGCCTGCGCCTCGGCCGCGTCGCCGCGGGCGCGCTTTGTCGGCCCACCCGACCCGCCTGACGACGACTTGAGCACCGAAGCCCTCCTGCTGCAGTCCGCCGCCGCCGCGGCGGCCGGCCACCAGACCTGGCCACCGGGTGCACTCTACGTGGTCGCCACGCCCATAGGCAACCTGGCCGACCTGACGCTGCGCGCCGTGCACGTGCTGGGCCGCGTGGACGCCGTGGCCTGCGAAGACACGCGTGTGACGGCCCGGCTGCTGCACCACCTGGGCTGGCACAAGCCGCTGATCGCGCTGCACGCCCACAACGAGCAGCAGGCCGCCGCCACCGTGCTGGCGCGGCTGACCCAGGGCCAGAGCGTGGCCTATGCCAGCGACGCCGGCACGCCGGCGGTTTCCGACCCCGGCGCGGCGCTGGTCGCGGCGGTGGCCGCCGCCGGCCACCCGGTGGTGCCGCTGCCCGGGGCCAGCAGCGTGCTGGCGGCCTTGTCGGTGGCCGGCGACGCCGCCGGGGCCGCCACCGGCAGCGGCTTTGTGTTTGCCGGCTTCCTGCCCGCCGGCGGCAGCGCCCGGCGCGGCGCGCTGCAGGCGGTGCTGGCCGAGCCCCGCACGCAGGTGCTGCTGGAAGCCCCCCACCGCATCGCCGCGCTGCTGCAGGCCCTGGCCGACGAGGCCCCCACGCGCACCGTCACCGTGGGCCGCGAGCTGACCAAGCAGTTCGAGACCGTGTTCACCGCACCCGCGGCCACGCTGCCGGCCTGGCTGGCGGCCGACGCCCAGCGCGGTCGCGGCGAGTTTGTGCTGGTGCTGCACGCCCTGCCGGCGCCGGCGGCCGACGACGCGGACGAGCTACCCGCCGCCGCGCTGCGGGCGCTGCAGCTGCTGCTGCGCGAGCTGCCGCTGAAGCAGGCCGTGGCGCTGGCGGCGGAAATCAGCGGCGCGCCGCGCAACACGCTGTACCGCCAGGCGCTGGCCTGGCGGGCCGCCGGCGGCGATGCCGACGATGACGACGCCGCAGAACAGCACGACAAACCCCCGGCTTGACAACGCCCCCGCTGCTACCATCTTTTGTTCTTTGCAGCGAGACGACGCCCACCCGGCCCCCACCGTCCACCAGAGCCCGCATGATCAGCCGCGAACCCACCCTAGAACGCCTGGCGATTGCCCAGTCGCTGATGCTGGAACCCTTCGGCCTGACCGACGCCACGCTGGCGCGCGCCCTGGCGCTGATAGGCGAACACCGCACCGACGACGCCGACCTGTACTTCCAGACCACGCGCCACGAGGGCTGGAGCCTGGAAGAAGGCATCGTCAAGAGCGGCAGCTTCAGCATCGACCAGGGCGTGGGCGTGCGCGCCGTGGCCGGCGAGAAGACCGCCTTCGCCTACTCCGACGACATCTCCGAAGCCTCGCTGCTGGACGCCGCACGCACCGTGCGCACCATAGCCGCCGCCGGCCAGCAGCGCCGCGTGAAGGTGGGCCCGCGCAGCAAGGTGGCGCCCAGCCGGCTGCTGTACGCCCCCACCGACCCCATCGCCACGCTGGACAGCACGCAGAAGGTGGCGCTGCTGGAGAAGGTGGAAAAGCTGGCGCGCGCCAAGGACCCGCGCGTGGTGCAGGTGATGGCCGGCCTGTCGGCCGAGTACGACGTGGTGCTGGTGGCGCGCGCCGACGGCACCCGCGCCGCCGACGTGCGCCCGCTGGTGCGCCTGAACGTGACCGTGATCGCCGAACAAGGCGGCCGCCGCGAGCTGGGCTCCGGCGGCGGCGGCGGGCGTTTCGGCCTGGGCTACTTCAGCGACGAGGTGGTGGCCGACTACGTGCAGCAGGCCGTGGACGCGGCGCTGACCAACCTGGACAGCCGCGCCGCGCCGGCCGGCGACATGACCGTGGTGCTGGGCCCGGGCTGGCCCGGCGTGCTGCTGCACGAGGCCGTGGGCCACGGCCTGGAAGGCGACTTCAACCGCAAGGGCAGCAGCACCTTCAGCGGCCGCGTGGGCCAGCGTGTGGCGGCCAAGGGCGTGACGGTGCTGGACGACGGCACCCTGGCCGACCGCCGCGGCAGCCTGAACGTGGACGACGAAGGCCATGCCTCGCAGCGCAACGTGCTCATCGAGGACGGCATCCTGCGCGGCTACATACAAGACAGCCTGAACGCGCGGCTGATGGGCGTGAAACCTACCGGCAACGGCCGCCGCGAGAGCTACGCCCACCTGCCCATGCCGCGCATGACCAACACCTACATGCTGGCCGGCGAGCGCAACCCGGCGGAGATCGTGGCCAGCATCAAGCGCGGCCTGTACGCCACCAACTTCGCCGGCGGGCAGGTGGACATCACCAGCGGCAAGTTCGTGTTTTCCGCCAGCCAGGCCTGGTGGGTGGAAAACGGCAAGCTGCTGTACCCGGTGAAAGGCGCCACGCTGATAGGCAACGGCCCCGAGGCGCTGACCCGCGTCAGCATGATAGGCAACGACCTGGCCCTGGACGCCGGCGTGGGCGTGTGCGGCAAGGAAGGCCAGAGCGTGCCGGTGGGCGTGGGGCAGCCCACGCTGCGCATAGAGCGGCTCACCGTGGGCGGCACCGCCTGAGCGAGACCAGTCCATGAACACCGCCGCGGCCGGCGACGTCACGCTGGCGGACATAGAAGCCGCCGCGGCGCGGCTGGCCGGCCAGGTGCTGGAGACGCCCTGCCTGGAGAGCCGCACGCTGTCGCAGATCGTGGGCGCGCAGGTGTTCCTGAAGTTCGAGAACCTGCAGTTCACTGCCTCGTTCAAGGAGCGCGGCGCGCTGAACAAGCTCAGCACGCTGCTGGCCAGCGGCGAGCGCCCGCGCGGCGTGATCGCCGCCAGCGCCGGCAACCACGCCCAGGGCGTGGCCCACCACGCCGCGCGGCTGGGGCTGCGCGCGGTGATCGTGATGCCGCAGCACACGCCCACCGTGAAGGTGGAGCGCACACGCGGCTTCAAGGCCGAGGTGGTGCTGCACGGCGCCAACTTCGACGAGGCGCGCGAACATGCGATGACCCTGGCCGAACGTGAAGGCCTGGTGTTTGTGCACCCCTTCGACGACGCCGTGGTCATTGCCGGCCAGGGCAGCATCGCGCTGGAGATGCTGCGCCAGCAGCCGCAGTTGGAGACGCTGGTCATCGCCATAGGCGGCGGCGGCATCATCAGCGGCATCGCCACCGCGGCGCGTGCGCTGAAGCCCGGCATACGCATCGTGGGCGTGCAGACCGCGCGCTTCCCGGCCATGGTCAACGCCATCCAGGGCACGAACCACCCGCAGGGCATCAGCACCATCGCCGAAGGCATTGCCGTGGGCAAGCCGGGGCTGCTGACACAGCGCCTGGTGCGCGAGCGTGTGGACGAGCTGCTGCTGGTGGACGAAGGCGACATCGAGCAGGCGGTGCTGATGCTGCTGGAGATTGAAAAGACCGTGGTCGAAGGTGCCGGCGCCGCCGGCCTGGCGGCGCTGCTGAAGCACCCGCAGCGTTTTGCCGGCCAACGTGTGGGCCTGGTGCTCAGCGGCGGCAACATAGACCCGCTGCTGCTGGCCGGCATCATCGAACGCGGCATGGTGCGCGCCGGCCGGCTGGCACGCATACGCGTGGCCGCGCGCGACACGCCCGGCGTGCTGGCGCGCATCACCGCGGTGGTGGCCGACAGCGGCGCCAACATCGACGAGGTGCACCACCAGCGCGCCTTCAGCGCCTTGTCGGCGCAGAACGTGGAAGTGGAGCTGGTGCTGCAGACGCGCAACCCGGCACACGTGGGCCAGGTCATCACCGCGCTGCAGGCGGCCGGCTTCGAGGCCGCGGCCTACTAGGCGCGCAAGCAGCGAGCAGCGCGCCGGCCCGTGGCCATGGACCCCCGCATCTCGAAGGCGCTGCAGCAGCTGGCGGCCCGCGGCACGCCCCGGCGCTACGGGCGCGGTACGGTGGTGGTGCACGAGGGCGACCCCGGCGGCTCCATGTGGTTCATAGAACAAGGCCTGGTGCGGGTGTACACGGCGCGTGCCGATGGCCAGGAGTTCACCTTCGGCTACTGCGGCCCCGGCGAATGGCTGGGCGAACTCAGCCTGGACGGCAGCCCGCGCTCGGCCAGCGTGATCGTCGAGGCGGCGCTGCTGTGCCGCGTGGTCTCGCGCGAGGTGATCGAGTCGGCGGTGGCCGAGCACCCGGCCATCGCGCTGGCGCTGCTGGACCTGGTGACGGCCCGCGCGCGCCGGCTGTCCAGCCGCGCTGCCGAGCTGGCGCTGGACGACGCCTACGGCCGCCTGGTGCGCCTGCTGCACGACGGCTCGCTGCCGCAGCCCGACGGCACGCGGCTGATGCGCGAGTCGCTGACACAAGCCGGCATCGCGCAGCAGATAGGCTGCTCGCGCACCATGGTCACGCGGCTGCTGGGCGACCTGGTCAAGGGCGATCTGCTGCGCCAGGAGAACCGCCGCTGGCGGCTGCTGCGCCCGCTGCCGCCGCGCTGGTAGCCAGCACGCGCCAGGCCGGCTGCGGCTGGGCAAAACCCTTGAGCTGCAGCGGCGGCAGCGCCTGCGCTTCAAAGCGCCCGGCCACCCGCGCCCAGATGCGGTCGCAGACCAGCGTTTCACCGGCGGCGGCCTCGCTGCACAGGCGCGCCGCGCGGTTGGTGACGGCGCCTATGGCGGCGTAGTCCCAGCGCCCCTCGAAGCCCACCGCGCCCAGCACCGCCTCGCCGCAGGCCACGCCCACGGCCAGGCCGTCAGGCCCGTCGGTGGCGGCCCAGCTCGTCGCCAGCCGCCGCGCCTGGGCCTGCATGGCCAGCGCCAGGCGCACCGCCACCGCGGCGTGGTCGGGCAGCGGGTCGGGGTCGTTGAAAAACACCATCAAGCCGTCGCCGGTGTAGCGCTCTATGGTGCCGCCGGCGTCGAAGATCAGCCGCCCCAGCGCGGCGTGGAACTCGCGCAGCATCACCACCACCTGCTCGGGCTGGTTGCGCTCGGCGTACGCGGTGAAGCCGCGCAGGTCGGCAAACAACACGCTGACCTCGGCACGATGGCTGGCCCAGGCCTGTTCGCCCGCCGCTTCCAGGCGCGCAGCCAACGGCGGCGAGAAGAAGCGGCGCAGGCGCGCCAGGCGTTCCACCTCGGCCGCCTTGTCGGCCACCCGCTGCTCCAGCAGCGCCGACCAGCGCGCCAGCTCCTCGCGCTGCTGCTCCACCTCGTCGAACAAGGCCTTCACGCGCAGCAGCGAGCGCAGCCGCGCGCGCAGTTCCGGCGGCCGGAAGGGCTTGCCCAGAAAGTCGTCGGCACCGGCGGCCAGGCCGCGCACGTAGTCGCCGGCGTCGTCGGCCAGCGCGGTGAGCATGACCACGGGCACGCGCCGCGTGGCCGGCTCGGCACGCAGGCGGCGGCAGACCTCGAAGCCGTCCAGGTCGGGCATCAGCACGTCCAGCAGCACCAGGTCGGGCGGCTGCCGCGCGGCCAGTGCCAGGGCTTCCAGACCGCCGCCGGCGGTGACGGGCTGGCAGCCTTCGTCGGCCACATGCAGGCTGAGCAGCTTGCGGGCTTCAGGGCGGTCGTCAACGATGAGTACCAGTGGCGCAGCCTTCATGCCGCGGCTTGTACCTCAGTTTGGCCGGCTGCCGTGTGCGACGAGCTTCAATGCAGCGGCGGCGCGCTCACGCCGGCGGCGCGTATGGCCTCCAGCAGGCGGCCGGGCGGGGTGATGGGCTTGGACACCAGGGCGGCAAACCCGGCGTCCAGCACGCGCTGGCGGTCGTCTGGCGACACCGAGGCGGTGACGCAGATGACCGGCAGCGCCGCCAGCCCGGGTTGCCCACGCAGCCAGGCCAGCAGCTCGTAGCCGTTTTCGCCGGGCATCTGCAAGTCCAGCAGCACCAGGTCGGGCACCCCGTCGGCCAGCGCCGCACGGGCCGCGGCGGCACTGTCCACACAACAGGGTGCGAAGCCGTGGAAGTTCAGCACGGTGCGCAGGTGCTTGCGGCTCAGGCCGTCGTCGTCGACAACCAGCACCGCGGGGCGACGAGAAGATGCCGTTGCAATCATGCGGCTGCGGGCGCCGGCTGGCGCGGAATGTTGAACGCGAAGGTCGAGCCCTCGCCCGGGCGGCTGATCAAGGCCACTTCACCGCCGTGCTGGTGCACCAGGCGCCGAACCAGGGCCAGGCCCAGGCCGGTGCCCTCGCCGCCGGCGGGGTGGTCAACCTGGCCAACCTGGCGAAAGGCCTCGAACACCATGTCCTGATCGTGCAGCGCGATGCCCACCCCGTCATCCTGAACTTCGATGATCAAACCGCGGGCTTCGTCCATGCGGCCGCGCACGGTAATGTGGCCGCCGCCGGGCGTGAACTTGACGGCGTTGCTCAGCAGGTTCAGCAGCACCTGCTTGATACGCCGCGGGTCGGCGTACCACATGCCGACTTCGGGCTGCAGCTCGATGTTCAGCGTCAAGCCCTGGTGCAGGCAGCGCTGGCGCAGCAGTGCGGCAGCGGCGGCGACCACCTCGGGCACGTCGATCACCGTGGGCTCCAGCGCCATCTGGCCGGCCTCAATCTTGGTGAGGTCCAGCACGTCGTTGATCAGCGCCAGCAGGTGCAGGCCGCTGGCGTGTATGTCGGTGACGTACTCGCGCTGCTCGTCGTTCAGCGGCCCGGCCATGTGCTCGCGCAGCACGTCGGCAAAACCCAGGATAGCGTTCAGCGGTGTGCGCAGCTCGTGCGACATGTGGGCCAGGAACTCGCTCTTGTGGCGGTTGGCGCGCTCCAGGTCGCGGGTCTTGTCGGCCACCTTCTGTTCCAGCTCGGAGTGGCTGAGCTGCAGGCTGCTGGCCATGCGGTTGAACTGGCCGGCGAGTTCTTCTAGTTCGTCACCGGTTTGTATGTTGATGCGGGCGGCCAGGTCGCCGGCGGCCAGCTCGGCAGCGCCGCTGTGCAGCGCGCGTACCGGTCGCGTCAGCCGGCCGGCCACCACCAGCGCTGCCAGCAAGGCGCCCACCAGGCTGATGGCCAGGAACACGCCGCCGCGCACCAGCGTCTCGTTCACCGGCTGGGCCAGCACGCTGCGGGGCTGCTCGACGACGATGCGCCACGGCGGGTCGGCCAGCGCAACGACGGAGCGCACCACCTCGGCCCCGCCTTCACCCACGCCAGCTTGCGCCACCACGTCACCCTGACGCGCCGGCGGCAGCACCACCAGCTGGCGCATCAGCATGTTCGCCGGGTTGGCATGCAGCACCACCACGCCGCTCTCGTCCAGCACGTAGACGTTGGCCTGCGGGTGGGTCAGCAGGTCGTTGAGCTGCTCGGCGATGGTGCGCAGCGTCAACCGCACGACGGTGCGGTCGCCGCCATCGTCGTAGCTGCGTCTGAGCACCAGCACCGGCTCGTAGCCGCTGCCGTAGACCAGCTCGGTAGGCGCCGCAGGCTGCGATGGCGAGGGCCCCTCGGCAGAGGGCACGCCGGCATCAAAGCGATCGGGCTCGCGCCGTGACACGTGCAGCCGTTCCACGCCGCTGCTGTCAAGGTACGAAATGCTCTCTATGGCCGGCACCAGCCGCAGCAGGCGTGCGTACTCGTCATGACGCACGTTCAGCGTCAGCGTGGGCACCACGCCCCAGGGCAGGGTCGTGACCGCAGAGATGTGGTCGTCTATGGACTTCAGCGCCACGGTGACGGCGCGGGCCGCGTCGCGCGCCAGTGTGCGCTGCAGGCTGGCCGCCTGTGCACGCGCCGACACCACCGCGGCATACAGTTCCGTGGCCCCATAGGCCCCCACCACGAGTGTCACCAGCAAGGCCATGGCCCAGGCCTGCTTGCGCCAGATGCGCGAGGTCCAGGTCGGTGCAGGCCCGGTAGCCGGCACCGTCACGGCAGAATCTCGTCGGCCCTGCGCAACAGGCTCAAGTCGGGCATGGGCTGCGACGAGGCCGCAGCAAATGCTCCCACCGTCAGCCGCAAACCACGCGGCTGCATCACCGGCATGGTGTTCGGGTCGCGGCCGTTCAGCACCTGGCGCAAGACCCACAGCCAGTCCGGCAGCGTGTCGCTGCCGCCGCGTATGGGCTCCAGGGCCATCAGCCCGCCTACAACCACATGCTGCCGCGCGGGGTAGACCGTCGGCACACCGGAAGCCCGCACCGCCTGCACCAGCGAGGCGTGTTCATCCATGAACAGCTGGTGCCACGGCACCATCAGCCCGGCCTGCTGCTGCGTGGCCATGGCGGTGATCCAGCCCCAGTCGGCAGCCGAACAGGCCACCGCGAATTGCAGGTTCACGCCGCGCGCTGCCGCCTGCTCCAGCAGCGGCGCAGGTGACAACATGGTTGAGACCTCGGCGTCCTGCGGCAGGACGCCGGGGCTGCAAGGCCCGAGGTCTAAGTTGAGCGCGGCCTCGTTGGGGTCGCAGCTGCCGCCACGCCGGTTGTGACCCGACACCAGCACCAGCACTTGCCGCATGTCGGGGTAGGCATCGAGCAGCAGCTGCAACTGCTTGACCTGGTGGCTGGGCAGGTAGTGCATGTAGCCGGTGGCGTTGCGCCCGGGGCGCCGAAGGTCGTCCACCAGACACATGTGCCGCGGGTCGTTGATGCCGGCGAACACCAGGCGGGCGCGCGGAAACTCCAGCTGCACCACCCGCGCGTAGGTCTGACTGGGGGTGAAGAACAGCGTCTCACGATCAAGATCCGCGCCCAGCGCACGCAGGTCGGCGCGGAACTCGGCGTCGCCGCGGAAGGGCATCAGGCGCACTTCGGTGGTGGGTTGCGCGCGTATGCGCAGCTCCTCGAACACCCGTTGTATCAGGGGCCACTCGGGTTGGCCTACGACGACCACACGCGTAGGCGGCACAGGTACATCGTCCACCGCCTGCGCACCCGACACGGACCGCAGCCCTATGCCCAGCCCCAGCGCCAACCCGGCCACCAGCCCACAGGCAACAAGCGGGCGCACAAACGAGGGCATGGATGCGCCGGGCCGAAGTCTGCCGCCTGGCCGTGCCGGCTAGGCCATCCCCTGGGTCTTGTCGTACAGGTACATGGTGTGCGGCCCCGGGTCCCCCCTGTCCAGCATGTCGCCGTACCAGGTCTTGGCCGCATCAACGTCTTCGAACTGCAGCACATAGCTGGAGGAAGGCAGCAGATGGCCATGGCTGGCAAAGCCGGCATCGGGCGGTGTCACCTGCAGGGGTTGCTGGGTACTGCTGACCCACAGCGAAGCGGAATGGGTCAGTGCGCAAGTGCTACACGCGAGCACCTTGGCCGATTGCGGCAGCGACTCCACCGCGCCGCTCAGTGCAAGCGGGGTGCCAGGCGGCAGGCCCAGAAGAATCATCACGGCGTCTTCCATTGTTTTCTCCCTGTGTTGTGCGTGCTTGTGACGCGATTGTGCTGCGGCCCTTCCAGAGGCCACAAGGCCCCCGCACCACACCCGTTGGCAGGCATGGGGCAGCGGGCAGGTGTGTGTCCAGCAACGGAAAAGCGGCTACTGCAGCAAGGCGGGCATGGGCGGCAACGCGGCGACACGCTCGATCAGCGCGCGAATGCTGCGTGTGGCGGTCTTGGTGCGGATGCTGCCGATCTGCGTGCGCACCGTGGACAGCCGAACGCCCTTGGAGCCGGCGACGTCTGCCGGCGTGCTGCCGGCCGCCAAGGCGGCCAGCACCTCGGTCTCGGCCTCGGTCAGGCCGTGCTGGCGCGCGAACGACGGCAAGGCCAGGTCCAGCAGGTCGGGCGCGCGGGACAGCGAGACCAGCGCCACACCGCCGTCTTCGTCGCGCAGCGGCAGCACGGCCACCGGCAGGTTGTCGTTGCCCAGGTACAGCATGCGCCGCAGGCCGCGGCCGGCGGCGCTGCCCAGGGCGGACAACAAGGCGGCATCGTCGCGCGATCGGCGGGCCTGCAGGCGGCCGTCCAGCAACTGCAGCGGGTGCCCCTCGTCCAGCGCCTGGCGCGCCTGGCGGTTGGCATACAGCAGGCGGCCGTTGCCTTCCACCAGCAGCATGCCGCGCCCGACGTGGTCCAGGCTCAGCGTCAACCAGCGGGCCAGCGTGGAGGCGTCGCGGGGGGTTGGCCGCGCGGCGGCCGTCGAGGCAGTTTGCACATTCATGGCTGTTGGCTCCGTCCCTGGTCCGCCGCCCACCGCGGCTTGTTGCCACCTTAGGGGGCATCGGACCCGCTAGACAGTGCACATGGCGCAGCCCGAATGTCACTATTGACTTGACTTGTGCGAGGCACTCGCTCTGCGCCAGAGCTTGGACGTCGTCGCGCCTGCACCACGCCGCCGCGCGGCTTCAAGGGCTGCGTGCTACATTGCGCCCATGCGCCCCGCCGCTTCGTTTTTCTTTGCGTACTTTTGGTTCTCGCACCGCATGGCGGCTGGAGAGGCAAACGCGTAGGTCAAACAAGCGCAACGCACCCCAGAAACCGCCGGCTCCCCCGGCGGTTTTTTCTTGCCCGCCGCAGCCGGCCCCGACGATGGAACGCCGATGAGCCCGAAACCCGCTACCGCAGTCGACGAGCGCCTGGCGCTGTCCGAAAAGACCAGCGCCACCGACGACCAGCGCATACGCGATGTCACGCCGCTGCCGCCGCCGGAGCACCTGATCCGCTTCTTCCCCATCGCCGGCACGCCGGTGGAAACGCTCGTCAAGGACACGCGCCAGCATGTGCGGCGCATCCTGGCCGGCCAGGACGACCGGCTGCTGGTGGTGGTGGGCCCCTGCTCCATACACGACACCGCCGCGGCGCTGGACTACGCGCGGCGGCTGCGCGAGCAGCGCGAGCGCCACGCCGGCGAGCTGGAAGTGGTGATGCGGGTGTACTTCGAGAAGCCGCGCACCACGGTGGGCTGGAAGGGCCTGATCAACGACCCCTACCTGGACGAGAGCTACCGCATACACGAAGGCCTGCGCATCGCGCGCCAGCTGCTGCTGGACATCAACCGCCTGGGCGTGCCGGCGGGCAGCGAGTTCCTGGACGTGATCAGCCCGCAGTACATAGGCGACCTGATCGCCTGGGGCGCCATAGGCGCGCGCACCACCGAAAGCCAGGTGCACCGCGAGCTGGCCAGCGGCCTGTCGGCGCCGGTGGGCTTCAAGAACGGCACCGACGGCAACATCAAGATCGCGATAGACGCCATACAGGCCGCGGCGCGGCCGCACCACTTCCTGTCGGTGCACAAGAACGGCCAGGTCGCCATCGTCGAGACCAAGGGCAACAAGGACTGCCACGTCATCCTGCGCGGCGGCAGGCAGCCCAACTACGACGCCGCCAGCGTGGCGGCGGCCTGCGCCGAGATCGAGGCCGCCAAGTTGCCCTGCCGGCTGATGGTGGACGCCAGCCACGCCAACAGCAGCAAGCAGCACCAGCGCCAGATCGACGTGGCGCGCGATGTGGGCAGCCAGCTGGCCGCCGGCAACCGCTGCATCTTCGGCGTGATGGTGGAGAGCCACCTGCACGGCGGCGCGCAGAAGTTCAGCCCCGGCAAGGACGACCCCGCCAAGCTGGCCTACGGCACCAGCATCACCGACGCCTGCATAGGCTGGGACGACAGCGTGAACCTGCTGGACACGCTGGCCGCGGCGGTGAAGGCGCGGCGGCGGCACGCCGGCTGAGCGCCACGGCCAACACGCGCAACGGCGCAGCGTTGCAACAACAACAAAGGGCGGCCCAGCCGCCCTTTGTGTTTCAGTCTGCCGAAGAGCGCGGTCTCAGCGCTTGGCGTTCTTGCGGCGCAGCGAAGCGCCCAGACCCAGCAGGCTGACCGCCACCAGCGCCAGCGTACCCGGCGTGGGCACGGTGTTGTCCACGATCAGCTGCACCTTGGCGGCTATCGCGGCCTCGTACGCGGCGAAGTTGGCGAGCGTCAGCACAAAGCCCTGCTCCAGCGGGTTGGGCAGTGCGCTGGGGTCGTTGGTGGTCAGGCCGGGGTTCGGGTAGACCAGGTCTTCCAGGAAGTTCAGGTTGAAGCTGCCGATCGCTTCGGCGCTGAGACTGTCCCAGCCCGCCGTCACCAGCGAGTTGCGCAGCGTGGTGCCGTTGGTGACACCGACGTTGGGCACGCCGTCCGTGGTGATGTTCATCAGGCTGACGTCACCGAAGCCGCCGGCGGCATTGAACGCATTGGTCAGGTCGGTGGTCGCGCACGAGATGCAGGTTGTACCGCCCGAGTAGCCTATGCCGCGTATGGCGTTCTGCACGCCCAGCAGGTTGTCGGCCGTCAGCACGGTGGGCACCACGTTCAGCGCGGACGTCGTGCCGAAGGAAGAAACGGCTATCCGGTACTGGTGCGCCGTATCCAGCGGAATCACGCTCAGCGCATTGGCCAGCCCGTTGAGCACCAGCGTCCAGTTGTTCTGGCTGACGCTGCCAGAACGGTCCAGCGCAAAGCCCAGGTCCACGATGGCCGCCTGCGACGACCCCACCCCCATGCCGGCGGCCACAGCCAGCCCGGCGATCCATTGGCGAAACTTCATCTTCGATCCCTTCGGTTTGATAGTTGGATGAAACGAGGCAGACGCGCACGCAGCGCCAGATGCGTGCCAATGCCAAAAACTGTCCACGTTTCAAACACTTATGAAACCCACCGGGGATACCGCCCGCCGTACTGTAAAAAACTTCGACTCTCTAGAACGCCCGCCCCAGCATCAGGTAAGCCCGTGTGCCCTGGGGTGCATCCAGCGCCCTCGCCAGGCCCAGGCGCAGTTGCAGGGGCATGGTGTAAAGCCAACGGGTTTCGGCCAGCAGCTCCACGCCGGCGGCGCGGTGCCAGCGTGCAGGCCCGCTTTCGCCCAGGCCCCAGGCACCGCCGGCGTCCAGGAACACACTGCCCGACAGGCGGTTGATGCCCACCGGCGGCACCATGGCGTGGCGGTCTATGTCGGCCAGCGTGAAACGCCACTCGGCGCTGAGCACCCGCGCCTGCGCGCCGCGCAAGCCGGCTTCGTCGCCGCGGTAGCCGCGCAAGGACAGCTCGCGCTGGTTCAGCAGGTAGCCGATCTGCAGCCAGTCGTCGCCGGCACCGCCCAGCTGAAAGGCTTCGGTGCGCCCGCGCGCCCGGGCCTCGGTCCAGCGCAGCGCCAGCACGCCGCGGCCCGCGGGCGGTGCCGCCAGCCAGGCGCGCAAGTCCAGGCGCCCCACGTGGCCGTCGTAGGCCGGGGCCGCACCGGCAAAGGGTTGGTAGCTCTCCAGCAGCAGCGTGGCGCGCAGGCCGCGGTTGCGGCCCTCGCTGAACCAGTTGCCGCCGCCGGTGTCCAGCTCGGCCAGCGCCGCCACCAGTTTTTCGTCACGACGACGCGTGCGGCTCTCGCCGGGCAGGTCCACGCGCTCAAGGCGGTCCAGCGCTGCGCCCACGCCCAGCACCACCCGGCGCTCCAGGCGCGGCGCCACCGGCAGCAGGCTCAGCCACTGCGCGCGGGTGCGGCGGTCGTAGACAGTGGTGGTTTCGTCGCCGCGCTCGCCCGTCCAGGCACGGGCCGCCAGCGTGCGCGTCAAGGTCAGGCTGTGGGCGCCGCGGTACAGGTACTGCACAGCGCCCAGCGGCTCGCGCTGCGAGGTTTCCCACAGCGCGGTGGCCGTCCAGGCGTGGAAACCCAGCGCATCGCTGCCAAAGCTGCCGGCGCCCAGCGCGCTCAGGCCGCGGTCGTACAGCCAGGCCGGCAACCAGGCATGCGGGCGCATGGACTGCGCCGCGGCGTAGGGCTGCGGCTCGCCCAGCCCCTCCATCGCGACGGACGGTGCGGCGGGCTGCGCGGCGGCGGCCAACGGGGCGGACGACGCTGCCGGCACCGCCACGGACTGCAGCACGGCCGGCGCAGCCAGGCGGTGCAAGGCATGGCCGCCGGGCACCATCACCACCTGCGCCAGCGAGCGGTCGGCCGCGGTGCCGGCGTGGGTGGTTACCGCGGTGTGGCTGTAGGTCAGGCGCTGCAGCTGGCTGCCGTCTTCGGCCAGGCGCCAGACGTTGGGCGCGCCGCCGTCGGCCAGCACCATCTCCAGCCCCAGGGCGCCCCGCCGCAGCGCGGCCATGGGCGCACGACGCGCCAGCAGCAGCACCGGTGTCACCGGCGGCGATTGCGGTTGCGCCAGGTCCAGGCGCAGCAGCAGCCAGTCGGCGCCGCTGGCGTCGGGCCGGCGCAGCACCACGGCCACCGAGCGGCCGTCGGGCATGGCGGCCAGGTCGATGAGCTCGCTGCCGTCATCCGGCGCCCACCAGGGGGCGACCACCGTGCCGTCCGGGCCTTCCTGCACCCGCACCAGCGCCGTGCGGCCGGCGTCTTGCTGCAGCGCGGCGATGTGCGGGCCCACCTGCACGGCGCGGCGCAGGCGCGCGCAGTGTGTCAGGCGCTGTAGCTGTTCGCCCTGCAGCCGGTACAGGTCGTAGGACAGCTGGTAGGGGCCGCAACGCTCGGGCTGCGCCAGCAGCACGCGGCCGTCCGGCGCCACGTCCAGCCGCGCGGCGCGCTGCACGGGCAGCAGCGCGGTGCGCTGGCCCGCCGGTGTGATGCGCGTGAGCTGCGCCGCCTGCACGCCGTCGTCCAGCACCACCAACAGCTCGCCTCCGGGCAACGCGGCCACCGCCGGCAAGGCCGGCAGCGGCCCGGTCAGCGGCTCGCCCACCACGGGCGGCGTGGCGTGCAATGCCGCGGCGCGCTGGTCCACCTGCTGGGCCAGGTCCTGCAGGAAATCCGCCCACAGCTGGTCCATGTTGCGCCCGGTGGCCTGCCAGGGCGCGCTGTGCAGGCGCGGTACCAGGTTGCCGCTGTAGCGCTCCACCAGCGCCGCCGGCGCCTGCACGCCATGGCGGCGCTGCAGGAACTCGAAGAAGTAGGCGCCATACAAGTACTGCCGGCTCAGCGGCAAGGCGCGTCCGTCGGCGTTGAGCTCGGCCAGCGAGGCAAAGCCCTGGGCCCGCTCCACACGCAGCCAGGCCTCGAACCACGGGCCTTGCAGCCGGCCGCGGCCGGCCGCGGGGTCGCTCTCGGCCAGCACGGCCAGGCCTTCCACCATCCAGGCCGGCTGGAACAGGTTGGGCATGAACCAGAACACACGACCAAACACCGCCTGCAGGCCGCGCGGTGCGCCGCGCACCTTGTCCAGGTGCACGGTGTGGGTGAACTCGTGCACCAGCAGCAGGTCCAGCCAGGCGCTGTTGTCCAGCAGCTCGCCTTCGTCGGGCGGGGCCAGGTGTATGCCTATGCGGTTGGCCGGCAGCGGCGTGGCAAAGCCGTTGGCGAAGTCGGTTTCGCTGTACAGCACAACCTCGGTGCGCCCGCGGGGCTGCCACTGCAGCGCTTCGGTGACCCGCGGCCAGGCCCGTTCGGCCGCGCGCGCCACCGCCTGGGCCTGCGCCCGCTGGCCAGCACGGTAGTGCACGCGGAAGTGGGCGCTGTCGGCGCTGAACCAGTCCACGCCGGGGTCGGCCAGGGGCTGGGCCAGCACGGCGCCGGCCGCCAGCCAGGGCAGCAGCAAAGCCAGCCGCAGAGCCGGCAGCAAGTGGCGCAAGGCCTTGGTGATGCACATGTTGGGCGCGAAGCTGGGGCGCGAATGTGGGGCGCAGTGTGCCGTCAATCCGGCACCGGCCGGGGTGCAGATCTGGCACGAACAGGCGTCGCGCCGGCAGAAGGCAGGCAGAATCGGCGCAGCACCCCGCCCTCAGCCCACCACCAGGAAGCCCGCCCGACCATGGAAGTGCCGACCCTGCAGTCGCCCACCCAAACCAAGATCCACCTCATAGGCGGCGAGAAGGGCGGTGTCGGCAAGTCCATGCTGTCGCGCCTGCTGGCCCAGTACTTCATAGACCACGGCATAGAGTTCGCCGGCTTCGACACCGACCGCTCGCACGGCGCGCTGCTGCGCTTTTATGCCGGCTACGCCAGCCCCGCGCTGGTGGACCGCTTCGAGGAGCTGGACCGCATCATCGAAAACGCCGTGGAGCGCCCCGGCCGCCGAGTGCTGGTGGACCTGGCGGCGCAGACCCATGAGCCGCTGCTGCGCTGGATGGACGAGTCCGGCGTGCTGGACATGGCCGATCTCTCCGGCATCGCGCTGCACTACTGGCACGTGATGGACTCGGGCCGTGATTCGGTGGACTTGCTGGCGCGGCTGCTGGAGCGTTTCGGCCAGCGGCTGCACTACGTGCTGGTCTGCAACCAGCTGCGCGGCGACGACTTCTCCATGCTGGAGTCCTCCGGCCTGCTGGACCGCGCGCGCGGCTTCGGCGCCAAGGTGGTGGACATCAAGCGCCTGCACGACAGCGTGGTGCAGAAGATAGACGCCAAGAACGCCAGCTTCTGGTCTGCCGCGCACTTGTCAGGCGGCGACGGGCCCGGGCTGGGCCTGATGGAGCGGCAGCGGCTGAAGCTGTGGCTGTCGCACGCCTACCAGCAGATCGCGCGCGTGGAGCCCTGAGGGCGGCGCGGCAACGAGGGCGGCTACGCGTCGCCGTCGCGCGCCAGGCGCTCGCTCTTCCAGTACACGTCGTCACCGCCCAGGCCGTCGAGGTTGGCGCGGTTGAGCACCCGCGCCAGCACGAACAGCAGGTCTGACAAGCGGTTCAGGTACTGGCGCGGCGCCTCGTTCACCGCTTCGGCCGCCGCCAGCGCCACCACCGCCCGCTCGGCACGGCGCGCCACGGCACGCGCCACATGCGCCAGCGCCGCGCTGCGCGTGCCGCCGGGCAGTATGAATTCCGCGAGCCGCGGCAACTGTTCGTTGTACTGCGCCAGCGCCTGGTCCAGCTGCAGCACCGCCTCGGCCTTGAGCAGCGTGTAGCCGGGAATGGACAACTCGCCGCCCAGGTTGAACAGCTGGTGCTGTATGTCCAGCAGCAGCACACGCAGGTCGCCGGGCAGCGGCTCGGCCAGCAGCACACCCAGCTGGCTGTTGAGCTCGTCCACGTCGCCCATGGCCTGCACGCGCAAGGCGTCCTTGCGCGTGCGGCTGCCGTCGCCCAGCCCGGTGCTGCCGTCGTCGCCGGTGCGCGTGGCGATTTGTGTCAGTCGTTTGCCCATGCGGCTATCGTAGCCCCGGCAGGCGCCGCAGGCCCAGGCAGAATGGGCCTGCGGGCTCCGCGGCCCGCAGGCTCGGCAAGCACGCCTTGGTGACCACAACCCAGCGAGAGGAGACACGCATGGCCAACCGCAACATCGAGGACATCGAAGGCATAGGCCCGGTCATAGGCGCCAAGCTGCGCGAAGCCGGTGTGAAGGACACCGACGCGCTGCTGGCCAAGGCCACGACACCGGCCGCCCGCAAGGCGCTGGCCCAGGCCGCGGGCCTGTCGGAAGCACAGGTGCTGAAGTTCGCCAACATGGCCGACCTGTACCGCGTCAAGGGCATAGGCTCGGAGTACTCCGAGCTGCTGGAAGCCGCCGGCGTGGACACCGTGCCCGAGCTGGCCCAGCGCAACGCCGCCAACCTGACCGCGGCCATGAGCACCGCCAACGAACAGCGCAAGCTGGTGCGCCGCGTGCCGACGCTGGCCGAGGTCACCGCCTGGGTAGACCACGCCAAGACCTTGCCGCGCGTGCTGACGTACTGAAGTCGCTGACGCCGCCGACGCCGCACCCGGCACCCTCCGTGCCGGGCGGTGCAGCGGCGCAGCGGCGCACAATGGCAGGCCACCGGCCGCATCACGATGATTCCGGAGACCCTGCCATGAACGCCCCGCTGCCCCACGAGCTGCTGCCCCACCACGAGCGCCGGCCGCTGCCCGCGGCGATGCTGCAGGCGCTGCAGGCTCACTTCGGCGAACGCTGCAGCACCAGCGCGGCGGTGCGCGAACAGCACGGCCGCGACGAAAGCCCCTTCCCGGTAACACCGCCCGACGCGGTGGTGTTCTGCGAGAGCACCGACGACGTGGCCTTCGCCGTGCGCCTGGCGTCCGAGCACGCGGTGCCGGTCATCCCCTTCGGCGTGGGCTCGTCGCTGGAAGGTCACCTGCTGGCGGTGCAAGGCGGCATCAGCGTGGACTTGTCGCGCATGACCGGCATCGTGCGCCTGAACCCCGAGGACTTGACGGTCACGGTGCAGGCCGGCGTCACACGCGAGCAGCTCAACCGCGAGCTGCGCGACCAGGGGCTGTTTTTTCCCATAGACCCCGGCGCCAACGCCACGCTGGGCGGCATGGCCGCCACGCGCGCCAGCGGTACCAACGCCGTGCGCTACGGCACCATGCGCGAAAACGTGCTGGGCCTGACCGTGGTCACCGCCGATGGCCAGGTCATACGCACCGGCACGCGGGCCAAGAAAAGCAGCGCCGGCTACGACCTGACGCGACTGTTCGTGGGCAGCGAAGGCACGCTGGGCGTGATGACCGAGGTGACGCTGAAGCTGTACCCGCTGCCCGAGGCGGTGAGCGCGGCCATCTGCCACTTCCCCGGCATAGACGCCGCGGTGCGCACCACCATACAGCTCATACAGATGGGCGTGCCCATTGCGCGCTGCGAGCTGCTGGACGTGAACGCGGTGCGCTTCGTCAACGCACAGAGCAAGCTGGGCCTGCGCGAGAGCCCCATGCTGCTGATGGAGTTTCACGGCAGCGAAGACGGGGTCAAGGAGCAGGCCGAAACTGTGCAGGCCCTGGCCAGCGAACAAGGCGGCGAAGACTTCCAGTGGGCCACCACGCCCGAGGAGCGCACGCGCCTGTGGACGGCGCGGCACAAGGCCTACTTCGCCGGCATGCAGGCCCACCCCGGCTGCCGCACCGTCACCACCGACACCTGCGTGCCCATCTCACGCCTGGCGGAGATCATCGAAGCCTCGGTCAGCGAAGCCGACGCCTGCGGCCTGCCCTATTACATCGTGGGCCACGTGGGCGATGGCAACTTCCACCTGGCCTACCTGGTGAAGGACGGCGACGCCAGCGAACGTGCCGCGGCCGAACAACTTTCGCTGCAGATGGTTCAGCGCGCCATCGCGATGGAAGGCACCTGCACCGGCGAACACGGCATAGGCCTGCACAAGATGGCCTTCCTGCCGCAGGAGGCCGGCGCCGGCACGGTGGCGCTGATGCGCGAGGTCAAGCGGGCGCTGGACCCCAAGAACATCATGAACCCGGGCAAGATCTTCACGATCTGAGCGCGCCGCCAGCTTGGCGCCCTGGCAGGGGAAGCCAAGGAGCCGGGCGTCAATCGGCCACGCGCTCCGGCAGGCCGGGTGATGCGGGCACACGGGACGTCTGCTGCCCTGCCTCGCCGTAGACCGTGATGTGCGGGAAGGCGGTGTGTATGCCGCGCTCGTCGAACACCGCCTTCAGCCGGCCCAGGAACTCGCGCCGCACGCCGAACTGGTTGGGCGGCAGGCACTTCAGGCGCGCCCGCACCACCAGCGCCGGGCCGGTCCATTCGTTGACGCCGGCCACCTCCAGGTCGTCCAGGATCAGCGGCTCGAACACCTCGTCCTGGCGCAGGCCCGAGGCCACGTCCCGCATGGCCTGGATCACGGCGCCCACCTGTTCGCGGTAGTCCATGCGTATGTCCAGCACCGCAAAGGCGAACTCGCGCGTCAGGTTGATGATGCTTTGAATCTGCCCGTTGGGCACGAAGTGCACACGCCCGTCGTAGTCGCGCAGGCGCACGTAGCGCAGCGTGACCTCTTCCACGAAGCCCACGTGGTCAGGCGAGAGCTGCACGATGTCGCCCTGGCGGATCTGGTTTTCCACCAGCAGGAAGAAGCCCGTGAAGTAGTCGCGCACCAGGCTTTGTGCGCCAAAGCCCACGGCCAGGCCCACCACACCGGCCGCGCCCAGGATGGGCGCCACCGAGATGCCGATCTCGCCCAGCACCAGCATGCCGGCCAGCAGCGTGACCACCACCGTGATCAGGTAGCGGAACACCCGCGCCAGCGTCTCGGCGCGTTTGGCCCCTTCGATGTCGTCGGACAGGCGCACCGCGATGCGCGCGCGGAACACGCGCACCATGCGGCCCAGCAGCCACATCGCCACCCAGGCACCGACCACGATGAACGTGATGCGCAGCGTGGTGGCCGTGAGGCCACCCATTTCCCCCAGCAGGCGCGCCAGGGTCTCCAGTGTCTGTTGCAGTTCCATGCCCAACAAGCCGGCCAACAACAAGCCCGATGCTGCGGCCGCGGCGGAAAAGCCATTGAGCCTACCACCCGGGCAATGCACCCGTGGGCACCGGGTTTGCGGGCCGGCTGCGGGTTGGTCCCCAGGGAACCTTGCGCCCGCCAGGCGCTCCATCGCGGTGCGCCTTTCGGCGGTGGAGGTCGGGCCTGGTGCGTGACGCGCGCCTTCGCTGTGGGCAGATGCAAGGCACGGGTCTTGCGTTGAACCTGCTGCGGCGGCCAGGCACCAAGCAGCAGGAGGGCAAGCGCAAGAACGCACAAACTGATGAGCGAAGCTGGGTTTCCTCCGCGGCTGGTCCGGCGCAGAATGACCCATGCTGTAGCAGCTCACCGTTGCACAGCCTGCTGCTGGTGACAGGAAAGCTCTGATGGCGCCCGGGTCAGTCAAGCCGGGACTTCATCAGAACTTCCCAGATGCGGTCAGGAACGGGCTTGTCGCCCTTCCGCCGTGCGCTGGACACCGGAGGTCCGCATGGATGTCATCAGCCACATGAAGGCGCGCTACGAGCGCCTGCGCGAGGAAGAACTGTCCCTGGAGGACTACCTCGCCGAATGCAAGCGCAACCCCCTGGCCTACGCCACCGCCGCCGAGCGCATGCTGGGCGCCATAGGCGAGCCCACGCGCATAGACACGCGCAACGACCCGCGGCTGTCGCGCATCTTTGCCAACAAGGTCATCAACGTCTACCCGGCCTTCGCCGAGTTCTACGGCATGGAGGAAGCGATCGAGCAGGTCGTGTCCTACTTCCGCCATGCGGCGCAGGGGCTGGAGGAGAAGAAGCAGATCCTCTACCTGCTGGGCCCGGTGGGCGGCGGCAAGAGCAGCATCGCCGAGCGACTGAAGCAGCTGATGCAGGAGGTGCCTTTCTACGCGCTCAAGGGCAGCCCGGTGAACGAAAGCCCGCTGGGCCTGTTCGACGCGGCCGAGGACGGCGCCATCCTGCAGCAGGAGTACGGCATCCCCGCGCGCTACCTCAACCGCATCCTGAGCCCCTGGGCCGTGAAGCGGCTGGAGGAGTACGGCGGCGACATACGCCGCTTCAAGGTGGTCAAGCGCTACCCCAGCATCCTCAAGCAGATCGGCGTGGCCAAGACCGAGCCGGGCGACGAGAACAACCAGGACATCAGCTCGCTGGTGGGCAAGGTGGACATCCGCAAACTCGAGACCTTTGCCCAGGACGACCCCGACGCCTACAGCTACAGCGGCGGCCTGTGCCTGGCCAACCAGGGGCTGCTGGAGTTCGTCGAGATGTTCAAGGCGCCCATCAAGGTGCTGCACCCGCTGCTGACGGCCACGCAGGAAGGCAACTTCAAGGGCACCGAAGGCTTCGGCGCCATTCCCTTCGACGGCGTGGTGCTGGCGCACAGCAACGAAAGTGAATGGAAGGCCTTCCGCAACAACAAGAACAACGAAGCCTTCCTGGACCGCATCTACATCGTCAAGGTGCCCTACTGCCTGCGCATCAGCGAGGAAGTGCGCATCTACGAAAAGCTGCTGAAAAACAGCAGCCTGGCCCAGGCCACCTGCGCGCCGGGCACGCTGAAGATGATGAGCCAGTTCGCCATCCTCACACGCCTGAAGGAGCCGGAGAACAGCAGCCTGTTCAGCAAGATGCTGGTCTATGACGGCGAGAACCTGAAGGACACCGACCCGCGCGCCAAGAGCTACCAGGAGTACCGCGACTACGCCGGCGTGGACGAAGGCATGAGCGGCATCAGCACACGCTTTGCCTACAAGATCATCTCCAAGGTCTTCAACTTCGACGCCAGCGAGGTGGCCGCCAACCCGGTGCACCTGATGTACGTGCTGGAGCAGCAGATAGAGCGTGAGCAGTTCCCCAAGGAAACCGAGGACAAGTACGTCGGCTTCATCAAGGAACTGCTGGCCCCGCGTTATGCCGAGTTCATAGGCAAGGAGATACAGACCGCCTACCTGGAGAGCTACTCCGAGTACGGCCAGAACATCTTCGACCGCTACGTGACCTACGCCGACTACTGGATACAGGACCACGAGTACCGCGACACCGACACCGGCGAGGTCTTCGACCGCGCCAGCCTGAACGCCGAGCTCGAGAAGATCGAGAAGCCCGCGGGCATTGCCAACCCGAAGGACTTCCGCAACGAGATCGTCAACTTCGTGCTGCGCGCGCGGGCCAACAACCAGGGCAAGAACCCGGTGTGGACCAGCTACGAGAAGCTGCGCGCGGTGATAGAGAAGAAGATGTTCTCCAACACCGAGGAGCTGCTGCCGGTCATCAGCTTCAACGCCAAGGCCAGTGCCGACGAGGCCAAGAAGCACGAGGACTTCGTCACCCGCATGGTGGCCAAGGGCTACACGCCCAAGCAGGTGCGCCTGCTGTGCGAGTGGTACCTGCGCGTGAGGAAGTCGAGCTGAGCCCAGGGGCGCCCATGGCCTTGCAAAGCATCATCGACCGGCGCCTGGCGGGCAAGAACAAGTCCATAGGCAACCGCGAGCGTTTTCTGCGCCGCTACAAGGAGCAGATCAAGGAGGCCGTCAAACGCGCCATAGACGGCCGCGGCATACGCGACATCGAGCGCGGCGAGGACATACGCATCCCCAAGAAGGACCTCTCCGAGCCGGTGTTCGGCCACGGCAGCGGCGGCGTGCGCGAGATCGTGCACCCGGGCAACCGCGACTACGTGCAGGGCGACCGCATAGAGCGCCCCAAGGGCGGCCAGGGCGGCGGCAGCGGCAAGGGCCAGGCCAGCGACAGCGGTGAAGGCGAGGACGACTTTGTCTTTGCGCTGTCCAAGGAAGAGTTCATGCAGGTCTTCTTTGACGACCTGGCCCTGCCCCACCTGGTGCGCACACAGCTGGCCGAGGTGCCGGAGTGGAAGTACCACCGCGCCGGCTACAGCAGCGACGGCACGCCCAACAACCTGCACGTGGTGCGCAGCATGCGCGGTGCCCTGGGCCGGCGCATCGCGCTGGGTGCGGCCTCGCGGCGCGACCTGCGCGAGCTGCAGCAGCAGCTGGACGACCTGCTGGCCGCGCCGCCGCCGGCCGACGACGCCGCTGCCACCGCGCGCCAGGCCGAGATCGCAGCGCTGCAGGAAGCCATCGCCGCGCTGCGCGTGCGCGTGGAGCGCATCCCCTACCTGGACCCCATAGACCTGCGCTACCGCAACCGCGTGCGGGTGCCGGTGCCCACCAGCAAGGCGGTGATGTTCTGCCTGATGGATGTGTCGGGCTCCATGGACGAAGCGCGCAAGGAGCTGTCCAAGCGCTTCTTCATCCTGCTGTACCTGTTCCTGACGCGGCACTACGAAAAGATAGAGCTGGTCTTCATACGCCACCACACCCAGGCGCAGGAAGTGGACGAGCAGAACTTCTTCCACGCCCGCGAAACCGGCGGAACCGTGGTCAGCTCGGCGCTGGTGCTGATGGAAGAGATCATCAAGGCGCGCTACAGCCCTGCCGAGTGGAACATCTACGGCGCGCAGGCCAGCGACGGCGACAACTGGCACCACGACAGCGGGCGCTGCCGCGAGCTGCTCAGCGACAAGCTGCTGCCGCTGGTGCGCTACTTCGCCTACGTGCAGGTGGCCGAGGAAGAGCAGAACCTGTGGGAGGAGTACACCCAGCTGCTGGACGTGCACCGCCACTTCGCGATGCGCAAGGCCACCAGCGCCGACCAGATCTACCCGGTGTTCCGCGACCTGTTCCGCAAGGAGGGGGCCAAGGCCGCTTGAGGCCGCCCCCGCCCGCCACACCATGAAACCACGCCCGCTTGCCCTGGAACAGCCGCTGCCCCTGGCCGAGCGGCCCAGCGAACACCTGCCCGGCCCCAGCGACTGGTCGTTCGAGCTGGTGGAGCAGTACCACAAGGTCATACGCGAAACGGCGGCGCGCTTCGGGCTGGACACCTACCCCAACCAGCTGGAGATCATCACCGCCGAGCAGATGATGGACGCCTACTCCAGCGTGGGCATGCCGGTGAACTACCGCCACTGGAGCTACGGCAAGGAGTTCATCGCCACCGAGAAGAACTACAAGCGCGGCCACATGGGCCTGGCCTACGAGATCGTCATCAACTCCAACCCCTGCATCAGCTACCTGATGGAGGAGAACACGATGGCCATGCAGGCGCTGGTCATCGCGCACGCTGCCTACGGCCACAACAGCTTCTTCAAGGGCAACTACCTGTTCCGCATGTGGACGGATGCCTCGTCCATCATCGACTACCTGGTCTACGCCAAGGACTACGTCGCCAAGTGCGAAGAAAAGTACGGCGTGGACGCGGTGGAGGAGTTCCTGGACAGCTGCCACGCGCTGGCCAACCACGGCGTGGACCGCTACCGCCGCCCCAGCCGCAAGAGCCTGGCGCAGGAGCTGGCCGACCGGCGCGACCGCGAGGCCTATGCGCAGCAGCAGGTCAACGACCTGTGGCGCACGCTGCCGCGCCGCATGGACCGCGACGACGCCGTGCCCGAGGCCAAGCGCTTCCCCGACGAGCCGCAGGAAAACCTGCTGTACTTCATAGAGAAGAACGCGCCGCTGCTGGAGCCCTGGCAGCGCGAGGTGGTGCGCATCGTGCGCAAGGTGGCGCAGTACTTCTACCCGCAGCGCCAGACGCAGGTCATGAACGAAGGCTGGGCCACGTTCTGGCACCACAAGCTGCTCAACACCATGTACGACGACGGCTTCCTGACCGACGGCGTGATGATCGAATGGCTCAAGAGCCACACCAACGTGATCTACCAGCCCCCGGTGGGGCATCGCGCCTACAGCGGCCTCAACCCCTATGCGCTGGGCTTTGCGATGTACACCGACATCAAGCGCATCTGCGAGCAACCCACCCTTGAGGACCGCGAGTGGTTCCCCGGCATCGCCGGCAAGCCTTGGCTACCCACACTGGACGAGGCCATGCGCAACTACAAGGACGAGAGCTTCGTGGGCCAGTTCCTGAGCCCCAAGCTGATGCGCGAGCTGCGGCTGTTCGCCATCACCGACGACGAGCGGCAGTCGGAGCTGCAGGTCAGCGCCATACACGACGAGGCCGGCTACCGGCGTGTGCGCGAAGGCCTGTCGCGCCAGTACGACCTGGGCTCGCGCGAGCCCAACATCCAGGTCTGGAACGTCAACCTGCGCGGCGACCGCTCATTGACGCTGCGCCACTTCCAGCACAATGACCGGCCGCTGCACGAAGGCGCGCTGGAGGTGCTGCGGCATGTGGCGCGGCTGTGGGGCTTCGGCGTGCACCTGGAAAGCGTCAACGCAGCGGGCGACGTCAGCAAACGCTGGAGCGTGCCGGCACCCGCCGGCGCCTAGCCTGGGCCAGGGAGGCCGGCAGCGATGAACAAGACCAGCACGGCGGCCAAACGATCAAACGCGGAACGCCGCTCCGGCAAGGAGCGGCGGCGGCGCGACACGCTGGCGCCCGGCCTGCCCGAGCGGCGCCGCAGCATAGAGCCGCGCAAGCCCGAGGTGCAGGAGCTGGAGTTGTCGCCTTCGCAGTGGGCCGATCTGGAGAACCTGGCGGCGCCGAAGAAAAGCGAAAAGGGCGGGAAGAGCGGCGGCCGGTGACAGCACCGCGGCCGGGCGCCCTGCCCGGCCGGGTTGCTCACGGTTGCGCGCTGCGTCTACTCGGCGGCACCCAGCTTGGCCAGCAGGCCCTGCAGCTCGTCCAGCGAGCCGAAGCCTATGGCCACCTCGCCCTGCTCGCCACGGCGCGTGCGCTTCTTGATGCGTATCTCCACCGGAGCCGTCAGCAGGTCGGCCAGGCGCTCTTCCAGCCGCACGATGTCGCGCGGGCGCGCGGCCGTCTGGCGGCCGCCGCTGGCGCCGCCAGCGGCACCGGTGCTGCGTGCCACCAGCTTCTCGGCCTCGCGCACGCTCAGCTTCTTGGCCACCACCTGCTGCGCGCACATCAGCTGCTGCGCCGGCGCCAGGCTGAGCAGCGCGCGGGCGTGGCCCATGTCCAGGTCGCCGGCCATCAGCAACTGCTGCACCGGCTCGGCCAGCTGCAGCAGGCGCAGCAAGTTGCTGGCGGCGCTGCGCGAGCGGCCCACGGCTTGCGCCGCCTGTTCGTGCGTCAGGCCGAACTCCGCCACCAGGCGCTGCAAACCCTGCGCCTCTTCCAGCGGGTTCAGGTCTTCGCGCTGCATGTTTTCTATCAGCGCCATCACCGCGGCGGCCTCGTCGGGCACCTCGCGCACCAGCACCGGCACCTGCTCCAGCCCGGCCAGCCGGGCGGCGCGCACACGGCGCTCGCCGGCGATGATCTCAAAGCGCCCCGGGCCTACAGGCCGCACCAGCACCGGCTGCATCACGCCCTGGCTGCGTATGCTCTCAGCCAGCTCGTACAGCGAGCCCTCGTCCATGCGCGTGCGCGGCTGGTACTTGCCGGCCTGCAGGCGGTCCAGCGGCAGGCTGGCCGGCGGTGCGTCGGCCGCCGCAGCCGGGCGGTCTTCCACCTTGGGCCCCAGCAGCGCTTCCAGACCCAGCCCCAGGCCCTTGGGTTTTTTCGTGACCATGCGGCCATTGTCGCCTGCGCCGCGCGGCGTTCCAGCCCTTCCTATATCCTGCGCGGTCCACGCGCGGCCGCGCCGCGCCTTGAAGGGCAGACATGAGCACCACCGTCTACGTCGATGGCCAGGAAGGCACGACCGGCTTGCGCATCCACGAGGTGCTGGCCGGCCGCAGCGACATCACGCTGCTGAAGATAGACGCCGACAAGCGCAAGGACACCGCCGAACGCGCCCGCCTGCTGAACGCTGCCGATGTGGCTTTCCTGTGCCTGCCCGACGCCGCGGCCCGCGAGGCGGTGGCGCTGGTGAACAACCCGCGCACCTGCCTGATAGACGCCAGCACCGCCCACCGCACCGCGCCGGGCTGGGTGTTCGGCCTGCCGGAGCTGGCCGCCGGCCAGCGCGAGGCCTTGCGCGCGGCCAAGCGCATCGCCAACCCGGGCTGCCACGCCAGCAGCTTCATCCTGCTGCTGCGCCCGCTGGTGGACGCCGGCCTGGTGCCGCGGAGCCAGGTGCTCAGCGCCACCTCGCTGACCGGCTACTCCGGCGGCGGCAAGAAGATGATCGAGCAGTACCAGGCGCAGCCGCTGCCGGCCGAACTGGCGGCACCCCGGCCCTACGGCCTGGGGCTGGCGCACAAGCACCTGCCGGAGATGGCGGCGCACACCGGGCTCACCCAGCCGCCCATCTTTTTGCCGGTGGTGGGCAACTTCTACAAGGGCCTGGCGGTGACGGTGCCGCTGGACCTGCGCGGCCTGGGCACCAGCGCCGAGGCGGTGCACGGCGCGCTGGCCCGGCACTACGAGGGCGAACGTTTCGTGCGCGTGATGCCGCTGCGCGACGCCGCCACGCTGGAGCACGGCTTCTTCGACGTGCAGGCCTGCAACGACAGCAACCGCTGCGAGATCTTCGTGTTCGCCAGCGACACGCAGGCGGTGCTGATCGCGCGGCTGGACAACCTCGGCAAGGGCGCCAGCGGCGCCGCGGTGCAGGCCATGAACGTGCACCTGGGCGTGGACGAAGGGCTGGGGCTGTAAGGCGGGCCAGGGCCGTTCAGGGTCGCGCCGGCGCCACGCGGTAGTGGTACCCGTAGGTGTCGGCAAAACCCAGGCGGGTATAGATGCGCCTGGCGGTGTGGTTCTCGGCATCCACCTGCAGATAAGCGGTACGTGCACCTTCGCTTTCCGAAATGGAGAGTAGGCGCTCACACAACAACGTCGCCAGGCCTTGCCCGCGGGCGGCCGGGGCGGTGACGATGTCGTACAGGCCCACCAACTCGCCTTCGCGGGCGAACTGGCCGCAGCACAGCACCGTGCGCCCATCCTCGGCCAGCCAGGCGCCGGCGCGGTAGTCCACGGGCGAAAGAGCCAGCCGCTCCTTCTGCGCCTGGCGGTGCGCCGGCGGCGAGCCGCGCAGCTCGCCCACGGCCTCGGCAAAGTCGTCGGCGGCCAGCGACTGCCAGCGCAGGCCGGGCGGCGCCGGCGGCAGCGGCCGGGCCGGCAGCGCCGGGCACACCATCACCCGCGTGTCGTCCTCGGCGGCGAAGCCGCGCGCCGCCAGCTCGGTATCCAGCGTGCCCGGGCGGGTGAACGGGGTGATGCGGAACATCAGGGGCAAGCCGGCCTGGGCGTAGACAGCCTGGGCCAGCGCCAGGCGCTCGTCCAGGCCCAGCCGACCCTCGGCCACGGCGTTGATGCAGCGTGCGCGCTTGATCTTGCCCTGGGCATAACGCAGCAGCCAGCCGTCCAGCCAGCGCTGCTGGCGCGGCACGCTGGCATTGAGGCCGGCGTCCTCTATGCGCGACAGCAGGCGTTCGTCCATCACCGCCCCCGTTTCACAGATCCGGGCACTCAGCCTTCAGCCAAGACGCGCCACCATCTCGCGCGCAAAGGCCACAAAGGCCTGCGCGCCCTTGCTGGCGGGGTCGAAGGTGACGCCGGGCTGGCCGTAGCTGGGCGCTTCGGCCAGACGCACGTTGCGCGGGATGACGGTGTCGAAGACCTTGGAGCCGAAGTGCGCCTTGAGCTGCTCGCTGACCTGCTGCTGCAGCGTGATGCGCGGGTCGAACATCACCCGCAGCAGGCCGATGATTTCCAGGTCGCGGTTCAGGTTGGCGTGCACCTGCTTAATGGTGTTGACCAGGTCCGACAGTCCCTCCAGCGCGAAGTACTCGCACTGCATGGGCACCACGACGCCGTGCGCGCTGCACAGGCCGTTGAGCGTGAGCAGGCTCAGCGAAGGCGGGCAGTCGATGAGCACGAAGTCGTGGTCGTCGCGCACCACGGCCAGGGCGGCCTTCAGGCGCTTTTCGCGCCGTTCCAGCTGCACCAGCTCCACCTCGGCGCCGGCCAGTTCGCGGTTGGCGCCCAGCACCTGGTAGCCGCCCAGCGGGCTGGGCTGGCGCACCTCGGCCACGCTGACGCTTTCCAGCAGCACGTCGTAGACCGACGACTCCAGCGCCCGCTTGTCTATGCCCGAACCCATGGTGGCGTTGCCCTGCGGGTCCAGGTCCACCAGCAGCACCCGCTGGCCCACCTGGGCCAGGCCAGCGGCCAGGTTGACGGCGGTGGTGGTCTTGCCCACGCCGCCCTTCTGGTTGGCGATGCAGAAAATCTTCATCCCTGGGTTCCCAGCCTGATGCCGAAGCCTATGAGAAACACCCCGGCCAGCCGCTCCAGCCCGCGCGCCAGGCGTTGGTGGGCCTTGACGCGCGCGCTCACGGCGTTGGCAAAGGCGCACAGCAACAGGCAGTAGGCGGTGCTGATGGCAGCGATGGTCAGCGCCATCACGGCAAAGGTGAGCAGGCCCTGGTGGCGCGCCGGGTCTATGAACAGCGGGAAGAAGGCCATGTAGAACACGATGGCCTTGGGGTTGAGCAAGGTGATGAAAAACGCCTGCCGGGCGTAGTGCCGCGGCTCTATGCGTATGGGCGGGGCACTGCCCTCGCGCGCCAGCAGCAGCTTCAAACCTATCCACCCCAGGTAGGCCGCGCCCAGGTACTGCACGGCCTTGAACAGCGTGGGATGCGCCGCCAGCAGGGCCGCCACACCGGCCACCGCCAGCCACAGCAGCACCTGGTCGCCCAGCACCAGGCCGCCGGTGGCGGCCGCCCCGGCGCGAAACCCGCCCTTGGCGGTGGAGGTCAACAAGGCGAAGGTGCCGGGGCCGGGCAGCGCCAGAAACACCAGGATCGCCAGGCAAAAGGCGCCGTAGTCGGCGATGCCGAACATCTCAGAGAACCCTGTTGGATGAAGAAGGAAGCCGCGTCGGGGTGCAGGCCGGTGGCCGCACGGCAGCCGCGGAGCGTAGCGCAGTTTGGCGGGCGATCACACCGGCGATCTCGCCGGCGAACCCGCCCGCGGGCGCATCCAGACAATGCAGCGCTGCCCGTCCAGCCCCGGCACGGTCAGCGGTTCCACGTGAAACACCTCCACCGCGGGTGGCAAGGCGGCGATCTCTTCGTCCGGCACCCTGCCCTTCATGGCCATCCAGACGCCGCCCGGCGCCAGCAGCGGCGCCGTCCAGCGCGTGAAGTCGGCCAGGCTGGCGAAGGCGCGCGAGCAGATCACGTCAAAGGGCGCCGGCGGCTTGAGCTGCTCCACACGGGCATGCAAGGCTTGCAGCCGCGGCAACTGCAGCAAGCCGGCCACCTGGCGCACGAACGCGGCCTTCTTGCCCACCGTGTCCACGCAGTGCACCTGCAAGCCGGGCAGCAGGATGGCCAGCACCACGCCCGGCAGGCCGCCGCCGCTGCCCACGTCCAGCACCCGGCCACTGGCGGTGGTGGCGGTGCCGGTGGAGGCGCCTTCACGTTGCCGCGCCAACGGCGCCACCACCGCCAGGCAGTCGGCGATGTGGTGGCTGAGCACCTGCGCCGGTTCGCGCACCGCCGTCAGGTTGTAGGTGGTGTTCCAGCGCTGCAGCAGCGCGGCGTAGCGGGCCAGTTGATCGATCTGCTCGTCACTGGGCGCCAAACCGGCCGCCGCGGCGACCTCGGCGATGGCCTCGTGGCCCAGCGGCTGCACCGCGCCGCTGCCCGGGTCACCGGCCATCAAGCCGCCTCGCCGCGCGCGATGTGCGCCATCCGGCGCTTCTTCAGGTGCACCAGCAGCAGCGACACCGCTGCCGGCGTGACGCCGCTGATGCGCGAAGCCTGGCCCAGCGTGGCCGGGCGGTGGCGTGCCAGCTTTTGCCGCACCTCGAAGGACAGCGCGGTGACCTGGTGGTAGTCCAGGTCCTCCGGCAGCGCCAGGTCCTCCAGCGCCTGCGCGCGCTCGACTTCGTCGTTCTGCTTGTCTATGTAGCCGGCGTACTTGATGGCGATTTCCGCCTGCTCGATCACCGTGTCGGCCTCGCGCTCGCCGTAGGCGGCACGCAGCGTTTCACGTGAAACAGCGTCGGTGTGGCCCGCCAGGGCTGCCGCTTCGCACACGGTGTCGAAGCCCACGCCCGGGCGACGCAGCAGGTCGGCCAGGTTGTGTTCGTGTTCCAGCGCCTTGCCCCACAGGCGCTCCGCCTGTTCGGCCGCCAGCGTGGCCGGCCGCAGCCAGGTGTTGCGCAGGCGTTGCAGCTCGCGCTCCAGCCGCTCGCGCTTGGTCTCGAAGGCCGCCCAGCGAGCGTCGTCCACCAGGCCCAGTTCTCGGCCCACCGGCGTGAGCCGCAGGTCGGCGTTGTCCTCGCGCAGCTGCAGGCGGTACTCGGCGCGGCTGGTGAACATGCGGTAAGGCTCGGTCACGCCCTTGTTCAACAGGTCGTCCACCAGCACACCCAGGTAGGCCTGGTCGCGGCGCGGTGTCCACGCGCCCGTCGCGGGAGCGCGCCCCTGCACCTGCAAGGCGGCGTTGACGCCGGCGTACAGGCCCTGCGCCGCGGCTTCTTCGTAGCCGGTGGTGCCGTTGATCTGCCCGGCAAAGAACAGGCCGCGGATGGCGCGCGTCTCGAAGCCGGGGCGCAGCTCGCGCGGGTCGAAGTAGTCGTACTCGATGGCGTAGCCGGGGCGCAGGATGTGCGCGTTCTCCAGGCCGGCAATGGACTGTACCGCCGCGATCTGCACGTCAAAGGGCAGCGAGGTCGAGATGCCGTTGGGGTAGACCTCGTGCGTGCTCAGCCCCTCGGGCTCCAGAAAGATCTGGTGGCTGGTCTTGTCGGCGAAGCGGCTGACCTTGTCTTCTATGCTGGGGCAGTAGCGCGGCCCCACCCCTTCGATGACGCCGGTGAACATGGGGCTGCGGTCAAAGCCGCTGCGGATGATCTCGTGCGTGCGTTCGCTGGTGTGGGTGATCCAGCAAGGCAGCTGCTGCGGATGTTGCTCGGGCCGGCCCAGGAAGCTGAACACCGGCACGGGGTCCAGGTCGCCCGGTTGTTCGGTACAGCGGGCGAAGTCGATGCTGCGCCCGTCCAGCCGCGGCGGCGTGCCGGTCTTCAGCCGGCCCTGGGCCAGCTTCAGCTCCTTCAGCCGCGCCGACAGACGCACCGCGGGCGGGTCGCCGGCGCGGCCGGCGCTGTGGTTCTCCAGGCCCACGTGCACCCGGCCGTCCAGGAAGGTGCCGGCGGTCAGCACCACCGCGCGGCCGCGGAAGCGCACGCCCAGCTGCGTCACCGCGCCCACCACGCGCTCGCCTTCCAGCAGCAGGTCGTCCACCGCGGCCTGGAACAGCCACAGGTTCGGCTGGTTCTCCAGGCGCCGGCGTATCGCGGCGCGGTACAGCACGCGGTCGGCCTGGGCGCGCGTGGCGCGCACCGCCGGGCCCTTGCTGCCGTTGAGTATGCGGAACTGGATGCCGGCTTCATCCGTGGCCGCGGCCATGGCGCCGCCCAGCGCGTCCACTTCCTTGACCAGGTGGCCCTTGCCTATGCCGCCTATGCTGGGGTTGCAGCTCATCTGCCCCAGCGTTTCGATGTTGTGCGTCAGCAGCAGCGTGGAGCAGCCCATGCGGGCCGCGGCCAGGGCCGCCTCGGTGCCGGCATGGCCGCCACCAACCACGATGACATCGAACTCGCGCGGATGAAACATCCGCGGATTTTAGAGGGGCGGTGCCCGGCCTGCCGGGGCTGCATGTCCGAACCGGCCACGAAGCCACACACCTCTTCATCAGTCGACGCTAATATACGGGCTGGTGTATCTGCCTCTGGCCCCGCGCCGAGCACCCCATGCCCGCCTCCCCTGCCGCCGACGACCCCGCCCCCTCGGCCCTGGCCCGCCGCAACCTCGCCCTGCTGGTGGCCGCGCAGTCGCTGGGCGGCGCCGCGCCGCCCATCATCATTTCCCTGGGCGGCCTGGTGGGGCAGATGCTGGCCCAGCAGCCGTCGCTGGCGACACTGCCGGTGAGCCTGTACCACCTGGGCCTGGCCTTGTCGACCATTCCCACGGCGCTGCTGATGCGCCGCCTGGGGCGCCGCGGCGCCTACCTGCTGGGCGCCTGGCTGGCCGTGGCTGCAGGGCTGGTCGCCGCCGTGGGTGTGGTGCAGGGCAGCTTCGTGCTGTTCTGCGTGGGCCTGGCCTTGTCCGGCTTCTATGGCGCGGGGGTGCAGAGCTACCGCTTCGCCGCCGCCGACACGGTGCCGCCGCCGCAACGCCCGCAGGCCATCTCGCGCATCATGCTGGGCGGGCTGGCCGCGGCGGTGATAGGCCCGCAAGTGGTCATCTGGACGCGCGACGCCTGGCCCACCGCCCCTTTTGCCGGCAGCTTCATAGGCCTGGCCGGGCTGGCGCTGCTGGCCCTGCCCCTGCTGATGATGCTGCGCACGCCACCGCCCACGGCCGCCGATGCACAAGGCGGCGGGCGCTCGCTGGCCACCATCGCGCGCACGCCGCGTTTTGTCGTGTCGGTGACGGCTGGCGTGGTGTCCTTCGGCCTGATGAGCTTCATCATGACCGCCGCACCCATGGCCATGGTGGGCTGCGGGCACACCGTGGGCCAGGCGGCGCTGGGCATCCAATGGCACGTGCTGGCCATGTTCGCCCCCAGCTTCTTCACCGGCCACCTGATCGCCCGCTTCGGCAAGGCCGCCGTCACCGCCACCGGCCTGGCCTTGATCGCCGCCTCGGGCCTGCTGGCACTGGCCGGGCTGGAACTGCTGCACTTCTGGGGCTCGCTGGTGCTGCTGGGCGTGGGCTGGAACTTCGGTTTCATAGGCGCCACCGCCATGGTCACCGACTGCCATACCGCACCGGAGCGGGCCAAGGTGCAGGCGCTGAACGACTTCCTGGTCTTCGGCACCGTGGCCCTGGCCTCGTTCGCCGCCGGGCACCTGCTGGGCGCCACCGGCTGGGACACCATCAACGCGCTGCTGCTGCCCGTGGTGGGCGTGGTGCTGCTGATGATCGCCACGCTGGCCTGGCACGACCGCCGCCAGCGCCGAACAGCGGCCGCGCCGGCCGCCTGATACCGGTTTGCCTTCAAAGCGAGAACAAGGCGCGAAGCCGAAGACAGTGCTGCAGCACGGCGAGGCGAAGCAACGCCGTTATCGCTTTGAAGGCAAATCGGTATGAGCCGCTACTGCAGCGGCATCGTGGCCTGCACGCTGCGCAGGTCCTGCGTCACGCGCCCGTCCACCAGCGCGATCACGCGCGAGGCCGAGGCGATGGTCTCCGGCCGGTGCGCGACGATGATGCGTGTGATGGCCAGCTGGCGCACCGCCTGGTTCACCTGCCGCTCGCGCTCCACGTCCAGCGAGCTGGTGGCTTCGTCCAGCAGCAGGATGCGCGGGCGCTTGTACAGCGCACGCGCCAGCAGCACGCGCTGCTTCTGCCCGCCGGACAACGCGGTGCCCATGTCGCCTATCAGCGTGTCGTAGCCCATGGGCATGGACTCGATCTCGTCGTGCACTGCGGCCACGCGGGCGCATTGCTGCAGCCACTCGCGGTCCGGCGCTGCCGAGAAAAAGCTGATGTTGTCGGCGATGGAACCGGAGAACAACGACTCGTCCTGCATCACCACGCCCATCTGCTCGCGCCAGGCGCGCATGCCCAGGCGGTGCAGCGGCACGCCGCCGGCCAGCACCTCGCCGCTGTCGGGTGCGTGCAGGCCCAGCATCAGCTTCAACAAGGTGGTCTTGCCGCCGCCCGACGGGCCCACGATGGCCACAGCCTCGCCCGGCTCCACGCGCAGGCTCACGTCGCGCAGCACCTCGGGCTCGCTGTCGGCATAGCGAAAGCTCACATGCCGCAGCTCCAGGCCGGCACTGGCGTCATGGGCTGCCTGGCCCGCGGCGCGGCCGCCGTCCTGCTCCGGCGGCGTCAACACGATGTCGGCCAGGCGCTCGCCCTGCAGGCGCAGCATCTTCAGCTCCACGCCCTTGTCAATCAGCGCACTGACGCGCGAGGCGAAGGTTTCCTTCCAGGCGAAGAACGCGAACAGCATGCCCAGCGACATCCACTGGTCCATCACCAGCAGCGCGCCCAGCCAGATCACGGCCACGCGCTCCAGGCCGAACAGCAACCGGTGCAGCACCGCAAACCACAGCTCCAGCTTGCGTATGCTGATCTGCGCGTTCATGGTGTCCACCACCAGGCTGGAAAAGCGCGACTGGCGGTCGGCCTGCGCGTTGAACAGCTTGATGGCCTGCACACCGCGCAGGCTTTCCAGGAAGTGGCTGGACTGGCGTGCCTCGAACACCAGCGACTCTTCGTTGGCCTCGCGCAGCGGGCGGAAGAACAGCCAGCGCATCAGCGCGTACACCGCCACCGCCACCAGCACCACGAGCGTGAGCTTGACGCTGTAGACCAGCATCACCGCCAGCGTCAGCAGCACCAGCAGGCCGTCCATCACCGCCTCGACGAAGCTGGTGGTCAGCGTGCGCTGTATCTCCTGCAGCGAGCCGAAGCGGCTGAACACGTCGCCGGCGTGGCGCTTCTCGAACCAGGCCACCGGCAGGCGCATCAGGTGGGCAAACACGTTCACCAGCCACTGCAGGTTCAGCGTGGCCGACAGCACCAGCACCGCCCATGAGCGTGCCGCCGCCGTGGCCGCCTGTATCAGCACCAGAAGGCCGAAGCCCAGGCCCAGCGTCAGCAGCAGGTCGCGGTCGGCACTGACGATGACACCGTCCACCACCCACTGCATGAAAAACGGCGTCAGCAGCACAAACAGCTCCAGCGCCAAGGCCAGCGCCAGGATCTGCAGCAGCGAACGTTTCAGCCCCACCACCGGCCCCAGCAGCTGGCGCAGGCTGACGTGGCGGCGCTGCCGCGCCGGCGTGAAGCCCGGCGCCGGCTGCAGCTCCAGCGCCACGCCGGTGAAGTGGCGCGACACCTCCTCCAGCTTCAGCCAGCGCGCGCCGCGCGCCGGGTCGTGGATCAGCGCCTCGCCGCGGCGCAGCGCCACCAGCACCACGAAGTGGTTCAGGTCCCAGTGCAGTATGCAGGGGCGCTGCAGCTGCGCCAGCTCGTCCAGCTCGGCGCGCAGCGCGCGCGAGTTGAGCTGCAGGGCCTCGGCCATGCCCACCAGGTCGGCCAGGGTCAGGCCCTGGAGCGACAGCGAAAAGCGCTGGCGCAGCGTGGGCAGGTCGGTGTCCATCCCGTAGGCACCGGCCACCATGGCCAGGCAGGCCAGGCCGCACTCGGCGGCCTCGGTCTGCAGCACCACCGGCACGTGCGAACCGCCGCCCAGACGCAAGCCCGCCGCCATCTACACCCGCCCGCTCAAGCCCAGCAGCGGCTCGAACAGCCACTCGATAAGGCGCCGGCGCTCCAGCTGCAAGTCGGCCTGCAGGCGCATGCCGGCGGCCAGCGGCATGGCGGCCTGGCCCTCGGCGCGGTCCAGCCCCACGGTGATGCGGAACATGGGCTCGCCACCGCCGTGCACGGCCGGCAGCGCCAAGGCCGCCAGTTCGCTGGCCGCCAAGGGCGTGCGCGACACCTCCAGCACGCGGCCGGGCTGGTGGCCGAACTTCTGGTACGGAAAGGCTTCGTAGCGCAGGCGCACCGTCTGCTCGGGCCGCACAAAGCCGATGGCGCTGGACGGCGCAAACAAGTGCGCCTGCAAGGCCGCCCCCTCGGGCACCAGCTGGGCCATGGCCGAGGCCGGCGTCACGCTCTGCCCCGGCTCGGCCAGCACCGCACTCAAGGTGCCGGCCTGCGGCGCACGCATCACCAGCCGGTGTTCGGCATCGGTCTCGGCGGCTTCGCGGGCCAGCAGGGCCGTCTCGCGTTCTATGGCGGCCAGTGCACCGGCGCTGGCCAGCGGCAGGCCGTGGCGGTCGCCTTCCAGTTCGGCGCGTTCGCGCGTCAAGGCCGCCCGCTGGCGCTCCAGCGCCTGGCCGGCGGCGCGCAGCCCCAGCACTTCCTCGTTCTTGGCCTGCACCTGCGCTGACGAGATGAACTGCTCCGCCGCCAGGCTGGCCAGCCGCGCCAAGGACTCCTGGGCCAGTGCCAGGCGCTGGCGCTGCAAGGCTGATTCGCTGTCCACCTGCGCCAGCTCCATCGCCAGCGCCTGCAGGCGGCGGTCCAGGGCCGACTGGCGGCTTTGCAGCAGCGAGCGTTCTTGTTCCGCCGCCTGGCGCAGGCTGCGCCGGCGTTCCTCCAGGCTGCGCCGCACTTCGGCCTGGGCCTGGGGCGCCAGCAGCGCACGCTCCAGCGCCAACACAAACAGCACGTCGCCGGCCTGCACCGCCTGGCCCTCGGCCACATGGCGCTCCACCACCGTGCCGGCCGCCGCGGGCACCAGGCGGATCAGGCCGCGGTCGGGCATCAGCACACCGTCGGCCGTGGCCTTGCGTGTGTACTGGCCCACCACCAGAAAGGCCAGCAGCGCCGCCGCCACCGCCAGCGCGCCCAGGCACATCAAGGTGACCGACAGCGGCTGGACCAGTTGCACCCGCCCCAGCCATTGCTGCTGCTGGGCTTGCAGGACTTCAGGACGAAACAGCGAACGCAAGGCGCAGGAGGGGGCGCGAGGTCAGCGCAGCAGGCGCGAAGCCCGGTGGACGCCGCGCCTGGCGCGGCCCGGCGGCACCGGGCCGCAGCATAAAAAAGGCGGGCCGTGCGGGGCGGCCCGCCGGCGCCACGGGTCGGAGGGATGATGACCCGGCGGCACCCGGCCGGCAGACGCTCACGCGTCTACCCGGCCATCACAAACTTACCAGCCGCCGCGCGGCAGGCCGGACGTGGCTTCGGCTTGCCAACCACCGCGGGGCAGGCCCGAGGCGGACTGCCAGCCACCACGCGGCAGGCCCGAGGCAGATTGCCAGCCGCCACGCGGCAGGCCGCTGCCACCGGCCACACGCAGCAGATCTTGCGGTGCCAGCAGCACCGGGCCGGCGGCGGAAACAGAAACAGAACGGGTGGCTTCGGCGCGTTGCATGGCGGCTCCAGATGGTGAAAACGTGCACTTTGCACGCTTGGATGCCATTGGAGCAGCGCGTTTGCCTCGCGCGTACTGTCAGATCTTACAGGGTGGCGCAGCCGAGACACCCCGCGGCGCCCTGTAGGCGGCGGGGTACTGCGGGGCCGGCGCGGGCTTAAGGAATCAGCCCCAGCCGCAGCGCCTTCAACACCGCCTGGTGCTTGTTGAAGCAGCCCAGCTTGTGCATCGCGCTGTTGATGTGCGAGACCGCCGTGCGCTCGCTGATACCCATGACTGCACCCACTTCCCAGGCCGTTTTGCCGTCCATGGTCCAGCGCAGCGCTTCCAGCTCGCGCGGCGTCAACGCCGGCCGCTCGGGCTGCTGCGCCGGGGGCACCAGCAGCCGCATCGCGGCGTCCTGGGCGTGCACGGCAAACAGTTGCAGGTCGGCCACCAAGCGCTGCAACTCTTCCGGATCGTCGGGCAGCGCCTGGTCGCGGTCCACCCCTAGCACGAAGTGTCGGCCCTCGGGCAGGTGCAGCGCCATCGCGATGCCGGTGCGGTAGCCGAAGGGCGCCTGCTGTTCCCACAGGTCTCCGGCGCCGTGGTCCACATAGGTGTCCTGGTCCCACACGATGGGCACGCTGGCGCGCTTGCAATGCTGCATCACCGGGTCGCGGCGGTAGAACACCGGGTCGTCGTAGCTGCCGCTGTAGTCGTGCGGCGTGTTGTCGACGCGGATGAACTCGCTTTTGCCCAGGCCGAGGTCGATCACGGTGAGCGTCGAGAACATGTCGAAGCCCAGCCGCTGCGTGAAACGCACGACTTCGTTGCGGAACTCATCGCGGTTCCGCGCCTGCATCACCGATGCGTAACCACCAGGGAGCATCGATCTCCTCGTCAGATGCCTCTTACACCGCCCCTGCAAGGGTTTACAGTTTCCGCGTCTGCGCTGCTGCCCAAAGATAGCGGCATGCTTCAGACCGCATCCACTGCCACCCAGACGCCGTTGGCCCTGGCTTCCCCCTGGTCGTTGCGAGCCTGGCCTCCACTATTGTGGCAGGCCAGCGAGCCCGGCCGCGTGAAGTTTCACCACCTCGGCACGCGTATCACCTTCAGCGGCGACCCGCTGACACCCCCGGCCGGCCAGACGCTGTGGGCCGGCGAGGCCGAAGGCGGCGAAGCCGGCATGGCCTGGGATTGGGTGCTGCTGACGCGCGGGGTGGTCGCGATGGCCGACCCGATGTGTGTGGTCACCAACTTGCGTCTGCTGGGCGACCAGGGCGAAGTCCTGACGGCGCACCAATCGGCTCTGTTCCTCAACACCCTGGTGCGCATGCTGCCCTGGCAACATGAGGTGCGCCGGGCGCTGGACGGCCGCGAAGGGGCCGTGCCCATCGCGGCCACGCCGGCGCTGTTGATGTAGACCCGCAGACCCGCCGCCGCACCTGGCCGGCGGGCCCTATCGTCGGCAGTAGGCGCTCACATTCTTGATGTGGGCTGGCCTTACTTCAGCGCCGCGGCGCGCAGCGAGCGCGAGACGAAGGCCAGCGCCGCCACCGCCAGCAGCGCGCACACCACCGCGGTGCGCGCCAGGTCGGCCGACGCCAGGGCCTCGCCGCGCAGCACCTGCCCCATCAGCGTGGTCTGCGCCAGACCCGGCACCCACAGGTGCCAGGAGGCGCTGCCCTCCGGGCTGAGCCAACCCACCAGCGGCGCCATGGACACCGCCAGCACCAGCACCGTGGTGCTGGCCTGGGCCTCCTTGAAGCTGCGGCAGCGTATGGCCAAGGCCATCAGCAGGGCCGCCAGCGCGCCGGCCAGGGGCAGCAGCAGTGTCACGAAGGCCAGCGCATCGCCCACGCTGAAGCGGAACAGCGCCGACAAGGCCTCGCTGCGCAGCAGCCACTGCCCGGGCAGGAAGCTGAAGGCAGACAGCACCGCGATCAGCATGCCCACGGTGGCCACCGCACCCCACTTGCCCAGCACCAGCGCCATGCGCGGGGCCGGGTTCATCAACAGCGGCTCCAGCGAACCGCGTTCGCGCTCGCCGGCGGTGGTGTCCAGTGCGGCGTTCAGGGCGCCGTACATGACCGCCATCAGCACGAAGAACGGCACCATCAGCGCAAACTGTGCCGCCCGCGACGCCGGGTCGGCCAGGTCACGCTCCTGCACCCGCACCGCCTCCAGCAGCCCGGGCGCGACGCCGGCCAGCGCCACACGCAGCGTCGCCTGCTCCTGGTTGAAGCTGCGCAGCAGCTGCACCAGCGTGCCGCTGCCGGCACGCGCCCGCTGGTTGCCGCTGCTGAGCAGCACCTCCAGCACCGGCGCCTCGCCGGCGGCCAGGCGTTGCTCGAAGTCCGCCGGCACCACCAGCACCGGGTCGCCCAGTCGGCTGTCCTTCAGACGGGCCTCAAAGTCGTCGGGTGCCGCCACCAGGGTGTAGGTCTGGCGCTCGATGTAGTTGCGCAGCGACGGCGCATGCTCCATGCCCTGCACCAGCACCTGGCGCTGCTCGGCGCGGCGTTCCATGCCGCCCACCAGCTGCGACATCAGCATCAGCACCAGCGGGCCCAGGGCCACCGAGCCCAGCAGCACCATCATCAGCGTGCGCCGGTCGCGCAGCGCGTCCACCAGCTCCTTCAGGTACACGGTCCAGGCGGCGCTCATGCCACGGCCCCCACAGCCGGAAACGCCAGCTTCACGAAGGTTTCCTCAAAGTCGGTTTCGCCGCTGGCCGCCGAGAGTTCGGCCACGCTGCCGGCCGCGACGGTTCGGCCCTGGGCGATCACCACCACGTGGTCGCACAGCCGCTCCACCTCCTGCATGATGTGGGTGGAAAAGACGATGCACTTGCCTTCGTCGTCGCGCAGGCGGCGCAAGGCCTCGCGCAGTGCGCGGGTGGCCAGCACGTCCAGGCCGTTGGTGGGTTCGTCCAGCACGATGTTCGGTGGGTTGTGCACCAGCGCGCGCGCCAGTGCGGTTTTCATGCGCTCGCCCTGGCTGAAACCGTCGGTGCGGCGGTCCAGCAGCGGCTTCATGTCCAGCACGGCAGCCAGCTCGTCGGCGCGGCGCGAGGCCTGGGCGGCGCTCAGGCCATGCAGGCGGCCGTAGTAGACGATGTTCTCGCGCGCCGTCAGCCGCGGGTACAGGCCGCGGGCGTCGCTGAGCACGCCCATGCGCGCCAGCGCCTCGCGCGGACGTTCGGCCACCACCACGCCGTCCACACGCACCTGCCCGGCATCGGCCGGCAGCAGCGCCGCAGCGATGCGCAGCGTGGTGGTCTTGCCGGCGCCATTGGGGCCCAGCAGCCCGGTGATCTGGCCGTTGGCGGCGGTGAAGTCCACACCGGCCACCGCCTGCACCTGGCGCGCCTGGCGGCCGCGGCCTTGCACGAAGCGTTTTTTCAAGCCTTGCACTTCGATCATCGCGCGGCCTCCTGGGCTTGCACCACCGGGAAGGCAAACACCGGCGGCCGCGGCAGCGCGCTGGCGCAGCCGGCGTCCACGGCCAGCGCGGCTTCGTCGCTGTCGGCGTCTATGAAACGGAAGATGGCGTCGCGCAGACAGGGCAGCGCCATCGTGCCGTGACCGGCCTGCCCCACCACCACATGCCTCGCCTTGGCGCCCAGGGCCGCTGCGACACGCTCGCCGTGGCGCGGCGGGGTGGCCGGGTCGGCGCCGCCGGACAACAGCCAGGTGGCCACCGCGGTCGGCGGCAAGCTGTAGAAGGCCGCCGGCACCTCGCCGCGCGGCCAACCTTCGCAGTGGCGCAGGTACTGGGCCGCGACCACGTTGCCGAAGTCGGCACCCGGCACCTCTGCGGCCTGGGCCAGGCGCGGCAGGTCTTCGGCGCAGACCACCGAGTAGTGCATGCCCTCGGCCAGGGCGATGCCGCGGTTGCCGGTGAGCGCCAGCACCAGGCCCAGCAAGGGCTCGAAGCGCCCGCTCGCCGCTTCGGCCACCGCCTGCGGCACGCCCGCCGCCAAGGCCGGCGCGTACAGCGGCGCACGCACCAGCATCACCAGCTGCGCATGCGTGAGCGTGAAGGACTCCTGCTGGCCGGTGAACGGGTGGCGCACCCTCACGCGGCGCGGCAGCGATGCCAACAGGGCCTGCCAGTCTTCGCGCAGCCTGGGGTGGCGCCGCGCGCAGTCGGCCTGCGCCGCGCAGGCGGCCCAGACGGCGTCCAGCGCTGCCTGGCTGTCGGGCGAAAAGGCGGCCGGCAAGGCCATGTCCGGCGGCGCCAGGCCATCCATCACCACACGCCGCACCTGCTGCGGAAACTGGCGCAGGTACTCCAGCGCCGCCCGCGTGCCGTAGCTGCCGCCCACCACGTTGACCTGCTGCGCACCCAAGGCCGCACGCACCGCATCGGCGTCCTGCATGGCCACCCAGGTGGTGTAGTGGCGCAGGTCGCCGTAGGGCAGCTGCTGCAGCTGTTCGCGGCAGGCGCGCAGCCGCGCGGCCTGGTGGTCGGCATCGGCGATCTGCGCCAGCGGCGTGGCCGGCGAAGGCTCGTCGCACTTCAGCGGCGCGCTGCGGCCGGTGCCGCGCTGGTCCACCAGCACGATGTCGCGCCGGTTGTTCAGCCGCGACAGCATGCGCTTGACCTGGCCGGCGATGTCTATCGCGCTCTGGCCCGGCCCGCCGGCGAAGAACAGCACCGGGTCGGGCTTGCGCTGGCGGGCCAGCGCCGGCAGCACCGCGTAGTGCAGATCAATCTGCTGGCCCTGGGGCTGTGCCGGGTCCAGCGGGCGCTGCAGCACGCCGCACAAGGCCTCGTGCTCCACGCCGTCCAGGCGGCAAGGCAACAAGCCCGGGCGTGTGGTCGCCAGCGCCGGCAGGGCGGCGCACAACAGCAGCGCGGCAGCCAGCGCACGCCGGTGCCCGGGCCATGGGATAAGGGGTTTCATCAACATGGCCGGCATTGTGCTGGCCGCCCCAGGGCCTGCCGATGCCGGCCGCATGAAACGCCGGCCGCGGTGCGTGAACGGCCGGCCCGCCCGCATGGAAGGTCGGGCGGCGATCGGGCGGGCAACCCGCCCTGCCCCTTCAGGCCAGGTGCGCCGCCGCCAACAGCTCGCGGGTGTAGGCCTCGCGCGGCGCCGCAAACAGCGCCTCGGCTTCGCCCTCTTCGACCACGTCGCCGTTTTTCATCACCATCACGCGGTGCGACATGGCGCGCACCACCGCCAGGTCGTGGCTGATGAAGACGTAGCTCAGGCCGTAGCGGCGCTGCAGGTCCACCAGCAGGCGCAGCACCTGCTGCTGCACCGACACGTCCAGCGCCGAGGTGGGTTCGTCCAGCACCAGCACCTCGGGCCGCAGCACCACGGCGCGTGCGATGGCGATGCGCTGGCGCTGGCCGCCGCTGAATTCATGCGGGTAGCGGTGCAGCACGCCGGCCACGCCGTAGCGCTCGGACAAGCCCACCTCGTCCAGCATCTCCAGCACCAGCTTCTCGCGCTCGGCCGTCGACAGCTCGGGCCGGTGCAGCGCCAGGCCCTCGCCCACGATCTGGCCTATGGTCATGCGCGGGCTCAGCGAGGCAAACGGGTCCTGGAACACCACCTGCATGCGCTTGCGCATGGCGCGCAGGGCCATGCGGTCGGCGTTGTCTATGCGCTGGCCGCCCACGCTGACACTGCCGGCGCTGATGGGCTGCAAGGCCAGCAACGCCATGCCCAGCGTGGTCTTGCCGGAACCGGACTCACCCACGATGCCCAGCGTTTCGCCGCGCTTGAGCGCCAGCGTGGCGCGCTTGACGGCGTGGAACTGGCGCTTGCCGAACCAGCCCTCGCTGAAGGTGAAGGCCACGCCCACGTCGTCGGCCTGCACCAGCACCGGTGCGTCGGCCGGCACCGGCTGCACCACCCGCTCGGGCCGGCTGGCCAGGAGGCGCTGGGTGTAGCTGTGCTGCGGGTTGCCGAAGACTTCGGTGGTGACGCCGCTTTCCACCAGCCGGCCGCGCTCCATCACGCCCACGCGGTGCGTGAAGCGCCGCACCAGGTTCAGGTCGTGCGTGATGAACAGCAGCGCCATGCCCATCTCGGCCTGCAGCTCGTCCAGCAGGGCCAGGATCTGCGCCTGGATGGTGACGTCCAGCGCGGTGGTGGGCTCGTCGCAGATCAGCAGCTGCGGCCGGCAGGCCAGGGCCATGGCGATCATCGCGCGCTGGCGCTGGCCGCCGCTCAACTGGTGCGGGTACACGTCCACGCGCTTCTCGGGCTCGGGGATGCCGGTGCGCGCCAGCAGTTCGATGGTCCGCGCACGCGCCGCATTGGGGCGCAGGCCCTCGTGCAGCGTCAGCACCTCGGCGATCTGGTTGCCCACCGTGTACAGCGGGTTCAGCGCCGTCATGGGCTCCTGGAAGATCATGCCTATGCGCTTGCCCCGCACGCCACGCATCTGGCGCTCGGTCTTGGCCAGCAGGTCTTCGCCCTGGAAGACGATGGCGCCGCTGGTCTGCGCCGCGTCCGCCAGGCGCAGCACCGACAGCGCGGTGATGCTCTTGCCCGAGCCCGACTCGCCCACCAGCGCGAACTTCTCGCCGGGGTGTATGGAGAACGACACGTCGTTGACGACGGTCGACGCGCCGAAGCGCACCGTCAGGTGGCGCACGTCCAGCAGCGGCGTGTTGCGCGTGTCGCTCATGACTTCCTCGTGTCGAAGGCGTCGCGCAGCGCGTCACCGATGAAGGTCAGCAGCAGCATGGTCAGCACCAGCAGCACGAAGGTGGGCACGATGATCCACCAGGCGTAGAGGTTGTCCTTGCCCTGGCGCAGCAGCTCGCCCAGCGACGGGATGGCCGAGGGCACGCCCAGGCCCAGGAAGTCCAGGCTGGTCAGCGCCAGGATGGCGCCGCTCATGCGGAACGGCAGGAAGGTGATGACCGGCGTCATCGAATTGGGCAGCACATGGCGCCAGATGATCTGGCGTGTGCCCAGGCCCAGCGCGCGCGCCGCCTTCACGTACTCCAGCCCGCGGTTGCGCAGGAACTCGGCGCGCACGTAGTCCGACAGGCCCATCCAGCCCCACAGCGACAGCAGGATGAGCAGCAGCAGCAGCGAAGGCTCGAAGATGGAGGCGAAGATGATCAGCAGGTACAGCTCGGGCACCGCACCCCAGATCTCGACGAAGCGCTGCAGGAACAAGTCCACACGCCCGCCGAAGTAGCCCTGCAGCGCCCCGGCGGCGATGCCTATGGCGGTGCCGGTGACGGTGAGCGCCAGCGCAAACCAGATGCTGACGCGAAACCCGTACAGCAGCCGCGCCGTCATGTCGCGGCCCTTGGAATCGGTGCCCAGCCAGTTTTCGCCGCCCGGGGCCGCGGGTGACATCTCCGGCGCGAAATAGTCTATGGAGTTGGCCGAGTGCGGGTTGAAGGTGGTCAAGGCCCAGTTGCCGGGCTTGTCCAGGATCTCGGCGATCAGCGGGTCTTTCCAGTCGGTGGGCGTGTCGAAGTCGCCGCCTATGGCCTTCTCGCTGGGGTTGTTGAACATCGGCATCATCCACTCGCCGTTGATGCGCGCGACGATGGGGCGGTCGTTGCTCAGCAGCTCGGCGAAGGTGGCCAGCACCAGCATCACCAGGAAGATCCACAGCGACCAGGTGCCCAGGCGGTTGCGCTTGAAGCGCGCCCAGGCCCGCTGGTTGGGCGACATGAAGGCGGTGGGCGCCGGCGCCGTTGCGGCCACCTCGGCCGGTTTGTCGAGGATGGCACTCACTTGGCGGCGCTCCCGAACTGCACGCGCGGGTCCACCACCACGTACAACAGGTCAGACACGAGCTTGATCACCAGCGCGATCAAGGTGAACAGGTACAGCGAGCCCAGCACCACCGGGTAGTCGCGGCGTATCACGCTTTCGTAGCTGAGCAGGCCCAGGCCGTCCAGCGAGAACAGCGTCTCGATCAGCAGCGCGCCGGTGAAAAACGCACCTATGAAGGCCGCCGGGAAACCGGTGACCAGCGGGATCAGCGCATTGCGGAAGATGTGCTTGTAAAGCACGCGCTGCTGGCTCAGGCCCTTGGCGCGCGCCACCAGCACGTACTGCTTGCGTATCTCTTCGACGAAGGTGTTCTTCGTCAGCAGCGTCACCACCGCGAAGCTGGTGATGACCAGGCAGGTCAGCGGCAGCACCAGGTGCCACAGGTAGTCGGTGACCTTGCCCCAGGTGGAGAGCTCGTCCCAGTTGTCGCTGGTCAGCCCGCGCAGCGGGAACACGTCCCAGAAGGTGCCGCCGGCAAACAGCACGATGAGCAGGATGCCCAGCACGAAGCCCGGTATTGCGTAGCCCAGCAGCACGAAGAAGGTGGTGACGATGTCGAAGCGCGTGCCTTCGCGCACCGCCTTGGCCACGCCCAGCGGGATGGAGATCAGGTAGCTGATGAAAAACGTCCACAGCCCCAGCGACATGGACACCGGCAGCTTCTCCTTGATCAGCTGCCACACGTCCTTGTTCTGCAGAAAGCTCTTGCCCAGGTCGAACTGCGCAAACCCGGTCAGCATCTCGAAGTAGCGCACATGCGCCGGCTTGTCGAAGCCGTAGAGCTTCTTCAGCTCTTCGATCTGCTGCGCGTCCAGGTCGCGGCCGGCCTTGTAGCCGCCGGTTTCGCCGCCCACGCCGGCGCGCGCCTCGGCCATGATCTGCTCGACCGGCCCGCCGGGCACGAACTGCATGACGATGAAGGTGATGGTCAACACGCCCAGCAGCGTGGGCAGCATCAGCGCTATGCGCTTGAGGATGTAGGGCAGCACTGCTTCAAGCCTCCCGCGCGGCCGTCAGAGGCAGCGACTTGTCCCACCAGCACCACAGCGGCCACGGTGCCCATTCCACAAAACCGCTGATCAAGGTATCGGCCTCGAAGTACGGCGGCATGGTGGCCGGTATGCCGAACTTGTCCCAGTACGACACCGGCTGCGAGCCGCCGTACAGGTCGGGGATCTGCCAGAAGTTCCACATCACCACGCGGTCCAGCGCACGCGCCGAATCGCGCAGCGCCTGCATGGTGGTGGCGCGGTTCATGGCTTCGATGAGCGCGTCCACGGCGCGGCTCTTCACGCCGCGGAAGTTGCTGTTGCCCTGCTCGTCGGCAGCCTTGCTGCCGTACACCGCGGCCAGCTCGGCCGGCTTGGGCAGCGTGAAGCGGCCTTCCACGATGGTGACCAGCTCGAAGTCGTACTGCTGCAGCCGGCGCCGGAACAGCGCGAAGTCGACCACGCGCTCCTTCAGGTCTATGCCCAGCTTGTCCATGTTGCTCTGCCAGTCCACGAGGTTGCTCTCGCGGGGCGACAGGTACTCCAGCGTGAGCTGCTCGCCGTCGGGCAGGCGCAGCTTGCCGTCGGCACCCAGCCTGCAGCCGGCCTCGGCCAGCAGCTCGCGGGCGCGCAGCAGGTTCTTGCGCAGGCGCACCGGGTCGCCGCCGGTGTCCGGCGACACGAACGCCGGCCCGAACACGCGCGGCGGCAGCTCGGCGCGGAAGGGCTGCAGCAGCGCCAGCTCGCCGGGCGAAGGTTCGCCCTGGGCCGCAAACTCGGAGTTGTTGAACACGCTGTGCGCGCGCTTCAACATGCCCTGTATGCGGTTGCCCACGGTGTCGAAGTCGTAGGTGTAGTTCAAGGCCTCGCGCACGCGCACGTCCTGGAACTTCTTCAACCGCAGGTTGATCTGGTAGGACTGCAGCTGCTGGCCGAAGCCGGTGGGCAGCAAGGCCTTCTTGATGCGCCCGTCGTCCCACTTCACACCGGCGTGCTGGCGTATGAAGGAGCGCGAGCCGTACTCCTTCATCAGGTCGAACTCGCCGGCCTTGAAGGCCTCGCGCGCCACCGCGTGCTCCTGGTAGTTGCGGTAGACGATGCGCTCGAAGTTGAAGTGGCCGCGCCGCACGGGCAGGTTGCGCGCCCAGTACTCGGGGTTCAGGCGGAACTCGATGCGCCTGGGCATGTCCACGCGGTCTACCAGGTAGGGGCCGGTGGTGATGGGGTACTCGGTGACGATCTCGTCGAGCTTCTTGCCTTCGCCCCACTTGCGCGAAAACACCGGCAGCGTGCCGGCCACGAACACCTGCTCGCGCGAGGCTTCCTTGAACTCGAAGCGCAGCTCCCGCTCGCCCAGCACCACCACGCGTGCAATGCCGGCCACCTGCGTCTGGTACGACGGCGAGGCGCCGGAACCGGCCAGCATCTCGAAGCTGTGGCGCACGTCTTCGGCCAGCACCGGGCTGCCGTCATTGAAGCGCGCCTCGGGCCGCAGGCGGAAGCTGACGGCGGAAAAGTCCGGCGCCACGAACACGGCCTCGGCCAGCAGACCGTACATGCTCATGGGCTCGTCCTGCGCCAGGTGGCACAGGCCCTCGACCATCCAGATCATCACGCCGGCGGGCGCATTGCCGCGGGTGGTCCAGGGGTTGTACTTGTCGAAACTGCTGCGACGGTCGGGGTTGCGCAGGCGCATCACGCCGCCCTTGGGCGCGCGCGGCTCCACGTAGTCGAAGTGCGTGAACGCCGGGCCGTACTTGGGCGGCCCGTAGGCGGCAAAGGCATGCACCCAGCGGCCGGTCCAGGCCTCGCCGTCGGCCGGTGCGCCATCGGCCGGCGCGGCCGGAACCGCGGGCCGGCCGGCAGCGTGCAAGGCCCCGGCCCAGGGCGTGCTGGCCAGCAGTGCGGCCAAACGTCGGCGTGCGCGGCCGACTTCCCCCAGCGCCTCGCTCACTGGGAGACCTGCGCGCTGCGCGCTCCGGTATTCGCCCTTGGGGCGGCCCGGCGGGCTCATGCTGCCGCCTTGCCGTCGCCGGCGGCCCGCAGCAGCTTCTGGCAGGCTTCGCGCCGGCCCTCACCGGCTTCGACGCCGGCACAGGTCTTGGCCAGCGTGGCACGCAGGCGCTTCAGCGAGGCCTCGTGCTGCCCGTCGGCGTTCCAGGCCAGCAGCTTGTTGCCCACGCGCTGCAGCGAGCGTGCACTGCGGCCGTCGAAGGCACCCTTGTCCTGCGCCGCCTCGGTGAACAGCTGGCGCGCCACGGTCTCTATGCGCGCGCCTTCCTTGGGCGCCAGGTCCACCAGCGCCACCAGGTAGCCGGCGCCCCACTGCAGCCGCGTGGCCGGCCCTTCGCTGCGCTCGAAGGCGCGCTGGTACCAGCGCAAGGCCTCTTCGTTCTCGCCCTGGCGCCGGAACTGGCCGCCCAGCTGGCTCATCAGGTAGTAAGGCGAGTGGCTGCGTGCCAGGTTGCCCAGCAGCAGCGACTCGGCATCGCGCCACAGGCCGGCGCGGGTCAGCGCGAAGGCAGCGTAGGTTATGACGGCCTGGCGCTCGTAGCCGTCGCGTATCTCGCGGTCGTCGGCGGCCACCTGCTCGCGCAGCACCGCCACCAGCGGCGCCGGCAGCGTGGCGGCCACCTGCTCGCGCGGCAGCTCCTGCGCCAGGCGCGCCAGCTCCACGCGGCCGTGCAAGGCCGCCAGGCGGTCGTTGCGCGACAGGCTCGCGTCGTCGCGCAGGCGTTCCAGCGCGGTGTCGTAGGCGGCGATCAGCGGGGCGCGGCCGGCGCTGCCGGCAGGCTCCAGGCCGTCCACCAGGCGGCGGGCGCTGCTGCCGGTGAGCAAATCGGCATGCAGGCGCGACTGCGCCGCGTCGGCCAGCACACGCCGCATGCGGTCGCGCAGCGCGGCATCGGGCTTCACGCCCTTGCCGTCGTCGGCTTCGGACAGCGCCTTCAGCCACAGCCGCGTGCTCGCCTCGGCCTGCGCCGCGGGGGCCGCCACCGCCAGGCGCGCCAGGGTGTCGGCCAGCTCACCCGGCTTGACCAGGCGCCCGTCGTCCAGCTCCCAGGAATAGAAGGCCAGTTGCCGCCACTCGGCCGGCTGCAGCGCACGGCCGCCCAGCGCGTCGGCCAGCACTTCCTTCACGGTGCGGCCGCCGGCCACGCCCTGCTGCAGCACGGCCATGACCTGCGGCGCGTCCACCTCGCCGGGCAGCCGCGTGATCTCGGTGCCGTCGCCGCGCAGCAGCACCATGGTCGGGTAGGCGCTGACCTGGAAGCGGCGCGACATGGCCTGCGCGCCCGGCCGGTCGCCGTCTATGAACACCGGCACGAAGGAGCGCGACAGGGCAGCGAAGTCCTGCCGGTTGAACAGCGTGGCCTTGAGCTGGTTGCACGGCGGGCACCAACTGGCGCCCCAGTACAGGAACAACGGCTTGTTGGCGGCGCGCGCCTGGGCAAAGGCGCGCTCCATGTCGGCGTCGGCCGCTGCGGTGACCCAGGCCACGTTGGGCGAAGGGGTGTTGACTGCGGCGACCGCCCAACCGGCCGCGCCCAGCTGCAAGGCGGCGGCAGCACCGGCCGTGGCCAGCAGGCTTCGAATGCGGAACTTCATGATCACGATCTCCAAAGCCAACCGGGTGCCCCCGGGATGTCGGCTCGTGACCAAGCCCTGGGAGCGCCGCAACGGGACGACGAAAGTGCAACATTGTGCGCCGAGAGTCTGGGCGGGGTGCAGCACCGGCAGGTTTTGCCGCAGCCGGGCCACCGTGCCGACCCCGCATCCAAGGGGACACGGGCACAACTTCCGCACGGACGGGGCGCCCAACACCGCCTCTGCCCGCGGGCCGATGGCGCAACATCTCCTAACATTCCGCGCCATGCGGACCCCAAGCCTCGTCCAGCTCGGGCGCGCCCTGCGCTTCGCGCGACATGCACTCGTGTTGGCGGCCATGCTGGCCACGGCGGCCTCGGCTGCCGACCCAAAGGCGTCGCGGTACTACGAGGACGCCCTCCTGCGCTACGAAAGGCAGGATCTGGCCGGCGCCGTGGTGCAGCTGAAGAACGCCTTGCAGATAGACCGCCGCATGCTGCCGGCGCAGGTGCTGCTGGGCAAGGCGCTGCTGGCCAACTCGGAGGTCGCTGCCGCCGAGGTGGCGCTGTTGGAGGCCTTGCGGCTGGGCGCCAACCGCGCCGAGGTCGCCGCGCCGCTGGCCCAGGCCGCGATACGCCAGGGGCGCCCCGAGGCGGTGCTGGAAGATGCACGGTACGCCATCGAGGGCCTGCCGCGCGACACGGCTTTCGAGCTGCTGCTGTGGCATGCCAACGCGGCCACCGACCTGGGCGAGTTCTCGAAAGCCCTGCAGGCCGCGGCCCGTGCGCGTGACCTGAAACCGCAAGACCCCGCCAGCTTCCGCGCCGAGGTGCCGCCCCGCATTCGCATGCGCCAGCTCAAGGAGGCGCTGGCCGCAGCCGACGCCGCCATCGCCCTGGCGCCGGAAGCCGCGGACTCGCACTTCGTGCGCGGCGAAGCCCTGCACGTGGTGCCCGACCTGCGGCAGGCCCTGGCGGCCTACGACCGCACGCTGGCGCTGGACCCCACTCACGTGGGTGCTCTGGTGGCGCGCGCCGGTGTTTACCTCGACTCCAACCGGGTCGATGCCGCCGCGCGTGACATAGCCGCGGCGCTGAAGAAGACCCCGCACGAGGCGCGGGCGCTGTTCCTGAAGGCCGAGATCGCCCAGCGCCAGGGCCGAACCGCCGAAGCGCAGGCGGCCTACAACGAGGTCACGGCGCAGATCGACCCCATCCCGTCGCCCTACCTGCGCTACCGGCCCCAGCTGCAGATGCTGGCCGGCATGGCGCACCATGCGCTGGGTCAGCGCGAAAAGGCCCGGCCGTATCTGGAGGCCGTGCTGCGCAGCCAGCCCGGCAACCCGGTGGCCAAGGTGCTGGCCGACATCCACCTCGCCGATCGCAACACCAACGCCGCCATCCTGGTGCTGGAAGCCTACGTGCGCGCCAACCCGGCCGACGGCCATGCGCGCTTGTTGCTGGCCAGCGCGCACCTGGACAGCGGCCGCGCGCCGCGGGCGGTGCAGATCCTGCAGGAAGCGCTGCAGTCCAGCGAAAGCCCGCAGTTGCGCGCGGCCATGGGCTTGGCGCTGGTGGGCAGCGGCCGTTTTGCCGAGGCCGTGAAGGAGCTGGAAGCCGCGTTCTCCAAGGACCCGCGGCAGCTCCAGGCCGGTTACGCGCTGGGCTCTCTGTACGTGCAAAGCCGGCAGCCGGCCCAGGCCTTGCGGGTGGCCCAAGCGCTGGAGAAGGCGCACCCCAAGAACGCCAACGCGCAGCTTCTGCTGGGGCAGGCGCAGCACTTGAGCGGCAACGCCGCCGGCGCCCGGGCGGCCTACGCCGCCGCCCTGCAGCTGGAGCCGGGGCTGGACGCCGCGCGCGTGAGCCTGGCGCGCCTGGAAACCGACGTGGGCGACTTCGGCAAGGCCACGCAGAGCCTGAACACCGTGTTGTCACGCAACGACAAGCACCCGGAAGCCGTCGCCGCCATGGCCGAGCTGGCCGAGCGCAGCGGCCGCCTGGACCAGGCCGAGCGCTGGCTGGCGCGGGCAGACGAGCTGGCGGGCATTCAGAACTTCGGGCCGGCGCTGGCGCTTGCCGAGTTCCACCTGCGCCACGGCCAGATCGAGAAGGCACAAGAGGCCCTGCGCCGGGCCCAGACCAAGGCCCCCGAGGCGGTGCTGACGCTGACGCTGGCTGGTCGTGTCGCCCTGGCGGCGGGCGAGCAGGCGGCGGCGCGCACCGCGCTGGCCCGCGCCAGCATCGCGGCCGGCTACAACGTGCCGCAGCTGACGCAGATCGCGGCGCTGCAGCTCCAGGCCGGCGCCCCGCAGGCGGCAGCGCACAGCCTGGACAAGGCGCTCACGGAGCGCCCAGACCACGTACCGGCGCTGGCACTGCGGGTCGAAGCCGACATACGGCAAGGCGAGCTGGCCGCCGCCGAGCCCCGCATACGCCGCATCCAGGCCCTGGCGCCGCGCAGCGGCCAGGGCTGGACCCTGGCCGGTGACCTCGCCTCGGCCCGGCGCCAGCCCGACGCCGCGCTGGCAGCCTACCGCCGGGCCCACGAGCTGGAGTCGTCCACCGCCAGCTTCATGCAGTTGTTTTCGGCGACCATGCCCCGCGACCGCGCCGCGGCGCTGCGCATGGCCGAGCAATGGGTGGCCGCCCGCCCGCGTGACGCGCTGGTCTGGCGCGCGCTGGCAGACAGCCAGTTCAACGCCGGCAACCTGCCCGCTGCGCGCCGCAGCTACGAGGCGCTGCTGGCGGTGAACCCGCGCGACGCCGACGCGATCAACAACCTGGCCCATGTACTGATGCGCCAGGACGACCCCGGCGCGCTGAAGCTGGCCGAACAGGCCTTGGCGCTGGCGCCCAATGCGGCGCATGTCGTCGGCACCGCCGGCTGGGCGGCGTTCAAGGCCGGCCAGAACGACCGCGCCATCCAGTTGCTGCGCGACGCCCGGCTGCGCGACCCGGCCAACGCCGATTCACGCTACTTCCTGGCCCACGTGCTGGCCGCCATGGGGCGCGGCAGCGAAGCGCGGCGCGAACTGGACGCGGCGCTCGCACCGGACAGCGGGCTGAGCTACCGCGCCGAGGCCCAGCAGCTGCTGGGCACGCTGCGCTGACCCGGCAACCGGCGGCGCCAGAACTGTCGGCTTTGCTTACACTGTCTACAAATCGTTGCCTCACAATCATCGTAAACCGTTGTCAGGAATGATGTTTTTGTGTACGGCCCGGATTTTGCGCCTCCCTCCTCAGGAACACATTGCCCAAGGCGCGTGAGCGCCGGACGGAAGCCCATCATGAAGATCCATCGCCACCTCGCCCATCTCGCCCTCGCCGGGTGTGCGTTTGCGTTCGCCGGCTCGGTGTCGGCCCAGGTCAAGGCCTGGAACTTCGGCGACACACAATCGCCGGGCTCCTGCACGGGCTCGTACAGCACGAGTGCCAACTCCAACTTTGGCAACATCATCAACTGCACCCAGCAACCCAACGGCACGGTGGTGGACCTGTACGCCCGCGCCTACAGCAGCACGGGCAACAGCGGCACGACCTTCCAGACCGCCGGCATCAACCAGCAAGGCGTGGGCAGCGGCTTCGGCGTGTGGAACCGGTCAGAAGACCGCAACAGCGGGCAGCCCCACCATGCCATGGACAACAGCACGCCCGGCATAGACATGCTGATGCTGCAGTTCACCACGGCAGAGATCCTGAAGTCCGTCACCATCGGCTGGAGCGGCACCGACGGTGACTTCCAGGTGCTGCGCTGGATAGGTTCGTCCAGCGCCACCGCATCGACGGTGAACAGCAGCATCAACGGCAAGACGGCGTCCAGCATGTTGGCCGCTGGCGGCAACTGGGAGTTGGTGACGCTGGTCGACGGTGCCGGCGGCATCAACACGCCCGACATCGCCTACGGCGTCAACGCCAACAACCTGTCGTCCAGCTTCTGGCTGATCTCGGCCTACAACAGCGCCTTCGGCGGCAGCGGCTTCACCAGCGGCATCGACGCCATCAAGGTGCTGGGCGTCACCGCCGGCCTGCCTTCGGGCGGCGGCGGGGGCGGGTCGGTCTCGGCCCCCGGCACGCTGGCCCTGGCCAGCCTGGGCGTGATAGGCACCGGCCTGCTGCGTCGCCGCCGCAACAGCTGAGGTTCGCGAGCGGCCGCGCCGCTCTCGGTCTGACACACCAGAAGAGCCCGCCTAGGCGGGCTTTGTCGTTCCAGGCCGCCGCGGGGAGCCGCGAGCCTCAACCCGTCACAGGTGCCAGGCCGTACTGCGGCCTGTCGTCGTCAGGCGCTTCCGGCGCCGCCCGCGCCAGCGCCATCCACACCGCGAACGACAGGCGGGCCGCGCGCACGGGCGCCGGACGGGCCACCTCCAACACCCCCTCGCGCTCGAACATCACCCCGTACGCCGCCGGCACCTCGTCGGCGCTCGCAATGCCCTGCCTCAGCACGTACCAGCAGGCCCCGGCCAGCGCCAGATAGGCCGCGCCCTTGGCCGGCCGGCGCAAATCGGCCAGCAGGTCGGCGCGGCTGACCTTGATCTCGTGCACCACCGGCTCGGCGTAGTCCTCCACCGTGGTGTGGCGTATGGAGTACAGGTCCGGCATCGCCAGCGCCCAGGTGGTGGTGCCGTCGTCTGCCGGCAGTGGTGCGCGCAGCGTCAAGCCGCGCCACACCACACGCCCGGCGCGCTGCATGTCGCGCGCCACCCGCGCGATCAGGGCCTCGTGCGCCGACAAGGCCGCCTGCGCCCGCGCGCGCGACTGCGCCAGCCACGCCAGGCCCGGGTCCGTCACGCGCAGGGTTTCGCGGCCCTGGGCGTCCCACAGCCGCTGCAACAGGCCGGCGGCCAGCAGGTCCAGCTCCAGCACGTCGTGGCAGGGCCAGCCGGCCGAGCGCCAGACCTCGCGCAGGCGGCGCCGGTGCGGCGCACCCAGCGCCGGCCGGGGTGCGGCAGCTTCTTCTGAGGCCAAGGAAGGCTCCAACTTCACCGCCCGGTGCTCGTGGGCCGGCCCGCAAGCCGGCATCTAGGCAGATTGAATGCACTGTACAAGCCGCAGCAACCCCGGCTTGGGAGGCCCGGCCTACAGTGAAGCCATGGACACCCTCACCACCCCTACCGTCAGCACCCCGCGCGGCGTCGAGCGACTCGTGCAGGGCCAAGCCACCAGCGACGGCGCCGGCGTCAAGCTGGTGCGCGTGCTCACCCACAACCTGCAGCAGCGGCTGGACCCGTTCCTGATGCTGGACGCCTTCGGTACCGACAACCCCGGCGACTACATAGGCGGCTTCCCCGACCACCCGCACCGCGGCTTCGAGACCGTGACCTACATGCTGCAAGGCCGCATGCGCCACCGCGACAGCGCCGGCAACGAAGGCCTGCTGGTACCCGGCAGCGTGCAGTGGATGACCGCCGGCCGCGGCGTCATACACAGCGAGATGCCCGAGCAGCAGGACGGCGCCATGGAAGGCTTCCAGCTGTGGCTGAACCTGCCGGCGCGCGACAAGATGCGCGAGCCCTGGTACCGCGACATCGCCAGCCAGGAGATCCCCGAATGGCAGGGCGAAGGCGTGACCGTGCGCGTGATTGCCGGCAGCAGCCATGGCGTGCAGGGCGCGGTGCAGCGCGACGCCACGGCGCCGCTGTACCTGGACGTGCACCTGCAGCCTGGCACCCGCTTCGAGCAGCCGCTGCCGGCCACGCACAACGCCTTCCTGTACGTGTACCGGGGCGACTCGGTGCTGGTCGGCGACACCGGGGTGCGCCGCCAGCGCATGGCCATCCTGGCCAACACGCCGGGCAGCGACGGCGTGGTGATCACCGCAGGCCCGGAGGGCGCGCGCCTGATCCTGGTGGCCGGCCAGCCGCTGAAGGAGCCCATCGCGCAGTACGGCCCGTTCGTGATGAACACGCAGCAGGAGATCTTCCAGGCCGTGGAGGACTTCCGCGCCGGCCGGCTGGCCTGAGCGGCGGCCCGCCAACCAACACCAGCGGGCGGCGCAGCGGGCCGCCCGCTGCGCCTCAGCGGTCCTTGCGCAGGATGCCCACCGGCGCCGCCTGCGGCCCGACGATGAACACGCTGTAGACCCCGGCGGCGTCCAGGCGCTGCTCCACCGCGTCGAACAACGGTGCCGGCAGGCCCAGGCCGTTGACCGTGACACGCGCCGTGGTGGTGGCGGCAAACTCGGCATAGCCCGAACCCGTGCCCGGCGCCACGCCGTCGGCCGCCGGCACAAAGTCCACGGTCATGGACACGCTGCCGGCAAAGTCGGCCAGGCCGTGCACCAGGCGCACACGCGCCGCGTTGCTGTCCAGGGCCAGCCGGTTGTCGTCCAGCAGCCAGCTGGCCAGCGGCGCCGCCGGCACGCCGCGCACCAGCAGCGTGTGGTCGGCGCCGGCTTCCAGCACCACCTCGGGGCTGCTCAAGGCTGCGCCGTTGACCGACAAGGCCACCGGCTGCGTGCCCGCGGCCACCAACTGGTACAGCCCCACCGCCGGCGAGCCCACGCTGCCCATCAGCACCTGGCCGCCCACCGTGGCGCTGACGGCGCCGCCCTGGGCCACGCCGGCCACCACCCGCACGCGGGCCTGGGTGTTGCCGTGCCGCTCCACGCCGGCCCGCTGCACCACCAGCAGCGCACCCACCAGCGTGCCGCCGCGCGTGGGCGTCAGCACCAGCGTGGCCACGTCACGCGCGGACAGCGTCAGAGCCGGCAGGTCCAGCCGCAGGTCGGTCTTGCTGCCGGCCGCGGTGACGCGCAGGCGCCAGGTGCGCGCGTCCACGGCCTGGGCCGTGCTCAGCGCGCCCACCGCCGTGCCGGCCACCACCGGCACGGCGGTGGGCAGGCCGTCGGCGGTGTCGGTCAGGTACACATCCAGCGCGCCGGCGTCCGGGGCCGCGTTGAACACCCGCAGCGTGTGGCGGTTGTTGTCCAGGCTGGCCTGCTCGTCGTCCAGCCACTGGTGGTTCAGCGCCCCCACGCGGCCCCAGGCCAGCAGCGAGTTGTGGCGATTGCGCGCCAGGTTCATGTCCAGCGACAGCAGCGGCGTCGCGGAACCGCTTTGCGTCACCTGCAGGCGGCGGTTGCCGGGGTCCAGGGCGGCGTAGCCCACCGACTCGCCGTGCGCCACGCCGCCCTGCACCACCGCGTCGTTCACACGCAGGTCCAGCTCGTCGTAGGCGCTGGCGTTGACCAGGCGCACCTGGGCCTTGGTCGGGTCGGTGCCGACCTCGCCGCAGCCGGCCAGCAAGGCCGCCATGGCCGCCAGGCCCAGCGCCAGCGCGGCGCGCCGGCCGCACAAGGGCAGGCGGCGCAGGCTTTGCAGATTCATGAACATGCCCCGGTCAGCCCGGCGACGGCCGGGCCCAGGCCGCATGATGCCCGCTCAGCCGGGCCGGCCGCCAAACCCCTGCGCCGGCCCAGGCCCGCCGACCGCGCCCGCCAAGTGCCACTGCAGCCACCAGCCCAGCGGCACCTGGGCAGCGAGGCCGGGCGTCGCAGCCAGCTCCTGCACCTGCAGGCCGCACTGCAACTCGTGGCTGGAGTCGTACCAGCCGCAGCCCGGCGCTCGCTGCTCTTCCACGGCGTCAGGCATCAACACCTCCATTGATGCGGCGGGCGGCACGGCGCGGGCGGCGCGCTTCGCAGGGCGGCGAAACCGGCCGCACAACCAGGTCCAGGTGGGCAGCTTCATGGGGCTCTCCGGCGCAGGGTGGACGATGGCCGCCATGCTGGGTGCCCTTACCGCCGCCGGCCATCGCCTGAAGGGCGGGCGCGGGGGCGCCCGTGCCGGAGGGCCCCCGGGCGGGGGAGCGCGCCTCGGCGCCGGCCTTCAACCCTCAGCCGTCAGCCGTCAACCATCGACCGTCAACCAAAGGGCCGCACCCCTATCCAGACCTGGTGCGCCCAGAAGGCAAAGCCGGCCCAGGCCGCCAGGCCCAGCACCACCGCCACCAACGTGGGCCCGGTGCGGCCCGCCGTGCGCGCCACGCCGGCCGCCCGGTCGCGCGCACGCGCGGTGCGAAAGCACAGCACCGCCCACACCAGGAAGCCGCCGAACAGCAGCAGGTCGGCCAGGGTGTTGTTGGCCACCAGGTGGGCCAGCGCCCACAGCTTGACGCCCAGCAGCATGGGGTGGCCCAGTGCCGCCTTCAGCCGGTTGCCCGGCACGTAGGCCGCCACCAGCAGCACAAAGGCCGGCAGCGTCAGCAGGGCGGCCAGGTGGCGCGTCCACAAGGGCGTGCTCCACAGCAGCACCGGCTCCAGCCGCGCCTGGCCGTAGCCGTAGATGATCAACACGAAGCCCAGCACCGACAGCAGCGAGTACACGCCCTTGTAGGCGTTTTCGCCCACGCGCTGGCGCTGGCGCAGGCGCCAGCCCTCGGCGAAGATGCGCACGGAATGCAGGCCGAGAAAGATCACGAGACCCAGGATCAGCAGCGTCATGGCGTTTGGCTTTGTGGCAGCAGGACAAGCGGGAACGGCGCATCCTAGGCCCCCGCTATGCTCGCGTCCATGACGCAGGAGAACACGCCCGCCGCCGGCCCGCGTTACTGGTGGGAGGATTTCCCCGTGGGCCACCAGCGCGAGTTCGGTGCCATGCCGGTTACGCGCGACGAGGTCATCGCCTTCGCCAGCCGCTTCGACCCGCAGCCCTTCCACCTGGACGACGCGGCGGCGGAACGCTCGCTGTTCGGCCGCCTGGCCGCCAGTGGCTGGCACACCTGCGCCATGACCATGCGCATGATGTGCGACGCCTACCTGCTGGACGCCGCCAGCCTGGGCTCGCCAGGCATAGACGAGCTGCGCTGGGTGGCGCCGGTGTACCCCGGCGACACGCTGAGCTGCCGCTACGAGGTGCTGGCCGCGCGGCCCATGAACAGCCGCCCCGACGTGGGCCTGGTGCAGCTGGCGTGGACCGTGTTCAACCAGCGCCGCGAACCGGTGCTGACGATGAAGGGCTGGGGCATGTTCCGCCGCCGCACGCCGGCGCCGGGCGCCGCCGGTGGCGCCCAGGCCAAAGCGGACCGGGGCTGAGGTTTTTCCGGCACGGCGCTTGCTGCCTCACAATCGCGCGCCATCTGCTCGGCGCGACCCCCGGATCGCCACATCCCCGGACCTCCAACCTCGAAGAAGGAAGCCACGCCATGACGACGAAGTTCCCCACGCCCGGCAAGCTGCTGCTCGCCGCCGGCCTCGCCCTGGGCCTGGTGGCCGGGGGTGCGGCGGTGATGGCCCAGTCCGCCGCCGAGCCCAAGGTGCTGAACGTGTTGAACTGGGCCGACTACGTGGGCCCGGACACGATCAAGAACTTCGAGAAGGAAACCGGCATCAAGGTGCGCTACGACGCGGCCATAGAGAGCAACGAAACCCTGCATGCCCGCCTGGTGGCCGGCCGCACCGGCTACGACGTCGTGATCCCCGGCGCCCACTTCGCCAAGCGCCAGATCGAGGCGGGGCTGTACCAGCCGCTGGACCGCAGCCTGCTGGACAACTGGAAGAACCTGGACCCCACGCTGCTGGAAAAGCTCGCCGAGTCCGACCCCGGCAACAAGCACCTGGTGACCTGGATGTGGGGCTTCGTCACCGTGGGCATCAACGTGGACAAGGTCAAGGCCGCGCTGGGTGCCACGCCCATGCCGGCCGACCCGCTGGACCTGATCTTCAAGCCCGAGTACGCCAGCAAGCTGCGCAGCTGCGGCATACACATCCTGGATTCGGCCAGCGAGGTGGTGCCGGTGGCCATGCTGTACGCCGGCCAGAACGGCTTCAGCAACAACGCCAAAGACTACGACGCCGCGCGCAAGGTGCTGATGGACGCCCGCCCCTACGTCACGCGCATCTTCTCGCCGGGCCCCATCAACGACATGGCCTCGGGGCAGATCTGCGTGTCGCTGGGCTATTCCGGCGACTTCAACATCGCCAAGCAGCGGGCCGTCGAAGGCCGCACCGGCCAGAACATCCAGGCGCTGATCCCGCCGCGCGGCGCCACCATCTTCTTCGACGCCATGGGCATCCCCAAGGACGCCCGCCACCCGAAGAACGCGCACCTGTTCATCAACTACATCCTGCGCCCGCAAGTGCATGCCGAGCTGACCAACGAGGTCTTCTTCGGCAACCCCAATGCCGCGTCCAAGCCCTTCGTGAACCCCGAGTTGGCCAACGACCCCACCATCTTCCCCGGCGCCGACGACATCCGCAAGATGGCGGTGTCGCAGCCGCTGAACAACGAGACGCGGCGCGTGCAGACCCGCGTGTTCACCGACTTCAAGGCCAACCGCCGCTGACCGCCTCTGGCGTGTCCGCCATGCGCTGGCTGGACGCCGCCGCGCTGCGCCAGGCGCTGCCCATGCCGGCGCTGGTGGCGGCCTTGCACCGGGCCTTCGTGGCCGGCGCCGAGGTGCCGGCGCGGCATGTGCACCAGCTGGGCGAGGCCGGCGTTTCGCTGCTGATGCCGGCCTGGCGCGGTGTGGGCAGCGTGGGCGGCAACGCGCCCGGGCCGGGCCGCTACGGCGTCAAGATCGTCAACGTGTTCCCGGGCAATGCCGCACACGGCCTGGGCGCGGTGCACGCCGTGTACGCGCTGTTCGACGCCGGCAGCGGCGTGCCGCTGGCGGTGCTGGACGGCAGCGAGCTCACCGCCCGCCGCACCGCGGCCGTGGCCGCCGTGGCGGCCGGCCGGCTGGCGCGCGAGGACGCCCGCACGCTGCTGGTGGTGGGTGCCGGCCGCGTGGGCAGCCTGCTGCCCGCGGCCATGCGCGCCGTGCGGCCGGGCCTGGCGCAAGTGTGGGTGTGGAACCGCCGTGGCGACAGCGCCGCCGCCCTGGCCGCGCAGCTGGCTGCCAACGGCTGGGACGCCGCGCCGGTAACGGACCTGGCCGCGGCCGTGCCCGGCGCCGACATCGTGAGCTGCGCCACCATGGCCGAAGCCGCCTTGGTGCACGGCGCCTGGCTGGCGCCGGGCAGCCACCTGGACTTGATAGGCAGCTTTGCCCCGGCCATGCGCGAAGCCGACGGCGAAGCGTTTGCGCGCGCCCGTGTCTTCGTGGACACCGACGAAGCCCTGGCCAAGAGCGGCGACGTGCTGCAGGCCGTGGCCGAAGGCCACTGGGCCACATCGCAGCTGCAGGGCACGCTGGCCGCCCTGCTGCGCGGCGAGGCACCCGGCCGCCGCGACGCGGCCGAGATCACGCTGTTCAAGTCGGTGGGCACCGCGCTGGCCGACCTGGCGGCGGCCGAGCTGGCTTTCGACGGCGCGCCGCCGGCCTGACCCGCCTCAGGCGGCCGGCCCGCCGGGCACCGCCGGGCCGGCCGGGCTCACCGGGCTAGGGGTGCCAGACCACCTTCTTGCGCATGCCCACCCAGCGCTCGTAGTTCTTCGCAAACAGGTCTTCGATGCGGTTGCGCTTGACCTTGAAGGTGGGCGTGATCAGGTCGTTGTCCACCGTCCAGGCGTCGGCGGTGACCACCAGGCAATCCAGCTGCTCGTGCGGGTCCAGGGTTTCGTTGATGCTGTTGAGGTGCGCCGTCAGCGAAGCCTCCAGCTCGGCACGCCCCTGGGGCGTGGCCGCCTGCTTGGCCGCGTCCACGTTCAGCATCAGCAGCGCCAGCGGCTGACCCAGGTTGGCACCGGTCACGCAGCAGGCTTCCACCGCGTTGTGCATCACCAGCTTGTCCTCTATGGGCGCCGGCGCCACGTACTTGCCCTTGCTGGTCTTGAACAAGTCCTTCACCCGGCCGGTGATGCGCAGCCGGCCCTGGGCGTCTATCGAGCCCTTGTCGCCGGTGCGCTGCCAGCCGTCGTCGGTGAAGCTTTCCTGCGTCTTCTCGGGCTCCTTGTAGTAGCCCTTCATCATCCACGCGCAGCGGATCTGGATCTCGCCGCTGTCCGGCGCGATGCGGCACTGCACGCCCTCGTAGGGGCGGCCCACGGTGCCGAAGTCGGCCTCGTCGCCGGTGGAGATGTGCGTGGCACCCAGGTTCTCGGTCATGCCGTAACCCTCGGCCAGGCGCAGGCCCAGGCCCTTGTACCAGCGCAGCAGCTGCTCGGGCATGGGCGCGGCGCCGCCGGCGGCGAAGATGCAGTCCTGCAGGCCCAGCGCGCTGAGGATCTTCTTCTTGACGATGCCCGAGAGGATGGGAATCTTCAGCAGCCTTTGCAGCTTGGCCGGCGGCATCTTGGCGCCTATGCCCTGCTGGAACTTCACCCACAGCCGCGGCACGCTGAAGAACACCGTGGGCCGTGCACGCTGCAAGTCCTTGGTGAAGGTGTCCAGGCTTTCGGCGAAGTACACGTGCATGCCGGTGGCCAGCTGGCCGTGCTCCACCAGGGCACGCTCCACCACGTGGCTCAGCGGCAGGTAGCTCAGCATGCGCGAGCTTTCGGTCAGCGGAATGCGCTTCAGGCCGGTGTGCACCGCCGCGGCCAAGTTGCCGAAGCTGTGCATCACGCCCTTGGGCAAGCCGGTGGTGCCCGAGGTGTACATGATGGTGGACAGCTCGTCCTCGCCGCGCAGCGGCTGGCCTTGCAGCGGCGCCGTCTTCGCGATGATGTCGTCCCAGCCGGGGTAGCTGCGCTTGGCGTCGTCGGGCGACAGCGGGTGGTGCACGCAGGGCAGGCCCGCCGGCACGCCGGGCTTCATGCCCTCCCAGCCGTCCAGCTTGCCCACGAACAGCAGCTTGGAGCCGCTGTGCTGGATGATCTGCGCGATGGTGTTCGGCGCCAGCGTCGGGTACAGCGGCACCGAAACGCCGCCGGCCAGCCAGATGGCGAAGTCGCTCATCATCCAGTGCGCGGTGTTCTTGGACAGCAGCGCCACGCGGTCGCCCGGCTGCACGCCCTGCTGCTGCAGGTAGGTGGCCATGCGGCGCGCCTGGTCCATCACCTCGCGCCAGGTGTAGTCGCGCACGGCCCCGTCGACTATGGGCTGCGTGTAGGCGACGCGGTCGGGTGCCGTCTTCTCCCAGTGGTACAGGCGCTGCAGTGCGAGCGCGTCGCTGGACACGGTGTGGCTCATCGGGTTCGTCTCCTCGAGGTCTTCAGCGGCCGCATGGGGGGCAGGGAGCGGCCTGGCGCCGATCGTAGTGCCGATAGCTCCGAAGACAAGCTAGGGTGACCTAGATAGGCTCACCTAGAGGGCGGCTGTCGCCGGCCCGGGCAAAGACCGCGGGCCGTTCAGGCCCTTCCGTTGCGGGCCGCCTGCTCGATCTGCTCGTGCACCTGGCGCACCGCACGCAGCGTGAGCACCGGGTCCAGGTCGGCTTGCGGTGCCACGGTCTGGGCCACGGCGTCCAGGCTGTCCGGGTCGTGGGCCAGCACCTGGGCCAGCACCGACAAGCCCAGGATGCTGCGCCGGCCCGTGCCCTGCGCCGGCTGCGCCGCAGCGGGCAGCTCGGGCAGCGAACGGGCCGCCTGGGCGGCCACGTGGTGGCGCACACTGGCCACCGCCGCCGCACCCAGGCCCCAGCTTTCGCACAGGGCCGCGCCCAGCGCGTCGTGGCTGACGCCGAAGCCGGCGTGCTCCAGCGTCGCCAGCTGGGGGTCGCCGGCGGGGTAGGTGCCGGCAGCGCGCATCATGGCGCGGTAGTGGTCGGGCGCATGGCGGAACAGCACCGCCTTGCCGCATTCCTCGAACAGCCCGGCGGAATGTGCGGCCCAGGCGTCCAGCCCCAGGCGCTGGGCCAGACGGCCCATCAGCAGCCCGCGGCGGCCGGCGCGCGACCACAGCGGCTCCAGCTCGACGGCCGGCGGAAAGGCGGCGCGCAAGCCCATCTCGAAGGTGATGGCCGCGACTTCGCGCATGCCCAGGTAGGTGATGGCCTGCTGCACGCTCTGCACGCGGCCCTTCAGGCCGTACAGCGACGAGTTGACGGCCTTCATCACCGCCGCCGCCAGGGCCATGTCGGTTTCTATCAGCGAGGCCGCGGCAGCCAGGTTGATGTCTTCCTCGGCCAGCAGCAGCGACAACTGCACCAGCGCCTGCGGCTGCGACGGGATGTCGATCTCAAGCTTGCGCAGTTCGGGGTTCACGGACATGGCCGGTAGGAGGCGGGGTAGTGGCGGCGCAGTGACAAGCGTTTCGCCGGAGATGACAGCGGATCGGGGCATCGTAGCCCCAGGCCGCGCGCGGGAACCGCCGAACTGCGGCGCAATCGGTGTCCGTTTGTCAGCCGGGGCTGCGCGCGCCGGGCGGGCGCCGCGCCAGCATCGCGCCGGAGCCGCCCAAGCGCCCAGGTGGCCGGGCCAACAAAAAAGGGCGCTGACCTTGCAGCGCCCTTCCGCGGCCTCGCCTTGCCGGCATCGCCGCTACCCGGCCGGTGGACCGGCCGGTGGCAGACGGGCTTTGATGCGCCGCCCACTCGGTTGTCGTCGTCTCCTCAGGCCCCCACCCGCCGCGTGTGAGCCGCTGTTCGCGGCCGGCACACGCCGGGACTGCAGCAACTGTAGTGCGGACCAGGCGATAACCGGATCCGGACTAACCCGCCACCGTACCCGCCGCCACCCCCTCCACAGCCGTCTCGGCCAGCATCCAGCCGGCCGCCCGCTCGGCGATCATCAGCGTGGGCGCGTTGGTGTTGCCGCTGGTGATGCTGGGCATCACGCTGGCGTCGGCCACGTGCAGCCCCGCCACGCCGCGCACACGCAGCCGGGGGTCCACCACCGCCTGCGGGTCGTCGGCCCGGCCCATGCGGCAGGTGCCCACCGGGTGGAAGATGGTGGTGCCTATGTCGCCGGCCAGGCGCGCCAGTTCCTCGTCGCTCTGGTACTGCGGCCCGGGCTTGACCTCCTGCGGCCGGTACTTCGCCAGCGCCGGCATGGCCGCGATGCGCCGCGTCAGCCGCAGCGAATCCGCCGCCACCTGGCGGTCTTCGGCGGTGCTCAGGTAGTGCGGGTGGATGTGCGGGGCGTCCTCGGGCCGCGGCGAGGCCACGTGCACCCAGCCGCGCGACGTCGGGTTGAGGTTGCACACGCTGGCCGTGAAGGCGTCGAAACGGTGCAGCGGCTCGCCGAAGGCGTCCAGCGACAGCGGCTGCACGTGGTACTCCAGGTTGGGCCAGCGCTGCGCCGGCGACGAGCGCGTGAAGGCGCCCAGCTGCGAAGGCGCCATGCTCATGGGGCCGCTGCGCGTGGCCAGGTACTGCAGGCCTATGCGCGCCTTGCCCAACCACGAGCCGGCCAGCGTGTTCAGCGTGCGCACGCCCTGCACCGCGTACACGGCGCGGATCTGCAGGTGGTCTTGCAAGTTGGCGCCCACTCCCGGCAATGTGTGCTGCGCCTCTATGCCCGCCGCCTGCAGGCGCGCTGGATCGCCCACGCCCGAGAGCTGCAGCAGCGCCGGCGTGCCCACCGCGCCGGCGGCCAGCACCACGCCGCGCGAGGCGTGCACCGCCAGCCGCTCGCTGCCGGCGGCGTCGCGCACCTCCACGCCCACGGCGCGCCAGGGGGTGTCCCCGCCCGGCTCCAGCAGCAGGCGCGCCACCTGTACGCCGGTGTGCACCGTCAGGTTGGGCCGCCCGTAGGCCGGCCGCAGAAAGGCCTTGCTGGCGTTCCAGCGCACGCCGCTGCGCTGGTTGACGTCGAAGTAGCCCACGCCCTCGTTGTCGCCGCGGTTGAAGTCCTCGCTGGCCGGCAGACCGGCCTCGCGCGCCGCCGCGGCAAAGGCGTCCAGGATCTCCCAGCGCAGGCGCTGGCGCTCCACCCGCCACTCGCCGCCGGCGCCGTGGTGCGCGGCCCAGCCGGGCTCGGCGGCACGCCAGTGCGACTCGTGGTGGCGAAACGCCGGCAGGCAGCGCTCCCAGCGCCAGGCGTCGTCGCCGGTGGCATCGGCCCAGGCGTCGTAGTCGCGCGCCTGGCCGCGCATGTAGATCATGCCGTTGATGCTGGAGCAGCCGCCCAGCACCTTGCCGCGCGGGTAGCGCAGACGGCGGCCGTTCAGGCCTGGTTCGGGCTCGGTGTGGTACAGCCAGTCGGTGCGCGGGTTGCCTATGCAGTACAGGTAACCCACGGGGATGTGGATCCAGGCGTAGTCGTCGCGGCCGCCGGCTTCCAGCAGCAGCACGCGGCGCGACGGGTCGGCCGACAGCCGGTTGGCCAGCAGGCAGCCGGCGGTGCCGGCGCCCACGATGATGTGGTCGTAGGTCTGGGGCATTCGGGCGGGGTGAGCGGAGGCGGCGGCTTCAGGGCAGCGGGCTGCCCAGCACCGGGAACAGCTTGACCAGCCCGTCGGCCAGCAGCTCCACCGCCATGGCGGCCAGGATCAGCCCCATCAGGCGTGTCATCACGTTGATGCCGGTGCTGCCCAGCACCTTGGCGATGCGCCCCGAGGCGGTGAACACCAGGAAGGTGACCAGCGCGATCACCACGCCGCAGCCCACCAGCGCCGCCAGGTCCCAGAACTGGCGTGTGCGCTCGGTGTAGATCACCACGGTGGAGATGGTGGCCGGCCCGGTCAGCAGCGGAATGGTCAGCGGCACCACGGCGATGCTGGCGCCGGCGTCCACCTTCTCGCGGCCCTCGTTCACGTCGTCGGCCCGCGTTTCGGCCGGCTGGGCGTGCAGCATGCTGATGGCCGACAGCAGCAGCAGCGTGCCGCCGCCCACCTGGAACGAGGCCAGCGAGATGCCGAAGAACTCGATGATGCGCAGCCCGGCCAGCGCGCTGACGGCGATCACCACACCCACCGTCAGGCTGCTGATGCGTATGGTGCGCTGGCGCTGGGCACGGCTGAAGTTCTGCGTGAACGACAGAAAAAACGGCACCGCCCCCACCGGGTTGACGATGGCCAGCAGAGCCACCAGCGGCTTGAGCATTTCCATGCCCTGGATGGTAGATCCTGCACCGTGCTGGGGCGCCGCCGGCTGTTTCCTGGCGACCCAGGGTTTGTCCGGTGGGCGCAGATGCAACAGTTGCCCCTAAGTTCCTTTACAGACTTGCATTAGGCGGTCGCATAATTGGGAGTCTGTGTCCGGACGCTGCGCCTGTTGCCTGAAGGTTTTCTAGCAGGGTTGAGCTCCACCTGACTTTATCGGTTCTTCTAAGGGCTCCCCGTGGGAAACAAACTGTACGTCGGTAATCTGGCCTATTCGGTGCGCGATGACTCGCTGCTCCAAGCCTTTTCGCAATTCGGCACCGTGAACTCGGCCAAGGTCATGATGGACCGCGAGACCGGCCGCTCCAAGGGCTTCGGCTTCGTGGAGATGGGCTCCGACGCCGAGGCACAAGCCGCCATCAACGGCATGAACGGCCAGGCCCTGGAAGGCCGCGCCATCGTGGTCAACGAAGCACGTCCGCGTGAAGAGCGTCCGGGCGGCTTTGGTGGCGGCGGCGGTGGCCGCGGCGGCTACGGCGGTGGTGGCGGCGGTGGTGGTTACGGCGGCGGCGGTGGCGGCGGCTACGGCGGTGGCGGCGGCGGCGGTGGCCGCAGCCCCTACGGCACCGGTGGTGGCGGCGGCGGCCGCAGCCCCTATGGCCGTGGAGGCGGCAGCGGTGGTGGTGGTGGCGGCGGCTACGGTGGCGGCGGCGGTGGCCGCGGCGGCTACTGAGCGGCGTTTCATCCCGCACACACAGCGCACCACACGCTGAAATCACAAGGGCTCCTGCGGGAGCCCTTTGTCTTGTCCTCGTCGCTGACCTTCCTCGTCGCTGACAGCGGTCTGCGGCGTCAGGAAGTGCCGCCCGGGCTGCGCCGCGGCTTGCGCCCGCGCCCGGCAAAGAGGCGGTCGAACACCGGGTTGGGCAGCAGGCGCATCAGCTTGGCCACCAGGCCCATCTGCCAGGGGATGACCGCATAACTGCGGCGCGCCGCGATGACCCGCGCCGCGCGGGCGGCAAAGTCCTGCGCCTGCAGCAGAAACGGCATGCTGTAGGGGTTGCGCGCCGTCAGCGGCGTGGCGATGTAGCCCGGCAGCAGCGTCACCACCTGCACGCCGCTGCCGCGCAGTTCACCGCGCAGGCTTTCGCAGTAGGCCACCACCGCGGCCTTGCTGGCGCAGTAGGCGGCGTGGCCCGGCAGGCCGCGTATGGCGGCCACGCTGGCGATGCCCACCAGCGCCCCGCTGCCGCGTTGCCGCATGGGGCGGATGAAGGGGTGGAAGCTGGCCGCCAGCCCCAGGTTGTTGGTGGCGAAGGTGTCGCTCAGCACCGCCAGGTCTTCGCGCTCGGCGCTGTCCATGCCCACGCTGATGCCGGCGTTGGCGATGACCACGTCGGGCAGGCCTTGCTGGGCGATGCAGGCTTCGGCGGCGGCGATGATGCTGTCGGGCTGCGCCACGTCGGCACGCCAGGCGCGGCAGCGGCTTTCGTCCAGCCCCTGCGCCGCCGCCCAGGCCTGCAGTTGCTCGTCGCGCCGCGCCACCAGCGCCAACCGCCAGCCGGCCTGCGCGTAATGCGACGCCAGCGCCTGGCCTATGCCGCTGGAGGCACCGGTGATGAAGACCAGCGGCGCGTTGTTCACCCGCGCCGCCCGGCGGTTTGCGCCGCGCGCGGCGGCAGCACTGCGCGCATGGGGCCTTTGAGCTCCAGCCGCCCGCTGGCGTGGTCGTACTCCAGCCCCGCGGCGCGCAGCTCGCCGCCGCCGTGCTGCACCGTCACCGGCAAGTGGGTGCGCAACTGCTCGGTGTGCAGATAGGCGTGCAGGAACTCGCCGCGCACCAGCAGCGGCGCCCCGCTGGCGTCGGTGCTGTCCACGCGCGCGCCGCCCACCAGTTGCAGCTCGCTGCCGTCGCCGCTGCCTATGGCGCGCTGGGCCTGCGCCACCGTGACGCGGCCGTCGGGCGAGATGGCGCGTATGCGCGCGCCGTCCACCTCGAAGCGGTCGTCGGCCGGGTAGTGGCGCATCTGCTCACCTTCTATGCGCAGCTTCAGCCGGCCGTCGGCGTCGAAGCGCTCCAGCGAGAAGCGGTCCATGGTGTAGTCCGGGTCGGCGGACACCGGCCGCTGCACCGCCGGGCCCGGCGGCTGCGGCGCGTTTTCCACCAGCCACCAGGTGCCCACCGCCAGCAGCGCCATCAGCAACAGCGGCAGCCAGCCGGCCAGCAGCTCGCGCAGGCGCAGATGCCACAGCATCCTGCCTATGCGCGGGCGGCTCACCGAGATGGGCACCTCGGGCAGGTCGGGCAGGTGCAGCTCGACGCTCATCAGGCCCCCTGGGCGCTACGCGCCGTCCCCCCACGGGGGAGCGAGCGCCTTCGGAACGGCCGAGCGGCGCTCATCGGCCATCCAGCGTCGCGCGCTGCGAAGCCAGCAGCGCGCCGTAGCGCCCGGCGGCCAGCAGCAGCAGGTCGCAGAACTCGCGCGCCGCGCCGCGCCCGCCGCCGGCCGTGGTGACGTGGTGCACGCAGGACAAGACCTCGGCATGCGCCCCGGGCGGTGCGCAGGCGAAGGCGGCGCGTTCCAGCAGCGGCAGGTCGGGCCAGTCGTCGCCTATGGCCGCCACCTGGTGCCAGCCCAGGCCCAGGCTGGCCAGCAGGGCTTCGGCGGCGGCCAGCTTGTCGGACGCGCCGTAAACCGCATGCGCCAGGCCCAGGTCAGCCACACGCCGGCGTACCGCCGGCGAGTCGCGCCCGGTGATGACCACCGGCTCTATGCCGCCGGCCTTGAGCAGCTTCAGGCCATGGCCGTCCAGCACGTGGAAGGGCTTGAACAGTTCGCCGCCTTCGCCCACGAACAGCGTGCCGTCGGTGAGCACGCCGTCCACGTCGAAGATGGCCGCCTTCAGCCCGGCCTCGCCCAGGCCGCCGCCCTGCGCGCGCAGCAGCGTCTCGGTGGCGAACACCGGGGCCGTCATCAGATGACCTTGGCGCGCATCAAGTCGTTGGAATTCAGCGCACCGACCAGGCGCTGCGCGTCGTCCACCACCAGCACGCTGGTGACGCGGTGGCGCTCCATCACCTCGGCCGCTTCCACCGCCAGCGCGCCGGCTCGCACCAGGCGCGGGCCAGTGTGCATCACGTCGGCGGCGGTCAGCGCGCGCAGGTCGGCGCCGCGTTCTATCAGCCGGCGCAGGTCGCCGTCGGTGAAGATGCCCACGGCGCGGCCGTCGTCGTCCACCACCGCGGTGAAGCCCAGGCCCTTGCCGGTCATCTCCTTGAGCAGGGCGTTGAAGCTGGCGCCGGGCGCCACGCGCGGCACCGCGTCGCCGCTGCGCATCAGGTCGTGTACATGCATCAGCAGCTTGCGGCCCAGGGCGCCGCCGGGGTGGCTCCGCGCAAAGTCGGCCTCGCGAAAACCGCGAGCGTCCAGCAAGGCCACTGCCAGCGCGTCGCCCAGCGCCATCTGCGCCGTGGTGCTGGCGGTGGGTGCCAGGTTCAGCGGGCAGGCCTCCTCGGCCACGCCGCTGTCCAGCACGATGTCGGCATGGCGCGCCAGCGTGGAAGCCGGCCGACCGGTCATGGCCACCAGCGTCACGCCGGTGCGGCGCAGCGCCGGCAGCAGCGCCGCGATCTCGTCCACCTCGCCACTGTTGCTGATGGCCAGCACCACGTCGCCCGGCTGCACCATGCCCAGGTCGCCGTGGCTGGCCTCGGCCGGGTGCACAAAAAACGCCGGCGTGCCGGTGGAAGCCAGCGTGGCCGCGGTCTTGCGCCCGACATGGCCGCTCTTGCCCATGCCCATGACGACGATGCGCCCGCGGCAGGCCAGCATGGCCTGCACGGCCTGGGTGAAACCGTCGCCCTGGCGTTCGCGCAGGCCCAGCAGCGCGCGGGCTTCGATTTCAAAAGTGCGCGCCGCCATCGCCAGCGCACGCGTGGCGTCGAACGGAGGGGGGGCGGTGTCAACCGCAGCTTCGGTCATGCGGGCGAGGGTCTCGCATACGATCAAGCCATTCTAGGCAGCCGCGGCACGCCGCACACCGCAGCCCCATGGCCACCGACCCCGCCCAGTTTCCGGCGCAGTACATCCGCGAGCACATACGCACCGTGCCCGACTGGCCGGCGCCGGGTGTGCAGTTCCGCGACATCACGCCGCTGCTGGCCAACCCGCGTGTGTTTCGCGTGCTGATAGACCAGTTCGTGCACCGCTACTTCGACCTGCGGCCCGACGCCATCGCCGGGCTGGATGCGCGCGGTTTCATCATCGGCTCGGTGCTGGCCTACGAGCTGAACGTGGGCTTCGTGCCCATACGCAAGAAGGGCAAGCTGCCCTTCACCACCGTGGAAGAAACCTACGAGCTGGAGTACGGCTCGGCCACGGTGGAGCTGCACACCGACGCGGTGAAGCCCGGCGACCGCGTGGTGCTGATCGACGACCTCATCGCCACCGGCGGCACCATGATGGCCGGCATGAAGCTGCTGCAGCGCCAGGGCGCCACGGTGCTGGAGGGCGCGGCCATCGTGGACCTTCCGGAGCTGGGCGGTTCACGCAAGCTGCGCGACAGCGGGCTGGCGTTGTTCACGCTGGTGGGCTTCGACGGCCACTGAGGGTGCTGCCCGCCCACCCCACGGCCACCGTGATCGCCGTGCCCAGCGGCACGTACCAGACGAAGGACAGCCCCGCCAGCGGCGACAGCCACCCCAGGCCGGGCAGCGCCGCCAGCGGCGCGGCGAACACCACCCCCAGCATCAGCAGCACGGTGATGGCGGCGGCGGTGATGACGTGGCGCCCGGCCACACGGCGCACGCCGGCCAGCAGGTAGGCACCCAGCAGCGCGCCGTAGGTCACCGAGGCCACCGACAAGGCCAGCACCACCACCGGGGCGTCGCGCCCGCTGGCCAGGGCATGGAAGCCCAGGGCGCCGAGCGTCAGACCCACACCCCACAGCAGCGACATCCAGCGCCCCACGCGCAGCAGGTGGCGGTCGTCGCCCACGCGGCCGGCCAGCGGTGCGTACAAGTCGTTGGTGGTGGACGAGGCCAGGGCGCTGATGGACGAGCTGATGGTGCTCATGGCCGCGGCCAGCACGCCGGCCACCACCAGCCCGGCCAGGCCGGCGGGCAGGTGGTCTATGACAAACCGCGGAAACAGCTCGTCGCCAGCGCGCTCCGCCGGCGCCTGGCCAGCGGCCCACAGTGCCGTGCCCACCGCCAGGAACAACCCGAACTGCACGATGACCAGCAGCCCGGAGCCCACCAGCGCGATGCGCGCGTCGCGCAGCGAACGTGTGGCCAGCAGGCGCTGCACGATGATGTGGTCGGTGCCGTGGCTGGCCGCCGAGAGCATGGCGCCGCCCAGCAGCCCGCCCATGAACACGATGGGCCCGCTGAACGACCACGAGAAGTCCAGCACACGCAGCTTGCCGGCCGCCTGGGCCATGGAGAAGGTTTCGCCCCAGCCGCCGGCCATCTGCACCGCGATGAGCAGCGCCGCCAGACCGCCGGCCACGTAGACCAGCAGCTGCAGCGTGTCGGTCCACACCACGGCCTTGAGCCCGCCGAAGAAGGTGTACAGCAGGGTCACCGCGCCCATCACCACGATGGCCCAGGGCAGGTCCCAGCCGGTCAGCAGCGCCAGCGGGATGGCGCCGGCAAAGATGCGCACGCCGTCGGCCAGGAAACGTGTCACCAGAAACGTGGCCGACAGCGCCTGGCGCGTGGCAATGCCGAAGCGCGCCTGCAGGCGCTCGTAGGCCGTCTGCTGCGAGCCGCTGAAGTAGCCCGGCAGCAGCCACACCGCCACCGCGACGCGCCCCAGCAGGTAGCCGAACGCCAGCTGCAGAAAGGTCCAGTCGCCGCGCGCCGCCAGGCCCGGCACCGAGATCACCGTCAACGCCGAGGTTTCGGTGGCCACCACCGACAGCATCACCGCCCCGGCGGGCATGTTGCGGGCGCCCAGAAAGTAGTGCTCCGCGCCGCTGCCCTCGGTGGCGCGGCGCGCCATGGCCAGGCCTATGCCCACCGAGGCCAGCATGTAGATGACGACGACGGCCAGGTCCAGCGTGCCCATGCCCCGATCCCTCGCGCTACTTGCCTATGCAGAAACGGCCGAAGATCTCGCCCAGCAAGTCCTCGTTGCTGAACTGCCCGGTGATTTCGCCCAGGGCGCGGTGCGCCAGCCGCAGCTCTTCGGCCAGCAGGTCCAGCGCCGCGTCCTGCTGCGCCGCCAGCGCGCTGGCGGCCTGCAGATGGGCCTGGGTGCGCCGCAGGGCATCCACATGGCGCGCGCGTGCGATCAACACCCCCTCGGCCGCCGGCTGCCAGCCGGCTTGTTGCAGCAAGGCCTGGCGCAAGGCCTGCAGGCCGTCGCCGCGCTGCGCCGACAAGATGATGCCGCCGGGCGGCAAGGCGGTGCCGGGCGGGTTGCCCACAACGTCCAGCTTGTTGAACACCTCCAGCCGCGGCACGCCGGCGGGCAGGCGCGCGGCGATGGCCTCGTCGGCGGCGCGGTAGGCAGCGTCGCCCATGCGCGTCAGGTCGTGCAGGAAGACCACCGCGTCGGCTTCTTCTATCGCCTGCCAGCTGCGCGCCATGCCCAGCCGTTCCACCTCGTCGATGGCCTCGGCTTCGCCCCGCAGGCCGGCCGTGTCCACCACATGCAGCGGCACGCCTTCGACCTGCAGCGTCTGCGCGATGCGGTCGCGCGTGGTGCCGGGTATGGGCGTGACGATGGCCAGTTCGGCGCCGGCCAGGGCGTTGAGCAGGCTGCTTTTGCCCACGTTGGGCTGGCCGGCCAGCACCACGCGCAGGCCGTCGCGCAACAGCGCGCCCTGGCGTGCACGGGCCAGGGCCTCGTCCACCGCCGCACCCAGCGCCGCCAGGCGTTCGCGGGCGCGTGCCTTCTCGAGGAAGTCGATCTCTTCCTCTGGAAAGTCCAGCGTGGCCTCCACCAGCGTGCGCAGCGCCACCGTCTGCTGGGCCAGTGTGTTGATGTGCTGCGAAAACGCACCGTCCAGCGAGCGCGCCGCCGAGCGCGCCGCGGCCTCGGTGCTGGCGTCTATGAGGTCGGCCACGGCTTCGGCCTGGGCCAAGTCCAGCTTGTCGTTCAGGAAGGCGCGTTCGGTGAACTCGCCCGGCGCCGCCAGGCGCGCGCCGGGCCAGCGGGCCTGCAGCACCTGCAGGCAGCGCGCCAACAGCAGTTGCAGCAACACCGGCCCGCCGTGGGCCTGCAGCTCCAGCACGTCTTCGCCGGTGTAGGAGTGCGGCGCCGGAAAGTGCAGCGCCAGGCCACGGTCCAGGGCCTGGCCGTCGTCACCCAGAAACGGCAGCAGCGTGGCCTGGCGGGCTTGCAGCGGCCGGCCGCAGACAGCGGTGATCAGCACAGACAGGTCGGCGCCGGACGCACGCACCACGCCCACAGCCCCGCGGCCGGGGGCGCTGGCAATGGCCACGATGGGGTCGCGGTGGCGGGCTGCCAGGGTGTCGACCCGGGCATGGGCCGGTGCGGCGGCCGGCGGTAAGACGCTCATGTTCTTGATTCTGTCGCGCCCCGGCCTGGTGGGCCCCAGCGAGCGGGCCCAAGGGCTGATTGGCGCGGGTGGAGCGGCGCCGGCAGGGCACAAGGCCATGCCGAACGCCGGGCCTCCCGAGCCGGCCTGGCACCAGGGGGTGTCAGAACCGGGTCACCCGCATAGCCTCATCGTCGGCGCTTGGGCCGCGCTTCTCAACCCCTCTTCACGGGGGATGGCCGCCGCGCGTGCGGCAGTGCACATCCCGCACGCACCGGCCCGGGCGATATCGGCCGCTACTTGCCCAGCACGCCCAACTGCTTGTTGATGAACCACTGCTGGGCAATGGACAGGATGTTGTTGGTCAGCCAGTACAGCACCAGCCCCGCCGGGAAGAAGAAGAACATGATGCCGAAGGCGATGGGCATGATCCACATCAGCCGCGCCTGCATCGGGTCCGGCGGCGTGGGGTTCAGCCACACCTGGAACAGCGAGCTCAGCGTCATCAGCACCGGCAGGATGAACCAGGGGTCGCGCGCGGAGAGGTCGGTGATCCAGCCTATCCAGGGTGCGTTGCGCATCTCCACGCTGGACAGCAGCACCCAGTACAGCGCGATGAAAAACGGCATCTGCAGCAGGATGGGCAGGCAGCTGCCCAGCGGGTTGACCTTCTCCTCGCGGTAGATGCGCATCATTTCCTGCTGCATCTGCTGCGGCTTGTCCTTGTAGCGCTCGCGCATCTCGGTCACGCGCGGCGCCACGGCCTTCATCTTGGCCATGCTGCGGTAGGCGCTGGCGTTGAGCCAGTAGAAGGCGATCTTCAGCAGGAACACCAGCGCGACGATGGCCCAGCCCCAGTTGCCTATCATGTCGTGCAGCTTGTCCAGCAGCCAGAACAGCGGCTTGGACAGCACCGTGAACCAGCCGTAGTCCTTGACCAGCTCCAGGCCCGGCGCCAGTGCGGCCAGCTTGTTTTCTTCCTGCGGGCCGGCAAACAGCACCGACTCGTGCACGCGCGAAGTGCCCGGCGCCACCTCGCCCAGCGGCAGCACCATGGCGATGCTGTAGTGGTTGTCGGCCACGCGCGCGGTGCGGAACTCGCGTGCCGTGCCATTGGGCACCAGCCAGGCCGAGGCAAAGTAGTGCTGCACCATGGCCACCCAGCCGTTGTCGGCCGCGGCCTGGTGGCGTGCGCCGCCCTTGGCGATGTCCTTGAAGTCGATCTTCTCGAACTTGCCGGCCTCGGTGTACAGCGCCGGCCCTGTGAAGGTGAAGTAGAAGCTGCTCTCGCCTTCCGGTGCGTTGCCGTCGCGCGCCAGCTGCAGGTACAGCTGCGGCACCACCGCCTGCTCGCTGCCGTTGACGAACTCGTGGCGCACACCGATGGTGTACTCGCCGCGCTTGAGCGTGTAGCTCTTGATCAGCTTGCGGCCGTCGATGTCCGGCGACTCGAAACGCAGCACCAGCTCCTGCCGGCCCTCGGCCAGCTCACGCTCACCCGGTTGCACCTGCAGCCGCGTCAGGTGGTTGGGCAGCGTCACGCCGGGCTGGCCGGTGATCAGGCCGGTTTGCGCCAGGTACAGGCGGCGGGCGCTCTGGTCCAGCAGCACCACGTTGGCGTCGGGCTGGTTCTGGTCGCGGTAGTTCAGCAGCTCCAGCCGGCGCAGCGTGCCGCCGGCGGTGTCGAAGGTGGCGCGCACCACGTCGGTGGTCACGGTCACCGTTTCGGCGGCATCCACCGCGGCCGTGGGCTGCGGCAGCGCGGCGCTGGGGGTGGCGGCCGTGGCCGCCGGGGTGGGCACCGAGGCCGGCGCCGGCACGCCGGCTTCCAGCGCGGCGCTGGCGGCCGGTGTGGCCCCGGGGGCCGGCCCGGCCTCGGCCGTGGAGGTCGCCGCGGGGCGGGCGCCGCCACCAAAGATGGTGGGCTGGCCGGTGTGCCGGTTCCACGCGTCCCACAACAGGACCAGCGACATCGTGAAGACCACCCACAGCAGGGTGCGGCGCATATCGGTCATGAAGGCTCCCGGCGCTGGCCGGGCCGAATCAAACGGGTGAACAGACCGGCGGCCGGATGGCATGCCGGCACCGGGTCATCGCCGCCCTGGCACCAGGGCCGGCAGCGCAGCAGCCGCCAGCCGGCCAGCGTGGCGCCGCCCACGGCGCCGTGGCGCCGCAGCGCTTCCAGCGCATAGGCCGAGCAGGACGGCTCGTAGGAACAGACGGGGCCTATCCAGGCCTTGAACAGCAGCCGGTACACGTGCACCAGCCCCAGCAGCGCGTCGCGCGGCAGGTCGTGCAGGTGTTGCAGCAGCGTGCGCGGCATGGCGGCTTCAGGCGGCGGCCAGGCTGCGCTGCAGCAGGCGGTCCAGCTCGCCACCGGCCGCCGCCGCCAACGCCGCCGAGGCGGCGGACGGAAACTGGCTGGTCGCAAAGGGCTGGCGCAGGCGCACCAGCCACAGCCCGCCGGGCAGGCTGGCGGCATGGCGCGCAAAGGCGCTGCGTATCTGCCGCTTGAGCAGGCTGCGCGTCACCGAGCGCCGCGCATGGCGCTTGGGTACCACGGCCCCCAGCCACAGCTCGCGAACCAGGTTATCCACAGGGCCGGGACAAGTCTGGGCGGGTCCTGTGGACAACTCGCTTTGCTCGGCCCGGCGGCCGGGCCAGGAAGGCGGCAGAGGCCGCCCCATCAGGTGATGCAAAGCAAAGTGAGCACTTCGCGACCGCGTGGGGGTCGCGAGCAGACGCTCAAAGTCGGCCTTGTGCACGAGTCGCGCCAGCCGGGGCTCGGCCGGCCCGGTCATGCCTCAGACCGCCAGGCGCTTGCGGCCCTTGGCACGGCGCGCGTTGATGACCGCGCGGCCGCCGCGGGTCTTCATGCGCACGAGAAAGCCGTGCGTGCGGGCGCGGCGGATCTTTGACGGCTGGTAGGTGCGCTTCATGGCCATGGCAGGGCTCTCGCAGGGTCAGGGTGTAGCAGGGGACGGCAGCGGGCAGCCAACAGGGCGGCGAGCCTGGCGCGCAGCAGCGCGGCGGCCCGGTCGTTCATCCCGGTCGTTTGTACGACCCGTGTTCATCCGAAGTGAGTACTCGCGGCGTTGCGAAACAACCCCGATCTGGCCTGGGCAAACCCCGGTGGGCCAGCTCGGTGGGCCGTCTCACGGCCGCAAGCCAGTCTCCCGGCAAACCCCGGGAAACCCACGATTACAGCAAAAATCGCATTCCCGGTCAAACACTTGCGCCACAACATGGTCCATCTGGCGGGGGTTGACGGGGCCGCGATTTGTGTGGATAACCGCGGTCCGCCGTCTTCGCGGGAACCCGACGGCGGATCATCCCGAACAAAGATTTCCACAATGCCTGCTGACTTGTGGCAGCGCGGTTGCGAGCGTCTCGCGGCCGAGCTGCCTGAACACCAGTTCAACACCTGGATTCGCCCGCTGGCGCCGGCCGAAGAAGCCGCCGCCGATGACGCGGTGGTATCCATTCCCGTGCCCAACCGTTTCACACTGGACTGGATCCGCGCCCAGTACGGCAGCCGCATCGAATCGGTGCTCAGCGACCTGGCCGGCCACCCGGTGCGGTTGGATCTCAGCGTGATGCCGCGCAACGCCGCGCCGGCAGGCGCCACGCTGCGCCGCAGCAACGGCCAGGTGAGCCTGGCGGTGCCGGTGGGCGCGACGCCCACCGGCCTGATGCCCTTGGGCGACACGTTGCGCCAGGCGGCCTCTACGCTGTCGGCCTCGTTGTCGGCCTCGCCAGCAGGCGCCGCGCCGGGCGAGGCGCGACCCGGCAGCCCGGCGCGGCCCGCACTGCCGCCGCACCGGCTGAACCCGGCACTGACCTTCGACACCCTGGTGGCCGGCCGCGCCAACCAGATGGCCCGCACCGCGGCGCTGCACGTGGCTGGCGAACCAGGCCACATGTACAACCCGCTGTTCATCTACGGCGGCGTGGGCCTGGGCAAGACCCACCTGGTGCACGCCGTGGGCAACGCGCTGCTGAAGGACCGCCCCGACGCGCGGGTGCTGTACCTGCACGCCGAGCAGTTCATCAGCGACGTGGTCAAGAACTACCAGCGCAAGACCTTCGACGAACTGAAGGCCAAGTACCACAGCCTGGACCTGCTGCTGATAGACGACGTGCAGTTCTTCGCCGGCAAGGACCGCACCCAGGAGGAGTTCTTCAACGCCTTCGAGGCGTTGCTGGCCAAGCGTGCGCACATCATCATGACCAGCGACACCTACCCCAAGGGGCTGGTGGACATAGACGAACGCCTGACCAGCCGCTTCGACGCCGGCCTGACGGTGGCCATAGACCCGCCGGAGCTGGAAATGCGCGTGGCCATCCTGCTGCGCAAGGCCCAGGCCGAGGGCGCCGGCATGCCCGAGGACGTGGCTTTTTTCGTGGCCAAGAACGTGCGCGCCAACGTGCGCGAGCTGGAAGGCGCCTTGCGCAAGGTGCTGGCCTACAGCCGCTTCTGGCACAAGGACATCAACGTGGCGCTGGCGCGCGAGGCGCTGAAGGACCTGCTGTCCATACAGAACCGCCAGATCTCGGTGGAGAACATCCAGAAGACCGTGGCCGACTTCTACAAGATCAAGGTCGCCGAGATGTACAGCAAAAAGCGCCCGGCCAGCATCGCCAGGCCGCGCCAGATCGCGATGTACCTGGCCAAGGACCTGACCAAGAAGAGCCTGCCCGAGATCGGCGAGCTGTTCGGTGGCCGCGACCACACCACGGTGCTGCATGCGGTGCGCAAGATAGGCGCCGAACGCACCACCAACCCCGAGCTGAACCAGCAGCTGCATGTGCTGGAGCAGACCCTCAAAGGGTGACGGTCCGCCCCCACGCTCCCTCCCGGTCGCTGCCCCCCGAGGGGGAGTCCGGCAACGGGCCGGCAAAGCCGGTCCCATGCCGGGGCTGGGCTGGTACCGCTGTGCGGCCTGCGGACAAGGCTGTGGATGACTTCCTGGCAACTGGGAAGCCATCCACAGGCAGCGGTGGTCTTGGGTTTTTGTCCCCAAACCGGGTGCAGCACGGCCCGGGTGTCACCCACAGGCTTAACCCGCCGCCAAGTGCCTGACAGAAAAGGCGAAAATACGGTTCTCCCCAGAAATCCTGGCGCCCTACTACAGCTACCAGTTTCAAAAAGAGGAACACATGATTGTTTTGAAGGCCGCGCAGGCCCAGCTGTTGGATGCCTTGCAGTCGGTGGCCGGCATCGTCGAGCGGCGGCACACGCTGCCCATACTGGCCAACGTGCTGCTGCGCAAGATGGGCGGAACCATAGAGTTCACCACCAGCGACCTCGAGATCCAGGTGCGCACCCAGGCCGAACTGGGCGGTGATGACGGCAGCCTGTCCACCACCGTGGGCGCGCGCAAGCTGATAGACATCCTCAAGAGCCTGCCGGCCGACCAGCAGGTGACGCTGTCGTCCACGCAGAACAAGCTCACGCTCACCGGCGGCAAGAGCCGCTTCACGCTGCAGACGCTGCCGGCGGACGACTTCCCGCTGGTCAATGAAAGTGTGGACTTCGGGCCCACCTTCAGCGTGCCGCAGAAGACGCTGCGCAGCCTGGTCAATCAGGTGCACTTTGCGATGGCGGTGCACGACATACGCTACTACCTGAACGGCATCCTGTTCATCGCCGAAGGCAGCACGCTCACGCTGGTGGCCACCGACGGCCACCGCCTGGCGCTGGCCCAGGCCACGCTGGAAGGCGAGGTGCCGGGCCGGCAGGAGGTGATCCTACCGCGCAAGACGGTGCTGGAGCTGCAACGCCTGCTGCGCGACGAGAGCACGGCCATAGAAATGCGCTTTGCCAACAACCAGGCCAAATTCAGCTTCTCGGGCATGAGCTTCGTCACCAAGCTGGTGGAAGGCAAGTTCCCGGACTTCAACCGCGTGATCCCCAAGAACCACAAGAACATCATCACGCTGGGCCGGGCGCCGCTGCTGGCCAGCCTGCAGCGGGCGGCCATCCTGACCAGCGAGAAGTTCAAGGGCGTGCGCGTGAACGTGGAACCCGGTGTGCTGCGCATCGCCTCCAGCAACGCCGAGCAGGAAGAGGCCAAGGAAGAGTTGGAAATCGACTACGGCGGCGACGCCATAGAGATCGGCTTCAACGTCAGCTACCTGATCGACGTGCTGGCCAATGTGTCGGCCGAGATGGTGCGGCTGGAGCTGCAGGACAGCAGCGCCAGCGCGCTGTTCACGGTGCCCGACCAGCCGGGCTTCAAGTACGTGGTCATGCCAATGAGGATTTGAGCCGCGCCGCGACTCAAATCCTGCATCGGCACGATGCCCGAACCTTGGGCACCCCCCTGCCCCCCGCCCAGCGGGGGGTTCTGGTCAGACAGACATGGTGGCCGCTACGCGGCCTTGGACCTTCATGAGCGAACCCAACGGTACGGCGCCTGACAGCGGTTACGGCGAAGCCAGCATCCAGATCCTGGAAGGCCTGGAGGCGGTGCGCAAGCGCCCGGGCATGTACATAGGCGACACCAGCGACGGCACCGGCCTGCACCACCTGGTGTTCGAGGTGGTGGACAACTCCATAGACGAGGCGCTGGCGGGTTTTTGCGACGACATCGTCGTCACCATCCACACCGACAACGCCATCAGCGTGGTGGACAACGGCCGCGGCATTCCCACCGGCGTGAAGATGGACGACAAGCACGAGCCCCGGCGCACCGCTGCCGAGATCGCGCTGACCGAGTTGCACGCCGGCGGCAAGTTCAACCAGAACAGCTACAAAGTCAGCGGCGGCCTGCACGGCGTGGGTGTGAGCTGCGTGAACGCGCTCAGCCGCTGGCTGCGCCTGACGGTGCGCCGCGAAGGCAAGGTGCACTTCCTGGAGTTCAAGCGCGGCGTGCCGCAAGAGCGTGTGCTGGAGCAGCGCAGCGGTGTGGAGACCAGCCCCATGAAGGTGCTGGGCGAGACCGAGAAGCGTGGCACCGAGGTGCACTTCCTGCCCGACGACGAGATCTTCAGCCAGGTTGACTTCCACTACGACGTGCTGGCCAAGCGCCTGCGCGAGCTCTCGTTCCTGAACAACGGCGTGAAGATCCGTCTTGTTGACGAGCGCAACAACAAGGAAGACAACTTCGCCTACGCCGGCGGCGTGAAGGGCTTTGTCGAGTTCATCAACCAGGGCAAGAAGACCCTGCACCCGAACATCTTCCACGCCACCGGCGAGAAGGCCAGCGACCAGGGCACCAGCATCGCCGTCGAGGTGGCCATGCAGTGGAACGACGGCTACAGCGAGAACGTGCTGTGCTTCACCAACAACATCCCGCAGCGGGACGGCGGCACCCACCTCACGGGCCTGCGTGCGGCGATGACGCGCGTCATCAACAAGTACATAGACGACAACGAGCTGGCCAAGAAGGCCAAGGTGGAGATCTCCGGCGACGACATGCGCGAAGGCCTGGCCTGCGTCATCAGCGTCAAGGTGCCCGAGCCCAAGTTCAGCAGCCAGACCAAGGACAAGCTGGTCAGCAGCGAAGTGCGCGGCCCGGTGGAAGACATCGTGGGCAAGCTGCTCACCGACTGGCTGCTGGAGAACCCGAACGACGCCAAGATCATTTGCGGCAAGATCGTGGAGGCGGCGCGCGCGCGTGAAGCCGCTCGCAAGGCGCGCGAGATGACGCGCCGCAAGGGCGTGCTGGACGGCCTGGGCCTGCCCGGCAAGCTGGCCGACTGCCAGGAGAAGGACCCTTCGCTGTGCGAGATCTACATCGTGGAGGGCGACAGCGCCGGCGGCAGCGCCAAGCAGGGGCGTGACCGCAAGTTCCAGGCGATCCTGCCGCTGCGCGGCAAGATCCTGAACGTGGAGAAGGCGCGCTACGAAAAGCTGCTGTCGTCGGACGCCATCGTCACGCTGATCACCGCCTTGGGCACCGGCATAGGGCCCGAGGACTTCAACGCCGACAAGCTGCGCTACCACCGCATCATCGTGATGACCGATGCCGACGTGGACGGCGCCCACATACGCACGCTGCTGCTCACCTTCTTCTACCGCCAGATGCCGGTGCTGGTGGAGCGTGGCCACATCTACATCGCGCAGCCGCCGCTGTACAAGGTCAAGCAGGGCAAGCAGGAGCAGTACCTGAAGGACGGCCACGAGCTGGACGCCTTCCTGCTGAAGGTGGCGCTGGACGGCGCGGCGGTGTGGCCTGACGGCCCTGCCGAAGGCGGCCGCCCGGTCATCGACGGCACCGCGCTGGAAAGCCTGGCCCGCAGCTACCTGCTGGCCAGCAGCGTGATAGACCGGCTGCAGAACTGGATGGACGCCGAGGCCTTGCGGGTCGTGGCCGGCGGCCTGGCACTGAACCTGGACAGCGCCGAAGAAGCCGAGAAGAGCGCGGTCGCTCTGCAAGGCGCGCTGAAAGACGCCGAGGTCGCGGCCGAGTTCGACGTGCGCAGCGACAAGCACCTGCTGCGCATCAGCCGGCGCCACCACGGCAACGTCAAGAGCAGCGTCATCACGCCCGACTTTGTGCACGGTGCCGACTACGCCACGCTGGCGGAGGCCGGCGTGGCCTTCCAGGGCCTGCTGGGCCCCGAGGCCGTGGTGCGCCGCGGCGAAGGCGACAAGCTCAAGGAGCAGAAGGTGGCCGACTTCCGCGCCGCCATGGCCTGGCTGATGCAGCAGGCCGAAAGCGCCACCAGCCGCCAGCGCTACAAGGGCCTGGGCGAGATGAACCCCGAGCAGCTGTGGGAAACCACCATGGACCCTTCGGTGCGCCGCCTGCTGAAGGTGCAGATCGACGACGCCATCGCCGCCGACCGTGTGTTCACCATGCTGATGGGCGACGAGGTGGAACCACGGCGCGACTTCATTGAAAGCAATGCGCTGAGGGCAGCGAACATAGACGTGTGAGCATTGCCGACGTCCATTCGCGGCGTTCGCGGTGTTTGCGCTGCGCGGCTCGGCAAGCGGCGCTCACACCGTCACACTGCAGCTGTCCCCGCTGGCCGGCCGGCTCACCTCCACGCGCACCAGCGTCCAGCGTTCGCTGGTCATGTGGCGGTGTATGAAGGCGCACAGGTTCTCCAGCGTGGGCCGGCCCAGGCCGGGCACCTCGTCCAGGAAGTGGTGGTCCAGTTGCTCGCGCACTTGCGCGATGGCTGCGCGCAGCAGGGCCAGGTCCACCACCATGCCGGTGCTGGCGTCCGGCTGGCCGCTGACGGTGACGGCGGCGTGGTAGGTGTGGCCGTGCACGCGCCGGCTGCCGGCGGCCTCCAGCTCGCGCGCCAGGGTGTGGGCCGCTTCGAAGTAGAAGCGCTGCGTCAGCTCGAAGTTCATCGTATGCCGATGGTCTTGTGGGTCTGCAGGCTCAGGCGCCAGCGCGGGTCGCGCAGGCAGGCCTGCACCGCCAGCTCGGTGTTGCGCTTGAGCAGCGGGCCGTCCATGGGCTGCAGCAGGTGGTGTTCAAAGGGCAGTTCCGCCAGGGCGGCCAGGTCTTGCCCGTCCTGCGGCACCACCACCTTCAGCTCCTGGCCGTGTTGCTGCACAAACGGCGCGCCGGCCTTGGGGCTGACGCAGATCCAGTCCAGGCCCGGCGGTGCGGCGATGCTGCCGTTGGTTTCCACCGCGATCTCGAAGTGCCGAGCGTGCAGCGCCTTGATCAAGGCCTCGTCCACCTGCAGCAGCGGCTCGCCACCGGTCAGCACCACGAAGCGCCTGGCCGATGGTGCAGCCCAGCAGCCGGCGATGGCATCGGCCAGGGCTTGCGCGCTGCTGTACTTGCCGCCCAGGCTGCCGTCGGTGCCCACGAAGTCGGTGTCGCAGAAGCGGCAGACCGCTTCCGCGCGGTCTTGTTCGCGGCCGCTCCACAGGTTGCAGCCGGCAAAGCGGCAGAACACCGCGGGCCGGCCGGCATTGGCGCCCTCGCCTTGCAGCGTGTAGAAGATTTCCTTGACGCTGTAGCTCACGACGGGTCTCGGTGCCCTGCGGCCCGCTCGGCATAACGTTCCCAGCCCTGCTGCCGCAGCACGCAGGCCGGGCACTGGCCGCAACCGTGGCCCCAGGCATGGCGCTGGCCGCGCTGGCCCAGGTAGCAGGTGTGGGTGTGCTCCACGATCAGCTGCACAAAGCCGGGCCCGCCCAGGCTTTCGGCCAGGGCCCAGGTGGCGGCCTTGTCCAGCCACATCAGCGGGGTCTCTATGGTGATGTCGGTGGCCAGGCCCAGCGCCAGCGCCAGCTGCTGGGCCTTGATGGTGGTGTCGCGGCAGTCGGGGTAGCCGGAGTAGTCGGTTTCGCACATGCCGCCCACCAGCACCGCCAGCCCGCGCCGGTAGGCCAGGGCCGCAGCCAGCGTCAGGAACAGCAGGTTGCGGCCGGGCACGAAGGTGTTGGGCAGGCCGTTGGCCTGCATCTCTATGGCCCGGTCTTCGGTGAGCGCCGTGCCGCCGATAGCGCCCAGCACACCCAGGTCCAGCAGGTGGTCTTCACCCAGGCGCGCGGCCCAGGCCGGCTGCGTGGCGACCAGCGCTTCGCGCACCGCCAGGCGCTGCTGCAGCTCCACGGCATGGCGCTGGCGGTAGTCGAAGGCCACGGTTTCCACGCGGGCATGGCGCTGCAGCGCCCAGGCCAGGCAGGTGGTGGAGTCTTGGCCGCCGGAAAACAGCACCAGCGCGTGTCGATCGGTCGTCATGGGAAGCAAAAGGGTTGAACAGGCCGATTGCAAGGCGCATGCCGGCCGCGTGCCAGCGGCGTACCAGCTGCGTACCAGCCGCACAGGGCGCCCATGATCGCATTGCGGCACCGTGCTGCGGCGACGGCCCGGCTGCTCAGGCCTCCAGCAGGTTGCTGCGCACATGGCGCAGGTGCTCCAGGCACAGCGCGCGGGCGCGCTGGGCATCGCGCCGGCGCAAGGCATCCACCAGCGCGCGGTGTTCACGCTGGTAGGCGCGGCGGCGTTCGGGGGTCAGGCTGCGCTTCTTCAGCGCGCCCCACTCGCCTTGGGAGCGGGCCTCGTTCATCAGCCGGAACACGCCGGTGACGAAGCTGTTGTGCGCCGCTTCGGCGATGGCCTCGTGCAGCGCGCCGTCCCAGCGCTCGAAGGCTTCCACACCGGTGGCGGCCTCGGCGCGGCGCAGGCAGTCGTCCATGCGTGCAAAGTCGTCGCCCGTGGCGTGCGCGACCACCAGGTCCACGATGGCCGGCTCCAGCACCAGGCGGGCCGCCATCAGCTCGGCCGGGCTGACGGCGGCGGCGGTGTGGGCGCGCAGCCGTGCCTGCAGGCGCTGCGCTGCGCCGTCGCTGACGTAGGTGCCGCTGCCCACGGTTTGCGTGATCAGGCCCTGCTCCTTCAAGTCCAGCAGCACGCGCCGCACCACCGAGCGGCCCAGGCCGTGTTCCTCGGCCAGCGCGCGTTCGGTGGGCAGGCGGTCGCCGGGCCGCCAACTGCCGTCGGCCAGCCGGCCCAGCAGGGTGTCGCGCAGAGAGTCGGCAGGGTTCACGGCATGGTGGGTGGCGGGCCAATGGTGCACAATGGTAGCACTTGGGTTGATTGGTTCAAGCGGATTGGTTCATGCCGATTGGTCCAAGTCTGTTTGCGAGGGACGGGCCTCCCTCGCCTGCAACACCCGGGCGCTTGCCGCCGCCCCGGCCGGAGACCACGTTTGCGCATCGCGACTTTTGAACACGAGGGGCGCCGCCTGGTCGGCGAGGTGTCGGCCGACGGCCAGTCGGTGCGCAGTTTTGCGCTGGCCGACGCCAGCCACGGCGCGTTGCCGCTGATAGAGGCCGCCGCTGCCGGCCAGCCGCTGCCGCGGGCCGGCGGCGAAGCCCTGGCCCTGGCCCAGGTGCGGCTGCTGGCACCGCTGCCGCGGCCGCGCCGCAACCTGTGGTGCGTGGGGCGCAACTACCACGCCCACGCCAAGGAGCTGCGCGAGACGGTGTTCCGCAACAACTCGGCCAAGGCTGACGAGTGGCCCATCGTGTTTTCCAAGGTGCCGGAAACCGTGGTCGGCCCCGCGGATGCCGTGCGCCTGCCCGGCGCCGCCGTGTCGTCGCAGATCGACTACGAGGCCGAGCTGGCGGTGGTGATAGGCCGCGGCGGGCGCAACATTGCGCGGGCCGATGCGCTGTCGCACGTGTTCGGCTGGACCATCGTCAACGACGTCACCGCGCGCGACGTGCAGATGCGCCACCAGCAGTGGGACCTGGGCAAGAGCTTCGACACCTTCTGCCCCATGGGGCCGTGGATAGTCACCGCCGACGAACTGGACGGCACCGACACGCGTGTGCGCTGCTGGGTCAACGACGAACTGCGCCAGGACGGCCACACCCGCGACCTGATCTTCGACATCCCGTCACTGATAGAGACCTGCTCGCACGGCATCACGCTGCTGCCGGGCGACGTCATCGCCACCGGCACGCCTGCCGGCGTGGGCATGGGCCTGAGCCCGCCGCGCTGGCTGGGGCCGGGCGATGTGGTGCGCATAGAGATAGACGGCATAGGCCGCATCGCCAACCGCTTCGAGTGAGGTCGGGCCGGCCTGCCCGCCCCGCCTCACGTTCTTGCAGTCACAGGCCACAGGAGACACACGAATGAAGACCCCCATGCCCCGCCGGCAGCTTGTCGGCTTGCTCGGCCTGGCCGCCGCCACGGTGCTGGGCAGCCTGCCCGGCCTGGCCACCGCCCAAGGCCAATGGCCCGACAAGCCCATCACCATGGTCGTGCCCTTCCCGCCCGGCGGCGTGGCCGACACCGTGGCGCGCCCGGTGGCCGAGGCCTTGACGCGGGCGCTGGGCCAGCAGGTGGTGGTGGAGAACCGCGGCGGTGCCGGCGGTGCCACCGGCAACGGCCATGTGGCGCGCTCCGCGCCCGACGGCTACACCCTGCTGATGAGCCTGTCGTCCATTTCCATACTGCCCGAGGCGGACAAGATCCTGGGCCGGCGCGGGCAGTACACGCTGGACCAGCTCAAGCCCATCGCCCGTTTCACCGCCGACCCCACGGTGCTGGTGGTGCGTGCCGATTCGCCCTGGAAGACGGCGCAGGAGTTTGTGGCCGGCATGAAGGCCCAGCCGGGCCGCTTCAACTACGGCAGCTCGGGCAACTACGGCACCATGCACGTGCCCATGGAGATGTTCAAGGCCAACGCCGGCTTTGCCATGGTGCACATCCCCTACACCGGCGCCGGCCCGGCGGTGCAGGCCTTGCTGGGCGGGCAGGTGGACGCCTTGTCCACCGGGCCGGCCAGCGTGGCGGCGCATGTGCGTTCCGGCCGCCTGCGTGCGCTGGCGCACTGGGGCGACAAGCCGCTGCTGGCGCTGCCGGACGTGCCCTCGCTCACCACCGCGGGCTACCCGGTGAAGTTTGCGCAGTGGTCAGGCCTGTTCGTGCCGGCCGGCACGCCCGACGCCATCGTGCAGCGCCTGCGCGACGCCGCCCGCCAGGCGGCCAACGACCCGGCCGTGGTGCAGGTCATCACCCGCGCCGGCAGCCCCATCGAGTACCTGGACGCGCCGGACTTCCAGCGCTACTGGGACGCCGATGCGCTGCTGATGGTGGACGCGGTGCGCCGCATAGGCCGGGTGGAGTAAGGCCGGCGCAGCAAGCCGGCCAGGCGCTGCCGGTGCGGAGAAGGCCGACCCGCCTCAGTCGGCCTTTTTCCCGTATGCCGGGTCTATGCGCAGCCAGGCCGCCGCCGCGAAGGCCGGCAAGGTGGCGATGCAGCACCAGACGAAGAAGTGCAGGTAGCCCAGCTGGGCCTGCAGCCAGCCGGCGAACATGCCCGGCAGCATCATGCCCAGGGCCATGAAGCCGGTGCACAGCGCGTAGTGCGCGGTCTTGTGCGGGTTCTCGCCGCCGGCACCGTCGCTGCCGGGCCGGCCGTCGTGGCCGCCGGCCACCATCAGCATGTACACCATGTAGGCGGTGAAGCCCAGGCCGTAACCGAACTGCTCGACCACGATGGCCGCCGTCACCGGCCACAGGCCGGCGGGCTGCCAGGCTGCCAGCAGCACGTAGCCGGTGTTGGGCAGGTGCATGGCCAGCACCAGCGGCCACAGCATGGTCTTCAGGCCGAAGCGGCTGATCAGCCAGCCGCCCAGCAGGCCGCCCACGGTCAGCGCCACGATGCCGAAGCTGCCGTAGGCGATGCCCACGTCCTGCGTGCGCAGGCCCAGGCCGCCGGCCTCGGGCGGGTCCAGCATGAAGGGCGTCAGCAGCTTCAGCAGCTGCGCTTCGGCAAAGCGGTACAGCAGCAGAAACACCAGCAGGCGCACGATCTCCTTCTTGCGGAAGAAGGCGGCGAACACCGCACCGAAGTCGGCCAGAAAGCCCGCCAGGCCGCGGCCCTGGCGCGGCGCCGCCTGGTCCGCCGCCGGCCGCGGCAAGGCCCAGGCGTGCCACAACGCCAGCGCGGCGAACAGCGCGCCCAGCAGCACCATCACCACTTGCCACGCGAAGACAAAGCCGCGGTCCTCGGCCAGCGTGCCGGCCAGCCACACCAGCGCGCCCTGGCCGGCGATCATCGCCAGCCGGTAGAAGGTGCTGCGCACACCCACGAACGCCGCCTGGTTGCGCTGGTTCAGCGCCAGCATGTAGAAGCCGTCGGCCGCGATGTCGTGGGTGGCGCTGGCAAAGGCCATCAGCCACAGCACGGCCAGTGTCAGGCGCAGGAACAGCGGCGCCGGCAGCGCCAGCGCCACCATGGCCAGCAGCGCACCCACCACAAACTGCAGGCTGATGACCCAGCGGCGCTTGGCGCCCAGCAGGTCCACCACCGGGCTCCACAGCGGCTTGATGACCCAGGGCAGGTACAGCCAGCTGGTGTACAGCGCGATCTCGGTGTTGGAGACGCCGAGGTTCTTGTACATCACCACCGACAGCGACATCACCACCACGTAGGGCAGTGCTTCGCCGAAGTACAGCGTGGGGATCCAGCGCCAGGGGCGGGCAGGGTTCATCGGCAAGGCGGCAGGCAAAACGGCGATGTTCACACGAGCCGGGGTGCTTGTCGCGCGCCTCACCTATGGCCTGCGGTTATGGGCACCGAACCAACAGACATTGGTATTCCCCGATGGGAGCATGGATGCTGCGCGGCAACACTTGAACACTGACGCAAAGCGCCGGGCATGAGGGCGTGCGCGTCAATTGCAGTAAACCCCCCGGAGGACCTACCCGATGAAGCTGAAGACCCTTGCTGCCGCGCTGGCCGCCGCCGGACTGGCGGGCGCCGCCCTGGCGCAGGCCACCGAAGAGCGCGTCACCATCACCGGCTCCAGCATCAAGCGCATTGCCACCGAAGGCGCGCTGCCGCTGCAGGTCATCACCGCGGCCCAGCTGGAACGCGACGGCATCACCAGCGCCGAGCAGGTGATCATGATGCTGTCCACCAACGGCACCGGCCTGGACAACCTGGCGGCCAACGCCGACGTGGTGGGCGGCGCCCAGCGCGGCAACAACGGCGCCACCAGCGCCAACCTGCGCGGCCAGGGCAGCAACGCCACGCTGATCCTGCTGAACGGCCGGCGTGTGGCCAGCCACGGCCTGAACGGCGGCCAGGTCGACCTGAACCAGATCCCCATGGCCGCGGTGGCGCGCATAGAGATCCTGAAGGACGGCGCCAGCGCCATCTACGGCACCGACGCCATAGGCGGGGTCATCAACTTCATACTGCGCGACAACTTCAGCGGCGTGGTGGCCAACGCCTTTGTCGACGTGACGGAGGCCGGCGGCGGCAACATCTACCGCGGCTCGCTGGTGGGCGGCTTCGGCGACCTGCAGAACGACGGCTTCAATGTCGTGGCCTCGTTGTCGTACAGCGACCACAAGGCGTTGCGCGGCGACCAGCGCGGCTTCGTCAACACCTTCCAGACCAACCGCGGCCTGTCGGTGGACACGCGCGGCACGCCGCACGCCACCATCTTCCCCATGGCCAACTCGATCTGGCCGGCCGCGGGGGACACCCCCTTTGTGCCGGGCAGCACCACGGTGCGGGCCTCCGGCGGCATCAACATCCTGGACCTGCCGGGCGGCCCGGGCTGCAACGCCATTGCCGACATGGACCGCTATGCCGACGAGCTGTGGAACATCCCGTCCGCGTCGCTGGCCTGCGCCTGGGACAGCGGGCGTGCCGCGGTGCTGCAGCAGCCCATTCAGAACCTGAACTTCGTCTCGCGCGGCAGCCTGCTGATGGGCGACCACCTGCTGGCGGCCGAGTTCACCGCTTCGCGCTCCGAGTCGGCCAAGCGCTTTTCGCATGCGCAGGTGTCGGCCAACACCACCAACCTGCCGCTGCGCTTCCCGCGCAACGCCGACTCGCAGGCCGCCTACGACAACGTGTTCGACGCGCTGCTGGCGGCCTTCCCCGGCGAGGTCACCGAGGCGCAACGCGGCCTGCCGTTTGCCTACCGCTGGCGCTGCATCGAATGCGGCCCGCGCGAAATCAAGACCGACGTGGACACGCGGCGCTTCTTCATAGGCCTGGACGGCCCGCTGGCCGGCGACTGGGAGTACCGCACCGGCCTGATGCAGGCCAGCAGCGAAGCCAAGTCCACGCTGGGCAGCGGCTACTACTACCGCGGCACCAACAACGACGGCACGCCCGACGGCACCTACGGCCTGTTCCAGGCCTTGCAAAGCGGCCTGGTCAACCCCTTCCTGATGCCCGGGCAGAGCCAAAGCGCGGCCGGCCTGGCGGCGCTGGAGCAGGCCTCGGCGCGCGGTGCCGTGCTGTACGGCGGCAAGTACACGGTGGAGCAGATCGACGCCGCGGCCTCGGGCCCGGTGTTCCAGCTGCCCGGCGGCGACGCGATGGCGGCGGTGGGGGTGGACTTCCGCACCGAGAAGTACCGCTTCAACGGCGACCCGCGTGAAGCCGCGGCGCGGCCGGTCATCTTCCTCGCGCCCTTCGACGACGGCAATGCGCTGGCCGGTGTCAAGCGTGACGTCAAGGCCGTCTACACCGAGCTGCTGCTGCCGCTGACCACGAGCCTGGAGCTGACGGCCGCGGTGCGTTACGACGACTACAGCGGCTTCGGCTCCACCACCAACCCCAAGGTCTCGGCGCTGTGGAAGCCCAGCTCGCAGTTCCTGGTTCGGGGCTCGTACAGCACCGGTTTCCGCGTGCCCACCTTCAACCAGCTGTTCAACGCTGCCTCGCTGCAGCCCTCGGGCACCGACCGTGTCGACCCGGCCACCTGCCCCAGCCTGGTGATGGACCCGCTGGTGCCGGGCTGCGAACCCATACGCCCTGACACGCTGAGCGGCGGCCGCCCCACGCTGGGCCCGGAAGAAGCCAAGATGACCTCGGTGGGCATCGTGGTGGAGCCCACGCCCAACATCAGCATCGCGGTGGACTGGTGGAGCATCAAGCGCGACGGCACCATACAGGTCATAGGCGTCGAGTCGCTGATGCGCAACTACAGCCTGTTCCCCGAGCGCTTCATACGCGACAACACCGGCGCGCTGATCGTCATCGACAACACCTGGCTGAACGCAGGCGAGACACAGACCGAGGGCGTGGAAGTCTCGCTGCGCGGCGGTTTCAACGCCGGTGGCGCGCAGTGGACGGCCGGCCTGGACGGCACCTACCTGCTGAAGAAGCGCTCGCGCGTGGTGCCCTCGGCGGCCTGGGGTGCCAGCGAGATCGGCGTCTTCACCTTCGCCGGCGACCTGGGCCTGCGCTGGAAGCATAACGCCTTCATCACCGCCCGCCATGGCGACTGGACCACCACGCTGTCGCAGATCTACCGCCACGGTTATGCCGACCAGGTGCTGCCCGGCGTGGCCAACGGCAACGTCTCGCCGCCGAACTGGCAGCAGAAGGTGGACAGCTACACCACCTACAACCTGGGCCTCACCTACAACGGCATCAAGAACCTGCGCATCACCGGCCTGGTGAAGAACGTGCTGGACAAGGACCCGCCGTTCGCCATCAACTACTCCAGCAACTTCGGCTCGGGCAGCAGCTGGGAGCCGCGTGTGGCCGACCCGCGCGGCCGCGCCTATGTGCTGAGCCTGGAGTACCGCTTCTTCTGAGGCCGGAGGCTGTTGCCGGCACCGCGGGGCCTCCAACGGAGGCCCCGTTTCTCTGATGAGCCCTGAACCGCACCAGGCCCTGGCCACGGCGCTGCTGCAGGCCGTGGCGCAGCAGGACTTCGCCACCACGCCCGACGGCTGGCAGCAAGGCGCACCGCTGGGTGGCATGCCGTCGCTGGACCTGGCGCTGGTGGTCTTCCCGCCCGCCGGGCCACCGTGCTGGGCCAACGTGCTGTTCTCGCGCGAACACCCGCAGGGCGCCGTTGCGCGCATCGCAGGCGATGCCGGCCCGGTGCGCAACATCCGCTTCGATGCCGATGTGCGCGACGATCGGTTGGCCTCGCCGCTGTGGGCGCCGGGCGCCGACTGGTCGCGCCAACGGCTCACGCCGCTGTGGGGCCACGGGCCGCTGCGCTTTGTCGCGCCCTACCCGGCTTCGCTGCTCAAGCTGATGGTGGCGGTGGGTGTGGCCATGGCGGTGGACGCCGGCCGCTGCGCCTGGCCCGACGCGCTGGAGCCCATGATCACCGTCAGCAGCAACGAGGCCACCGACCAGTGTGTGGCGCTGCTGCACCGCGTGGGCGCGGTCGATGCCTTGAACGCCCGTCTTCAGGCTCTGGCCTTGCCCACGCTGCGGTTGCTGCACACCACGCCGGCCGGCGGCTGGCGCAATGCCGACGGCGCCGGCGTGGGCCGCATCCACATGACGGCCTGGGACACCGTGCGCCTGTTGTGGCTGCTGGACGCGGCCGCCCCGCCGGCGCCCTGGCTACCCGCGGGCACCCAGCTGCTGCAACCGGCCACACGCGAACGCCTGCGCGGCGTGCTGCAGCGCCAGCAGCGGGACGAAGTGCTGTCCAGCGGCGCCCTGCGCGGCCTGCCCGGCTGGGTGCCCGGCGGCCCCGACGCCCCGGCCTTTGCGCACAAGACCGGCACCACCGACAACTACGCCTCCGACGCCGGCATCGTGCACCAGGGCGAGCTGCACTACATCGTGGCCCTGCTCAGCAGCCTGGGCCGCCGCTTTGCAGCGCACGAAGGCTGCGCCACCACCTGGCGGCTGCCGGCATTGGGTGCCGCGGTGCAGCGCATCGCCCAGGCCTGACAATGCGGGCCTGCCCGCCTGTTTCCGGCCCCGCCTTCAACCCGCTGTCCGCCATGACCTCCCCCGCCCTGCAAGCCCTAGGCCCCGCCGTGCGCGAAACCACGCTGCGCTCGCTGCCGCTCATCGCGCGCGGCAAGGTGCGTGACCTGTATGCCGTGGGCGACGACCGCCTGCTGATGGTGGCCAGCGACCGCCTCTCGGCCTTTGACGTGGTGATGAAGGCGCCGGTGCCGGGCAAGGGCCGGCTGCTGACGCAGATGGCGCTGTTCTGGTTCGACAAGCTGCAAGCCGTGGTGCCCAACCACCTCAGCGGCGAGGCGCCGGAGAGCGTGGTGGCGGACTACGAGGTGCCGCAGGTGGCCGGCCGCGCCATGCTGGTCAAGAAGCTCACGCCGCTGCCCTGCGAAGCCGTGGTGCGCGGCTACGTGGCCGGCTCGGGCTGGAAGGAGTACCGCCAGCACGGCACGGTGTGCGGCATCCCGCTGCCCGCCGGCCTGGCCATGACCACGCCGCTGGCCCAGCCCATCTTCACGCCGGCCACCAAGGCGGCCGTGGGCGACCACGACGAGAACATCTCCTTTGAACGCCTGGTGGACCTCATCGGCGCCCAGCGCGCTGCCGAGGTGCGCGACACCGCCATCGCGCTGTACCAGGCCGCGGCGGCGTATGCGCTGACCCGCGGCATCGTCATCGCCGACACCAAGTTCGAGTTCGGCCTGGACGAAGCCGGCCGCCTGACGGTGATGGACGAGGTGCTGACGCCGGATTCCTCGCGCTTCTGGCTGGCCGACGAGCTGAAGGCGGGCCGCATCCACGCGCTGGACAAGCAGCCGCTGCGTGACTGGCTGGCGTCCACCGGCGTCACCGGCGGTGCCGAGCAGGCGGCGTTGGACTTGCCGGAAGCGGTGGTGCTGGGGGTGCACGAACGTTACGCCACCGCGTACCAGCGGATCACCGGCCAGGCGGCCTGAGCGCGCCATGAGCCGGCAGGCCGCGGGCGCCGTGACCCCCCAACACCTGCGGGTGCACCGTTTTGCCGGCCTGGCGCCGGGGCCGCGGCTCATCGTCACCGGGGCGGTGCATGGCAACGAAACCGCCGGCACGCGTGGCATACAGCGGGTGTTGAGCGAGATCGACAGTGGGCAGCTCCCCATCGTGCGCGGTGTGGTCAGCTTCGTGCCCGTTTGCAACCCGCTGGCCTACAGCCACGGCCGGCGCATGGGCGAGCGCAACCTCAACCGCCGCCTGCAGCCCACGGCCACCCCGCAGGACTACGAAGACCACATCGCCAACCGCCTGTGCCCGCTGCTGGCCGAGCACCAGGTGCTGCTGGACCTGCACAGCTTTCGCAGCCCCGGGCGGCCCTTCGTGATGCGCGGCCCGGTGGACAACACCGGCGCGCTGGAGCCCTTTGCCCACGCCGCCGCCGAGGCCCGCCTGGCGGCCCATGTGGGTGTTCAGCGTGTGGTGGACGGCTGGCTGGCGGCCTACGCCGACGGCATCGCCCGCCGCCGCGCGCGCGGTCTCACGCCCGGCGGCGTGCACGAGGACGCCAGCTATGGCGTGGGCACCACCGAATGGATGCGCAGCCAGGGCGGCTACGGCGTCACGCTGGAATGCGGCCAGCACGACGCCCCGGCCGGCCCCGAGGTGGCGTACCGCGCCATACGCCAGACCCTGGCGCTGCTGGGCCTGGTGGACGAGGCGCCGGCGCCGCCGGCCGGCCCCTTCGAGTGCCTGACGCTGGAGCAGGTGGTGGACAGGCACGCGGAAGGCGACCGTTTCATCAAGACCTGGACCAGCTTCGACGCGCTGGCCGAAGGTGAATTGATCGCGCTGCGCGCCGACGGCAGCGAACTGCGCGCGCCGCGCGCCGGCTACATCGTCTTCCCGGACCACGGCGCGTTGCCGGGGCACGAGTGGTTCTATCTGGCGGAGGCCAGCGCGCGGCCCTTGTAGCGCCTCAGCCCGGCGCGCCGAAGTCCGGCCGGTACACGCCGTCGCGCTCCACCGCCGCCAGCGCCTCGTTCAGGGCGGTGGCCAGTTGCCGGTCGCGCTCGGGGGCGTTGAAGGCGTCGTCCTGCGGGGCGTTGTCCACCACCACGTCGGGGTCGGTGCCGTAGTTCTCCACCTTGAAGCCCACGTCCTTGAACCAGAAGGCGTACTCGGGCTGGGTGGTTTCGCTGCCGTCCATCAGCTTGTGGCGCGGCCAGATGCCGATCACGCCGCCCCAGGTGCGCTGGCCCACCAGCGGGCCTATCTTCATCAGCTTGAAGTTGTGGCTGAAGATGTCGCCGTCGCTGCCGGCGTGTTCGTTGGTCAGCGCCACCACGGCGCCGGCCGGCGAATCGCCGGGGTAGGGCGAAGGCTGGCTCCAGCGTGTGACGCCCCAGGCGATGCGCCGGCGCGCCACCTTCTCCAGCAGCAGCTCCGAGACATGGCCGCCGCGGTTGTAGCGTGCGTCCACGATGAGCGCGTCGCGGTCGCACTCGGTGGCGAAGTAGCGGTGGAACTCGGCAAAGCCGGCGGACATCATGTCCGGCAGGTGCAGGTAGCCGGCGCGCCCGTCGCTGGCCTGGTGCACCCAGGCGCGGTTGCGCTCCACCCATTCGCGGTAGCGCGCCGCGGTTTCGTCGCTCAAGGTGGTGACCAGCACCTCGCGGCGTGCGCCGGCGCTGTCCAGCAGCGTCAGCGCCACCTTGGTACCGGCCTGGTGCACCAGCAAGGCCTGCGGCGGTGTGTGCGCGTCGCAGGCCTGGCCGGCCACGGCCACGATGCGGTCACCGCCACGCAGGTTCACGCCTACGGCGTTCAGCGGCGAGTCGGCCGCCGCGTCCCAGGTGTCGCCCTGCACCGTGCGGTCTATGCGCCAGCCTTCGCCGTCCCAGTGCAGGTCGGCGGCCAGCCGGCCCAGCGGCACCGCCGGCGGCTTGCGGTGGTCGCCGCCGGACTCGTAAGCGTGCGAGGTGCCCAGCTCACCCTGCAGCTCCCAGATCAGGTCCGACAGTTCACCGCGCGTGGCCACCCGCGGCAGCAGCGCGGCGTAACGCTCGTACATGCGTTCCCAGGCGATGCCGGCCATGTCGGCGCGCCAGAACTGGTTGCGCTGCAGCCGCCACACCTCGCGCAGCATCTGTGCCCACTCGGCACGCGGGTCCACCGCCACGCGCAGCCGCGCGAGGTCCAGCACGCCGCTGCGGCGTGAGGGCTTGTTGTCGGCCGGCGCGGCACCGGGGCCTTCCTCCGGCGGCTTGGTGGCGTCCAGCACGCGCAGGCGCTGGCCCTGGCGCAGCAGCAGCGTGTGGCCGTCGGCGGCCAGCTCGAACTGGTCCACGCCCTCGGCCAGGGTGTGCTGCTCGCCGCTCTTCAGGTCGAACACCTGCAACTGCCCGCTGCCGCTTTGGTGCCCGCCGCGGCCGTGCGCGCCTTGTATGGGCAGGCTGGTCCACAAGACCTTGCCGTCGGCGGCGCCGGCAATGCGGCCGTAGCGCCCCTCCGGCACCGGGAAGGCGGCGATGCGGCGCACCAGGCCCTCGGGGTCCAGGGCCGGCAGCGCCTTTTGGGCTTCGGTGGCGGAGGTGGTGGAGGTGGAGGGGGGTTCGTCGGCGCCGCGCTCCGGCTTCATGCCGCGCGGCGCGGGGTCGAAGGGCGGTGCGGCGTCGGCCTGCAGTGCCAGCAGGTAGGGCCGGGCCGCCCGCGGGAAGCTCATCTCGAATTGCACCGCGTCGTACACCGGGTCGAAGGTGCGCACCGACAGGAACAGCAGCCAGCGCCCGCTGGGGTCGAAGGCCGGCGCGTAGTCGCGGAACTCCGGCTGCGTGGCCAGCAGGCTGCGGCCGGAGGCGGCATCCACCAGCTTGATGGCGGTGTGGCGCATGTCGGTGGCGAAGCTGTAGGCCAGCCAGCCGCCGCAGGGCGACCAGGCCGGGTCGTCGATGCGGCCGTGTTCGCTGCGGTCGGCGAGGCGGCAGCTGTCGTCGGCCAGGTCGCCTATCCACAGTTCGTTGCGGTGGTTGGCCAGCGCCAAGCGGCTGCCCACCGGCGAAACGCTGAGCGCGGTGACGTGGCCCACGTCCCAGGGCAGCTCGCGTTCGCTGCCGTGTTCGTCGAACACGGTCACACGCTCTTCGCCGGAGGCATCGCCCACCGCCACGCGGCTGCGGCCGTCGGCCAGCCAGCGGGCCAGGCGCAGGCGCTGCGGCTGCGAAGGCGGCGCGCCCAGACGCTGCACACCGCCTTCCCACAGCGCCATGCAGAACACCTGGCCGCGCACCTCGGCCGCCAGGCTGTGGCCTTGCGGGTGCAGCGCCAGGCCTTGCAGGTGCTCGGCGGCCGGCACGAAGCGGCGCGCGGCCTGGGTGTGGGCCGAAGGCAGCGTGATGTCCAGCGGCCGGGCCTGGCCCTGGTCGGGGTCGAACAGCCACAGGGCGGCGCCGCACTGGTAGACGATGCGCCGGCCGTCGGTGCTGGCATGGCGGGCGTAGAAGTCATGGTGCGCGGTGTGGCGCTGCAGCTCGCTGCCGTCGGGGCGGCAGGAGTACAGGTTGCCCACGCCTTCGTGGTCGCCCAGGAACCACAGGCGCTGGCTCAGCCACATCGGGCTGGTGGGGTTGCCGGGCAGGGCCAGGCGCGTGAACCGGCCGCTGCCCTGGGCGTCCACCCACAGCTGGCCGGCGGTGCCGCCGGCATAACGCTTCCAGCGCGCCGGGTCGGCCGTGTTGCGGCCTATGAGCTGTGCCCCGCCCGGCCCGAAGGCCAGGTGGTTGACCTGCCCCAGCGGCAGCCGCTCGGGCTCGCCGCCTTGCAGCGGCACGGCAAAGGCGTGCCAGTTGCGAAAGAAAGGCTGGCCGTGGTTGCTGCAGAACAGCACGCGGCCGTCGGGCAGGAAGCCGCGCACCGCGCCTTCGCTGCCCAGCCAGGTGAGCCGGCGCGCCGGGCCGCCCACGGCCGGCATCACCCAGGCCTCGGGGTGTTGCTCGTCGCGGCCGGTGTAGGCCAGCCAGCGGCCATCGGCCGACAAGGCCGGCGTGGACGGCTCCGACAGCCCGGCGGTCAGCCGTGTCGCCACGCCGCCGCTGGTGGGCACGCGCCACAGGTCGTCGTCGCTGACAAAGACGATGGTGTCGCCGTGCAGCGCCGGCTGGCGCAGGTAGGCGGGCGGCGGCTGGGTGTGGTGGGTCATGGCGGGGTCTCCCTCACAGCGGCCACCATGATCCCACGCGCCCCGGGCGTTGCCGTGGCCCTTCCCCCACAGGGTGGGAACCCCCCCTGCGAGGGATGGCCGACTGGGCAGGCACGGCCATCATCGCCGCCGTTGTCACAGCCTGACCCCGCCATGCAGTTCCAGGAAACCCGAGAAGGCGCTTACCGCATCTACGCCGGCGCGCTGGACGCGCCGCAGGGCGGCTGGATGGCGGCGCTGGTGGTGCAGCGTGAGCAAGGCACGGGCGGCGCACAGGCCCGCGAGGCCTTCCGCGACGACCGCCTGGCCTGCGGCTACCGCTGGGCAACGTCTGACGAGGCCTTGCGCTATGCCGTGCAGCGCGCCCGCGAGCTGATACGCAGCTGCAGCCCCATGCTGCAGGTCTGAATCGTCGCGTAGGGCCTGTTAACGCTATGGGAGGGCTCGCGTGACTCAGCAAACGGCCGCCAGCAAGGCGCGCGGCGCAGCCCAGGCTGGCTGCCTGGGCAAGCCGTGCAACGCGGCTGACGGCCGTTTGCTGAGATCACCCGAAGGGCCGCCGCCTGGCAGGCCCCAGGGCGTTGTTGCTCGTTCGTTGCGTGCCACAGGCACGCGGCCTCACTCGGGCCTAGCCCTGGGGCCTGCCAGACGGCGGCGCGAGCCCTCCCATAGCGTTAACAGGCCCTAGCCACCGGGGCATGCGCCGGCCGGGATAATCTGGCCATGTGTGCACAAAGGGTGGTGGTGGGCCTCAGCGGAGGCGTGGATTCCGCCGTGGCCGCCTGGCTGCTCAAGCGCCAGGGCCTGGACGTGGTCGGCATCTTCATGAAGAACTGGGAGGCCGACGACGACGACGCCTACTGCTCGTCCAACGTGGATTTCGTGGACGCCGCGGCGGTGGCCGACGTGGTGGGCATAGAGCTGGAGCACGTCAACTTCGCGGCCGAGTACCGCGACCGCGTGTTTGCCGAGTTCCTGCGCGAGTACCAGGCCGGGCGCACACCCAACCCGGACGTGCTGTGCAACGCCGAGATCAAGTTCAAGGCCTTTTTGGACCACGCGCTGCGCCTGGGCGCCGACGCGGTGGCCACCGGCCACTACGCGCGTGTGCGGCAGGCTGCCGACGGGCGCTTTGAGCTGCTGAAGGGCCTGGACCCGGCCAAGGACCAGAGCTACTTCCTGCACCGGCTGAACCAGGCCCAACTGTCGCGCACGCTGTTCCCGCTGGGCGAGCTGCACAAGACCGAGGTGCGGCGCCTGGCCGCCGAGATCGGCCTGCCCAATGCGCGCAAGAAGGATTCCACCGGCATCTGCTTCATAGGCGAGCGGCCGTTCCGCGAGTTTCTCGAGCGCTGGCTGGACCGCACGCCGGGCCCCATCGTGGACCAGCGCGGGCATGAACTGGGCCGCCACACCGGCCTGAGCTTCTACACCTTGGGGCAGCGCCAGGGCCTGCACATTGGTGGTGTGGCCGAGGGCGGTGGCGAGCACCGGCCCTGGTACGTGGCGCACAAGGACTTGCCGCACAACCGCCTGCTGGTGGTGCAAGGCCACGACCACCCCGGGCTGCATTCGCCCTGGCTGCAGGCCGACGACCTGAGCTGGGTGGCCGGCGAGGCGCCGCCGGCGGGCCGGCTGGCGGCCAAGACACGCTACCGGCAGGCGGATGCGGCCTGCCGTCTGGAGCCGACCGACGGCGGCTTCACCCTGCACTTCGACACGCCGCAATGGGCCGTCACACCCGGGCAGAGCGCAGTGCTGTACGACGGTGACCGTTGCCTGGGCGGTGGCGTGATCACCGCAGCCCAGCAGCCGGCGCTGCCGGCGATCGCTGCACCCGCACCAGCCAGGCGGCGGCCCAAGGCCCGCGCCTGAAAGGCCTCAGGGGGCTTTCAGGCCCCAGGCACCCAGGCCGCCGGGCGCTTGGCCAGGAAGGCGTCAAAACCTTCGCGCGCTTCGTCGCTGCCGCGCACGCGGGCAATGGTCTGGGCGGTCAGCTCCACCACCTGCGGCGTCACCGGCCCGGCCTGCAGTTGTGCAAACAAGGCCTTGATCTCCCCCAGCGCCGCCGGGCCGCCGGCCAGCAGCTGTTGCACGCTGCTGTCCACGGCGGCGTCCAGTTCTTCGGTGGCCACCACCTGGTGCACCAGGCCCATGGCCAGCGCTTCGGCAGCGGCTATGCGCGCGGTGGTCAAGGCCAGGCGGCGCGCATGGCGCTTGCCCACGGCGTTGATGACGTAAGGGCCTATCACCGAAGGCAGGATGCCGAACTTCGCCTCGCTGACGGCAAAGCTGGCGTTGTCGGCGGCAATGGCCACGTCGCAGGCGCACACCAGCCCCACACCGCCGCCCAGCGCCGCGCCCTGCACCCGCGCCACCACCGGCTTGGGGCTGGTGTCTATGCGCGCAAACACGCCGGCAAAGCGCCGCGCATCCTGCAGGTTCCAGTCGAAGCCGGCGCCGCTGGCGCGCTGCATCCATTGCAGGTCGGCACCGGCGCTGAAGTGTCTGCCTTCGCCGGCCAGCACGATGACGCGCACCGCGGGGTCGGCCTGCAGTTGCGCCAGCGCGGCGTCCAGCTCGCCGATCATGGTTTCGTCGAAGGCGTTGAACACCGCCGGGCGAGCCATGTTCAGCTGCATGACGCCGGGGGCGCGCTGGTGCAGGCGCAAGGTGGTCAAGGCCATCAGTAGGTCTCCAGGTGCAGGCGGCCCTGCTTCTTGAGCTGGGCGGCCACGTGGTCCCAGTCCAGCCCGGCGCCCCGCGCGATGTCGCGCAGCGCCAGCACCACGCCTTCTTCCATGGCCTTCAGGCCGCACACGTAGAAGCAGGCATTGGCATCGGCCAGCAGCGGCGCCAGGTCGGCGGCGCGTTCGCGCATCAGGTCCTGCACATACCGTTTGGGCGCGCCGGGCGTGCGGCTGAAGGCCAGGTTGATGTCTATGAAGTCCTTGGGCAGGTTCTGCAAGGGCCCGAAGTAAGGCAACTCTTCCTTGCTGCGGGCGCCGAAAAACAGCATCAGCTTGCCCCCCACAAACTTGCGCGAACCAGACCCCCAGGCTCCGGCTTCGCCTGCGCCACCCCCCGAGGGGGCTGTGCCGCCTTGGGACGGCCCGGCGGCGGCACTGCGCAACCGGCGCCGCCACTCGGTCATCGCGCGCATGGGCGCGCTGCCGGTGCCGGTGCAGATCATCACGATGTGGCTGCCGGGGTGGTTGGGCATCAGGAAGCTGGCGCCGAAGGGGCCCATCACCTGCACCGTGTCGCCCACCTTCAGGTCGCACAGGTAGTTGCTGGCCACACCGCGCACCGGCCGGCCTTCGTAGTCTTCCAGCACCCGCTTGATGGTCAGCGAGAGGTTGTTGTAGCCCGGGCGCTCGCCGTTGCGCGGGCTGGCCACCGAGTACTGGCGCGGAAAGTGCGCACGCCCCTTGTCGTCCACCCCGGGCGGCAGCACCGCGATGGACTGGCCCTCCAGCACCGGGAAGGGCATGGCGCCGAAGTCCAGCACCAGGTGGTGGGTGTCGTAGTCACGGCCCACCTCGGTAACCCGCACGTTGCCAGTGACGGTGGCGGTGATGCTTTTTTCCGCCGCCTTGGGGCCGTACAGGTTGGTGAAGGCATGGGCCGCCGACCACGGCGGCAGCGTGGCGCCGTAGAGGGCGCTGGCAAAACTGCCGGCCGTTTCGGTGGCCGCCGCCTGCACCGCCGGCTGCGGCGCAGCGGGCGCGGCGGCGATCTCGGCGCCTGCGGCCTCGCCCAGCTCTTGCGGCGTCAGTTCGGCCGGCAACTCGTCCCAGGTGAGCTGGTCTTCGACGCTGTAGGCGCGGGCACGCGGCATGCTGCGCCAGTTGTCTATGCTGCCGGTGGGGCACGGCGGTACGCAGGCCATGCAGTGGTTGCACTTGGCGGCGTCGACCACGTAGTTGCGGTCGTCGTGCGTCACCGCGCCCACCGGGCAGGTGGCTTCGCAGGTGTTGCAGCGTATGCAGATCTCGGGGTCTATCAGGTGCTGCTGGAACACCCGGGCATCCACGGCCATGTCCATGCTCCGGTCCTCCGCGACGATAGGCGTCGAGGGGCTTCGTTCACCCGAAACGCACGTATTCAAACTCCACCGGCTGGCGGTTGATGCCCATCACCGGCGGCGCAATCCAGTTGGCAAACTTGCCCGGCTCCACCACGCGGCCCATCAGGCTGGCGACGAAGGCACGGTCCTGCTCGCTGGGCAGCCACTCGTCCTGTTTGGCGGCCCATTCGCTGGCGCTGACGACACGGCCGTCGGGCGACATCTTGATGCCGGCCAGCGCGCCTATGGCGCGGTTGAAAGCCTTGTGCGGCACCTGCAGCCGGAACGGGATGCCGGCCTTTTCTATGACCTTGTTCCAGCGCCCCACGCCGGCCACCGAATCCTTGATGAAGTCGTCGCGCAACACCTCGTTGAGCGCGTTGAGCAGGGGCACTTCCTTTTCCACCAGCGCGCCGCCCTGCACCTCCAGCACCTTGTAGGTCTGGTCCTTGAGCACGTGGTCGTCGCTGCGCTTGCCTTCCTCGTAGCGCCCCTTCAGGCCGCTGCTGTAGAAGGTGGCGGCGTTGCTGCTCTGGTCGGCGCCGAACAGGTCGATGGTGACGCTGTAGTGGAAGTTCAGGTAACGCTGGATGGTGGGCAGGTCGATGACGCCGGCGGCACGCAGCCGGGCCACGTCGTCGGTCTTCAGCTCGTTCATGGCCTGGCAGGTGCGCTGCACCACCCGGCTGATGCCCGACTCGCCCACGAACATGTGGTGGGCTTCCTCGGTGAGCATGAACTTGGTGGTGAGCGCCAGCGGGTAGAAGGCGCTCTCGGCCAGCGCCGCCAGCTGGAACTTGCCGTCGCGGTCGGGGAAGTAGGTGAACATGAAAAACGCCAGCCAGTCCGGCGTCTTTTCATTGAAGGCACCCAGGATGCGAGGGTTGTTCTCGTCGCCGCTGCGGCGGTCCAGCAGCGCCTCGCCTTCCTCGCGCCCGTCGCGGCCGAAGTAGCGGTGCAGCAGGTACACCATGGCCCACAGGTGGCGGCCCTCTTCCACGTTGATCTGGAACAGGTTGCGCAGGTCGTACATGCTGGGCGCGGTCAGGCCCAGGTGGCGCTGCTGCTCCACGCTGGCCGGCTCGGTGTCGCCCTGGGTGACGATGATGCGGCGCAGGTTGGCGCGGTGTTCACCGGGCACGTCGGTCCAGGCCTTTTCGCCCTTGTGGTCGCCGAAGTGGATCTGCCGGTTGGCGTCGCCCGGGTTCAGGAAGATGCCCCAGCGGTAGTCGCGCATCTTCACGTAGCCGAACTGCGCCCAGCCCTGCGGGTCCACGCTGACCGCGGTGCGCAGGTACACGTCAAAGTTGGTGGAGCCCTCGGGGCCTACGTCGTCCCACCAGTTGATGAAGTTGGGCTGCCACTGCTCCAGCGCGCGCTGCAGCGTGCGGTCTTCCGACAGGTTGACGTTGTTGGGGATCTTTTCGCTGTAGTTGATGGCGCTCATCGCTGCTGTCTCCTCAAACCCGGTTCCAGTCGAAGGCCGACTTCTGGCCCGTGCCGTAGACCTTCAAGGCCCCCTTCTCGCCCACGGCGTTGGGGCGCTGGAAGATCCAGTTCTGCCAGGCCGTCAGGCGGCCGAACACCCGCGTGAACATCGTCTCCGGGCCGTTGAAGCGCAGGTTGGCCTCCAGGCCGGTGAGCGCGTCGGGGCTCATGGCCACCCGTTCTTCGATGGCGATGCGCAACTCGTCGGCCCAGTCGATGTCGTCCGGGTTGGCCGTGTTCAGGCCCAGCGCCGCAGCGGCGTCGGCGTCCAGCGCCTCACCCGCCCGGGCCCGCACGGCCTGCAGTGCGGCCTCGTCGTCGTAGAAGCGCCGCTGCAGGCGCGTCTGGCCGGTGGCCATGGTGAAGGGGCCGAAGTTGATGTCGCCCACGGTGAGCCTGGGCGCGCGGGCTTCGTCGTCGGGCAGCGCCAGGTGGTAGATGCGGTCGCAGGCCAGCGCCAGCTCCAGCAGGCTGCCGGCAAAGCAGGAGCCTGGCTCCACCACGGCAAACAGGCTGCGCGAGGACACGTCCAGGCGGGCGAAGGCGCGGCGCAGCCAGCCGGTGGTTTCACGCACCAGCCAGTGCTGCTGGTGCTGCAGCAGCACGGCGTCGCTGGCCAGCACCTGGGCGGCGTCGCCCTCGGTCTTCATCAGCCACACGCCGATGTCCAGCTCGTTGGTGCGCAGGTGCAGGATGGCGTCGTCCAGCTCACGCGCCAGCTGCAGCGGGTACCAGGCGGCGCCCTGGGCGGTGATGGCCGCGATGTCTTCGGCCACCGGGCCAGTGGGGGCCTTCACGGTGAAGTGGGCGATGCGCTTGGCGCGGTCGATCTGTACGTTCACATGCTGGTAGCGCAGCGCGTCGGCCTCGATGTGGCGCGCCAGCGGCGTCAGCGCCACGCCCTGCGCGGCGGTGGCGTCGGCCGGCCGGTCGCTCAGGGCGGCCAGCTGCTGGGCGCGCTCCTGCACCTTGGCGCCGAACTGCGCCGTCTTGGCGATGTCGTCCACCAGCTTCCAGTCCTTGGCGCGCTGGCCGCGCACCCCTTCCACGCTGGTGCAGAAGATGTCGGCCAGGTCGTGGCGAACACGGCGCTTGTCGGTCACGCGGGTCAGGCCGCCGGTGCCGGGCAGCACGCCCAGCAAGGGCACCTCGGGCAGGCTGACGGCGCTGTTGCGGTCGTCCACCAGGATGATCTCGTCGCAGGCCAGCGCCAGCTCGTAGCCACCGCCGGCGCAGGCGCCGTTGACGGCGGCCAGGAACTTCAGGCCGCTGTGCCGGGAGCTGTCCTCGATGCCGTTGCGCGTCTCGTTGGTGAACTTGCAGAAGTTCACCTTCCAGGCGTGGCTGGACAGGCCCAGCATGAAGATGTTGGCGCCCGAGCAGAAGACCTTGTCGCGCGCGCTGGTCACCACCACGCTGCGCACCTCGGGGTGCTCGAAGCGTATGCGGTTCAGCGCGTCGGCCAGCTCGATGTCCACGCCCAGGTCGTAGCTGTTGAGCTTGAGCTTGTAGCCGGGGCGCAGGCCGCCGTTTTCGTCTATGGCGATGGCCAGGGTGGCCACCGGCCCTTCAAAACTCAGCTTCCAGTGTTTGTACTGGGTGGGTTCGGTCTGGTAGTCGACGCGGGCGGGGTGGCTCACGGGCGCTCCTTCAAAGGCAGGTCGGCGCCGGCCCCCCGGCCTGCGCACACATGCATCATAATACCTTTTCTGGCCAAGTCCAGATAAAAGATGCAGTTTGCTACCTGTTGGGTTCGGGGCGCCTCAAGGCCTGGCTCACCGCTTCGTGCAGCACCTGGAAGGTGTCCGCCAGCGGTCGGGCGCTGGTGTCTATCTGCAGCTCGGCCTTCACGTAGAAGGGTTCGCGGCCGGTGAGTATGGTCTTCAGGTCGTCCATGGCCTCTCGGCTGGCGGCCATGGGGCGGGTGTCGCCCTGGGCCACCACGCGTTTCATGTGGTCCTCGGGCTCGGCGCGCAGCCACACCGTCATGCAGTGCGCCAGCAGCAGGTTGAAGGTGGCGGGGTCGGAGACGATGCCGCCGGGCGTGGCGATCACCGCCTCGGGGTAGATCTGTATCGCCTCTTCCAGCGCCCGGCGCTCGTAGCGGCGGTAGGCGTTCTGGCCGTACAAGGCCTGGATCTCGCCCACGCTGCAGCCGGCAAACTTCTCGATCTCGCGGCTGAGCTCCACAAAGGGGAAGCCCAGCGACTCGGCCAGCATCGCCCCCAGCGTGGACTTGCCGGCGCCGCGCAGGCCCACCAGCGCCACCCGTGCGCTGCGCGCCGAAGCGCCTTCGCCGTGCGCGCCGCCGGTGCCCAGCATCTCGCCCACGGCCACCCGCACGCGGCGCAGCGTGGCCTCGTCGCGCTGCTCCAGCAGCTCGCGCAGCAGCAGCCATTCGGGTGAGCGAGTGGTCACATCTCCAATCAGCTCGGCCAGCGGGCACTGCAGCGACTGCGCCACCTGCAGCAGAATCAGTATGGAGGCGTTGCCTACGCCATACTCCAGGTTGGCCAGGTGGCGCTCCGACACCTCGGCGGCCTGCGCCAGCGCCTTGCGCGTCATGCCGCGGCGGGCGCGCAGCGCACGCACCCGCTCGCCCAGCGTGACCAGGAAGGGGTGTTTCTGTGCCGCCTCGTCGTCCAGCACGCGCGCTTCACCGGCCTGCAGCGCGGTGGCCAGCTCGGCGGGCAAGCCCTCAACAGGCAATATAGTGCTTGACATGGGGGTGGTGAGGTCCTAAAGTGCCTCACGCACAATACTGCATCGGCCTGGGGTCTACAAGTCTGCCGGTGCAGCGCCGCTTGCCGCTTTTGAGGACCGCGCGATGGCCGAACTTCTGCCCAACCACCTTGGCGGCCGCTGGCACAGCGGCCAGGGTTCCGGCACCACGCTGCGGGACCCGGTGCTGGGCAACGCCCTGGCCCGGGTGGACGCCACGGGGCTGGACTTGCCGGCCGGCTTTGCCGCCGCGCGCCAGGCCGGCGCGGCGCTGCGCGAGCTGAGCTACCGCCAGCGCGGCGAGCTGCTGGCCGCCATGGCTCGCGTGCTGCAGGCGCATCGCGACGAGTACTTCGAGATCGCGCAGGCCAACAGCGGCACCGTGAAGAACGACTCGGCGGTGGACATAGACGGCGCCCTCTACACCCTGACCACCTACGCCAAGCTGGCCGCCGGCCTGGGCGACGGGCGCTTTCTGTTCGACGGCGACAGCGTGCCGCTGGCGCGCGACGGCGGTTTTGCCAGCCGCCATGTGCGCCTGCCGGCGCGCGGCCTGGCGCTGCTGATCAACGCCTTCAACTTCCCCGCCTGGGGGCTGTGGGAAAAGGCGGCGCCGGCGCTGTTGTCCGGCGTGCCGGTGGTGGTCAAGCCGGCCACCGCCACCGCCTGGCTGGCGCAGCGCATGGTGCGCGACGTGGTGGACGCCGGCGTGCTGCCTGCCGGGGCGTTGTCGGTGGTCTGCGGCAGCTCCGCCGGCTTGCTGGACGCCCTGCAGCCCCTGGACCTGATGTCCTTCACCGGCTCGGCCGAAACCGCAGCGCTGGTGCGCAGCCACCCCGCGGTGGCGGCGCGCTCGGTGCGTGTCAACGTGGAGGCCGACAGCCTGAACTCGGCGCTGCTGTTGCCCGGCGAGGCCGCCGGCGGCGAAGCCTTCGAGTTGCTGGTGCGCGAGGTGGTGCGCGAGATGACGGTCAAGGCCGGCCAGAAGTGCACCGCCATACGGCGTATCTTCGTGCCCGAGGCCTTGTACGACGCCGCGGCCCAGGCCATCGGCGCCAAGCTGGCGCGCATCACCGTGGGCAACCCGCGCAGCGAGACCGTGCGCATGGGCGCGCTGGTCAGCCGCGCGCAGTTCGACGCGGTGCAGGCCGGCCTGGCCGCCTTGAAGACCCGGGCCCAGACCCTGCACGACGGCGCCGGCCACCCCCTGGTGGACGCCGACCCGGCCCTGGCCTGCTGCCTGGGCCCCACGCTGCTGGGCGCGCGCGACGCCGATGCGGCCGATCAGGTGCACGACACCGAAGTCTTCGGCCCCGTGGCCACCTTGCTGCCCTACCGCAACGCCGCGCATGCGCAGGCGCTGGTGCGCCGCGGCCAGGGCTCGCTGGTGGTTTCGCTGTACGGCAGCGAGCCGGCGGCGCTGGCCGACACCGCGCTGGCGCTGGCCGACCACCACGGCCGTGTGCACGCGGTCAGCCCCGACGTGGCCGGCACCCACACCGGCCACGGCAACGTGATGCCGCAGTCGCTGCACGGCGGCCCGGGCCGCGCCGGCGGCGGCGAAGAGCTGGGCGGCCTGCGTGCGCTGGACTTCTACCATCGCCGCACCGCCGTGCAGGCCAGCCCGGCGGTGCTGGAGGCCTTGGGGCGCTGAAGCGCTGAGCCGGCCAGAGGCCCTCCCACAACAAGGAGACAAGCGCATGAACAACGACACCGAGCCTGCTGCCGCTGCCGCCGCCGCCGTGCCGCCACCGCCCGAAGTCTTCAACTTCGCACAACACCTGCTGGCCCTCAACACCGGCCGGGCTGATCGGCCGGCGTTCTACGACGACCACGGCGTGCTCAGCTACGGCCGGCTGGACGAGCGGGTGCGCCGCCTGGCCGCCGGCCTGCGGGCCCTGGGCGTGAAGCGCGAAGAACGGGTGCTGCTGCTGATGCAGGACGGCAACGACTGGCCGGTGGCCTTTCTGGGCGCCCTCTACGCCGGTGCCGTGCCGGTGGCGGTGAACACGCTGCTCACCGCCGACGACTACGCCTACATGCTGGAGCACTCGCGTGCGCAGGCGGTGCTGGCCAGTGGTGCGCTGCTGCCGGTGCTGAAGGCGGCGCTCACCAAGGCCGACCACGAGGTGCACCAGGTGATCGTCTCCCACCCGGTGGCGCCGCTGGACATCGGCGAGCTGGCCTTCGAGGCCTTTCTGGACGCCCACGCGCCCATGCCGCGGCCGGCCGCCACACGCGCCGACGATGCCGCGTTCTGGCTGTACTCCTCCGGCTCCACCGGCCGGCCCAAGGGCACCGTGCATTCCCATGCCAACCCTTACTGGACCAACCAGTTGTACGGCTGCGCGGTGCTGGGCCTGAGCGAAGACGATGTCTGCTTCTCCGCCGCCAAGCTGTTCTTCGCCTACGGTCTGGGCAACGCGCTGACCTTCCCGCTGGCCGTGGGCGCCAGCGTGGTGCTGATGGCCGAGCGGCCCACGCCGGAAGCGGTGTTCCGCCGCTGGCGCGGCGAGTTGCCGGCCCTGGCCGGGCGCCGGCCCACGGTGTTCTACGGTGCGCCCACCGGCTACGCCGGCATGCTGGCTTCACCGGCCCTGCCCACGCGTGGCGAGGTGGCGCTGCGCCTGGCGTCTTCGGCCGGCGAGGCGCTGCCGGCGGACATCGGCCAGCGTTTCGAGCGCCACTTCGGCGCCCCGGTGGTGGACGGCATAGGCTCCACCGAGATGCTGCACATCTTCATCTCCAACCGCCCCGAGCGGGTGCGCTACGGCAGCACCGGCTGGCCGGTGCCGGGTTATGAGATCGCACTGCGCGGCGAAGACGGCGGCCCCGTGCCCTTGAATGCCGACGGTTCCAGCGAGCCCGGTGACCTGTACATACATGGCCCGTCGGCCGCGCTGATGTACTGGGGCAACCGCGCCAAGTCGCGCGACACCTTCCAGGGCGGCTGGGTCAAGAGCGGCGACAAGTACATCAGGAACGACGACGGCAGCTACACCTACGCCGGCCGCAGCGACGACATGCTCAAGGTCAGCGGCATCTACGTCAGCCCCTTCGAGGTGGAGGCCACGCTGGTGCAGCACCCGGCGGTGCTGGAGGCGGCCGTCATCGGCGTGCCCGATGACCAGGGCCTGACCAAGACCAAGGCCTTTGTGGTGCTGCTGCCGGGCCAGGCCGCCACGGCCGACGAGCTCAAGGCCTTCGTCAAGGACAAGCTGGCGCCCTACAAGTACCCGCGGCTGGTGGAGTTCGTCAGCGAGCTGCCCAAGACCGCCACCGGCAAGATACAGCGCTTCAAACTGCGCGAACGCGAGGCCACCGGGCAGGGCTGAAACATGGGCGCGGTAGCGGCCGAGTCGGCCGAATCGGCGGATGGCGTGGCGTTCGTCAACGTCCACTGGGCTGGCCGCGCGGTGCGCATAGAGCACCGCTGGATAGCACGCGAACGCACCGACTTGCCGCTGATCGTGTTCCTGCACGAAGGCCTGGGCTCGCTGTCGGCCTGGCGCGGTTTTCCGGATGCGCTGTGCGCTGCGGTGGGAGCCCGCGGCCTGGTGTACTCGCGGCCCGGCTATGGCCGCTCCACGCCGCGTGCGGCCGAGGAACGTTGGGGCGTGGACTTTCTTCAGCGCCAGGCCGGTAAGGTGCTGCCGGCGCTGCTGGCGGCGCTGGGCGTGGATGCGCTGGCCGACCGCCCCTGGCTGTTCGGCCACAGCGACGGCGGCTCCATCGCGCTCTTGTACGCCGCCCAGCGGCCCGAAGCGGTGGCCGGCGTGGTGGCAGTGGCGCCGCACATCTTTGTGGAAGAACTCAGCGTGCGCAGCATTCGCCGCGCGCGCGAAGCCTACGAAGCCGGCGACTTGCGCCAGCGCCTGGCCCGCCACCACGACGACCCGGACTCGGCCTTCTGGGGCTGGAACCACATCTGGCTGGACCCCGCCTTCCGGCACTGGTCCATCGCCGACGACATCGCCGCCCTACGCTGCCCGCTGCTGGCGGTGCAGGGCCTGGACGACGAGTACGGCACGCTGGAGCAGGTGCGCGGCATCGCGCGGCGCGTGCCGCAGACACAGCTGCTGGAGCTGCCGGCCTGCGGCCACGCGGTGCACCGCGACCAGCCGCAGGCCTTGATCACCGCCACCGCGGCCTTGGTCCACGGCGCCTGAGCGGCCCGCAGGCCGCCGGCCCGAATCTCTAATGAGATTGGTTCTCAGTTTTGTCTGGGGCCGGTCTTTCGGCTCTCCCTCAAAATGCGCCCCGGTCGAGCACGCCAGCCACCTTGAGGAAGCCACGTGTCGAAGTCTTCTGCCGCCATGGCGGCTGATCTGAAGTCCAGCGGGCTCAAGGCCACGCTGCCGCGCACGCGCATCCTGCAGCTGTTCCAGCGCGCCGACCAGCGCCACATGAGTGCTGAGGACGTCTACAAGGCGCTGCTGGCCGAGGGCCTGGACGTGGGCCTGGCCACCGTCTACCGCGTGCTGGCGCAGTTCGAACAGGCCGGCGTGCTGCAGCGCAGCCACTTTGAGACCGGCCGTGCGGTGTACGAAATCAACGAGGGCCAGCACCACGACCACCTGGTGTGTGTGCGCTGCGGCCGCGTCGAGGAGTTCGTGGACCTGGAGATAGAGCGCCGCCAGCAGAGCATCGCGCGCGACCGCGGCTTTCGCCTGGAAGACCACGCCATGGCCTTGTACGGCCTGTGTTCCTCGCCGGATTGCCGCAAGGGCTGAGCCTCTCCCACGCGGATTGAGCGCGCCGCAGCCCCCCGATTCGCGGGGGTTTGGCCCCGGTGAGCCAGGTTGACGAATGAGAAGAATTCTCATTCAATTCATGCCAAGGTTGAACCGGGCCGGTGCACTGCTGCGCCGGGCCCCCCGACCCTGACGCCAGCCGCCGGCCCCTTTGCGCCGGCCTGCCAGCCCACCGGCCTTCCGGCATGCATGTCCCGCACCAGGGACGTGCCGCGATCGTGTGCTGCGTGCGTCGCGTCCATCGCATGAAGACCGGGCCCTTGTTAAACCCTGTAAGGACCCTCCCCATGAGACTGCAACCCCTCGCCCTGGCCGCCGCCCTGGTCTTCGCCGGCTCGGCCCACGCCTTCAACGAACCCACCGACTGGGCCGTCGGCGACGCCGGCACCACCTACCAGGAATGGACCGGTGCACCCGGCAGCCCCATCAACCTGGCCCCGGCGCATGTGTCCGACCCGGCCCTGGCGGCCCCGGTGCTCAGCGCCACCGGCGCCTTCATCGCCAGCAGCGGCGGCTACTACTCGTTCGCCGCCAACTACAGCCTGAAGGCCAACGTCGCCAACTACGGAGCCGAAGGCCTGGGCACCTGGGTCATCGTGCAGACCGGCGCCACGCTGAACCCCGACCTGATCTACCCGGGCGAAGAAGGCACCGGCGGCAGCGTGCTGCGCGACACCTTCCGCGTGTTGGACAGCGTGGGCAACGTGCTGGCCACCTCCAGCGTCAGCGACGTGATCCGTACGCTGTACGACCCGGCCTACGAGTCGTCGTTCGGTACGGTGCAGTACGAGCAGCTGAGCTGGAGCGCGTTCCTGCCCGGCTACACCGGCGACTTCACGGTGGACTTCGGCGTGAAGGTGCACTCCAGCTTCCAGGAACTGCGCATCGACTCGGCCGTCGTGGCCGTGCCGGAACCCGGCACCTACGCGCTGCTGCTCGCCGGCCTGGGCGCCGTGGGCTTCGTGGCGCGCCGCCGCCGCAGCCACTGAGCTGCCGACCCCCGCCTCCTGCCGAGGAGGCGGGCGCGCTTGCCTGAGCGCTGACATGCCGTGCACCGGGCTGCGGCCCGGTGCGCCTTTGCCTTGAACCCTGTGCCGCTTCGCGGAGCCTGCCTGTGCGGCAGCTCCCGGGGTTTGGTTCGCCCTCACGAAACCTGCCTGACCATGATGCCCTCTGCTTCGTTCCTGTCGTCGCGCCTGCCCCGTACCGCGCTGCTGATCGCCTGCCTGGCCGCCGCCTCGCTGCCTGCCGCCGCGGCCACCGTGATCGAGGTGACCGAGGACGTGATGACCTCCAGCTTCTTCATCGGCGCCAACACCGTGCGCGGCTATGCCGGTGAAGGCAACCGGCCGGTGCTGCGCACGTCCACCAACGGCGCCTTCGGCCTGCCCGGTGCGGAGACGATCTACCTCACGTTCGACTACGACTTCTCGGCCTTCTCCGGCCCGGTCACCGCGACGCTGACCATGCAAAGCACCGCCGGCGGCCAGGGCGCCGACGCCAGCGAGGACAACCCCTTCCTGGTCTCGGCCCACGGCGTGCTGGCCAACCCGCTGACCACCATCACCGACGACACCAACCCGGGCGGCCCGGTGAGCTGGCTCACCTTCTTCAACAGCTACATCCTGCCCGCCGACGCCGCGGCCAGCACCTCGGTCACCGGCTTCGGCGCGGTGAGCTTCGACGTGTCGGCCCTGGTCAACGAATGGCGCACCGGCACGAACCCGGTGTCCGCCATCGCCATCACCGGCAAGAACGACGTCTCGGGCAATGCCTTCCTGCACGGCTTCCTGAACAACAACAACAGCGGCCCCGGCATGGGCTACACCTTCCTGACCGTCAGCGCCGTGCCCGAGCCCGGCACCTACGCCATGCTGCTGGTGGGCGTGGCGGGTCTGGGCGCCGTGGTGCGCCGTCGCCGCGCGCAGCAGCGCTGAGAAAGCGAAGGCGGTCACCATGCGAAGCCTTGCCCGTCTTGCAGCGGCCCTGCACAAGCTGAAGGCGGCGCCTGCCGCCGCCGTGGTGGCCGTGGCGGCCGCCTGCGCCACCGGCCTGGGCGCCGCCCCGGCCCTGGCGCAGGGCTACTTTCCCATCTACTCCACCTGGGCGCAGCCGGACGGGCCGGGCAGCGACATCACGCTGACCTACAGCTTCAGCAACCTGCTGGACGGCAGCATCCGTGACGGCAGCGGGCAGCCGTGGTCTGCGCAGGCGCTGCGCGGCGCCTTCGAGGCCGCCTTCGCCGACTACGCGGCCTTCCTGCCCATCCACTTTGTGGAGGTCGAAGACGCCGGGCCGCCACCTGCCACCGGGCAGTACGACCCCACGGGCCTGGCCGACATCCGCATAGGCCAGGTGCCGCACGTCAACGGTGCCAACGCCTACGCCTACTTCCCGCCCACCGGGCCGGGCAACGGCCTGGCCGGCGACATCGTGTTCAACGCCCAGCGTTTCGGCCTGGCCTGGACGCTGCCCATCTTCTACGCCGTGGCGCAGCACGAGCTGGGGCATTCGCTGGGCATGGGCCACTTCGTGGCCGGCGATGCGGCGCAGGCCGCGCCGCTGTACGACGGCCCGCTGTTCCCGCTGGACGAACGTGCCATCGCCGCGCTGCAGGGCGCCTACGGCGCCGGCCTGGGCTCGGTGACGCCCTTGTCGCCGGTGCCCGAACCCGCCACCACCGTGCTGCTGGCCGTGGGCGTGCTGGCGCTGCTGGGCTGGGCCCGGCGGCGTCGCCGAAAGGCGTGGCCGGCGGCGCGGGTCGGCGCCGCGCTGACGGGCGCCGCGCTGGCCCTGCCGCTGGCCGCCCAGGCGCTGACCATACAGTTCGACTACAGCTACGACACCCGCGGCTTCTTCACCGACCTCGCCACCGGCCAGCCCATTGCCGAAAGGCGGGCGGTGCTGGACGCGGCCGCCGCCGTCTTCGCGCCGTTCACCGACCAGCTCACGGCCATCTCGCCGGCCGAGGGCGACCACTGGTCGGTGCGCATCACCCACCCCAGCCTGGGCGGGCCCACGGTGACGCTGAACAACGTGCAGGTCGCTGCCGACACCCTGGTCGTCTACGCCGGCGGCTCGCCCTCGGCGCCGGGCGTGCTGGGCTTTGCCAACATCGGCTTCGACCTCACGGCCAGCGGCTCGCAAGCCTTCGTGGACAGCGTGCTCACACGCGGCCAGGCCAACACCACCGGCCCCGATGCCAGCGACTACGCCACCTGGGGCGGCATGATGTGGTTCAACGAAACCGCCAACTGGCACTTCGGCCTGGACCAAGGCCCGGGCGCCGGGCAGAACGACTTCCTGACCACGGTCACGCACGAGCTGGGGCACATCCTGGGCTTCGGCACCGCGCCTTCGTGGGCGTCGCAGATCGACGCCCAGGGCCGGTTCACCGGCGAGGCCTCGGTGGCGGTGTTCGGCGGCCTGGTGCTGCTGGACAGCTACCGCTCCCATTGGGCGAGCAACACCTGGAGCCTGCTGCCCGACGGCACGCCGCAGGCCACGCTGATGGACCCCAGCACCCCCGCCGGCCGCCGCGAGCTGATGACGCTGCTGGACTACGCCGGCTTCGCCGACATAGGCTGGCAGGTCTCGCCCATCCCCGAGCCGGCCGTTGCGCTGCTGGCGCTGCCCGGCGTGTGGGTCGTCGTGCTGGCCGCGCGCCGTCAGCGCAGCAGCAAGGCCCGCCGCGGCTGATCGCCCAGCGCTGCGGTCATCGCGCGCAGAAAGTCTTCGGCTGCGGCGTAGCCCGCAGCGCCGTCAGCGGCACCCGCTGGCACCAATGCCGAGGCGCGCACCAACAGGCCGTCGGGCACCTCGCCGCGCAACCGTGCGGTGAACAGCCGCCAGGCGGTGACGGTCTGTGACGGCGTGTCCTGCAGCGCACCCAGGCGCACCCACCACAGCACCGCCTCGTGGCGGCCGTCGCGCCGCGCCAGCAAGCGCTGGGCCTGCACGGCGTGGCTGTCCAGCATCAGCGACTGGCGCGGTTCGCGCTGCAGCTGGAAGCCGGCCGCGGCGTAACACGCCGGCGGTTCGTGTATGCGCGCCAGGCGCCGCTGCTGCGCCACATAGGCCAGGGTCAGCATCACCTGGCGGCCGTCGGCATGGCGGTAGGTGCGCACCAACTGGTCGTCGTAGACCTGCTCGGTGCCCAGCAGGGCCGCCACCTGCGCCTGGCCGCGCGACGGCAGGGCCTGCCAGTCGCCCAGCGCGGCCGGGAACCAGCTTTCCAGCGGGTCGGCCGCCGGCACCGGCGCTGCCGGCAGCGGGCCCCAGGCGGTGAGCGCGGCCACCGCCCACAGCAGCAGCAGGTGGGCGGGCCGGGGCGCCAGGGTTGATCTCGGCGGCCCCAACGGCGGCGCCGGCGCGGCCTCGGCCGCGGGGGCCGGCTGGCTGGACCAGCGGCGCAGCAACTGGTCCAGCGGCCAGATCATGGCCAGCCCGGCGACGAACAGGATCACGCCCGAGGCGCCATGCACCAGCCCCTGCCCGGCGGCCTCGCCGAAGTGGAAGGTCACCAGCGCCAGCAGCAGCACCCGCAGCACATTGGCCGCCAGCGCAATGGGCACGATGGCCAGCGCCAGCACCAGCGTGCGGCGCGTGGACGGGTGGCGCACCAGGTGCAGGTACAGCAGGCCGAAGGCCTCCAGCATCAACAGCGAGTTCAGCCCGGCGCAGGCATCGGCCACCAGCAGGCGGTAGGGGCCTATGCCTATGACCACGCCGTCCAGCGACACCGCGTAGCCCAGCGCATCCAGCAGCGACACCGCGGCCCAGGACACGCCCAGCTTCATGGGCTGCGTCAGGGCTTCCGCCAGCGCCGCCGGCATGGGCACCGCAAACAGCAGAAAGCCCACCGGAAAGGCCAGCGCCCGCAACAGCGGCCGCCCGCCCTGCCACAGCGCCAGCCCGGCCAGCGCCGGCGGCAACGCCGCGGCCTGCAGCAAGGCCTGTTCGCCCCAGCGGCCCAGGCCCGCCAGCAGCGCGGCCAGCAGCAGCAGTGCGGCTCCCATCCGGCGCGCGCCCGGTGATGGCGGCGCTTGCACGCCGTGCTGCCAGGCCCGCCAGCGCTGCCAGGCCAGCCAGTTGGCCACCGCCACGATCACCGGCCCGTGGGAATGCAGCGGGTCTTGCCAGGGGCCGGCGGCCAGGTCGGCCAGCGTGGGCAGCAGCCACAGCAAGCCGCCGGCCCAGGCCGCCCACAGCGGCCACGGCACAGGGCGCCCAGGGGCCGTGGCGGCCGGCATGCAGCGGGTCAAAACTGCGCCGTCAGCGCGATCTTGGCGGCCCGCCCCGGCGCGCGGAAGCCCACTGCGCCCGAGAAGCTGCTGACCAGGCAGTAGTCACGGTTGTCCAGGTTGTCCACGCTGGCGCGCAGGGAGAACATGCGGTTGATCTGCCAGAAGGCGAAGATCTCGTTGAGCGTGACGCCCTTTTGCGTGGCGCTGAAGTCGGCGGCCACGTCGCTGACGCACTGCGCCGGCGCACCCGAGGCGTAGGCCCGGCGGTCCGCGAGATGGCGCACGCGCCAGCCGGCGTTCACGCTGTCGCCGAACAGGCGCGTGCCCAGCGTCAGCACCGTGGAATCGGCCGGCACCTGGAAGCTCTCTATGGACGGCATGCCGGAGGTCGAGTCGTCGGTGCCTTCCCGGCGCACACGGCCGTAGGACAGCGAGGCGAACAGCGAGCGGGAACTCACCTCGCCCTCGAACTCCACGCCCCGCCGGTCCTCGCGGCCGGGCTGGGCGGCGCGGCCGTCCACCCAGCGCAGCGAACCCAGCAGGTGGCGCGTGTGAATGCGGTACGCCGTCAGCCGTGCTGACCAGTGCAGGCGCGCTTCGGGCAGGCGCGCATTCCAGGCCACGGTCAGCTCCTGGCTGGCCGACTCCTGCGGGCGGTACAGGTCGCCGCAGATGCCGTTGGCCGGCGCCAGGTCCCGCGCCGGGTCGTAGGGCAGGCCCAGGCCGGCCGGGTCGTACAGCGGCTGTATGGTGCTGGGGATGACCGGCGAGCCCGCTTGGTTGAAGTCACCGTAGGTCCGCCGGCAGCGGCCGGTGGGGCGCTCTGCGCTCTCCCCACCTTCGGCAAAGTATTCGTCGATCAGCGGTGGCCGGAAGCCCTCGTTGTAGCGCGCGGTGAAGGTCCAGTCGCCCTGCCCCGGCCGCCAGCTCAGCGCCAGCGAAGGCTGGGTCTTGGAGAACTCGATGTCCGGGTCCTGGCCCTGGCTTTCCATGTTCAGGCGCGAGAGCCCGCGCGCCGACACCGTGTAGCGGTCCAGCCGCACGCCCGGCACCAGCGTGAAGTCATGCCACTGCAGGCGAGCCTCGCCTATCAGCGCCGAGCTCACCTTGTCGCCGGGCGGCTGGTCGGGGTTGTGGCCGCCCGGAAAACGACTCTGGTTGATGGCCTCGTTGGAGGTCACCCGCGAGGTGTCGCGCCGGCTGTCCTGGCCTTGCCAGCCCAGCGTCAGGTCCGCGGCCACCGGGCCGACGCGGAACTTCGTGTCGGCGAACACCTCGGCGTTGACGATGTCGAAGCGCCAGCGGTCGTCGCAGTACTGCACGCTGGGGACCACGGCGCAGATGCGTGCCTCGGGCAAGCCTTCTTCGTTGCGGTAGCGGTGCAGGTCGTGCAGGTAGGTCTGTTCGCGCGAGAGCAGGCCGCGGACCGTCCATCCGTAGGGGCTGTCCCACTCGGCGCGCAGCGTGGTGGTCTCGTCGTCCAGCGTGCGGATCACGGAGCCGCCGACACCGGGCAGGCCGCCGGTGGCGTCGTAGGGCTGGCGCTCGGGGCCGCTGGCGTAGGCGATGTAGCCCAGCTCCAGGTTGAGCCGTTCGTGCGGGAACCAGCCCAGCTTCACCAGGCGGCTCTCGGACTGGGTCTGCGACTGGGTCAGCCGGCTGCGGTCGGCCAGCTTCAGGTCGTGCGAGTCGCGCCGCACCACCGCGGCCATGATGTCGAAGTCGCCCGGTCGGCCGTACACCGACAGCATGCGCAGGCGTTCGCCGTTGTTGTCGTTGTAGCCCAGCTTGAGCATGCCGCCGTAGGTGCGACCGGGGCGCAGCAGGTCCATGGCCGACTTGGTGGCCGCCGAGATGGTGCCGCCCAGCGCGCCGGAGCCGGAGGTCACCGCCGGGCCGCGTTCCACGGTCAGCGTCTTCACCAGTTCGGGCTCCAGCAGCACGCCGCTGCCGAAGCGGTACTTCTCGAAGCCCTTGACCGCACCGTCTATCTTGAAGACCACGTCCTCGTTGTCGGTGAAGCCGCGCAGCGAGAACTTCATGCCCGTGGCGCGCGGCCCGCCTTCCACGCCCAGGCCTGGCACGCCCTTGAGGATGTCGAAGATGTTCTCGGCCTGGCGGCGCTCTATGGTCTCGGTGCCTATCACCGTGTGCGGCTTGTCCGGCGGCAGCTCCTCGGTCATGCGGCGGCCGGTGACGGTGACGGTTTCGCTGCCGGTGGGGGTTGTTGCCGTGGCCGGTGCCGATGCCGCCGGCGCGGCAGGCGTGGGCGCCTGGGCGGCCGCCGGCAGCCACGCGGCACCGGCCGCGGCCAGCGCGGCGACGGCCGCGCAGCGGCCTGCCGGCGCTGCCGCGCCGGCCTTGCGGATGCGCCGCTTCATGCCGCGGCAGGCTGGCTGCGCTGCCTGGCCTTGCGCCCGGCGAAGGCGATGAAACCCAAGGCCGCCAGCGCCAGCACCACGGTCTGCGGCTCCGGGATGGCGCCTATCTGGTCGATCTGAAACGCCATGGTGTTGGAGTGCGCGTCGGTGGCCCAGGTCAGGCGGAAGGACTCCACCGCGGCGCCCAGGCTGCTCAGGTCCCAGGTGAACATCGCGTAGTTCGGGTTGTTGGGGTCGGCCGGCAGCGGCACGCCGTCCATGCCCCAGCCGCCGGGCACCGACTGCACCACCTGCGTGGTGGCGGCCAGGAACTGGCTGCCACCGTTGTAGCTCAGCCGAGGCAGGTTGCCGGGCTCCAGCAGGCCGTCGACTCCGTTGACCAGGTCCACGGTGATGAAGGTCTGCAGCACGATGGACGTGAGATCGGCGGCAGCGTTGCCGACGGCGTACTCGAAGGTGGACCGCGGCCCGCCCCATTCGTATAAGCCGTTGCTGGCCGGGTAGGCGGTGCCGCTGGTGCGCCGGAAGAGGCCTGCGGCCGCCGTCACCGGCAGCCCCACGTTGCCGCCTATGCCGGCTATCAACTGGGCCACGCTCACGCGCGCATAGACCAGTTCGTTGAAACCGTCGGCGGCCACGCTGAAAGGCGGGTCGATGAAGGGGTCGGCGGTGGCATTGGCCATCGCCGGCGCGGCGCCGGCGACCAGCAACGCGCCCAGCAACCAGCGCCCCACGGCGCGCGCAGCAGGGCGCAAGGCGGGCCGCAGCACGGGGCGCGGCGACGACACAGCAGAAACAAGGCTTGAGCAGGGCATGGCAGAGCAGCAGGGCGTGGGGTTGCCGGGAGGTGCTGGCTGCCGTACGGAAGAACGAGTCCGCGGCCGGGCTGGCTGGCCGTCAACGTTTGCCGGCACCAGGCCGGCAGTAAACGCGAATCAATCTCATTCTATGTATCATGCGACCCCCCGTCAACGATCGCCGCGCGCCTGGGTCTTGTGCCGTCTCTGTTCAGCTTCTCCATGACCCGCGCTCCTGTCCGCGCTTTTGCTCGCGCGCGCTCCCGCGGCGGTCTGCGGTGCCGGCGTGCGGCGGCGCTGGGCCTGTCGTCGCTGCTGCTGGTGGCAGCCTTGGCGTCGGCCCAGACGCCCGTGCAGACCCCCACACAGGGGCCGGCACAAGGGGCACCAGGGCCGCAGGCGGTGCCGGTGTACCCGGGCCTGAACGACGGCCGCACGCCCGGCCTGCCCGACGCCGCGGCCAACGGCCTGCCGGCGGGCGCCGCGCCCCACCCCTCGGCCCGGCCTGCGCAGCGCCCGCTGCGGCCCGAGCGCAAGCCGGCCGAGCCCAGCGAGTTCGAGCGCTACGTCAGCCGCCTGAACCACGGCCAGCCGGTGCGGCGCTTCGGCGCGCCGGCGGTGCGCGAGGACGGCACGGCCGACCACCTGCAGACCCCGGCGCGCGTGCCGCCGCAGTACCTGCTGCGTGCCGGCGACGAACTGCACGTCACGCTGTGGGGCAGCGTGGACGCCGACTGGCGCGCGCGCATAGACCGCGCCGGCCGCGTGACGTTGCCGCGCGTGGGCCCGGTGCCGGTGGCCGGTGCGCCGGCGGCCGAGCTGGAGAAGCTGCTGCGCCCGCGCCTGGAACGTGTGTTCCGCAACTTCGAGCTGTCCGCCGGCGTGGCCGAGGTCAGCCCGGTGCGTGTGCACGTCACCGGCTTTGTCGAACAGCCCGGCAGCTACGTGGTGCCGGGGCTGACCACGCTGTCCGACCTGGTGGCCACCGTGCAAGGCCCCTCGGCCGCCGGCAGCTACCGGCGCATACGCCTGCTGCGCCGCGGCGAGGCGCCGGTGACGCTGGACCTGTACCAGTTGCTGGCCGAGGGCCGCCAGCAGGCCGACCCGCTGCTGCAGGCCGACGACGTGGTGCACGTGGACGCCGGCGGCCCGCAGGTGGCGGTGCTGGGCAGCGTGAAGCGGCCGGCGGTGTTCGAGGTGCTGCCCGGCGAAACCCTGGCCGACGTGCTGCGCCTGGCCGGCGGCTTCAGCGCCGTGGCCGACCGCAGCCGCGTCGCCGTGGAATCGCTCAGCGAACGCGGCCGCGCCGGCGTGGTGGAGCTGGCGCTGCCATCTCAGGCCACGCGCGCGCTGGCCGACGGCGACGTGCTGCGGGTGTTCTCGGCGGTGGACGCCGAGCACCCCACGCAGCTGCGCAACAAGCGTGTGCGTGTCGAAGGCGAGGTGCGCCAACCCGGCGACTACGTGCTGCCGGCCCACGCCACGCTGGCCGACGCGCTGGCCGCGGCCGGTGGCGTCACCGAAGCCGCCTACCTGTTCGGCACCGAGTTCAAGCGCGAAAGCGTGCGCCGCGACCAGGAGGTGAGCTACGAACGCGCGCTGCAGGAGCTGGAAGCCGAGCTGGCGCGCCAGCCGGCGCCCACCAGCGCCGAAGACGCCGGCGCCACCGAAGAGGCCGCGCGCCGCGTCGTCGAACGCCTGCGCGCCCGCCGCCCGCAGGGCCGCGTGGTGCTGGAGATCGCGCCCGATGCCACCGCGCTGCCGCCGCTGGCGCTGGAAGACGGCGACAGCCTGCGCGTGCCGCCGCGCTACGCCGCGGTGGGCGTGTTCGGCAGCGTCTACAGCAGCGGCAGCTTCGTGCACGAACCAGGGCATAGCGTGGGCCCTAGCCTGGGCTATTACCTGGACCGTGCCGGCGGCGCCACGGCAGCGGCCGATGCCGGCGGCACCTTCGTCGTGCGCGCCAACGGCAGCGTGATCAGTGCACGCCAGGGCGGCTGGCTGCGCGGCTTCTCGCTGTTCCGCGATGAGCCGGCCTTGCCGGGCGACACCGTGTTCGTGCCCGAGGAGCTGCGCCGCCTGACCCTGGTGCAAGGCGCCAAGGACTGGACACAGATCCTCTACCAGTTCGGCCTGGGCGTGGCCGGGCTGCTGCTGCTGCGCTGATGGCCGACCAGCCCCGCTCCCTGCCCGCGCCCGCGCCTGCGTCGCCTCGCTCCGCCCCGCCCGGCAGCGAAGACGCCTGGCGCGACCCCTGGGGCGGCGACGCCGGCCTGGGCCTGGCCGGCATCGTGCTGCCGCTGTGGCACGCACGCTGGCGGCTGCTGGCGCTGGTGCTGCTGGCGGCGGTGGCCGGCTACGCGCTCAGCCTGCTGGTGCCGCCGTCCTTCAGCGGCCGCGCCAGCTTTGTGGTGCAGGGCACGCAGCGGCCCTCGCAGGCCGTGGTGGCGGCGGCGCTGCCGGCCCTGGCCGGGCTGATGGGCCCCGGCGCCGCACCGGCCGACCTGCACGTGGCGCTGCTGCAAAGCCGCACCGTCAGCGACCGCATCATCGACCGCTTCGAGCTGCAACGCGCCTGGGGCCTGCGCTTTCGCACGCAGGCGCTGCAGCGCCTGGCCAGGACCGCGCGCTTCACCATAGGCCGGCGCGACGGCGTGGTGCGCATCGAGGTGCAGGACAGCCACCCGCAGCGCGCCGCGGCCATCGCCAACCAGTACGTGGAAGAGCTGCGCGACACCTTGCGCGGCTTTGCGCTGGAAGAAGCGCGCGAACGCCGCCTGTTTTACGACGCACAACTGGCCCAGGCGCGTGAGCAGCTGGAGCGTGCCCAGCAGGCCTTGCAGGCCGCCGGCTACGACCGCGCCGCACTGCGTGCCGAACCGCGTGCCGCGGCCGAGGCCTATGCGCGGCTGGAAGCCGAGGTGGCCGCCGCCGAGGTGCGCCTGGCCACGCTGCGCCGTTCGCGCGCCGACAGCAGCGCCGAGGTGCAGGCCCAGCAGGCCGAGCTGGCGGCGCGGCGCGCCCAGCTGGCGCGCCTGGAGCGCCCGCGCGACGAAGGGGCCGGCGACTTCGTGGCCCGCGTGCGCGAGTTCCGCCAGGCCGAGCTGCTGGTGGACCAGCTGTCGCGCCAAAGCGAGGCGGCACGCGTGGACGAAGCCGCCGAAGCCACCTCGGTGCAGTGGGTGGACCGCGCGCAAACGCCGGAATGGCCCAGCAGCCCGCGCCGCGGGCTGTGGGTGCTGATGGCCATGGTGCTGACGGCGCTGCTGTACGGCGGCTCGGTGCTGCTGCGCCACCGCCTGGTGCTGGCGCGGCAGGACCCGCTGCACCAGCAGCGCCTGCAGCGCATACGCTCGGCGCTGCCGGGCCGCCGCTGAGCCGCACCGCGGGCGCAGACCATGGCCGATCTCAGTGTGGTGCTGACGCCGCGCGCCCTGGGCGGCCACGAAGCGGCGCTGCTGGGCTGGCTGCAGGACGCCCAGCAGCGCGAAGGTCTGCAGCCGGCCATCTACGGCGTGGACGATGCGCTGGCCGCGGCCTGCGCGGCGGCCGGGCTGCAACGCCACCTGGCCCGCCAGCGCGGCGAAGCGCTGGTGCCCATCAGCACCCGTTCGCGGGCGCGCTGGGCGCTGGCCCGCGCACCGCGCGGCGTGCCGCTGCTGCTGGCGCCGGGCGTGCTGCACGCCCAGGCGTGGCTGCTGGCCGAAGCGCTGCTGCAGGGGCACGAGGTGTGGGTGTACGTGCCCATGGCCTACACCGCCCAGCACATGGGTTTTCGCCACGCCCGCCTGCGCGACCGCCTGCTGGCGCCCTGGCTGCGCCGTGTGCACGGCTGGATCACGATAGATGACCGCCAGCGCGCCCACCTGCGGCACGACTGGCGCATCAGCACGCCCGTCCACGTGCTGCCCAACCGCGTGCGCCTGCCCGAAGGCCCGCCGCTAAACCCGCCGGCCGCGGATGGCGGCGCGCTGCGCGTGGCCGTGGTGGGCCGCTTCGACCCCTGGCAAAAGGGGCTGGACTGGCTGATGGCACAGATCACCGCCGGCGCGCCCTGGGCCCGGCAATGCCGCTGGCACTTCCAGGGCGCCGGTGCGGCCGAGACCGCGCTGCTGGAGCTGGCCTCGGCACAAGGCCCGCAGCGTGTGCAGGTACATGCCCACGCGCCGCTGGACGGAGCCTTGGCTGCCAACGACCTGCTGCTGCTGCCTTCGCGCTACGAAGGCCTGCCGCTGGTGGCGCTGGAGGCCACGCACCGCGGCTGGCCGGTGCTGGCCAGCCGCGAAGCCGGGTTGGGCCACCTGCTGCCGGCGGGCTCGCAATTCAGTTTCGGCGATGCCGAAGGCCTGGCCCGGGCGCTGGCCGGCCTGGCTTCACCCGCCGCGCGCGCCGCCGCCGTGGTCCACGCCCAGGCGCGGCTGCCGCAGCTGCTGCAGACCGAACGCTACACGCAGACGCTGCAGGCGCTGGTGCACACCTGGCGTGGCCGCGCGGCGCAGGTGCGCAGCGCATGAGGCCCCGGTGAACGCGGCCATACCCGCGCTGGCGTCGCCTCGGGCCCCGGCCTCGGCCCCGGGCTTGGCCGCTGCCGACGGCGGCGCGCCCTGGGCCTTTGGGCTGGCGGCGGCCTTGCTGGTCGCGCTGCAGTTCGGCCCTTTCCTGGGCCTGCTGGGCTACCTGGCCACGCAGGATGCGCGCTGGGCACTGGTGGGCCTGGCGCGCGACCTGCTGGCGGCCTGGCTGCTGCTGGCGGCCCTGCCCTTTGTGTGGCGGCGCGGCCGCCGGCTGCCGGCCTCCGCCCGCTGGGCGGTGGTGATGGCGCTGGCCTACGCGCTGCTGGGTTTGTTGTCCGAAGCCTCGGGCAGCGCACTGGCGTTGAACCTGCGCCGCCTGCTGCTGGTGCCGCTGCTGTATGCGGCCATGCTGATGCTGCCGTGGAATGGCGTGCAGATCACCCGCCTGCTGCGCCTGCTGCTGGCCAGCAGCGTGGCGGTGGCGGTGTTCGGCGTGCTGGAACGCCTGGGGCCCGAGGCGCTGTGGACCGACTGGCTGCAGGTGGTGGAGTTCGCCGCCGCCAACCCGCTGGACCCGTTCGGCGCGCTGCCCTTTCACGAGAGCGGCCGCTTCTTCAGCTGGGACCTGGAAGCCTGGGCCGGCGGCCCGGTGCGGCGCGCCGTGTCCACCTACCTGGAACCCACCACGCTGGCCGCCGCCATGGCCGCGGCGCTGCTGCTGGTGCTGGCGCGGCAGGCCTGGCGGCCCAACGCCGCGGCGTCGTCGGCACAGGTGCCGATGCTGCTGTTCATCGCCTGCGGCGTGCTCACGCTGTCCAAGAGCTTCTGGCTGTTTCTGCCGCTGCTGGCGGCCTGGCGTTTCTGGGGCTGGCCCTCGCCGCGGCAGGTGGCCAGCCTCACGCTGGCCGCCATCGTGCTGGCCTTGCTGGCCGATGCGGTGGGCCGCCTGGAAGGCCCGCTGGCGCACATCGCCGGCCTGGCTTCGGCGGTGCACCACCTGGCCGACGGCCACTGGCTGGGCGAAGGCATAGGCGCGGCCGGCAACTACGCCGGCGCCGAGGTGGACATTGGCGCCGAAAGCGGCCTGGGCAATGTGCTGGGCCAGGTGGGCATCGTGGGCCTGCTCACGCTGCTGTGGGCGCGCAGCGTGGCGGTGGACGTGCTGCAGCGTGCCGCCGCGCTGCGCGACCCCGGCGGGCGCTGGCTGGCGGCGTGGCTGCTGTTCTGGATGCCGGCGTTTCTGTTCTCGGCCTCCAGCCTGGGCGTGGGCGGCAATGCGCTGGGGTTCATGATGCTGGCGCTGTACCTGCACCCGGCGTTTCCGCGGCCGCTGCAGCGCGCCTGACGCCATGAAGCTGCTGGTGTTGACGACGCGGCTGTTTGAGCGCCCGGCCAACGGCGGCGAGCTGTGCACCGCGCGCCTGCTGGCAGCACTGTGGGCGCAAGGGCACGAACTGCACGTGGTGGGCCGCGGCCCAGCACCGCCCGACGGCGAAGGCCTGCGCTTCAGCAGCCTGGGCCCCGCCGTGCCACCGGCGGCCGAGATGCCGGCGCTGGCGCGCGCGGCGTCGCTGGCGGCCGCCTGCTGGCGCCGCCAGGCCTGGACGGTGCACCGCACCGGCGCCGGCGGGGCGCTGGCCCGTGCGCGCCGCCTGCTGCGCAAGGCCGCGAACGAAGCCGACCTGGTCATCGTGGACCACCTGCAGGCCTGGGCCTGGCTGGAAGCTGCGCTGCCCGGCACACCACGGCCGCTGATGCTGGTGATGCACAACCTGGAATCCGACGGGTACCGGCCCCGGAACACGACCCCGCAAGGCACCGAAGGCTGGGCCGACACCGCGCGCGCACGCCTGCAGCGCTGGGTGCTGGCGCGCGAAGCCCGGCTGCTGCGCAGCCTGGAAGACCGCGCGCTGCGCCACGCCGGCGCGGTGGCCTGCCTGAACGACGACGACGCCCGTGTGCTGCGCGAGCGCATGGCGGCGCTGGGCGGGCGCGGGCGGGTGGAGGTTTTGCCCGGCTACCCGCTGCAAGGCCCGGCTTCGCTGCGGCCGCACGATGCCGCAGCCGCTGCCTCAGCCGCCACCCCCGGCGCCGGCCACTGCATAGGCTTGATAGGCACCTGGACCTGGGCGCCCAACCGCCGCGCGCTGCAATGGGTCTTGTCGCAAGTGCGGCCCCGCCTGCCCGCCGGCTGCACGCTGGTGCTGGCCGGCGCCGGCCTGGAGCAGGTGGCCGATGCGCCGGGTGTCGTCAAGCTGGGCCGCGTGGCCGACGTGGCCACGTTCTATGCCGGCATAGACGTGCTGGCCCTGGCGGCGCTGGACGGTTCGGGCGTGCAGGAAAAGGCCATAGAAGCGCTGGGCACCGGCCTGCCGGTGGTGGCCACGCCGCTGGCGCTTCGTGGCCTGCAGCCCTTGCCCGAGGGCGTGCGGGTGGCCGAGGACGCGGCGGCGTTTGCCGAAGCCTGCACCGCCGCGTTGGCGCAAGCCCCGCACCGCCAAAGCCCCGCCGCGCTGGCCGCCTGGAGCCAGCAGCGCCGCCAACGTTATGACGCGGCATTGGCCGCTTGCCTGACGGCGGCCTTAGCCGGCGCGCCACCGGCCACGCCCGGCGTAGCGCCATCGGTCACGCCCAGCGTGGTGCCGGTGGCCACGCAGCAGGCCGCATCGCCGCCTTGAGGCGCCGGCGCAGCGCATGAACCACCCCGCGCCCGCCGTGCCCCTGGCGCGTGCCCTGCCGCCGGTGTACGCCGCCGCGGCGGTGCGCGCGGCGTTTCCGCTGCTGCTGTTGCCGGTGATGGCCACGCGCCTGGGGGCGGAGGGCTTTGGCCAGCTGTCGCTGCTGCTGGTGTGGGCCATGCTGCTGTCCACGCTGGTGGAAGGCGGCTTCCTGGCCGCGGCCACCCGCCATGCGGTGGCGGCCGACCCGGCGGCGCTGCGCCGCCTGGCGGTGCAGGTGTTCAGCGCCCGCTGCGTGCTCAGCCTGCTGGTGGCGCCGCTGGTGTTTGCAGCAGCCCGCACCGCCGCGCCGCAGATGCCGGTGCGGGAGACCCTGCTGCTGGCCGCGCTGGCCTGCGCCCTGGGCTGGCCGGCCAACTGGTACCTGCAGGCCCGCCAGCAACTGCACCGCTGGGCACGTGTGGAGCTGCTGGTGTACGGCCTGTGGCTGGCTGCCGCCCTGGCCTGGGCGCACAGCGTGGCCGCCTACCTGCTGCTGCAGCTGGCCAGCGCCGCGGTGCTGGCCGTGGCCGGCTGGGCCTGGCTGGCGCGCGACCTGGGCGTGGTGCACGGGCCGGTGCGCGGGCTGTGGCAGCCCGCTGCCGTGCGCCCGGGCCTGGCCCTGGGCGGGCAGATGCTGCCGGTGGCCCTGGCCAGCGCCGCCTACACCTTCGCGCTGCCGGCCGCGGCGGCCGCGAACATGCCGCGCGCCGAACTGGGCCTGTACTACCTGGCCGACCGGGTGGTGCGTGCGCTGCTGAACGCGGCCGAGCCGGTATTCCAGCTGGTCTACCCGCGCATCGTGGCGCGGCAGCGCGCAGCGCAAGGCCGGGCGCTGCGCTACACCGCCCGCTGGGCCCTGGCCGGCACCGCGGCCGGCGCCCTGCTGTGGCTGGCGGCCTGGTGGGCCGTGCCGGCCCTGCCGCTGGCGCAGGTGTACGACCCACCAGCGCTCAGCGCCGTGTTTGCCGTGCTGGGTGCGCTGCTGCCGCTGCTGCTGGGCTGGAAGTTCTTCGGCAGCTGGATGCTGGGCAGCGGCCGCTTCGACACCGCCTACCGCGCCAGCATCCTGGCCGGCGCCGCCTTCGGCATCCCGGCGGCGGGCCTGCTGGGCGGCCACGGCGCCGTGGCGCTGGCCGGGGTGGCGCTGGCGGTGGAGTGGGTGGTCATTGCCGTGGCGTTGGGGGGCATGGCCTGGCGGGCCCGTGCCCAGCGCGCAGGCCTATGACTGCAAGAAGGCCTTGGGCTGATCCGCGAGCGGCGTTGTGCATGTAACGCACACGCAATACACTGCCCCGATGAAGACCGCCGTCATCCCCCAGATTCGCGTTGAGCCGGAGCTTCGAGCCGAACTCGAGGCGGTGCTTCAAAAAGGCGAAACCTTGACCGACTTCGTTGAAGCGACGGTGCGAAACGCGATTGCCTTTCGGCGCGTGCAAACCGACTTTCATGCGCGAGCGCAAGCTGCATCCGCGGCGTACCACCGCACGGGCGTGTCCGTGCCGGTTGACGGTGTTCTGGACAGGCTGCAGGCCAAGCTGGATGCGAAGCGGAAGAAGCTCGCTCGATGAGCTTCGCGGTCGAGTTCTCCCCGGCAGCCGTGGCGGACCTGGACCGACTGTTCGAATCTCTGCTTGATCAGGCGCAGACCACCGAAGACCTGGACCGCGCCCAAACAGCCATCGACGCCATCCGGGCGGCCACGAAGCAGCAGTTGGCCATGACGCCCTTCAGCTTCCGCAAGGCGGCAGCCAGCCCGGCGCAGCGAGAGCTCATCATTCCCTTTGGCAGCAGCGGCTACGTGGCGCTGTACGAGATCGTCTCCACGACCAAGGTGGTGGTGCTGGCGCTGCGCCATCAGCGGGAAGAGGACTACCACTGACCCAGCGGCCCCGCTCGCCAAGCGCCCGGTTCGGGCAAAGCCGAACACAATAGCGCCGAGTACTCCGTTCAAGCCGCACCCTCAAACGACGATGAACGAAGCGATATTTGACGCCACGGTCGGCGGCTTCTTTCGCGCTGCAACCGGCGCGCTGGGTTGGGACGAAGCGCTGGTGCCGGTGCAACAGGCCTTCAACGCGCGCGCCGCCGTTCTGCACACGCTGGAACCGTCCAGCGGGCGCCTGCTTGCCTTGCGGCATGCCGGCCCCGACCTGAACCAGGCCATGCTGGACTACGTGCGCGAGTACCACGCCTTCGACCCGCGGCGGCAGAACGCCATAGACCGTGGCGAGGCGGGCCTGGGCCAGCTTTGCCACGACCACGAAGTGTTCAGCCCGGCGTTTGTTGCGCGCAACCGCTTCTACAGACACTTTCTTCCGGCCTACGAAGCCCGCCACAACACCAACGTCACCTTCCAGATTGCGCCGGACGTCGTCTGCGGCCTGGCGCTGGAGCTGGTGGCAGAGCGTGGCCCGCTGGACGCCGACGAACGCGAACTGGCGCGCAGGCTGGCCAGGTACCTGGAAGAGGCCTTGCACGCGCATGAACGGGTTCGCCGCATGGCCTACCAGGCGCTGGCCGGGCACCAGCTCTTGCATGCCTTTGCCTACCCCGTGTGGCTGACCGACATCGAACGCCACGTGGTGCTGGAAAACGAGGCCGCCGCCGCCGAGCGCCGGGCGGGGCAGCGGTTCCGGGCCGAGGGTTCGCGCCTGATGCTTTGTTCAGACCGTGCAGACCGCGCACTGGCGCTGAACCTGCAAAGGCTCAAGAGCGCAGGCCACGGCGCCAAGGCGCTGGTGGACTTGCGCCGCACACAGGCCGACGCCATGGCGTGGCTGCACCTGTCGGTGCTGCAGCCGCAGGCGGCGCTGGGCGCCTTTGGCGACACGCCCATGATCATGTCAACGCTGTTCGACCCGGCGCAGAAGGTGGGCCTGGACCCGTTTGCGCTGGCCGAGATGTTTGCGCTGACGCCGACCGAGGCCAAGGTGGCCGTGCGCCTGGCGGAAGGCGCCACCGCCCAACAAGTCGCCACCCAGACGGGCACGGCCGTGGCCACGGTACGCACCCACATCCGCAGCGTGATGTCGAAACTGGGCGTGCAGCGCACGACCGATGTTGTGCGCATTCTTCGGCAGGGGCAGGCCTTGTGGCCGGTGGGCGCCTCGCAGCTGGGGCCGCCGTAGCCTGCCCGCCGAGCAGCCCCGGCGGATGTCAGGCCGCCTTCTTCTTTTTCTTTCCTTTTGCGCCGCGCTCCTGGACAGGCTGTTCTTGAGGCGGATGGGTCGCCGTACGCAATGCGTGTGCGCGCTTCTCGGCAAACTCCAGTGCGTTGATGACCGGGATCAAGGTGGCCTGCACCGCGACGGCCATACGGAGGCCATCGTGACCGCCCTCGCTGGTCATGATGAAGGCGTCCAGCAAGTCGTTCAGCGCCGTCAACTCGGCCCAGGCCCAGCTGACCAGCGCGCCGGGAAGTGCCTGTGGGTTGAAGATGACAGCCGGCGGCTCGTCGTTGTCAAAGCCCATGCGTATGGCGTTGTGGCCGTCGGGCATGGGGCCCAGGTGGCTGTACAGGCTCATGCGGTGCCTCCTGGGGCCCACAGCGGGGCAGCGCTTGCATGCGCTGCGTGCCAATGCGGCGCAAGCCGGGACGGCGATCGCAGAAGAAGAGGGGGCGGCGCGTACGGCAACGGCGCAAACGCCAGATGGGTTCCAGCCATGGTGGCTCCTTGTGTGTGGACCAAGGCCGCCATCGCCGCTTCCAAACGAGGGTGGCAGCCCAAGGCGAGGTTGGAAGACCGGACACAAGGAACCGGCGCAGCCGAAGCTGCCCCCGCCCGGGCCGCCGTAAAGCGGTCGAGCGAGCACGCCTCAAAAGAACAGAGGCGTGCCGACGCGCAAAAAAGTCGCCATGAGGCGACTGCGCGCCTTGTGGTTGCGGGCTTCCAAACCCGGCCTCGGCTACGCCGAGGCGCAACCAATGTAGCACTGACAACGCAATGCCGGCAATCGAGCCTTGGCGTGGCCACGTTGGCACCGGCTCAGCCATGGCACCTGGTTCCGCAAAGCCGGCCTGGCGCGGGGTTGCCCGAAAGGCCGCGCTCGGCTGGGGCCAGCGTGACTTGTGGTGCCGCGAGGTATAGGCTGGCGGCGCCGCGGCAGCTGATGCCTCAGGCATGTGCGGCGACGATGTTTCATCGCAACCCCAGGGCGCGTCTTCCCCGGCCGGCAGGCCCTGTCAATCTGGCACCCTGTCGTTCGTCGATGGAACACGAGGCGCCCGCGGGCGGCGCGTCTACCGGTCAACCACCAGGAGCGAAGACATGTCCTACATCGATGGTTTCGTGATCGCGGTGCCTACCGCCAACAAGCAGAAGTTCATAGCCCACGCGCGCCAGTTCGATCCCATCTTCATCGAGCTGGGCGCCATCCGTGTAATCGAGGCCTGGGGCGATGACGTCCCGGACGGCAAAGTCACCGACTTCCGCCGCGCTGTCCAGGCCACGGCCGAGGAGACGGTGGCCTTTTCGTGGGTGGAGTGGCCGGACAAGGCCACGCGCGACGCCGGCATGAAAAAGATGATGGAGGACCCGCGCATGGACCCTTCCACACCCGGCAACCCGCCCATGCCCTTTGATGGCAAGCGCATGATCTTCGGCGGCTTTGAGCAGGTGGTGGAAGTGAAGGCTTGAGTGGCGAGGGGCGACAAGAAAAAGCGGGGTACCCGACGAACGCCGAGTACCCCGCAACTGGGCTGACCGAGCCACCGCTCAACCCTTTACACACACCACCTGCTTCAGCGTGTGAACCACGTCGACCAGGTCACGCTGCGCTTCCATCACGGCGTCGATGTCCTTGTAGGCCGCGGGCGTCTCGTCGAGGACGTCCTTGTCCTTGCGGCATTCGACGCCTTCGGTCGCGGCGCGGTGGTCGGCCAGCGTGAAGCGGCGCTTCGCGTCACCGCGGCTCATCACACGCCCGGCGCCGTGCGAGCAGGATTCGAACGACTCCGGGTTGCCCTTGCCGCGCACGATGTAGCTGCGCGCGCCCATGCTGCCGGGAATGATGCCCAGCTGCCCGGCCTTTGCGCTCACCGCACCCTTGCGCGTGACGTAGACATCCTCGCCGAAGTGATGCTCCTTGCTCACATAGTTGTGGTGGCAGTTCACCGCCTCGATGTGGCTCTGGAAGTTCTTGCGGATCACCGTCTTCGCGGCTTCGATCAGGCGCTTCATCATCACCTCGCGGTTGATGGCCGCGAACTTCTGCGCCCAGCCGACGGCGCGCACGTAGTCGCCGAAGTAGCGGCTGCCTTCCTCGAAGTAGGCCAGGTCGCGGTCCGGCAGGTTGGCGTTGTGGCGCAGGGCGTCCTGCTTCGCCAGCTCGATGAACATCGTGCCGATGAAGTTGCCCACGCCGCGCGAGCCCGAGTGCAGCATGAACCACACGAAGCCCGCTTCGTCCAGGCACACCTCGATGAAGTGGTTGCCGGTGCCCAGCGTACCCAGGTGCTGGATGTGGTTGGTCTTCGCCAGCTTCGGGTAGTCGCGGCAGAGTTCGGTGAACTCCGGCTCGAGCTGCGCCCACGCGGTGTTCACCGAGCCCGGCGCCTTCTGCCACGCGCCCGGGTCACGAGACCCCGGCGCGCGGCCGTGCGGCACCGCGCGCTCGATGGCCGCGCGCAGCGGGCCCAGGTTGTCCGGCAGGTCTTCCGCCGTCAGCGTGGTCTTCGCCGCCATCATGCCGCAGCCGATGTCCACGCCCACCGCGGCCGGGATGATGGCCTTGCGGGTAGTGATCACCGAGCCGACGGTCGCGCCGATGCCGAAGTGCACGTCGGGCATCGCTGCGATGTGCTTGAAGACGATCGGCAGACGCGCGGCGTTCTCGAGCTGACGCTTCGCGGCGTCCTCGACCGGCACGCCGCGTGTCCACATCTTCAGCGGCACGCCGCCGCCGACGTCTTCTTGGATGTAGTGGGTGTCCATGATTGATTCTCCATTTCTCTCACAACTGCCAGGGGAGGCTGCCGATGCAGCCTCCCCCAACGTTCAACGCAGCTTCACCAGCCCGTTGAGAACCTGGTCCAGGCCTCCGAACACGGAGATCTTGTCGATGCGCTCGGCCACGCGTTCCAGCGTCTCGAGCTCCTTCAGCCGCAGGGCGACGGGGTTGTCCTCCATCACCTTGGCGGTGTTCAGCAGCGAACGGGTCGCCGCTGTCTCCTCGCGCCGACGGATCACGTTGGCCTCGGCCGACTTGCCGGCCTCGACCACCTGGGCGAGGATGGTCTTCATCTCGCCCGGCAGCACGATGTCCTTCACGCCCACGCCGTCGAGCTGCAGACCGTAGTCCGCGAGCTTGCGCTTGACCTGGGCGGTCACGACCTCGTCGATCACCGTCTTGTTCTCGAGCAGCTCGTCGAGCGAGCGCGTGCCCACCGCGGCGCGCAGGCCGAACTGCAGCTCGCGGTACAGGTGGTCCGCGGGCTTGGCCAGTTCCTTGTAGGCCTTGAGCACATCGATGAAGCGCCAGGTGGCCGACAGGTTCAGCCGCAGGGCCACCTTGTCGCGGGTCAGGATCTCCTGGCCCGTCACCTCCAGCGCCTGCAGCCGCAGGTCCACGAGTTCCACCGACACGTTGCGGTTGAACTTCCAGAACGCGTACGAGCCCGCCACGAGCAGCCGCTGGACCTTGCCGTCGACCCACAGGATGCCGGCGCCGTGTTCAGGCACCTGCGCCTGCAACACGCCGGCCAGGCCTTGCACGGCACGCTGGCGCAGCTGCGTCTGCAGGAGCCGCGCCACGACGGCGGCCGGCACCTCGGCCGACGCGGCGATGTCGATCACCTCGACCTGCACGTCGACCAGGCCCTTCCAGTACAGGCGCCGGGTGGCCGGCGCGAGCACCTCGACCAGCGCGCCGTTCTCGGTGCGCAGGCCGACCTGGTTTTCGGTGAGCTCGACGCGCACGAACTCGGCGGCCACCACCGCCGGCTCCTTGGCCATCAGGTAGTCGGCCAGGCCGTGCGTGAACGCCGGCTGCTCCAGCGCGAACAGTTCCACGCGCAGGGTGTCGAGGCCGGCGAACAGCCAGTGCGTGCCGGGTTGCAGCACGCGCTCGAAATCACCATTGCGCAGCAGCAGGCCGCGCTCGTTCTTCTTCACGGTGACACGCTTGATCATCATGGGAGTTCTCCTTCTTGGTTGAAGCGTGTGTTGAATGGGTGCCGTTACAGCAACGGCCGCGGACGGCGAATGCCTGGGCCCGGAGCCACGGTGCGCGTTGGTCGTGTCATTGCTGAGCACGGCCTCGGCTGGCCCTGGCTGCGGAACCCCGCGTGCTCGGCGCACGAGCGGCCGCCGCTGATGGGCATCGGGTTGCACGCCTTGCGGCGATTCACCCTCTGCTCACGTCCGGCGGTGGTCTTTCGACCATGGGTAGCTGGATTCGTAGTCCAGTGTTTGGAGCGGGAGTCGAACCCGCGACAGACGACTTATCAGGTCGTTGCTCTACCCGACTGAGCTATCCAGTGGTGGCCATCCGGGAGTCGAACCCGGCACCTCGCGGTGCGACCATCGATGACCGGCATCGGCCGTCTTCAGCGACGCGGCATGTACGACAACCACGGACGGATCCGGATGCCGCACACCGGTGGGGCAGGCTTGCACCCGAACCCCGACCTGTGAGCGTTCGCCTTCCTCGGCAGACTCGTTGGCGCCCAAGCCTCATCAGCTCAGGCGCGATCCCTTCGGCAGGCGCGCGGCCAGCCACTCGTGCACGTCGGCGCGGATATACCGGCCCTCGAGCAGAAAGTCCTCGAAGCGGCTGGGCACGTACGGCAGGTACACCAGCGGCATGCCGGCCTCTTCCGGCGTGCGGTCGGCCTTGCGGCCGTTGCACTCGCCGCAAGCCGTGACCAGGTTCATCCAGGTCCAGCGGCCGCCGCGGGCCTGCGGCACGATGTGCTCGCACTGCAGGTCGCGCTCGTGGAAGCGCTGCGCGCAGTACGCGCACGTCATTCGGTCACGACGGAACAGCTTGTTCTTGGCGAACGCCGGCACGACGTCGAACAGGTTGACCCTGGCCGCGCCGTGCAGCGCCATGATCGGATGCACGTCGATCACCGACTGCCGACCACGCGCGACGTTGAAACCGCCACGCAACGTGGCCAGCGGGCCATGGCCGTCGACCCACGCCACCGAGCCCGTGGCCACGTGAACGGCCGCATGCTCGAGCGAGATCCACGCCTGCGGCGTGCCCTGGATGTCGAGTTGCAGCACGTGGCTGTGGTGTTGGGGGTGCATGGTCGGCCTCCTTTCATGGCCGTTCGATGGATGGATCCGGTGGTACGTCCGGGTGGACTTGAACCACCGGCCTCGACCTTCGGAGAGTCGCGCTCTTGCCCCTGAGCTACGCCCGCGTGGGCTGATGGCGCAAGCACTGATGGCTCAGCGCTGGTAGTGATCGCGGTTGACGCCGTCAAAAGCATCCGCTGCGCAGGCAGCAGCGCTTGAAACGACCTCGCGGAGCCGCATGGGCAGGGATCGTTGCGGCCGAGTTTCTCGACGAGTTCCTTCGCGCCGCGAACGACTCGGTCGCCGCGCTTGACTCCCGTCTCAGAAGGGAAGCCCTTGCGTCGCTTGCTCGTCACCTCGAAAGCTCACGTCGTCTTCGTCGATCGGTTTCATGGCACACCTCCTTGGTGGTTGACGGTCTTGCGGTTGTCGATGCCGTGGTGGTCCGGGGTGGGCACGATCCACCGGCCTTCGCCTTATGAGGGCGCTGCTCTGCCGCTGAGCTACCGGACTGCTGGTTGGTCCCCTCGGTCCGAGTCGAACGGACACGCCCTGCGGGCTCCGGTTTCTGAAACCGGTGCGTCTGCCTATTCCGCCACGAGGGGGTTGTGCTGGTGCGTCGCCAGGGGCTCGAACCCTGACACGCCGGGTTAAGAGCCCGGTACTCTGCCGCTCGAGTTCGCGACGCATGAGAGTTGCATGTGCTTGGGGGTGACCGGCCGGAGTCGAACCGGCACCGGCGGGGTCACATCCCGCAGCTCTGCCATTGAGCTACGGTCACACCCAAGCGCACGCAGCAACTCACCGCAGCGTGATGGCGCGTGCCTTGGCCCAGCGCTCGATCACGTTGCGCTCTTCCTCGTGTGCCAGCCGGTTGCCGAGCCCGCGCACCTGGATCGCCCGATGTTGCGGGTCGACCTCGATGGTCAGCAGGCGATCGATTCGATCCTTCGTGCAACGCCGCAGCGACCAGATCGACGCCTTGCCGACGATGCACTTGCCCGCGTAGGTCGACACGCAGTGGCGCATCGCCCGGCTCTCCATCACCAGGTCTTCGGCCTGCTTCAGCTGACGAATCACGAAGCGCTCGCCCTTGGCTTTGGCATCCTTGGACGAGGGCACCCACTCCCAGTCGGCGAGAGGCGAACCCGACCACGCTGCGTCGGCAGCCCACGAGTGCGCGTTCCGCCCGTGGACCCGGCGGCGCATCGCCTCGATGCGCTCGATGGCCGCGATGTCGTGGTGCCACTCGTGCATGCGCCGGGTCAGCGCGGGTAGGGTACGGCCCTCGAGGCTGTAGTCGGGATCACGACGCCGGCACTCGGCGAGAAAGTCGCACAGATCGTCGATCGTCTCCAACTGAGCCGCGCTGACGCAGAAGAAGCGCACCACCGAGCGCCAGAACTCGATCTCGCCGCGAGGCGCGCGAGCGATCTTCGAGCGCGCGATGCGCAGCGCCGCGGCTGCGTCATCGGCATAGGAACGCGCGATGGCTTCCCAGAAGGCTTCGTCGAAGCCCAGGCCGGCCGAAGGATGAAGGAAGGCGTGGACATCCTTGCGCGTCAGCCAGTTGCTGGCGCCCGCCTTGTACAGCGAACCGCCGCGAGCCGCGGTGACGTACCACTGCCGGCGCAACCGCACTTCGTCTGCGCCGAGGCCCGCGTCGTCGATCCAGATGCGCTCGAGCGTCGCGGGAACCGGATAGAGCGCGAAGAGATGCCGCGCCGCGGCCAGGCGCAGCCGCGCGGGGTCGCGCGACTTCATCTGCGGATGCCAAGACTGAGGATCACGCACAACCTCGCCGGAGAAGCCGCGTTCGGCCTCCTCGATCGCCCTGCCGAAGTCCGGAGGGAGCCGTGCGCGGCGCACCACGCGGCGAAGCGCGGCGTCGCAAAGTTCTATCCGTTCGCGCTCGGCGTCCTGCCTGCGCTGGATCATCGAGCGTTTCATGATGAGTTGAATGGTTGATGTGAGTGAACTTGGTCTCGGTGGCAGGTCTCGAACCTGCGGCCTCGTGTTCCCGAAACACGCGCGCTGCCTGCTGCGCCACACCGAGATGAAACTGGTACCCGCGGATGGGAGCGATCCACCCACCCCGCCTTGTCAAGACGGTGCTCTTCCACTGAGCTACGCGAGACAAAACAAGCTGGCTCCCCGACGTGGCTTCGAACCACGGACCTCCTGGTTAACAGCCAGGCGCTCTGCCAACTGCGCTATCGGGGAAGTGAACTGGCACCTCGTGCACGAATCGAACGTGCGACCTCCGGCTTCGTAGACCGGCGCTCTGAATCCAGCTGAGCTAACGAGGTTCTGTTTGCTGGTGCCGAGAGAGGGCTTCGATCCCCCGACGCACGCGCCTTCAACGCGCCGCTCTACCTGCTGAGCTATCTCGGCAAACTGATCTGGCGCCTCGTGCGGGAGTCGAACCCGCGGCTTCCGGCTAGACAGGCCGGCACTCTGGCCACTGAGTTAACGAGGCGATGTTGGTGGAGGTGACAGGGGTCGAACCTGCAGCCGGCCGCTTGCAAGGCGGCTGCTCTACCGCGTGTTGAGCTACACCCCCAACGAATCCATCCGGTCACGGGTTCCGGCGCCGCCCAATCGTTGCGGCCGATTTCCACCCCCGAAGCGTGAGCTCGACGAGGGTTTCTGAACTGGTGTCGCGTGCGGGATTCGAACCCGCGTTCCCGGATTGAAAGCCCGGTGTCCTCGACCGTCTGGACGAACACGACATGTGTGGTGCCCTCGGCGACGATTCGAACGCGCGGCCTGCCGCTTACAGGGCGGCTGCTCTGCCTGCTGAGCTGCGAAGGCCGTGTGATTCCACTTCGGCTGTGCCCAAACGCGAGCATCCCGTCGGATGTGGTGTCTCGCTGCACGTGGCCTGGCCAGGGGCCGCGCACATCCCGGGCCACCAACACCATGTCGCGTGGCCTCGGAGTGCATGGACACACCCGAAGTGGAGCGGATGACGAGTCTCGAACTCGTGGCCTCGGCCATGGCGTGGCCGCGCTCTGCCTGCTGAGCTACATCCGCAAAGGTGCGAAGCGAACCGTCGGCCAGTACCGAGGGGTCGTCTCGCGGCAAGTTGTTAAAGAGCTTCCGCCGACGCCCAGCGGCGTCAGTGGCGCGATCCTTCGATCGCAGGCCTGTGCCGATGCGCAGGCAGGTTGGGGTCAGAAATGAAAAAGGCCCGGATCCTTTCGGAACCCGGGCCTCTGCGTACAGAGATTGAAGGGCGCGCAACTACGCGCTGCCCTCTCCCGGATGCCGCGGCGCCTCGTTCCGATCAAGCTGCTGCCAGCTCATCGGAAAGGCCGTACCCATGGCGGCACAGGTGCCCAGCGATGGCATCGCCGCGGCACGTGCGAACGCCGCCAGACCCTTCAAGGGTCGGCTTGTTCTGACGACGTGGCGGGATTTCACGATGGGGCCTTTAGAAGCAAACATGGGCTCGGTTGAGCGATGGGGGCGGACTGTAAATAGTCTTTACTCAACCGTCAACCCCTTGCGACAATGAGAGTCAACGCAGTTGCTCCGCGGCCACATTCGTGTTGAACATCACCATCATCAGAAGGCAGAACGCGCTCGCACTGTTCAAGGCCTTCGCAGAGAAGGCACTCGCCACCGGCTCCGGGCCCAAGGGGCTCGAACAGGCCTTCGCTGCGACGCTCGAGATCTCCCCCAGCATGTGGAGCCAGGTGAAATCCTCACGCCCGATCGGCGACAAGCTCGCCCGGCAGATCGAGCAGCATTGCGACAAGGCCGTGGGGTGGCTTGATGAAGAGCGCGTCATGGAAGGCTCGTCTGTGGCCGAGCAGCAGTTCCTGGAGCTTGCGCTGAAGGCTTGGCGCAGCACAAATGCCGCCGGGCGAAAGGCACTGCGTGAGCACGTGAGGCGGATCGCAGGGGAGCGCGCGGCAGCCTCGGATGGCTGAGATGGCGGGTCCAAGGGCGAATGAAGTCGAGACGCCGCTGCGGCCACCTGCGCGCATCGTTCAGGACTCTCAACTTGATTGATGGGAGTCCGTCATGGACCCCACGCCGAATGCCGCGCATCGCGAGCCGTGGAACAAGGGCAAGATCGTCGCGCAGAAAGCGCCGTTCAAGGCCAAGGACATACGGGCGCTGCGAGTACGTCTCCAGATGCCGCCCAGTCGCTGGCCCATGTCTGCATTGGGTGGCACTTCCGCCGAGTAGGGTCAGACTGGTTTGAGACGTTAGCGGTAGACGGTCCTAGTGTCCGCTGTGTTCGTCACCCGACTTTCACTGGGCAGCGGCTAGTGTGGCCGCTGGCCAGAAAGCTCCGCGCGGAACAGTATCTCGCGCTACCTCGGGACTTCTTCGGCGGAAATGTCCACTCCTGCGGCCTATGCCCTTTACCAATGGACGGCGACAAATCGGTCGCGTAGCATACCCCCGAACAAAAAAGCGGGTCGAGGGGAAGAATGGAATACATCCGAGAAATCGTTTCGTTCATTGTCGGCGCAATTGCGGGCGGGTTCGCCGTGAAGGTGCACCTATCCCGAAAGTCCGTTTACCAATCGCGCAACATCGTTGGCGGCGATATGGCTGGTCGCGACATCAATAAGCGCTAGTAGCGCTTATGACGATTTCGAACCAGAAGGGCAATCAGGTTTCGGGCCACCTCGCCGGTCGCGACGTACTCGTCACCAACAACACCTTCACGACAGAGACAGCAAAGGGCTACGTTGCCTTGCTGTACGAGCGCCTGCGTCTTGAAGCCACGCAGCCCGGCGCCATGTCCGTTGACACCTTCATTGAAGAGCTTCAGCATTTCCTCGACAAGCCTGCATCGGAGGTCAGCCGAACCTTGGCGGAAAAGCTCACAGCGTCTGACAGGAAAGATCTCATACCCCTTGCCGAAGCGGAGAAGGAACGCGCCATGAAGAAAATCATGCGCTTCCAGACATCGGAAACGGCTCAGCAAATCTTCGCGTGCGTGCTGAGCGAGCTTCGAAATCGTTTCTTAGCGCACGTCTCACCTTTGCTTGCGGCCAACGCATCACGTGCTGAAGTTGACGCCGCCATGCACGACAAGGTTGTTGCCCCGGTCGCTCAGTCCATGGAGCCAAGTCCGCTTTCAATGGACCCAGGGGCGGTGATGGCGATGCTGTTCTACCTTGCAGGCAATTGCCACATCAAGTGGGATTGACATGCTCATCTATCACCCCGCGCTAGATGCCTACCACTGTGTGTTCCGTGTGCTCGCCTTGCTATCTGAATGCGAGGAGATGGAGAAGGACCGTCTTCAGATTCTTGATTTTGTCTTGTGCTTTCCGTCGGTAGCGTCGGCGTTCAGGCTGCCGCCTGGTTCGACCGCGGCAAAGAAGGCGGTAGCGACGAGCAACAGTCCTTATCGCGCTCCCATCAACCCCAAGGGCATGTTCACCTCGCTGACGAAGACTCAGGACGCGGCAATCGCATGCCTTGAAGCAGCGGCCCTGTTGCGCCGCGACCAGGCTGCCGACGTCGACGTGAAACGCGCTGACGCGCTTCTGCCGGCCGAACTCAAGGACAGGGTCGCCGCTCTGAAGGGGCTTGAGGAGCCATTCTTCAACGACATGCTCCCGCTACTGATGTCGCTGCCGCTTCGAGGCCCTGATGGCCTCAAGGCAAGAAGCGGCCTCTCCGAGTACCGCTATGACGCTCTATAAGCCGACCCTCCAGCTCCGCAAGCTCCGCGTCCTCCGAGAGAAGCGAATCGCCTATCAGGCTGACTTCCATGAAGGGGTGAACATCATTCGCGGGCAGAACGCGTCCGGGAAGTCGACGGTGGTTGACTTCATCTTCTACGCGCTGGGGGGTGACAGCGTACCTTGGAAGAGCGAAGCGCTTCTTTGCAGCGAGGTCAGGGCTGAACTGGAACTGAACGGCTTGCGTATGACGGTGTCGCGGCCCGTGAGTGACGCCCCGCGAAATCCACTTTCAATCTATTGGGGAACGCTGGAGGCCGCCAACGCAGCCCCTCGCTCGGAATGGGAGACCTACCCGTATCAGCGGTCCACATCGAAGGAGAGCTTCTCCCAGGTCATCTTTCGATTGCTCGAAATGCCTGAGCTTCGCGGGGAAGGGGCTGCCAACATCACGATGCACCAACTGCTGCGTCTGCTCTATGTGGACCAGCGTACGCCGCACGACGCAATCTTCCGTGCCGAGCCTTTCGACACCATCCTCACGCGCGAGACAGTCGGAAACTACCTGTGCGGAATCTATAGCGCAGACCTCTACGACGCTCAACTGGAGCTGAAGTCGGTCGATGCTCAGTTGTCGAAGTCGGTGTCTGACCTCAGAAGCTTATTCAGCATCCTAGGCAGGTCGGGTCAAGGCGGCGGAAACACCACAGATTTCCTCCAAGCGGAGGCCGCTTCTCTCAGCAGTGAAATCGTGACCCTAAACGAGAAGGTTGTCGGGCTTCGAAAGGACGCGAGGCAAGCTGCGAACGAGAAGGAGCAGTCAGCGAAGGTTCTTGCGGCCATGCGCGAATCCCTCTCCGCTACCCAGAGGCGGTACGCGGAGGCAGGCGACGCACTTCAAAGCCTGGCGCTCGAGGTCGAGGACTCTAAGCTCTTCGTCGGGGAGTTGGAGCGCCGGCTCAGTGCGCTGGAGGACTCACAGGCAACCCGAAAGTATCTCGGCGCAATCAAGTTCAACTTCTGCCCATGTTGCTTAGCCGCGGTTGAGGACAAGGCCGAGCCAAACGGCGCCCCCTTCTGCCAGCTGTGCAAAAGCGCTGCCGCGGAGACTCCTGCGGACTCCCAATTGCTTCGGATGCGGAATGAGCTTGCGTTGCAACGCAAAGAATCCGCCAAGCTTTTGGAAGAAAGAGAAGCAAAGCTCCAGGAGCTAACCAGAGTGCTGCCTGTTCTGGCGCGCGAACTCAAGCAGCTGGAGGGTCAGTATCGGACGGCAACCCGCGAATGGACATCGCCAGTCGAAAGGGAAATCGACGCGGCGAACTTGCGACTCGGCGAATTGAAGCAGAAGCTCGTTCAAATCGGCGAGTACCAAAAGCTAGCGGGGGTCATCGAAGATCTTCAGAACAAGCGCGCAAACCTCGAAGTCCGCAAGAGAGAACTTCAGGACAAGATTCTGTTCTTGGAGAACAAAGACGAAGCAGTGAAAGTAGAGGCAAGGCTCTCAGTTGCCAACGAACTCGTTAGTCTTTTGCGAGCCGACCTCCCGCGCCAGGACGAGTTCATTAGCGCTGCCGCGGTTGACTGGAGCTTCGGCGACAACCGCGTCATCGTGAACGGGCACACTCAGTTCTCAGAGAGCTCGATGGTCATACTGAAACATTGCTTCCACCTGGCGCTGTTAGCCGCGAGCACGAAGCATGAGTTCTTCCGCGTCCCCCGATTCCTGCTGCTGGACGGCATTGAAGACGGGGGGCAGGAGATTGCCCGCTCTCACCATCTCCAAGAACTTGTGGTCAGACTTAGCGAGTCGCTGCCGGCAGACCACCAAATCATCTTCGCGACTTCCCAAATCGCTCCCTCGCTAGAGGATAGCGACCTGGTGGTGGGCAAGGCTTCCACTGTGGACGACAAGACTCTGGCGATTGGATAGCGCGCGATTTACGAAGAACAGGAGCTCTCGTGAGGAAGGTCGACAGAGCCGGTGTGCTGACAGACTTTCAGAGCGCGTGCAACGACCTCGTTGCGCGGTATGACAGGCTGGTAGCAAGCGTATCGACAACGGCGACCAGCAATGGCGACATCAGCTTCCTGGCGACACAGTCCTTTCTGACCCTGTTTGTGTCTTTCGAGCGGTTCTGCTCGGACTTGGTGCTCGCGTACATGAACGCTGACTTCAGCAAGTACCAGGCGGACCTTGCTAGTCGCATTGATGCATCGATTACGGGCAAGTTCAATCCCGCCACCGCCACGCTGGTGAGGTTTATTCCGAAAGCGCACGTGAGCGTCAGCGAGCTTGAGGAGTTGGTCGACCCTACCGGATGGAACCTGACCTTCCCGACCGTCGCGAAGTTCAAGGAATTCGCCACGAAGTCATTGATTGAGCAGCATGCGGACCGCATCAACGCGATAACCCTGCCTGAGGCTCGACTTATTGATTCCGCACGTGCCATCCGAGATTTCATCGCGCACCAGAGCAGGGGCTCCAAGGAGCGCATGAATGCTTACCTGTCCGAAATCGAAATCGGCGGTCACAACAATCACTTGGGCCGTGGCGTAAACGATGTCCACCTCGTTGGGGTCTATTTGAAGACCGTGCATGGAGGTCAAATGAGGCTGCACAGGTATGCGCAGGGCCTCCTTGCAATCGCGGCACGAATATAGGCGGGCGCCGAAGAAGCCATTGGCGACCGGAGACATCCGGCCGAAAGCGGTCGCGTCATCCGACAACTGATTGGCCGCAACCGCTGCAAAGCGGCCAATCAGCTTGGCCTTCGTGCTCGGCAAGCCAGCCACGGCCTCCTACACCCCCAACCCCTCAAGCTTCAGCACATACGCCCGCCCCAACCAAACCGCGCAATCCCGGTGGTCGCGCAGCGCATCGCCGGTATTGGGGTGCACAAACACATCCAGCCCGCCGCGGTTCAGCGTCAGCCAGCTGATGATGTAGGCCAACTCGTCGGGCATCACGGCCAGTTGGTAGCTCCACATCGGGTGCGGGCCTACCGGCTTTTCGTGGAAGCGGCCCAGCTCCATGCGGCCGGCCAGTTCGGTGGTGATGCGTTGGCGCAGCGCCCAGGCCGCGTCGCGGGTGGCGGCGTCAAAGTAAACGTGGGCGTGCCAGCTTGCTATCTGCGCGGGGTGGGTGGGCTGCATCGCACAGATGCTACGCGGTGCAGGGTTGGCTGGTGCGCAGGCCGGCGGCGCCCTCGCCTCCCGCTCAGCCCCCGCTCAGCGCCAGCACGATGGCCACCAGGTCGTCGGGCTTCAGGGCGTGGTGCAGGTCGCGCGTGCCCAGGCCGTTGACGAAGATGCGCATGTTGGGCCGCAGCTGCTGCCGTTCGTCCACCACACGAAAGCGCAGGCCCGGGTAGCGCTGGTCCAGCTCGGCCAACAGCGCATGCAGCGTGTCGCCTTCGGCCTGCACATGCGGCGTGCCGGTATAGCTGAGCAGCGCGCTGGGCAACAACACCTTCACGGCGGCACTTTCATGTCGGCTTCGTTCACACCGTCTCAGGCCAGCTGCGCCGCCTCCACCGCGTAGATCTCCGGCAGGTGGCGGGCGATGGCTTCCCAGCGGGCGCCGCCGCCGTGCCCCACCCACAGCTCGCCGCCGGTGTTGCCCAGGTACAGCGCCGGTGCCGGCAGGGTGTCGGCCGTCATGGCCTGGCGTTTCACGGTCCACCAGGCCTGCGCCTTCGGCAGGCCCTGGTCGCGCCGCTGCCAGGTCTGGCCGCCGTCGTGGGTGGCGTACACGGCCGGGCGGCCGCCGGGGCTGGTGCGCGGCCACACGTCGGTGCCGTCCATGGGGAACACCCAGGCCGTGTCGGCGTCGTGCGGGTGCACCACCATCGGGAAGCCCACGTCGCCTACGTCCGCCGGCATGTTGCGGCCTATGCGCTGCCAGGTGCTGCCGGGCCGGTCCAGCCGGTAGATGCCGCAGTGGTTCTGCTGGTACAGGCGGTCGGGTCGGCTGGGGCACAGGCGCAGGCAGTGCGGGTCGTGAAAGGTGACGGTGCTGGGGTCAAAACCTTCCACCACCTGCATGCCGTCAATCAGCGTGCTCCAGCTGCGCCCGGCGTCGCGCGATTCGTGCACGCCGCCGCCGGACATGCCAAACAGCAGGTGCGCCGGGTCGCGCGGGTCCACGATCACCGAGTGCAGCTTGGGGCCGTCGGGTGTGCCGTCCTGCACCGTGCCCATCCACTCGCGAAACTGCGGGTCGTCGTTGACGGCGGGCAGCGGCAGCCAACTCACGCCACCGTCTTCCGACCGGAACAGGCCTTGCGGCGAGGTGCCGGTGTACCAGGTGTCGCGCTCGCTGGCGTGGCCTGGGGTCAGCCAGAAGCTGTGGTTCACGGCGCGTGCCGGCAGGCCGTTGCGCGGTGGGTCGAAGGCCGGTGGTTGGCGGGCTTCCTGCCAGGTCTGGCCCAGGTCGGTGGAGCGGAAGACGGTGGGCCCCAGGTGGCCGGTCTTGGCCGCGGCCAGCAGCGTGCGGCCGTCGCGCGGGTCCAGCACCAGGTGGCTGATGTCGTGGCCCAGGAAGTGCGGGCCGTCCAGGCGCCAGGTGCTGCGTTGCGGGTCGCCGTGCAGCAGCCAGGCGCCCTTGCGCGTGGCCACCAGCAGCACCAGGCGGGTGGGCGATGGGGTCATGAGGTTCACCTCGCAGAAGCTGCCGGCGGGCAGCGCGTTGAGGCGGCCAGTTTCGCCTCAACGCCACGACGAGTGAAGCCCGGGCCGTTCGACACGGCCGCGCTCAGGAACGGGTGGCGGTCTCAAGGCAATGTGGCTCCGCCACTTGCCTTGATCCCCTCGGGGCCGGCCGGCCCCGGCCGGCCCAGGGGCGCTCAGTACCTGCCGCTGGCCAGCCAGGGCAGCACGCGCATCACCCGAAACAGCCGCAGCAGCCGCCGCGGCTGCTGCCACACGCGGTACAGGCCTTCCAGCCCGGCCTGCTGCCACCAGCGCGGCGCGCGGCGCACGGCGCCGCTGGCCAGGTCTATGGCGCCGCCAAAACACAGCAGCCCGGCCACGCGGCCGTCCAGCGCCGGGCCCAGCCGCCAGGCCAGGCGGTGCTCCTTGGCGGCACCCAGGCCCAGCACCACGTAGTCGGCGCGCCAGGCCTGCACGGCCTGCAGCACCTCTTGTTCAAACCGCTCTTCGCTGGCGGTGCCCGGCTCGTAGGCCGGCGGTGCGTAGCCGGCCACCACCAGGCCGGGGCAGCTGCGGCGCAGCGTGGCCACGGCGCCGGCGTTGCGCGCCGGGGTGCTGCCCAGCAGCAGCAGGCGCCGGCCCTGGGCCTGGCAGTGCTGCGCAATGTGGTGGATGAGCTCCGAGCCCGAGAGCTTGGTCAGCGGCTGCTCGGGGTACTTGCGGCGCAGCGCCCACCACAGCCACTGGCCGTCCACGCTGATGCGGGCGCGCGGCGAGTGGATCAGCTGCTGCAGCGCCGGGCTGCGCGGCAGCCCCAGCGCAATCTCGGCGTTCAGGGTGATGTAGCTCCAGCAGCCGGCCGGGTCGTCCGGCGGCGGGAAGCTGCCGCGCTCGGTGATGGGGAAGGGGCCGAAGTGCAGGCCCGGGGCGGCCGTGGGCGCAACCGTGCGCAGCCGGGCCGGCACGCCGGTGGCGGGGTCCAGGGCCGCCGCTTCGGCGGCCGGGTTGAAGGCTAGGGACATCGTGACGGCTCCGCGGCCACCGGCAAGGACATTGAGAATGAGAATAATACTCGTTTACAAACAAGGGCGGTAGCCACCCCACCCTCGGCCCCGCGGGTACGTGGCGCTCAACCCGCCGCCTGAACCCTGGCCGGGGCCTGGGCATGTGCCATCGGGCCCGCAGCGCAGGCATGCTGGCGCCGTGGCCGCCGCTGCCCTTCGCCCTCTTCTTCGCCCTCTTCTTCGCCCTCTTCTTTGACCGGAGCACCCGCCATGACCTCATCCGCCGGCTTTCGTACCGAACAAGACTCCATGGGCACGCTGCAGGTGCCGGCCGAGCGCCTGTACGGCGCGCAGACGCAGCGCGCGGTGCTGAACTTCCCGGTCAGCGGCCAGCGCATGCCGCTGGGGTTTGTGCGTGCGCTGCTGCACATCAAGGTGGCCGCGGCCCAGGCCAACGGCGCACTGGGTGTGGTGCCGCCGGGCGAGGCGCAGGCCATTGCCGAAGCCGGCCGCGGCCTGCTGCAGCGTGACGAAGCGGCGCTGATGGCCGAGTTCCCGGTGGACGTGTTCCAGACCGGCTCGGGCACCAGCTCCAACATGAACGCCAACGAGGTGTTGGCGGCGCTGGCCTCGGCGGCGCTGGGCGCGCCGGTGCACCCCAACGACCAGGTCAACGCCGGGCAAAGCAGCAACGACGTGGTGCCCAGCGCCATCCACGTGGCCGCTGCGCTGGCGCTGCACCAACAGTTGCTGCCGGCGCTGGCGCATCTTCAGCAGGTGCTGGCCGACAAGGCGCAGGCCGTGCACGCCCACGTCAAGACCGGGCGCACGCACTTGATGGACGCCATGCCGGTGCGCCTGAGCCAGGTGCTGGGCGGCTGGGGCCAGCAGCTGGCGCAGGCCGGCGAGGGCCTGCGCCAGGCCCAGGCGGCGCTGCAAACGCTGGCGCTGGGCGGCACGGCGGTGGGCACCGGTGTCAACGCCCACCCCGAGTTCGCCTCGCGCACCTGCGCAGCGTTGTCGCAGGCCACGGGACTGGCCTTCACCACCGGCAGCACGGCGCGGCGTTTTGCGCTCATGGGCAGCCAGGACGTGGCGGTGGCCGCCTCGGGCCAGCTCAAGGTGCTGGCGGTGGCGCTGACCAAGATCGCGAACGACCTGCGCTGGATGAACTCCGGCCCGCTGGCAGGCCTGGGCGAGATCGAGTTGCCGGCCTTGCAGCCGGGCTCGTCCATCATGCCGGGCAAGGTGAACCCGGTCATTCCCGAGGCGGCGGCCATGGTGGCGGCCCAGGTGGTGGGCAACGACGCGGCGCTGGCGGTGGCCGGGCTGTCGGGCAACTTCGAGCTGAACGTGATGCTGCCGCTGGTGGCGCGCAACCTGCTGGAAAGCACCACGCTGCTGGCCGCGGTGCTGCCGCTGCTGGCCGACCGCGCCATCGCCGGCTTCCAGGTGGTGGAGGCGCGGCTGCAGGACGCGCTGGCGCGCAACCCCATCCTGGTGACGGCGCTGAACCCGGTCATAGGCTATGGCGCGGCGGCAGAGATCGCCAAGCAGGCCTACCGCGAGGGCCGGCCCATCCTGGACGTGGCGGCCGAGCGCACCACGCTGCCGCGCGAAGAACTGGCGCGGCTGCTGGACCCGGCGCAGCTGGCGGGGGATTGACTCCCCGCCTTCAGCCCACCGCCTGCCGCCAGCCCTCGGCCGCCGCGCGCAGGCGCGCCGAGAGGTGCTGCGCCAGGTTGCGGTACAGCACCGCGGCCAGCTCGGGCTCTTCGTGCTGCAGGGCGTGCAAGGCCTCGGCCGGCAGCTCGTACAGGCGCGAAGGCAGGTCGGCCACCGCGTCGGCGGTGCGCCCGCCGCCGTCCAGCACCGCGGTTTCGCCCAGCGTCATGCCCGGCGAAAAGCTGACGAAGCGCTGGCGCGCCAGACCCTGGGCGTCGGCCCGGCTGACGATGGTGATGGAGCCTTCGCTCAGCACATACAGGCCGGTGCCCGGGTCGCCCTCGGCAAACAGGCGCTCGCCGGCGGCCAGGCGGTGGGGCTGCATGCGGGCGTGCAGGCGGGCGCGCTGCTCGGCGTTCAGGCCTTGCAGCAGGCTGCAATGTTCCAACGGCACGGCCAGGCCGTGCAGCGGGTGGCCGGCTTCGGCCAGCAGGTGCAACTCGGCGGCTTCGATGGCGCGGTCGCTGTCCAGGTAGGCCGGGCACTCGCCGGGCCGGCCGGGCCCGCCCACCACGCCGTAGGCGCGCAGCGCGGCCTCGTGGCGCTGGCCGGCGGCGGCACCGGCCAGCCACAGTTCGCCACCGCGCTGGCGCAGCCGCCGCGCCAGGCGCTGCAGCGCCGCGGCGCCCGAGGCGTCGATGCTGCTCACGCGGCGCAGGTCCAGCACCAGCACGCGGTGCGCGGGCAGCGTGGTCTCGGCCTCGTCTTCCAGGCGGCCGGCGTTGCCGAAGAACAGCGCGCCTTCCAGCTCCATCACCTCCACGCGCCAGCGCCGCGGCGCCAGCACGGCTTCCAGCGCCGGCGGGTAGACCCGCCGCGAAGGCTGGGCCGCCGCCTCGAAGCGCGCACGCAGCGGCGAGCGGTGCATGGCGTACAGGAACAGCAGCACCGACAGCAGCAGCCCCACGCCCACGCCGGCGGTGACGCCCTGCCACAGCGTGACGGCGCAGACCACGGCCACCACGGCCAGGCCGCGCTGCAGCTCGGCGTCGCGCTGGCCGGCCCACCACTGCTGCGCCAGCTGGCGTGTCCAGCCGTCTATCAGCGCCAGCGCGGTCATCACCATCAGCCCGGCCAGCACCGCCAGCGGCAGCAGCGGCACCAGCGCCCGCCCGGCCAGCAGCACCAGGGCCAGCACCGCCACCGCGGCCACCGCGGCGCGGCGCGTGCGGCCGCCGGCCTGCCAGATGGTCATGCCGCCCAGCCGCAGGTAGACCACCGGCATGCCGGCCAGCGCGCCGCTGGCCAGGTTGGCGAAGCCCAGGGCGCGCAGCTCGCGGTCGGGTTCGCTGCGAAAGCCGAAGGTGGTTTCGGTGGCGGCGATGCTGAGCAGCGACTCCAGGCCGCCCAGCAGCGCCAGCAGCAGCGCGGTCAGCGCCAGCGTGCTGGCGTGCTGCTGCACCGCGGCCCACCACAGGCTCGCGGCCGGGCCCAGGCCGGGCAGCGCCACCGGCGGGGCCGACAAGGCCTGCACCGCCGGCAGGCGCGGCAGCGCCGGCCCGTCCAGGGCCTGCAGGGCCGCGGCCAGGGCCACCCCCAGCAGCAGGGCCAGCAGCGCTGCCGGCCAGCGCGGCGCCCAGCGGCGCAGCGCCCACACGGCGGCCATGGTGGCCGCGCCCAGCAGCAGCGGCGCGCTCTGCGCCTGGGCCAGCGCCGCCAGGCCTTGTGTGGACCAGGCGTCGGCCGGCAGCCCCAGCAGCGGTGCCGCCTGGGCCACCAGGATGAGCAGCGCCACGCCGTTCATGAAGCCGGCCAGCACCGGCTGCGGCACCAGGCGGGCCAAAGTGCCCAGGCGCAGCAGCGACATCAGCAGCAGCACGGCGCCGGCGCCGGCCACCGCGGTGCCGCACAGGCTCATCAACAGCAGCACGCCGTCGGGGTGGGTCACCGACAGCGCCGGGTCTTGCACCAGGCGGGCGATCAGCGCGGCCAGGATCAGCGCGGTGGCCGAGCTGGGCCCGGCGGTGGGCAGCGGGGTACGCGCCAGCGCCGCCATCACCAGGCCGCCGGCCACGGTGGCGGCCAGCGCGGCGCCCAGGCCCAGCGCGGCGGCTTGCGGGCCGGTGGCGGCAAAGGCCAGCACGCCCAGCGTCAACACCAGCGGCAAGGCCACGGCGCCGCCGGCGGCGCCGGCCAGCAGCTCGCTGCGGTGGCTGGGCGGGGCCGCCGCGGTCATCAGGCGGCGCCGGCCGGCAGCCTGCCGCGGGCGGCGGCGAGGTCGCGCCACATGGGCACGCGCTGCATCAGCCGGCTGCCGGCCGCCGGTGGCAACACCTGCAGCTGGCGCTGCAGGTCGGCGTGCAGACCGTCCAGCAGCGCCTGGGCCCGCGGGTCTTCCAGGGCGCGCAGCAGCAGCCAGCAGCGGTAGCGGCAGTCGGTGGACTGCTCGGCGGGGTGCTCGGTCGCCGTGTCGGCGGAGGCGGCTTCCGGTGCCACCAGCAGCGGGTGGACCAGCGCGCGCGCCGCGTCGGCATCCCCATCGCGCAGCTGCGCCATGGCGTGGTCGGCACGGCAGCGCAGGGCGTGGTCGCTCAGGCCGGCCGTCTCGAAGACACGGCCGGCGCGCTCGTACAAGACAGCCGCCTCGGCGTGCCGGGCCTGCGCCACCTGCAGGTCGGCGCGCAGGGCCAGCAGCTCGGCTTCGGCCTGCGCGTTGGCGGTGGTGCGCAGCAGCGCTTCGGCCTGCGCCAGGCGCTGCGCCACCGCGGGCAGGTCCTGGCGTTGCAGCGCCAGGTGGCCCAGGCCGGTCAGCGCGGCCAGTTGCTGGCGGGGCAGCTCGGCTTCGCCGGCCAAGGCCAGCAAGGTTTCGCGCAGGCTTTCGGCCTGTTCAAACTCGCCCAGGTCGTGCGCCACGATGGCGCGACGTTCCAGCGTGGCGCAGCGCGCCTGCGCCGCGAAGCCGGCCTCGCCGCTGGGCAGGGCCTCCAGCGCCGCCGCCGCGTCTATCAGCCGGCCCTGGCGCATCAAGGCCTCGATGCGGATCTGCATCAGCATGTGCTGGTGGATGGCGTGGTTGGTCTGGGCGTCGCGGGTGCGCGACTCCAGCCGCGGCACCCAGGCCAGCCCCAGGTCCAGATGCCGCTCGGCGGTGTCGAAGTCGCCGCGGCACACCGCCAGCCAGGCCAGTTCGCCGTGGCCCAGCACCATGGCAGGGGCGCGGCCGCTGCGCTCGCCCAGCGCCACGGCCCGCTGCGCCTGGGCGCTGGCGGTGTCGCGGTCGCCGTGGCGGTCGGCGTGCAGCGCGTGGTTGGCGGCCACCAGCGCGCGCTGGCCGTCGTCGTCGCTGGCCTCGGCCAGTGCGTGCATGGCCTGCAGCAGGGTTTCGGCCTCGGCGCTGCGGCCCAGCGAGTCCAGCGCGCCCCAGCAGCTGTCCATCATCACGAAGCGCCGCTGCACGTCGTCGGCCAGTGCCGGCTGCGCCAGGGCGCGCTGGTAGTAGGCGACGGCGGCGCTGTGGGCGTCGCGCGCCAGCGCCTCGCCGGCGGCGCGGTCGAAGTAGCGCAGTGCCGAGCTGCTGTCGCCGGCGCGCTCGAAGTGGTCGGCGGTGACGGCCACGAACTCGTTGCCGCGTTCGCCCACCCGCGCGGCCAGCCACTGCGCGCACAGGCCGTGGCCTTCGCGGCGCTGCGGCTTGAGCACGGTGCCGTAGGTCACCTCGTGCAGCAGCGCGTGCTGGAAGCCGTACTCGCTGCTGCCGTCGAAGGCGCTGCGCTCGTGGGCCTGCACGAAGCCGCGGCCGGCCAGCAGCGGCAGCGCCGCCGGTGCCGCCGGCGTCAGCGCCGCCAGGGCCTCGGTCCAGAACACCGGGCCCACGATGCTGGCCTGCTGCAGCACCGTGCGCGCCTCGGCCGGCAAGGCGTCCAGGCGCGACTGCAGCACGCCCACCAGCGTGGTGGGCAGGCGCAGGCGGCCCAGGCGGTCTTCGTGCACCTGCCAGGGCGCGTCGACGCCTGCCGTGGTGGCTGAGTTGCCGGGTGCCGTGCCAGGTGATGCGCTTGGTGATGCGCCGGTGACGACCACGCCCTCGTCTATCAGCATGCGCAGCAACTCCTCCATGTAGAAGGGGTTGCCGCCGGCACGCTGCACCAGCAGGCGCGTGAGCGCGGCGGGCGGCTCGGGCAGGCGATGCAGCAGCGCGGCGGCCAGCGCTGCGCCGTCGTGCTGCGCCAGCGCGGCCAGTGGCAGGCGGGTGTGGCGCTCGCCTTCGGGCGGCCAGTCGGGCCGCAGCTCCAGCAGCGTGGGCCGCGCCAGGCCCAGCACCAGCACCGGCGCGTCCAGCGGGTGTTGCAGCAGGTCGTGCAGGAAGTCCAGCGAGGCGTCGTCGGCCCAGTGCAGGTCGTCCAGCACCAGCAGCAGCGGGCCTTGCCGCGCTGCGCCGGCCAGTGCGCGCCGCAGCGCGCGCCAGGCCAGGCGGCGCAGCTCGCTGCCGGGCAGGGCTTGCAGCGAGGCGTCGTCGGGAAACGGAAACCCCAGCAGATGGCCCAGCTGCCGCGCCCGCAAGGCGCCTTGTTCGCCGATCAAGGGCGCCAGCCAGGCCACCAGCTTGTCGCGCGCGCCGTCGGCCGGCTCGTCGTCGGCCAGCGTGCAGCGGCGTGCGACCAGCTCGCGCAACAGGCCGTAGGGCTGCAGCCGGCCGGAGGGCCTGGCGGCGGCACCCCACACCTGCAAGGCGGTGCCGGTGTCAGCCGGCGCCGGTTGCAGCGCACGGGTCAGCTCGCGCGCCAGGCGGCTCTTGCCCACGCCGGCGTCGGCCAGCAGCGTCGCCGCCTGCTGCCGGCCGGCTTGCCGCGCCTGCTCGAACAAGGCCTGCAGGCGGGCCAGCTCGGCGGCGCGGCCCACCAGCGGCGTGCTCACGCCGTCCACGCCGCGTTGTTCGCTGCGCTGGCTGCGCGGCAGCGCGGCCAGCACGCGGTAGGTGAGCAAGGGCTCGTCGGCCCCCTTGACCACCAGCGGCGGCTGCGCCTGCATGGCAAAACGCCCGCGCACCAGCGCCCAGGTGCCCTGGCTGATGAGCAGCTCGCCGGCCGGCGCCGCCTGCTCCAGCCGCGCGGCGATGTGCACGGCGTGGCCCATGGCGCTGTTGTCGGCCTCCACGCCGCCGCCCAGCACCACCGGCCCGCTGTTGACGCCCACGCGCACGGCAAACCCGGCCACACCCAGCGTCTGCTGCAGGTGCTGGGCGTGAGCGCGCGCGGCGGCCAGCAGCGCCAGGCCGCAGTCCACCGCGCGTTCGGCGTCGTCCTCGCGCGCCTGCTCGGTGCCGAAGGCGGCCTTGAGCCCGTCGCCGGTGTAGCGCAGCACACGGCCACCGGCTTCGTGCACCAGCGCGGCAAAACGGCGCAGCACCTCGCCCACGGCGGTGAGCGCGTCTTCGGCGTCCAGCCGCTGCAGCAGCGCGGTGGAACCCACGATGTCGCAGAACAGCACGCTGACCTGGCGCAGCCGCGGTGTGCTGTCGGCGGCGGCCAGGCGGGCCAGCTTGCCGCGTATGGCGTCCAGCGCAAAGTCCACCGCGGCGTCGCCCAGCACGCCGCGCTGCGCCTGCAGCGCGGCAATCAAGGCGTCGACCGACGGGGGAGGCGGCATGCGGGGTGGCGGGCCCCGGCGGCATGCCGGGCTCGCCGGATGTTAGGCGAGCCCGCGCCGGAGCCTGCTGCGGGCCACCCCCCGGGTTACACGCCTGGTCACACGCCCAGGTAGCGCCCCGGCTTGTGGTTCAGCGCCAGGATGGCGCCTATGGCCAGCGCGCCCACCACCGACTGCAGCACCCGCATGGGCGGCACCACCCACAGTGCGGCCAGCACCACGCCCACGTCCACTGTCATCTGCACCTTGCCGGCGCTGAAGCCGCGCGATTGCTGCAGCCACTGCGCCAGGATGTTGACACCGCCCACGCTGGCGCGGTGGCGCAGCAGCGCCAGCAGCCCGAAGCCGACCAGGCAGCCGCCCAGCACCGCCGCCACCCAGGGGTTGAGCAGCTCGAACTGCACCACGCGCGGCGCCGTGGCGGTGCACAGCGCCACCAAGGCCACCGCCAGCAGGCTCTTGAGCGTGAACTCCGCGCCCAGGCGCGACCAGGACAGCCCGAAGAACGGCAGGCTGAACACAAAGAAGTACAGCGCCAGGCTGCCGCCGGTGGCGTAGCTGGCCAGGAAGGCCAGGCCCGCCACGCCGCCGGTCAGCAGCCCGGCGTGCGCAAACATCGTCAGCCCCAGCGCGACGAACAGCGAGCCGGCCACCAGCGCATGGGCGTCGTCCAGCCAGGAATGGGTGATCGACTTCGGTGCGGGTGTGTCCACCCCGAAGGGGCAAGCACGGGGCGTGCCGCACCGCAGCAAACGCGGGCGGCTCGCGTGACGCCTACAGCTTCAACTCCAGCCGCAGCTGCCACTGCGCCGGGTTGCGGTACTGCTGCTCCACCTGGTAGCGCAACGGCGCCATCGGCGGGCCGCTGTCCAGCGTGGTGTGGCGCGTGAAGTCGCGTGCGCCCAGCTGGCTGCCCGAGAGGCGCAGCGCCAGGTCCGGCCGCACGGTCCACAGCGCATAGGCGTCCCAGGCCTGCTGGGGCGCGTGCTGGTACAGCTGGTTGACGGCCACGCGGCTGCGGTAGCCGGCGGTGTGCTGCAGGCTGGCGCCCAGCGTGACCGGCCAGCGCGAGAAGCGGTAGTCGGCACCCAGCTGCAAGCTGCCGCGGGCCTGCCCGTAGAGGCGGTTGTCCGGGCCGGGCAGGTGGTGCACGCGCGAGCGGTACAGGGCCAGCTGGGCGCGCAGGCTCAGGGGGGGTGCGCCGTCAAGCCAGTGGTCCAGGCGGCCTTGGGCTTCCAGCTCCAGGCCCTGGCTGGTAGCCACGCCCAGGTTCACGGGCCGGGCCACCCAGCGCGGCACGGGGCTCCAGGGCACGGTTTCCAGCTGCGTCTGCGACAGCACCTGCTGCTGAATGCGGCGGTGGAACCACTTGACACTGAGCAGGCCGCCACCGGGCAGTTGGCGCTCCATGCCCAGGTCCAGGCCGGTGGCCACCTCCGGCCGCAGGCCGGGCTGGCCGGCCGTGTCGGGAGACACCTCGGTGTTGGGGCCGCTGGCCGGGTAGTTGGGGTGCAGGGTGGGCGTCAGCATCAGCATGCCCAGCATCGGCGGGCGGTAGCTGCGTGTCAGGCTCAGGCGGAACTGGTCGCTGCCTTGCGGCTTGGGCTTGTACACGGCGTGCAGCGAAGGCGTCCACAGGGCGCTGCGGTGGTGCAGCGGCGCACCCAGGGGGTCCACGGCCCGGGTGGTGATGGCTTCCCAGCGCAGGCCCGGCTGCAGCGTCAGCTGCGGCGACCAGGGCTTTTCGTGCTGCACAAAGGCCGCCAAGCGCTGTATGGACAGACGCAGCTCGGTGCCCGGCCCCGTGGGGACCTGCACACCGTCTTCGAAGAGTTCGGCCTGCTGGTCCTGCCGGCTGGATTCCAGTTCCAGGCCGCTGACCAGCCGGCCGCTTCCCGTCTGCGGGCCGGCGCGCGTGGAGGCGCGCAGCGACAGCCTGCCGGCCTGCTCGCGCTGGTGCTGGCTGTTGTGCTGAAGCCGCGGCGGCAGGCCTTCGGCCAGGCTGTACCGGCTGTCGCTGGTGCGGCCTTCGCTGACCCGGGCGTGGCCCTGTGTGAGCAGTTGCCAACGGCCCAGGCCGTGTTGCCACGACCAGCCCAGCTGGCCCAGCGAGTAGCGGCCCGCGTTCGTGGTCTGGCCGTTGTCGGCCATGCCGGGAGGCAGGGGCCAAGGCGGCACGCCATGCTGCTCAAACTGCCCGGTGCCGTCCCAGCGACTGTGCATCAGCAGGGGGCTGAGGCCGAAGCTGTCCTCCTCGTCGCCCAGCTGCCATTGCAGGTCGGCGCCCAGGTTCAGGCCCTGCGAGCGCTGTTGCCCGGAAGACCGCTGCTGCCAGTCTTCCAGCAGCACGCCGGTGTCGCCCGCCACGACGCGGTTGCGCTGGCTGCTGCGAGAGGGGGTCTCGCTGCTGGAAGCGGTGGCCGAGACCTGGGCGCTGAGCTGGTCTGCGCGGTGATGACGTGTCCAGCTCAGGCGCGGCCCGGCGTGGCCGGCCTGCCCGCCCAGGGCCAGGCGCAGCTCCTGCGAAGGCGGCCGCCCCGCCCGCCGGGTGATGATGTTGATGGTGCCGGCGATGGCGCGCGCCCCGGTTTCCGCCGTGGGCGAGCGCAGGATCTCTATGCGCTCCACCTGGTCCGGCGACAGCGTGTCCAGCACAAAGCCTGCGGGCGCGGGCTGGCCGTCTATCAGCAGCTGGGTGTAGCCGTCGCCCAGCCCCAGCAGGCGCGGTGCGCCGCCGGGGCCGGCGAGCGTGACGCCCGGTGCACGGCGCAGCACGTCGCTCAGGCGGGTGTCGCCGAACCGGTCTATCTCTTCGCGGGTGATGACCACCTTGCCGGCCACGCTTTGCCGGCGTTCGTCCAGCGCGGTTTCCTGGCGGCCGGTGACTTCCACCCGCTCTTCCACCCGCGCGGTAGGCGCGGCCGGTGCCGCGGGTGCGGCGGGCTCGGTGGCCGGCGTCGGCGACTGCGCGAAGGCGCCGCTGCCCAGCAGGGCCAGCGCGCCGGCCAGGCCCAGACCACGGTGGAAGGCGCAGCATGTCGGGCGGCCCATGCGGCGCATGTTCGCATGCCGGGGCGGCGGCCGGCCAGCGGCGACCGGCCGGGCGCTGCGGTTGGCGCGGGGCGCGAGGGTCGGTTTACAGCTTCAGTTCCAGCCGCAGCTGCCAGCTGGTGTCGCTGTGTTCGCTGTAGCGCGCGGCGGTGCGTTCGGTGCCGGTGGCCAGGCGGCTGTCGGTCACGGTCAGGCGGTCTTGCGTCAGCGGGTCCAGGTTGCTGGCGCTCAGGCGCAGCGCCGTGCTGGGGTTGATGTTCCACAGCGCGTAGGCGTCCCAGACCTGCTTGCGCGACACGGTCACCGTCTGGTCGGCGGCCACGCGCGTGAGGTAGCCCGGTACCCAGTTCAGGTTGCCGCCCAGCGTGAGCGGCGTGCCGCGCAGGCGGTAGTCGGCGCCCAGGTTGGCGGTGGCCTTGGCCTGCTGGTCCAGCCGGTTGTCCGGGCCCGGGATGTCGTGCACGCGCGAGCGGTACAGCGCCAGGTTGCTGCGCAGCTCCACCGGCGGCGCGCCGGTGAACAGTTGGTCCAGGCGGAAGCGGGCTTCCAGCTCGATGCCCTGGGTGGTGGCTGCACCTATGTTCAGCGGCTGGCGCACCCAGCGCTGCACCGGGCTCCAGGGCACGTCCTGCAGCGTGACGGTGCTGCGTATCAGGTCGTTGATGCGGCGATAGAAGAGGTTGGCGCTGAGCACGCCGCCGTTTTGCAGGTAGCGCTCCACCGCCACGTCCAGCCCGGTGGCCAGTTCCGGCTTCAGGTAGGGGTTGCCCATGCCGTCCGGGCTGGTCTCGCGGTTGGGGCCGCTGGCCGGGTAGTCGCGGTGTATGACCGGGGTGCCTATCAGCTGGCCGATGTTGGGCGAGCGGTAGCTGCGCGTCAGGCTCACGCGCACCTGGTCGCGCGCCTTGGGGTCGGGCTTGTACACCGCGTGCAGCAGCGGCGTCCACACGCTGCTGCGGTTGCGCGGCTGCTCGCCGCTGGCGGCGCTGGCGCGGGTGCTGATGCCCTCCCAGCGCAGGCCGGCATGCACGGCCCAGCGCGGGTTCAGCGACCACTCGTCCTGCACGAAGCCGGCCAGGCGCAGCACCTCAGCGCTGAGGTTCTCCTCTTCGCCCGACAGCAGCGGCACGCCGTTGATGCGCGCGACGCTGTGCTGGTTGCGGCGGCCGGACTCGACTTCCGCACCGGTGACGATGCTGTGCTCGCGCCCTTCGCCGCCGGCCAGCGTGGAGCCGCGCAGCGACAGCGTGGCCGAGCGGTCCTGGGTGCGGTTGTTCTCCTGCAGCAGGCGCAGCGGCGTGCTGCCGGGTTGCGCGAACTCCTGCGTCCGGCTGTCGCTGCGGGACCGCCAGCTGTTGGCGTGGCCCTGGGCCTGCCATTGCCAGTCGCCCAGGCGCTGCCGCCATTGCAGCCCCAGCCGGGCCGAGGTGAAGCGGTTGCCGAAGTCGCGCTGCGCGGTGTCGTAGTAGGCCGGCGTCTCGGGCCGGCGCAGCGTCTGCGTCAGACCCAGCTGCGCGTTGCTGTCGTTCTGGATGTGGAACAGCGCCGGCATCAGCATCAGCATGTCGCCGCCCTGGCCCAGCCGCCATTGCAGACGCGCGTTGAGGTTGCTGCCCAGGCCCCTGCGCAGGCTGATGCCGCTGCCGTAGCGGTGCTCCAGCAGCGCGCCGGTGTCGGCGTCGGTGACGGTGGTCTCGCTGTCGTCCAGCTGCTCGTTGCGGCGCTGGAAGACCGAGGCCGAGAGGTTGTAGGTGAGCGCGCCGGCGCTGTTGTTGTGCGTCCAGTTCACGCTGGGCGACAGCTCGCCGCGCTCCACACCCAGCGCCAGGCGCAGGTCGTTGAGCCGGCGCCGGTAGCCTTCGCGCGTGATGATGTTGATGGTGCCGGCGATGGCGCGTGCGCCGGTTTCGGCGGTGGGGGCGCGCAGGATCTCTATGCGCTCCACCTGTTCGGGCGGCAGCGAGTCCAGGCTGAAGCCCGGCGGCACACGCTGGCCGTCTATCAGCAGCTGCGTGAAGCCGCCGCCCAGGCCGCGCATGCGCGGCGCACCGCCGCGGCCGGGGGCGCCGGGCACGGTGACGCCGGGCAGGCGGCGCAGCACCTCGCCCAGCGTGGCGTCGCCGAACTGGTCGATCTCTTCGCGGCCTATGACGATCTTGGCCGCGGTGGACTGACGGCGTTGTTCGGTGTCGGTCTGGCGGCCGCCGGTGATTTCCACGCGCTGGCCTTCGACCGCAGACGGCGCAGGGGCTGGTGCGGGGGCTGGCGTGGGTGCGGGTGCCGGATCAGCCGCCGGCTGGGCCCAGGCGACGGGCGTGGCCAGGCCCAGGGCCAGGCTGGCGGCCAGGCTCGGCCATGGCGCCGGCCAGCGGCGCGAACGGTGCAGGAAGGGCATGGTCAGGGATTGTCGTGGCCGGCGCGGCGGGGCACGGGCCCATCGCGGCGCCCGGCCGCTTCAGCCCGTGCAGCCCACACGTTTCAGCCGCGGCGGCGCAGCAGCAGGTGCAGCAAGATGGCGCCGAAGGTGGCGGTGCCTATGCCGCCGAAGGCGAAGTCGCCGAACTTCAGCGTGTAGTCGCCGGTGCCCAGCACCAGCGTGATGGCGGCGATCATCAGGTTGCGGTTGTCCGAGAAGTCCACCTTGTTGTCCACCCAGATCTTGGCGCCGGCCACCGCGATGAGGCCGAACACCACGATGGACACGCCGCCCATCACCGCCAGCGGAATGGCTTGTATCAGCGCGCCGAACTTGGGGGAAAAGCCCAGCAGGATGGCGATCAGCGCCGCCACCACGAACATCGCGGTGGAGTAGATCTTGGTGGCCGCCATCACGCCTATGTTTTCGGCGTAGGTGGTGACACCGGTGCCGCCGCTGGCGCCTGAGACCATGGTGGCCACGCCGTCGCCCACGAAGGCGCGGCCCATGTAGCGGTCCATGTCGCGCCCGGTCATCGCGCTCACGGCCTTGATGTGGCCCAGGTTCTCGGCCACCAGGATGATGGCCACCGGCGCGATCAGCAGCATGGCCTTGGCCTCGAACACCGGCGCGGCGAAGTTGGGCAGGCCCACCCAGGCGGCGCTGGCGATGCCCGACAAGTCCACAGGCTTGCCCCAGCCCAGGCCGTTGGTCAGCACGGCGTACAGAAGGCTTGCCACGATCAGCCCCACCAGGATGAGCAGGCGCTGCACCATGCCGCGCGTGAACACCGCCACCAGCGCCACCGAGACGAAGGTCAGGCCTTGCATCCAGGCGTCGAACGCCGTGGGCGCCATGTTCTTGATGGGGATGTGCGCCAGGTTCAGGCCTATCACCGCCACCACCGCGCCGGTGACCACCGGCGGCATGAAGGTTTCTATCCACTTCGTGCCGCTGGCCATCACGATGAGGCCTATCAGCGTGTACAGCAGCCCGCAGGCGATGATGCCGCCCAGGGCCACGCCCAGGTTGGCGTTGGCGCCGGGGCCGGCGTAGCCGGTGGCGGCGATGACCACGCCTATGAACGCAAAGCTGGAGCCCAGGTAGCTGGGCACGCGCCCGCCCACCATCACGAAGAAGATCAGCGTGCCTATGCCGCTCATCAGGATGGCGACATTGGGGTCGAAGCCCATCAGGATGGGCGCCAGCACGGTGGCGCCGAACATGGCGATCACGTGCTGCACACCCAGCGCCGCGGTCTGCGGCCAGGGCAGGCGTTCGTCGGGCGCAACCACGGTGGCCACACCGGGCGCCACTTCGCGCCAGCGCGGAAACAAGCTCATGTTTTCCTCCTCGCGCCGGCGGCTTGCCGGGCGGGCCGCATTCTGCGCCAGCGGCGCGCGAGGAGGCGTGGCGCTCAGCCGCTCAGTGCAGGCGCCGGCGGCGCATCAGCAACAGGGCGGCCAGGCCGGCCAGCAGCAGCGCGGAGGTGCCGGGCTCGGGCACCGCGGCCACCGGCATCGCGCCCGCCGGCATCGCACCCGCAAAGGGCAGGCCCTGGATGCTGAGGTTGCCGTTCCAGCCGCCCACCACGGCCTGACCGGTGAGCTGACCCCAGCCGGCTTCAACCAGCGCCGTGGGCGCCAGCAGCGAAGCCATGACCCCGCCGTTCAGGCGCACCGAGCGCGCCTCGGGCAGGTTGAACAGCACCTGGCCGGCGCCGAAACCGTCGTAGCCGTGGTTGCCGAAGTCCACCACATCGCCCATCACGTTGATGACCACCGCGGCATCGGCGCCCAGGCCCACGATCTGCATGTTGCGCGCAGCGTCGGCGGCATCGATGGTGAACACCGCCAGCGCCAGGCCGCTGGCGTCCAGGCGCAGCGTGCCCCAGGCGTCCTGCACCTGGCCGGTGTCGGGCATCTCGGCCAGCCAGCCGGTCAGCGCGCCCAGGCGCGCCCGCTCGGCAACAAAGTCCAGGCCCAGCGAAAAGCCGCCGCTGCCGGCGCGGACTTCCGGAAACCAGGGCTGCACGCCCTGTTGCGCGCCCCACACCGTGGTGGCGCCCGGCGCGGCGGAAAGGCCGGCGCTGGCGTCCAGCGTGCCGCCCACCGCCACCCGGCCGCCGAAGCTGCCGCTGTAGCTGCTGGTCAGGCGCCCGCCCACCACCACGTCGCCCTGTATGGAGCCGCCGGGGAAGCCCAGGTCGCCGGCCACCACCAGGGCCGGCTGGCCGGAAGCAGCACGCAGGCTGTAGTGCTGGAAGCGGGCGTTGCCACCCACCGCCACCGAGCCCTGGATGCTGCTGCTGGTGGCGACCACGTCGCCAAAGCTCAGCAGCGCCACCGGGTTGCCGATGATGGGCGTTGCCGCCGCAGCGCCCACGCCCAAGGCCAGCCAGGCGGCAGCCACAGCCCGCGCCCAGGGGCGCGAGGGTGCGCTGGCACCCGCCTTGGCAGAAGGCTCGGCCCGGGTCAGCGGCAGGCGGGAGAGGGTCGTCGACATGCTGTCAGGCTCCACAAGTGGGAACCTGAAGTATCGGGGTTAACCCGCGAAAATCGAACGACCGTTCTTTTTGTGGGCAGATGTTCTCTGCCCCGGTGTGAACAAGTACCGCGCCCGCGTGGTCAGGCCGCGGCGCCCTGGTAACCGCGCGGAATGGCCGCCAGCAGGCGCTTGGTGTATTCCTCTCGCGGGGCGGCCAGGATCTGCTCGGCACTGGCTTGTTCCACCACCTGGCCGTCCTTCATCACCAGCACCTCGTCGCTGATGAAACGCACCACCGCCAGGTCGTGGCTGATGAACACGTAGGCCAGGCCGAACTCGTCCTGCAAGTCCTTCAGCAGGTTCAGCACCTGGGCCTGCACCGACACGTCCAGCGCGCTGACGGATTCGTCCAGCACCAGCACCTCGGGGTTCAGCGTCAGGCAGCGTGCGATGGCGATGCGCTGGCGCTGGCCGCCGCTGAATTCGTGCGGGTACTTGCCGAAGGCGCGGCCGTCCAGGCCCACCTTTTCCAGCAGCGCACGCGCCTTGGCCTCGCGCTCGGCGGTGCTGCCGCCTATGCCGTGGATGTCCATGGGTTCCACCAGCGTCTGGCCCACGGTGAAGCGCGGGTTCAGGCTGGCGTAGGGGTTCTGGAACACCACCTGTATGCGCCGGCGCATCAGCTGGCGTTCCTTGTCGGACAGCGTCAGCAGGTTCTTGCCGTCGAACAGCACCTCGCCGCTGGTGGGCTCGTGCAGGCGCAGCAGCGTCAGGCCCATGGTGGTCTTGCCCGAGCCGGACTCGCCCACCACGCCCAGCGTGTGGCCGCGCTTGAGCTGGAAGTTCACGTCGCGCACGGCCTTGAACTCGCGCTTGCCGAACAGGCCCTCGCGCAGCCAGAAGCTCTTGGCCAGCGAGCGCACTTCCAGCACCACCGGTGCGTTCGGGTCCTTGGCCTTGCTGACGTTGGAGGCGGCGCGGCCGGCGATGTGGTCGTCGATGACCATCAGCCGTGCCGGGTTGCCTTCCAGGCTGGGGCGGCAGGCCAGCAAGGCCTTGGTGTACTCGTCCTGCGGGCGCTCGAAGATGTCGGCCACCGAGCCTTGTTCGCGGATGCTGCCGTGGCGCATCACCACCACCTGGTTGGAGATCTCGCCCACCAGCGCCAGGTCGTGCGTGATGAACAGCACGCTCATGCGGTGGCTGGCCTGCAGCTTGCGCAGCAGGTCCAGGATCTGGCGCTGGATGGTCACGTCCAGCGCGGTGGTGGGTTCGTCGGCAATCAACAGGCGCGGCTCGCAGGCCAGCGCCATGGCGATCATCACGCGCTGCTGCTGGCCGCCGGACATCTCGTGCGGATAGCTTTCCAGCCGGCGTTTGGGCTCTGGAATGCCCACCTCGCCCAGCAGCTCTTCGGCCCGCTTGATGGCCTGGCGCCCCGACAGCCCCAGGTGCTTCATCAGCGGCTCGCACAGCTGCGCGCCCACGTTGAACACCGGGTTCAGCGAACTCATGGGGTCCTGGAAGACGCAGGCGATCTCCCTGCCGCGCAGGCCTTGCAGCTCGCCCAGCGAGGTGGTCAGCAAGTCGCGCTGGCCGCCGTCGGCGCCCTTCCACAGGATGCGGCCGCTGCGCTGCGCGTTGTCCGGCAGCAGGTTCAGCACCGACATCGCGGTCACGCTCTTGCCCGAACCCGATTCGCCCACCAGCGCCACGGTGCTGTTTTCGGCGATGTCGAAGCTCACGCCCTTGACGGCTTCGGCCAGCACGCCTTTGCCCATGCGGAAGGAGACCCGCAGGTCTTGAATGCTCAGCAACGGCGCGCTCATTCGAGGCCCCTCAGTTTCGGGTCGAGCGCATCGCGCCAGGCGTCGGCCATCAGCGAAAACGCGGTCACGAACACGGCCATGAACAGCGTCGCGGCGGCCAGTTGCCACCAGTGGCCCAGGATGAGTTCACTCTGCGCCTCGGCCAGCATGGTGCCCCAGCTGACCTGGTCCACGCGCACGCCCAGGCCCAGGTAGGACAGGATGACCTCGCTCTTGATGAAGCCCACCGTCAGCAGGCTCATGCGCACCAGGATCACGTGGCTCACATTGGGCAGGATGTGCCGGAACATGCGGCTGCCTATGCTGGCGCCTATGGCCTCGGCGCTGCGCACGTACTCGCGCGAACGGTGCTTGATGAACTCGGCGCGCACCTGGCGGTACATGCCCGTCCAGCCCGTGAGCGCCAGAATGATGACCACGCTGTCCACCCCGCGCCCCACCACCACCGCGAAGGCGAAGATGAGCAGGATGTTGGGGATGCTCTCGAAGACGTTGTACAGCCACTCCAGGAAGTCGCTAATCTTGCCGCCGAAGAAGCCGCCGAAGGCGCCCAGCACGGTGCCCAGCACGGTGGCCACCAGCGCCGCTGCCACGCCCACGAACACCGAGATCTCGGTGCCCTTGACGGCCTTGGACAGCACGTCGCGGCCCAGGCGGTCGCCGCCCAGCGGCAGCGTCTCGGCCTTCACGGTCTCGGTGGTCTGGAACTCCTTGGCGCGGCGCTCCCATTCTTCGTAGCGCGGCGCCAGCGGGTCCACGTCGGAAAGGTCCACATTGGGGCCTTGAGGCACCTCGATGGCGCCTATGGCCGCCGGCGGCGCGGGCCCTAAGAAGGTGGGCGGTGCATTGGGCACGCCCACCTCGGCCTGCCAGTTCTTGGCCACCAGGCCCAGCGCCGACAGGATGATGAGCAGCACAAAGGTCAGCACCACCACCAGCGCGACCACGCCCACGCGGTCGCTCCTGTAGCGGCGCCAGGCGGCGTGCCAGACGCCTTCGCTCTTCTGGTGCAGGCCTTCCAGCGACCCGTCGGCAGACAGTACCGCGCTCATTTCAGCACCACCCGGGGGTCAACGACCTTGTAGGCCAGGTCGGTCAGCAGGTTGATGAACATGGTCAGCACGGCCAGGTAGATGGTCACGGCCTGTATGACCGGGAAGTCGCTGCGGTTCACCGCCAGCAGCACCTCGCGGCCCAGGCCGGGGATGGAGAAGAAGACCTCGATCAGGAAGCTGCCCACGAAGATGCCCGGCAGCAGCAGGCCGATGTTGGTCAGGATGGGGATGAGCGCGTTGCGCAGCACGTGGCGGAACAGCACCGTGCCTTCGGTCATGCCCTTGGCGCGTGCGGTGCGCACGTAGTCCTGGCCCAGTTCGTCCAGGAAGAAGCTGCGGTACAGGCGCGTCTGCGGCGCCAGGCTCACGGCCACCGCCAGCAGCACCGGCAGCGGCGCGTAGGTGACCAGGTTCTTCCAGAAGCTGTCGCTCCAGCCCTGCACCGGGAACCAGCCCAGCTGGAAGCCGAACACGTACTGGCCGATGATCACGTAGACCAGGAAGCTGATGGACAGCGCCACGGTGGTGATGACCATGATGGTGCGGTCGGTCAGGCTGCCGCGGCGGTAGGCCACCCACATTGCGATGGGCAGTGCCAGCAGCACCTCCAGGATGAGGATGGGGATCATCACCGTCAGCGTGGCCGGCAGCCGTGTGGCAAACAGGTTGCTCACCGCCTCGTTGGTGGCCCAGCTGCGGCCCCAGTCGAAGGTGAGGATCTGCTTGACGAAGATCCACAGCTGGTACCACACGGGCTCGTCCAGCCCCAGCTGTTGCCGTATGGCGGCCACTTGTTCCGGGCTGGCGTTCAGGCCGCCCAGCACCTCGGCGGGGTCGCCGCCGAAGAACTTGAAAAGAAAGAACACCAGCAGCACCACGCCCGCGAGCGTGGGAATCATCTGCCACAGGCGCCTGATCAGGTATGCCGCCATGAAACCGAACTCCGGGCCAGCCGCTCGTGACGAGCCGACCCCTGATGTGCAAATGGGCGAGTGTAGGGGCGACGCTGGCGGCGCCCGGCGGGGGGTTTCCCGTCGGCCTGCCCTGTCAGCCCCGGGGGATCACCAGCAAGGCGCGTGCCCGCGGCTCGCTAGACTTCCGGGCCACGCCTTTGCCGCGCCGTGCTGCTGCGCGTGCCCGTTTCTTGCTCCAGGACTGCCGATGCGCCGCCGTTCTCTGACCACCCTGGCCCTGCTGCTGCTGGCGGCCGTGCTGCTGCCCGCCTTGGTGTGGCCCGGCCTGGCTGGGGCGCAAGGCCCGGCGCCCGGCGCCAAGGTCTTGCGCCTGTCCTTGGCCGGCAGCGAAAACGGCTTCGACCCCGCCCAGGTCAGCGACACGGTCTCCGCCGCGCTGGTGGCCAGCGTCTTCGACTCGCCGCTGACCTACGACTTCCTGGCGCGGCCCATGAAGCTGAAGCCTCGCGCCGCGGCGGCCCTGCCCGAGGTCAACGAGGACCACACCCGCTTCGTGTTCCGCATACGGCCGGGCCAGTACTTCAGCGACGACCCGGCGTTTGGCGGTCAGCGGCGCGAGCTGGTGGCGCAGGACTACGTCTACTCCGTCAAGCGCTACTACGACCCGGCCACGCGCAGCCCGGTGGTCTTTCACTACATGAACGCCGGCCTGATAGGGCTGGAGGAACTGCGCCGCCAGGCGCTGGACAGCGGCCAACCCTTCGACTACGACCGCGAGGTGGCGGGCATACGCGCGCTGGACCGCTACAGCTTCGAGGTGCGCACCTCGCGCCCGGCGCCGCGGCTGCTGTACGTGTTTGCAACGCCCTCGCTGTCGGGTGCGCTGGCGCGCGAGGTGGTGCATGGCAACCCGGCGCGGGCCATGGAGCACCCCGTGGGCACCGGCCCCTTCCGCCTGGCGGACTGGCGACGCCGCTCGCGCATCGTGTTCGAGCGCAATCCGGCGTTCGAAGCGGTCTACGACATGCAGGCCGCGGCCGGCGACGCCGCCGGGCAGGCCATCGCCCAACGCTTCCGCGGCCGCAAGCTGCCGATGATCGACCGCGTGGAGATCGTCATCATCGAAGAGTCGCAGCCGCGCTGGCTGGCCTTCCTGAACGGCGAGATCGACCTGGTGCCGGTGCCGCCGGACTTCGCCACCCAGGCCGCGCCGGGCGGGGTCATCGCGCCCAACCTGGCGCGCCAGGGCATCACGCTGCACGTCTCGCCCATGCCGCAGACCTGGTACACCTACTTCGGCATGGAAGACCCGGTGCTGGGCGGCTACGAGCCGCACAAGGTGGCGCTGCGGCGTGCGCTGGCGCTGGCCTACAACATGCTGCGCGAGGTGGAGCTGGTGCGCAAGGGCCAGACCATGCCGGCGCAGTCGGTGCTGCCGCCGCTGGTCAGCGGCTTTGATGCCCGGCTCAAGAGCGAGATGGGCGACTACGACCCGCTGCGCGCCAAGGCCCTGCTGGACTTGTACGGCTACGTGGACAAGAACGGCGACGGCTGGCGCGAGCAGCCCGACGGCAGCCCGCTGGTGCTGCAGTTCGCCACCGAGTCCTCGCAGCTGCACCGCCAGTTGCAGGAGGTGTGGCAGAAGAGCCTGGCCGACATCGGCGTGCGCATCACCTTCCGCACCAGCACCTGGCAGGAAAACATCAAGGCCAGCCGCGCCGGCACGCTGCAGATGTGGGGCACGGGCTGGAGCGGCGCGCTGCCCGACGGCGGCTACTTCCTGGACGTGCTGTACGGCCCCAACGCCGGCCAGGCCAACCACGCCCGCTTCAAGCTGCCGGCCTTCGACGCGTTGTACGAAAAGCAGCGCGCGCTGCCCGACGGCCCCGAGCGCGACGCCCTCATCCAGGAGGCGCTGCGTCTGTCGGTGGCCTACATGCCCATCAAGGCCACGGGCCATGTCATAGGCCAGTGGGTCTCGCACGCCAAGGTGCAGGGCTACAAGCCCCACCCCTTCGTGCGCGACTACTGGCGCTACCTGGACGTGGACGCTGCCGCGCCGCATTGACGGCAGCCACACCACCCGCCCGCTTGACCGATCACCGACCCGATCACCGACCCCCGGAGCACGCCATGACCTCCCCTTCCCGCGGCCACAAGCCGCTGCGCGCCGCGATGGCCTGGCTGCTGGCCGCGGCCGGCGCGGCCCTGGTGCTGGCGGCTGCGCCGGCGGCGGCGCAGAACGGCGCCAAGGTGCTGCGCTACGCCTTCCCCATCGCCGAGACCAACTTCGACCCGGCGCAGATCACCGACCTGTACTCGCGCACCGTGGCGGTGGGCTTCTTCGAGTCGCCCCTGGAGTTCGAGTACTGGGCGCGCCCGGTGCGCATGCGGCCCAACACCGCCGCCGAGATGCCGCAGATCAGCGAGGACTTCCGCACCTTCACCTTCCGCATCAAGCCGGGCATCTACTTCGCCGACGACCCGGCCTTCAAGGGCCAGCGGCGCGAGCTGACGGCTGCGGACTACGTCTACTCCATCAAGCGCCACTACGACCCGCGCTGGAAGAGCGGCAACCTCTACATCCTGGAGAACGCGCAGATCCTGGGCCTGTCCGAGCTGCGCCGGCGCACGCTGGACCAGAAGATCGATTTCGACTACGACGCGCCGGTGGAAGGCCTGCGCACGCTGGACCGCTACACCTTCCAGATCAAGCTGGGCGTGGCCACGCCGCGCTTCCTGTACAACTTTGCCGACGGCTCCTTCACCGGCGCACTGGCGCGCGAGGTGGTGGAGTTCTACGGCGACAAGGTGGGCGAGCACCCGGTGGGCACCGGGCCCTTCGTGCTCAAGAGCTGGCAGCGCAGCTCGCGCATCGTGCTGGCCAAAAACCCCGGTTACCGCGAGGTGCTGTGGAACGAAACGCCGCCCGAGGGCAACGAGCGGCTGGCGCAGGCGGTGGACCGGCTCAAGGGCCGGCGCCTGCCCATGCTGGACGAGCTGCACATCTCCATCATCGAAGAAACGCAGCCGCGCTGGCTGAGCTTCCTGGGAGAAGAGCAGGACGTGCAGGAAAACGTGCCGGCGGAGTTTGCCGCCATCGCCATCCCCAACAACGAGCTGGCGCCGCACCTGGTGCGCCGCGGCGTGCAGATGGTGCGCTACCCGCGCGCCGACGTGGCGGTGTCCTACTTCGCGATGGAGCACCCGGTGGTGGGTGGCTACGAGCCGCACAAGGTGGCGCTGCGCCGTGCCATCAGCCTGGCGGTGGACATAGACCGCGAGATACGCATACAGCGCCGCGGCCAGGCGGTGCCGGCGCAAGGCCCCATCGCGCCGGGCACCTGGGGCAACGACCCCACGTTCAAGACCGAGATGAGCGAGTACAACGTGGCGCGCGCCAAGGCGCTCCTGGACATGCACGGCTACGTGGACCGAAACGGCGACGGCTGGCGCGAGCAGCCCGACGGCAGCCCGCTGCTGCTGGAGTACTCCACGCAGCCCGACCAGCTCAGCCGCCTGGCCAGCGAGCTGTGGAAGAAGAACATGGACGCCATTGGCATACGCATGGAGTTCAAGACCGCCAAGTGGCCCGAGCAGCTGCGCGCCAGCCGCGGCGGCCAGCTGATGATGTGGGGCGTGGGCTGGAGCGCCGGTGCGCCCGACGGCGACACCTTCCTGGCCCTGGGCTACGGCCCCAACAAGGGCCAGGCCAACCACGCACGCTTCGACCTGCCGGCCTTCAACAAGCTGTACGAGAAGCAGCGGGCCCTGCCCGACGGCCCCGAACGCCAGGCGGCCATGACCGAGGCCAGCAAGCTGATGGTGGCCTACATGCCCTACAAGATCCACGTGCACCGCGTCTGGACCGACCTGGCCCACCCCTGGGTGCTGGGCTACGACCGCAACGTCTTCGTGCGCGAGTTCTGGAAGTACGTGGACATCGACCTGGACGAACAGCGCCGCCGCGGCGGCGGGGTGCATTGACGCCCGCCGCCGGGCCTTGCCGCGTGGGCGCACCGCCGGCCGCATGCTGACACGCCGCGACACGCTGCTGTACGCCGGTGCCGCCGCCGGCGGCCTGCTGCTGCCGGCCGGCGCGGCACGTGCGTCCACCCCGCATGTGCTGCGCTACGCCTTTCCGGTGGCCGAAAGCAATTTCGACCCGGCGCAGGTCACCGACGTGTACTCGCGCACGGTCATCGCGCACATCCTGGAAGCGCTGTACTGCTACGACCACCTGGCGCGCCCGCCGCGCATCGTGCCGCTCGTCGCCGCCGGCCTGCCCGAGATCAGCGCCGACTACCGCACCTGGACCATACGCGTGCGCCCCGGCATCTTCTTCGCCGACGACGCGGCCTTCGGCGGCCGCCCGCGCGAGCTGGTGGCGGCCGACTTTCTGCTGCCCTTCAAGCGCTGCGCCGACCCGGCCACCAAGAGCCCGCTGTGGTCCAACGTGGACATGCTGGGCTTCACCGGCCTGGCGCAGCGCCGCCGCGAGGCGCTGGACGGCGCCACCGCCTTCGACTACAGCCGCCCTATCGAAGGCCTGCGTGTGCTGGACCGCTACACGCTGCAACTGCGCTGCGACGAACCGCGCCCGCGCCTGCTGGACGTGCTGGCCATCCCGGGCCAGTACGGCGCCGTGGCGCACGAGGTGGTGGCGCACTATGGCGAGCGCATAGGCGAGCACCCGGTGGGCACCGGCCCCTTCCGCCTGGCGCAGTGGCGGCGCAGCTCGCGCATCGTGCTGGAGCGCAACCCCGGCTACCGCGAGCGCCTGTGGGCCAGCGAGCCGGCCGCCGACGACGCCGAAGGCCAGGCCATCGCCCAGCGCCTGCGCGGGCGCCGCCTGCCGCTGCTGGACCGCGTGGAGATCGCCATCATCGAAGAAGCCCAGCCGCGCTGGCTGAGCTTCCTGGGCGGCGAGGCCGACCTGATGGACCGCGTGCCGGGCGAGTTCACCGACATCGCCATGCCTGGCGGCGTGGTCGCGCCGAACCTGGCGCGCGCCGGCATACGCGGTCAGCGCACGCTGATGAGCGACATCGCGATGACCATCTACAACATGGACGACCCGGTGGTGGGCGGCTACGAGCCGCACAAGGTGGCGCTGCGCCGTGCGCTGAACCTGGCCGTGGACATCGACCGCGAGATACGCATCGCACGCCGCGGCATGGCGGTGCCGGCGCAAAGCCCGGTGCTGCCGCACATGAGCGGCTACGACCCGGCCTTCCGCAGCGAGAGCAGCGACTACAGCGTGGCACGCGCCCAGGCCTTGCTGGACTTGTACGGCTACGTGGACCACAACGGCGACGGCTGGCGCGAGCAGCCCGACGGCAGCCCGCTGCTGCTGGCCATGGCCACGCAGCCCGACCAGGTCAGCCGCCAGCTTGACGAGCTGTGGAAGCGCAACCTGGACGCGATCGGCGTGCGCCTGCAGTTCCGCCCTGCCAAGTGGCCCGAGAACCTGCGCGCCGCGCGCGCCGGGCGCTTCCAGATGTGGGGCGTGGGCTCCACCGCCACCAGCGGCGACGGGCAGGACATGCTGCGCCGCTACCACGGCGCCCAGGCCGGGCAGCAGAACCTGTCGCGGTTTGCACGGCCGGAGTTTGACGCGGTGTTCGACCAGCTCACCGGCCTGCCCGATGGGGCCGAGCGCGAGGCCTTGTTCCGCCGCGCCAAGAAGCTGGCCGTGGCCTGGGCGCCGTACAAGCTGCACGTGCACCGCTATGCGGCGGACATGACGCACGCCGGCGTGGTGGGTTACCGCCGCCCGCCGTTCTGGAACGACTGGTGGCACATGGTGGACGTGATGGGCGAAGACGAGACGGTGGCGCAGCACACCGCGGGAGCGCGGGCATGAAGCGCCGCAGCGTGCTGGCCGGCGGCGCGGCGCTGGGTGCCTGGCCGGGCTGGGCCACGGCCTCGTCGGCGGACCCGACTCCCGCGGCCGGCAGCAGCAAGGTCTTGCGCATGGCCTTTCGCACCGCCGAGGTGGGTTTCGACCCGCCGCGCGTGGGCGACGAATCGTCCATACGCGTGGTGGCGCACATCTTCGAGTCGCTGCTTACCTACGACCCGTTGGCGCGCCCGGCGGTGCTGGTGCCGTTGACCGCGGCCGCCTTGCCCGAGGTCTCGGACAACTACCAGCGCTTTGTCTTCACGGTGCAGCGCGGCATCTACTTTGCCGACGACCCGGTGTTCAAGGGCCAGCCGCGCGAGCTGACCGCGGCCGACTACGTCTACAGCTTCAAGCGCCTGTACGACCCCGAGCTGCGCACCGAACACCTGCACCTGCTGGAAAGCGCCAAGATCCTGGGCCTGTCCGAGCTGCGCCGGCGGGTGGTGGCCGAGCGCACGCCCTTCCCCTACGACACGCCGGTGGAAGGCCTGCGCGCGCTGGACCGCTACCGCCTGGAAGTGCGCCTGGCCGAGCCGGCGCCGCGTTTTGCGCACACGCTGGCCGGCTGGGTGATGGGCGCGGTGGCGCGCGAGGTGGTGGAGGCCTACACCGACGACCCCATGGCCCACCCGGTGGGCACCGGCCCCTTCCGCCTGGCGCAATGGCGCCGTGCGTCGCGCGTGGTGCTGGAGCGCAACCCGCAGTTCCGCGAACAGCGCTTCCACACCGTGGCCTCGTTCGGGCCCAACGACGACCCGGCGCTGCGCGAAGCCGCCACGCGCCTGGCCGGCGCGCGCGCGCCGCTGGTGGACCGGCTGGAGTTCTCCACCGTGGAAGAAAACCAGCCGCGCTGGCTGGCCTTCCTGGGTGGTGAGCACGACGTGCTCAGCCTGCCGTCTGACTTCGCCAACCTGGCGCTGCCGGGGGGCGAGGTGGCGCCCTTCCTCACGCGCCGCGGCGTGCACGCCGAGCGGGCGCTCACCGCGTCGGTGGCGCACACCTTCATCAACCACGACGACGAGCTGGTGGGCGGCTACACGCCCGAGAAGGTGGCGCTGCGCCGCGCCATCGTGCTGGCCTACGACAGCGCCGAAGAAATCCGCCTGCTGCGCGGCGGCCAGGCGGTGCCGGCGGCCAGCATGATCCCGCCGCACTGCTACGGCTACGACCCGGCGCTCAAGAGCGACATGGTCGATGCCAGCCCGGCACGCGCCCGCGCGCTGCTGGACTTGTACGGTTATGTGGACCGTGACGGCGACGGCTGGCGCGAGCGCCCCGACGGCCGCCCGCTCACGCTGCGCCTGGCCTTCACGCCCGACCGCCTGGCGCGCCAGACCAGCGAGCTGTGGCACAAGCGCCTGGCCGCCGTGGGCCTGCGCATACGTTTCGAGTTCGGCACCTTCGGCGAGTTGATACGCCGGGCCCTCGCGGGCCAGCTGGCGATGTGGGGTTTTGCCTGGAGCGCCGGCAGCCCCGACGGCGACTTCTTCCTGGGCCTGGCCTACGGCCCCAACGCCGACCAGAGCAACGACGCCCGCTTCAAGCTGCCCGCCTTTGACGCGCTGTACGAACGCCAGCGTGTGATGCCTGACGGCCCCGAGCGCCTGGCCGTCATGCACCAGGCCAACAAGCTGATGCTGGCCTACGTGCCCTACATCGCGCACAACCACCGCATAGAAACCGAGCTGATGCAGGCCCATGTGCGCGGCCCGCTGCGCCACCCCTTCAACCGCGACTGGTTCCGCTGGGCCGACAGCCTGCCCTCGCCGGCCTGAGGCCTGTGGATGGGCGCATCCCGGATGCTGGTGCAGCGATTGCCGCGGTGGTTCTGGTACCTGGTGCCGGCCTTGCTGCTGCTGCACGCGGCGCCACCCGCGCCTGCGCAAACGCCCAGCGGCGCGGCCTCGCTGGCGGGCACCTGGCAGGGCACGCTGGAAGTGCAAGGCCTGCGCCTGCGGCTGGTGGTCACGCTCACGCAGGACGCCGCCACCGGCGCGCTGCGCGGCACGCTCAACAGCATCGACCAGGGTTCCGGCGAGATACCCATAGACCGCGTCACGGTGGATGGCGAGCAGTTGCGCCTGGACATCGGCCGCATAGGCGGCCGCTACGAAGGGCGCCTGCAAGCCGGTGGTGAACGCCTCGCCGGCACCTGGTCGCAAGGGCCGGGCACCCTGCCGCTGGTGCTGCGGCGCGAGGTAACGCTGCCAGCGCTGAACCGCCCGCAGGAGCCGCGCCCACCGCTGCCCTACCGCGCGCTGGAGGTGGCCTACGACAGCGAACCCGGCGTGCGCCTGGCCGCCACGCTGACGCTGCCGCCGGGGCCTAGGCCCTTCCCGGCCGTGGTGCTGATCACCGGCTCCGGCCCGCAGGACCGCGACGAGGCCCTGGCCGGCCACCGCCCCTTTGCCGTGCTGGCCGACGCGCTGACGCGCCGCGGCTACGCCGTGCTGCGCGCCGACGACCGCGGCGTGGCCCAGTCCACCGGCGACTTCGCCGCGGCCACCAGCGAATCCTTTGCCACCGACGCGCTGGCCGGCGTGCGCTTCCTGGCGGCGCGCGGCGACATACGCGGCGACCGCATAGGCCTGGTGGGGCACAGCGAAGGCGGCCTGGTAGCGCCGCTGGCCGCGGTGCGCGACGTGCCCGAGGCGCGGCAACTGGCCTTTCTGGTGCTGCTGGCGCCGCCGGGCGTGCCGCTGGGCGAGATCATCGTCGAGCAAACCCGGGCCATTGCCACCGCCGGCGGCGCACCGCCGGCAGCGGTGCAGGCCCAGGCCAGCGTGCAGCGGCAACTGGTGGAGGCGGTGCGCGACGCGCCCGACACGCCAGCTGCCCAGGCCGCCGTGCGCCGCCTGCTGCTGGCGCAGGTGCAACAGCTGCCCGAGGCGGCCCGCGCCGGCGCGCGCGAGCGCCTGGACGCCCAGGTGCAAGAGCTCACCTCGCCCTGGATGCGCTGGATACTGGCCCACGACCCGCCGGCCGTGCTGCGCCGCGTGCCCTTGCCGGTGCTGGCCGTGTTCGGCGGGCGCGACCTGCAGGTGCTGCCGGCGCAGAACAAGCCGCCGCTGGAAGCCGCGGTGCGCGCCGCCGGCCACGCGGACTCGCGCGTGGTGGAACTGCCAGGCCTGAACCACCTGCTGCAGGCCGCGGCCACCGGCCTGCCCACCGAGTACGCGCAGATCGAAGAAACCATCAACCCGGCGGCCTTGCAGCTGGTGGGCGACTGGCTGGCGGCACGGGCCGGCCTGGCGCGGTGAAGCAACGGCCGCCGCGCCGCCGTGGCGCCGTACCGCCGTTTCGCCACAGGGCCGCCGGCGCCGACAATGGCGCCCTTCCCCGCCCCTGAACCGCAGCAGCCCGGCTTTCCACGCGCATGAACAAGTTCCTTGAATCCATACAGGCACGTCTGCCCCACTGGGCCAGCAGCTGGCTGGACCTGATGGCCGTGGCCATGCAGGTGGCGCTGATCGCGCTGGGCGCCTGGCTGGTGATGCGGGTGGTGCGGCAGCTGATCACGCGGGTGGCCAGAACCTACGGCCTGCCGCCCACCGTCACCGTGCTGTCGCGGCGCGTGGTGGCGCTGGTGGTCTACGGCGGCGCGCTGCTGTGGTCGCTGGAACGCATGGGCGTCTCGGGTGGCGTGCTGTGGACGGCCTTCACCGGCTTTGCCGCCGTGGGCGCCGTGGCCTTCTTCGCCGCCTGGAGCGTGCTGTCCAACCTGTTCTGCACGCTGCTGATCTTCACCACGCGGGCCTTCGAGCCCGGCGATGTGGTGGAGCTGATGGAAAACCGCACGGTGGAGGGCTTCAAGGGGCGGGTGATAGACATCAACCTGGTCTACACCACGCTCAAGGAGCTGGACGAACACGGCCAGCCCAGTGCCACCACCTTGCAGCTGCCCAACAGCCTGTTCTTCCAGCGGGTGCTCAGGCGCTGGCCGGCGCACGGTTGAGCGCACGGGCCGCGCATCCATGCCGCGCGCTCGGCGTGGTGCTCAGGTCGGCACGACCCGTCCCTGCCCCAGCAGGTTGAGCACCGCCACCAGCGGCCACACCAGACCGCAGCCCAGCACGAACAAGGCCAGGAACCCGGCCGCGTGCCAGCGCAGCAGCGTCCGCAGCCAGCCGGGGAAGCGGGCCAGGTGCGGCGAGGCCGCCGACAGCACGCCGCGGCCCGGGTGAAACCAGGTCGCCGTGCACAGCACGGCCCAGGACAGGCCCACCACCGGCCCGGCCAGGCCGAACGTGGCCTGCAGCAGCCAGGCCGGGGTGCTCAGCGCGATGCTGGCCGCCACCAGGCCCATCCACAGCAAGGCCACACCCAGGGCGTGCCAGCGCCAGGGCCAGGCACGCTGGGCGAATCGGGTGGCAAGATCAGGCGTCAAGATCGGAAGCATGTTCAGCGCAGACCGGCCATGATGCCGCGCAACGCCGCAAGGAGACCATGAACAAGACCTCACCTCCGGCCCGCATCACGCTGTACCAGCAGTGGCTGCAGCAGCAGCGCGGCCTGCGCTTTGCCAGCTACGAGGACCTGTGGCAGTGGTCCACCACCGACCTGCACGGCTTCTGGTCCTCGGTGTGGCAGTGGTTCGACATCGAATCGCCCACGCCCTGGCGCACGGTGCTGCAAGCCGAGGTGATGCCCGGCGCGCGCTGGTTCCCGGGTGCGCAGCTCAACTACGCGCGCCAGGTGCTGCGCCATGCCGACGCGGCGCATGCGGCCGGCCACCCGGCGGTGATCTACCAGAACGAGCGCCTGGACCAGCCGGTGGCGCTGGCCTGGCCCGAGCTGCGCCGCCAGGTGGCCTGTTTTGCGCAGCGCCTGGTGGCCGCCGGCGTGCAGCCCGGCGACCGCGTGGCCGCCTACCTGCCCAATGCGCCGCAGACCATCGTGGCCTTCCTGGCCGCGGCCAGCGTGGGCGCGGTGTGGAGCGTGTGTTCGCCGGACATGGGGCCGGTGGCGGTGCTGGACCGCTTTCGCCAGATCGCGCCCACCGTGCTGGTGGCGGTGGACGGCCAGGTCTGGGGCGGCACCCGGCACGACCGCCGCGGCGTGCTGCGCGAGGTGCTGGCCGGCCTGCCCAGCGTGCGCCATGTGGTGTTCTGGGCGGATGTGGACGCGGCCGCCGATGCCGCTGAGTTCGCCGCGCCGCAGCGCCAGGCGCACCGCTTTGCCGACTGGACGGCGGGCGAGGCGGGGCCGGCCTGGCAGCCGCTGTGGCTGCCCTTCGACCACCCGTTGTGGATCGTCTACTCCAGCGGCACCACCGGCCTGCCCAAGCCCATAGTCCACGGCCACGGCGGCGTGGTGCTGGAGATGCTCAAGGGCAACGCGCTGCACAACGACGTGGCGCCCTCGCTGGAGTTCGGCGAGCGTTTCCATTGGTTCAGCAGCACCGGCTGGATCATGTGGAACGCGCAGGTGGGCGCGCTGCTTGCGGGCACCACGGTGTGCATCTACGACGGCAACCCCAGCGGCCCGGCGCAGGCGCCGGACTGGGGCACCGTGTGGCGCTTTGCCGCCCGCACCGGCGTCACCTGGTTCGGCGCCGGCGCGGCCTTCTACGCCAGCTGCCTGAAAGCCGGCGTTGAGCCGCAGCGCGAAGGCGACCTGTCGCGCCTGCGCGCCGTGGGCAGCACCGGCAGTCCGCTGTCTGACGAGGCCTACCAGTGGATCTGGGACCGGCTGCCCCAGGTGGGTGGGCGCGACATCTGGCTCAACCCCATCAGCGGCGGCACCGACTTCGCCGGCGCCTTTGTGGCCGGCAACCGCACGCTGCCGGTGACGCGCGGCGAGATGCAGGTGCGCTGCCTGGGCGCTGCGGTGCAGGCCTGGAGCGAGGACGGCCGGCCGCTGATGGGCGAAGTGGGCGAGCTGGTGTGCACCCGCCCCATGCCGTCCATGCCCTTGTACTTCTGGGGCGACGACGACGGCAGCCGCTACCGCGAGAGCTACTTCGACATGTTCCCCGGCGAGCACGGCGACACCGCCGACGGCCGCCGCGCCTGGCGCCATGGCGACTGGATACGCCTGGTGCCGCACCCGGAAAGCGGCTCGGTGGGCGCGGTGATCTACGGCCGCAGCGACGCCACCATCAACCGCTTCGGCATACGCATGGGCACTGCCGAGCTGTACCGTGCGGTGGAGGCGCTGGACCAGGTGCTGGACAGCCTGGTGGTGGACCTGGAGTACCTGGGCCGCGAAAGCTGGATGCCGCTGTTCGTGGTGCTGCGCGAAGGCCAGGTGCTGGACGAGGCGCTGCAGGCGCGCATCAAGGCCGTCATACGCCAGGCGCTGTCGCCGCGCCATGTGCCCAGCGAGGTGCTGCAGGTGACCGCCATACCTCGCACGCTGTCGGGCAAGAAGATGGAGCTGCCGGTGAAGAAGCTGTTGATGGGCGCGGCGCCCGAAACCGTGCTCAAGCGCGACGCCATGGCCAATGCCGACGCCATAGACTGGTTCGTGGCGCTGGCCCGCCGGCGGGCGCAGCCACCGGCCTCTGCCCCGGTCGACGGGGCTTGAGCGCGTTGGCCGCCGTGGCCGCCGCGGCGCATGGTCTTCCTGCCCGTCCCTAAAATGGCCGCCGCCGTGTCCACCGACCGCACCCCTGCCCTGACCGCGAGCGCCTGCCGTTGCAGCCACCCGGGTCGGCGTTTGTTCACCTCGGCGCTGCTGGCCGGCGCGGCTGCGGCGGCCACGCCGGCACGGGGGCAGACGATTCCCGAGTGCCGGCGCTCGCGCGCGGCACGCCTGGTGCCGGCGGCCAATGTGGAAGCCGCTGCCCAGCAGCAGTACGGGCAGATGCTGCGCGAGGCCCAGGGCCAGCGTGCGCTGGCGCCGGCCGACCACCCGCAGGTGCAGCGCCTGCGCTACATCGCCGCGCGCATCGTGCCCTTTGCGCCGGCCTGCAACGACCGCGCGCGCCAGTGGAAGTGGGAGGTCAACCTGCTGGGCAGCCAGCAGCTCAACGCCTTCTGCATGCCCGGCGGCAAGATCGCGTTCTTCTACGGCATCCTGGCGCAGTTGCAGCTCAGCGACGACGAGGTCGCGATGATCATGGGCCACGAGGTGGCGCATGCGCTGCTGGAACACGCGCGCGAGCGCATGGCCAAGACCAGCGGCACACAGCTGCTGCTGCGCGGCGGCGCCGCGCTGCTGGGCCTGGGCGGCCTGGGCGACCTGGCGGCGCAGGCCGGCAGCCAGCTGCTGTCACTGAACTTCGGCCGCCAGGACGAGCTGGAGGCCGACGCCCTGGGCCTGGTGCTGGCCGCCCGCGCCGGCTACGACCCGGCGGCCGGCGTCACGCTGTGGCAGAAGATGGCGGCCGCGGCCGGCGGCCAGGCGCCGCCGCAGTGGCTGTCCACACACCCGGCGGGTGATACCCGCATACGCGACATCCAGGCCCGCCTGCCGGCGCTGCAGCCGGTGTTTGCGCAGGCACCACGCCCCGACCGCCGTTTTGCCCCGCCGCCGCGCACGCCGGCCGCGGCGCGCTGAACGCCGGGGCCGGCATGCGCCTGCGCCACATCGAGGTCTTCCATGCCGTGATGCAGGCCGGCACCGCCAGCGGCGCGGCGCAGGTGCTGCACATCTCGCAGCCGGCGGTGACCAAGGTGCTGCAGCACGCCGAGGCGCAGTTGGGCATCACGCTGTTCGAACGTTCGCGCGGCAAGTTCGTGCCCACGCCCGAGGCGCACCGCCTGTTCGTCGAGGTGGACCGGCTGCACGGCGACCTGGTGGCGATACGCCGCCTGGCCGCCAGCCTGAAGAGCGGCCAGACCCAGGCCGTGCGCCTGGCGGCCACGCCGGCGCTGGGCGGGGCGCTGGTGCCGGCCGCGATGGCGCGCTGGCACCGGGCGCTGCGCGGCGTGCGCTGCCAGCTCTCCACCCACCACACGCGCGAGCTGGTCAGCGCCCTGCTGCTGGGCGAGGCCGACCTGGCCTTGTCCATGCATGACCCGCGCCACCCCGGCATAGGCTCGGAAGTGCTGGCCACCTGGCCCATGGCGGCGCTGGTGCCCACCAGCCACCCGCTGGCGCGCCAGGCCGGGCCGCTGGCGGTGCGCGAGCTGCCGCCGGAACTGATAGGCCTGGAAGAGAACGACCCGCTGGGCAATCGCATGCTGGCCGAGTGCGAGGCCCAGGGCCGTGTGCCGCAGATGCCCATCACCGTGCAGACCTACCAGCTGGCGCGCGCGCTGGCCGAAGCCGGCCTGGGCGTCACGGTGGTGGACCCCTTCACCGCCGCCAGCGCCGACCGCCGCCTGGTGCGTGTGCGGCCGCTGGTGCCGGCGCTGCCGGTGTCGCTGCACCTGCTGTGGGCCCTGTCGGCACCGCTGTCGCAGGCGGCGCGGCGGCTGGTCAAGGACTTGCGCAGCACCGCCGAGGCCTGCCTGCAGCCGTTGCAGGCCGACCTGAAGGAACCTGCTGCGTGAGCAAGCAGGCATGCCGGTGAGCCCGCCGCCCGGCGTGCCGGTGGAAGCGCTGGCCGGCCACCCGGACTTCGTGCGCCTGGCCAGTGTGCCCGGTGTGCGTGTGGACCTGCGCTACGCCGGCAGCAACAACTTCGCCGGTCGCACGCTGTACGGCGGCATGGACTGCGGCTGGCTGCGCCGCGAGGCGGCCGATGGGCTGGCCCAGGCGGCGGCCTTTCTGCGCGAGCAGCAGCCGGGCCTGGCGCTGCTGGTGCTGGACGCCCTGCGCCCGCAGCGTGTGCAGGAGGCCATCTGGGCCGACGTGGTGGGCAAGCCCGAGGCCGCCTACTTCGCCGAGCCGGTGCGCGGCTCCATACACAGCTTCGGCATGGCGGTGGACGTGACGCTGCTGGGTGCCGACGGCCGCGAGCTGGACATGGGCAGCGGCTTCGACGAGATGAGCCTGCGCTCGCACCCCGAGCTGCACGAGGCGCACCTGGCCGCCGGCGTGCTGCGCCCCGAGCATGTGCAGCGCCGGCAGTGGCTGCGCCAGGCCATGGCTGCAGGCGGCTTTGCCGGCATCCCCACCGAGTGGTGGCACTTCGACCACGGCCAGCGCGCACGTGTGCGGCGCGAGCTGCCGCGCGTGGTGTAGGCGGCTGAGCCTGTGCCCGCCGTGCCCGCAGGAGACCCGAACCGCATGAGCAACCGCCGCCGATTCCTCGCTGCTGTTACAGCCGGTGCCACGGCCGCCGTCGGCGCGGTGGCCGCCCCACCTGCCGGTGCGCCTGCCGGCGCCGCCCACAGGCCGCCGCTGCTGCGCGCCCCGCGCCTGAAGGCCGGCGACACCATCGCGCTGGTCAACCCCTCGGGCGCCGTCTACACGCGCCAGCCCTACCAGGTGGCCACCGAGTCGCTGCAGGCCCTGGGTTTTGTGGTGCGCGAGGCGCCTCACCTGCGCGCGCGGCGCGGCCACTTCGCCGGCACCGACGAACAGCGCGCCGCCGACTTGAACGCCATGTTCGCCGACCCCGGCGTGCACGGCATCCTGGCCATGAGCGGCGGCTCCGGCGGCAACCGCATCCTGCCGCTGATCGACTACGCCGCCATACGCCGCGCGCCGAAGTTCCTGGGCGGCTTCTCGGACCTGACCGCGCTGATCAACGCGGTGCACGCCCACACCGGGCTGGTCACCTTCCATTCGCCGCTGGCCAGCAGCGAATGGAACAGCTTCAGCGTGGACTACCTGCGCAGCGTGGTCATGGACGCCGAGCCGGCGCTGCTGGCCAACCGCAGCGACCGCGGCGAGTTCCCGGCGCCGCGCAGCGACCGCATCACCACCTTGCGCGGCGGCAAGGCCAGCGGCCCGCTGCTGGGCGGCAACCTGGCGGTGCTGGCCTCGCTGGCCGGCTCGGCCTACTGGCCGCGCTTCGAAGGCGCCATCCTGTTCCTCGAAGAGGTCAACGAGTACATCTACCGCGTGGACCGCATGCTCAGCACGCTGAAGCTGGCCGGGGTGCTGGACCGCCTGGCCGGCGTGGTGGTGGGCGCCTTCACCAACTGCGGCCCGGGCGACGGCAACTACGGCACGCTGACGCTGGACGAGGTCTTCGACGACTACTTCCTGCCGCTGAACGTGCCGGTCTACACCGGCGCCATGATCGGGCACATACGGCGCAAGTTCACCGTGCCCGTGGGCCTGCCGGCGGAGATGGACGCCGATGCCGGCACGCTGCGCCTGCTGCAGCCGGCGGTGCGCTGAACGACAGGCGCTCTTCAACCGCGGCGGTGATCCAGGCGCGGGCCGGCACCGTAGAAGCCAGATGAGCCGCCGCGGCCGGCCAGCTTCATCTGCCACGCGGTGAGGCGGCCCGGCCAACGCGGTGCCCGCCGACCTGGAGCCCCGCCATGCCGCACACCGAAACCCTGGCCGCCCGGCTGGCGCGCAACCCGCTGCGCCTGGCACTGGCCTTTGCCGTCATGGGCGCGGTCTTTCTGGCGCTGGACGCGGTGTGGCTGACGCTGATGGCCCAGCGCCTGTACCGGCCCGCCATAGGCCACCTGATGCGCGAGGGGTTTGACGTCGCCGCCGCGGGCATCTTCTACGTGCTGTACATCGCCGGCGTGACGCTGCTGGCCGTGCTGCCGGCGCAGCGCCTGCGCGGGGCCTGGGCGCGCGGCGCGCTGTTTGGCCTGGTGGCCTATGGCACCTACGACCTCACCAACCAGGCCACGCTGCAAGATTGGCCCTGGCAGGTGACGTTGATCGACCTGGCCTGGGGTGCCTGGGTCACCTCCACCAGCGCGGCAGCGGCCTACTTCGCCGCAGCACCACGGTCAGGCGAAGCAGTGCCGTGATCGCCTTGAAGGCGAATCGGCATGCATGCATGGAAGCGGGGACAGGGGGACACGATGGCGCGGGGCGGGTACCGGGCAGGCCCGGCTGCGCGCCGCCCGATATCGGTGCTCGCCGGGCCTGCCCGGTACCCGCCTT